>NZ_JACIDU010000016.1 GCF_014196535.1 Allorhizobium borbori
GGCCATGTTGATGATCGTGCCATCGCCACGTTCCAGCATGCCGGGCAGCACGGCCTGAATGGTGCGGATCATGGCGCGGACGTTGAGATCGAAGGCGAAGTCGAGATCCTTGTCGGTGATGTCGAGCACCGTGCCGCCATGGACGACGCCGGCGCAGTTGAAGAGCACATCGACGCGCCCGACCCTGGCGAAGAAATCCGCGACCGCCGCGCCATCCAGCACGTCGAGCTTCATCGGGCGCACATTCTTCTCGCCCGCCAGCGAAGCAAGCGCTGCCTCGTTCACATCCGTCGCGTAAACCGTCGCACCCGCCGCCGCAAAGGCAAGCGCGCTCGCGCGTCCAATCCCCTGACCCGACGCCGTGATAACAACCGTCCGACCGTGAAGTCTATTCGTCATCGCCTGAAATTCCTGTTCAATCGAGGTGAAAAACCGGTTCCATCATGGCCCACCATTCGCCTTCCTTGCGGGTTTCGAACGGCTTCTGGCAGGGAATGCAGAAGGACCACCATTCCTGGTTCCGCTTGTCGGCGGCCATCTTCGCCATGTCGGCCTCGAAATCCGCGCCGTGATATTCCCAGTACCCAAAGAGCAGGTTCTCCGGCTCCTTGAGGAAGATGGTGTAGTTCCTGATGTTGCAGCTTGAGATCAACGCCAGGATTTCCGGCCACACTGCCCGGTGCAGTTCCTTGTATTCCTTAACCTTGCCCGGCTGCAGGCCAATGACCATGCCCATTCTCTGCATGTGTGCTCCTTCAAAGCTTGTAGAACCGGCGGGCATTGCCGCCAAAAACCGCCCCCCGCGCCGCTTCCGGCACGATGGCACGTGCCTGCGCAAGCCAGCCGGCATAATCGCCGGCGAGATCGAGCACCGGCCAGTCGCTGCCCCAGATCACCCGCTCCGGCCCGAACAGATCGAGGATCGTCTCGGCATAGGGGCGGATCGCCTCCGGCTGCTGTGCGCCCCGTTCCGTCAAAAGGCCGGAGAGCTTGCAGGAGACATTTTCGAGGTCGGCGAGCCGCGCCATGGCAGCGCGCCATTCAGTGTAAAGCCCTTGCGCGATCACTGGTTTGGCGCCGTGATCGATGACGATGGGCAGATCGGGATAGCGCCGGGCGAATTTTTCGAGCGAGGCCAGATGGCGCGGCAGAACCAGCGCATCGAAGACCAGCCCCGCCGCCCGCATGGCGTCAATGGCCGGGTCGAGCGCCGGATCATCGATCCAGTTGTCCTCGACGAGGTCCTGAAGCATGGGCCGCAGGCCCTTCAGCTTCGGGGTCCGGGCCAGCTCGGCAATGACAATGGGCGCATCAGCCGCTTTCAGGTCGGCCCAGCCGACGACGCCGAGAATGAAGCGATTGTTCTCGGCCAGCCCCAGCATGAAGCGCGTATCCTCGACGCTCGGCAGCGACTGGACGAGAACCGTGCCCTCAACCCCGGCTCCGGCCAAATGCGGCACGAGGTCTTGCGGCAGGAAATCGCGATGGATGGCAGTGAGTTCCGGTGGCGGCCAGCCGCCCGCCCGGTCGTTCAACAGCCAGAAATGCTGGTGAGCGTCGATGACCATCTCAGGCCCCGATCGGCGCTTCGGCGGAAATCACGCCCTTGTCTTTCAAGGTCTTCCAGAAGGAGGCGGGAATATCCTCCTCGAACCAGCCGATATTGGCCCGCATCTGCTCGCCGTTGCGCGCCCCGGAAACGACCGTGACCACCGCGGGGTGCAGCAGCGGGAAATTGAGCGCCGCCGCCTGCATGGAAACGCCTTCGGCCTTGCACGCCGTCTCGAGCGTCTCGACGCGGGCGAGAATATCGGCGGGGGCTTCTGCATAATTGAACTTGCGGTTACCGGCGAGAAGACCGGAATTGAACGCTCCGGCCACGACGATGCCGACGCCGTGACGGCTCGCCTTGTCCAGCATGGCGAGGCTTTCCTGCTCCAGCAGCGTGTAGCGGCCGGCCAGCATGGTCACGTCGATGTCGAATTCATCCATCGCCTCCGATACGGCCTGCCATTCATTGACGCCGAGGCCAACCGCCTTCACCAGCCCGGCATCGCGCAATTCGCCGAGCGCCCTGAAGCCGCCGCCCTTCGTGAGCTGTGTCCAGTAATGCTCGTGCTTTTCGCCATGGGTGGCACGGCCGATATCGTGAACGAAAAGGATGTCGGGCCTGAACACGCCGATGCGCTGGCGGCTCGCCTCGAAGGACTTCAGAATGGCGTCATAGCTGTAATCATAGACCGGGCGGAACGGCAGCGGCTGCGCATAGGCGTCCTCCTCCGGACCGACGCTTTCATCGGGAACCATGACGCGGCCCACCTTGGTGGACAGCACGTAATCATCGCGCTGATGTTCGGTCAGCATGGTGCCGAGGCGGCGCTCGGAGCGCGTGTAGCCGTAGAACGGTGCGGTGTCGAAGTAGCGGATGCCCGCATCCCAGGCGGCCTCGAAGGCGCTCAGCGATTCCTGATAGCTCGTCCAGCGATAGAGATTGCCCATCTGCGCGCAGCCGAGCCCCATCAGCGTGAAGGAAACGTCGCGATTGCGCAGCCTGCGCCTGTCCTTGACCTGCATTGTCCTGTCCGTCCGGAATATTGGGAAAGAGAAAGATGCGCGGGAACGGGCAGTTCCCGCGCATCGGAGCGACTTAGTAGAGAACGTTCTTGGCTTCCGGCTTGTCGATGTTGTCCTTGGTGACGACGACAACGCCGGTATCGATGAACTTCTCGACCTTTTCCTTGGCCGTCAGCTTCAGCAGGGCCTCGACGCCCTTTTCGCCCATCTGGTAGGAGCCCTGAACGACGGTCGCTTCCAGCGTGCCGTCCTTCACGAATTCCTGAAGGTCCTGATTGCCGTCGAAGCCGATGGCAACGATCTTGCCAGCCTTGCCGGCCTGCTTGATGGCGCGGCCCATGCCGATGGCCGTCGGCTCGTTTGCGCCGAAGATGCCCTTGAGATCGGCATTGGCGGCGAGAACGTCGGTCGTCTGGTTCAGCGCGGTCGCCATCTGCGACTGCGAATAGAACGGGCCGACGATCTCAAGCTTGGAGTTGGCCTTGATATAGTCGGTGAAGCCGCCGACGCGGCCGATTTCCGAGCCTGCACCGGCCACATAGGACATGACGGCGATCTTGCCTTCCGTGCCGACCTTGGCGATCATCGCCTTGGCGGCCAGCGCGCCGGCAGCCTTGTTATCGGTGGCGAGGAAGGACTGGTAGTACTTCTCGGCGTCCTTCGAGAGCATGGAGTCGATGATGACGACCGGAATGCGGGCTTCCCACGCCTTCTTCACCGCCGGCACCAGCGCATCCGGATCGGACGGGGCGAGCAGGATGGCGTCGACCTTACGATTGACGGCATTTTCCACCATGTTCACCTGATCGGCGATGGCGGATTCCGCAGCCGGACCCTGGAAGGTCATGGTATGGGCCTTCTGCTTGGCGATGGCGGCATCCGCCCCCTTCTGCACATTCTGCCAGAAGGTGGAATTGACCGTCTTGACGATGACGGCGATTTCGCCGGCATTGGCGCTTGCCGCGCCTGCGAGGGCGAAGACGGAGGCCGTGAGGGCCAGAACGAGTTTACGCATGTTTTCCTCCTCAAAGAACGGACCCTGCCGGGGCCCGACACGGGGGAAGGCTCCTCCCCTTCCCTTGTTCTGTCGCAATTCCAGGCGCAAAACCGCTTCACACTTTTGCTGGAATTGCTTCGGCGTTATTTCCGGTTGCGGATCTGGTCGATCCAGACCGTCACGAGAATGACGAGACCGATTATGATCTGCTGGGTGAAGGCGGATACGCCGTTCATGTTCAAGCCGTTGCGCAGGATGCCGATGACGAAGGCGCCGATGAACGTGCCGGAAATCGTGCCGACACCGCCGATCAAGGACGTGCCGCCGATCACCGCGGAGGCAATCGCGTCGAGTTCATAGGCCACGCCTTCGTTTGGCTGGGCGGTAACGAGGCGCGACATCAGCACGCAGCCCGTAAGGCCGGCCAGCGTTCCCGAAACGATGTAGGTGAAGGCGGTGATGCGGGTGACATTGACCCCGGAGAGCTTCGCTGCATCGGCGTTCGAGCCGATGGCATAGATATGACGACCGAGCACGGTGCGGTTCAGCAGGAAGGCCGCGCCGATGGCGATTACGATCATCAGCACCACGGGATAGGGAATGCCGGGGAAGCTGACGACCGGGAAGCCCTGGTCGTCGATGCTTTCGATGCGAAACAGCGAACCGTTGCCCAGCACGCCGAAGCTTTCGCCAAGACCGGAAACGGCGCGCGCACCGGTGATCTGGAGGGCGACGCCGCGCGCAATCAGCATCATGCCGAGCGTGGCGATGAAGGGCGGCAGCTTGAGCCTGGTAATGACGATGCCGTTGATGACGCCACAGGCCGAGCCGGTGAGAATGCCGAGCAGCATGCCGATCCAGATGGGCATGCCCAGTTCCTTGACCGCCAGCGCCGCAACCACGCCCGCCAGCGCCAGCACCGAGCCGACCGACAGATCGATGCCGCCGGTGATGATGACATAGGTGGCGCCAATGCCGAGCAACGCGATCGAGGTGACCTGCAGGGCAATGGTCATGCCGTTGTTGACGGTCAGGAAGGCGCTGGAGGTGACGGCGAAGACGGCGGCAAGGATGACAAGACTGCCGAGCGCTGCAAATTTCTGGATGATATCCTTCTGCCTGTCGCTCAACCCCTTGCGCTGTGACGCCTGCGGTGTGCCCGTGGTGGTATCGGCCATGATAACGGTCCTCACTCGCCGTGCCGGCTGCGGCCGGAGGCGTAAAGCATGATTTCTTCCTGAGACGTCTGGCGCGTCGTCAGCGTTGCGGTGATGCGGCCTTCGTGGAAAACGGCCACGCGGTCGGAAAGACCGAGAATTTCCGGCAGTTCGGAACTGATGAGCACGACGCCGATGCCGCGCGCCGCCAGTTCGTCCATGATCTGGTAGATCGCGAATTTCGCACCGACATCGATGCCACGCGTCGGCTCGTCGAAGAACATGATCTTCGGCTTGCGAAACAACCATTTGCCGATGATGATCTTCTGCTGGTTGCCGCCCGAAAGCAGACGCACCGGCTGAGAAAGCGTCGGCGTCTTGATGCTGAGCAGATCGACATAATGCTGGCTGGACTGGCGATGCAGTTCGCGGTCGATGACACCGAACGGGTTGGCGATCGCTTCCATATTGGCCATCATCAGGTTGGCGTCGACCGGCATTTTCACCGCCAGCCCCTGCGCCTTGCGGTCTTCCGAGAGATAGGCGATGCCCGCATCGATGGCCGAGCGCGGGTCGGTGATCATCAGCCGGTTGCCATCGAGCGTGATGGTGCCGGCATCGAAGGGATCGGCCCCGAAAATGGCGCGGGCCACCTCCGTTCGCCCTGCCCCCATCAGCCCGGCAAAGCCGAGGATTTCACCGCGACGGATCTCGAAACCGATGTCGGAGAACACACCGCGCCGGGTGAGGCCGGAAACGGAAAAGATGACGTCCTTCGTCGGCTGGCGGGTGGGGGCCGGGAATTTTTCTTCCAGCGAACGGCCAACCATGCGCGAAACGATGTCATCGACGGTGATTGCATTGAAATCGTCGGTGGAGATGTAGCGCCCGTCGCGCAGCACTGTCACACGGTCGACGATTTCGGCCATCTCGTCCAGCCGATGCGAGATATAGACGATGCCCGTGCCCTGGCTTTTCAGGTCTCGGATGACGCGGAAAAGAAGTTGCGCCTCCTGCTCGGTGAGCGAAGAGGTCGGCTCGTCCATGATCAGCACCGAGGCATCGAGCGACAGCGCCTTGGCGATTTCCACCATCTGGCACTGGGCGACCGAAAGCGTGCGCACCAGCGCGTTCGGATCGATATCGACGCCCAGCCGATCCAGACAGCGCTTTGAATCGGCGTAGAGCTTGCGGCGGTCGACCAGAAATCCGCGGCGCGGTTCGCGCGCCAGATAAATGTTTTCAGCGACGGAGAGATGAGGGATCAGGTTGAGTTCCTGATGGATGATGGCAATACCCGCCGCTTCCGACTGAAGCGTCGATGTAAAGCGCACCGTCTCGCCCTTGTAGACGATTTCGCCGGCATCGCGCTGGTAGACACCGCTGATGATTTTCATGAGCGTGGATTTGCCGGCGCCGTTCTCGCCGCAAACCGCATGGACCTCACCGGCCCGAAGATCGAAGCTGACACCCTGCAGAGCCTTGACGCCAGGGAACTCTTTGGTGACCCCCTCCAGCGCCAAAAGCAGGCGCGCAGGCTCACGCCCACCAGCGGCAAGCGGCATTCCTCCCATCGCGATTACCTCCTTCGCGTGAAAGCCTCCTCGACTTTCCTGCGGCATAACTAGGCGTGCATTCGACTTTTGGTCAAGCCAATTTTTTAAAATCAACTTGCATTGATCCATTTTTGCGAGTCTAGTCGCTTTCAACGCAGTTCTACAGACAATTGGCCTGACCAAAAATGACCGAACCCAGACGCCTTTATCAACAGATTGCCGACCAGGTACGCCAGCTCATCCAGAACAACCCATATCCACCGGGGTCACGCCTGCCGGCGGAACGCGAACTGGCCCAGACGTTAGGCGTTTCCCGGCCCTCGCTGCGCGAGGCGTTGATTGCGCTGGAAATCGACGGCACGAT
Source organism: Allorhizobium borbori (assembly GCF_014196535.1). Taxonomy (GTDB): domain Bacteria; phylum Pseudomonadota; class Alphaproteobacteria; order Rhizobiales; family Rhizobiaceae; genus Ectorhizobium; species Ectorhizobium borbori. The sequence goes on from NZ_JACIDU010000016.1 coordinate 6,649, forward strand.
CGAGATTCGCATGGGTTCCGGCATCTATGTGTTGACAGCTGTCAAGCCCACCCAGACCAACCGGTCGCTGGGTGAAAGCCCGATGGAACTGATGCAGGCCCGCGCCGTCATCGAAAGCGCGGTCATCGTGCAAGCCTCCGTCGCGATAACGAAGGAGACGCTCAACGAACTGCGCGGCATTCTCGACGCCATGCGCCACGAGATCGATGTGGGGCGAAAACCGATGGAGCAGGACCGCCAGTTTCACCTCGCCATTGCCGAGCGGGCCGGTAACACCGTGCTGGCGGAAATGGTCGCAAACCTGTTCGATGAGCGGCACAGCCCGATGTCCGATCGCATTCGCGGCCGGTTTGAAACACCAGAGACATGGATGCAGGCGCTCGCAGAGCACGAAACCATCCTCACCTGCCTCGAAGCGGGAAACCCTCTCGGTGCGCAGGCGGCCATGCACCAGCACCTCACCGCTTCCGGCCGCCGCTGGCTGGAGAGTTAACAGGCCGGACCAGAGGTCAGCCTCGGGGCAGCTTCAGCGATTAGAAGCGCTCTCGATTACTCCCCGAGAGCGACACATCATCCGTGACATGGCGCAACTTCGAGCAGGACCGCTATTCCAGGCAGATTGCGTCCGGCTTTCAATATCTTGCCTTCGAGCCTGAACTCGAGGCCGAGTACCGCGAGGCCGTGATCGACGAGCAGCGCGGAGCCGCGCGCATCTGCGCGATGTTCGGACTGATCGTCTGGACGGGTTTCGCCCTTCTCGACTTCAAGCGTCTGTCCGATGCCAATCTCTGGAACCACATCGACTGGCAGGTCCGGCTATGGCTCGGCGGCCGCTGGACCATCTGGCTCGTTCTCCTGATCGGCATCCTGAAAGCTCGCAATCCAAGATTTCACTATGACGCGCTCTACTGGTTCGGCTATGTGGCGATTGGCGCCGTGGCCGCGACAACGGCCCACATCGCCCGGTTAAAGGGCGTCATCGCCGTCGACAGTTCCCTGATCGTCGTCGTCGTCGCGGCCTTCATGCCGCTCGGCTTCACCTTCTACCGGGCTGTTGCCGGCGCAATGATCGTGGCCTTCATCGGCACCACCTTCCTGTTGTCGGGTTCCGACCTGCGCCCCGGCCCCGAACGACTGCAACTTGCCGCCATCCTGCTGATGGCCATTCCGGTCGCCGCCATCGGCGGCTTCCTGCGCGAGCGGTCTGCCCGCTTCAACTTTCTGCTCCAGCGCAAGGCTGCGCTCGAAGCCACAACCGATCCTCTGACCGGGCTTCCCAACCGCCGCTGGCTCGCCGCCCATGCCGACACCGTTCTGCGCCAGGCCGCGCGGAATGCCGACGATGTCGTCGTGGCGATGGTGGATATCGACCATTTCAAGAAGTTCAACGACCGCTACGGTCACATGGAAGGCGATGCCGTGATCCGGCTCGTCGGCCGTTCGCTGGCTGAAATCGCCCGTCGCCCCATGGATATCGTGGCGCGCACGGGCGGCGAGGAATTCTGCGTCCTGCTCTATAAAACGACTAAAGATGCCGGCCACAAGCTCTTCTGCGAGGCACTCGAACGGCTGAGCGACACACGGATCGCGCATGAGGGTTCACCCCATACACTCCTGACCGCCAGCATCGGCGCGACCCATCACAAAGGCCATGCCACTCTTGATGACCTGATGGCGCGGGCTGACAAGGCCCTCTACACCGCCAAGGTTCAGGGACGCGCGCAGATCATCTGGAGCGCGTAAGCAGGCATGTTCACCGCTCTGTCACGACAATTCTCTCGCTGTGAAGATGTCTTGCTGCGCCTTAGCGACGCGCTTCCGGTGTCGAACACTTGATGGTCGCAAAGGCCGTTTTCAACATCTTGCCCCTCTTCCAGCCCAGATCAACTGTTCCAATTCGCCATTGAGCCCGCACCCAAAGTCAAAGCGCCTCAGACCCTGTCTGGCAGGGTACTGCGTTGCGCCAGATATTCCCAGAAGGCAACAGTCAGCAGCACGCATGCCGTTGCGCCCTGGATCATCAGATACGGCATGTCAGGGCCGAGAGCCAGGATGGCCAGAGCAGCAATGCCGGCGCAATGCGACAGCGGAACGGCACGCGTTGCCAGGAATTTGGTGAGGGCCGATCCCGCGAGGAAAAGCGCCGGTCCGCCTGCGATGGCAAGGGTTGCCGGCAGGTTTGCCGTGGCGTCGGGATGTTCGAGGCTCATCTCCTCACCGACGGCGGCGAGAACAATCCCGGCGACAATCGGGAAATGGCCATAGATGAAGAGATGTTCGACGGTCTTTTGCGGATCGGTCGTGGTTTCCGCCTTGCGCGCCGTCTGCCTCTGCCCATCGTGAAAGTGGACCCACCACATCAGAACCGTAGTCGTAAAGGCAACGCAGAGAAGCGGCAGGGTTAGAACTGAATCCATCTTTTCGGCCGCCGTCCGCCCCGTGGCAAGGATCGTTTCCCCAAGACAGATAATGACGAAGAGAGCAGCCCGTTCGGCAAAATGCCCGCCGGAGACATCAAGGCTGGCGCCCGCCTCCGCGGTCATGAGACCGGGCAGATAATAATTCAGAACGGGTCCCATGTATTCGATGAGGATCGCGACCAGCCAGAACCACAATCGCATCTCGGGTTCTGTCATTGCGCCAACGATCCAGAGCACGCCCGAAACCGCGAGCCAGACGGCGCTGCGGATAAAGGTCATGCGGGCGGGGTGTTCGGCATTGCGAAGGGCAAAGAGCGAAAAGAGCGTTCGCGCCGCCTGCATGGCGACATAGGCGACGGCAAAAAGCAGGCCATCGCCTTCGAATGCTTCGGGAATGGCGATCGACATGACCAGTCCGCCGAACATCAGGCCGAAGAGGAGGAAATGGACCTGTTTCCTGCGCACGTCGAGCAGATTGATCGTCAGGGTGGTCTGTACCCAGACCCACCAGAGGGCCAGAAACAGGACGCCGGCCCGTGCAAATCCTGTGGCATCGGGATGGGTCGTGAGACCGTGTGAAAGCTGGATAAGGGCAAAGACGAAAACGAGATCGAAGAACAGTTCGGGAAAACCAGGCTTGACGTCGGTCTGCTCCGCCGCGCGAAGAAGATCTTCATCCGCGTCTTCTTCCGTGATGTCAGATGGTGTGGTGTGACGCATAACCAGCTTCTCCTTCCGCCACGCGCCCGGCCGTTCCGCTCAAACCGTCAAGGGATGCACTGTGTCAAACGGCGTCCTTGCGGACCCATACGCTGACGCTGCCACCCGCAACCGGAAACATCGCCGCGCCCTTGTCGTCGGTCACGACCTCGTCGGATCGATGTCCCAGGAAATCGACGAATGCTGTGGATGCGTGATCCGGACCGAGTTCGATACTTTTACCGGTGTCTGGACCGTTGGTCATCACGACCACACAACCCGGCGCGTCTTCCGTGCCGTGGCGGACAAAGGCGATGCAGCCGGCGTCATCAAATATGTCGGTCTGGCCGCCGTTGGCAAAGCGCTGACGCGCCTCGATGAGTTTGGGAAGGCACGCAATGGCCGGCATCTCGATCCTGTGATCGTCTCCATCGCCACCGGTATCCGTGTAGCTCGCGCCGAACAGATCCGGGTAGAAGACACAAGGCACGCCCTGCTCGCGCAGCAGGATCAGCGCATAGGCGAGTGCCTTGAACCATGGCTCGACGGGCGCCTCCAGAGCCTGCAAAGGTTGCGTATCGTGATTGTCGACCAGGGTAACGGCATGATCGGGTTCGCTGGAGACGAGTGAACCGTCAAACAGGGTCCGCAGGTCGAACCCCTCGCCTTCCCGCGCCGCCCTGTGAAACGAGTGGTGCAAGGCGACATCGAACAGCATGAGTTGCTGGTCGACCAACTCAAGATAGGTCTTCAGCGCGTCCATATCCGGATGCCAGTATTCCGCGACGACAAACAGTTCCCTGTCCACGGTTTCGCGCATGTGCCCGACCCAGTCGCGGAAAAACCACGCCGGAATGTGCTTTGCGGCATCAAGACGAAAACCATCGACCGGAACCTGCTCCGCCAGCCACCGTCCCCAGAACTTCAGTTCCTCGTAAACGGCGCGATTGCGAAACTCGACATCGGCGCCCATCAGATAATCGAAATTGCCGTTTTCCTGGTCGACCTCGGTGTTCCACTCACCATCACCATATTCGTTGACCAACCGGAAAATGCCGTCTTCATCGGGATCTTCCACATGATCGACGCCGCTGAAGCACTTCATGTCCCAGACAAATTCCGAGTGCCGGCCCTTGCGTCCGGGAAAGGTGAAGCGGGTGTAGGCGAGCGCTTCAAAGGTGTCGTCATCGATTTCCGTGCGGTTATCGGGATTAACGCGCCGCAAATGCACGCGCTCCTTCTCGTCGGCTCCCATTTTATGATTGAACACCACATCGTGGATGACGCGCAGACCATTGTCCTTCAATGCGCGGGTGGCGTGCTCGAGGGCGCTGCGATCACCATATTTCGTGGCGACGCTCCCTTTCTGGTCAAACTCGCCGAGATCGAACAGATCATAGGTATCGTAACCGACGGAGAAACCTCCCGCCGCGCCCTTGTAGGCTGGTGGCAGCCACACGTCGGTGATGCCCATCCGCGCCAGATCCGATGATTTTTCCGCCAATTCGCGCCACAAGTGGCCGCCATCGGGATAGTACCAATGGAAAAACTGCAACAGTGTACGCGCCACCATAATGTGCCTCACCGGGATCGTATTCGAAACGATAGAATTGCGAAACTGTTACGGATGCGCTCAGGAAAGAGGCTGCACTTCTCCCGGCGGCAGCAACGCAAGGTATAGACCCGCGATAATCGCACCGACGACGAAAAGGGTGATGATGAAGTACACCATCTTCCGCGTAACTATTCTTTTGGTCTGGGCTGTTTTTCTCATACAGTCGGAAATGCGTCGCACGCAAAATTGTTCCGGCACAGTGGACTGAAAACCGAAATTTCCGAACGCACCCCAAGTCTAACGCCTATGGCCCGGCGCACTCCAAATCCGTTCAGCCTCCTGTGCCTCTCAGAAGGCCAATCAGGGTTTGCAGACAGTCCTTGTCGTAAGGCTTGCCTAGCACCATGCTTGACCGGAGCGCCGCCGGCAAGGCGTTGTCGTCGCGGTAGCCGGACGTGAACGCGAAGGGAATGCCCTTCTCCCGGAGCGCCATGGCAACCGGAATACTGGTTTCCGTTCCCAGATTTATGTCGAGAAGCGCCATGTCGAACGGCCTCGACGCAACCATGGCCAACGCCTCCCTGACCGTTGAGGCAATGGTCACACTCGTCGCACCGAGCTGCTGCAGCATGTCTTCCGCATCGATCGCGATAATCATGTTGTCTTCCACGAGAAGAACATGGGCCGGCGCTTCGATATGTGTCCCGGCACCGGTTGCGAGCGGTTTGATGGCGGCTTTACGCTTTGCAGAAAGCGCGGGCAGATCGCGAACATGGCCTGCCGGGAGCTGGAACTGCGCGCGGAGACCGTCCACGTCGAACTCCAGTTGTGCCGTGCCGTGCAATTCGTAGGGAACAGAGCGCTCGATGATGGTCGTTCCGAACCCTCTTCTTTGCGGTTGGGCGACCGGCGGACCGCCAGCCTCTTGCCACAAAACCGAAAGGGAGGCGTCCGGCTGGCGCGCAAGCGTGATCGAGACGGTCCCGAGTTCGGTCTTCAGGGCACCGTGTTTCGCAGAGTTCGCAACCAGTTCATGCATGACCAACGCCATGGTGGAGAAGGCCGATGGCGTAAGGAGCGCGTCATCGCCGTGGATGAAAAGGCGAGGACCCTTTCCATTGAGATGCTCCTTCAGTTCGGTCGCGACCAGCGATGTAAATGGTGCCGGGGACCAGTTGTTCCGGGTGATCTGATCATGCGCGCGCGCAAGCGCCTGGATACGGCCTTCGAGAACGGAGGCATAATCCTCCGTCGACATGGCCTCCCTGTTGGTCTGTGAAATGAGACTGCGCACCAGCGTCAGCACATTGCGAACGCGGTGGTTGAGTTCGGCAATCAGAATCTCCTGCCGCTCCACGGTCAGCCTGCGATGCCTGGCGGTTTCATCCACCGTTCGGAGAACGGCATCCAGAATGACGACGCGCAATCGTTCAGCCGCCTGGATTTTCGTCGCGTCCCAATCCTTGCTTTGGCCCCGAACGGTTTGCTTCCAGAGTTCGAAGCTCCGCCGTGGGCTGAGACGCTGATCAGCGCCGGTCATTTCCACCGGTTTTTCCGGGTTGCCGGCCCAGTGAACCTGTTTCGCGATCTCGCTTCGGAAAAACAGCAAGTGGTCGCGCGGCGCGCTTGATATCGGAATGGCCAGAAGGCCGGCAGCACGCTCTGTTATGCCCTGCGTCTCTGCAAGCCATCGGGCGAGATCGCTGGTGCTGAAGATCCTGCCCGGTTCCGTACTGTTCAGCTTCTCCCCTATGTCTCTTATCTCGCTCACCGTCGGCGTGCGGTGGATCGCAGTCACGCCATCATTGACAATGATCGCCATGCCGTCTGCTTCAAGAATGCGGCAAGCCAGCTCGGCATTGTCCAAAAGGACATTGACGATATTCGGAGATAGGGCCGCGGCTTTCTCGATCGCGTCCAGCAGCGTTTTTGAGAGCTGTTCATAAACCGAAGCGGTTTGGGCGAGCCTGCTTTCCAGCACCAGTGACAGCATCTGCCCGAACAGGAGCAGAGCGTTTCGATGACTTATGGCAAGTGTCAGGGGCTGTCGATGATGGCAGGCGAGCAGCCCCCATAACTTGCCATCGACAATGATTGAAACCGAGGCCGAGGCTGCGACCCCCATGTTGCGCAGATATTCCAGATGGGTTGGCGAGACCGCCCGCAGCACGCTTGCCGAAAGATCCAGCGACGGGTTCCCGGTGGCCTCCTCTGAAAGGATGAGCGCACCGATGTCGTGACTGTCCGATATGATGCGGATCGGGTTGCGAACATAAAGCGCCCGGGCCTGTTTCGGAATATCCGTCGCGGGGTAGCGAAGGCCGAGGAATGGCTCCATTTCCGAAACCGCCTGTTCCGTCACGACCTCGCCTGAGCCATCCGGTAAAAACCGGTAGGCCATAACGCGGTCAAACGATGTGAAGGCGCTGCAAAAGCGCACAGCATGCGCGAGGATTTCCTCAAGATCAGGAAGCGCGGTCATTTGCTTGATGGCAAACTGCACATCGGAGACATAACGAGACACGCGTTCAACGCCGACATGGGGTTCGAACTCCATCATTATGACGTCGCCTGAAATCCCGATGCTGACATCGAAGGGCACATCTGCCACGACGACGCCTTGGACCGTTTCCGGATAAGCGCCCGGCTTCACATGCTGCAGCACATTGCGAAACTCATGGATCGTTGCAGGGGACAGAAAGCTGTCTGCCTTGGTGCCCAGGAGTTCGCTGGCGGACGATGGAATGAAAGCACCGACATTTTCGGAGACGGCAGTGACCACCCAATCCGCCGTCACCGCAATCAGAAATCCGAACCCTTGAACACGCCCAAGCAAATGGATCGGTTCCTGATCGCAACGTGTCAAATTCATCGGGGATTGCTCACAGTCGGTTGGTTTCGGGGTTGTTTGCGCTGCTCCGCGAGAACGCACTTTCCTGAGTGCTCGGAGTGTTCTGCAATCACGGGAGGAAGAGTCCATCACGCGCCCCTCCTTCAAAAAGACGTTCTCTGGCAGGCTGCGGAGGACGATATTATGAGCCCGTCAATTGCCATTCAATGTGCTCTTTTAGACGTTCAGCGCTTTTTGTCTGTCCACTAGTGAACATTTCACCAGATCGAGCGTTCTGGCATCGGCAAACAGGAATGTGACGATGACAGCTTTTGAAAGACTTCAGGAAGATACCATTGAGAACAATCTTCTCAGAGCCTTGAAGATTGAAGACTGGGCCAGGCTTTCCCCGCTTTTGCGCGAGTGGCAGGCCGAGCCGGGAACGGTTTTGCATCGACCGGGGGACGAGGTGCAGTTCGCCTATTTCCCCCGCGGCGCAAGCCTGATTTCCTATCTCGTCGTACTGAAGGACGGACGTGCGATCGAAACAGCCATGGTCGGTCGGGAGGGTGCCATCGGCGGCTTTGTCAGCCAGGGCCGGCTGCCCGCCTACACCCGTGCTGAGGTGCAGTGCGGCGGTCGCTTCTTTCGCATCGGCTTGCGGGAACTGGAGGAGATAAAATCCGGCTCGCCTTCCGTGCGTGCCTTGTTCGCGAGATATGCGGACTGCCTGCTCTCGCAAATTTTTCAGTCCGTTGCCTGCAACGCGACCCATTCGATTGAACAGAGAACGGCAAAATGGCTTCTGGCGGCCGTCGAGCGGACAGGCGACACGGAAATTTCGCTGACGCAGGAACAGATGGCGGCGATGCTGGGTGTAGGCCGAAGCTATTTGAGCCGGGTGATCGCCAACCTCAAGGCGAAAGGCGTGATCGAAGCACGAAGGAGCCGTATTTCCGTATCTGACCCGCAGCGGTTGGAGGCCACTGCCTGCGAGTGCACCCGTTCGGTCAGCCGCCATTTTGACGAAGTGCTGCGGGGCGTCTATCCGCATGGCGACGACCATTGAGGCCCAAGGCACGAACGTTCCGCCGCTCCGTTTCCAGGGACATTTTCACCATCACCGCGCCGAGAATCAAGACCGTGCCAAAGCCATACCGGCGAGGGAACGAAACCCACAGCAAGAGAGTTCATGAGGCCGACGACGTTACGCGGCCGTTGGGCGGACCGCCGTCCGCCGTCAGCGCATTGGCTCACCGACGAACGAATTGAAAAGCATGAAGACGTTTTTTGAAACCCGATTTGGTCCCCATCAGTTTGCCGTTCTGGATGAAGCCCTTGAAATGTGGCGTTCGGGAACTTCGCTGACAAAGAAAGATCCTGATCTGATGATTGCTGCGGAAATCTGCATCAACCTGTTCCGGGAAGGAAACGCCACGGTGCCTGATCTTTTCCGCGCGATGTCCGGACACAAGGCTCTACAGGAACTTGCGAATTGGTACAGGTGAAGCATCTATTCCAGTTTGAAGCGTACGGGCTTGTGCGCTTCGCTTCTGGCCGTGGTCGAACAGGCAATTTCAAGATCGATGTGACGATGGCTCGAAATCTCCGCTACTCCGACGCGACTAGAAGTTCCGCCATTTTCGAATCCGTCACGAGATGATCGACGAAGCCGCCCCTGAGAGCGGCTCGCGTTGCCGCGATCTTGAACGTGCCGCTAACGACGAGAAGACCCTCCATCTCGCGCAGGAGGTCATGATCGGCGCCGATGATCCGTTCATCGAGATCGCCGAGTACCGCCTGCCCGAACTCGTCGATGAAGCGGCCCGCAATGATGCCCACGGCGCCTTTGCTCCGGTATTCATCTATCTCCGCAACGGTGGCGATCTTGAACTGCACGACATGCGTATCCGGTGTGCAGGGGCTGAGCGAGAAAACCGACTTGTTGCATTTGCGCAGGTTTTCAAGCTGTTCGCGGATGATAGGTTCCATTTTCAGCGCCGAGGCCAATGCCGCGCTTGAACAGACGGCCGGGGCATTGAAGTTGATGCAATAGGCCTCCAGTCTTCTGGCGATTTCCGTCGTACAGCTTTCGGAGGTGCTGAGCAGCGGATTGGCGATCGAGCCGAGCAACTGCCGGACGGTCAGGCTTTCGATCGGCCAGTGCGGGACGTACTCGGAAACGAAGGAGACGGTCTGTCCCCAGGAAACGCCGAGCACATCGCCCTTTTCCAGAACATTCGGCAAATGGTGTGCCGCCACTTCGCACACCGCCCGCGTCAGCATTTCGCCCTGCATGCCCTCATCGGGCACGATATGAACGCTTTTCAGTCCGTATGCCTCGGTCAGCGCATCCGCCATGGCATTCAGGCGATAATGCTCGGGCGCCACCTGAATGCAGACGATGTTCCGTTCCTTGGCAAGCTTCAGGTAACTGATGACGGTCGGCCTCGACAGGGAGAGCGCGTCCGCAATCTCTCCCTGATTGAGGTTCTTGACGTAATACATCCACGCCACCTCGGCGATGACCTTGTTGGACGGATGTTGCGAACGGTACATTGATGCTTCCCGGTAACCTTGTTAGCGCTCGGCGGCAGCCAGCAGCACCTCTTCGGTGATCAAAAGATCATCGTCAACCTGACGGTCTGCCGCAAGGCCAAGTTTGACGATGTGCCCGTGATAACCGCGAACGGCCTCCGCCGGCGTGGCATTGCCATCCGCCACGGCGCGCATCCAGGTGATGAAGCTGGGCTGATGTTCGGCCAGGTTGATCTTGCGGCCGAACAGGGCAAGCCGGGCACCGAACTTTTCCGCCTGCCAGACGAGTTCAAACGTGTCGCGATGCGTGCCGGTGCCGCCGCCGAGAACGCCGACCACGACCGAGCTGTCATGCGCCACAAGCTCTTCCAGCGCCGCCGGTCCGTTATAGGCAACCTTGAGGAATTCCGGGCGCTCGTCATCCGTCAGGCTGGCCAGCGTGCGAACGATGCAATCGTTGACATACATGCCGGTCTCTCCGGCATCGAAGCCGGTCGGCATGTTCGGGTTGAACACTTCGAGGAAGTGCCGCTTGCCGGCGGCGCGCAGCCTCGGGCGGAAATCGCGATAGGCTTCGAGCGTTGCCATGTCGGCCGCGGCATCATTGTTGAACGTCATGGAATAGAGGCAAAGATCAGCCTGCGCCCGCGTCAGGTCCGTGCCGCTGTAGGGCAGAGACGGTGCTGTTCGATAATTGCCGCCGCGCACCACGCCCCACACATCCGTCGTGTCATTGGCGCGAAATGCGGGCATGACGCGTGAGCCGGCAAAGACCTTGCGTGACTGCAGGCTTTCGATGCTGGATGTCGAGGCCAGCATGATGTCGACCATATCATGCTTCACCAGAGCCTCGATCTCGGCGAGAAATTCCGCGCGGGTGCGGTTCCCGACCACGCGGCCTTCCGCGTCTCTCCGCCGCCCGGTCGTCAGGATGCCACCGGACAGATCGGCGTCCTTGGCGTCGGCGATGATGAAGTCGCCCTTCGCATAGCGGCCTGCGCGGATGCGCTCCATCTTTTCTTCGTAACGGGTTTTCATCATGGTTCTGTCCATTGCTTCGTCGGATCGGATCAGGCGGCGGCGTGCAACAGCGAGCGCCCATCGTCCCTGGAGAAAATGTGAATGTTGTCGGGATCGATGGAGAAGTTGATCCGCTGTCCCGCCTCGATCGTTCGAAACGCCTTCGTGACAAAGGACATCTCTCGCCCGTCGACATCGACAATCACCTGCCCTTCGCTGCCCATGTTTTCGATGAGCACGACGGTGCCGCTGATGATGTTCACATCCCCCTCTGCGGCGATGTCCATCTTGGACGGCCGCAATCCCACTTCTACCCGGGCGCCGGAGACCAGGTCCCGATAGTCCTTCGCCGGTACCTTGAGCCGTATCGAACCCGAGACCAGTTCGGCGCGGTCGCCTTCGACATGGACGCTGCACTCCCGGAAATTCATCGCCGGTGAGCCGATAAAGTCTGCGACAAAGCGCGTCGCGGGCCGGTCAAAAATCTCCGATGGCGTACCCTGTTGCTCGATCGCTCCGGCCCGCATCAGCACGATGCGGTCGGCGATCGTCATCGCTTCAAGCTGGTCATGCGTGACGAAGATGGTTGTCGTCTTCAATTCGAGATGCATGCGCCGGATTTCCGTGCGCAGCTTCTCGCGCAGCTTGGCGTCGAGGTTGGAAAGCGGCTCGTCGAACAGGAAGAGCTTCGGCGTCTTGATCATGGCGCGGGCCATGGCGACACGCTGCTGCTGACCACCGGACAGGTTCTTCGGCTTGCGCTCGAGAAGCTGGCCGAGACCGAGCAGGTTCGAAACCTGATCCACGCGCCGGCGGATTTCCTCTGCCGGCACCTTCTGGCGACGCAGGCCGAAAGCGATGTTGTCGTAGACGGACATATGCGGATAGAGCGCATAGGACTGGAAGACCATCGCAACGCCACGCTCGCCCGGTGGAAGATGCGTTACGTCACGACCGCCGATGCTGACGGTGCCGTCCGAAATTTCCTCAAGCCCGGCAATCATGCGCAGCATCGTGGATTTTCCGCAGCCGGAAGGGCCGAGGAACACGACGAACTCATGATCGGAGATGTCGAGATTGAGGTCCGAAATGACGGTGTGACCGCCGTAGGACTTTCGGATTCGGGTGCATTTGATGTTGGCCATGTCGATTTTTCCTATTTGCGACCCGTGGCGACCATCCGGTTGATGAAGCCCATCAACAACCCGATGAAAACCAGCGGCGGCAGTACGAGGATGACGGTCGAGGCATTGATAACGCCCCAGGGAACTTCCTTGCCGAGCGAGGTAATGGACGCCGCCACAACGGGAAGCGTAGCGTTTTCGGCCGCGAGCGTGAGCGCCAGCAACAGTTCGTTCCAGACCAGCACGAAGGTGAAGACGAGGGAGCCGAAGAGCGAAGGGGCGGCGATCGGCAGCGCAAACTTGATGAAGATTTCGGCCTGCGAGCAGCCTTCCATCGCCGCCGCCTCTTCGATTTCCCTGGGCACCCGCTCGAAGGCCGGCACGGACAGCCAGATGACCGTCGAGATCGTGGAAATGAGGTAGACGAGGATCAACCCGGCCAGCGTGTCGTAGATACCGCTATCGAGGTAGATGATGATGAACGGGATGGCGATTGCTACCGGCGGCATGAAGCGCAGGGAAAGGACGAAGAACTGCAGATCATCCTTCTTGCGCTCCACATGCCGGGCAAGGCTGTAGGCAGCGGGGATGCCGAAAAGAGCGCCGAGAAGAACCGAGACGCCGACGATCACGACAGAATTTCCAAGGCCATCGCGAATGGACGGGTTCTGCAGGATCGTCGTGAAATTCTCCAGCGTCGGCGTGAAGATCAGCGTCGGCACGGGCGTTACGATGTCCTTCAGCTTCTTGAACGAGCCGAGAATGGTCCAGAGGATCGGCAAAAGCGCGATCAGGATCATGAGGGCGAGAAACCCTCGGGAGACGGTGCGGCGGATCAGGCTGACCATTTGCGGATACCTCGCCAGACGAGCGTGAAGACGACCGTGGTTATGAGAAGAAGGAGGATGGACATGGCCGATGCGTATGAAACACGTCCGCCGAGATTGATGCCGGCCTGATAGGCGTAGAGATCGAGCGTCTCGGTGGATGTTCCCGGTCCGCCGCCGGTCATGACGAAAATCAGATCGAAGGATCGAAGCGATTCCACCGCCTTGACGAGCGCAAGACTGATGACGGGCGCCTTCAACATGGGCATGGTCACGTAGGCGTGGATTTCCCAGGTCTTTGCATTATCGAGTTGCGCCGCCTCGATCGGGTCCCGGGGCAGGGTTTCCAGCAGCTTCAGCATGATGACGGTGAAGAACAGGCCCCATTGCCAGATATCGACGACGGCGACCGAAAACAGCGCCAGTTGCGGGTCGGCGAGAAATTCGATCGGGCCAAACCCGAGCAATCCGGTCAGGTAGTTGATGAGACCAAGCGAGGGCGAATACAGAAAACGCCAGATGAAGGCGGCGGCAACGCGCGGCAGCAACACCGGCGCAAGGAAGGCAAGGCAGATGAGGTTGCGGGTGCGGGCCGAACGCGTGGTCTCGAAAATGTAGACCGAAAGGAATACCGCCACCAGCAATGATCCGGCCACGGTCACAACCTCCCAGATCGCGGAGATCTTGAGCGCATTGAGAAAGCGGCGGTCGCCGAGAAGACGCTGGTAGTTGTAAAGCCCGACGAAATCATAGTCGGGATAGCGCAACGACCGGTCCATCACCGAGAAATACAGCGCGCCGGCAACCGAAACCAGGGCGAGGATCGCAAGGATGGAAAAGGCGGGCGCAAGCGTCCAGAAGACGAATCTCTGTTTTTGCATTCCGTTGCTCTTTGAAAGGCGCGGACCTGACCGGGCGAACATACGCCCGGTCGCGATCTCCGCTGTTACTTTGCGTGCCGAAGCGTATCCTCGGCGGCGAAGGCTGCTTCATCGAGCGTCGCCTGGACGTCGGTCTTCGTGCCGGTGAAGAGTTCTTCAAGCGCAAGACCGAGATTGTCGCCGATTTCCGGCCACACGGGGCTTGCCATGATGAGCAGCTTCGTGCGCGAACCCGTTGCCAGCAGCGCGTCGATATATTCAGCCGGGACGGCCTTGCGGAAAGCGTCGCTCTTCAGCGTCGACTGGCGACCGACATCGGACGCGATACCATCCGCAAGGCGGCGGGCCTCCATCTCCTTGGACGTTGCCCAGCCTACGAAATCGCCCGCGACTTTCCTCGTGCACTCATCCTTGGCACCAACCTTGGAAACCGCGAAGCCATGGGCCCAACCGGCAGAGCCCAGCGGTTCGGGCGGCGGCGCATAGCCCACCTTACCCTTGACGGTCGACTTTTCGGGATCTTCCATCCAGGGACCGAACACGTCGGATTCGATCAGATAGGCAACCTGACCGCCCCGGAAGGCTTCAACCGAATCCGACCAGTTGAAGGTGCCGACGCCGGGCGGGGCATACTTCATCAGATCAATGTAGAGCTTGGTTGCCGCAACACCCTTGTCGGAATTGAAGGCTGGCGTCTTGCCATCCATCCATTCCCCGCCGAGACCGCGGAAAAACGGCGTCCAGCGCCAGACATTCATGCCGGAGCCGCGCTGGCCGCGCGCTGCCCAGCCATAAAGCTTGTTGGCGGGATCATTGACCTTCTTGATGCCGGCAACCATGTCATCCAGCGTCTTGGGAACAGAAAGACCCGCCTTTTCAAGCACATCCTTGCGATAGATCAGAATATCGCCGCCGCCGACAAAGGGCGCAAAATACTGCTTGCCCTCATAGGTCGCGACATTGGCGAGGTCGACGCGAAAATCGGCAATATCGTATTCGGCCGGAAGCACGTCAGCCAGCGGATAAAGCCAGCCGGCTGTCGCATATTCCGGAGTGTTCGCCTCATCGACATAGAGCACCTGATAGGCGCCGGCGCCGGTGGATGCATCGAGCCTTGCCTTGGCGCGGCGTTCGTTTTCACCGAGAAGATTGATCTTCACCGTGGTCTGCCACTTCTTGTTGAACTCGCCCACATACTTGTCGAGTTCGGTGACCGAGGGCATGCCCTGGCCGATCACGTTCAGCGTCGGCACCTTGCCGATGCAGGCATCACCGTTTGCCAAAACCGTTGCGGGTGCCGCCAACATGCACGCGGAGCATAAAAAGGCTGTCTTCAGTTTCATGTTCATTCCTCCTCCAAAGAATAGTGGTTCAGTGGCCGCCCCTAGAAGAGATCGGCCAGTTTCTGATCGAGCGTCAGAAATTCCCGGTAACGGTCCTCATAGAACGGACGCACCGCCTCGTCGGGCATGGCCGTGCGGGTGACGCGGCACATGCCGCGCGCTGCCGCCGCAAGATCGGCGTAGTGCCCCGTTGCCACGGCCGCGCACATGGCCGCGCCCAGTGCGCCAAGCTCGTCGCCCTCTGACACTTCCACCGGCATGCCGCAGATATCGGCGAAGATCTGCGACCAGACGCGGCTCTTCGACGCGCCGCCCGCAAGGCGAATGATCGAAGGCCTGTGGGGCGCAACGTAGTTCACGACCGTTTCGCCATGACGGCGATGCTGGAAAGCGACACCTTCATAGAGCGCGCGCAGCATCGAGCCACGGTCATCCGAATTGACGAGCCCGACAAAGGCGCCGCGTCGGGGCGCGGGACCGTTGACGAAGGGCATGAAGTGGCAGCGACGACCGGTGACGGGGCTTGCGGCGACAAGCGCGTTGGCCAAGGCGACATCGATCGCACCGCCCGCGGCCTGCGCGAGATACCAGCTCAGATTGGCCGCCGATGTCGGACTGCCGTCCGCCAGAAGACGGCAGGCGCGGTCGCGGTGCAGCATGTTGAGGATCGGCGGGTTCTCACGCACCGTGCGGTCGGTCTCAATGGCATTGATCGACCAGGTGCCGGCGATCATGGTCAGCGCATTGCTGCCGATAACCCCGGACCCCATGACACAGGCGCTGACATCCATCATCGCCGACACGACCGGCGTTCCGGCGAGAAGCCCCGTCTCAGTGGCAGCGGTTGGCGAAATCTGTCCGGCGATACCGGTGTTTTCAACGAGCGGCGGCATGCGTTCGTTGAAAATGCCGATACCAAGACGCTCGAAATAGGCCGGATCGTAAGCGCCACTGGTCAGATCGAGCAGACCGCCGCCGCTCGCATCCGTGGGATCGGAGGCCGCAACGCCGGTCAACCGCATGCGAATGTAATCCTTGCAGGCCAACGCCCAGCGTGTCTTTTCGACCACGCGCGGTTCATTGCGGGCGAGCCAGATGAGTTGCATGATCGTCTGGCCGCCCCAGATCCGGTGGCCGGAAAAGGCCTCCATATCCGCAGCCGTGCCATCGCGATGAAACTCATCGACAATGGACTGTGCGCGGTGATCGACGGACACGATGCCGTCGCGCGTGCCGTTCCCCTGTTCATCCACGAGAAAGATGCCGTTGCCGAAGCCGGTGCAGGCAATCGCCGCAACGCGGGCCGGATCGATGACCGTGGCCGTCAGTTCGCGGATGGCAACGGCCGTGTTGCGCCAGAAGGCTTCCGGGTCGCGCTCAACCCAGCCGTTATCGCGGTGAATGGTCACGACATCGACAGCCCGGGAGGCGACGAGTTGTCCGTTCGCATCGAAAACCGCCGCCTTGACGGCCGTTCCACCCGCATCGATGGCCAGAAACAGATCACCCATGGCGCACACCCTGCATTTCCGTCCCGACCGTTTGCCGCGGCAAGATGGTCGGCATGGCGAGACAGCGGACGATTTCCTGGTCCGCCCAGGCAGCATCAAGACCCCTCACCGTCGCAAGCAAGGCGCCGAAATCACGCACGACCGCCTCGGTGCAGCGACCGTCCAGCACGATCTGCGTGCGTCGCAGAAGCAGGTCATCGAGGAAGAGCGCCGCCCGTTGCTCGATCAACCAGCGCACTTCGCGTTGGGTGAAGTCGCCGAGGCTTGTCATCGGCGCATCGGTGCCCGCATCACAGAAAGCCGCGACGCGCTCGGCCACCGCCCCATAACGGGCGACGAGGATCTCGGCTCGTTCCGAAGCAAGGTGGAATGTGCCGGCCAACCGCCGCGTAAACTCCTGCCGGCCCGTCTGACCGGGCGCGATACCGACAGCGCCTGGATAGGGCCTGCGGCGGGTATCGGCCCTGCGCACGATGGAAAGCCGCTGCAGGATGCGATCGCAGGTCTGCTCGCCAAAGGCCCGGAAGGTCGTCCACTTTCCACCGATGAGCGAAAGAAGCGGCTGGCCGGAACCGAGCCGGTCCTCCGCAATCAGGTGGTCGCGATTGGCGCGGTTGACGCTTGCATCACCGCCCGCCTGCAGTGGGCGAATGCCGGTGGTCACCGCGACGATATTCTTCTCGGTGATTTCGATGTCATCGAAGAGCCCGGAAAGAGCGCCCGTGAGATAGAGGGTTTCGGAGGCGGCGATCGTATCATCGTCTGGAGTGGCGACCTGGATTTCCGTCGTCCCCAGCAGAATGGTGCGGTCGAGCGGATAGCAGATCACCATCCGGCCGGTGCCATCATCGAAATAGAAGGCACGATTGTTCATGCGTCTGTGCAGCTCTTCGTGCCGCACCAGCACATGCGCGCCCTTGACCGGCCGGATATAGGCGGTCTTCAGCCCAAGCGCCTGGTTCACCTGGTCGACCCACGCACCGGCAGCATTGACCACCAGCTTGGGCCGCACCTGCACCGTCTGGCCGGACACGCTGTCGGAAATGGTAAAACCGTCGACGCCATGGGTCCAGCGAACGTGGTTCAGGCAAGCCACGTTTTCACTCACCTGCATCGCATCCTCGATCATTTCCATGACCATGGCTTCGGGGTTGCGAATGCGGGCGTCGAAATAGCTGATAACAGCCCGGTAGCGGGCAGCAAGGCTCTTCGGAAAGGCGTCGCGGTGGAGCGCCGTGCGATGTGGCGGCAACACCTTGTCCACGCGGCCAAGGAATTCGTAGAGATAAAGCGCCCCTTTGAGGCCTGCCGCGCTAAGCGGTCCACTCCGGTTGCTTAGGCCGAGAAACCGCAGGATCGAACCCGGCATGCCCCGCAGATAGTGGGACAGCGGCACGACCACTTCCAGCGGGAGCGTGAAGTGTGGCGCGTATTTCAGAAGAAGGTTCCGTTCGCGGGCGGACTCGGCCACCAGCTTGAATTCACGGTTTTCCAGATAACGAAGGCCGCCATGGGCCATGCGGGAAGATGCGCTCGTAGCGCCCCGGCAGAAGTCGGCCCGATCGACGAGAAGCGCCGAAACGCCGTTCAGCGCCAGTTCGCGCAACACTGCGACACCATTGACCCCGCCGCCGACAATGAGCACGTCGAAGCCAGCACCCGACGCGATACGCGACAGGCTCTCCTCCCGGATATTCATCTTCTCTCCCAGCGCCTGTCAGGTGGTCTCCACCGCCACCCGTTCGATCAGGCAGAGAGAAATTCGCATAAAATTTATAATTGTCAAATAGTATTTATTTTTATAAATACCCTGCCATGAACACACCCTAATAGACTGATAAAAAAAGATTATTCTAAATAAGTCGTCCTTTATTCCCTTTTGAACATGGACGATGAACGCCGCCATGTCGCAAATAAGCGACAATATCGACTTTGCTTTTCATGTGGCCGTAAATAAATCCAAAGTTGAATTTCAATCACACGCGCGTCATGAAAATGGAACAGAACGCGATCCGCGATGGCTGGCTGGAACCCGCCTGCCGCGACTGGTCTTGACCCGCCGATATGCAAGGCCCCGGCCATACGCAGGTGGCCGAAAGAGCCATGACCTGGCGGGCGCAAAGTGATTTACGTGAACGTCACCGCCAGTTTCGGGACTTCAGCATCTGTAAAGCCGCCTGACACATAACAGCGGCCTTGGACTGGCTTGGATTTGCGCGGATAATATTTAATTCGGCTCATTCAACGCGACATGATTCAATGAATGCCCGAACAAACGGTGACGAGCAGCGCGCATGTATAAAAAATAATCTCGACTTTCCGCGAGACCGGCCTTCGCAAAAAATCGATGGCGCGTTGCACACCTTCGACCTTTACGTTTTCGAACACGCCCATCCTCCTCCGGAAGCAATGCTGAACACGGCCACTCGACGCGCTACCGGCGCGTTAAGCTTTCTCCAGACACATCGCAACGCCCATGCCGCCGCCGATGCACAGGGTGGCGAGCGCCTTGCGCGCATCGCACCGCTGCATTTCATGCAGAAGCGTCACCAGTACACGCGCACCTGACGCGCCGATTGGATGGCCGATGGCAATCGCGCCGCCATTGACGTTGACCCGGTCCGGATCCCACCCCATGGACTTTTCCACCGCGCAGGCCTGCGCCGCAAAGGCCTCGTTGACTTCGATGAGGTCGAGATCGGCGACCGCCCAGCCAGCCTTTTCCAATGCCTTCGTCGATGCAGGGATCGGCCCGGTTCCCATCAGTGCGGGATCAACCCCCGCGATCGCCCAGGAGGCGATGCGGGCCAGAACCGGCAGATTGCGCCTTTCGGCCTCGTGTCTCGACATGAGTACGACGCCGGCCGCGCCATCATTGAGGCCCGAGGCGTTTGCCGCGGTTACAGTTCCCTCGCGGGAAAAGACCGGGCGGAGACTGGCCATTTTCTCAAGGCTGGCATCCGCGCGGATATATTCATCGCTTTCGACGACGGTGGTGCCTTTGCGACTCTCTACCGTAACAGGCACGATCTCGTCTGCAAAACGTCCGGCGATCTGGGCGGCGGCGGCTTTTTTCTGCGATGCAAAAGCAAATGCATCCTGCGCCTCGCGCGTGATGTTGAACCGGGCCGCGACGTTTTCGGCGGTGATACCCATGTGGTAGCCACCGAAGGCGTCGGTCAGTCCGTCATTCAGCATCGTGTCGAGCAAGCTCACCGCGCCCATTTTTGCAGGTACCCGCAGGTTCTGGCAATGCGGGGAAAGCGACATGGATTCCTGACCGCCAGCAATAACAAGTTTGGCGTCACCACACAGGATCTGTTGCGCGCCGATTGCGATCGCCCGCAGACCCGAACCACAAACCTGGTTGATACCGAATGCGGTGGTCGATTCAGCTAGCCCCGCCGAAATACTCGCCTGCCGCGCCGGGTTCTGTCCCTGCCCGGCGGTCAGAACCTGTCCGAGGATAACCTCATCGATCTCGTCCGGGGCAAGGCCGGTATCGGATACGAGCTGGGTAATAACGGTGGCCCCAAGCACATGCGCGGGTGTAGCGGCGAAGCTTCCCATGAAACTGCCGACCGCGGTGCGTTTTGCGGCAACGATAACGATCTCGCTCATGCTACCTGCTCCTTCTTGTCCAGCGCCGTCTCGAAACGGGCAGCGGTCTTGGCGATGACCTCCTCCAGCGTCACGCCATCGGCCAGTTCAATCAACGTCATTTTCGGTTCGCCGTGGCGCGCCAGCGTGAAGACGCCGAGATCGGTGATGACAAGATCGGCAACCCGTCGTCCGGTCAGCGGCAAGGTGCATTCGGCCAGAAGCTTGGGCTGGCCCCGCGCCTCGTGTTCCATCACCACGACAACGCGCTTGACGCCGGCAACCAGATCCATGGCGCCCCCCATGCCCTTGACCATCTTGCCGGGGATCATCCAGTTAGCGAGATCGCCGCTCTGCGACACCTGCATCGCGCCGAGGATTGACAGGTCGATATGGCCGCCGCGGATCATTGCGAAACTGTCGGCGGAAGAAAAATAGCTGGTCCGCGGCAGTTCCGTGATTGTCTGCTTGCCGGCATTGATCAGGTCCGCATCCTCCTCACCTTCAAAGGGAAACGGCCCCATGCCAAGCATGCCGTTTTCGCTCTGCAACGTCACATCGACACCGTCGGGAATGAAATTGGCAACCAGCGTCGGAATGCCAATACCGAGATTGACGTAAAAGCCGTCCTTGAGTTCACGTGCGGCCCGCGCCGCCATCTGCTCTCTGCTCCAGGCCATATCAGGCAATTTCCTTCAGCGTTTTCGGGCGTGTGGTGCGCTGCTCTATACGTTTGTGGGGATTGGCCATGTGCACGACCTTCTGCACGAAGATGCCAGGCGTGTGGATGTGGTCGGGGTCGATCTCGCCGGCCGGAACCAGATGCTCGACCTCGGCAACCGTCAGTCTTGCTGCCGTCGCCATCACCGGATTGAAGTTGCGGGCCGTCTTGCGATAGACGAGATTGCCCTCGGCATCGCCACGAAAGGCGTGCACGATCGCCAGATCGGCGAACAGGCTGGTTTCCATCACGTAATCAGCCTCGCCGAAACGGCGGATTTCCTTGTCTTCCGCCACCAGCGTCCCCACGCCCGTCTTCGTGTAGAAGGCCGGGATGCCGGCTCCGCCGGCACGAATGCGCTCTGCCAGCGTACCCTGCGGGTTGAACTCCAGCTCCAGTTCACCCGAGAGATATTGCTCGGCAAACAGCCTGTTCTCGCCGACATAGGACGAGATCATCTTGCGGATCTGCCGGCTTTCCAGAAGAATGCCGAGCCCGTGACCATCGACGCCGGCATTGTTGGAAATGACCGTAAGATCGCGCACACCCGAAAGCCGGATCGCCTCGATCAGGCTTACCGGTATGCCGCAGAGGCCGAAGCCGCCCGCCATGATCGTCATGCCGTCGAACAATGCGCCAGCCAACGCCTCCGTCGCATCCGCAATTACTTTCCTCATCCGTTACTCCCCTTGTTCACGCGAGCTGCGTGAAGGCTTTCGTCGCCTTGTCGCTCTCCGTCAGAAGGAGACGCGATCTGCACCCTTGAGGCCCAGGATTTCGCGTGCTTCGTCCGGGCTGGCCACCTCGCAGCCTAGGTCTTCGACAATGCGACGGATCTTCGTGACCTGTTCGGCATTCGAAACGGCCGGCCGGCCACGGCCAATGAACAGGCTGTCCTCGAGCCCCACGCGGACATTTCCGCCCATCTGGCTTGCCGTGGTCGCGAGGCCCATCTGCGCACCACCTGCACCGAGCACCGACCAGCGGTAATCGTCACCGAAGAGCCGGTCTGCCGTGCGTTTCATGAAGATCAGATTGTCCACCTCCGGGCCGATGCCGCCGAGGATGCCGAAGACGAACTGGATAAAGATTGGCGCCTTGAACAGGCCGATATCCATGCAGAAGCGCAGATTATAGAGGTGGCCGACATCATAACATTCGTGTTCGAACTTGATGCCGTGCGGCGCGAGCGTGGTCGCCACGGTTTCGATGTCCCGGAACGTGTTACGGAAGATGTAGGTATCGGAGTTGGCAATATACTCCTTCTCCCAGTCAAACTTCCAAGTGTCGTAACGTTTGGCAAGCGGATGAAACGAGAAGTTCATCGAACCCATGTTGAGACTGCACATCTCTGGCGAAAACCGAAGCGCCGGGGCGATGCGCTCCTCGATCGTGTTTTTGAGGCTGCCACCGGTCGAAATGTTCACGACTGCGTTGGTCGCCTGCTTCACACGCGGCAGGAAGGCTGCAAACGCATCGGGGTCGATGGTAACGCCGCCGTCTTCGGGGCGACGGGCGTGCAGGTGCAGGATCGCCGCCCCCGCTTCGGCGGCATCGACCGCCTGCTTAGCGATGTCCTCGGCGGTATAAGGCAGTGCATCCGACATGGTCGGCGTGTGGATCGCACCGGTGATGGCGCAGGTGATGATGGTCTTCGGGCGCTTGGCCATGGATCATGCCTTCCTTGAAAAATGAATATGGACGGTTAGCGGCGGCGGGCCTGGACAAGTCAGGTCAATATGCCTTCGAGTGCACGCAGATGGCTGACGACGCGTTCCCGCAGCGCTCGTGCCTCCTCAGGCGTCCATGTGCGGAAGCCATGGCCTGTTTTCATGCCCAGTTGCCCGTTCGCCACCATCTGTTCGAGCAGCGGTGATGGTCCCGGCCGGTTCTCGATATCGACGAGCACGGTGTTATGGATGTCGAGCGTCAGGTCGCATCCGACGAGATCGGCATTTTCAAGCGGGCCGAGCACAGCCAGGCGTCGGCCGAAACTCGCCTTCACCACGGTGTCCACCGCCTCGGCATCACAGATGCCGCGCTCGACAAGGCTTATCGCCTCCCGCCACAGCGCATGCTGCAGTCGATTACCGATGAAGCCGGGCACATCCTTTTCCACACGCACCGGTGTCTTGCCGGCGCTCTCAAGGAGCGCCATCATCCCGTCCAGCGCTTTTTCTCCGGTATCGGCGGTACGGATCACCTCGACCAGCGGGATGACGTGAGGCGGGTTCCACCAGTGGGTGCCGAGCGCGCGCCCCTTGTCTCGAAGATCGCGCATGATGGCGGTAATGGGCATAACACTGGTGTTCGAAGCCAGAATGGCCTCTGCCGGCGCCGATGCCTCGATCTCGGCAAACAGCGCCTGCTTCAACGCCAATTTTTCTGGCGCGGCTTCGAAGACAACGGCGGCGCCCTGCACGGCCTGCGCTACATTTTCGCAAACCCTCACACGGCGAAGCGCAGCAACGACTTCAGTTTCGTCCGCACCGAGAAGCCGAAGGCTGTCGGCAATCCGGGCGACGACACTCTCACGCGCCGCGGCAATTGGATCGGTGATCGTCACGTCACAGCCGGACCGAGCAAAGGTCAGTGCAATGCCGTGCCCCATAAGGCCCGCGCCGATGACGGCGATCCTGTTTTCCTGTTTCATGCTGTTCTTCCTGTCCCGCTGGGCGGACACGGGAAAGCGGAGAAAAGCAGGCAGCCGTGTCCCCGGTCAGGGCGCAATGATGCAGCCGGCATTCGTCGATCCTCCCAAATCCCGAACCCGTCGATATCGATGCCGGCGGTGCGAGCGCGACTCCCTCCCGCACCGCCGCTTTGGGCCTTAGAAAGCCTCCCCCGCCTCGATGCGGTAATGGCCAGTCTTGTCGATCATGGCGACGAGGCGGATGATGCAGCCATCGCCACGATCCCAGTTCCACGGGAAGAATGCGAAGGTGCAGCGCTTGCCAGTCACGGCATCCAGATCGCCGCCGACGTTTTCGATGCCGAGAATACCGTTCTTGAAGAGAATATTGTGAACCGGCTCCCACTCCGGGAAGTCGTCCTTCCAGTCACGGCCGCCAGACCATTCGAAGTATTCCTTCTGCAGATGCGGCAGCAACGGACCGTTACGCTGCGGACCGATGGCGGTGGCGAGCGGGTGATCGTTGGCCTGGGTATCGTGACCGACGACCTTGACGCCCTTTTCCACCATCCACTCGCCAGCGGAGGCAACGAAGCCGGGGCAATAGGCGAAGTAATCGCCGTCCTCATATTGCTTGTGCCAGCCCGTGTTGATGATCAGCACGTCACCTTTGCGAATAGCGTGGCCACAGGCCTTTTCCAGATCATCGGCCGTAATCGGCTCCCATTTCTTTTTCGGCAGGGAAACGACGAGACCGGTGCCGAAGAAATGCGGCAGCGGCACTTCGTCGATGAAGGGCGTTCCCTGCACGACATGCGCCGGCGCATCGATATGTGTGGTGGCGTGCATGGTGGTGGTAATGCGCTGGCTCAACACGCCGGATTTCGCCATGTAATGAATGCGCTCGATCTTGGTGTCCTGGAAATAGGGCCAGTTGGGGTTCTGAAAGCCGAAGCGGTGGCTCAGGTTGTAGAACTCCAGTCCCATCGAATTTTCGAGGTTCGCCTCGAACTCGATCCCGCGAATCTTCACCATCAAAAATCTCCTCAATTCGCCATGTAATGACGCTGAACTGTTTTCAGGGCGACCTCCTCGACCTGTCTCGCAGATTGATACACATGAACCGCATTGCGGTCAATCCGTCAATTTCATATTTTGGTCAACCTGTACCATATTGCGATACATTTAAATTGACAGTGATTTGCAGATGAGAAACAATGGCATGCACGCAAGGGGAGGAGTGATCATCCATGACAATGACGGACGACAACACGGATGCTGGCCGGGCAAGCGGCATACAGGT
This sequence comes from Allorhizobium borbori, assembly GCF_014196535.1. GTDB lineage: Bacteria > Pseudomonadota > Alphaproteobacteria > Rhizobiales > Rhizobiaceae > Ectorhizobium > Ectorhizobium borbori. The sequence goes on from NZ_JACIDU010000016.1 coordinate 31,653, forward strand.
CATCGCCCGCGCGGCATCCATACTGCGCTGCCTCAAGACTGACGGTAAGCCGCCGAGCCTTGCGCAGATTGCCGCGCAAGTGGACCTGCCCCGCTCCACGGTACAGCGAATCGTCAATGCGCTAATCGACGAGGATTTTGTGGTGCCGGCCAGTGCCGATGGCGGTTATCGCCTCGGCCCGAGTCTTCAGGCGCTGGCGCAGGCCGGTCGCGTGGATGTGGCGACCACCGCGCGCAGCCATGTCGTGGCACTGTCTCAAGCGACGGGCGAGACGGTCGACCTTTCGATGATGCGCGGCAATCAGGTGCTGTTCATCGACCAGATTACCGGCACGCATCGCCTGCGCACCGTTTCGGCCGTGGGCGAGATTTTCCCGCTGACCAATACGGCCAATGGCAAGGCCTGCCTGTCGATGCTCGACCCGGAAACGGCGCTGGCCCTGATCGAGCATGAAGTCGCCAATCTTGGCGAAACCGCGCCGCGCTCCGTGGCTGACATCGTGGCCGATGTCGAGGCTGCACGCCGTACGGGCATCAGCCACAATCACGGGGAACATACCCCCGGCATCTGCGCGGTTGGCACCGGCTTTCGCGATGCAGCCGGCAATATCTACGCCATATCCGTTCCCGTGCCCTCGCCGCGCTTTCCGCTCGTGATGGACCTGATCATCGAGAAGATGGTCGAGGCGCGCCGCGCGATTGTTCGCGCCCTTGGCACCGAAGACCGCGAAGTCGCCTGATTTTTCCAAACTGTATCGCATTGTGGTTCAAAAAATATCCACTTGACCACAATGCGGTTATCGTGCTTCATGTTGATAGGGAACACGGATCGTGGAGGCGATCCCTTCGGAGGAGCGAAGATTTCCCTGAATGAAGGGGCTCCCACGGCCGTCGTCCGTGGGGCATCCGGCCATCCATTCACACAGGCAAAGACCAGGCGGAACGCGCTTCGTTCCGCCCCTTCGTTGCATGTCGTGCACTCTGGCGCAGACCCTTCCGCTTCCCCGAAAATGCGTAGCTCGGACATTTCATTGGGAGAGAGAAAAATGCCGATTTCATTGACAAGACGCACCGTTCTCGGTGCCATGCTCGCACCGGCCATCATCCGGCCAACGCTGGGCCATGCCGCCGAACCGATCCGCCTCGGGGCGATCCTCTCCGCCACCGGCCCGGGCGCCGGCGTCGGTCTGCCGCAGCGCAATGGCGTGCTGCTGGCCGTCAAGGCGATCAATGAAAAAGGCGGGATTGCCGGGCGACCGATTGAACTGCTTGTGGAAGACGACGGCTCCAACCCCGACGCGGCGGTGACCAAGGCTAACAACCTGATTTTCTCACAGAAAGTGAAAGCGATCATCGGCCCGACGCTCACGGCCAGCACGTTGTCTGTCGGCGGCGTCGCCGACCCGGAAAAGATTGCGGTCATGCCTTTCACCGGTCTCGGGCTGGAGATGGAAAAACAGCGGCGTAGCGTCTTCCACATGCTGCCTACACAGGACCTCAATGCCCGTGCGCTTCTGGAATTCGTGACCAAGAACATGAAGACCAGGAAGGTCGCCGTGCTGCACGATTCCGCCTATGGCAACATCGTCATGACCAAGCTGAAGGAGGTGAATGCCACCTATAACGTCGACTTCGTCGCCGCGGAAAAGTGGGAGGTCGGCGCCACCGACGTTACGACGCAGGCTGCAAAGATCAAGGCGACCGCGCCCGATGTCGTGCTGGTCATCGGCAATTCGGCAACCCCGTTCCGCAATCTCCGTCAGATTCGCATGAACGCACCGCTGATGTCGGCGCTTGGAACGGCATCCTACGAATATGTGCGCGCCATGGGCGATGCGGCCGACAACATCATTTTCGCCGAGTTTCTCGTCGCCGAGGACCCGTTGCCCTACCAGAAGGATTTCGTCGAAACCTTCCACAAGGAATACGACACGTTCCCCAAGACCATGGAAGCCAGTGCCTGGGATGCGGTACACGCAGTCGCGGCCGGCATCGCCAAGGCCGGACCGGACGCGACACCGGCCGCGATCAGTGATGCGATCCGTGGCCCCTATGCCGGCGCGATGGCGAAGTTTGACTTCTCCGCACCCGACCTGACCGGCCTTTCCCTCTCGAGCTACGTCTATTCGAAGCTTGAAAAGGGCAAGTTCACACGCGTTCCCTTCACGGCGGGCCAGTAAGCGGCAGCGGGAGTAGAAACGATGTCAATGATGCTTCTTGCGCAGGCTTGCGCAACCGGAATCACCAATGGCCTGATCTATGCCCTCGTGGGGCTGGGCATGGCCGTGATCTTCAAGGGAAGCCGGCTGATCAATGCCATGCACGGCGAACTGGCCGTCGTCGGTGCGGCCACTGCGGTCTACTGTGTCGAAATCGCCATGTGGCCCACCTGGCTTGCCGTCACCATGGGCATGCTGATCGCGATGGTCCTGTCCACGCTGGTCGATATCGGCCTGGTCAGAAGACTGTTCAACCGGAATGCGCGGGAGGAATCGTTCCTGCTCCTGACCGTCGGCCTCGGCTTCACGTTTTCCGCCGCGGTTCTTTACGTCTTCGGCCGGGAGGAGCATCTCCTCCCGGCTTTCGGCGACGAAATCTACGAAGTGGCCGGCGCCATCATCCGCGAACAGACGATCTGGATCGTCGGCATCGCGGCTTTTATTCTCATCGGCCTGAAGCTCTTCTACAAATACACCGATTTCGGCCTCGCCATGATGGCGGCATCGATCGACCCTGATGGCGCGGCGACCACCGGCATCAATGTGCGCCTGATGCGCACCGCCACCTTTGCGCTCGGGGGGCTGATGGCCGCAGTGGCCGGTCTTCTGGTCACGCCGATGATCGGCGTCAGCTACCAGATGGGGCCGATCCTCACGCTCAAGGGCTTTGCAGCAGCCGTTCTCGGCGGCCTCACCAATCCGCTCGGCGCGCTTGTCGGGGGCATCACCATCGGCCTGCTGGAATCGCTGTCCATCGTCTACATCAGTTCCGGCCTCAAGGACGCAGTCGCTCTCTCGGTGCTGATCGTCATCATGATTCTGGTGCCGGATGGCATTCTCGGCAGGTCCGGGCGCAAGGGAGGATAAGACCATGAAATATAGCGGCTATATCCTTCTCGCCATTGTCTGGCTTGCCCTGCCCTTCGTACTCGAACGTCATGCGATCGACCTGCTCGTCTTCTGCGGTTTCTACGCCGTGGCCGGCGCGGGTGTCGGTTTTCTGCTCGGCCAGGGCGGCATCGTCAATCTCGGTCAGGCCGCGTTTTACGGGCTCGGCGCCTATAGCAGCGCCTACTGCACGGTCCAGCTCGGCCTGCCGGCTCCTGTCGGCATTCTTACAGGCGTTGTGGTTTCGCTTTGCCTTGCCTTCCTCATCGGACGGCCGATCCTGCGCCTCAGCGGCTATTTCCTCGCGCTCGCCACGCTTGCGCTCGGCATCATCTGCTCCAACCTGTTCTACGAGGCGGAGTTCATCACCGGCGGCACGCTCGGCATTCCGGGCGTCCCGAAACTGTCCGTACTCGGCTTTGCGCTCGACACGCCGACGAAGTTCTACTTTCTCATATGGCCGGTGGCGGTGCTTTGCGTCCTTTCCATGCGCAGCCTGATGTCGAGCCGTATCGGTCTGGCCATGCAGGCCATGCGCGACGCGCCGGAAGCCGCCATGGTGCTGGCCATCGATATTTCACGGCTGAAGCTGTGGATGTTCCTGATCTCCAGTGTGCTGGGCTCGGTGGCGGGCAGCCTGTTCGCTCACTATGTCGGCTTCGTCAATGTCGACAGTTTCGGCGTGGAGCGTTCGATCTTCTTCCTGCTCGTGCCCGTCATCGGCGGCGCGGCCAGTCCGGCGGGTGTGCTGGTTGGGGCGCTGTTCGTCGGCCTCGTACCCGAGGCGCTGAGCGTTCTGGGCGATATTCACCGCGTGCTGTTCGGTCTCGCGCTCGTCGCCACAGTCGTCTTCTTCCCGGACGGGTTGATCGGTCTTCTGAAGCGCCTCGCCGATACCTGCATTCCCGCCCGCCGACAGGCTCTCAAGATGGAGCAAAGCCGATGACATCAGCCCCTCTTCTCGAACTGTCCGAAGTCGGCAAGAATTTCGGCGGTTTTGCCGCGCTGAAAGCCGTTTCCTTCACCGTTCCCACCGGCGGGATTACCGGATTGATGGGCCCCAACGGCTCCGGCAAGACGACGCTGTTCAACATCATTTCCGGCTTTATCGCACCGAGCAACGGCACTGTCGCCTATCGCGGCAAGGCCATCGGGCACCAGTCGGTTCAAGAGCGCAGCCTTGACGGACTGGTGCGAACGTTCCAGACGCCCAAGGTATTCGAAAGACTGACGGTTGTGGAAAACGTCATGACCGGTGCCTACAAGAAAACCAGGTCCGGCCTGATGGCCGGACTTCTCAATACGCCGGCCTCTCGCCGCGAGATCGACGCGACCCGCGAAGCGGCGCTGGCCACCTGCCGCAAGTTCGACCTCGGCGCGGTTGCCGGCAAACAGGCCTCGCTTCTGCCTGCGGGTCAGCGGCGATTGCTGGAGCTTGCCCGCGCCTATCAGGGCGATCCGCAACTGCTGTTGCTGGATGAGCCGTCTTCGGGCCTCACTACCACGGAAATCGAGGCGATGACCGACAAGCTCCGGCTGATCGCCTCTGAAGGCATAACGATCCTGATCGTCTCGCACGACATGGACCTGATGGGTATTGCCGAAAACATCCATGTTCTCGATTTCGGGCGCATCATCTGCTCTGGCAGCATGGCCGAAGTGCAGGAGAACACCGCCGTGCGCGAAGCCTATCTGGGAGTTTGACGCCATGTTGACCGTAAGCAATCTGACCGCCGGCTATGGCGTTCCCAATATCCTCCAGGGGCTGGACATAACCGTGAGGCCCGGAGAAATGGTCGGGCTGGTGGGAGCCAACGGCGCGGGAAAGACAACGCTCGTTCGTGTTCTTGCCGGTCTTCTGCCCGCCCGCGGCGGCTCGATTACCATCAATGGCTCGGACACGACCAACGTTCCGGCCCATGCGCGGCCGAAACTCGGCCTCGCCATCGTTCTTGAGAACCGCAATCTTTTTGGCGAGCTTACCGTCGCGGAAAATCTGCGGCTGGCTGAACGTGCAGGTGCGAACCGCCCGAAGAAATTCGACATTCCACGGATCGTCGAAATGTTTCCCGCGGTTGGTGAAAAAATGGCGGTTCGCTGCGATCTTCTGAGCGGCGGCCAGCAGCAGATGGTTGCTATCGCCCGTGCTCTCCTGCTTCAGCCCGACGTGGTGATCATGGATGAACCTTCGACGGGCCTTGCACCAAAGGTGGTCAAAGCCATCCTCGAGGTCCTGCGGGGGTTGTGCAGTGAAGGCATGAGCATAGTTCTGATCGAACAGAACATCGGCATCGCCTCATCGGTCACCCAGCGTGCCTATGTGCTGTCCACCGGGCGCATCGTCCATCACGTGGCAGACGGCGGCTGGCCCGCGTTTCTTCATGACCCCCATCTCGTGTCCCGCTACCTCGGTCAGCACTAGAAACGCTTCACGCAGGCAGTCCGGATTTCACGCCATCCACCCTATCCGGCAAGACATGCTCTTGCCGGATATTTGTGTTTCTTCAAATAGTTGCGTGCGATTCAACCGGATTTTTTCTGCGTTTTCCGGTCACGAAGACGCATCGCCCGATTGACTTTATGCGATACACGTGTACCGTATAAAGGTACATTGGTTCTGGGAGGAGCCAATCCAGAAAACCTGCCGTCTGTCCGTCGCTTCCCGTCAAGCGGCTTACCCTTCCGTGCGCTATTTCAATCGTGGGGATGACGACAGGTTCATGCTGCAGCGAACGGGAGGAAACATGTTCGTCAAGCGTTTCGAAGACGCCATACCCTATGAGGCACCCAACCATCGGGGCGTTGTTGGCTTGCGGCTTCAGGGGTTCGAAGAAGGCGGCCCGAAAAACCAGTGGGTCGGTCTTTCCCAGTTTTTGCCGGGTGGCGGAGCCGGCCCCGACTCCACGCCTTTCGAGAAAGTCTATGTCGTTCTTGAAGGACATATGACGGTCATCGCCAGCGGCCATGAGACCGTTCTCGGCCCACTCGACAGTTGCACGATCCCGCCCGGCGAGGTGCGGGAGATCGAAAACCGCACCAATCACATGTGCAAGATGCTTGTCGTCATTCCTTATCCACCTGGAGCCTGACTTCGTGACCCAAGATGCCTTTCTCAAGAACCCCGCCGCTCTGTTCGACATTCGCGGCAAGGTCGCGGTCGTCACCGGTGCTTCCGGCGCTTTCGGTGCGCTGGCGGCGAAGATCCTTGCCGGTGCCGGCGCACATGTCGCCCTTGTCGCGGGCAATCGGGACGCACTGAAGGAAACGGCTGACGCGTGCCGCGACCTCGGCGCACAGACGCTGGAAATCAACCGCCGTCCGTCCGACGAGGCCGCCTGCGACGCGATTGTTGCAGACACCGTCGCGACCTTCGGCCGTATCGATATTCTGGTCGTCGCCTCGGGCAAGAACGACGTTGCCAAGATCAACGACATGTCGCCGGAACGCTTTCTCGACGTGATGGACGCCAATGTCACGCAAAGCTGGCTGATGACGAGGGCCGCCGGCAAATGCATGATCGAACAGGGCGAAGGCGGCAAGGTCGTCCTCATGTCGTCGGCACGCGGCCTGCTCGGCCATCCGGCCGGCTACACCGCCTATTGCGCCTCGAAATCGGCAGTCGACGGCATAACCCGGGCGCTCGGCTGTGAATGGGGCGCGACGGGCATTACCGTCAACGCCATCGCACCGACGGTTTTTCGCTCACCGTTAACCGGTTGGATGTTCGAGGACACCGAACGGGCAAAAGAAGTCCGTACCGGCTTCCTTGCTCGCGTTCCCAAGGGTCGTCTCGGTGAACCGGAGGATCTGGCCGGCCCGCTGCTCTTCCTGTCGTCAAAAGCATCCGACTTCTACACCGGCCACATTCTTTATGCGGATGGTGGCTACACCGCCGGCTAGCCACCGGAAAGTCCGGTGCACTGCGTTCGCGGGAGGCGACGCGGTTGCACCCGCCTTGAGACATTGACATTGCGCCACGCAAATCTGGGAGGATCGCATGCGTTTCGTGACTACGGGAACTGGCGGCATCAGCCGCCGAACCTTCATGCGGGCCGCCGGCACGGCACTGGCAGCCCCGGCCATCCTGCACATGACCCGGGCCTACGCGGCAACGCCGACCATCAAGGTCGGTCACGTCAGCCCGACAACCGGCCCGTTGGCAGGCTTCGCGGAAGCCAACGACTATATTCTGAAGGGTATCGCCAAATCGCTGTCGTCGATCGACAATAACGGCAAGTCCTGGACGGTGGAAATCATTTCCAAGGATAGCCAGTCGAACCCGAACCGCGCTGCGGAAGTGGCCGCCGACCTTATCCTGAAGGACGAGGTCGACATTATCGTCGCAGCCTCGACGCCCGATACCGTCAATCCGGTTTCAGATCAGGCCGAGGTCAATGGCATGCCCTGCATTACCACGGACTGCCCTTGGCAGCCCTATTTCTTCGGCCGCAACGGCAAGCCGGATCAGGGCTTCGAATCCACCTACCACTTCTTCTGGGGGCTTGAGGATGTGATCGCCTCCTTCCTCGCGCTGTGGGACCATCCGGGCGTGGCCAAAAAGGTCGGCGGGCTGTTTCCCAACGATGCCGATGGCAATGCCTGGGGCGACCCGGAACGCGGTTTCCCCAAGCCGCTCAAGGATGCAGGCTACACGCTGAGCGACACGGGTCGATACCAGCCGATGTCCGATGATTTTTCGGCGCAGATTTCCGCATTCAAGGCAGCGGGTGTGGAAATCGTCGCCGGCAACATGATCCCGCCCGACTTCGCCACTTTCTGGAGCCAGGCCGGGCAGCAAGGCCTGAAGCCCCGCATCGTCACCATTGGTAAAGCGCTCCTCTTCCCGTCCGTCATCGCCTCGCTCGGCGAACGGGGGATCGGCCTTTCCTCTGAAATCTGGTGGTCACCCAACCATCCTTACGCCTCCAGCCTGACCGGTGAAACGTCGCGGCAACTGGCCGAGGGCTATCAGAACGCCACGTCCAGGCCGTGGACACAGCCAATCGGCTTCAAGCACGCGCTGTTCGAAGTCGTCGCTGACGTCGTCCGTCGCGCCGACGACCTTGACGATCCCGCGGCCATTATCGAGGCGATCCGTGCAACAGCGATGAAGACAATCGTCGGCCCGGTCGACTGGTCCAGGGGACCGGTCAAGAACGTGACAAAGACACCGCTGGTCGCCGGCCAGTGGCAGAGCACTGGCGGCAAGGCAGAACTCATCATCACCACCAACAAGACCGCGCCCGACATTCCGGTCGGCGGCGAACTGAAGCTCCTTTGACCCCCGCACCCTGGGCCGTCCGGCTATTCGGACGGCTCCTATCGGAGACCTGGGAATGACGATCATTACACTGGACAGGGTCAGCAAGCGCTACGGCGCCCTGCAGGTGACCGACGCGGTATCATTGGCCCTCGAACGCGGGTCGGCTCTCGGCATCATCGGCCCCAACGGAGCCGGCAAGACCACGTTGTTCAATCTCATTGCCGGAACGACGCTTGCCGACAGCGGCACGATCCGGTTCGACGGCGAAGATGTGACGCGCATGCCGGCGCGGCGCCGGTGCCATCGGGGCATTGGCCGCTCGTTCCAGATTCCGCACCCCTTCGTGGGCATGACGACCTATGAAAACGTGCTGGTGGGTGCCACCTTCGGCGGCCGCCTTTCCGAGCGCGACGCCGCTGCAAAGGCCGTGGACGTGCTGGAACTCACTGGCCTTGCACGAAAAGCCAATGTTCTGGCCGGGCAGTTGACGCTTCTCGAACGCAAACGCCTGGAGATGGCCCGCGCACTGGCAAGCTCGCCCAGGCTTCTGTTGCTGGACGAGATCGCCGGCGGGCTGACGGAGCCCGAATGCGCCGAACTGGTGGATGCGATCCGCAACGTGCGCGCGCAGGGTGTGTCGATCATCTGGATCGAACACGTCGTGCATGCCCTTCTCGCCGTCGTCGACCGGATCGCCGTGATCGATTTCGGCCGCAAGATTGCCGAGGGCGAGCCGGCGGCGACCATGGCAAGCCCGGAGGTCGCGGCAATCTACATGGGCATGGAGAGCGAGGCGGCACATGGCTGAGGTTCTTCTCTCCACCCACGGGCTCAAGGCCGGTTATGGTGATTTCCAGGCGCTGTTCGGCATGGACGTCGCGCTCAATCGAGGCGAGGTTCTGGCACTGATCGGCGCCAACGGCGCTGGCAAGAGCACGCTTCTGAAAGCAATGACAGGGCTTGTCCGATGTCAGCCTGACATGGTTCGCTTCAAGGGAGAGCCGATCGGTGGTCAGCGGCCGGATCGCATTGCACGCCATGGCATTGCCATGGTTCCGGAAGGGCGTCGGCTGTTCCGTTCGCTGACGGTCGAGGAAAACCTCGTGATCGGCGGAGAGCGGGCCCGGAAGGGAGCATGGACGCTGGAACGTATCTACGCCCTTTTCCCAATCCTGAATGAGCGGCGAAAAAATCCGGGAACGGCGCTTTCCGGCGGCCAGCAGCAGATGGTGGCGATCGGGCGCGCCCTGATGGCAAATCCGGAGGTGATCCTGTTCGACGAAATTTCCCTCGGGCTGGCGCCCGTGGTGATCAAGGACATCTACGCCGCGCTACCCGCCATCGTCGAAAGTGGCATCTCGGCCATTCTTGTCGAGCAGGACGTGTCGCGGGCGCTCGCTGTCTCCAACCGTTTCGCCTGCGTTCAGGAAGGGAAGGTTTCCCTTGCCGGCACGCCATCCCAATTCAGCAGGGCCGAAATCACGGCCGCCTATTTCGGAACCTGAAACCATGGACTGGATCAACGCAATCGTGCAGGGCGTCCTGCTCGGCGGGCTTTATGCGCTGTTTGCGGCCGGCCTGTCGCTCATTTTCGGCGTCATGCGGCTGGTCAACATCGCCCATGGCGACCTGATCGTACTCGCCGCCTATGTAGCGCTTGTGGTCGTTGAAGCCACGGGCCTGCATCCTTTGCTTTCCGCCATTCTGGTCGTGCCGGTCATGGCGGCGATCGGCTATGGCATGCAGCGTTTCCTGCTGAACCCCACCATCGGCAAGGACCTGCTTTCGCCGCTGCTCGTCACCTTCGGCATTTCCGTCATCCTGCAGAACGGATTACTGATCGGCTTTACCGCCGATAGCCGGCGGCTGAGCGCGGGCGCGCTCGAGACCGCGAGTTTCGAACCGGTAACCGGTCTCACTCTCGGCGTCCTGCCGCTCGCCATGTTCATCATGTCGGTTCTGGTGATCTTCCTGCTGGACCATGTGTTCTTTCACACGCGCCTCGGCCGCGCATTCCGCGCGACCTCCGACGATGGCGAGATCGCACAACTGATGATGATCGACCGCCGGCACATATTCGCCATGGCAATGGCGCTGTCGCTCGGCGTCGTCGCCATTGCCGGCATTTTCCTGGCGATCCGCACCAATTTCGATCCGTCCTCCGGTCCGACGCGACTGATCTTCGGGTTCGAGGCCGTGATCATCGGCGGGCTCGGCAATCTGTGGGGCACGCTTGCAGGCGGCATCGTTCTTGGCGTCGCGCAAGCCATCGGCGCCCAGATATCGCCCGGCTGGCAGATCCTCGCCGGCCACATCGTTTTCTTCCTCGTTCTCGCCGTCAGTCCGCGCGGCCTGTTTCCGAAAATGGATTGACCGCCATGAGCTTCCGTATCGAACGCTTCACCCCCGCCAGCCGCGCTACCGCCATCGTCGCGCTCATTGCCCTGGCTTTTCTCGTGGCCGCGCCATGGCTCACAGGCCGCGCCAACATCCGTCTTCTCGGCGAGATGTTCTCATTTCTGGCGCTTGCAAGCCTGTGGAACCTGCTTGCTGGCTATTGCGGGCTGGTTTCCGTCGGCCAGCAGGCTTTCGTCGGCTTTGGCGGCTACATGCTTTTTGCGCTCGCCATCTTCTTGGGTTTCGACCCCCTGCTGGCCATTCCCGTGGCGGGTCTTCTCGGCGCCGTGCTCGCCATCCCGGTCGGCACGCTTCTGTTCCGGCTGCAGGGCGCCTATTTCGCGATTGGCAGTTGGGTGTTTGCGGAGGTGCTTCGACTGTCCTTCGCACAGGTTTCCTCGCTCGGTGGCGGTTCCGGGGCCAGCCTGCCGACATCGGTCGTCACCGGCATCGCATCGAACCGCGAATGGCGGGAAATCCTGATCTACTGGACCGGGCTCGCACTCGCGGTCGCCGTCCTTCTCATCGTCATCGCCCTGTTGCGCTCAAAGCTTGGGCTGGCGCTCACCGGCCTGCGCGACAGCGAAATCGCCTCGGAAAGCCTCGGCGTCAATTCCTGGCTCACCAAGATGACAGTGTATGTCAGTGTCGCCGGCCTGACGACGATGATCGGTTCATTCATTTTCCTGCAAAAGTTGCGCATCTCGCCCGACGCCGCCTTTAGCGTCAACGACTGGACGGCCTACGTCATTTTCATCGCGGTCATCGGCGGGATTGGCACCATCGAGGGACCGATCATCGGCACCATCATCTTCTTCCTGCTGCGAGAAACCCTGGCCGATCTCGGCACGACCTACCTGCTGGTTCTGGGAGCGCTCGCCATCCTCGTCATGCTGAAAGCGCCCAGAGGCGTCTGGGGGCTCATCAGCGAAAGGAGCAGGATCTCACTGGTGCCTGTGCGCCGGCAGGTTCGGTTCGATTGAGTCAGCGAGTGTTTGATTGGCTGACAGCCCTGAAATGAAACAAGCGACAAATCCGCTTGCGCAAGTTTCATCGCCCCATGACCGCCATCCGCGAATGGATCGGGCACCCGCAGGACATCGGCTTGCTCGTGCCTGACGCTGCCGATCGACGCCCTCTCCCGAAAACTATGACATGATAATCAGGGAGAGGGTGAGTGTCGGCCTATCCAAGGACCTGGCGTATGGCGTGAAGGGTGGCGGCTACGATCTGATCGGCTTCTTCACGAGAGAGGCAAAGCGGCGGAGCAAAGCCGATAATATCGCCCTGCGGCATGGCACGGGCAATCACGCCCTGCTCCAACATGGCGGCGACGACGGCCGGGCCGACCTTGCGTGCCGGATCGAAGAAGCGGCGATCGTCGCGGTCCTCGACCAGTTCGACGGCGGCCATCAGCCCCTCCCCTCGCACGTCGCCGACGTGAATATGATCGCCCAGCGCCTGGTCAAGCGCTGCGCGGAACCAAGCTCCCGTTACGCGCACATTGTCCACCAAAGCCAGTTCGTCGATCAGTTCGAGATTGGCGATACCGGCGGCTGCGCAAATCGGATGGGCTGAGTAGGTCCAGCCATGGCCGATCGGCCCCAGCCTGTCGGAACCTTCCACCAGCACATTCCACATCTTTTCGCTGACGATGCTGCCGGAGAGCGGCGCATAGGCTGAGGTCAGCCCCTTGGCAATGGTAATCAGGTCCGGCTCGATACCGTAATGATCGGAGCCGAACATCGTGCCAAGGCGGCCGAAACCGGTAATGACCTCATCGGCGACGAGCAGAATGTCGTATTTGCGCAGCACCGCCTGAATGGCCCGCCAGTAACCCTGCGGCGGCGGAACGATCCCGCCCGTGCCGAGGATCGGCTCTCCGACGAAAGCCGCTATCGTATCCGCTCCTTCGGCCAGAATCAGGTCTTCGAGCTTTTCGGCGCAATGGGCGGAAAAAGCCTCCTCGCTCATGCTGCGGTCGGCGCGGCGGAAGTAATAGGGCGCTTCGGTGTGCAGGATGGGGCTGCGCGGCAGGTCGAAATTCTTCTGGAAGGCTTCGAGGCCAGTCAGGCTGCCGGTCATGATGCCCGAGCCGTGATAGCCACGCCAACGCGAGATGATCTTCTTCTTTTCCGGACGTCCGAGAATATTGTTGTAGAACCAGATCAGCTTGATGTTGGTTTCGTTGGCGTCGGAGCCGGACAGGCCGAAATAGACGCGGCTCATGTTGGCCGGCGCGCGCTCGATGATCATGCGTGCCAGCGTGATTGACGCTTCCGTGCTGTGGCCCGCATAGGCATGATAATAGGCGAGCGAGCGGGCCTGCTCCGCAATGGCATCGGCAATCTTCTGGCGTCCATAACCAACATTGACGCAATAAAGCCCGCCGAACGCATCCAGACTGCGTCGCCCTGCGGTGTCCGTGATGTAGACACCCTCGCCGCTGGCGATGGTGCGGGCCGGGCTTTCACCGCGCGCATGGGCTCCCATGGCGGTGGAGGGATGGAAGAAATGATTGCGGTCCCAGGCGGTGAGATCGTTGCGGCGGTCGGTCATGCGTCTTTCCTTTCCTGGCCTTCGGTATCGGCCGTGTCGATGCAGAGATATTTGAGTTCGGTGAAGGCCTCGAGGCCGTGGCGGGACCCTTCGCGGCCGAGGCCCGATTGCTTCCAACCGCCAAACGGCACCGGCCCACCGGTGATTTTCACCCGGTTGATGGCAACCATGCCGAATTGCAATGCGCGGCCCATGCGCCATTGCCGACGACCATTTTCGGTCACGACATAGGCGACAAGGCCATAAGCCGTGTCGTTGGCTCGGCGGATCACCTCCTCCTCGGTGTCGAAGACGGTGACAGCGGCGACAGGGCCGAAGGTTTCCTCGCGCATGATCACGGCTTCATCCGGCACACCGGCCAGAAGCGTCGGCGTGAAGAATAGCGGTCCTGCTGGGTGGCGTGTGCCGCCCGTCAGGCAGCGGGCACCCAGAGCGAGCGCGTTTGCCACCTGTGCTTCCACCTTGGCGATGGCGCGCTCATGCATAAGCGGGCCGATCTGCGTGGTCTCGTTCAAACCCGGTCCGACACGCAGGGCCGCGATCCGCGCGGAAAAACGTTCGAGAAAGGCGCCTTGGATGGAACGGTGGACAAAAATCCTGTTCGCCGCCAGGCAATCCTGACCGGAGGTCGCAAACTTTGCGTTCATGGCAATCTCTACGGCCCGGTCGGGATCGGCATCGCCGAACACGATCAGCGGAGCATGCCCACCCAGTTCCAGCACAAGCCGCTTCATGGAAGGCACACAGCGCGTGGCGACCAGCCGGCCGATCGACGTCGACCCGGTGAAACTCATAGCGCCGATACGCACATCGTCGCATAGCGCACCGACGATTTCGGGAGAGGCACCCGTCAGCACGTTCAGGACGCCGGCAGGCATCCCCGCCCGCTCTGCTAGTTCCACCAGCGCCAGCGCCGAGAGCGGCGTTTCGCCAGAAGGATGCGCGACGACGGTGCAGCCTGCGGCCAGCGCCGCCGAAGCCTTGCGGGTCAGCATCGCTGCGGGAAAATTCCACGGGGTCACGAGGGCGGCAACGCCGATCGCCTCGCGTCGCACCGCCATTTCAACGCCCGGCAGGTGGGAGGTGATGCTTTCGACATTCAGGCGGCGGCCTTCCTCGGCATACCATTCGGGAAAGGAGGCGGCATAGTCGATTTCGCCAAGCGCCTCCGCCATCGGCTTGCCCTGCTCCAGCACCATAATGCGGGCGAGATCGGCCTGATTTTCACGAATGAGCGCCGCCCATCGCCGCAGGATGGCGCCACGTTCATCCGGCAGCATGGCCAGCCAGACGGGGAAAGCTGCGTCCGCCGCCGAAATCGCTGCGTCCACGCCCTGCGGACCAATGGCGGTAACGCGGGCAACAGGCTGCCCCGTGGCCGGGTCGAAAACGGCGAAATCCTTCTCACCGGCAATCCAGCGACCGTTGCAATAGGATAGCTCCCGCAACAGGCCGTGGTCGTTCAGACTGTCGAGAGCGGCGTGCCGCCGCGCGGGGCGGCGTGTCAGGGCCTCGTTCATGGGGTTCTGTCCTCGGCTGCTTGTCGAAACAGCCTTGAGCATCGCAGAACCAGACCGGCCAAACGGACCAAAGACAGAACCTACCGGGTCCGTTCGGGCTGAATTCGAGGGGGCATCTAGTCCAAACGGTCTTTGACGGCGCGGGTCACGATATAGGTGAAATAGCGCTGGATACCGACTTCCATCGCCAGAAGCCGGTCCACGAGCCGCTGATAGCTATCGATGGTTTCGACTTCGACGGTGAGGAAATAATCCACACCGCCGCCAACCGCCCAACAGGACACCACTTCCGGCACGGCCTCCACCGCCGCTTCAAACCGCTTGAAATCGGCATGGCGATGGCTGGCAAGCGTCACCTCCATCAGGACGCGCACGCCAGCGGCCCGTTTGGGCTGCACGACACGCGCGTGATAACCGGTGATGACGCCGTTGGCTTCCAGCCGTTTCAGTCGCGCCCAAGCGGGTGTCGCCGAAAGACCGACCGCTTCGGCAAGCGCCTGTTTCGTCATGCGGCCGTTGCGCTTCATGGCCTCAATGATGCGCAAGTCTATGGAATCGAGTTTCAAACCGGTCTCCGCAGGCTGCGCGCCAAATCGGTGCGACCAGCCCTATCAATGATCTAACTGCCTTCATAATGCACACAGAAGCAGACTTGACTATGATTTTCATATATGAAATGTATTTTGCATCATTATAAAACATTGAGGGCGAACAAATGACATTTCCGAGGACTCTCTGGCGTGCTTTCATCTCTTCCATCGCCATCGGCCTTCCCGGGTTGGCGGCCGCCAACACCCTGACGGTCCAGATCACCGCCGACATTCGCAGTTCCCAGCCCGGCATCAATCGTGATGCGGGCACCGATTCCGTCATGCTCAATGTCGTGGAAGGGCTGGTGGCTGCTGGCGAAAAGGGCGAAATCCGCCCCATGCTGGCGAAAAGCTGGAGTATCTCACCGGACGGCCGAACCTACACGTTCACACTGCGCGAGGGCGTGAAGTTTCACAACGGGGAGACGATGACGGCCGACGACGTCGTGTTCAGTCTTCAAAAGCTGATCGGACATCCCGAATTCAGTTGCAAGACGTTCTTCGACGGCAGCCGCGATGCAAAGGTTGAAAGCATCGCAGCATCCGGCCCCGACACGGTCGTCATAACCCTCGACCGGCCCGACGCCATGCTACTGAACTACATGGCGCAATCCCAGTGTGGTTCCACCGGCATCGTCCACCGCGCCTCCTTCAATGACGACGGCAGTTGGAAAGCGCCGATCGCCACCGGCCCCTTCACCTTCGGCGAGTGGAAGCGGGGAGAAGGGCTGACGCTGCGCAAGTTTGCCGACTATTCCATTACGGGCGACAAGCCGGATGGTTATGGCGGGCGTAAGGACGTACTCGTCGATGCGGTAAAATATGTCGTGGTGCCGGATACGGCCACGGCGGTTGCCGGTCTTCGCAGCGGTGCGCTCGACGTTTTGCCCTACCTTCCGCCGGGCGAAGCTGCCAAACTGAAGGACGACAAGGCCTTTACCGTGGTCGCCGCGCCGCATGGCGGGCTGGTGACCATGCTGTTCCAGACGGGCGATCCGCTGATGTCAAATATCGCCATGCGCCGCGCCGTCATCGCCGCGCTCGATACGCCGCAGATCGTTGATGCCGTGACCTACGGCCTCGGCGTGCCAAACAATTCCCTCGTCGCATCGGGCTCGTTCTACCACACCGCCGCACAGGACAAGGGATATCTGCACGACCCCGCTGCCGTTCCCGCACTCCTGAAGGCCGCCGGCTACAAGGGCGAGAAGATCAACATCCTGACCAACAGGCGCTCTGCGATCAATTACGACACAGCCGTCATTGCACAGGCCATGCTGCAATCGGCAGGCATCAATGCCGATATCGAGGTGCTGGAATGGGCCAGCCAGCTCGACCGTTTCAACAGCGGCAAATATCAGATCATGGCTTTCAACTATTCCAACCGAACGGATCCGGCGCTGGCCTATCAGACGGTGGTTGGCTCCAAGGCCAAAAAAGCGAATGCCATCTGGGATGATCAGGAAGTCAGCGCCCTCGTCAACACTGCGCTTCAGGAAGCCGATCCGGCCAGGCGACAGGCGATCTTCGATGACCTCCACGCCCGCTTCCTCGATCAAGTACCGCTGGTGATGCTCGCGAATGGCCTCGATGTCGGCGTCTCCGGCCCGAAGGTGAAGGGCTATCGAACCTGGCAGGGTTTTGCCCGTTTCTGGGGCGTCGAGCGCAGCGAATAAACCCACTGCCGGATATTGATCATGCTGAAGTTTGCCTTCACCCGATTGCTCTCGGCAATCCCGACCCTGTTCATCGTCTCCGTGGCGGTGTTTGGACTCATCCGTCTCATTCCGGGCGATCCAGCCAGTCTGATGCTGGGCGATCTGGCCGATGCGGATGCCCTCGCGGCAGCCCGCAAGGCCATGGGGCTGGACCAACCCGTGCCGGTTCAGTTCGCGATCTGGCTTGGCAATGTGGTGCAGGGCGATCTCGGCCGCTCGGTGCTGAACGGCCAGCCGGTGCTCGATCTCGTTTGGCACCGGTTCACAACCAGTGCGCAGATGGTGCTAATCGCCGTCGGCCTGTCCGTCCTCCTCGCGGTTCCGCTTGGCATGGCTGCGGCCTGGCGGCAAAACAGCAGCCTCGACCTCGCCATTGTGGCGATGTCGACCCTACTTCTGTCCATCCCCACCTTCTGGCTGGGGTTGATGATCCTGCTGGCCTTTGGCCTGAAGCTCGGCTGGTTGCCGGTGCTGGGCTACGTGTCTGTGGCGGATAACCCCATTTCCGGCATCATCTACCTCGTCATGCCGGTCATGACGCTGGTGCTGCACGAAGTCGGCATCATCGTGCGCATGGCACGGGCCTCGACCCTCGACGTGCTGCGGCTGGATTACATAACCCATGCCCGCGCCAAGGGGCTGAGCGAAAGCGCGGTGCTGATGCGCCACGCTGCCCGTAACGCCTTCGGCCCCACCTGGACGCTGATCGGTCTTATTCTCGGCAATCTTCTCGGCGGCGTTGCAGTGGTCGAAACCGTTTTCACCATTCCCGGCCTCGGGCGGCTGATCGTGGATTCCATCTATGCCCGCGACTACGCCGTGGTGCAGGGCTGCCTGCTTTTCGTGGCGCTCACCTATCTCTTCGTCAACCTGCTTGTTGACCTTCTCTATCCCCTGTTCGATCCGAGAGTGACCGCGGAATGAAACGTCATCAACGAAACCGCATCATCGGTGGTGCACTTCTCATCTGCTTTGTCAGTGCCGCCCTTCTCGGCCGTGTGTGGACGCCCTTCGACCCCATGCGGATCGATCTGCGTTCGAAGCTGCAAGCGCCGGGTGCGGTCCACTGGCTGGGCACTGACGAATTCGGCCGCGATGTGCTGTCCCGCCTCATGGCGGCAGCCGGCACCAGCGTTTCAATCAGCCTGACCACGGTGGCCCTTGCGGTGCTGGCCGGCGTAACGCTTGGTGTTCTGGCCGGCTATGCCCGCGGCTGGACCGACCGCATCATCATGGCGCTCAACAATGCGATGCTTGCCTTTCCCAGCATGTTGCTGGCGCTGGCATTGCTCTCCATCACCGGCGCAAACATCTACGGCATTATTCTGGCACTCGGCCTGGCCTATACCCCGTCGATCGTGCGTGTGGTGCGCGGCTCGGTCCTCTCGCTGCGCGAACGCGAATTCATCGAAGCCTCCCGCGTCATGGGCAATTCGCCCGCCTACACCATGGCTCGCCATATCCTGCCCAACTGCCTGGGACCGGTAATTGTTCTCGCCACCTCCATGTTCGGTTCGGTGCTGTTGACGGAAAGCGCGCTGAGCTTCCTCGGCCTTGGCGTTCCCCCGCCGGCGCCCACATGGGGCAACATGCTGGCCAGCGCCCGGCCCCACATTGCGGAGGCCATGTGGCTCGGCATTTTCCCCGGCCTGTGCATTTCGCTTTCGCTGCTCGGCATCAATCTTTTCGGCGATGCCATTCGCGACCGGTTCGATCCCCGTATGAGAGGATTGTAATGTGATGAACCCGCCTCTTATCGAAGTCGATGGTCTTTGCCTGTCCGTCAATGGCGTTCCAGACCATTCCATCGTCCGTGATGTATCCTTCCGGGTCAATGCGGGCGAGATCGTCGGCATTGTCGGCGAAAGCGGTTCCGGCAAGACAATGGTGGCGCGAAGCCTCATGGGGCTCCAGCCGCCAGCCATCACCATTTCCGGTGGCGATATCCGCTTCGAAGGTCGCTCCGTACCGGCCATGACGGGAAAGGAGCTTCGCGCCCTGCGCGGCGCACGGCTCGGCATGGTTTTCCAGGAACCCATGACCTCGCTCAACCCCTCGATGACCATCGGCGAGCAGCTCGATGAACCGCTGAAACTGCATGCGCAACTGGATGCGAACGCTCGCCGGGCCCGCATCCTGGACATTCTTCTGAGGGTCGGCATCCGCGATGTGCAAGGCGCTCTTTCCGCCTTCCCGCACCAGTTTTCCGGCGGCATGCGCCAGCGCATCATGCTGGCCTCGACCATGCTGCTGAAGCCCGCCCTGCTGATTGCGGATGAACCCACGACGGCGCTCGACGCGCTCGTCCAGCGTGAAGTGCTGGAATTGATGCTGGAGATGGTGCGCGGCGAAAACACCGCGCTTCTCATGATCAGCCACGATCTGCCGATGGTAGCGCGTTACTGCGACCGCATCATCGTCATGCGGCAGGGTGTGGTGGTGGAAGAGGGACCGGTTGACGAAATCATCTCGCGGCCCCGCGAAGACTACACCCGCGAACTCCTGCACTCCATGCCCGTCCGGGGCGCAAACCGCACGATTGACCGGGCGGTCGATCCGGTGATCGAAGTGCGTGACCTTGAGGTGGAGTATCGCCAGAAAGCTGGCCTTCTGGCCCCCAAAACCATGAGGAAGGCGCTACACGGCATCAGTATCGGCGTGTGGCCCGGCGAAATCGTGGCTCTTGTCGGGGCGTCCGGATCAGGCAAGACGACGCTCGGCCGCTGTATTGCCGGGCTGGTTCCCGCATCCTCCGGCCGCATTGCGTTCACCGGCAGCGAAGTGAAGCCGGACGAACCGATCTGGCGCGATTACCGCCAGAATTGCCAGATGATCTTTCAGGACCCCTTCGGTTCGCTGGACCCGCGCATGAAGATCAGCGACATCGTTGAAGAAGCGCTGCGCCATGACCGACAGGCGACGAAATCCGCAAAACAGGAGCGCGTTCGCACGGTTCTGGAGGAAGTGGGGCTCGGCGAACGTTATCTGGATCGCTATCCGCATGAACTCTCCGGCGGCCAGCGCCAGCGGGTCGCCATTGCGCGCGCCGTGGTCGGCCGTCCGAAGTTCGTGATTGCTGACGAGGCAGTCTCCGCACTCGACGTCACCGTCAGGGCGAAAGTGCTGGAACTGCTCGCCGATCTGCAACGCCGTTACGGCTTTTCCTGCCTGTTCATCAGCCATGACCTCGGCGTGGTCGAACAACTGGCCGATCGCGTCGTCGTCATGCGCGATGGCGCAATCGTTGAAGAAGGTGACCGCGATGCGATCTTCGACACCCCTCAATCCGACTACACCCGCGCGCTGCTGTCGGCCATTCCGACGCTCACACGCACGGAGACCGGTGTTTCGCTGACCTGGCGTTTCGCGCAGGACGGTAACGCGACGGCAGAAACAAGGGCATGAACAACATGACGACACCCAACGACCTGCCCCGCGCCACACCTGAAGCGCTGGGCACGGACCCGGCCATCCTGCTGGCCATGCTGGATGACATCGAGCGGCAGGATATTGAACTTCACAGTCTTCTGATCTGGCAGGACGGCGCGTTGATCGCCGATGCCTACTGGGCGCCCTACACCGCCGCGCGTCCGCATATGATGCACTCCGTCACCAAAAGCTTCACCTCCATGGCCGTGGGACTTGCGGTAGCCGATGGCCTGCTTTCGGTCGATGACCACGTACTTGGCTTCTTTCCCGAATATGCCGATCCCGTGGATGACAATCTGAGAGCGATGAAGGTGCGCCATCTGCTGACCATGACCAGCGGTCATGCGCGGGGTATTTCCGGCGGGTCCTGGCGACGCATCCGTTCGAGCTGGACCGAGGATTTCCTGCGCCAGCCGACGCCCCATCGCCCAGGCGAGGTTTTCGTCTATGACAGCGCCGCAAGCTACATGCTGTCGGCCATCGTGCAACGCGCCAGCGGCCGTATGATCCGCGATTATCTTCAGGAGCGCATCTTCACGCCCATGGGAATGTCAGCGGATTTGACGTGGGACACAGGGCCGGATGGTGTCAATACCGGCGGCAACGGCCTGAGTTGCACGACACAGGACATGCTGAAACTCGGCATTCTTCATCTCCAGCATGGCGAATGGGAGGGGCGGCAACTCCTGCCGCGCTCATGGGTTCGTGAAGCCACGGGCATGCAGGTACGCGATGTCGTGCTCGGCGTCTTCACCGGCGACCACTATCTCGGACCCGAGGAAATTGAGGGAGGCGCACCGGCGAGCCGACGGGAGGGCTACGGCTATCAGTGGTGGCGTGGCCCGCATAACAGCTTTTCCGCCAATGGTCTCTTTGGCCAGTATTGCATCGTTCTGCCTGACCAAAAGACGGTCGTTGCCTTCACCGGCGGACTGGACGACAGCGATCGCCGTGTTCATTCGCTGATTTATGACGGGCTGCGCCCGGCACTTGGAGCCGGCGTGAACCCAGCTTCCGGCAGTGGTGAAGTATTGCGGTCGCGTCTGGCCAGACTGCGGCTGAAGACCCGCCCGGGCCTTGGTCGCCTCGATCCCGCGCACAGGTCGTATCATGGCACCTGGCGCATGGCCGAAAACGATCAGGGCGTCCGTCGTATCGCAATCCGGCAGGAGGGTAACGCCCTGCACTTCATCCTGGAGGACGGGCATGGCGAACATGAAGTGGTGGCCGGCTTCGGCTGCTTCCTCGAAACGGTAACGACCATGCCGGGGGCGCGGCTGCACCACTCCTACCAGCCCGAAACCGGGTTGCGCATCGTCGCCTGCGCCCGCTGGCTGCCCGAGCAGCCGGGAGAGACAACGCTGGAGATGGACTGGATTTTCGTTGAAACCGCGTTTCGCGATACCGTGCGGCTGCATTTTAACGAAGACGGGGTGCGCATGTCGCGCGCGGTGAACGTCAACTCCTCCGAGCTTTCCCTGCCGGACCTCATGGGTAAACGCGAGGTTGCGACGAAAAAGCGACGGGAGAAGGAACATGGCTGATCAAAACCCTCGACCAGACGGCCGGACCTTTTCAATTGCCCACATGACCCATGAAGCCTTCGCACGCCGCATGGAGAAGCCGGCCGTCATCCTCATTCCCCTCGCCTCTCAGGAAGAGCAGGGGCCCCACGCGCCGATGGGCGATTTCATGCTGACGCAACGACTTGCGGAACTGAGCGCGGAAGCCGGCGACGGCCTGTCCGCGCCCGTTCTGCCATTCGGCCATGCGGAATTCTTTCGCGCCATGGCGGGTGGCATCCAGCTTCGCGCCACCACCTTCACCGCCGTTCTCGAGGACATATTGACCTCGTTTCTGGATCACGGTCACAACCGGCTTCTGATTTTCAACGGACACACGACCAATGCTCCGCTGATTGATCAGGTGTGTCGCAAGCTCAGGCGGGAACAGGGCGTTCTCATTCCCTCGCTCAACATCTGGCAATGCGTGCCCGACAGTCTATGGACATCGCTTTACGGCGAAGAGGCCGGCCGGGTTCGCGGCCATGGTGGCGAGCCGATGACCTCCGTCTACATGCACTTGTTTCCCGGCCTCGTGAACGCGAAAGCGATACGCTCCCCCGCGCCGCGCGGCACCGTCTTTGGCATGCCCATCGGCGGCGTGTCAGGCAGCCGTTTCGAAGGATTGCCCGTGCAGATCCCGCTCGACTGCACGGAGGTGGATCCGGCTGGCATGCTCGGCGGACTGGCATCGCTTGCCAGCGCGGAAAAGGGGCAGGCAATCACAAACCACATCGTCGACCACACCGCGCGGCTTATCCGGCATCTCTCGCGTTTCGACCCGCAGGATGCGCTTCGCTCCGGTCCTATCCCGCAGGGAGACAAGTCATGACCGAACTTCGCATTGCCCCTCTGCCGCAGCCGGCTCCGGCGGATGTCATCGCCGCTTTGCAACAGATCGAGACAGCCAGCATCGGTCATCTTCGTCACACCGGTTTCATGGATGGCGGTATTCAGGCCATTGATCCCCGGCAAAAGGCGCGGGCGGGCGTGGCCGTGACGCTTGCCTTGCCGGCCATGTGTTCGACGCTGCTGCATTACGCGCTCAGCCATCTGCGTCCCGGCGACATGCTGGTGATCGACCGTCTGGGTGACCGTCGCCACGCCTGCCTCGGCGGCGCGGTTGCCCGGGCGGCGCGAATGGCCGGGATTGCCGGTGTGATTATCGATGGTCCCTGCACGGATGTCGCGGAAATTCTGGCCGAGGGCGTACCGGTCTGGTGCCGCGGCGTATCGTCCGTCACTACACGTCAACTCGATCTCGGCGGCACATTCAACCGCCCTGTGGCCTGCGGCGGCGTGCCTGTTCTGCCGGGCGATGTCGTGCTGGGAGACGCGTCGGGTGTCGTGGTGCTGCCGGTCGACGAAGCCGCCGGGATTGCCTCGACCTGCATTGCCCGCGAGGCGCGTGTCGCCCGCACGATGGAACGGCTTCTGGCCGGCGAGAAGCTGGGCGACATAACGCGTGCCGTCGACAGGATAACGGCCCGCCTGCAACAGGCCGACAAGGAGGAGCCCAAGGCATGAAGACAATTCTCGATGCGTTGAGGGACGAAACCATCGACGGGGTGCTGTCCGTGATCGCGCCGCGCGGCGCTTTGGTGCCCATGGTGTTCGACAGCCCCCACAGCGGTCTGGACCTGCCAGCCGATTTCAACCCTGCCGTTTCCGCCGAACGGGTGCGGGTGGCAGCCGACACCCATGTGGATGACCTGTTTTCCAGCGCCCCGACGGTTGGCGCACCGCTTCTGAAGGCCCATTTTCCGCGCAGCTTTCTGGACGTCAACCGCTCGCTGCTCGACATGGACCCGCAACTCGTGGACGGCCCATGGCCTCACCCGCTGAGAGATAGTCCGACTGCAAAGCGCGGCATGGGGCTGATGTGGCGTTTCGCCTGGGGTGATGAGCCGATGTATTCGGACCCCATGAGTGTAATCGAGGCCGAGACGCGCATTGGACGATACTGGTATCCCTATCACGCGAGGCTGGCCAGCCTTCTCAATACCGTCTACGCACGCTTTGGCAGGGTCTATCACCTCAACTGCCATTCCATGACCGCGGTCGGCCACGCCATTTCATCCGACCCGGCCGGCACGGTCCGGGCCGATATATGCCTTGGCGATCTGCACGGAAGTTCGGCCTCGAAGGAATTCGTGGCCGTAATCGCGCAAACGCTGCAGGCCGAGGGGCTGGATGTGGCCTTCAACAAGCCGTTCCGCGGCGCAGAACTGGTCACCGCCTATTCAAACCCGGCGCATGGCCGCCACAGCGTCCAATTCGAAATCAACCGCAAGCTCTACATGGACGAGACCACGCGCGAGCGGACGGCGGACTATGACGCGCTGAAGCAGGTGCTGACGCGCATGAACCAGACGCTGGCCGACTACGCCAGCCAGCAATGAAGCCTGAAACGAAGAGACCGATCATGTCCGCAAACCCGAACGTCGCCCCCCTGAACTTCTATCGCAGAGGCCGGACACCGCTTTTCGCCTCACGCATGGACCAGCGCTTTTCCTGGTGCTGCTACATTCCAACCGGTTACGATGCACACGCCGAAACGGTTCATCCGCTCGCCGTGCTGGTCCATGGCAGCCTGAGGGATGCCGACATCCTGCGGGATGAGTTCATCGACTTCGCCGAAGCGCATCAATGCGTTCTTCTCGCGCCGCTTTTCCCCGCCGGCATCGATGATGCGGAAGACCTGCACAACTACAAACACATGATTTACCATGGCATTCGCTACGATCTCATCCTGCTCGACATGATCGACGAACTGGCCACGCGTTACCGGGTCCACGGCGACCGGGTTCTGATGCACGGCTTTTCCGGCGGCGCGCAATTCGCACATCGCTTTCTCTACCTGCATCCCGCGCGCCTGCGTGCCGTTTCCATCGGCGCGCCCGGCACGGTCACCCTGCCGGATGATCGCCGCGACTGGTGGGTTGGTGTGAAGGGCATGGAGGAAATCTTCCGCCAGCCCTTCGACATTGAAGCCATGCGCCGTGTGGCCGTGCAACTTGTCATCGGTGATGCAGACATCGAAACCTGGGACGTGACAGTGGGCCCGCAATCCGCCTTCTGGATGGAAGGCATCAACGACAGTGGTGAAACCCGTGTGGAACGCCTGCGCACGCTGGAAGCTGGGCTGAAAGCCATCGGTCTCGCACCACGCTTCGATACCGTGCCCGGCGTCAGCCATGATGGCACCGGCATTCAGGGTCCGGTCAAGGCGTTCTTCTCGGCGGTTCTTGCCGGCAAAGTCTGAGCGGCCCTGCAATCCCTATCGCTGACCGGGGTCATTGCGTTTCCCGACTGTCAACGACAACGGCGGTGGCGATCCAGCGCATCACCTGCGCGGGATCGCCACCGCTTTCGATCGTCGTGCAGCGCGTATTCACCGCAAAGGCGCTTTGCTCGACCGTTACCGTGAGACGGTGACCTCCAACCGCTAAAGCATACGCCAGGCTATTCTCCCTCGACGGAGGTTCCGCAACGTCGCGGAAAGACACCTCGCCGGAAACGCCGTTTTGTGCGGCCCAGGACAAGGCCGCGTGTTCAGCCGCCTGCCGAGGCGCATCGAGTAGCGGATTACCGCGATAGGCGGGAAGATAGGCGACACCCGCGCCGACACAGTCCAGAAAATCCTCCACTTCGAACGGTTCGAGCCTGCCGTAACGGGCCCGTTGCGGCAGAACCAGCAACGACGCCGCAAAGCGGCAACCGCCGAGATGGGTCGATTGCAGGATGCGGAAACGGTCCGGATCGGCCGCTTGCCGAAGCGCCTTCCAGGTCGCGAAGCCATAACGAGCGCAGCAGGGGTCCTGCTTGGCATCAGTGCAGCAAATGATGGTCACGCGTTCATCACGCTCTCCGTCCAGCCGCCCGCCATCCGCAATGTGCAAAAGCAGGCTTTCCGCCTGTTCGGCCGTCACCGATCGCCGGATGATACCTTCATGGGTGAAGCCGATGTGGTCACCGTCCACAAGGGCAACATGGATGCCGGCCGCATTGGCCGTCTGGATGGCCTTGCCCAGAAAGTCGGGCATGAGATGGGAGCGGAAGCGCGGGACGCGCCAGTGGGCGCGCGGCCAGTGCAGCAGTACATAGCTGCGTGACGACGGTCCAAGCCCGGCGACCGGTTCTCCGCGCGCAAGGCAGAGGTCACGGCAGAAGCGACGTTCGGCCATGCCCCACCCTCAGTCGCCGGGAACGAACGGTTCGACCTCCCGTTTGACGGGAGAGCGGCTCAGGTGGCGGAACAGGATGGCCGAGGCCAGCTTGCGGTCGTCTTCCCGCAGCGCCTCAAGAATGGCGATATGATCTCTCGCGGCCTTTCGCACCCCCGCTTCGCTCAGTTCGGCAAACTCCGCATATTCCGTCATGCGGCGAAGGCTGTTCTGCCGGCGAATGGACTGAACGAGAAAACGATTGTGGGACCAGGAGACGACGGTTTCATGGAATCTGGCATTGGCCTCGAACCAGGCCGATCCCTCAATCGTATCCAGTGCCGCGTTGATGAGCGCGGTCTGTTCCCTGAGCAAGGCATCAAGTTCGTCCGCGTTCACGCGAAACGTGTCTTCCATCACCGCGCCACATTCGATGATCGCCCGAAACGCATAGCTTTCGTTGACAGCTTGCCGGTTGTCGAGGCATTCCGCGAAGCGCCAGCCGTGACCGTCACGCCGTTCCGCCAGCCCCTCCGCAGCAAGGCGCATCAGCGCGCGACGCACCACCCCGCGCGAGCAACCGAAATGCTCCAGAAGCTCGGTTTCGGAGACGTCGCTGTGGATCAGGCCATTGGCGCGCGCGTACATGATCTGGTGGTACAATCTGTCGATTTCGGAAGGCGGCAGAAGCTCGGACGGACTTTTGTCCGGGATCGGTTGGCGCGCCAACGTAAAGCCGCGGTTTTCAGTCTGGGCGACAACACCCTTTTCGGCCAGAAACTGAAGAACCTGACGGATCGGCGTTCTGGAAATGCCCAGCTCGCGCGCGAGCGCCGCGTCGGATATCTTGTCACCAACATCCCACCGCCCCGAGCAGATCGCCGGGATAAGTTTATGCGCGATCTCAACCTGCAGGGAACTCAGGCTACTGATATCAAACTCGCCATCGTAAGGCCGCAGCGTATCGTTTTTGGTGGCCTCATCGTGACTCAATCGAGCCTCCCGATCCAAGAATGAATTATTGGATCAAATAGTACACAATTAAGCCATCATGCAACGACCGATTTGATTTTCACTCCAAGATCGACCCAATCGCGATGCGTTCCATCCCCTCAGACCAGCGCAAAGTGGAACCCGAGAGGCAGCCGTAAAATCTGGCTCCGTTGCGAAAAGTCTCTTCACGATCCGACGCCGGACACCCGGTCGCCGCCAGGAAGGCGCACGGCGCGTTCATGTCTCCAGTTCACATACCATGAGACGAATGCCCGGACACCTTCCTCGACGGGAATGGCAGGTGTGAAGCCCGTCAATGCGCGCAGGAGATCAGGGCTGGCGAAGGTTCGCGGCACATCGCCCTTCTGCATCGGCAGGTAATTGCGGATCGCCTCACGGCCGGTGGCCGTCTCGATGGTCTCGACAAAGCGAATGAGTTCGACTGGATTGCCGCCACCGATGTTGACGGAGCGGAACGGCGCATGGGTCGACAGCGTATCGACCACGCCGTTCGCGTGCACCCGGTTCGCCTCGGCCGGTGGTATATCGGCCAGCCGGACGATGGCTTCGATCAGATCGTCGACATAGGTGAAATCGCGGCTCATCCTTCCCTGACCGTAGATGTCGATCGGGCGTCCCTCCAGCAGCGCTTCGGTAAACTTGAACAGCGCCATGTCGGGTCGTCCCCAGGGACCGTAGACCGTGAAAAAGCGGAAGGCCGTGGTGGGTATCCTGTGGAGATGGGCATAGGAATGCGCCATCAGTTCCATACCCTTCTTGGAGGCGGCATAGAGCGTCAGGGGTTCGTCGGCCATGTCGCGCTCGGCAAACGGTACCTTGTCGCCGGCACCGTAGATCGAAGAACTGGAGGCAAGAAGCAGGTGCCTGGGCCTGATCCGCCGTGCCAGTTCCAGCACCGTCCACGAACCGACGAGATTGGACGAGACATAGGCACCCGGATTTTCGAGACTGTAGCGCACGCCGGCCTGGGCAGCCAGATGAACGATCACGTCGGGCGGGTTCAGGGCGGCGGCCCGCTCCAGGCCCGCCTCATCCTCCAGCATGCCGACAACCGGCCTGAAGGCCTCGAACTGCGCGAGAATTTCGTGGCGCTTTTCCTTCAGGGCAACGTCATAATAAGGCGTGAAGCCATCATATCCGGTCACAGCATGCCCGTTCCGAAGCAATCGCAGCGCCAGATGAAAGCCGATGAAGCCCGCTGAGCCCGTGATGAAATAGCGCATGATAGGTTCGCAATCGTCTCTTTTTGAACGATAAATCGTCAAAAGAGCGTCGCCGCGGCCAAGGACTGCGCCCTTCTCGATTGCGACACCTGTGACGCGTTTCGGCGACGGTTTGATGACACGGGAACCAACACGTTGTTCCGGCTGCCGCCACCCTGTCATCAAACCATAGCAAAGCGTCCCCATAACGCGTGGATCGTGTTTCAGAAGGTCATTATCCATGCCTCAGCGTCCCGCTGGCGAAGCGCTCCCCTTCGTTCGCATTTCCGTCGTTGTTCCCGCCCGCAACGAAGCGGAGAACATCATCCCGCTGGTGACCAGTATCGATGCCGCCATGGCCGGCACCGCTCCTTTCGAAATCATCGTGGTGGACGACAGTTCCACGGACGATTCCGTTGCCCGCCTGACGCAGGCCACACAGGCCATGCCGCGTCTCCGGCTCATTCGCCATGGCGCGCGCGGCGGTCAGAGCGCGGCAGTCCACACCGGTGCGCTGGCAGCGCGCGGCGACATCATCTGCACGCTCGATGGCGACGGCCAGAACCCGCCGGAGGAGTTGCCGAAGCTGGCCGCACCGCTCATCGCCGACAATACGGGCCGCATCGGCCTTGTCGCGGGCCAGCGCGTCAACCGGCAGGACACACTGTCGAAGAAGCTTGCCTCACGTTTTGCCAACGGGTTGCGCGCGCGCATTCTGAACGACAATACCCGCGACACCGGGTGCGGGTTGAAGGCCTTCCGGCGCGACGCCTTCCTGCGGCTCCCCTATTTCGATCACATGCATCGCTATCTGCCCGCCCTCTTTGCGCGGGATGGATGGGGTATCGTGCATGTCGATGTCGGCCATCGTCCGCGCACCGCCGGCCGCTCCAACTATTCCAACCTGCAACGCGGCCTGGTGGGCATCGTCGATCTCGCCGGTGTCGCCTGGTTGCTGGCCCGGCGCAAGAAGGCAAGGGAACTGGACGCTGGCATCGAAGGGCACATGGAACCCCGGTAATGGCCTCGCTTCTCGCCTTCTTTCATGTCTCCACCCAGGCCGAACTTTTCTGGGTCGTCTTTGGCTTTCTGGCGCAATTGCTGTTCACGGGGCGTTTTCTCATCCAGTGGCTGGCCTCGGAAAAGGCCCGCCAATCGGTGGTGCCGGTCGCCTTCTGGTATTTCTCGATGCTGGGCGGCGTCATGCTGCTGGCCTATGCCGTGCATCGCAGCGATCCCGTCTTCATTCTGGGGCAGGCGCTCGGCGTCTTCATCTATGCCCGCAATCTCTGGCTCATTCACCGGGAATGGCTGGCCTCGAACGTCCGTTTCACCGCGCTGACGGGCAAGAGCCAATCGGCCGGCTGGTTTCTGCCGGCGCTGCTTCTGGTGGTTGTCATTACCCTGCTGCGCTGGCTGGTGCTGGCCTTCAACCGGACGGATCTTTTCGTCGACGAGACGCAATACTGGCTCTGGGGCCAGAATTTCGAACTGGGCTATTATTCCAAGCCGCCGATGATTGCCTGGATCATCGGCACCGTGACCGGTCTCGTCGGCAGCGATACGCCCGTTTGGGTGCGCATGCCGGGAGCCGCCCTCCACGGCATCACCGCGCTCATTCTCGGTGCGCTCGCCAACCGCCTGCACGGTCCCCGCACGGCGCTCTGGGTCGTGGCCGCCTATCTGACGTTGCCCGCCGTCGGCTTCGGCAGCATCATGTTCACGACCGATACGGTGATGGCGCCCTTCTTCGCGGCGGCGCTGCTGTTCCACCGCCGTCTCCTCGACAACGGCCGGATCGGGGATGCACTTCTGACCGGGCTGATGGCCGGCCTCGCCTGCCTTTCGAAATATGCCGGCGTCTATTTCCTGATCGGCGTCGCCATCGCCGCACTGTGGCGCAGGGACATGCGCCTTTCATGGCGGAATGCAGCGGCCATGCTGGGCGCCGCCATCGTCACGCTTGCTCCCAATCTCGTCTGGGTCGTGCTCAACGGCAGCGTCACCTTTTCCCACACCGCCGATAACATTGGCTGGGTTCGCAAATCCTCGATGTTCGAGGGTCTCAATCTTATCGGCGCACTGGAATTCGTTGCCGCGCAATTCGCCGTCGTGGGGCCGCTGCTGTTCGCCGTTCTCATCGCCACGCTTGCCCGGCGGCGCGACGGGCTCGTGGCCTTCACCCTTCCGGTCCTCGTCATCGTTATCGTTCAGGCGATCATGAACGAGGCGCTCGCGAACTGGGCGGCCAGCGCCTATCTCGCCGGCACGATCGTTGCCGTCGCCGCGCTGGAAACACGCCCGAAACTGCGGCAAGCGGCCATCGGCACCAATGCCGCGCTCTGTATCGCGCTTGGCCTCATCACGGTTCTGCCGATCCCCGGTCTGGATGGTCAGCCGCTTCTCCGGCGCTTCATGGGACGCGAAGCCTTCAGCCTTCAGGTAATCGATGAAGCCCGCCGCGAAGGAGCCCTTGCGGTCATCGCCGAAAACCGCAGCATTCTGGCCGACCTCTTTTATACCGGCCGCGATACAGGGCTCCATTTCTATTCCGTTCCGCCCACGGGGCGGTCCATGAACCATTATCAGATGCAGTACGCCCTGCCGGCCGATACTGCGGGGCCGGTGCTTTGGGTTACGTCCGGCACGGTTCCGCCCTGTGCCGGCGAAGGCCGCACACTCGACACCGACGGCGGCGCCTATGCCCGCCGGATTATCAAGGCCTATCGCACGGATGCGGCCTGCGTTGTCACCCGCTGAGAACATGCCAATGACGCTGGACCGCGCCGCGCCCACCCCTTCCAAGCCGGCAGAACCCTCGCGGAGGCTGGCCATCGCGCTCCTCGTTGTCGTCAGCCTGCTTTCCTTCCTGCCCGGCCTCTTCACCATTCCGCCGGTTGACCGCGACGAAGCCCGCTTCGCACAGGCCACCCGGCAGATGGTAGAGAGCGGCGATTACATCACCCCACGACTGGGCGAGGAACCGCGCTACAAGAAACCGATCGGCATCTACTGGTTGCAGGCCGGCGTCGTGGTCACCGCCGGGCCGGCGCGGGTTGCAGAGATCGGCTATTACCGCCTGCCCTCCCTGGTCGCGGCGGTGTTTTCGGTCGTCGTCACCTATCTGATCGGTCTGTCGCTGTTTGGTCCTTCGGCCGCCCTCACCGGCGCGATCCTGCTCGCCGCAGCGCCGCTCCTTGGCTTCGAGGCGCATCTGGCCAAGACGGATGCGGTGAACATGCTGGCCGCCCTGCTCTGCCAGCTCGTTCTGGTTCGGCTTTACATGAACCGCACGCAAGACCCGCCCCGCTTCACGCCGGCGCTGCTGTTCTGGGGCGCCATGGGAGCCGGCATTCTGGTGAAGGGGCCGATCGTGCCGATGCTGTCGGGCCTGACGGTGCTGACCCTCATCTTTATCGACCGGAAGGCCGCGTGGTTGCGGGGCCTGCGGCCCGGCCTCGGCATTCCGCTGATGCTCCTCGTCGTGCTGCCCTGGCTTATCGCCGTGCTCGTGCATTCCGGCGGGGATTTCTTCCGCGAATCCATCGGTCACGATCTTCTTGGCAAGGTATCCACCGGGCAGGAATCCCACGGCAAACCACCCGGCTGGCACCTCCTCACGGGCTTGCTCACCTATTGGCCGGGCAGTTTCGTCGTCATCGCCGCCACCCCCTGGGTGTGGCGGAACCGTGGGGATGCAGCAGTGCGTTTCTGCCTGGCATGGCTGGCACCCTTCTGGATTGCCTTCGAACTGGTCGTTACCAAGCTGCCGCACTACACCCTGCCGGCGGCACCGGCGGCCTTTCTCATGGCGGGTGCGGCTATCGCGGCAACGGCACCCGTCTTTGCAAAGGGCTGGCGACGCTTTGTCCTTGGTCTTGCCGCCGGGTTGGGTCTGCTTCTGGCGCTGGCCTTACCCTTTGCCTTCCATTGGTATCAATCCGCCTTGCCACCCTTCGCGGCCTTTGCCATCGCCGCGCTCATTCTGGTCGCGGGTGGTCTTGCCCTTCACCAGCTTATCGGGGAAAAGACCCTCGCCGCCCTCGGTCTGCTGGCGGCCGAAGCCATCATGGCGCAGGCGCTGCTTTTCGGCCTGCTGATGCCACAAGCCGACCGGTTCTGGATTGCGCCCCGCGCTGCCGAAACACTGAAGCAGCTTGCCATCTGCCCATCGCCCCGCATTTTCATCGCCGGCATGAACGAGGCGAGCATGCTGTTTGCGCTCGGCAAGGACATCACCTTCGGCGATGGCGCTGCGGCCGCCACGTTCCTCGACGCGCCGGATTGCCGGATCGCGCTGCTGGAGACGCGGCAGAAACCCGCATTTCAGTCCAACCTTGCCGCTTTGGGCAAAGAACCGCCGGAAGCGCGCGCAAGCATAGACGGTTTCAACCTCGGTTCCGGCAAGTGGATCACCCTTGAGGTCGTGACCAATATCCCGCATTGAAAACCGATAGAAATCAGCACTTGTCAGCTTTGCTTCACACGGACGTCATTGATCCGCTCTTTAGTTGCGCGAACAATGACGGGGCAGAGACAGTGCATGAAACGGATATCGCAGTCATGGAATTGGTATCGCGATAGCTGGCAGCATAAGCCGCTTTTCAATATCTTCATCGCAACCTTCGCCCTGTCCGCCTTCTTCATCATGATGCCCATGCTGGATATCTGGTTCAGCGAACTCTTCTATGTCGAAGGCGAGGGATTTCCGGCCCGCAAAGTCGAACTCTTGCTCACCATCCGCGCCATCGGCCAGTATTTTCCAATCGCCTTCGCCATCGTCATTCTGGTGGCCATCATCCTCAAGCTGATCTACCCCAGCCGTCGCTGCCTGTTCCCCGCGCGGTTCACGGTCTATTTCGGCAGTCTGTTTCTTCTGGGCCCCGGCCTTCTCGTCAACGGCATCCTGAAACCGCTGTGGGACAGGCCGCGCCCGGTGAACACGATCGATTTCGGCGGCGTCCTGCCCTTCGTACAGGCCTGGACGATGGGCGGCGGCTTCTTTGCGAACCGCTCCTTCGTCTCGGGCGAGACGGCGGGGGTCATCTGTCTGCTGCCGCTTGCATTTTTCGTCGCAAAGGAGTGGCGACGCAGCGTCATGGGGCTTCTGCTGGCCTTTGCCGTCATCATCTCCGTCAACCGTATCGCCTTCGGTGCGCATTACCTTTCCGATGTGCTGATCTCGGCGGGCCTGATGTTCGCGCTCTCCGTCGGCCTCTGGCAGTTGATCTTCAACGAGGCCTCCTGCGCCATCAGCGAAGAAATCCTTGAAGCAAGGTTGAGCAGGGCCGGCTACAGCCTGCATGGCAGGATCCGCCGGTTGAAGGCCGCGTTCGTCCGAACCGGTCACAGCGCATGGGCATGGCTCGGCACGGCAAGACCCGGCAGCACGCACAAGGCGTAGAAAGCCCGCCCGCCAAGACCTCGGCGGGCAGCCTGCCTGTGTAGATTTCGGTTTCATGACAAAACTGGAAAATGAAGGTCGCGCCGCTTCACACCGGTGACATTCGCCCGCCCTAAGAGTGTCCGCAATCAAGCCAGCAGGCCGCAACACCATCAAGAATGTCGGCGACAAGTTCGACCTGCGCACCGCCAAGATCCCGCTCATCGATCCTGTCAACGGCAAGCTGCCGACCGGCGGCAACGCCGTCGTCGTTCCCGGCACCGGCTCTGTGCCGAACAACGAACTGGCCGCCAAATCGCCGGATTATCTCCGCAATTTCTACAAGGAAAACCCGCTCTTCCTCACCGGTCTCTCACAGATGGACCGTATGATCCCGTGGTATTCCTTCCCCCGGTTCGAACGGCGTGAAGGTCACCCAGACCATCGTCGAGAACCTCTCGCGCATCGTCGAGCAGAAGGCCGGCGCCAACGAAGCGCTGGATGACGCCGCAGCCGAAGTGAAGAAGCTTTTGCCGCGCAAGTAAGGGCCCAGGAGCCGCCGTGTTTGAGGGGCGTTTTCGAGCGCCCCTTTTCGCGTAATCGTCACGCGTGATCGCCAGCGGACCCTTCCGCCATGCCCGGCGCATAGCCCATTTCCGCCGCCGCACGGCGAACGCGCCGGGCCGTTTCCGCACTGACCGGCCCCTTGCCGTTGATCACGCGGCTTGCCGTACTGATCGAGCAGCCCCCGCCCGGGCCGCGATTTTTTCAAGTGTGACCGTGGTTTGCATCGACTTCGCCATGATGAAGGCCGCCTGCGATCGCAAGACCGCACAAGGCCCGCACATCATGCCGGTCGATTATGACTGTCGTGCAAAACCGACGACGGGGATCTTCACCTTGCGACCCGCAACCCGTTTTGCAGGCACTGGAATTGTCACAAGACTGCCTCCTTCGACACAGGATCAGTGGATGATCTGATCAAGGAAGTGGCGCGCACGCTCGGTCTGCGGCGCGGTAAAGAAGGCTTCCGGCTTCGCCTGCTCTATAATGCGGCCCTTGTCCATGAACACGATCCGGTCCGCAACTTCTCTGGCAAAGCCCATTTCGTGGGTGACACACAGCATGGTCATGCCTTCATTGGCGAGACCCTTCATGGTTTCGAGCACTTCCTTGACCATTTCCGGGTCGAGCGCCGAAGTCGGCTCGTCGAACAGCATGATTTTTGGCTGCATGCACAGCGCACGGGCAATCGCCACGCGCTGCTGCTGGCCACCGGAAAGCTGGATCGGGAACTTTTTGGCTTGATCAGCGATGCGGACCTTTTCCAGAAGCGCCATGGCGCGATCTTCGGCCTCCCGGCGTCCAAGGCCATGGGCCGACATTGGCGCGAGGATACAGTTTTCGAGAATGGTCATATGCGGGAAGAGATTGAAGCTCTGGAACACCATGCCCGTCTCACGCCGAACGAGATCAACCGATTTCGGCTCGGGCTTCAGTTCGAAGCCGTTGACATAGATAAGACCTTCATCGTGCCGCTCGATGTGGTTGATGCAACGAATGAGCGTCGACTTGCCGGAGCCGGAGGGGCCGCAGACGACGATGCGTTCGCCTTTTGCGACCCTGAGATCGACTTCGGACAAGGCGGCGAAATCGCCGAAGCGCTTGTAGACGGCTTCCATGCGCACTGCGGACGTTTCGGAAGCGGTAGCAGACTGGCTGGTCATGACGGGCGGCCTTTCAAGATGGGCGGCGACGGGCAAGGACGGTCTTGGCGTCCCGGGCTACAGAGCGTTCGAAGTGGCGCTCAAGCCGTTGCTGGAAGAGATCCCAAATCGAGACCAGGAGCAGATAATAGACGGTCGCTGCGGCATAGACTTCGAGGATCTGGAAATGTTCCTGCATCAGCATGTCACTGCGCCGCATGATTTCCTCGACCGAAATGACCGAGGCGAGCGAGGTTGCCTTGAGCAGCGAATTCACCGAATTACCGAAGGGAGGGATCATCAGACGGAAGGCCTGCGGCAGGGTCACACGCCAGAAGATGG
Source organism: Allorhizobium borbori (assembly GCF_014196535.1). Classification (GTDB taxonomy): domain Bacteria; phylum Pseudomonadota; class Alphaproteobacteria; order Rhizobiales; family Rhizobiaceae; genus Ectorhizobium; species Ectorhizobium borbori. Next base: position 67,610 of record NZ_JACIDU010000016.1, read on the forward strand.
TCGTCTTCGGGATGGACAGCGCCCAGGCGGCTTCGCGCTGACCGCGCGGCACGGCCATGAAGCCGCTGCGAATGATTTCGGCGAGGTAGGCGGCCTCATGGAGGATGAGGCCGATCAGAGCCGAGCCGATTACACCGAACTTGATACCGAGTTGAGGCAGGCCGGTATAGATCACCACGAGCTGGATCAGCAGCGGCGTGCCGCGAAAGAACCAGACATAGACTCTGGCAAAAACAGAGAGCGGACGATTGGCCGACATGCGCATCAGGGCGATGATCATGCCGAGGACAAGACCGCCAACCACCCCGGCCACTGTCAAACCGACCGTGACGACCACGCCTCCGAGCAGGAAGTGATTGAAGAGATAGTCGAAAAAAGCGGCGGGATCGAAGTAGCGCACGTCTTGTCTCCTGGAACGGCCCGGACATCGGCATCAAGCACGCCACCCGAGGAAAACCGTGTAAAATAAGTTGGTCGGAGCGACCCCACCATTTTAGAGAAAATGGGGTCGCTCCGGATCGCCATCGATCAGGTCGGGCCGGGGCCGGCGATTTCGAGCGCCTGGTCGGCCTTCAGCGCGGTCAGGCCGAACTTGTCGAACAGAGCCTGATAGCTGCCGTCGGCACGCATGTCGTTCAGCGCCTTGACCACAGCGTCAGCCACGGCCTTGTTACGGAAGGCCATGGTGGTGCGGGCGGCGCCAAGTTCGGTCAGCGCTTCCTTGACCTTCCCCTTGGAAACGAGGTCGCGGGCAACGCTGTCCACCAGAAGGGCGTTGTCGGCCTGACCGGCGAGAAGGGCTGCGATCACGTTGGTCGCGGTCGGGAAGGTGCGGATCTCAACGGCCTTGCCGCCCTTGGCAACGGCTTCGTCGGAGAACTTCTTCATCCAGTTCATCTGGTAGGAACTGACTTCTACGGCCGAGGTCTTGCCAAGCAGTTCCTCGGGCTTGGTATAGGTTTCCTTGCTGCCGGGTGCGACGACGACCGAAACCGACTGGCGGGCGTAAGGGACCGTATACATCAGCTTGGACCGCTCTTCGGTCCAGAACATGCCGGTGTTCAGACCATCGATACGCCCGGCATTCATGGCGGGGATCATCGCCGGAAAGTCCATGCGAACGAGTTCGATGGTCAGACACAGGCGCTTGGAAAGTTCGTCGGCCAGTTCGACATTGAGGCCCTGAAGTTTCCCGTCCTTGTCGATGAACTGCTGCGGCGGGTTGGTCGGGTTGATCGAAAGCTGCAGCTTGCCCTTCTCGATCAGGTTGTCATCGCTGACGGCCGGCGTACAGGCGGCATGCGCAGCGATCGGCGCGAGGAAAAGGGCGGCGACGGCGCTCGCCCGAAGCAGGGATGTCATCATGTTCTCATCTCCGGAGTTGTGAAACCTTGAATTCACGTTTTCTTGTTCTTGGGCCGCCTTGGGGAGCCGAAGCGCGTTGCACCCGTTGCACCTAGCCGATCTGGCGAAGCTGTATACGCGTGAAATTCTTGACATAAGGCTCGAAAGGACCAAAGCCCTTTACCTGCTGAAATTCGGGGGTCTCAAAGGCCCATTGACCGGCCACCTGATACATCGCGGCGTAACGCGGGCCATCGCCCAACGATACGAAGCGCCTGGCTGAAAGCCAGCCTGGACAAGCAAGCAGATCCGGGAAATGCTTTTCGACATACCACGCGTTGAAGGCTTCCTCGTGTTCCGGGTCGATATCGACCCGGACGATATGGGTGAAAGCTTCGTCCTGCATGATGGCCTCCTTACGACAGGCGAATGTCGCCGGCCTTCAGCGCGGCAGCGACGACGTTAGCGATATTGGCGGCGACGGCGTCTTCGGTGGGCATCATCGGCAGGCGCGGCGAAGCGTTGCGAATGATGCCAAGCGCCTTCAGGCCGGTCTTCATGCGGGTGTGCATGTCGATGAGCGGGGCCGGGCCGTAGATGGCTCGCACGATCGGATAGAGCCGGTCGTTGACAGCGCGCATGGCGGCAAGATCACCGGCAGCGCCTGCCTGGCAGAGTTCCACGAAGAGATGCGGTGCAAGACTGCCCAGACCAGACAGGATACCATCGGCACCAACCGCCATTTGCGGCAGAAACCAGTTGTAGTTGGACGCGAGGATCGCGACATGCGGGCTTTGCTTCTTCACCGCGCGCCAGTTCTCGTCATAGGCCAGCATCGTGTCGCTGCCTTCCTTGACGGCAATCACGCCCTTGATCGCCGCAAGCTCGCAGAGCGTCTCGGTTGAATAACCGTAACCGGAAGTAACCGGATACTGGAAAAGCGAAACCGGGATGCCGATGGCTTCCGACACGGCACGGACATAGGTGACCGGCGCGCGCGCGGTGGCCGAAGCTCCACCACCAAGCGGGCCAGGTGGGAAGAGCACGGCACAATCGGCACCGGCTTCCTCGGCCATCCTGGCTTCGGCAATGGCCTCAACCGTCGAGGTGGCGATGATGCCTGCAAGGACAGGCTTGTTCGGGATGTGGACGCGGGTGCGCTCGATTACCTGACGGCGTTCCTCGGCGACAAGAAGACCGCCTTCGCCGGCATGGCCATTGACGAGAACCGCCGTCACGCCATCCGGCGCAACGCAATAATCGAGCACGCGAGCATAGTCGTCCCAATCGATCGAGAAATCGTCGCGATAGGGCAGAAGTGTGGCAACCGTCAGGCCCTTCAGGTCGGGAGTTTTCATCATCTTCCTCATAAAGCCGGCTTCTTGCGGGGAAACTTCAGCGTGGCTTCGGCCTTCAGCACTTCCAGCCCCTCGGTGTTGCGGGCGCTTGCCTGCCAGATGATCGTCCGGTTTTCGTCCCGTTTCTCGGCGATCCACACCTCGAAAGTGATGGTGTCGCCGTAAAAGACGGGGCCGGTAAACCAGAAGCGGTCTTCGATGGACACGCCGACCACGCCAACGAGTTCGCTCGTCAAAATGCTCGTGCAAAGGCCGGCGACCATGATCCCGGGGGCGAGACGCTTGCCGAAGCGGGTGCCGCCGGCATAGACCTCATCGATATGAACCGGGCCGAAATCGCCCGTTGCCGCGATATAAAGCGCGCCGTCGGCTTCCGTGATCGTCTTGGCAATCGCGACCTTGTCCCCGACATTCAGGTCATCGAAGGATTTAGTATCATACATGAGGTCACACCTTGGCTGTAAAAGGCACGAGGCGGGCCGTGCCGGAGACGACTTCCTCGCCGGAGCCACTGTTGACGCAGGTGACGCGGCAAAGCGCGTCATCGCCTTCAACGGAGAGTATCTCGGCCGTGGCCTGGATCGACTGACCGACGATGACAGGCGCCTTGAAGGAAAAGGTGACTTCGCCGAGGCGGCGATCCGGACCACCAAGGCGGGCAAGGCAAGTGGAGGCAAGCGCCGAGACGGCAAGCTCGAAGGCGACCATACCGGCCGCGCCGACCTTTTCGGCGGCGCGGACGTCGACATAAAGCGGGCCGAGATTGCCGCTGATGCCCGTGAACATGGCCTGTTCGGCGACCGTCATGGTCTTTCGGAAGGAGAAGGTCGCACCGACCGTCAGGGGAGAGAGCGTCGTCATGAAATGTCTTCCTTAGAGATTGAGGCCGTGCTTGATTGTGCTTCGGGCAATCAGCATGCGGTGGATTTCCGAAGTGCCGTCATAAATGCGGGTGACGCGAGCATCGCGATACATGCGCTCCAGCGGCATTTCCTTGGTGAAGCCCATGCCGCCGAACACCTGTATGGCGCGGTCAACCACGCGGCCCTGCATTTCGGAAGCAGCGACCTTGATCATTGAAACCTTGTCGCGCGGCTCCATGCCCTGATCGATTTCCCATGCAGCGTTGAGAACCATCATTTTGACGCCGAAGATTTCGATGGCACTGTCAGCGATCAGCTTCTGCACCATCTGGAAATCGCCGATGGCCTGGCCGAACTGCTTGCGCTCACCGGCATAGGTACGCATCAGTTCGAGGGCACGGCTCGCCATACCGACTGCGCGGGCGCCGATATGGGCAAGACGGATTTCCAGCACACTCTTCATGATGAGCTTGAAACCGTTACCGACCTCGCCGAGCACGGCGGAAGCGGGTATGCGGCAATTGTCGAAGACGAGTTCGGCGTGACCATAGCCGCGATGGCCCATCATCGGCTGGGTGCGTGCCACCTTGAAACCCGCCGTGCCCTTGTCCACGAGGAAGAGGGTAATTCCGCCGCGAGCGCGCTTTTCCTTGTCGGTCAGCGCCATGACGATGACGTAGTCGGCAATGTCGCCATCGCTGATGAAATGCTTCGTGCCGTTCAGCACCCACTCGTCGCCATCGAGATGGGCGGTGGTGCTGATCGAGGCGGCATCGGAACCAGCGCCCGGCTCGGTGATCGCCATGGCGCAGATCTTCTCACCGCGCACGGTCGGCAGCAGGTACTTGTCATGCTGCTCACCCTCGCAGGCCAGAAGCATCGGATAAACCTGACCGAAGACCCGGCGGACCAGTGCGTCCGACGTTTTGCCGAACTCCTCCTCGACAAGGCAATGATCGACGCAGGAGAGGCCGCCGCCGCCGACGTCTTCCGGCATGTTCATGGCGTAAAGGCCGAGTTCCTGAGCCTTGGCGCGCACGCGCTTCAGCTCTTCCGGCGGAATACAGGCATCACGTTCCGTCGCCTCTTCCAGTGGCTGGACTTCGGTTTCCACGAATTTGCGGACAGTATCCACCAGCAGCCGGCTGTCATCCGTCAGTGAAAAGTCTATCATCTTGTCTTCCAATCGGCCCGAAGGCGTTATCCGTGGTGTCAGCGGGCCTGTTCTGCCTGCCCGATGACACCCTTTTCTATGAGTTCAGCCTGCCTTTCGGCGGACAGACCCAATTCCGTCATGATGTCCCGACTGTCAGTGCCGGGGTAAAGTGGCATGCGCCGGATCGGCGGCGTGCCACCGTCATAGCGCAAGGGATGGTTGACGAGCGTAGCGGCCTTGCCGTTGACGTCGATCTCGTTGAACACGCCCATATGGTTGGCCTGCGGGTCTTCCCGCAGGTCCTCGTAGGAACGAACCTTTTCGAACCAGACGCCGTGCGCGTCGAACAGCCGCTCGACATCCGCAAAACGGTGCGGCGCGAGAACCCGCGCCATCACCGCCGCATAGCGGTCGCGCTCGGCATAGCGGTCGATGGAACACAATGCCCGCAATTCGTCGCTGTCGAGCGCGTTGGCCAACTTTCCGGCATCGTTCATGGACAGGACGATCCGGGCGTCGGCGAGCTTGTAAAGCCCGTAAGGGGCATCGTGATACCAACTGCCGCAATTGCGACCGCGCTCGATCCGGCCCGCCCGGTCGGGAGCGGCGTAATATTTGGTCAGAGCCTCGACCTGAAGATCGATGGCCGCCGCGAAGAGACTGGATTCGACCCGTGTGCCCTCACCCGTCTGCAAGCGACGGACATAGGCCGCAAGAATGCCCATCGCGAGCAAGGAGCCGCCATGCTGGTCCACCACGGCTGCGCCCACGACCGAAGGACCTTCCTCACCGCCGCCGGTGGCGGCGACGAGACCCGAACGCGCCTGCATCAGCAGGTCCTGGCCAGGGCGATGTGCCGCCGGACCGGTTGCACCAAGCCCCGAGGCCGAGGCATAGATGATCGAGGGGTTCATCGCCTTCATCGCTTCATAACCGAGACCGAGCCGGTCGAGCACGCCCGGTCGGTAGTTCTCGACCAGCACGTCGGCACCGGCAATCAGATCGCGTGCGACCTCAAGCCCCTCTCTGGATTTCAGGTCGATGGCGATGGAACGCTTGTTCCGATTGACCGCCAGCGAAAAGGCGCTGACATCCGTAACCCAGGAGTTACCGCCCGACCAGTGACGTTCGAAGGCACCCTTCAACGGCTCGATCTTGATGACGTCGGCGCCCATGTCGGCAAGGTACTGGCAAGCGGCCGGCCCCTGCAGGTAATGGCAGAGGCTGACGACCTTCATGCGGATGTCGAGCGATCCAGCCATCATTTCGCTCCGACTGCGCCGCTGGCGACGAGCGCCTCGATTTCGGATGCGTCAAAGCCGACTTCCGCCAGAACATCACGGGTCTGCGCGCCCAGCGGTTGCGGCACCAGACGCACATCCGGCGACTTTCCGTCGTATCGGGCCGGGTGCATGACCATGGTCACCGGCACGCCATGGGCGCCCTCGACTGTCTTGAAGGCACCCATATGCGTCAGTTGCGGGTCGACCTGCAGATCTTCGTAATCCTGAACAGGCGCATGCCAGATCTTGCCTGCATCAAGCAACGGCAGCCATTCGGCCGTCGTCTTTTCCTTGAGCTTTTCGGCAACGATCACGGTAATCTCCTCGCGACGCGCGAAGCTGTCGGCTTCCGTGAAGTCCTGGAGCGCGGCGATGCCCATTGCCAAGCCGAGCGCCTGCGGAGCGGCCATCGAGACGGCGAGATAACCATCGGCGGTGGCGTGAATGCCATAGGGGCCAGGACTGAACCACGAGGCAATGCCGCCAGGACCGCGCGAGGTGGCGGACGTCGCACCGTTGAGCCAGGCCGTCAGCGGCTCCACCTGAAGATCGATTGCCGCCTGATAGAGATTGACTTCCACCAACCGGCCCTCGCCAGTTCTGGACTTGGCAAACAGAGCCGCAAGGATCGCCATCGCATAGAGCGAGGCAGCGTGCTGGTCGACGATGACGGCGCCAACGGCCGTCGGAGCACCATCGGCACGGCCAGTGCGGGCGGCAAGGCCGGACATGGCCTGCAACAGAAGGTCCTGACCCGGACGGTTACGATAGGGGCCATCGGTTCCGAAACCGGTGGCCACCGCATAGATGAGCCCCGGATTGATCGCCTTCAATGCTTCATAGCCAAGGCCGAGCTTGTCCATCGTTCCGGGACGGAAGTTCTCCATCACCACATCGGCGGTCTCGACCAGCTTCCTGATGGCGGCAACGCCTTCCGGATTTTTAAGATCGACGGCAATGCTGCGCTTGTTGCGGCCAGTTGCCAGATGGTTGACACTGTCACCTTCAACGAAGCGATTGGCAACCGCCCAGTTGCGCTGGAAAGCGCCGTCGATCGGCTCCACGGCAATCACGTCGGCACCCAGATCGGCCAGTGTCTGGGCCGCAAGCGGTCCGGCCAGGAAATGGTTGAAACTCAGGATTTTTACACCGTTCAGAAGGGTCATGGACTTACCCGCAAGGTTTCCATCGCATGCGCATAAATTTTGTGCGCATGCAAAATATGCTTTTCTTATGGGCAAATCTTATGTGGCCAGCGCTGGCTTGCGCAATATGCATATCAATTATTTGATATGCATAGTTCATAACTTTATTGAATGAACTATATTGAATTAAAAAAGAATATTCGGCTACAAATCCGACAAGCGGGAGACACCTCTTGAATCTGCGCCAACTTGAAATTCTGAGAGCCGTCGTCAGAACACGGTCAACCATTGCCGCAGCGCAGGATCTGGGCATGTCGCAGCCAGCCGTATCCAATGCGATCAAAAACGCGGAATCCTCGGTCGGCTTCCTTCTTTTCGAACGGGTGAACAAGCGCCTGATCCCGACACAGGAGGCGCAAATTCTCCTTGCGGAAGCCGAACCCTTGTTCCTGATGCAGGAGATGGTGAACCAGACAGCCGTGCACCTGAAGAATGGCAGCAAGGGCCGCATGCGCATCGTCGCGACTTCCGAGCTGTCGGAATCGCTTTTGCCGCAGGCGATTGCCCGCTTCGTTCATGACCATGCGGGCGTCGAGGTCTCCGTCGAGACGCAACGCCTCGACAATCTTCTCGAATATGTCGAGACCGGTATTGCCGATGTCGGCTTCGCGATGGAACCGCATCCGCGCCCCACCCTGAACTATATTCCACTTGCCACGCTTGACATGGTGTGCGCCTGTCACACCGAAAGCGAGTTGAGCGCCCTGCCCTTTGTCACCCCGACCGACCTCAACGGCCATGCCTTGATCAATGCGCGAACATCAAGCCGCATAAGCAACCTGATCGAAGGCGCCTTCCGGCGCAGCCATGCCGCCTACTCACCAAGCATCGATGTCCGCTTCATGAATGTCGCCGGCTATTTCGTGGAAGAAAAGCTCGGTGTCACGATCATGGACGAACTCACGGCCTCTTCCCGCCGCTACAGCAACCTTGCGAGCGTCGCTTTCAAGCCGACGGTGCAGGTCACGGTATCAGCCATCGTTTCATCAGAGAGAATGCAGCAACGCCTGACGCGCTCAATGATAAAGCATGCCCGCGAAGAGATTAAACGGCGCCTCAAGCGTCCGGGACAGGCGCTCGATTGAGGTTGCCGGAAAATTTACAGAGCGGGTTCACGAAACCTCCACCTGACATCGCCCGGCCCTGACCCGGTCATTGAATGAGAGCCGGTTGGCTGCACGAGATACCCGTGGCCCTGACATCTGCTTCTCCTATCCGGACACCAAGAGCGAGAAGCAGGTTGTAAAGGAGCGTATCGACCGGTTTCGTCAGTGCCGACAGCGTTTCCGCCAATGCGGTCGTGACGGCTTTCGGTGTGCCCAACGATATGAAAAGTACCTCAACATCAAGGTCGAGGTTCATCAGCAGTGACTGGACGAGCGATGTCACCGTGTTTCGGGTCGAGACGCTTCTCGTCTTTCCCGATGCGATATCCGACGCGGAAAAGGTCAGCGTCGTCTTGGACAGATTTCCGGAGGAAGCCAGCGCCTTCGCCGTCGCTTTCAGCAGGAGGGAATCGATGAGCGTGGCCTTGCTTACGAACGGGGCCCGGCCAAAATTGATGAACGCGGTCGGATCAACGGTGCCGAGTGCGACGGCAGCAACGCCGGGGACTGCGGCCACCTTTACGATCCCGTTTGCCGGATCCTGACCTTTGCATTGGATATCCGTCAGTTGCGCCTCCGCATTGGCGACCTCGAGATAGAAGGGCACATGCAGCTTCAGGCCAAGAATGCTGGACAAGCCGGTCACATCGACGTTCAGGCTGACGCGCGTCTGCGCTGTACGAACCGTTGCACCGGGGTTTCCCACGGCAATCGAAGGGGTTTCAACGGGGGGCTGACCGATCGCAAGCGTTAGCGTGGCCTTGGCGACACCGGGCAACGTTGCCCCCAGATCAATTCCGACCTGCTTGCCCCCATTGGCGGCAACCGCCATGGCTGAAAGAACATCGAACAGACCAGCCTTGACCGTCAGGTTGTCGGCCGCTCCGATCGGCCTTTGGGCTAGCGGCCCCAGCGAAAGGATTTCCTGCAACTGAATGGATAGCTGCGTCTGGCTCAGGGCCTTCGCGAGAGCGTTCAGGGCTTGGGACGCCGTGCCACCGATACCCGGGGTGCGGCCCATGCGGTCCAGCAGCGTTCCGAGCTTGATATTGGTCTTCAGGATATCCGAATAGCTCAGGGCATTGAGATTAAGCTGAGTATTGAGAGCCTCCAGGAACGAAAGAAGTTCAATGTCGACTTTAGCCAACTGCTCGTAGTCCATGACCTTGAGCGACACGGTCGTTCCAAGCAATCCCCCGAGTATGGCATTCAGGAGACCGTCATCGACGCTTGCCAATCGCGATCCAATGGAGAAGGCAGCCACTTTTTTCACGGCCGCGATCCCGTGGACCGAAATCACCGGAGGTTCGAAAAAGCCGGCCGCCAGCAGCAGATCGGCTTTTCGGGTCAGCGTCACCTGCACGGCATCATATGGCGTTTCACCCGGGGCAAATCGCTTCAGGGGAGCGACCGACGGACTGGGCGTATATCGTCCAACCGTGTAGCTCGCGATACCGTCCGGTACCCGAAAGTCCGAGATGCCGGTCACCGTCATCAAGACTGTCTGCATTCCGGGCCCACCGAAATTCTGATCCCGAACCGGGACCCTGACGCCCTTGGCAGTCATGACGCCAATCATCTTGTTGTTCATGGCGAAGTAGTCGATCAACTGACCTTCGATATCGTTGATGTTCGACGAGGCCGATATGGCGGCGAGATCCACCATCGTCTGGAGCTCTCGTTTCTGGAGCGTGAGATAGCCGTAATCGATACCCAGAACGGCAGACCCGAGAACCAGCGGCAGGCTGAGCGCGCTCCATATCGCCACCGACCCCCGGGTGTTTGCACGCCATGCCTTGAGGAGATCAAACGGCGAAGACATCTCACAGACCTCCCAGGCGGATTGTCGAGAACTTCGTGATGGTCTTGCCGGGAAGCATGTAGGTATAGAGGCCCCATATCGGCAAAGCTTCGGCATTGTATGTCAGTACAACAGTGAATTGATCCGCATTCTTGGGATCGCTCGTAACGTTTATTTGCACCTCTCGAGGGTCCATCAAAGGATAGTCGAGCGTTGAATTCAGAACATATTCTCTGGCGAGCTGCTGCCGCTCCTGCTCGTCGATACCGGCGACAGCAGTCCTGGCGGCATCTGCCGCAACCTGTTGAAGCGCATGGCTTGTCGCGAGATAGATACCATAGGCGATCATCGTCAGCAGAAGAATGAGAAAAAATGGCGCGATAAGCGCAAATTCAACCGCTGCTGCGCCCGAATTTTCATCCTCGATGGAATACTGTTTCATGGCGTCACGCTCCTTTCCCGAATAGCGACGCTTACTTCAGCACCCCGGAATGGTGTGTTGTCCCAGATTAAAACAATCTTAACGCGCAAATTCACCGCTCCGCGTGGAAAATTCTGTACTTCGCAGTGCAAATATCAAACGTGATTTTCAGATTTTATATTTTCGTTGCATTGCGGAATGGGAATTGACTTAGAATTCAAAATTTTACCTTTTGCTAAAATAAAGTACTACAATTGCAAATCGCACCGCTGCGCAACATGAAATCAAAAATTGAACACAGCGGAGGCGATGTATCGATCCGCGACGTCTTTGGGTCATTTTTTCTGGAATCGCCGAGCGCGTTGGAAAAACAACCTACAGACCGCACACCTGAAGTCAAAACTCGGAAAACACAATATAAAATATGGAATAATTTTCTTAATTTTGCGGTTCGTCATTTCCAGGCACGTACCAGGCCAGACTTAACCGTCAAAATTTACGGGTTATATATCCAAAAATTCAGTATACATGTCTTCACGGCTAATTGATGCCGATTTAAACACAATTTAACCGGCATCTTTTCAGGAGAATATTTTCACTTTCGGAATAACAAAATTTATTATTTTAACATGAGCGACTGCTCATTAAACTTTTAATAATCTTCATGCGTGCCTCATATCCGAATTGCTCGGATGAGGTGTCATGTTCACGATCATGGAATGCATTACCGACCAGCATGAACGTTCAAGCGTCCTGCTTGCGGCCAGCACAGCGCTGGTCGGCATGTTCGCTTTTTTCCACCTTCTTGTCCGGGTGGAGGAGAGCTCCGGCAGGCGGCGGACCGGATGGACCGCAGTTGCTGCGGCTGCCGGCGGCCTCAGTGTCTGGGCGACCCATTTTCTGGCCATGCTGGCCTACAGAGGGCTTTTGCCGATCGGCTTCGACTTTCCGTTCACGGCGCTCTCGGCCGTCATTGCGGTTGTCGGGTTCCGGCTCGCCCTTGGCGTGTCCGGAGATGGCGGCGGGCGGATCGTGCTCCGGGCAGCGATCGTCACAACAACGGTCGGGGTCATGCATTTTGTCGGCATGGCCGGCATGAAGGTGGCCGCCAGGATTGACTATACGATCGGATCGATTGTCGCCGCCGCCGTGGTCGCCTTCCTGTTATTTCTGCTGGCATTCGGCCTTTTCACCCGCCTCGAAGGAGCCAGGCGGATCGTGGCACCGGCATTTGGCGCCATTCTCGGCATTTGCACTTTGCACTTCGTGGCCATGCAGGCGACGATCCTTACTCCCGATCCATCCCTGAGCGGACCGGACGCCGAGGGGCTTGAGCGACTGTGGCTGACGGGCGCAATCAGCGGCGCCACGTTGCTGGTTCTCGTTTCGGTCGCGGTTGCGGCCCTGATCGACCGGTACGTCGTTGATCTCAGTGGATTTGCCAATGCAACCCTGGACGGATTGGCGTTTGTGCGCGGCGGGCGCATCGTCGAGGTCAATGCCCGTTTTGCCGCCCTTCTGGATACGCGCGAAGCAGCGCTTGCCGGACAGGACCCGAATACATTGCTGAAGCCTTCCGATGCCTTGCCGGTGGATATGCCGCGTACATGCCCCGTGGAAGCCGCGCCAAGGCTGGGCGACCAGTCGCGCGTCTTCGAACTGGCGGTTCACACGGTGGAATATCGCGGCAAGCCGACAGAAGTGATCGCGGTGCGCGATCTGAGTGAAAACCGTGCTGCTTTGAAGCGGGTGGAATATCTGGCCCGCTATGACATGCTGACCGGCCTCGTCAATCGAGCACTGTTCCACGAACATCTCGACCTTCAGATCGGTAACGGCTTGCGCAATGGTCGGTCCTTCGCCCTGCTGGCCCTTGACCTCGATCGGTTCAAGGCGGTCAACGATCTGTTCGGACATGCCGAAGGCGACCGGGTTCTGAAGGACGTTGCCGGCATTTTGCGCGAATGCGCGCGACCGGGGGATACGGTGGCGCGGCTCGGCGGCGACGAATTCATGATCATCCTCAACGATCCCGGCGATCTTGAACCGGCCGGCCATCTCGCTACGGATATACTCGCGGCATTCCGTGAGAGAATGGATTGCACCGTCGATCCCACGGCCGTTGGCGTGAGCATCGGGATTGCGGTTTTTCCGAAGGATGGCGCGGACGCGGATATGTTGATGCGGGCTGCCGACCTTGCCCTTTATCGCGCCAAGGTTCGCGGACGCGGCATCATGGCCTTCTACGATCAGGCCATGGACCAGGAGGTCCGTGAACGCAGGCAGATGGAAGCGGATCTGCGCCAGGCAATCGAACGCTGCGAAATTCAGCTTGTCTACCAGCCCATGCGTTCGGTCGCGGGCGGGGAAGTCTGCGGCTACGAGGCGCTGGTACGGTGGCAACATCCGGTTCACGGGCAGCTTTCACCGAAAGTGTTTCTTCCCATCGCCGAGGACACGGGCATCATCATTGCGCTCGGGGAATGGGTATTGCGCGAGGCCTGCCGCACGGCGAGCCGCTGGCCGGTGGAGACGAGGGTTGCGGTGAACATTTCGCCGGTGCAATTCCGGCTCGCCAACCTCGCCTTCGTCGTCTCCCGTATACTCGATGAAACCGGATTGAGCCCGGAAAGGCTTGAGCTGGAGATTACCGAAAGCGCTCTTATCAAGGACCGGCCAGCGACGCTGGAAACCTTACGGCAGATCAAGGCGCTCGGCGTCGCGATCGTGATGGACGACTTCGGGACCGGCTATTCATCGCTCAGCAATCTCCAGAGTTTTCCCTTCGACAAGATCAAGATCGACCGGAGTTTCATTGCCGCCATGGGCGAGGATGAGAATGCCCGTTCGATCATGCGGGCCGTGATCGGCCTCGGCCGCAGCCTGGCGCTCCCCGTCACGGCCGAGGGCATCGAAACCCCGGAGCAATACAACATGGTTGCCGACGAGGGATGCGCGCAAGTGCAGGGCTATCTGTTCGGCAAGCCCAACCCGGCCCCTTGCGAGGATTTCGGCACCGCTGACAGCGGCTACCCGCGCGATGTGGCGCAGAACACTGCATGACGGAAAATCTCACCCACACGCAGCACGGAGACGTTAGACGACATTCCCGGCAGTTTTCGTTGAAAAAGGAGAATGAGCATGCACATCAACAGTTTGTTCAAGGCGCAGTCTCTTTTTGGCGATATGGCGGCCCTGTCCCGCTCGCAGGCGATCATCTGGTTCAACCCGGCCGGCATCGTGATCGATGCGAATGAAAATTTCTGCCGGACGCTCGGCTATAGCCTTGAAGAGATAAAGGGCCAGCATCACCGGATCTTCTGCGATGCGCAGGATACGCTGACGCCGGACTACGCTGCGTTCTGGAGCGACCTGACCGCCGGACGGTTCCGGCAGGGGCAATTTCGCCGCCGGGCGAAGGATGGGCGTCCGGTCTGGATCGAGGCGTCCTACAATCCCGTTTTGGGCGGTGGCCGCGTGATCCGGATCATCAAGGTTGCAAGCGACATTACGGCGCTCAAGGCATCTGCCGTCCACGATGCCAACCTGTTGCAAGCGATCGACCAGTCGCAAGCCATCATCGAGTTCGAAACCGATGGCCGGATCGTTCAGGCCAACCAGATGTTTCTCACGGCGATGGGATATACGCTGGAGGAAATCCTGGGGCGTCACCACAGCCTGTTCTGTGAACAGGCTGCGGTCAGTTCTCCCGACTATGCCCGGTTCTGGGATCGGCTGCGAGCGGGCGAATGCATTACCGATGATTTTGTCCGGATCGGCAAGAACGGCCGCAAGGTCTGGATTCACGCCGCCTACACACCTGTTTTCAATGATCAGGGCCAGGTGTACCGTGTCATCAAGGTGGCGACCGACGTATCGGCGCGAATGCGTTCGGTGACGATTATCGGCGAGGCGATCGCCCGTCTTGCGGTCGGCGACCTGACGCAAGACATCACCCAGCCGCTGGACAGGGCGGTGGCCCAGACCGGCCATGACGTGAATGAGGCGACCCGCGCCTTGCGGCAAACGGTCAGCGCCATCTCTGTCGCGGCAGACCAGCTTTCATCGGAAACCGGAGTCATGAACGCTTCCGTATCCGAAATTGCCCAGACCGCTTCCCGTCAGGCGGTTTCCGTCGAGGAGACGGCGGCCGCACTCGAGCAACTGACACGAACGGTTGGCGACGCAGCCATGCGGGCAGCAGAGGCCGGCCGCCTGGCCAAGGATACCCGGATCGACGCGGAACGCTCCGGACAGATCGTGCAGGACGCCAACGCGGCCATGGGACAGATCGAAACGTTTTCCCAGAAGATCGAGGCAATCACGACGATAATCGACGACATCGCCTTTCAGACCAATCTGCTCGCACTGAATGCCGGCATCGAAGCCGCAAGGGCGGGACAGGCCGGCAAGGGCTTCGCCGTTGTGGCGCAAGAGGTCCGCGAACTGGCGCAACGTTCGGCAGAGGCGGCTCGTCAAATCAAGGCGCTGATCACGGCCTCGGGTACTGCCGTGCGCAGTGGTGTCGATCTGGTCGCCAACACCGGCAATGCGCTTCGGGCCATTGTCGATCAGGTGCGGGCTATCGATCAGCATATGATGGCCATCGCCCGCGGTGCAGAGGAACAGACGCAGGGGATCAACGAGATCAACAATGCGGTGAATGTGCTCGATCAGGGCACCCAGACGAATGCTGCATCGCTGGAACAGACAAGTGCTGCCTCGACCGTGATTGCCGAGAGCGCTCTTGCGCTCAGGGAAGTATTGAGCCGGTTCAATCGGGAGGGAGAAAGGCACGAAGGAAGCCCCTCGCCAGTCCGCGCCTCTGCGGGCGCATCGCACTGAACAATGGTGTTCGTCGCCGGGAAGAAGCCGCGTTCCATCCTGGCCTGCATCCAGGTTCGAGTGATACCTGCGATCAGCCGCGCATCAGGTCCACGCTTCCCTTCAGACCGAGCCGCTCGATCCGGACATAGAGCGTGCTCTTGGCAATACCCAGATCACGGGCGGCGGATGTAAGGTTGCCGTGGTGACGGCGGATGGCGGCGAGGATGGCGTCGCTTTCGGCGCGCTCCAGCGTTCCGCTTGCGGCTGCGGGCGGAGGGAAGGCAACGCTTGAGAAGCGCGCACTCCCAAGCTCGCTTGGCAGATGGCACAGGCCAAGACTTGCACCGCCGCTTTCGAGCACCATACTCTCCAGCACATTGCGCAATTCGCGGATATTGCCCGGCCAATCATGCTGGCTGAAGACACCCAGAACCTCCGGCTTGATATCCGGGGCCGGGATTTCGTAACGGCGGGCAATCTCGCCCAGAAGATGCTCCGCCAGCGCGGCAAGATCACCGGCCCTTTCGCGAAGCGACGGCAATCTGAGCGTCGTCACGGCGACCCGGTAGAACAGATCGGCCCGAAAATGGCCGGCCTCCACCTCGGCTTTCAGATCGCGGTTGGTGGCGGCTATCAACCGTAGCCGAACCTTGCGCGGGCGATTTTCGCCGATGCGGTAAACCTCCCCGGCCTCCAGAACCCGCAGGAGATGCGGTTGAAGATCGAGCGGCATTTCACCGATTTCGTCCAGGAACAAGGTGCCGCCATCGGCCGCCTCGATCTTGCCGGTCATGCCGCCGCGCCGGGCGCCGGTAAAGGCGCCTTCGGCATAGCCGAAGAGTTCACTCGTCAGAAGCTCGCGGGAAAAACCACCGCAATTGATGGCAACGAAGGGGCCGGTACCGTGCGCGCCGCCGGCGTGCAGTGCCTGCGCGAAAGCATCCTTGCCGACCCCGGTTTCGCCGAGCAGCAGCACCGGTGCCGGGCTTTTCGCCAGAAGACGCGCGCGGCGGACCGCCTCCAGATAGGCTGGCGAACACCCGCTCAGGCGGTCGAAGGGATCGGCCGAAGCGGGCGTGCTACGCGGCACGGCCCGCAGACCGGCCCGGCGCACGACGGCGCTGCGGTCCGGCAGAACCAGCATTGCCCCCAACCGTTCGCCGTCCAGCAGGACCGGTTCGATCCAGTCGCGGTCGATCCAGTCCGGCATGTTTTCCGGCGTCACGCGTCCCGCCCGCCAGGGCAATGTGAGATCGCGGATCGCGCCGGCAACGGTGCCCCGCCCCTTGGCGAGTTCCGCCATCAGCGTGGCGGCGCGGTCATTGGTCTTGATGGCCCGGCCAGAGCGGTCGAAAACGATCAGGCCGTCGCCGCCCGGCGCCCGCAACCGTTCGAGACAATGGTCGAGAAGCCGGTAACGCAGCTTCATTTCCCGTTGCGCCAGCCTGTTTTCGATGCGGCCGGAGGCGGCGACCGCCAGGGCAAGGCTATGGCGGCTATAGCTCTCGCTCAGGCCGGAGAGATCAATCGCACCAAGCGTTGCACCGCTTAGCGGATCGCGAATGACACTTGCCGAGCAAGACCAACGCTTGATGCCGGAACAATAATGCTCCGCCGAGTGAATCTGGATCGGTTGGCCGATCTGCAAGGCTGTGCCGATGGCATTGGTGCCGCACACCGCCTCGCTCCAGTTCGCGCCGGGCATCAGGCGGATGCGCTCGGTGGGATCGCGCAACGCCCGGTCACCTTCCACACTCAGCACCACGCCCTGCGCATCCGTCAGCACCATCACAGTGCCGGTTTCCAGCAGGAAATCGCGCGCCGATGCCATAACCGGCGTGCTGGCCCGGACGAGATCACGGTTGTCGCCGAGAATGTCATGCAGCGCATCCTCCACCACGGGATCAGGCGCATGGGATCGTCCGGGATCGACAATACCGTGGCACCGCCGCCAGGAATCGTCGATCAACCGTCGCAGCGCATCGGAGCCCGGGTCTTGCCCGCCCATGAACCGCTCCCAGGACGACATGATTTTCTCGTCGTTCTCAGGACGTGAAAATGTCTGGTACGAACCGTTGCCGGTCACCATCGGTGTTCCTCCCTTTGCCGGCACCCGCAGCGGGTGCTCAACGGCCGGCGTTCCCTCCCCGGAACGGTCTCCCGCCGTGCGCGGCGGCGGCTCTCCCAAACCGCATCGCCACCGATCAAAAAAAGTTTAGCACCAAAAAAATCGTTCTTGCATTCATTTTTAACGGCTTTCACCGGGCGGACACGGCCACGGCAAAGGCCGTTGACCGCTCTTCGGACGCAACCCGTCCGGTTTCCGGACGGTGCCGAAACACGGCAAGGAAACGCCCGCCAAGCTAAGCCCTTGTTCCCGCCTCAACCTTTCGGTTCTGCCGGAACTGGCAGGAATCCTGCTTCCCTCCTCCATCGGGAGGACTGACAATGACGAATAAAAAAAGCGAAATTTACGGCGGAAGCCCCTGCGGACGGGTGCCGGTGACGGTTTTGACCGGCTTTCTCGGCTCCGGCAAGACAACCTTGCTCAATGCCTTGACCACCCGGCCGGAGATGGCCGGCGCTGCCGTGTTCATCAACGAGTTCGGCGCTGTCGGTATCGACCACCACCTTGTCGAGCGCGTGGACGACACCTTGGTCATTCTCGAATCCGGCTGCCTTTGCTGCTCCGTTCAGGGGGATCTCATCGCGGCGCTGATGCGGCTGCACGAACGCATGTCACGGCGGGAGATTGCGCCGGTCAGCCGGGTGCTGATCGAGACGACCGGGCTGGCCGACCCAGCCCCCGTTGTGCGTGCCTTGATGGAGGACAGGCTGGTCTCGGCGCGCTTTCGCTGCGATGGCGTGCTGACGGTGGTCGATACGGAACGGGCGCGGGCGCAGATTGCCCGCCACCGGGAGGCGCGGGTGCAGGTGAGCCTGGCCGACCGGCTACTGCTTTCCAAATGCGATCTTGCCAGCCGTGCCGAACGCATGGCACTGGAACGCGACCTTGAGGCGTTGAACCCGGCGGCGCCACGCATCGCGCTTTGCCATGGCGAGGCCGATCCGAAACATCTCTTTGGCGGCGGGCTTTATGTGTCCGGCCCAACCTCCATCAATGCAAGTGACTGGCTCTCCGGCCAGCGCGCACCGGGCAGGAACCATTTCCACTGCACACCGCATTCGGGACGGGTGTCGAGTTTTGTCGTGACACTGGATGAGGCGACCGGCTGGCGGGGCTTTGCCGTCGCGATGGGGGAAATTCTGACCCACTGGACGGGCCGGCTGCTGCGCGTGAAGGGCCTTGTCTCCGTCGCGGGTCTTGACCAGCCCGTGGCGGTGCAGTGCGTAGATGGCACGGCCTATGCGCCGGTGCGGCTGACGGCCTGGCCAATCTCCGGCCCTCTGGCCGATCGCCAGGGTCGGCTGGTGTTCATCGGCGAAGACCTGGATGCCACCATGGAAGCCGACATTCGCGCCCGGCTGGCTTGTCTGCCCGGCGATCGCGAGGCGCTTCGCCGCGCCGCCGTGGCCGGATTGCCAACCCGTACCTGGCTGGGACAACGGATGCCGCTAGCGCCCCGCCCCGGCCTCGTCTCGGACGCCTTCATGATCCAGCCGCGTTTTCTCGGCGAAATGCCGGCGCGGGTCTAGGCCATGCGTGGCACGAACACCCTTGGCCTGCGGCAGACTGCTTCGCAGCGCATGACGCAGGCCCTGCAACGCGCCATGACCCTGTTGCAGATGGACAATGCGGAACTGGCCGGCGCACTCGTCACGGAAGCGACCGTCAATCCCTGTCTGCGGGTCGAGTTACCCTTCGCCACGCCAAAATCCGGTAGCGGCCCGCCACGCTGGCGGCCCTCCCCGTTCAGCGCGACGGAAGGGGCAGGCGAGCGGCTGGCGGCACCTGAGGCCAGCCTTTACGGCCATGCGACCACCCAGATCGGAATTCTGTTTGGCGGGCAGCGCGAACGCACCATCGCACTGGCCTTTGCCGAGGCACTGGAGCCGAGCGGCTGGCTTGGCACGACGGTGGAAACCATCGCCGCACATGCCCGCTGCTCCGTGGCAGAGGCGGAAGCGGTGCTGGCCCGTCTTCAGCAAATGGAACCGGCTGGGCTCTTCGCCCGTTCTCTGCGCGAATGCCTCGGCCTGCAAATGGCCGATCAGGACGCGCTGACGGAACCGATGCAGACACTTCTCGACCATCTTCCCCTGCTGGCGCGTGGTGACGTGGCCGCCCTTGCCCGGATTTGCGCCGTGAACGCAGAACAGTTGGGCGCCATGGTCGCCCGGTTGCGGCGTCTCGACCCCAAGCCCGGCGCACGTTTTCAAGCGGCACCCGATCATCGCCACCCGCCTGATCTTCTGGTCGAGCGGGATGCCGATGGTCGATGGCAGGTCACACTCAACCGTGAAAGCCTGTCCAGGATCACCGTCGATCCGCTGGCCGGGCGGGCCGGATCACAGGCGCTGGCGCAGGCCCGCTGGCTGGAGCGCACCGTGGCGCAGCGCAATCGCATGATGCTGGAGGTTGCAGCCTTTGCCGTGGGCCGGCAGGCAAGCTTTCTCGAGCATGGTCCGACATGGCTTCAGCCGCTGACCAACGGTGAAGTGGCGGCCGCGCTCGGCTGCCACGAAACGACCGTCAGCCGCATCCGCACCGGCCTGACGGTCGAAACACCGGAGCAGGTCTTGCCCCTTTCTGCCTTTTTCGCGCGGGGAGGCGCGACCAGCTCGGATGGCGCAAGCGTACCCGGCCCGGCCATTGCGGCATTGATTGCCGCGCTTATTCTTGCGGAACCGCAAGAAGAACCGTTGACCGACGCCGATATTGCCCGGACACTCGGTGCCCGGGGTATTCACATTTCACGCCGCACCATTGGCAATCGCCGTCAGGAGGCGGGATTTCCAAGCGCGGCAAAGCGTTTGAAAGGGAGGAGAACGACATGACAGGACCCGCAAGCGGGAGAAAAATCTACACGTCGGCGGGAAAGGCGCTGGATGGGCTGTTATTCGACGGCATGACCATCGCCGCCGGTGGCTTCGGCCTTTGCGGCATTCCGGAACTTTTGATCGATGCACTGGTGGAAAGCGGGGTGAGGAACCTGACCATTGCCGCCAATAATTGCGGCGTCGATCATTTCGGCCTCGGCAAGCTGCTCGACACCCGGCAGATCCGCAAGATGATCGCATCCTATGTGGGGGAAAATGCCGAATTCATGCGGCAGTATCTGGCCGGGGAACTGGAGATCGAGTTCAACCCGCAGGGAACACTGGCAGAGCGTATGCGCGCCGGCGGTGCCGGCATTCCCGGCTTCTACACGAAAACGGGGGTCGGAACGGTGATTGCCGAGGGCAAGGAACACAAGCAGTTCGACGGCGAGACCTATATTCTCGAACGTGGCCTTGTCGCCGACCTCGCCATCGTCAAGGCATGGAAGGCCGACGAGACCGGCAATGCGGTGTTCCGCAAGACGGCCCGCAATTTCAACCCGCCAGCCGCCATGTGTGGCAAGGTCTGCGTGCTGGAAGTCGAGGAAATCGTACCCACCGGCAGCCTCGATCCCGACCACATTCACCTGCCCGGCATCTACGTTCACCGGCTCATTCAGGGGCCGCATGAAAAGCGCATCGAAAAACGCACGGTTCGTCAGAGGGAGAACGCTTGATGGCCTGGGACCGCAATCAAATGGCGGCCCGCGCCGCGCTCGAACTCGTGGATGGAACCTATGTCAATCTCGGTATCGGCATTCCCACGCTCGTGCCGAACTTCATTCCCGACGGCGTGTCCGTCACGCTGCAATCGGAAAACGGCATGCTGGGTATCGGACCGTTTCCCTATGAGGGCGAAGAGGATGCCGACCTCATCAATGCCGGCAAGCAGACGGTTTCGGAAATGCCCGACACGGCCTATTTCGATTCCGCCACCTCCTTCGCCATGATCCGCGGCGGCAAGATCGCCATGGCGATCCTGGGCGCGATGGAGGTGAGTGAGACCGGCGATCTCGCCAACTGGATGATCCCCGGAAAACTGGCCAAGGGCATGGGCGGTGCAATGGATCTCGTCGCCGGCGTCGGCCGCGTCGTCGTGTTGATGGAACACACCAACAAAGAAGGCGAATCCAAGGTGCTGAAGGCCTGTACCCTGCCGCTGACCGGCACGCGGGTCGTGGACCGGATCATCTCCAATCTCGGCGTTCTGGATGTGGTGGAGGGTGGCCTGAAGATCGTGGCGCTGGCCGATGGCGTCAGCGAAGCGGACCTGCGCGCCGCAACGCAAGCGACAATCGTCGACTGACACGTCGCAGCGCCGACAGAAAAGCCGGGACCGAAAGCCCCGGCTTTTCCTTGCGCATGACGACGGCGGAGACGTCAGGCGCGCATGCGGGCCAGCGCATCGAGCACAGCTTCCGGCGGATGGCCGGGCGGAATGCTGGCATAGCGGAACTGCGCCGCACCGCTTTCGGGCAGGTCACCGCCGGCAAACAGAGGCTGGCTGACATCGCGGCCGTCAGCCTCTTCATCACAGCCGATCACCGCGTCGAACATCGCTTTCTGCCCCGACCGAACGCCGCGCCCGACCACCGCCCAGCGGTAATGACGCGCGGCGTTGAACACCGGCGCATAGCGGTCCGCAGGACCCGGAACGCCATCGGCTTCCTCGATCAGAAGGCCGCCGACGGGACGCGCGGCGACGCAGCGGACAAAATCGGCGATATACATCGCCGCATCTTCCACCGCGTCATCATCACGCTCTTCGACTTCGCGCCCGACCATGCGCTGCGCTTCATCGAGCCAGGCGGCCGGCGAAGGCATGGCGAGAACCATGGGCACCTGCCCCTGAAGATTGGCCGCGACCGCCTCTGCCACCTCATCCAGAAGCCGGCGCGGCCCTTCTTCCTCCAGCATCCGGCGCAGCGGAAAGGTAGCGCGCTTCTTGGCCGCCATTTCCACCGCCAGTCCCGGATGACGCGCGATCCAGGACCGGTAGAGGTCACCGACCGGTACGACGGCAACGTCCGCCCTCAACAGGCCGCGTGCCTGCGAGAAGAAGGAGAGGTATTTCGCCGCCCCTTCGCCCCAGGGATCGCCCTCGGGACCGAGAAGGAGCCGCCGGGCATAGCCCGACGACTCCAGCCAGACCCTCAGACGGTTTGCGCCCGGCCCGCCGGGCAGCATCTCCGCGAGGCTTGCGCTCATTGCTTCTCGCCTCCCATTGCGCCCAGCGCCATCAGGCGTTGTTCGAGTTCGGCGATGCGAACGTCCTTCGGATGCGTCATGTAGTTCGGCCTCGGTTCGTCGCCGCGCCGGGTCCTGTCCGGCGACCCCATGTAGAGCGTGTCCACATCATCGCCCCAGCAGCCGAAATATTGCAGGTGGGTCGGCGGCTTGGGCTTGTTCCAACCCTTGACGAATTCCGAATAGGGCACCGAGCGGGCGATGCGCGCCTTGCGTTCGTCGGCACGGGCCTTTTCCGTGGCGTCGAAGTCGATGGCGAGCGTCACCGGATCGAAGACCACCTTGTAGAGCCGTGCCGCCACTTCCGGCGACATGAGGCCTTCCTCAATATCGCGTACAACCCCCACCGGATCGCGCTCCAGAACGTCGCCATAGCCGGCACCGGCCCCTTGCGAAATCATGAACAGTTCACCGCGCTTCGAAATCTCGAAGCCCATGCCCATGTGGTGGGTGGTGTAGCGAGCGCCCTCGAAGGGCTGCTCGTTCATGATTTCCTCGATGGAGTGGCGGAACTTTTCCGGCTGGTTGAGCAAGATGTCGTAGACATCCACGCCCTGCACCTTGGACAGCGGGTAGCAACCGCAGGCATAGCCGCCGAACAGGCCCTGGATCGGAGGAATCTTGGCGCCCTGCGCGGTGGTCATGAAGCCCCATTGTTCCGAATCCTTGGTGGCGACCATCATCGTGTAGCCCTGGCCGCCGCGATACTTTCCCGGTGCGATGGCGTCACGCGTCATCTTCTTGGACACGAGCTGGAGGAATGGCACTTCCTCCTCGTTCAGTTCCTGCTCGCCAATGTCGGCCATGGTGGCAAAGATCGGCGCCAGCGCGTGTTCGCCATCCCGATCCACCCTGGCACCTGCACCCATGCCGTTCAGGTCGGCGCAAAGATTGCCGAGCGTTTCACCATGCTGACTGACCCCGCCCCAGATGAAGGTGTTGATCATGTTGAAGGTCGGGGCATGGACCTTGGTGAACTTTTCCGGGCAGGAATAGAGGAACTTCGCCACCGCGTGCTGACCGGCGGTGAACCCGGTGAAGATCGACATCAGCGATTGCGAGTTCGGTGCGTCATAGGAGCAATTGACGATCGAATGCGGATCGGTGATCACCTCGATCGGCGCGAACGCCGCCTGCCCGCGCGGCAGGTCCGGCCAGACATAGCACAGGAAAACCTGCGCCAGCATGCCCTTCAACCCTGCAACGATGGTGTTCGTGGCCCGGTTGGTGAATTCCGGCGAGGAGCCGCGGAAGTCGAAGATCAGCCGGTCACCCGTCTTGGTCAGCTTGCAATTGATCTTCACCACGCAGTTTTCGCGCAGCGTCGAATCCTGAATGATGTAGGTCTTCACCGTCATGTCCGGCCATTCGGAAACGCGGCGCTTTACTTCGGCGCGAACGTTCTCCATGGTCAGACGCAATGTGGAAACCAATGCTTCCGGTCCATCGGAATTCAACGTTTCCTCGATGCGCTGCTTGATGCGCAGGCAGGCGAAGAGCTTCACCTTCATATCTTCATATTGCAGCTTCGGTTCGCGCACCGAATTCTGCAGGAAGGTGAGAATATCACGCTTGATCTGGTAGTTCTCGACCACCTTGAAGGGCGACATTTTCAGCCCTTCATCACTCGGGCTTTCGGCCATGGAGGGCATGCCGCCCGGCTCGATGGCACCGTTTTCGCCCTCGTGCACAGTCGAGGCCACCCAGCAGACGAGCTTGCCCTTGTGGAAAATCGGCAGGATCATCGACTGGTCGGTGTTGTGGACATTGCCGTAGCGGCTGTCGTTGTGGATGAAGCCGTCGCCTTCCTTCACGCCCACCGTCGGGTCGTTCATCCAGTTCTTGATGATGAACTTGATGGGGTGGTGCACAAGCGCCGAGAAGATCAGCACGCCGCCCGCCGAAGCGATGGCGAGGTCGCCGGAGGCCGAATAGACGCCGGTGATGACGTCGCCCCACTTGGCGCCGGGGGCGGCCCCCATCTGCTCGACCATTTCATACCCTTCGTCGCAACCCGCCTGAATGCGGTCGCGGATCTTGGCAACGATATGGCTGTCGGAAACCCGCGTGATGGCCTCGTCTTCCTGCGCGGTGCGTGGCATCAGGTCGTGGTTCTGCATGATCTCCGGATCGGGTCCGAGGAACAGTGTGGTGTCGTCGAGAAACTTCTTGATGAGGTTCATCTCTTCGAAAGAAGGCATCTTGGCCCGGGTGTCGATCTTGTTCATGGAATTCTCCTCCAGTCGGGTTGGGCGTAAGGCCCGGCGCTCCTCCCGCGCCGGGCTGGCCGTTTTCAGTGACGGGTGACGGGGTTTTCGTTGCGCAGGAACCACGAGGCGCCCTGCTTTGCCGTCACAAAGGTCCAGCCGGGATTGACGAGGAAGGTCGTGACCTCCGAAGCGACAATGGCCGGTCCCGCGATCTCGATGCCGGGCTCCAGATCCTTGCGGGCCCAGACCGGCGTCTCGAACGGCCCGTCATGGCCGACGAAATGGCAGGTGCGGTGGCTGGACGGCGCCGGCGGCGCCGTGCGCTCGGGTTTCGGCACCGGCTTGATGTCCTCGAACTGCACCGTCTCGTGGCGGGCATAGGTGGCAACACGGATCGTGTTGATGCGGATGCCCGCTTCCGGTGCCTGCGAACCCTCGCCGAAACGCTTGCCGTAGTCGGCCGAGAACTGCGAGATGATCGACAGAACATCGCCCGGTCCGTGAACCTCGTGGTTGGGAATGACGGCCGTCGTCTGTACGAGCTGGTTGCCGTAGCGCATGTCCAGTTCCAGATCGTGGCGGATGTCTTCCAGCGGAACGCCCTGACGCAGCAGGTCCTGACGGCCTTTTTCCTTCAGTTCGCCGACGATGGCGTTGAAGCGTTCGTAGTCGTCGAAGATATGGCGGGTATTGCTGTCGTAGAGCACCATGTAGAGCGACTGCTCGTGGATGTGGAGCTGGTGCATGTTGCCGGCACCGACCGCCGAGAACACCGACGAGAGCGGCGGCGCCAGAATACGGTCGATATTGAGGTTCTGGGCAATGCCGCAGCAATGCAGCGGGCCGTTGCCGCCATAGGCCAGCATGGTGAAGTCCTTGGGATCGTACCCTCTAGCGCGCAACTCGGTGAAGAGGCCGTTGGCCATGTTGTCGTCCACCTTTTCGCGGATCAGCTTCGCCGCTTCGATGACGGAGCAATCGAGTTCGTCGCACACCGCATCCTCGATGGCCGCCTTGGCGCGGCGCGGATTGAGCGGGATCGAGCCGCCGGCATAGTTGGCCGCATCGAGATAGCCGAGCAGCAAATCCGCATCCGTCACGGTCGGTCGCAGGCCGCCACGGTCGTAGCAGGCCGGGCCGGGATCGGAGCCGGCACTTTCCGGACCGCATTTCACCGTCTTGTACATGCGGTCATAGGAGGCGATGGAGCCGCCACCGGCGCCGAGCGTGACGAGGTGAACCATCGGCACCGAGACCAGCCAGCGGTCGATGACAGGATTGAAGTCGTAATGCTTCACGCCGCCTTCCACCACGATACCGATATCATAGGACGTGCCGCCCATGTCGGTGGCGACGACGTTACCCAGGCTTGCCTGCATGGCGAGATGTTCGGAGGCGCCGATGCCCGAAACCGGACCGGAATGGATAGTCTGCAGAGCATCGGTGGAGTTGAGCTGGGCCATGCCGCCGGAATTGTGGATGACCAGCATCGGCTTGTCATATTTGTGGGCGCGCAGGTTCTGCTCCAGCGCCGAAAGGGCGTGATACATGGTCGAGTGCAGGTAACCGTCGACGATGGCCGAGGTGGCCCGCACATATTCGCCCTTGCGGCCCGCCACCTGATGCGACAGGATCACCGGTATCGCGCCCAGCAGATGCGAGGGATATTCCTCCAGAACGATTTCCTCGATGCGCTGTTCGTGGGCGGGGTTAACCACCGCATTGACGAGCGCGACGACGATGATCTGGGCACCGCGGTCCACCAGTTCGCGAAGCTGAAGACGAACATCGTCCTCATCCAGCGCCATGACGAGATTGCCCTGGAAATCGAGCCGCTCGCGGATGCCGCGGATCATGTGCGGCTCGACCAGCGGTTCGGGACGCTGCGCGTTCGGCATGTCCTGCTGGCCGAGATTGTCGAGACCCTCGCCGTAGCCGCGGGCGCGGCTGAGCGGCACCGTCGCCTCATAGCCGGCCGTGACCAGCATGCCGATCTTCGGCCCCTTGTGCTCGATCAACGCATTGGTGCCGAGCGTTGTCGCATAGCGCACGCTGTCTACGGATTGCAGGATCTGCTCCAGTTCCAGCCCCAGCACCGAGCAGGCTTTCCCAAGCGCCTCGTTGAAGCCCATGGCCAGGTTATGATGCGTCGTCAGCGCCTTGGTTTCGATATATTGCTGGCCCCAGACGACGAAGCAGTCGGTAAAGGTGCCGCCGATATCAACGGATACGCGTTTCATTCTCGCTCCCTATCTTTCTCAAGGGGATCGCGCCGCCCTCCCCGGCAAGCGCGTCCCTGCGAATGGTCAGATCCCCGCGCCCGATTGCGCGGGGCGCCGGCATCAGTGGCCGTGGCCGCGTCCGGGCACGACGGCGGGGCCGGCGTCCGGCAGCATGTCCGGGCCTCGCCTGGCCCACTGGGCCTTCAGTGCGGGCACATCGACCTGCATGTCCTGCAACGGCGGATGGCCGGGAATGGCGTATTCCGTCTCCACCTGCGTGCCGCAGTTCGGGCAGCAGAATTCGAGAATGCGCACCCATTCCGGGTCCGGGCTGAAGGTGAAGCGGTAGCGCTCCGGATCGAGGATCGGTGGATGGATCTCGCGCGGATCACGGTTGTGAACCAGAAGCCCTTCCTTGTAGTTGCCCTCGGCAGGCGCGATCTCGTGGTCGCAGACCCGGCATTCCCATTTCTCCTTGTCGAGATCGATGCGGAGATATTCGGTCATCGGAATTTTCATGGTGGTCAGTCCTCCCGTTCCAGAATGATGTCGCCCGCCTGCGAGACGACGAAGCCCCAACCCGCCGGCACGCGAGCCGTGAAATAGTCCTCCTCGAGGATCGCCGGTCCGCTGGCATGATCGCCCGCCGCCATCGATGCGAGGCGATAGACCGGCAGATCGACGCGCCCCTTGCCGGCCACCAGAACGTTGCGCTTTCCATCGGCTTTCGCTTCGGCCCTGCGCGGGAAGCCGGTATGACGGGTTTCGTCGTGACGCAGGCTCTTCACAGCGCTCAGTTCCAGTTCGATCGTGGAAGCCTGCGCCAGTTCCGCCGGGAAGTCGGGCGCATCCCCCAGCGGCACGATCTTCTCGCCATCCGCCGTGCCGACGACGAGGCGGGCGGTGACCGTATAGCTGCCCTCCTTGAAACCCTCGGCGAACATATCGCGGGCAGCCTTGCGCTTCAGGGCGTCCAGAGCGGCGGCAAGCCCCGGTGTCGAGCGGTCCTCGAGCGTCACGGCATAAGCCTGCGACACATCGCAGGAGCCGATACCGTAGGCGGAAAACACCGCCGCCATGGCCGGCACGGCAACCCGGCGGATGCCCGCCTTGTCGGCCACGCCGCAGGCGTTCAGCGGCCCGGCGCCGCCGAAGGCCAGCATCACCGTGTCCGGTCCGATCTTCGTGAAGCGGTGCAGTTCATCGGCGATCTTCGCCTCATAGGCATCCGCCATGGCGAGGATGGCGGTATCGAGGTCGGTGCCGAGCGGTTCGGCGATATTGCCGCGCACGGCCGCTTCGGCGCGGCTCACATCGAGCCCCATGCCGCCGCCGAAATAGGAGACGGGATCGAACAGGCCGGCCAGCAGGCTGGCATCCGTGATCGTCGCTTCCTTGCCACCGCGACCGAAGCAGGCCGGTCCCGGCAGGGCGCCGACGCTTTCCGGGCCGATGGCGATATGACCGTCCTTTACCTTGAAGATGGAACTGCCGCCGGCTCCGGCACTCATGATTTCGCACAGCGGGAAGGACACGCTGATACCTTCGACATGACCGCGCCGGATTTCGGCAACCTTCCCATCCGTGCATTGGCCGATGTCGGTCGTCGTGCCACCGACATCGATCGAAACGGCATCGCGGAAACCGTAAAGCGCCGAAAACGCCTTCACGCCCTCCATGCCACCGCGCGGGCCAGACGAATAGGTCTTGATCGCCACCGTCTTCGCCACGCGCGAGGCGTCGCCATCATTGCGGAAGATCAGCAGCGGGTTCTTGGTGCGAAACGCCCTCAACCGGTTTTCGGCATTGTAGAGAAAAGCCTCCATCGAAGGGTGCAGGAAGGAGTTGATGAGCGCCGACCAGGCGCGACGATCGACATTGCGGTCGCAGGTGAGGTCCGTTGCGTAGAGAACCGGAACGGCCCCCAGAAGATGGCGCGGATATTTGCGCAGCACGATCTTCTTGACCCGCTCCTCGGCCTCCAGGAAACCGGCACCGCCAAGCGAGACGACCAGACGGTTCGCGCCCCGGGCGGCAAGCTGGTTGATCACCTTGACGACCTCAACCTCCGCTTCCGGCTGGTTCAACGTGGCCAGATCGATGAAGCCGACACGGTCGCCCACCAGCGCCTCGAACACTTGCGGGTCGTGCGCCTTCAAGGCGGCCGGCAGATCCGCTGAACCGGTATCGAGAATGAGGCCGAGCTTCGGTCCCTTGCGTTCACAGATGGCATTGGTGCCCTGCGTCGTGGAGTAGCGAATGAGATCGACTTCTTCGAGCAGCCGCTTCACATCTGCCGCGCCATAAACCACTTCCGACGCCTTCTGCAGCCCTTCGAAGAAGCATTTCGAAAGATCGTAAGGGGTGGTCAGAACCTTGGTTTTCTTCACACCGCTGTCCGACATGATGCATACGTCGGTCAGTGTGCCGCCATTATCGATATTGATTTGCAACGCCATCGCGCATTTCTCCTCCCGTTCCTGTCTGGTGGGATACGCGGTTACGGCACGCGGCAGGCTCCTCCCCGCGGCACCGGACCGTCTGTCCCGCTGACAAGAGAAGCAGGTTCGCTTCCATGCGGCTTCGCGGCCGAACGGACTTGATCAAGTCATTGAAAAATAAAATTTATATTTTCGAGATCACGAACACCGCCCCCGCGCGCAATCTACGCCGTCCGGTTTTCGGACGGCCATGCGGCGTTGGCGTCCGGAATAAGGAGGCCCGGTGGACGGTGCGGTATGATCACGGAGAGAACAGACGTCCGTCTTCGGTTCTGCGGCTATCCGACGGCTGTTTCACAGCGGAAGGATTGCCGGCGTTTGCGCGCCGGCATTCGGTTGAGGATGGCGCAGACAATGGCGGCACCCAGTGGTGCCGCCCCAATCGATCGTTGGCGTATTCAGCACCCTGAGGACGTCATCGCCCTCAATCAGACTGCGTCGATCTCCGTCTTGCGTTTCACGGCGAAAAGCTTGCCCGCGACCAGCGAAACCGCCGCCGCACCGAAGGAGAACAGAGCGCCCATCTTGGCCGCATCCTGTTCGGCGCCGGGCGGGAAGGCGACACCAGCAACGAAAAGCGCCACCGTGAAACCAATGGCCGCCACGCAGCCGACGACCGGCAGGTCGGCGAGCCGCATGCCTTCCGGCAGGCCGAGGCCGAGCGGCCTGGCGGCCAGCCAGCCCATGAAGCTGATACCGAGCGGCTTGCCGATGATAAGACCGGCCAGCACCAGCCACGTGGCTTCATCCATGGCCGAGAATTCGACGCCGGCATTGGCAAGGCCGAACAGCATGAGGATGATCTGCACCGGCCCCTTCATCGCATGTTCCATGAGGTTGAGAAGATCGGTCTGGTAGCGCTCTTCCTCTGCGAAGATGCCGAAGTCGGTTTCGGCATGCGGAATGGTCGGGATGATCGGCAGAAGGCCGAGCGCCGGGTGAATGCCCGCCTCCTGGAAGCCATACCAGCTCAGCGCCCCGCCGATGAGATAGGGCCAGAAGGACAGGTTGCGCCGCACGGCGCTGGACACCGGTTTGCGCGGGTTCTGCCCATCGAGAATGCGGGGCAGACGGTTTGCGAGAAACCACACGCCAAAGGCAGCGGCAACGGACAGAAGCAGCCATACCGGCGCCAGATCGCCCTGCGGATAGAAGATCGCGAGGATGATGAGCCCACCGGCATCGTCAGCAATGGCCAGCAACAGCAGGAACATCACCGCCGGATGACCGGCCCCGAAGACGAGACGGCCGACGAGATAGGAAAAGGCAATATCGGTTGCGGTCGGGATGGCCCAGCCATTGGCCAGCATGGCGAACTTGCCGAGAAGGAAGGCGCCGAGCAGATAGACGGCCACCGGCCCCAGCATGCCGCCCACCGTCGCGATCAGGGGCGAAAGCGCCTTCTTGCCGCGCAACGAGCCGTTCTTCAGCGCCACGGCTTCCCATACTTCCTTGCCGGCAATGGCGAAGAAGAAGGCCATCAGAATGTCATTGATGAGATAGTGCAGCGTCAGCGTGCGGTGACCATCGTGCAGATGGCCGATGAACCCACCCTCCCAGAGCGGATATTCAACGATGGCATGATAGCTGTCCGGCGTCGTGTTCGCCCAGACCAACGCGGTGATCGCGCCAAATACGAGCAGCAGCGAGTACTCCTGCAGAAATTTCCAAGTGCGGTACATCTCGTCTCCCATCATCCAGTTAGGGGAGGTGTAGGCCGCATTTTGACATCAGGCAAGAAGCGGGGCGGCGAAGGCGCCCCGCAGCCAAGTTCAAAAGCCGAGCGCCGAACCGTCCTTGCGCTGGTCGGAACCACCCACCAGAAGGCCGCGGGCGTGATCGATGAAGATGGCCTGAGCGCCGCCCATCGGGCTCGTGAGGCGACTGACCTTGTGGCCGATCTTCTCCAGCGCGGCAATCGCGGTGTCGGAAACGGTCGGCTCCACATCCA
This sequence comes from Allorhizobium borbori, assembly GCF_014196535.1. Classification (GTDB taxonomy): domain Bacteria; phylum Pseudomonadota; class Alphaproteobacteria; order Rhizobiales; family Rhizobiaceae; genus Ectorhizobium; species Ectorhizobium borbori. The sequence goes on from NZ_JACIDU010000016.1 coordinate 99,106, forward strand.
GCACGCCGCCAAAGGAGAAGCTGCGCGGTGCGTCGATGGCTTCCTGCACGTTGAGGCCCCGGTCGAACATGCCGGAGAGGAAAGCGGCGTGGCCGGCGGCCTGATACTGCCCGCCCATGACGCCGAAGGGCATGACGACCTTGCCGTTTTCGCGCACCATGCCGGGAATGATGGTGTGCATCGGGCGCTTGCGCGGGCCGATGGCGTTCGGGTGCCCCTCGATCAGCCGGAAGGAAGAACCGCGGCTGTGCAGCAGAATGCCGGTCTTCGGCTCCAGCCGCGTCGAACCGAAGCCGTGGAAGATCGAATTGATGAAGGAAATGGCATTGCCATCGCGGTCCACGACGCTCAGATAGATCGTGTCCTTGTGTTCCGGCTCGTTCCACAACGCCGGCGCCAGAACGCGGTCCATGACGATGCGGCTGCGCAGCTTCGCCGCAACATCCTCGGCCAGCAATGTTTCCGGCGCATAGGGCAGCGTGGACGGATCGCAGATCAACGCGTCGCGGTGGTAATAGGCAAGCTTGGCCGCCTCGGCATGCAGGTGGATGCGCTCCGCCTCGCTGCAACCGGCAAGATCGAAGCCCGACAGCGTATTGAGCATGAGAAGGGCTGCCAGCCCCTGCCCGTTCGGCGGGCATTCGAGAACCTCCCGGCCGCGATAGACCGTCGAGATCGGCTTGACGTAGTCGGCGCCATCGACGGCGTTTTCGAAATCATCCATTTCATGCAGGCCGCCGAGTGCCTTCAGGTGCGCCACCAGCGCTTCAGCCGTCTCGCCGGTGTAGAAGCCGGCCGCCCCCTTGTCGGCGATCAGGCGAAGCTGCTTGCCGAGCAGCGGCTGGGCATGACGCTCACCCGCCACCGGCGCGCGGCCGCCCGGCAGGAACACGGCGGCGGCATGAGGATCATCGGCGACCGCCGTTTCGAGCGCCCAGTCGAAGGCGACGCGCGGCGTAACGGGATAGCCGTTTTCGGCATAGGTAATCGCCCGCGCCAGAAGCCGGTCAAGCGGCAGACGGCCATGATCGCGATGCAGCTTCGTCCAGGCGGCAATGGCACCGGGAACGGTAACGGCGTGCGGGCTGTTACGCGGGATTTCGGTATCGAGACCGGCCGCCTTCAGCTTTTGCACCGTGGCGGCAGCGGGTGCACGGCCCGAGCCGTTGACGGCGATCACCTCACCCCCATGGGGGGCGTAGAGGGCGAAACAATCGCCGCCAATGCCCGTCATCAGCGGATCAACGACGCACTGCACAGCGCAGGCGGCAATGGCCGCATCGACGGCGGTTCCGCCGGCCGCGAGAACATCGAGACCGGCAGCAGTGGAAAGCGGATGCGACGTGGCAATCATCGCCTCGCCGGCGAGCGCCGGATCGCGTCCGGGCTTGAAGAAGTTGCGCATGGTTTCCTCCCGGAAGTGGACGCGGATCAGCCCGCGAAAAGTGGCCAGAGCATGCGGATCGACGTGATCATCAGGAACACGGCGAAGGCGCGCTTGAGATATTCAGGTTTCAGGCTGTGGGCGAGTTTGACGCCGAGCTTGGCCGTCGTCATCGTCAGCGGAATGATGAGGGCGGCCGCGAGAAGGTTAACATAGCCGAGCGACAGCGGCGGCAACCCCGCCTCCCCCCAGCCGGTGATGACGAAACCGATGACAGCCGGCAGCGAAATGATGAGGCCGAAGGCCGACGAGGAGCCCACCGCCTTGTGAACGGGGTAGGAATAGGCCGCCAGCGTCGGCACTGTCAGCGATCCGCCGCCAATGCCCATTAACGATGAAATGAAACCGATCATGCCGGGAACGCCGAGCCTGAACGGTATGCTGTACGGCAGATGTTCACCGAGAACGATCTTCTTCGGCAGCAGCATGTTGACGGCGACCGCCAGCGCCACAAAGCCGAACACGGATTTCAGGCTGGCGCCGCTGATGAAGTGGGCAGCGATACCGCCGATGGCGGCACCGAATGCCACATAGGGTGCCCAGGCGCGGATGAGATCCTTGTCCATGGCGCCACGCTTGTTATGCGCGCGGAGCGAGGTGATGGATGTGGGAATGATGGTCAGAAGCGAGGTGCCAACCGCCACATGCATCGCGACATTGGGCGAAAATTTCAGGAATTCCAGCATGAAGGAAAGAACCGGCACGATGACGATGCCTCCGCCGACGCCCAACAGACCGGCCAGCACACCCGCAAAGGCGCCCGTTACCGCAAGGCCTGCGGCGAACAGAAGGAACGACTGAAGATCAAGCGCTTCCACGGAATTTCACCTCAAAATATCTCTGGCGGCATGAGTGCATGATATGTATACATATCGCAAGTCAATAATACCGAAGCGACCAGAAGAATGCAAAAATCTTCCAGAGACGGCGCAATGGAGGAACCATCCGGCAAGGCGGCAGACGAAGTTTACGCCGCCGTGGTGGACTGGATTGTCGAGGGACGGCTGAAGCCCGGTGATACGCTGAACGAAATGGCGCTGGCCGACAGCTTCGGCCTGTCGCGTACGCCGGTTCGTGAGGCGCTGCAGCGCCTGACGCTTGAGGGCCTTACCGAACGCGGCGCCCGGCGCGCCTTCCATGTGCGGCGGCTGGAACCGCTGGAACTGGGCGACCTGTTTGAAGCCATGGGTGAGATCGAGGCGCTCTGCGCTCGCCTCTCGGCCCAGCGCATGTCCCCGCTGGAACGGGCACGGCTCTCGGCCCTCGTCGACGAAGGCCAGGCCGCTGCCGAAGCAGACGACACCATCGCCTATACCGGCATCAATGCCCGCTTTCATCTGGCTTTGTTCGAGGGCGCACACAATGCGAGCCTCAGGGAAATCGCCCTTTCGCTACGCATGCGCACCATGCCCTATCGCGACGCCCAGTTTCGCCAGACCGAACGGCTCTCCTCGTCCCAGACGGAACATCGCCGCATTGTCGATGCAGTCATGACCGAAGACCCGGAAGCGGCTTTCGCGGCCATGCGCGCGCACATGACCGCCACCTCGCTCAACATCACCCGCATGCTGGAAGCCGTGGGCAGTTGAACCCGGTTCACTCCGCCGCGATGTTCCAGCCTTCCGGTGCGGGGACCAGCGGCGGATCGATATCGGGCGTCAGCGGGTTGGCGAAGGGACGCCCGCGCAGCGCTGACTTGTGATCGGCCTTCGCGGCCTCGATCCGGGCCGGATCAAGAAGGAGCGCAGCAGCGGTCGAGGCCATGATCTTCGCCGCATGTTCCATACCCTTGTGGGCAGCGGGCAGCTTGCCCTGCGCCACCATCTGCCAGCTATGGAACGATGTACCGACGGCGCATGTCGCACCATACATCTGCACCGTCGGCACCGCCCAGCTTACCGTGCCCACATCCGTCGAGCCGATCAGGGCGGGATCGCCGCTGTTGAGCGGCAGAATGCGGTCGCACAGCACCAGCCCGTCTTCGGGCGGCATCCTGTGGGTGGCAAAGCAGGTGGCGATATCCTCCGCACTGAACGTGGTCTGGAACTTCGCCGCCATCTCCCGGTCGGCGGCATCGAACGGGGCGGGGCCGAGACGTTCCAGCTCACCCTGCATCAGCGCCTCCAGCGTATCGTTGCCCAGCAGGTTGGCCTCACCGGATACCGGCTCGCACACCACGGTCGTCTCGGTCATCAGGGCCGCGCCTTCGGCCACCTTCTTCACCCGCTCGAACAGCGTCTGCATCTCGTCCAGTTCGCGGGCACGCACCAGATAGCGCACCGTGGCCTTGGCCTGAACGACATTCGGCGCAACGCCACCGGCATCGATCAGGGCGTAGTGCACGCGCGCCGTGGACGGCATATGTTCGCGCATGTAGTTGACACCGACATTCATCAGTTCCACCGCATCGAGCGCCGAGCGCCCGAGATGCGGTGCGGCGGAGGCATGCGAAGCACGGCCGGTGAAGTGGAACAGCACTTCGACACAGGCGAGCGACACCGGGTACATGACACAGGTGAACGGGCCGGGATGCCAGGAAATGGCGATGTCCACATCATCGAACAGGCCTTCGCGCACCATGAAACCCTTGGCCGAACCGCCCTCTTCCGCCGGGCAGCCATAATAACGGATGCGACCGGGGCGGCCGGTTTCGGCCAGCCATTCCTTGACCGCCGTCGCCGCCTGCAACGCGGCCGTGCCGAGCAGGTTGTGGCCGCACCCGTGACCGTTGCCTCCGGCCTCCAACGGCTTTTCCTCGGCAATGCAGGCGGCCTGCGAAAGACCCGGCAGCGCGTCATATTCACCGAGAATGGCAATGACCGGGCCTCCCTCACCCGCCTCGCCAAGAAGGGCGGTGGGAATGCCGCCGACGCCACGGCTGACCTTGAAGCCCATGGCCTTCATCACCTCGGCGTGGGAATCACTGGAGCGGAATTCGCCGTAGTTCAGTTCCGGCGTGTCCCACACCCGATCGGCCAGCTCGATGAATGTCAGGCGTCTGGCGTCCACCAGGTCCCAGATGCGGTCGGAATTCTGCACGGAATATCCCCTTGCGGCGTTATTTTCGAAGCGTTCGTTATAGGCCGGAGCGGTGCTGAAGGAAACGGTTTCGTGACACCGGTGTTACAGACAGCATGCCACCGTGAATTTCGTGCCGTAATTTTGGTGCACACGGCATTGCAATTTTTCGGATATGTCGTCAGAGTCAAACTTGCAAAATAGGGATGAAATGGGGCGGGTCTGAAGAAGCGGGGGCTTTGCCGGATAGTCCAGGGGACATTTGGAGACATTATGGAATCAATCGCGCAGGGGCCGCGCGAGGAGACATTCCGGCGCATGTTACGCTTGCTGTCTGAAGTCAGACAGACGGCTGGAGAACTGGATCTTTCCGATGTGGGCCATTTGGTTGAAATGGCGATTCTGGATGTCGCGGTGCGTTGGGAAGGGCTTGACCCGGATACGATCAACGACGCCAAGCTGGAAATGATCGCAAAGACGCGGCTCAAACAGGCTTGCGAAGTCCGCACCGGCGCCACCGTCTATCGCATGGATGAGTGGACGGTCGGGCCGCAACGCCTGCCGTTCGCTCCTCGCGGGCCAAAGCTTGTCGAATAGCCGTCAGGCTACGCGATACAAGGATCGTTGAAAAGCCGGCCGTTGATGGCGCCGGCAACCGTGCGCGCCGCCACGACAAGCCAGATCACCACGAGCAGGCAGACCATTCCAGCCCCGGCCACGGGAAACAGGCCGAGCGGCAGGATCGCACCAATCTTCAGTGTCGCCAGCGCATAGACGCCGAGCGGGAACGTATAAGCCCACCAGCCGAGATTGAAGGGCAGGCCAAGGCGTATCTGCCGAAGCGTGACCAGAAGCGCGGTTGCCAGCCACCAGACACCATAGCCCCACAGCGCCAGCGCACCCAGCAGGGCAGCGCCCGTCAGCGGCTGCGCCAGAGTTCCAAGCCCGCTGGCATTCAGCGCCTGTGGCCCATTCAGTGCGATCAAGGCAAGACCCAGCGCGCCGGTGCCGATAGGCCCGAGGGCCAGCCAACTCGTGGCCGCCATCGCCGCCGGAGGCAGCTTGTAAAGCACCATGCGCAGAAACAGGATGACCAGAATGCTGAGGGCAAGAGGCACCGAACAGGCCCACAGTGCAATGCAGACGACCAGCATGGTGAGTGCAGCTTGCGGATCGGCAAGATGCGGCAAGAGCAGCAATCCGCTGGCAGCGGCAACCTCGGCTGCGACCACGGGCAGAAGCCACACCGCGCTCATATCGCCAATCGCATGGCTCTGGCGGGTAAACATGAGGAACGGCACGCCGATGCCGACGGCCAGCGCCAGCATCGCATCGACAAACCAAAGGGTTGTGGCAAGCCCGGTCGCCGCCGTTTCACCGTAGAGAGCCGGACCATACATCAGAGTGGCATTGATGATGGTCGCAAGCGCCATCGGGATCGTTCCGAGAAACATCGACTGGACCGGATGCGCGAACAACCGCGCGGCGAGGTGAGGGTGCAAAACCCATTTCAGGGCATAGGCCGAGGCGAGCAGCAGAAAGAGCCCGGTATTCGCCAGATAGAGTGCCTGCCCCGCGCCATGCAGCAAAGGCGACGCCGGGAATTGCCCGAGCGCCACGGCCAGAATGCCGGTGCCCATGCTGGCGGCAAACCAGTTGGGTGTGAAATGGAGGATGATTTCGGCGATGCGGCCTGTGGGCGGTGCGCTGAGTATGATCGGGTCCGGCATGATTTTCGTCCGTTACTGCAATAGGAAGAAAATATTTCCTTCAAATACGCATTTCCAACGCATTATTCTTGTCATATCATTCGATAAAATCGAACGGTTTGTGGCTTATGACGCTTGAGCAGCTCCGCATTTTTCTGGAAGTGGCCGCACTGGAGCATGTGACAAAGGCGGCCCAGCGCCTGAACATGACGCAATCGGCCGTCAGTGCCGCCATCACGGCGCTGGAGGTGCGGCATGGCATCGTCCTCTTCGACCGGGTCGGACGTTCCATCGTGCTGAACCCGATGGGCCGGCAGTTCCTGAAGCAGGCGCAGGACGTCATAGCCAGCGCCCGGGCGGCGGAGGCGGCACTGGCCGACCTCTCCGGCCTCCAGCATGGCGAACTCACCATTATGGCCAGCCAGACAATTGCCGGCCACTGGCTGCCGGCCCGGCTGGTGGCTTTCCGGCAGGCAAGGCCCGGCATTCGGCTCGATGTGAGGATCGGCAACACGACAGAGGTGAGCGAAGCGGTGGCCGAAGGTCAGGCGGAACTCGGCCTCATCGAATGGCCGAGCCCTCGACGTGGTCTTTCCATGAACCCGATTGCCGTGGACGAAATGGTCGTGGTCGTCGCACCGACCCATCCCTGGGCCCGGCGCACGGAACCGGTGGCCCGGTTTTCCGAAAGTGTCTGGGTTCTGCGCGAACCGGGTTCCGGCACACGTCTCGCCTTTGAGGAAATGATCGCGCAGGCCGGCCTTGGCATCGGTGACCTGGACATTGCGCTGACGCTGCCGGGCAACATGGCGGTGATCGGTGCTGTCACGGCCGGTCTGGGTGCAACACTCGTCTCGCGCAGCGCAGTCGCCGCGTCAATGACTGCCGGCTTTCTCGTTGAAGCGCCCGTCAAACCGGTGCCGCGACCCTTTTTCGTGCTGAAACATGCCGAGCGTTATCATAGCCGTGCCGCTCTGGCCTTCGAGACCTTTCTGGAGGAGCATGGCACGGATACGTAAACGCAAACGGCCCGTGCGCCATTTCACCGGCGCCGGGACGTTTGGAGAGCCAACCTTGAGTATCAGGCTTCGGGGCTGCCGCTGGCGATGGTCTGGACGAGGCGCAGGATGTTTTCGCGAATGCGCTCGTCGGCAATGGAGAAGAAGGCTGCGTTGAGCAGGAGACCCTGACGCGAGGTGATGAAGTTCTTCGAAACCGGCTGGTTGTCGTTATTGCCGGCTTCTTCCTCAAGCCCGTCGAAAAACAGCCTCACATCGACATCCAGCGCGCGGGCAATTTCTACGAGCTTGCTGGCGCTGACGCGGTTGGAACCACGTTCATATTTCTGCACCTGTTGAAACGTCACACCGATGCGATTGCCAAGTTCGGTCTGTGACATTTTCTTCATCGTGCGCTGGACGCGGATTTTCTTTCCGACCTCGACATCGACTTTGTGGGGTTCAGCTTTCATAGACGGCATTTTCCTTGTTCGATTTTCGTTAGCATGGCGTCCGACGCCCCCTATTGGTCGGATTGCCCAGCCATACTGGCACATCTGTATCTCGCGTGCTTCTAATCCGCAACCGGTTAACGGCAACTCGACGGTAATCCTCTCCTGTTGCGTAAAAAAAGCGCTTCATTTTTGGGAGTATGCGCCGTTTCGATACGCATTTAACACCGCGCTTTGATGCGCCTTGTCCATGCTGCGCACAGAGCGTTTCAATCGTGAACGGGGATTGTAGGCAATTGTATGCGATATTTTATCGTCAGGAGCAACTTATCGATTTGCGGCAAGCCCAACGCGCGCTAAATAGAATTGAAGATGCGGATATATCGACATGAACATTGCCGACACCAATATCAATACGACGGACATTCAGCCTGAAGACCGGGCCCAGCATATCCGTGACAACTTGCGCAGCGCCATCGCCGACCGCCGGCTGGCGCCGGGTACGAAGCTTTCGGAAGCGGAAGTGGGAACCCTGTTCGATGTCAGCCGCACCGTGGTCCGTTCCGCCCTGCAGATGCTCGCCTTCGAAGGGCTGGTGCGTATCGAGCGCAATCGCGGCGCCTTTGTCTCCAACCCGACGCCCGAAGAAGCCCGCGAAATCTTTGCCTCGCGCCGCCTCATCGAACCGGGCATCGTGGCCGCCGCAGCCGCCAGGGTGACGGCGCAGGATATCCGCGACCTGCGCAACCACCTCAAGGAAGAAGAGTTCTACATGAACCAGCGCGGCCCGGATGCGCGGCGTGCTGAAATCAAGGCCTCGGGCGAGTTCCACCTCAAGCTGGCGCTGGTGGCCGGCAACACCATCCTCATCAAGTTCATGGATGAGCTGGTGGCGCGCTCTTCGCTCGTCATTGCGCTTTATGGCCGCTCCGGTGTTTCAAGCTGCGGCCATGGCGAACACGGCGCGCTGATCGACGCACTCGAAAAGGGCGACGTGGAAAAGGCACGGCACCAGATGCTGCACCACATCGACCACATCGAAGCCGATCTCGATCTGCGCACCACCGAAGGCCTCGCGCTCAAGGACGCGCTGATGCTTTGAGCATCGGGGCATAGCCCCCTGCCCTCACACCTCGGGCCCGAGGGCGTAGTCAACAAAGTCCTTTCCCAACATGCGGCACAGCGCCTCCACCACCGTCTCATGATCCTGCCGTTGCGGCAGGCCGGAAATCGTGATGCAGCCTATCACGCCGGCGCCAGCGACCCGCAGCGGGAATCCGCCGCCATGCGCCGCGTAATCCGCAACCGGCAAACCGCTTCGCGCATCAAGTGTCGTTTCCTTCAACCGCATCTCCAGACCAACGCGGTAACTGGACTTGTGGAAGTGTTTGACAACATTGAATTTTCTACGCATCCAATCGACGTTCTCCGGCGTCGTTCCGGGCGTTGCGGCATAAAAAAGCGGTCGCGTGAAATCTCGAATATCAATAGTGAGGCCCCACGCGTTGTTTTCCGCAAGCCTGCGTAACGATGTGCCAAGTTTGAAAGCGGTATTTTCGGTAAATTCGGGAAAGACCAGAGCCTGTTCCTGCCGCGCGATGCGGTCGATGTCTTCCTTCAGGCCCATGCGGATTTTTCCTCCTCGGTCAGTGGCAAGGTAACGCTCCGCCCCTCGGCGGAGGAAATCTCTGCGGCTTCAAGAACGGCCATCACCGCCAGTGCCTGAAGCGGGGTGACGGGATTACGTCCCTCACCCCTGAGCGCGCGAGCGATATCGCGATAGTAGCCGCTCTGATCGCCGGCGGGGGATGGCAGGTTGCGCTCGCCCTCACCATCGAAGAACACGACCGGATCGTCATCCTGCCCGAAGCCAGGCAAGCCGGGACGCATGCCGGAAAGAAGCTGCGCCTCCTGCGGATCGAGATGGCGTTTTACGAGACTGCCCTTTTCGCCGTGAACCGTGAAGCGGTTGACCCCACCTGCGACGAGCATCGCCCCGTGCAGAACCGCCTTGGTCGTACCGTAGTCGAGGATGACGTGGGCATAGTCGGTCGTCTGCCCGCCGGCACGCTGCGTGGCAATGGTGGCCGTCACCATCTGCGGCAGGCCGAGAATCTGCAGGGTCTGGTCGACGAGATGGGGCCCCAGATCGAACCAGAGACCACCGCCGGGCACTGCCCGCTCACGCCAGCGATTTCGAACGACCGGGCGGAAGCGGTCGAAATGCGTTTCGAAATGCACCACCCGACCGATCGCACCGCTGTCGATGGCAGCCTTCACGCCGCGAAAATCGGTATCATAACGCCGGTTTTGGAAGACGGACAGCAGCCGATCTTCGGCTTTGGCAAGGGCGACGAGGTCGCGCGCATCGGCCAAGGTCAACGTAAACGGCTTGTCCACCACCACCGCCTTGCCGGCTTCCAGGGCCAAGCGGGCGAGCGACGCATGGCTGTCATTCGGCGAGGCGATGACCACAAGGTCGATCTCATCCGACATCGCGAGTTCTTCCGGCGTGGAAAAAACCCTGATGGCGGGGAAATCAGCCAGCACCGCTTCCGGTCTGGAGGACGAAACTGCCGTCAGCGCCAGATCCGGCACGGCGGCAATCAGCGGCGCGTGAAAGGTCTTGCCGGCAAAACCATAGCCGATCAAGCCGACGCGGATCGGTTTGTTTTCACTCATCATTCTCTTCCTTCCAGAGCCAGGCCGCACCGCGCACGCCTGAACTGTCGCCATGAACGGCTTTGCGGATCGGTGTCATGAACCCGTCACCGAAGACGTATTTCGGGATCAAACGCGGCAAGTCATCGTAAAGTTCATCGACATTCGACATGCCGCCACCCAGCACGAAAACATCGGGGTCGACCACATTGGTCAAGAGCGTCAGCGAGCGTGCGAGACGGTCGGCAAAGCGCTCATAGGCGGCTTGCGCAACCGGATCGCCAGCGCGCATATCGGCGATGATGGCTGCGGCGCGCTTCGTTGTGCCCGTCGTCGCACCATAATCCAGTTCGAAACCGGTGCCGCAGGCATACATATCGAGACAACCGCGCTTGCCGCACCAGCATTGCGGCCCCGGATATTCCTGCGGTGTCATCCACGGCAGGGGATAGTGTCCGATCTCGGCGGCCACGCCCTGAAACCCGGCGTGAACACGCCCCTTTATGGCGATGCCGCCGCCATGGCCGGTGCCGATAATGACGCCGAACACGACATTCGCGCCGGCGCCGGCACCATCGACCGCCTCTGACACCGCCAGACAATTCGCGTCATTGGCAATACGCACCCGCCTGTCCAGCACCCGTTCAAGGTCGCGACCAAGGGGCTTGCCGTTCAACAGCACGGCATTGGAATTGCGCACCAGCCCGGTCTGCGGCGAAGGGCTGCCGGGAATGCCGATACCAAGCGGACCGGCTCTTCCGGCTTGCCGTTCGGCCTCGCGCACCAGTTCCTGCGCCGCATCAAGGCAATCCTCATAGCGGGTCGCAGGCGTCGAAACCCGGTGCCGGGCCTGAACCTCGCCCCTTGCGTCAAGGGCGACGATTTCCATCTTGGTGCCACCCCAATCGATGCCGAAAAGCATATCGTCACCCGTCCTCCTGCCCCGAACGGTCCATGACCGCTCCTCTTTTGCGAGGCTGCTTCCGGCGATTGTAACGTTATAAATATATGGACTGTCAAGCAGCACGCCTTATACCAACCGAACCGATCGGTTCGGTCATCCCCATGAAAATAATGGACTTTACGAACGGTATATCGGTCGGCACCCTTGAAAAGGGCAAAACGCAAACGTTATAATTGCACACCACAGACCGGAAAGGCGGGGAGCGCATGGCGGATGGGGAAGCGACGAAACCACCGATCCGGACCGGGCGCAGGCGTCCCTCCAGCAAACCCACGCTCAAGACGATTGCGGATCTGACCGGGCTTGCCATCACCACCGTTTCCCGCGCTCTGGCCGGCGCCCCCCAGATCGCCCTTGAAACGCGCGAAAGGGTGCGTGCCGTGGCAGACGAGATCGGCTATCAGCCGGATCGTGCAGCCCTGAGGCTACGCACCGGCCGCACCCATGTCATCAGCCTGATCCTCGACCCCCACGACGAAATCATCGGTTACGGTACCTCGATGATCAATGGATTGATGCAGGCACTGCGCGGCACCGCCTATCATCTGGTCGTGACGCCGCACTTTCCGGGTGTGCCGGATGTCGAACCGGTGCGCCATATCCTCAAGAACAACATGGCGGACGGCCTTCTCTTTGCCCGCACCGGTCCCTTCGATGAACGGGTAAAACTGCTGACGGAAACGGATTTTCCCTTCGTCAGCCATGGCCGCACCGAATTCTTCACGCCGCACGCCTTCGTGGATTACGACAATACCGGCTTTGCCCAAAAGGCGACGGAAAGCCTGATCGCCAGCGGCTGTCGGCGGCCCGCGCTCATTCTGCCGCCGCGTCGCTACACCTTCGCCCAGCACCTGCTTTACGGCTTCATGACCGCGGTGCGCGCGGCCGGCGTCGATTACGAGATCGTCGATGCCGTCACGCTCGATTCGCCTTCCGACGAAATCCGCCGCTTCTTCTCGAATCGATTCGCCGCCTCCGACTGTCCGGACGGCGTGGTCTGTGGCGGCGAGGTTTCGGCCCTTGCCGTCATGGCTGCGGCCTCGGATCTCGGGCTTTTGCAGGCCGGAACGGTAAAAATCGTCACCAAGCAGACCTCGGGATTGTTCGATGAAGTGCGCCCTCGGATCGGCTCGCTTTACGAGGATCTGTCCGACGCCGGACGGCTGATGGGAGAATTCCTGCTGCGCCGGATTGCCGGGGAACCCGTTGAAAATCTCCAGCATATTCAGCAGGTTCAGGCCCGCCCATCCCTCTCGTGAGAGGCCCTTTCCCAGCCGTCCGCTTCCCCCGATGCGCGCATCTGAAAGGGGAATTTAACCTTTATTTTCTATTACTCGTGGACCGCGTGTTGCATTTGTCTCTAGTGCAGGTTCCCCATGAGTTCACATCACAATTCCGCCTATCCCTCCTTCGATCATCAGGGGAACATGGAGGAGCCGGATCATCCGGCGCCGGTGCAACTGCCGGAGTGGCAGAGCGCCTTCACGCTGGCTTCCAATGTCCGTTTCTCCCGCACACCGGAAAGCGAACTGCAGAAGCGCCGCACGCCGGTTGAACCGCCCAAGGATACCTATGCTGCCCGCCGCGCCGCGGAGCGTGCCGCCGAACAGGAGCGGATCGCCGCTGCCGAAAAGGCTGCCGTCGATAGCCTGCTTTCCAACCGCGCCCGCATGGCCGCCAACCAGCCGCTGACGGACCTGCAGGCGGCGTTGCCCGTGCCCGGCCAGGAAGCCGCCCAGCCCATGGTGACACCGGCCATGCTGCAGGACATCGCCCGCGTCGGCATGCGCACGCCCTTCTTCGCGCCGATCGATGCCGAAGCACCTGAACCCTCTGCCGAGATGGACGTTGTGGCACCGCCCGAGGCCTCCCTCCCCGCGCCGGAAGCGCCGGTGGTGGTTGCCGCGCAGCCGGACGCCCCGGCCCGCGAAATCCCGGTCTGGGTGTCGGATTTCGCCTTCTTCGAAACGCTGGGCCAGGGGGCAGATTTCGGTGAAATCGTGACCCGCGCGCCGCTGCCGCGCTTTGCCTTCAATGCGCCGCAGGGGTCGGTCGTCGCGCTTTATCGCGAAATTGCGCTGAAGCATGCGCCCGCCACCCGCACCGCAGTAGAGGCCACCCCTGCGCCGCAGGAAGATCCGCGCCGCGACTGGATGAAGCTCCCGCCCGCCACCCTCGCTCCGGCTCAGGTCTGGTTCGGCGAACTGACCGACGTCAGCTTTGGTCCGCGTGAACCCGCGGTCGAGATTGAAGAAGCCGTTACTGTTGCGGCCGTTGAGCAGGTCATCGAGACCCCGGCGCCTGCCCATCAGCCGGACGCTCCGGTCGTCGCGGAAGGCCCGGTTTCCATCGAACCGGCATCCGAAGCCCCTGCCTTTCTGCCGAGCTTTCTCGCCAATCTGCCGACCCCGGCGACCTTCGAGGCCCCTGCCCCGGAGGCCCCCGTGGTGACCCCGGCAGCGGTGCCGATGCCGGTTGCCGCTCCCTTCGTGCCCCGCCCGCTCAACCGCCTGGTGGATGATTACGGCCCTTACGAATTCCCGCCCGTTGCGCTGCTGCAGGAACCAGCCGGCCAGCGCGCCGAAGCCATGTCGGCGGAAGCGCTGGAACAGAGCGCCGGCTTGCTGGAAAGCATTCTCGAAGACTTCGGCGTGCGCGGCGAAATCATCGACGTGCGCCCTGGCCCGGTCGTGACGCTTTACGAATTCGAGCCTGCGCCCGGCGTGAAATCCTCGCGTGTCATCGGCCTTTCCGACGATATCGCCCGTTCCATGTCGGCGCTTTCGGCCCGCGTGGCCGTCGTGCCCGGCCGCAATGTCATCGGCATCGAACTGCCGAATGCCGTGCGCGAAACCGTGTTCTTCCGCGAACTCATCGAATGCGAGGAGTATTGGGAATCGAAGTACAAGCTGGCCGTCTGCCTCGGCAAGACGATCGGCGGCGAACCGGTCATCGCCGAACTCGCCAAGATGCCCCACCTTCTGGTCGCCGGCACCACCGGTTCGGGCAAATCGGTCGCCATCAACACCATGATCCTTTCGCTGGTCTATCGCCTGCGTCCGGAAGAGTGCCGCCTCATCATGGTCGATCCCAAGATGCTGGAGCTTTCCGTCTACGACGGCATCCCCCACCTTTTGACCCCCGTCGTGACCGACCCGAAGAAGGCCGTGATGGCGCTGAAGTGGGCCGTGCGCGAAATGGAAGACCGTTATCGCAAGATGTCGCGTCTCGGCGTGCGCAATATCGACGGCTACAATGCCCGCGCGGCGGAAGCCCGCGCGAAGGGCGAGGAGATCACGGTTCAGGTGCCTTCCGGTTTCGACCGCTCCACCGGCGAGCCGACCTATAGTGAAGAGGCCATGGACCTCTCGCACATGCCCTATATCGTCGTCATCGTCGATGAAATGGCCGACCTGATGATGGTCGCCGGCAAGGAGATCGAAGGCGCGATCCAGCGTCTCGCCCAGATGGCACGCGCCGCCGGTATCCACCTCATCATGGCGACGCAACGCCCCTCGGTCGATGTCATCACCGGCACGATCAAGGCGAACTTCCCCACCCGCATCTCCTTCCAGGTGACCTCGAAGATCGACAGCCGCACCATTCTCGGCGAACAGGGCGCCGAACATCTGCTCGGTCAGGGCGATATGCTGCATATGGCCGGCGGCGGACGCATCAGCCGCGTTCACGGGCCCTTCGTCTCCGACCGTGAGGTCGAGCATGTTGTCGCGCATCTGAAGCGCCAGGGCCGTCCGCATTATCTCGGCACGGTGACGGAAGAAGAGACGCCGGCAGAAGACGTCGCTGCTGCAGACGAGCCCGTCTTTGACAAGAGCGCACTCAACGAAGAAAGTGGCGATGACCTCTACGAAAAGGCCGTGAAGGTGGTGCTGCGCGACCGCAAGTGCTCGACCTCCTACATCCAGCGCCGCCTTTCGGTCGGCTACAACCGCGCCGCCTCGCTGGTGGAACGCATGGAGCAGGAAGGTCTGGTCGGTCCCGCCAACCACGTCGGCAAGCGGGAGATCATCAGCGGCGGACGCGACGCCGCACCGCCACCGATCAGCGAAGACGACTGATCCACCAATTCTCGAAACCAAAGAAGGGGCGGCCTTGCGGTCGCCCCTTCTCGTTTATGCGTTGGGCGCTCAGTAGGAATAGGGCGAGACGCAAACCCTGTAATAGCCGGAACTGCTCAGGAAGCGGTTTGTTGCCGGATTATAGGAACGGTAGCGACTGAGGCACCACTCCACATGTGCGTTCATCCGCGGGCGGGGTCGATAAACCGGCGGCGGCGGTGGCGGGCGATAGTAACCCGGCGGTGGCGGCGGGGGACGGTAATAGCCAGGAGGCGGTCCCCAGCCGGGCGGAGGCGGAGGCGGCCGATAGCCGCCCCAGCCGGGAGGCGGTGGCGGGCGGTAATAGCCCGGAGGAGGCCCCCAGCCCGGCGGTGGCGGTGGTGGCGGCCCCCACTGGGCGAGCGTGATATCGCCGGCGGGCACGGATGGCAGTGCCGGCGCGGCAGGCATGCTGAAGGCCGGTGCAGCTTCGGCGGCGACGCCGAGGCCAATCATGCACAGGGCCAGAAACCTCCCGGTTCGCGTCATGACAATTCCTCACTTTCTCGAACGGAATTGATCTTGTTCCTCACCAGTGGCCGTGCTCGATCTTCATTCCGCTCGGCTCGGTCAGGCGAGTGGTTCCACGCTAATCCTCCGACGATGAACGGACGATGAAAAGCGCGATGTCTCCACATCCCCGTTGACAGCTGTCAACCGAGCCTTGTCGGCGACAGAGCGTTGACAGCTGTCAACGGCAGGCGCGCCGTAAAAACGGCCAGACAGTGACAACGGTTCCCGGCCCTTTCCGATTTCATTCATCCCCGTGGCGCAAAAGCAGCGTACACTTGGCTGCGTGGTTCATGAGGAGATGGAAATGCCCCGGCCAAGTCCCTGTCATAAATGCCTTGACCCGACTCGCAAGCTTCTGCACCTTGCCGGTGTTACGGATTTCGGCAGAGAAATTCGCGTTCGTCGTAAATCGAGCGCTGGACTGTCAGCAACGATGCGTCCCGTATATACTGAGTAACAGAATCGGTTTCGGCCGGTTCATTCTGCCTGAGGCGATCCCGGTGATGAAGATCACAGTCGCATTCGGCGAAAAGATGAATGGAACGCAGGCCATTGCCTGCAAATGAAATGAGGTCGGCATGGCGGTAACGCCCGATACAGCAACGGTGAGGATCGAAGACGGCGCGGGTCGGCAATCTGCCGACATCGCCATTGCCGCCGATGCCCACGCGCTTTCCGACCAGCTCAAGGCTATGCGCGAGCGGCTGTTTCCGCCGACAGCGCAAAAGACCCTGCGTGCTTTTTCTTCCGGTGAGGCCGCACGTCTCATCGGCGTATCCGATGGCTATCTTCGCCAGCTTTCGCTGGCCGGCGAGGGGCCGCAGCCTGAGACCGGAAATGGCGGCCGACGCTTCTATTCCTTGGCCGACATCGGGGCGCTGCGCCGTTATCTGGCCGATCAGGCGCTCGCCAAAGGCAACACGTCCAAGGCGCGGATCTACCTGCCCTGGCGCGACGAGGCGGCGGGCGAGCATCTTCAGGTCATTTCCGTCACCAACTTCAAGGGTGGTTCCGGCAAGACGACCTCGGCGGTTCATCTCGCACAATATCTGGCGCTGACGGGCCACCGGGTTCTCGCCATCGATCTCGATCCGCAGGCCTCGCTGTCGGCGATGTTCGGCTATCAGCCGGAACTCGACCTTTCCGGCAACGATACGCTTTATGGCGCCATCCGTTATGACGGTGAACCGCGCCGGCTAAGCGAGATCGTGCGCAGCACCTATTTCCCCGGTCTCGATCTCGTGCCGGGCAATCTGGAACTTCAGGAATTCGAGCACGCCACGCCGCAGGCGCTTCTGCGCCGTCAGGAAGGGCACGATATCGGCCCGCTGTTCTTTGCCCGCATCCAGGCCGCCCTGACCGATGTGGCCAAGGATTACGATGTGGTCGTCATCGACTGCCCGCCGCAGCTTGGCTATCTCACCCTTTCGGCGCTTTGCGCCTCCACCTCCGTCCTCGTCACCGTGCATCCGCAGATGCTCGATGTCGCCTCCATGAACCAGTTCCTGTTCATGACGGCCGACCTGCTTGGCGTGGTGCGGGAAGCCGGCGGCGAACTGAACTTCGACTTTCTGCGCTATCTCGTGACCCGTTTCGAGCCCAATGACGGCCCGCAGGCGCAGATCGTCGGCTTCATGCGCTCGCTGTTCGGCGGGCGCGTGCTGACCGCGCCGATGGTCAAGTCGACGGCGATTTCCGACGCCGGCCTGACGAAGCAGACGCTTTACGAGGTCGGCCGTGAGAATTTCACGCGCACGACCTATGACCGCGCGATGGAATCCATGAATGCCGTCAATGCCGAGATCGAGGCGTTGGTGCATGCGGCCTGGGGCCGCGAGAAGAGGGGGTAAGACAAGGTGGCAGGCATCAATCGCAAGAACGAGCTCAAGGCCCTGTTTGGCGGCTCTCTGGCACCCGCTGTGCCGCAAGTTGCGCCGGAAACCAAATCGGTTCCGGAAACGGCCGTGCCGGCAACGCCCGAACATTCTCGTTCCGGTGCCGTCAAGGCCATGGGGCTGACGCTCGGCGCCATGACGCGCGAGGCGGAAGAAGCCCGCAGCCTGCGCAATGCACTCGAAAAGGGCGAACGGGTCGTCGCGCTCGACCCCGCCGCCGTCGATGGTTCCATCGTGGAAGACCGCCTGACCGTTGCCGGCCGGGCCGATGAGGATTTCGAGCGTCTGGTGGACAGTATCCGCGAGAGCGGCCAGCAGGTTCCGATCCTCGTTCGCCCTCACCCGACCGCCGAAGGCCGTTACCAGACCGCCTATGGTCACCGCCGCCTGGAAGCGGCCCGACGCCTCGGCATCAAGGTTCAGGCCGTTGTCCGTACCCTGAGCGACGATGCACTGGTTCTTGCCCAAGGCAAGGAAAATGCCGAGCGCCGCAACCTGACCTTCATCGAACGCGCGTTGTTTGCCAGCACGCTGGTCGCCCGCGGGTTCGACCGTAAGGTCGCCGGTGAGGCGCTGGCCGTGGAAAAGAGCGAGCTTTCCCGCCTGCTGCAGGTGGCGGAAGCCGTGCCCGTTCATATCGTTCGCGCCATCGGCCCCGCGCCGAAGGCCGGTCGCGACCGCTGGATGGCTCTGGGATCGCTTGTGTCGAGCGAGGCGGGTCTTGCCAAGGCCGAGGAGGAAGCGAGCTTCATGCGCTTTGCCGAAGCCGACAGCGACAAGCGCTTCCAGTTCATCTTCAACCGCCTGACGGCCAGAGAAAAGCCGAAGGCGAACAAGGCACGCGAACTGACCGATGGAAAGGGCCGTGTCTTCGCCCGGCTCGTCTCCTCGGCCAAGGGCGCGCGGATCGAGTTTCTGCCCGACGCCTCGGCGGAAACCGTGGAACAGGCGGCAGAGCTTCTCGCACGCCATTTCGCGGAGCTGGGCACGCCTCGGGCGTAAAACATACGCCGTCAGGGTATCTTGACGGTGAAGGATTGCAGGACCGGGCTGATGTTGCGCTTACCCGGCTTTGCGTAAGGAGCGGTCGCTTTCCGTGCCTCGGGGCCGGGCGGCGATCAGATGAAACCGAAGAAAGGACCACGAGCGCAAGAAAAAAGGCCTCCAAAACGTCGCCGTTTCAGAAGCCCTCTTCAATGTAGCAATTCAAGAGAATCACTTCGAACGGTCAAAGTCAAGCACCGGCTCAACACAAGATGAGTCGGAATGGGTATCCTTTTGTTTGCAAAGGACATTCACGTTCGATTTCTTGTGTGGAACCGTCAGGATCGGTAACGAATTTCGCCCGGCATGGATAATTGCTGGCGGAAACCGGAAGTGATTTGCTCAAAACAGACTGAAAACATGCCGACTGACGCTGAGGCGGGTTTGCATGAATGACTGTTTGTATCTTTCACATCCTTTCGCTGCCGTTGAGCATTCCCGTGTGGCGCTTTTGCGTTGCGCGTCGATCATTTGCCTCCTCTGAAAAGCGTCCTGCTTTTCGGATCGATGATCTGTGGCTTGATTCCGATGTTTTGCCGGGTCGCTTGCCCTCCATAGGGAAGGGACCGATCATGACGGAAAGACTGGCAACGACGCCTTTTGGCGGCGGTCGGATGCGTGCGGACATTTTCAGCCTGCAACGGCGCACGACAAAACGTCAGGAAGCCATCGCTGCCGGCCATGGCGGCAACAATTCCGGTCAGGCCGACAAGTGGGAGCTTCTGCGTTCCCTTGCTGATGCCCGTGGTCACTATGGTCTTTCCGACCGGGCGCTGACCGTCCTTGACGCACTGATGAGCTTCCACCCTCAACGTGTGCTCGACGGGCGGACGCCGATCATCGTGTTCCCATCCAACCACGAGCTTTCGCTGCGGTCGCGTGGCATGTCCGGGGCAACGCTGCGCCGGCATATCGCAGCCCTCGTCAGCGCCGGTCTGCTTTTGCGGCGCGACAGCCCGAACGGCAAGCGCTATTGCCGCCGCGATGGCGATGGACAGGCTGAACAGGCCTTCGGCTTCGATCTGGCACCGCTTGCCCTTGCCGCCAACGAGATCCATGCCGCTGCCGAACAGGTTCGCGCCGAGGCAAAGGCCGGGCGGATCCTGCGTTCGGAGATCACCCTGCACCTCAGAGACCTCGCAAAGACGCTGGAGGCCGCCCAGGACGCGCAAATGGCGGGTTCGTGGGGTGACTACGCCTCGCGCCTCGAAAGCCTCTCAGGGCGCCTTTCTCGCGCCGCAGACAAAACCGGGTTGATCGAACGCCGGGATGCACTCGTGAGATTGCGGGCCGAGGTGGAAAACGCCTATTTCACCGCGCTCGAACCGCGGGAAATGAGCGCCTGTGATGCTGAAAATGAGCGGCACATTCAGAATTCAAACATAGATCATCCAATTGAAACCCGACAGGTGCAGACCGAAACGAAACCATCTGCGGTTTACGATGGAACCGACAAGCGAAAGAACACCGGAAAAGGCGAACAGATTGCCCTGACGACGCTGCTTTCGGCCTGCCCAACCATTCGCGACTACTCGCGGGACGGGATCACATGCTGGAGAGAAGCACGGGGAACTGCCGAACTCGTCCGTTCCATGCTCGGTATCACCCCTTCTGCGTGGCGTGATGCGCTGGAGACGCTCGGAGAGATTTCCGCCATCACGGTTATCGCTGCCATTCTGGAACGGGCCGAAGATATCCGGTCGCCGGGCGGTTATCTCCGTGATCTCACGCGAAAGGCGCAGAAGGGTCAGTTTTCCATTCACCCGATGCTGAACGCGCTGCGCAGCGAGATGCAATGATGGAATTCGAGAAAAGCGGTTGCATCCAGCTTTTGGTCCGGGCCAATATATCGGTTCCCGTTCCCTCCGCAAACGACAGGTGATTTTCGTGACTGCTTCCAACCCCGCTCTGACTGTTCTGCCCGGTGATATCGATGAAGCCGCGCTGCTGGCCGAACTGAAGGCATGGGTGGACATCGAGAGCCACACACCGGACGTGGCTGGTGTCAATGCCATGGCGGACCGTGCGGAAACCTATGCGAAGGCCTGTGGTTTTGCCGTGGAACGACGGCAGGGCAAGCCGGGATATGGCGATGTTCTGATTGTCCGCTCCGGTGAGGCGGACGAGAGCGAAAAGGGACTGTTGATCCTCGCCCATCTCGATACGGTTCACGCCCGCGGCACGCTCGCCAACAAGCTGCCCTGGCGGGAAGAGGCAAACCGCATCTACGGTCCAGGCATCTACGACATGAAATCCGGGGCACTGATGACGCTTGAAGCGCTGAAACTGGCGCTCGTAACCGGTAACGGGCCAAAACTGCCGGTGACGATCCTGTTTGGGCCGGATGAGGAAACGGGCAGCATCAGTTCCCGCGATGTGATCGAGGCGGAAGGCCGCAAGGCTCGATATGCTCTGGTCGTGGAACCAGCTCGCGATGGTGGCAAGATCGTGGTTGCACGCAAGGGTGTCGCAATCTTCGACATCGGCGTTTTTGGCAAGGCATCCCACGCCGGCACCCATCCGCAGAACGGGGTCAGCGCCATCCGGGAAGCGGCCCGTATCATCCTCAAACTGGAAGCGCTAACCGATTTCGACCGCGGTATCACGGTCACAGTCGGCCAGATCGAAGGCGGGGCTGGGCGCAATATCATCCCGGCCGAATGCCATTTGAAGGTGGATGTTCGCCTGCCGGATGCGGCGGCCGAGCACGAGGTTCTCGCCTTCATCAACGGTTTGAAGCCGGAAGACGAGCGGGTCCGCCTCGAAGTCAGCGGCGGCATGAACCGTCCGGCCTTCCCGCGATCGGCGGCGGGTGATGCGCTCTTTGCCCATGCCCGTGCGGTCGCGCAATCCCTCGACATCGATCTGGTCGGCGTCACGACCGGTGGAGGATCGGACGGCAATTTCACCGCCGCACTGGGTGTCGCAACGCTTGATGGGTTGGGTGCGGACGGTGCCGGCGCCCATACCCATGAGGAATATATCCTGAAGGACAGCGTAGGACCGCGCACCGCGCTGCTGGCAAACCTGATCCTGAGCCTCGAATAGGGCAATCACCAACAACAAAGGCCCCGGTTTTGCCGGGGCCTCGTTCATTCTCGGGGGAGAGAATGGCTGATCAGTTGACCGACTGAATAGCCGAAAGCAGCCAGTCGCCGCCGCGTTTACGGGCAAAGGTCCATATTTCCGTGTTTTCGGAAAGCTGGTCGGGATTGCCGGCCACGACCTTGCCGCTCGCGCGGTCGACCATCACGTCGATCGATTCATAACGCATGGCAACCGTTGCATAATCGGTGCCGTCCTCGCTCCAGGCTTCGGAGAGGTCGCCCTGAAGCAGTTTGACGTCCTTGACGCTGTTGCGCACGCCATTGGTGGCGTTTTCACCGAGTTCCTCAGCCAGATAGGACATGGCTTCCGGCGTGGCGACCCGGCGAAGTGCTGCATAATCCTCGCGGCCATAGGCTTCCTGAACAGACGTCAGAAGTTCCTCGAACCGGTCGAAGTCCGGGCCATCGATCTCAAGCGCCTTCGTGATGGGGGCAACGGGTGCCGCCATGCCGCCGCCGAGGTTCGGCATCTTGAATGCGGTGGCCTGGTCGCGCTGGCCGAAACTGTTGTTCTGGCGCAGCGAAGGGCCGCCGGCCGTGGCCGGGGTCTGCTGATTGCGGCTGGCGAAAAAGCGCATGGCCAGCATGATGAGGCCGCCGATCAGGGCTACCTGAAGCAGCATGCCGAAGAGGCCTGCCATGCCGCCGAAGCCGCCGCCGAACATCATGCCGATCAGACCGCCGAGCAGCAGGCCGCCGAGCATGGATTTGCCGAACGAGCCGAAGAGGCCGCCTGTGTTCCGCGATTGCGCAGCGGCGTTCGGCGCAGCCGTTGAAGGCTGAGCGGGCTTGGGCGACATCGACCGTTCGATCGGAGCGGCAGTGCCAGGCGCTGTATTGGTGGGGGCCGGGGCGTTGAAAGTCTTCGAGCCACGGCTGCCGAAACTCGAAAACCCGCCGCTTCCGGCGCGACGGGCATCCGCCGTGTCGATGGTTGCGAGCGTCGTTGTCAGGCCAAGCACCACAAGGGCGGCAAGCCGGGCAAGGCGCGATGCGAAAGCGGGCATTCGTAAGTCTCCTCTTTGATGGGAATGCATCCCGTTATGCCTACCCATATGGGATGGGCTGCGCCCGTTTTCATCGGGCCTTGTCCTTTCTTGCCTTGCAGCGGCGGCAAGTGCTTTACACAATTGGCTTTTTTGCTGTCACGTTTTTGTGATGCATCGTGTGTTCTCCGAGGAAATACAACCCATGATAGATTTCAGGATTCACTCTTTAGGGAGGAAGTTCGGCTATTATGGTGGGCATGAACGCCTGAAAGCCGGTCTTTTGCGCAATGTCCGTCAAGATGATTGGTTGCAGGATCCAGGATGGGATTGCCGGCTTGATACAATTCAGCATCCAGAAGCTTCAGTTCGTCGGAGCGGTCGTCGTGGGCGTGGTGTGTCTGGGGCTGGCCGCTATCGGCATCTGGCCTGCCTATTCCGAGATGCGCAAATATGAGCGCTCGATCGGAGAGTTCACCCGGTTCGAAAGCGCGCTTCTGGCGGCTTCGAATATTTCGGCGGAACGTGGCGCGGCCAACGAGGCGATGGCCGGGGGAGCGACACCCGAAACCCTTCAAGGCCTTTCCCAGGCCCGTGGCGTGACGGATGACAGTCTGCGCGATCTCAAGGAGCAGTTCTCGGGCGAGGTCCACGCCTCCGCCCGGTTGAAGGCGGCGTTCGAAGATGTCATTCGCCGGCTTTCGAGGGCGCGGGTGGCGGTCGATGACGCCGTTCGGGTGGCCAATGGCGGACCGGAGCCGAAGGCGGTTGCCAAAGCCATCACCACCATGTTTGCCGCTGCCGACGAGGCAAGCCGTCTGCGCGACCAGATCGGCGGGCGCATCGTGTCAGTGACACCGGAAATCGGCTTCGAGGTTCTGATGGCCACGCAGGCCAGCGTTCTGCGCGAGCATGCCGACCGGCTTGGCTCCTATGTGGTACTGCAACTGATCGGTCTGCCCGAGGATTTCGCGACCTATGCCGGCGTGATGGCCGCCGAGGCGGTGCGGGTGGAAGACATCGTTGCCATGTTGCGGGCCTATAGCGCCGCCTATGTCGACAATCCGACCATCGACCGGGCGATTGCGGATATGGACCTCGTCTATCTGAACGGCGCCCTGGTCTATGCCCAGGATGTGGCGCGCATGACGGTTGCGAGCGAAAGGCCGACGGTTGCCGTCTTCACCCAGCGTTATCTGCCGGCGATGAAATCGGTCGATGTGCTGCGCAGCGAAATCATCAGTGCCACCTTTGCATCGATGATGGCGACGAAGGTTGAGGCCCGCCACGCCATGCTGGTCTCAGCAGGCCTTGGCGGCGTGGTCCTTCTGGTCCTCACGGGCCTTGCGCTCGTCCTGCGTTTTGGCCTGTTTTCACCGTTCGACGCCGCCAGGCAGCAGATTAACGACATCGCCAACGGCGACTTTGCCGAACCACGTCCCGTTCACCATCTGGGGCTGGAACTGCAGGACATGTTCGCCAAGCTGAGTTTTCTGCGCAGCCAGCAGCAGACCAAGCACAGGCTGGAGATGGAGCGGCACGATATCGTCGAGCAGTTGAAGCGGCTGTCGGAAACCGATCCGCTGACCGGCCTGTTCAACCGTCGCACGCTTTACGGGCTGGCCCAGTCCATTCTGGACGAGGTGCGGGCCGAGACACCGGGTGTCGGCATCGTGTTGCTCGACGTCGATCGCTTCAAGTTGGTCAACGACCGTTTCGGCCATGCTGTCGGCGACCATGTATTGCAGAAGACCGCTGCCGTTTTGACCGGCAATCTTCGTGAAGGCGATATCGTTTCACGCTATGGCGGCGAGGAATTCCTGCTGGTGCTGCGCGACGTATCCGCGGAGCAGGCCTGCGCCATCGCCGAAACGCTTCGCAAATGTCTGGCCGAAACGCCGATCGAGGAGATGGGCGACGAGCGGGTGACGGCCAGTTTCGGGGTCGTCTGGTGCGGTGGCGAGAGCACATCTTCCAACTGGGACGAACTGGTAAACCTTGCCGATCGCCGGCTCTATCAGGCCAAGCGCATGGGGCGGAACCGGGTGTGGGCGGGTGATGTGACCGATATGAGCGCGACCGGCTGAGGCCACGCTCAGGCGGCGCCCACCGGGCGGGGCTGTAGCGGCGGTTGCACCTCCTCCGGCATGGGGCAAACGTAAGGCGTCTTTTCCGTGCGGGCGAGAAAGTCCTTTTTGGCGCGGGCGAGCAGCGTTTCATCGCAGATCACATCGACGGCGGTTGCCGCCATGATCTTGGCCGCATGGACCATGCCCTTGTGGGCGGCGGGCGTCTTGCCCTGGGCGGTGACCTGCCAGGAGTGGCCGGGCGTGCCAATGGCCTGACAGGCAACCAGTGCCTGAACCAGCGGCACTTTCCAGCTCACATCGCCCACATCCGTGGAACCGATCATGGGTTCGCCCTTCAGGAAGCGCGGCACGACGGTATCGCAGAGCGGCCTGTTCTCCTCCACCGGCAGGCCGACGCTGCGGTAATCGCTTTCGATATCGCCTGCCGTCAGCGTCGCCTGGATCTCTGCGGCAAACGCCCGGTCGGTGGCATCGAAGGGCACGCCGCCCAGGCGTTCGAAGGCGGCCGCCATCGCATCTTCCAGCGGCGTATTGGCCAGGAGATTGGACACGGCGGAAACGATCTTCGCTTCCACCCGCGTCTCGGTCATCAGCGCGGCACCCTCGGCAATCTTCTTCACCCGCTCGATCAGCGTCAAAAGGCCGGGCAGTTCCTTCGCGCGCACGAGATAGCGCACGGTTGCCTTGGCCTGCACCACGTTCGGAGCCACGCCGCCGGCATCGAGAATGGCGTAGTGAACCCGTGCATCCGCCGGCATGTGCTCGCGCATGTAGTTGGCGCCGACATTCATGAGTTCGATGGCGTCGAGCGCCGAACGGCCGAGATGGGGGGCGGCCGAAGCATGGGAGGCGCGGCCGTGAAAGGTGAAATCGATGCGCATATTGGCGAGCGACAAGGGCTCCCAGACGCGGGTGAAGGTATCGGGATGCCAAGTGATCGCGGCATCGACATCATCGAAGGCGCCGGCGCGCACCATGAAGGATTTCGCTGCGCCGCCTTCTTCGGCCGGGCAACCGTAATAGCGCACGCGACCCTTGCGGCCCGTGGCCGCCAGCCAGTCCTTGAGCGCCGTGGCGGCCAGAAGGGCGGCGGAACCGAGCAGGTTGTGGCCGCAGCCATGGCCGTTTCCATTGCCGGGCAGGGGACGCGGTTCGGCAATGCCGGCTTCCTGCGAAAGGCCGGGCAGGGCGTCGAACTCGCCGAGAATGGCGATCACCGGCCCGCCGTCGCCGGCCTCACCCATCACCGCCGTCGGCAGGCCGGCGAGGTTCTCCGTCACCCGGAAGCCCTGTTCATGCAGCATGCGGGTATGTTCGGCCACCGACCTGTATTCGCCGTAGCACAGTTCCGGTGTGGCCCAGACCCGGTCGGCCAGTTCGGCAAAAGCTTGCTTTTTGGCATCGGCATAGGCCCAGATCGGATCGCTATTGGTGAGGTTGGTCATGGCGGCGGGGTTCCCGTTTGTCTTTCGACGCCATGTGACACCAATTTGTCCGGACCATCAACGACTAAAGTGATGGAGTCACCGGAGACTGCGGGCGGAAAAGGCAGCGGGATCGAGACCCGCGGCCTTGGCGCGCGCCCGCACGATGAACGTGACCGATTGCGGCGTGAGCCCCAGCCGCCCCGGCTTGCCCCAGCGGTCCACGGGGCAAAACAGCGGGCCATCGCCAAGCTTGGCCCGCTTTCGCCAGTGGCTCAGGGCGGCGAAAACCGGTGCAGGCAGGGGCAGGGCGGCGGCACCTTTGCCCTCATCGCATCGCAGGCGTGGCTTCTTGCCGCCGGATAGATGCTCCACCCGAAGGGCGGCGATCTGCGCGGGGCGAAGATCGAGCGAAAAGGCGGTCATGAGCAGCGCCCGGTCCCGGCAATCCGTGAGGCTGTCGTTATCGCAGGCGGCGAGAAGCCGCGCCATTCCCTCTTCGCCGAGCTTTTCGGCTTTGGCACGCACCGGCGCTTGCCCAGCGAGAGCCGCGCGGATGGCGGAGAGCGAAAAGACCGCATCGCTGCCGCCCGCTGCCCGCGCCAGCGTCGCCCAGCTTGTGATCCGCCGCTTCAGGGTGGCGTGGGAGAGTGGGGGAGAAGACGCGGACTGCTGATCGGCAATGAAGTCGAGCACGCAGGCTTCGGAAGGAGGAAGGGGCAGGGGGCCGGTCCGGTTACGCCGGTGCCAGAGCGCCAGCGTTTCAAGGTCACCGGCCAGAGCCCGCAACGTATGGACCGAGCGGTTGTCCGTGGCGAGATGTGCAAGAAGGGCCACCTCTTCGTCTTCCAGACGCTCGGCCAGTCGCTCGCGCCGGGCAAAGCTCATGACACCGTCCAGCGCCTCAAGCTGCACCGCCCGCGCGAGCCGCGCGGCGGTGTCGCGTTCCGTCTGTTCCCGCAGAAGGGTGGAAAGGCCGATCATGGGCAAAGCGCATCCGGCGCTGCGGATGGCCAGCCGTTGCCGGAACCGGGAGTGAAGGAGAAAATCCGCATTTCGTGAACCCTGCCATGGTTGTTCGCAGCGAAAGCCCGCGAGTCGACAGGTATCACTAGTGATATCGGCCCGATTCGGGCAAGAGGGGCGCCGAAGCGCCCCTTCCGCCGGTTCAGCGCCAGCCGAGCGCTGGTGCGACATGTGTCAGGATCGACTCGATGACGTGGGCGTTATAATCGACGCCCAACTGGTTCGGCACGGTGAGCAGCAGCGTATCAGCCTCGGCCACGGCTTCGTCGTTCTTCAATTCCTCGATCAGCCGGTCCGGTTCCGCAGCATAGGAGCGGCCGAAGATGGAGCGTGTATTGGCGTCGATATGGCCGATGGAGTCCTGCTCCTTGCTGCCGCTGCCGAAATAGGCACGGTCGCGGTCATCCGTGATGGCGAAGATGGATCGGCTGACGGAAACGCGCGGTTCGCGCGCATGGCCCGCTTCCTTCCAGGCTTCGCGATAGGTGCGGATCTGCTTGGCCTGCTGGACGTGGAAAGCCTCGCCGGTTTCGTCGTCCTTCAACGTCGAGCTTTGCAGGTTCATGCCGAGTTTGGCTGCCCAGATGGCTGTGGCGTTGGAGCCGGCACCCCACCAGATGCGCTCGCGCAACCCCTCGGAATGGGGTTCCAGCCGCAGGAGGCCGGGCGGGTTCGGGAACATCGGGCGCGGGTTGGGCTCGGCAAAGCCTTTGCCCTGCAGCACTTCCAGCAGAACCTCGGCGTGGCTGCGGCCCATGTCGGCATCGCTCTTGCCTTCGTCTGGCTGGTAGCCGAAGTAGCGCCAGCCGTCGATGACCTGTTCAGGCGAGCCGCGGCTGATGCCGAGCTGAAGCCGCCCACCGGAGATCAGGTCGGCGGAACCGGCGTCTTCGGCCATGTAGAGCGGGTTCTCGTAGCGCATGTCGATGACGGCGGTGCCGATCTCGATCGATTTCGTGCGTGCTCCGACGGCGGCGAGAAGCGGAAAGGGAGAGGCGAGTTGCCGGGCGAAGTGGTGAACTCGGTAATAGGCGCCATCGGCCCCGAGTTCTTCCGCCGCCACGGCCAGATCGATGGATTGCAGCAGGGCATCGCCGGCCGAGCGGGTGCCCGATTGCGGTGAGGGGGCCCAGTGCCCGAAGGAAAGAAAGCCGATCTTTTTCATGGTGTGCCGTTCCTTAGTGCGTGAATTGTCGTTTTCATCGCACAATGTGGGGTGCAGGCACAGGGGTTATAAGACGATTGAACGGTGTGTTCGCAATGGCGCGACGCGCCGGTTTTAAGGCTTTCCCGAAACCCATGCGATTCCCGGTTTAAGCCATTATCGCGAAACGGGAATTTGTTGACAGCTGTCTACTCGTCAACGCCCGGTTTTCCGGGGGCGGGCTGCCCCCGGAAAGCGCATTCAGGCGGCCATGCCGATGGAATAGGTGCCGTCTTCGGCGGTCGATACCGCAATCGGCTTGCCGGAGGCCGGGGCATCGTCGGCATCGTGGTCGTTACCGCCGCTGCCGGTGTCGTCGCCGTCATTGTCGGCGGAAGCCGAGGCGTTGAGCGCCAGTTGGCCGATGGCATTGGGTACGGAGGGGCCATAGGACACCGCGACCGTCGGCGTCGAGCCAAGCCTGGCCGAGCCGGCGCTGGCGGCAACGGCCGGGCTCATGGTGCGGGCGACGGCTGTTGCCCCTGTGGATGAAAGCGCTGTTATGGACATGCAATTCTCCCTCACCCCGGCACTGCGGGCGGGGCGGTCACGGGTGCCGGAGCGGCCGGGCCGGCGCGGGTCCACGGCGAACCTGTCGCGGGCGTCTTGACGCTAGGCCCGCCGGTTTAACGACTGTTAAAGTTCAGAACCCAACAAGTGGGGCCGAAAACATCCCGTCCGGTTTTCAGCCTCCTGTCAGTATGGTCGCCTAGGATGCATCCGCGAAGTCTCATCTCCTTTGTTGCTTGACGCCGTCGGCCCGTTACGGAAAACGGGCCGACGGCGTTCCTTTTCGCCTGTTCGGAGCATGGCTGAGGCTGGGGAAAACCGTCGCGAGATTGACAATCGGCACAGTCGGCGTATGGTTTTAAAGAGGTCAGTGATTGGCATCTGTCGATGCAGCCAATCCTACAATATCCCGACATTACCTATTCGCTTCAGACTCTACGGTTGTCACCAGTGACGGAACGTAATCTCTGTTTAGCTTCCGTTTCAGGCTTCATTAACCATAATTTCAACGGCCTGCGCGTGCGCGCGATCAAGCCGAAACGTGGCGTGAAAGGTAAGCGGTGTTGATTGCCACTGAGAACTGACCCGGCGTTTCCACCGAGAATTGACCCGCGTGTTAGGTATGTTTCGGGTCTGCGGTCGTGGTCAAGTTCCT
>NZ_JACIDU010000017.1 GCF_014196535.1 Allorhizobium borbori
GTCGCGGGCACGCCCCAACCACCCGACTGCCATTCCCGTCGCACATGGACCGAACCGCTCTTGGCGGTGCTACCGGAACGGCATCCGCTCGCCAAGCGGTCAGCCGTCACATGGCCCGATTTGGCAGGCGAGACGTTCCTTGTCCGGCATGGCGGCACTGGACCGCAGGTTCATAGCCATATCGTGCTACGCCATGCCGAGCGCTGGCCTGCGCCGTCGATCCTGCGCTTCGACGTGGGGCGTGGCACCCTTTTGTCTTTGGTCGGACAGGGCTTTGGCATCACCATCGTCGGCGCGGCCACGGCGCTGTTGCCGACAAACGGCATTGTCTTTTTGCCCTTCACCGACGAGCCGGAGCCGGTCGCCTTCTCGGCTGTCTGGTCGCCGTCCAATCGCAGCGCGGCGCTTCGCAACCTGCTCAGCCTCGCCAACGACATGGGCCGGAAGGTCTGCACGGACTACCGTTCGATACTACCACGGATAGCGAAGGCGTGAGCGACAAGTCCAACGGCACCGTACAATTATCCAGCAGCCAGTTCGCTGTGGTTGAAAAGAGCCATAAATGCACCCTTGTCCCGTGGCGGCCGGTCATCAACCGCCAGCTCAGCAGCGAGGTCTGCGCGGGCAGATAGGACCGGCGCTATAGGATCAATGCTCTATTCGACCTTCCTCTCAAAAGCGTTATCTGACCATCGTTGCGTAGCGAACCGAAGTGTTTGCGGAAGCACAGTCCGGGACTGTTACTGCCATCGCCGGAAAGCGACACTTGCATTAACACCGCCAAAGCCGAATCCGTTGGAAATGGCATGTTCCATGAGAATGGGCCGCGCAGATTGGCGAACGAGGTCGATACCAGCGGCAACAGGATCGGGGGTTTCTAAATTTCTCGTTGGGGGAGCAATTTGATCGCGCAAAGCGAGCACCGTGAAGATTGCCTCAATACCGCCTGCGGCACCAAGTAGGTGCCCCGTAGCCGATTTCGTGGCGCTTACGACCACATCATGATTGCCGAACACGGATTGTATCGCGGCAATTTCTCCTCGATCTCCTACGGGGGTGGAGGTGGAATGTGCGTTCAAATGTTGAATATCGATTGGTTTCAACCCAGCACTGTGGAGTGCAATTCCCATCGCACGGGCCGCGCCTCGGCCGTCATCTGGACCGGCAGTCATATGATGTGCATCGGCGCTTGTGCCGTATCCCACCAATTCCGCTATGGGCTTGGCACCCCGAGCGAGGGCATGTTCTAATTCCTCTATGACGATCAGACCCGCCCCTTCAGACATTACGAAACCATCGCGCCCGGTGTCGAACGGCCTCGACGCCAGTTCCGGGGTAGTATTGTAGCCGGTGGATAGTGCTCGCGCGGCAGCAAATGCCCCAAGACTAACCTTATCAATGCATGCTTCTGCCCCGCCGCACAGAGCGATGTCGGCCTCGTTAGAGCGTATCAGCCGCGCGGCGTCGCCGATGGCTTGAACGCTGGCAGCGCAGGCGGTTACAGGCGTGCCAATAGGACCTGTAAATCCATGCCTGATGGTAACATGTCCTGCCGCGAGATTGGCCAGAAACGATGGCACGGTAAAGGGTGATAGCCTCCGTGCTCCCCGTGTATCCGTTATACGAACTGCTGAAGCAATTGCAGGAAATCCGCCTATACCAGAGGCAATAATTGTCGCCGTGCGCTCACGTTCGTAGTCGCACGTAGGATGCCATCCCGCCGTTTCAAGAGCCTCCATCGCGGCCGCTAGTGCGAACAGAATGAAGCGATCCATTTTTCGTTGATCCTTTGTGTCAACGATCACATCGGGATCGAAACCGGCTTCGGAATCTTCAATCAGGCTGGGAACGAGTCCTCCGATTTTCACCGGCAGGTCGCTGGAGATTTCATCGGGCAAACTCCTAATTCCTGATTTTCCTTCCAAGAGCCTTTTCCAGCTTGTTTCGGTCCCGGAACCAAGAGGGCCCACCAGACCCATGCCGGTTATAACAATTCGACGCATTTGATTATTCCGCTTTTTCTGAGTTTACCCGCTTCACACGGTTTATGACGCGCATCGTTTCTTCCGTCGCCGCTGGGCCTGCTAGAAGAACCGTGTTTTCAGGAGTGATTTTTTCTCCAGTATCCGCATCGACTATGATGGCGTTTCGTTCCCTACCGGTTTCCCTGTCGCCAAGGCGCATGGCTATTTCATTGGGCGCAAGATTCCGGTTTCCCCATGCGAACAGGGCGATTGCTACCGGATAGAAATCTCGCCCCTTGTCGGTAAGGACGTATTCAAATCGAGGCGGATGATCATTGTATCGTTGCCTTTCAAACAACCCTTCGGCTGTGAGATGTTTCAATCGCCTCGCCAAAATGTTCGTGGAAATACCGAGATTCTTCTCGAATTCATCGAATTTGCTCAACCCTTGGAAGGCGTCCCGCAGGATCAGGATGCTCCACCAGTCACCGACGCTTTCCAGCGCTCGGGCTGCGGGACATTCGGATGATAGAAAGCTTGTTCGTTGCATGGCACATCCATAATGGCGTTACTTCCATTATGCAAGTTACCTATGTGACAGCGGCGACATGACGCGAGGGCTATCCGAGGCATCCATTGCGGCGATTCGCCCGACCAGTTGAGCAGCGGCGATCACCCGGCCGGATGGCGGTGAATGCAACCCGTCCTATTTGCCGCCGATAGTATCCGGCAGCCCTCTCGCATCCGCTTTCCTGTTGCCTGTCCCGATTTTGCCTACTCTCTGATCGGCTCCGTCTCTTTTGCCGACTGGAGCCTGCATTGCGCGGAGGCCGAATCCTTTGGGGTCAGATCGCCGTAGTCTTCACCATCGTCTTGGTGATGACGTGGGCGGCGACGCAATGGGTAGCGTTTCGTCTCGGCTTCCAGCCCCAGCTTGGCAATCCGTGGTTCGAGCTGGTTGGCCTGCCGGTCTATTATCCGCCGGCCTTCTTTTGGTGGTGGTTTTCGTTCGACGCCTACGCGCCCGCGATCTTCGTCGAGGGCGGCATCATCGCCGTATCGGGCGGTTTCCTCGCCATCGCCGCCGCCATCCTCATGTCGATCATCCGGGCACGGGAGGCGCGCAACGTCGCCACCTATGGTTCGGCGCGATGGGCAGAGGATAGGGAAATCCGCACCGCCGGCCTGCTCGGTCCCGATGGCGTCCTGCTCGGCCGATACAACCGGGACTACCTGCGCCATGATGGCCCGGAGCATGTCCTATGCTTCGCCCCGACGCGCAGCGGCAAAGGTGTCGGGCTGGTGGTGCCGACGCTGCTGACATGGTCCGCATCCGCCATCGTCCACGACATAAAAGGCGAAAACTGGACGCTGACAGCGGGCTTCCGCGCGAAGCATGGCCGCGTGCTGCTGTTCGATCCAACCAACGCCAGATCGTCGGCCTACAACCCGCTGCTGGAGGTCCGGCAAGGGGAATGGGAAGTCCGCGACGTGCAGAACATCGCGGATATTCTGGTCGATCCCGAAGGCAGCTTGGACAAAAGGAACCATTGGGAAAAGACCAGTCATTCGCTGCTGGTCGGCGCGATCCTGCATATCCTCTATGCGGAGAAGGACAAGACCTTGGCGGGCGTTGCCAACTTCCTGTCCGATCCGCGTCGCCCGGTCGAGGCGACCTTGCGCGCCATGATGGATACGCCGCATCTCGGCGAGGCTGGCGTTCATCCCGTCATCGCGTCGTCGGCCCGCGAGCTGCTGAACAAGAGCGAGAACGAGCGCAGCGGCGTCCTTTCCACAGCCATGTCATTTCTCGGCCTCTACCGCGATCCCGTGGTGGCGCAGGTGACGGCACGATGCGACTGGCGCATTGCCGATCTGGTCGGCAGCCGCCGGCCCGTCACGCTCTATCTGGTCGTGCCGCCGTCCGACATAAACCGCACCAAGCCGCTTATCCGCCTGATCCTCAACCAGATCGGCAGGCGGTTGACCGAGGAACTGACCACCTCCGGCAAGCGCCATCGCCTGCTGTTGATGCTGGACGAGTTTCCGGCGCTCGGCCGGCTCGACTTCTTTGAATCGGCGCTCGCCTTCATGGCGGGGTATGGAATCAAAGGCTTCCTGATCGCGCAGAGCCTCAACCAGATCGAGCGCGCCTATGGGCCGAACAACGCCATCCTCGACAACTGCCACGTCCGCGTCAGCTTCGCCACGAATGACGAGCGGACGGCCAAGCGGGTGAGCGACGCGCTTGGCACCGCGACCGAGTTGCGCGATTCCACCAACTACGCCGGCCATCGCCTTGCACCGTGGTTAGGTCACTTGATGGTTTCACGGCAGGAGACGGCTCGGCCGCTGCTCACGCCGGGCGAGATCATGCAGCTTCCGCCAACCGACGAAATCGTCATGGTCGCGGGCACGCCGCCGATCCGCGCAACCAAGGCCCGCTATTTCGAGGATGCGCGGTTTCAGGAACGCATCCTGACCCCGCCCGATCTGGTCGCCGCTCCGCTGGCGCCCAGCCCATCCGCCGATGACTGGTCCGGCCGCGTGGTCGCGGCGGGAAGCCGTTCCGCAACGGTCGCCGCAGATGCGACCGAGGGCGATCCGGCCAACGCCGGCATCCGCCGCGAGCCGGAATTGCCCGAGCATGAGGAAATCGTCACCCCGCCGCCATCCCCCGAACAGGAGTTCGACATTCTGGACGACGAGCCGGATGTTGACGCGGCCAAGGCCCGCACTATCCGCCAGCGCATGAGGATGGTGGCGCGGCAGGTGGCGATGAACCCCGATGATGGAATCGAGCTTTGAGGACACGCCTATGACCACACGCACCCGCCTGAATCTCTATTTCGACCCAGCGCTCATCCCGCAGATCGAGGCGATGGCGCTGCGCCGCTCGGCGGCGCTGCGCCGCAATGTCTCGAAATCCGCCATCGTGGAGGCGGCGGTCATGTCCTACCTGTCCGGCGATGCCGACGACCAGCTTGAAGCCGCCATGTCTCGCCGCTTGGATAAACTCGGCCGCCAGATCGACACGCTCGACCTAGATCTCGCCGTCCTCGGCGAGACGGTCGCGCAGTTCATCCATTTCTGGATGACCATCACGCCGCCGCTTTCAGGAGCCGCGCAATCTGCTGCCCGCGCGAAAGGTGCGGAACGGTTTGAAGGATTCATGCAGAATCTCGGCCGGCGTCTGGCGACGGGCGACAGGTTCTTGAAGGAGATTACGAGAGATGTTGGGCCTGAAGAAGGTCTTCCGGGGTTGAACAATCATCCAACGCAGGAGCGCTGATGAAGATTATTGCACCGACTATAGTCGCTATGCGCGGCGCTAGGTTCGCCTACTTCTCTCCGTCAACGCATCAATGTTATCTAGAGCTTCCGAATTGCTGAACTACCTCTCCGGTTATCCACGCGCTATCAGGCATCAGATCAAAGTGATTTCGCCCAGGGCGTTCGAGATACCGTGCTGATGGGAAATGT
The DNA here is from genome assembly GCF_014196535.1 of Allorhizobium borbori. GTDB lineage: Bacteria > Pseudomonadota > Alphaproteobacteria > Rhizobiales > Rhizobiaceae > Ectorhizobium > Ectorhizobium borbori. Next base: position 5,448 of record NZ_JACIDU010000017.1, read on the forward strand.
GCGACGGCGGCGGCTGTTGCATTCCGAAAAAAGCACTTTTCGCCTGCATAAAGTAAAACTGGCGCAGTGAACGACTCAGAAGCCGCACCCAAGGGCGGCCATTCAGCTTCAGCGGTGCGTAATGCATGAAGTGCGTTGGTGTTGACGCGAGCAAGACGGGTGGCCATGCCGTCCGGCACATCGAACATTTGCATCCAAACAGCAAGCCAAGCTTGTGCTCCACTGGAAAATGTTTCGGCAACCATATCTGTCGCCAAATCGACTTCAGAGTGAAGCTCGAACCCCCCAAGAATCAATCCTCGATAAGCCTCTGGATTTTGAACGGCGGCAGCGAGCGCTATTTTTGCGCCGAGCGAGTATCCCCAGACTAATGGATTTACTAGATCTAGGGTGTTGATTACCGTTTCAATGTCAGAAGCCATTTTGGGCAATGCGTAAGAGGACGAATTCGTGGGGCATGTGCTTAGCCCGTGCCCGCGAGGTTCGACACATACGACATGAAATTCCTTAGCCAATCCTGAGATGTAGCCAAGTTCTAACCAGTCCTCACAGGTCATGCTGATGCCAAAGATCAGGACAAGAGGCAGGTTCGTTTCATCACCAAACGTCTCATACCTCACGAGAACGTCGTCATTTTTAACATAGGGCATGACCATCAATAACGTGCGACAAGCCTGATCGCAACTTCGGTAGCAAAAAGGAGAGGTGGAAAGGCAGCAGAATCTCGGCCGGCGTCTGGCGACCGGCGACAGGTTCCTCAAAGAGCTGTCGCGCGACCTCGACTCACTTCCCGACGATCCGTTGCCGGACGAATCCGAGAGCAACGGCGATCAAGAATAAGTATTCGGACCCGTCCTATTTACCGCCGATGGCCGCCGATTGCCGCCGCCGCTTAGATACTTGTTGAACCGGCCCAATTCCGGGCTTTCTTAATCGACCCCGATCCGGGGACCGCCTGTTGCGCCCCGCCAGAAGCCGGGGCCGACATGACCACCAACCACCACAGACAGGAAGCGATCCAGCGCGGCGCGCGCATGTTGCGCACCGCGCTCGGCCCCGCCATTGCCCGGCTGCTCGAAGACCCGGCCGTGGTCGAGGTAATGTTGAACCCGGACGGTCGCCTTTGGGTGGACCGGCTGTCCGAAGGGCTTTCCGACACGGGCGAACGCCTGTCCGCCGCCGATGGCGAACGCATCGTGCGGCTGGTCGCGCATCATGTCGGCGCAGAGGTTCATGCCCGCAGCCCCCGCGTCTCGGCAGAGCTGCCCGAGAGCGGGGAACGGTTCGAGGGCCTTTTGCCGCCCGTGGTCGCCGCGCCGGCCTTCGCCATCCGTAAACCTGCCGTCGCGGTGTTCACGCTCGACGACTATGTGGCCGCCGGCATCATGTCTGCCGATCAGGCGGAAACGCTGCGCGAAGCCGTCGCAGCCCGCGCCAATATCTTGGTGGCGGGCGGCACTTCCACCGGCAAGACCACGCTCACCAATGCCCTTTTGGCGGAGGTCGCCAAGGGCGCGGATCGTGTCGTCATCATCGAAGACACCCGCGAGCTGCAATGTGCCGCGCCCAATCTGGTGGCGCTGCGCACCAAGGATGGCGTCGCCAGCCTGTCGGACCTTGTGCGGTCCTCGCTGCGCCTGCGCCCCGACCGCATCCCGATTGGGGAGGTGCGCGGATCGGAAGCCCTCGACCTGCTCAAAGCATGGGGCACGGGCCATCCCGGCGGGATCGGCACCATTCACGCCGGCACCGGCATCGGCGCGCTTCGTCGCCTTGAACAGCTCATCCAAGAGGCTGTCGTCACGGTCCCGCGTGCGCTGATCGCCGAGACTATCGACCTTGTTGCCGTCCTTTCCGGGCGCGGTTCCGCGCGCCGGCTGGCCGAGCTTGCCCGCGTCGAGGGGCTGGGGCCGGACGGCGACTACCGCATCACGCATCCCATCCCTTCGGCAATCCCCACCAGCACAGGAGAATCTTCATGATCCGCACCCTTACGCGCGGCTATCGCTTCGCCACGACCGCCGCATCTGCCCTTGCCATCAGCCTCATGCTTGCCCCGGCCGCCCATGCGTCCGGTTCGTCGATGCCATGGGAACAGCCCTTGCAGCAAATCCTCCAGTCCATCGAGGGGCCGGTCGCCAAGATCATCGCCGTCATCATCATCATCGTGACGGGCCTGACCCTCGCGTTCGGCGATACCAGCGGCGGCTTCCGTCGCCTGATCCAGATCGTTTTCGGCCTGTCCATCGCGTTCGCCGCATCGAGCTTCTTCCTGTCTTTCTTCTCGTTCGGCGGCGGGGCGCTCGTTTGATGGCGGGCGGCCTCGAACTGCTCGACGCGGTGCCGGGCTTCACGGTCCCGGTCCACCGGGCGCTGACCGAGCATATTTTGCTCGGCGGCGCACCGCGCTCCATCGCCATCATGAACGGAACGCTGGCCGGAGCCGTGGGCCTCGGTTTGCGCCTCTGGCTGGTCGGCATCGCCATTTGGGCAATCGGCCATTTCGCAGCCGTATGGGCGGCGAAGCGCGATCCCCAATTCGTCGAGGTCGGGCGTAGGCATCTGCGCGTCCCCGGCCATCTGGCGGTGTGAGGGCGCGGCCATGATGAACCTTTCCGAATATCGCCGCACCGCCGCCCGGCTCGCCGACTATTTGCCATGGGCCGCATTGCTCGGCTCCGGCGTCGTCTTGAACAAGGACGGCAGTTTTCAGAGGACCGCGAAGTTTCGCGGTCCCGATCTGGATTCCGCCGTCGCGGCCGAGCTGGTCGCCGTCGCCGGCCGCATCAATAACGCCGTGCGCCGCCTCGGCTCCGGCTGGAGCATCTTTGTTGAGGCGCAGCGCAGCGAGGCCGCGACCTATCCCGACAGCACCTTTCCCGATGCGGCATCGGCGCTGGTCGATGCCGAGCGCAAAGCCGGGTTCGAGGAAGCAGGCACGCATTTCGTGTCGGGCTATTTCCTGACCTTCCTCTGGCTGCCCCCGGCCGAGGAAGCCGCCCGCGCCGAAACATGGCTCTACGAGGGCCGCGAGAAAACCGGCGTGGACCCGTGGGAGCTGCTGCGCGGCTTCATCGACCGCACCGACCGCGTGTTGGCTTTGCTCGACGGCTTCATGCCCGAGTGCCGTTGGATGGATGATGGCGCGACGCTGACCTATCTCCACTCCACCATCTCGACCAACCGGCATCGCGTGCGCGTGCCCGAGGTGCCCATGCACCTCGATGCGCTGCTCGCCGACCAGCCCTTGACCGGCGGGCTGGAGCCGCGCCTTGGGACCAAGCATCTGCGCGTGCTGACCATCGTGGGATTCCCGACCGCGACGACGCCGGGCCTGCTCGACGAAATGAACCGCCTGCCGTTCCCCTACAGGTGGAGCACGCGCGCGATCCTGCTCGACAAGACCGACGCGACGCGGCTGCTGACCCGCATCCGCCGCCAATGGTTTGCGAAGCGCAAGAGCATCGCCGCGATCTTGAAAGAGGTGATGACCAACGAGGCGTCCGCGCTGGTGGACACCGACGCGGCCAACAAGGCGCTCGACGCCGACATGGCCTTGCAGGAACTCGGCGCGGACGTGGCGGGCATGGCCTATGTCACGGCCACCGTCACCGTATGGGATGCCGACCCGCGCCTAGCCGACGAGAAGCTGCGCCTGGTCGAGAAGATCGTTCAGGGGCGCGACTTCACCGCCATGCCCGAGAGCGTCAACGCGGTTGACGCATGGCTCGGCAGCCTGCCCGGACACGCCTACGCCAATGTCCGCCAGCCGCCCATCAGCACATTGAATCTCGCCCACATGATCCCGCTGTCGGCGGTGTGGGCGGGGCCGGAACGGGACGAGCATTTCGGTGCGCCCCCTCTGCTCTTTGGAAAGACCGAAGGCTCAACCCCGTTCCGGTTGTCTTTGCATGTCGGCGACGTAGGGCACACCCTTGTCGTCGGCCCCACGGGCGCGGGCAAGAGCGTGCTGCTCGCCCTTATGGCCTTGCAGTTCCGGCGCTACGCCGGATCGCAGGTCTTCGCCTTCGACTTCGGCGGCAGCATCCGCGCCGCCGCGCTCGCCATGGGCGGCGACTGGCACGACCTTGGTGGCGGGCTGACAGAAGGGGCCGAGGCGTCCGTCTCGCTCCAGCCGCTCGCCCGCATCCACGACACCTATGAACGCGCATGGGCGGCGGACTGGATCGCCGCCATCCTCATGCGGGAAGGCATCGCCATCACGCCCGAGGTCAAAGAGTATCTTTGGACGGCGCTGACTTCGCTGGCCTCGGCCCCGGTCGAGGAACGCACCATCACCGGCCTTGCGGTGCTGCTGCAATCCAACGATCTGAAACAGGCGCTCCGGCCGTTCTGCGTCGGCGGTGCCTATGGCCGGCTGCTCGACGCCGAAGCCGAACATCTCGGCTCGGCGGATGTGCAGGCGTTCGAGATCGAGGGCCTTGTCGGGACTGGAGCGGCCCCGGCCGTGCTGTCCTACCTGTTCCACCGCATCGGCGACCGGCTCGACGGGCGGCCGACGCTTCTCATCATAGATGAAGGCTGGCTTGCGCTGGACGACGAGGGTTTCGCCGGCCAGCTCCGCGAATGGCTGAAAACGCTCCGCAAAAAGAACGCCAGCGTCATCTTCGCCACGCAAAGCCTGTCCGACATTGACGGCAGCAACATCGCGCCCGCGATCATCGAGAGCTGCCCGACGCGGCTTCTGCTGCCGAACGAGCGCGCCATCGAGCCGCAGATTACCGAGATTTACCGGCGTTTCGGGTTGAATGACCGGCAGATCGAAATCCTCGCACGGGCCACGCCCAAGCGCGACTACTACTGCCAGTCGAGGCGCGGCAATCGCCTGTTCGAGCTTGGCCTGTCCGAAATCGGCCTCGCGCTCTGCGCCGCATCCGCCAAATCCGACCAGACGCTCATTGCACAGATCGTCGCCGAACACGGCCGCGACGGCTTCCTCGCCGCATGGCTACGCGCGCGCGGCGTCGAGTGGGCGGCCGAGCTGATCCCCAACCTCACCAATCTTGCCGACCGGCCGGAATCCGCCGCGCCGGCCCGGCTCGATACCCACCCCACACAGGAGATTCTTCCATGACCTATCCCAAGTTTGTCGGGGCTTCGGCCCTCGCGCTGGCGCTCGCAGTGCCCGTCGCGCTGTCGCCCATGCTGGCAAGCCCGGCCCATGCGCAATTCGGTTTCGGCCGGATCGTCTATGACCCGAGCAACTACGCGCAAAACCTGCTCACGGCAGCGCGCACGCTGGAGCAGATCAACAACCAGATCACCAGCCTCCAGAACGAGGCGCAGATGCTCATCAATCAGGCCCGCAATCTGGCGAGCCTGCCGTATTCGTCGCTCCAGCAGCTCCAGCAGAACGTGAGCCGGACGCAGCAGCTTCTTAGCCAAGCGCAGAACATCGCGTTCGAGGTCGGGCAGATCGACCAAGCGTTTCAACAGCAATACGGCAACGTCTCGCTTTCGACGACCGACGCCCAGCTTGTCGCCGATGCGCGCAGCCGGTGGGAGAACACGGTCGGCGGCTTGCAGGACGCAATGCGCGTGCAGGCGGGTGCGGTCGGCAACATCGACAGCAACCGCGCCGAGATGGCCGCGCTTGTCGGCCAGAGCCAAGGCGCGACCGGCGCGCTGCAAGCCACGCAGGCCGGCAACCAGCTTCTCGCGCTCCAGTCACAGCAGCTTTCCGATCTGATCGCGGTCATCTCGGCGAACGGCCGCGCCGACGCGCTGACCGAAGCCGAGCGCGCGACCGCCGCCGAACAGGGCCGCATCCAGCGCGAGCGTTTCCTGACGCCCGGCAGCGGCTATCAGCCGGGTAACGCGCAGATGTTCAACAACGGCAACAACTGACCGGGAGGCTCGCCATGGACGGCAAGATGCTGGTCCGGCTCGGGGCCGTGGTGTTCGTTGCGATTGCCTTGACAGTGACCGCAATCGACATGACGCGGAAGGACGAGCCTTCCGCGTCACGGCCGGCATCGGCCCTCCAGCCCCCGGCCGATCCCCTGCGCGAAACCCTGCGCCGTTGCCAGCAACTCGGCGAGGCGGCGGCGAGCGACACCGACTGCCTCGCCGCATGGGCTGAATCCCGCGACCGCTTCCTCGGCCGTGACCGCAGCGAGGCGCGCTGACCATGGGAAACACGGGCGTCATCGACAATTTCCTCGGCGTATTCACGCGCTACATCGACAGCGGGTTCGGGCTGTTGTCTGGCGAAGTCGCCTTCATCGCTACCACCCTGATCGTCATCGACGTGACGCTTGCCGCGCTCTTTTGGGCATGGGGCGCAGATGACGACATCATCGCTCGGCTGGTGAAGAAGACCCTTTTCGTGGGCGTCTTCGCCTACATCATCGGCAATTGGAACAACCTCGCCCGGATCGTCTTCGAGAGCTTCGCCGGCCTCGGTCTCATGGCGTCGGGCACCGGCTTTTCTGTCACCGGTCTGACGCGGCCGGGCCGCGTAGCGCAGACCGGCCTCGACGCCGGCCGCCCGCTGCTCGACTCCATTTCCGACCTGATGGGCTGGATCGCCTTCTTCGAGAACTTCATCCAGATCGCGTGCCTGCTGTTCGCATGGGCGCTCGTGGTGTTGGCCTTCTTCATCCTCGCCATCCAGCTTTTCGTGACCCTCATCGAGTTCAAGCTGACCACGCTTGCCGGCTTCGTCCTCATCCCCTTCGGCCTGTTCGGCAAGACCGCCTTCATGGCCGAGAAGGTCTTGGGCAACGTGGTGTCCTCCGGCATCAAGGTTCTGGTGCTCGCCGTCATCATCGGTATCGGCAGCACCTTGTTTTCGCAATTCACGGCCGGTTTCGGCGGGGCGACCCCGACCATCGACGACGCCATGGCGATTGTGCTGGCAGCTCTGTCGCTGCTCGGCCTCGGCATCTTCGGCCCCGGCATAGCAAACGGCATCGTTTCGGGCGGCCCGCAGCTCGGCGCGGGTGCTGCCGTGGGAACCGGGCTTGCGGTCGCAGGTGCAGGCGTCGCCGCTGGCGGCGGGGCCATGCTCGCCGCCAAAGGTGGTGCCGCTGCCCTGTCCGGCGGGGCCGCGGCCGTCCGCGGCGGCGCGGCCACCGCGGGCGCGGCGACCGCCGCCTATAGCGTCGGATCGCTTGGCCAGTCCGGCGCGGCAGGCGTCGCCTCCGGTCTCGGCGGCGTCGGCCGCGCAGCAGGTTCGGCCGCCATCTCACCCCTCAAACGCGCCGCCGCGCGGGCCAGCGAATCCGTCAAATCCAGCTTCTCCGAAGGTTCGAAGGCCGGATTCGGCGCAAGCGGCGGCAGCTCCACCATGGGAACGGTCGGCGGGAGCGATGCTGCGCCCGCATCGCCGGCACCATCCGCCGGTCCTCCGGCCTGGGCGCAGCGCATGCAGCGTTCGCAAGCCCTCAACCACGGCACGACCATGGCCGCCCATGCGGTGCGCTCCGGCGACAGCCACGGCTCCGGTTCCTCCATCAATCTTTCCGAAAGTGACCGCTCATGAGCATCTTCAAACGACCAGCAACTCAATACGGCAAGACGCCGGAACCCGAGACGCCTTATCAGCGCGCCGCGCAAGTGTGGGACGAGCGTATCGGCTCGGCCCGCGTGCAGGCGCGGAACTGGCGGCTCATGGCCTTCGGCTCGCTGATCCTCTCGGCCGGCTTCGCCTCTGCGCTGGTCTGGCAGTCCGCGCGTGGGACCGTGGTGCCTTGGGTCGTGCAGGTGGACAATCTCGGTCAGGCGCAGACCGTCGCGCCAGCCAATGCCGACTATCGCCCGACCGATCCGCAGATTGCTTTCCATCTCGGCCGCTTCATCGAACAGGTCCGCGCGATCCCGGCCGACGCGATCATCGTCCGCCAGAACTGGCTTCGCGCCTATGAATGGACCACGGATCGCGGCGCGGCGGCATTGAACGATTACGCCCGCGCCAATGACCCTTTCACCAAGGTCGGCCGCCAACAGGTCGCCGTCGAGGTGTCCAGCGTCATCCGGGCCTCGCCCAACAGCTTCCGCGTCGCGTGGACGGAAAGGCATTTCGAGAACGGCCAGCTTTCCACCACGGAACGATGGACGGCCATCCTCACTATCGTCATCCAGCCGCCGCGCGACGCCGAGCGCCTGCGCGCCAATCCGCTGGGAATCTACGTCAATGCAATTTCGTGGTCGCGGGAGATGAGCCAATGAAAACGTCAGCTTGCATCAATCACCTCGCTGATCTTTCCCTTGGAGATCATGAAGAACGAGGTGCCCGCTATCTCGATCTTCTGCCCAGCCTTCCAGCCGTTGGGCAGGTCGGCCTTGACCTTGGCGCGATAGCCGATGCGCACCGCTGCACGGTCCTCAATGGCGATGCAGTCGAGAATTGTCTGTTCTCTTTCCGCAAACAATTCAACACCCTGTTCCGCCAACGCGCGAAATGCCTCAATCCCATGCGTCTCGTTCGTCACTTCTCCGTTCGATCTGTTGATAAACCGAACGTCGCCCGACAGGCAGTCGAGCATCGCCTGAACATTCATCGTGTTGTAGGCGTCGATATACCGGGCAACAATCGTCGGGACAGTATCCATCCTGTCAGTTCCTCACTACTAATCCTAAAGCCGCTATCGTATGCTATTTTTGTGACGGTCGTGGCAATCGCTTTGACCGGCTGCGCCACCAATCGGATGCCGCAATTCAGCTATGACGCCAGCGTTCCGCCGCTGCCGACCGTGCAGGCGGCAGCAGTCGACAACACGCCCCGGCCGCTGCATGTGCCCCCGGCATGGACCGTGGCGCGGGGCGGTACGGCTGCCGGCACGCCGACCGGCCGCGTCGAGAACGCCAATGCAGCCGCCCGCGTCGAGCCGCGCCGCGAAGGCTACTACAACGCCATCCAGATATATCCGTGGTCGGAAGGCGCGCTCTATCAGGTCTATGCCGCAGTCGGGCAGATCACGACGATCGCGCTGGAGCCGGGCGAGAGCCTGACCGGCGCGGGGCCAATCGCGGCGGGCGACACCGCCCGCTGGATCATCGGCGACACGGAATCCGGTTCGGGCGCGAACCGCCGCGTCCATATCCTCGTGAAGCCGACGCGACCCGACATCGCCACCAACCTTGTCGTCACCACCGACCGGCGCACCTACATGATCGAGCTGCGCGCCCGGGAATCGCTCTACATGCCCGCCGTCGCCTGGGCCTATCCCGCGACGCCCGGCCAGCGCCGCACCGTTCCGACAGCCCCGATCATCCCCGCCGAGGCGGCGCGGAACTATCGCTACGCCTTGCAGGTGCAGGGCGATAGCCCGCCATGGCGGCCCGTCTCCGTCTTCGACGATGGCCGCCGCGTCTATGTCGTCTTCCCGGCCGGGATCGTGCAGGGCGAGATGCCGCCCATCTTCGTGCTTGGCGCGAACGGCGAGCCGCAGATCGTCAACAGCCGAGTCCACCAGAACGTCCTGATCGTGGACCGCCTGTTCGGCGCGGCCGAGCTGCGCCTTGGCTCTGGCAGCCGCCAGCAGGTCGTCAGGATCGTCCGCACCAACCCGACGCAGGCCGCCGACGCGCAGCCCGCCAGCGCGACCGGAGGCTCCCCGTCATGACCGACAACACCATCACCGAAACCGCAGCCCCCATGCGGCTGCGCGCCGAGCCGCCGCGCGTCACCCGCCTGTCCCGCAAGATGCTGGCGGGCGTCGGCGCGGTTGCGTTGCTCGGCATCGGCGGCGCACTCATCTATGCGCTCCAGACCCGCGACGGAGGGCCGGACGGCGGCGAACTCTACTCGACCGAGAACCGGCCCACGGCGGACGGCCTCGCCGGTCTGCCAAGCGACTATAGCGGGCCGGTGCTCGGCCCCGCGCTGCCCGGAGATTTGGGCCGTCCGATCCTCGACGCGCAGAACCGAGGGCAGCCCGTCGCACCGCCTACGATGGCGACGCCCGCCGTCGATCCCGCCGAGGAACGCCGCCGCGCCGAGGAAGAAGCCGCGCGCTTAAGCAATGTGTTCTTCCAGTCCGGCCCGCGCACGGGATCGCCGGCAGGGACGGCCATGCCCAGCCTTGCCGGTCTTGGCCTCGGCGGACAGCCCGCGACGCAGGACCGGCACGCGGCTTTCCTCAATGGACCCGTGGACCGGCAGACTGTCGCGCCGGATCGTGTCGCGCCGCCGGCATCGCCCTACATCCTTCAGGCCGGGGCCGTGATTCCGGCCGCGCTCATCACCGGCATCCGTTCGGACCTGCCGGGCCAGATCACGGCTCAAGTGACCGAGAACGTCTATGACAGCCCGACCGGGTCGCTGCTGCTGATCCCGCAGGGAACGCGCATCATCGGCCAATACGATGACGGCGTGACCTTCGGCCAGCGAAGGGTGCTCTTGGTGTGGAACCGCCTGATCCTGCCGGGCGGCCGTTCCATCGTCCTTGAGCGTCTGCCGGGTGCGGACGCTTCCGGTTACGCCGGGCTTGAGGATGGCGTGGATTACCACTGGTGGGATCTGATGAAGGCCGCAGGGCTGTCCACGCTGCTCGCAGTCGGCACGGAACTGGCGACCAGCGACGAGGACCGGCTTATCCGGGCCATCCGCGACGGGGCGCAGGATACCGTCAATCAGGCGGGGCAGCAGATCGTCCAGCGCCAGTTGCAGGTCGCACCGACGCTGACCATCCGGCCCGGCTTCCCGGTCAGGATCATCGTCACCCGCGACCTTGTATTCGAACCGGCAGGAGGTTGACCATGACCAAGCTGAAACTCGGCCCGCTGCCCGACGACAAGCCCGTGAAGATCACCGTGGAGCTGCCTGCGCCACTTCACCGCGATCTGGTCGCCTATGCCGAGGTGCTGGCCCGCGAGAGCGGCCAGCCCGCCGCCGATCCCGTCAGGCTCATCGTGCCGATGCTGGAGCGGTTCATCGCAACGGATCGCGGCTTCGCCAAGGCACGGCGAGCCGCCAACTGAGTCCCATCCCGGCAGGGGTGCCGCCAGCGCATAGGCGCAAATGCGGCACGCCACAGGCCGCCGACTGCCCTCCATGGTTCGCCTAATTCCGGGGCCTTGAGCGCCTCGGATTCCAACAGAACCAAGGAGGATTCCATGTGCGCAGAGCGCCGCCGCGCCCGGAGAGGGCGACCGCGACAGTCGATCCCCGAACCACTTCCCGACGATCTTTTCGACTACGCCGACGATCCTACGCCCGACGGCCGGACGCGAGCCGGCAACATGCCACTTCTCGGCCCGGATGGGCAGAGGATGCGTGTCACCGACGACTGGCCCGAAGACATTCCCGTCACCGAAGCCGAGATTGACGTGTTCGAGCGTTGGTTCGGCGATGTGTTCGACGAACTCTTGAACCCGAGAAAGCCGAATGACAGCTTGCAATACCTATCACAAACTGATAGGAAAAAGACGTGAGCGTGGATCGTGATCCAAGCCTCGACACGCTTCTGGACCTCGACGGACAGATGCTCTTTGTCGATCCCGAGGGCGGCCATTGGGTGAAGTTCGTCGTCACCCGCGTTCCGGCCTCGCCGGAAAAGCCGCACGGCCTCGATTATTCGCTCACGCTTCACGAGCCTTCGGGCGAACGGCTGGTCGGCTTCGACAATGCCCATCCGGTCGGCCGAGGCAGGCGCGGCGCGCCGATGGACCATCGGCACCGCTTTCAGACCGTGAAGCCTTACGCCTACGAGGATGCGGCCACGCTGCTGGCCGACTTCTGGCAGGCCGTGGACGCGGTATTGAAGGAACGAGGTGCCCTATGACCACATTGAAAGTCGGGATTGCCGACTATGAAGAAATGAAGGCCCGCACCATGCGGATCGCGCGCGGCGAGGAAAAACCTGTGCCCAGCGATCCGAAGGTGTGGTTCACCTCGACCGAATCCTTTGCCAAGGTGCTGTCGGCCGGCAACCGCGAACTGCTGCGCATCATCGCCGAGAAAGCCCCGGCATCGCTGGAGGAACTGGCGGAAATCACCGGCCGGGCCGGCTCCAATCTGTCACGCACCCTGAAAACCATGGAGAACTACGGTCTTGTGCGACTCGAACCGGGGCATGGGCGTAAGCTCGCGCCCAAGGTGGTGCATGACCGCGTGGAGCTGGCGTTGCCCCTGATCGACCACCCCAAGATGAAGAAAGCTATGGGAGGCCGACCATGAACATTCACAGCCCAACCACTACCGCCCGCGCCGCGCTCTACCTGCGCGTTTCGACTGCCCGGCAGGCGGAGCATGATATTTCCATTCCCGACCAGAAGCGGCAGGGCGAAGCCTATTGCGAGCAGCGCGGCTATCAGCTCGTTGAGACTTATGTGGAACCGGGCGCAACCGCCACCAACGACAAGCGCCCCGAATTCCAGCGCATGATCGAGGCGGGCACGTCGAAGCCCGCGCCCTTCGACATTGTCGTGGTGCATAGCTTCTCGCGCTTCTTCCGCGATCACTTCGAGATGGAGTTCTACGTTCGCAAGCTGGCGAAGAACGGCGTCAAGCTCGTGTCCATCACGCAGGAAATGGGCGACGATCCCATGCACCAGATGATGCGGCAGATCATGGCGCTGTTCGACGAATACCAGTCCAAGGAGAACGCCAAGCACGTCCTGCGCGCCATGAACGAGAATGCCCGGCAGGGTTTCTGGAACGGCGCACGGCCGCCCATCGGCTATCGCATCGTCGCGGCCGAGCAGCGCGGATCGAAGATCAAGAAGAAGCTGGAGATCGACCCGCTGCACGCCGACACCGTGCGGCTGATCTATCGCCTGTTCCTCGAAGGAGACGGCACGTCCGGCGCGATGGGCGTCAAGGCCATCGCCACCTATCTCAACGAGCGCCGCTTCTTCACCCGCGACGGAGGGCGTTGGGGATTGGCGCAAATCCACGCCATCCTGACCCGCACCACCTATATCGGCGAGCACAGGTTCAACACCCGCTCGCACAAGGATCGGGAGAAGAAGCCGGAGAGCGAGGTCGCCATCATGGCGGTGCCGCCCCTAATCGAGCGCGAGACGTTCGACGCGGTGCAAGCCCGCCTCAAGTCCCGCAATCCCATGGTGACGCCTGCACGTGTCTCCAGCGGCCCGACGCTCCTGACCGGCATTTGCTTCTGCGCCAAGTGCGGGGGAGCGATGACGCTTCGCACCGGCCAAGGCAGCACGGGCGCGACATACCGCTACTATACCTGCTCGACCAAGGCCCGGCAGGGCAAGACCGGCTGCAAGGGTCGCACGATCCCCATGGACAAGCTGGACCATACGGTCGCCGATTATATCGGGGACCGCCTGCTCCTGCCCAAGCGGTTGGAAACCGTCCTTGCCAGCGTCATCGACCGCCGACAGGAACGCACCGAGCGCCGCCGCGAGCATCTTGCCGAGCTTCAAAGGCGAATCACGGAAGCCGACCAGCGGCTCGGCCGTCTCTTTGACGCCATCGAAGCCGGCATGGTGGACAAGGACGACGCCATGGCAAAGGAACGCATGGTGAGCCTCAAGGCATTGCGGGATCAAGCCGCCGCCGACGCGGAGCGCACGCAGCTCGCGCTCGATAGTTCAGGCAATCAGGGCGTCACCCCCGATATGCTCAAGGGGTTTGCCCGCAAAGCCCGTGAACGGATCAGGCTCAACGATGGCGGCTACCGCCGCGACCATCTACGCGCGCTGGCGCAGCGTGTCGAGGTTGCCGACGACGAGGTTCGCATCATGGGATCGAAGTCGGAACTGCTGCGAACGCTGGTCGCCGCTTCAAGCGTAGAAACGGCGGCGTTCGGCGTTCATAGTTCTGTTCTGAAATGGCGCACCCGACAGGATTCGAACCTGTGACCTTTGGAATCGGAATCCAACACTCTATCCAGCTGAGCTACGGGTGCGCTCGAGGCGAAACGGATTCGCCGGTAGCCGGTTCATAGCCCAGCTTTGCTGTCGCATCAACGGTTAAAACACAGAATTCGTTGATGCCTGTTCGTTTGTCAGGGCTGGCGTTCGCGTAGTGCGGTGTCGATGAGCTGGTTGGCGATGGTCATGCGGACGGTGGCGTTGCTACGGAAGGCGGCGGCGACGCAATCGGGATGGTTTTGCCGGGCGAAGAGGCGGCGCTTTTCGTTCAGTTCGGCGGTGGTCGTGTTGCTATCGATGCCGAGTTCGGCGGCAATCGCTGCCGGTTCCAGGACGATGAGGTGGGCCGGCATTTCGGGGCCGGCCGCCGGTTCGTCCTCGGTAAAGGTCAGGGTCGGGCGAGGTTCGGGCCGATCGGCGAGAATGTCGGCATAGGCGCCGGCGGAACGATACATGCGGGTCTGTTCGGTCTCGGCGGTCTGCGCCGCGAAGGACATGTTCAGCCCGAAAACGCGGTGGGAGGAGGGTGCTTCGTCAGTCTCGGCGGAGGCGGCTTTATCCGCTTCCTCGCGCAGGCGTTCGACGACGGAGTGAAAAACAGAACGCCCAAAAAGCATGAACCCTCCCGCTCGCTGAGAACGGAAGGGAATCAGCCGAAGCTTGCGCGAGACTTGCGTCGGCGCGTCAGGACTGGCTCTGGCTCTGTTCCTGCTCCACAGTCAGATACACGGTGAGTGTTTCGCCAGCCGCGCCAATCCGCAAGCCGGAGACTGGTACGCAATCGCGATAGCACATGCCCGTTGCCACGCGGACGTAGCGCTCGTCCGGGCAGATCTTGTTGGCGGGATCGAAGCCGACCCAGCCGAGACCGGGAATGTGTGCTTCCGCCCAGGCATGGGTCGCAACCTGCTCCGGCTGGTCGTCCATCCATAGATAGCCGGACACGTAGCGCGCGGGAATGCCGAGGGTGCGGGCGGCGGCAATGAAGAGATGGGCGTGATCCTGACAAACGCCCTTCTTCGCTTCCAGCGCCTGCTCGGCGGTGGTTTCGCTGTCGGTCGAACCGGGCGTGTAGGTCACGGTCTCGTGGATCGTTTCCATCAAAGCGTGCATCCTGGCCAGTTCGCCGTCGCCGGTAACACCGCGCGCCAGTTCACGCACCAGCTTTCCGGCTTTGGTGCGCGGGGTTTCACGCAGGTAAAGCCATAGCGGCACGAAGCCCTGATGCGGGCCGATGACGCCGTTCACGTCCCGGGTCTCGACCGTGCCGGTGGCGGTGATCTTCACCGTATGGCGCTCGCCATCGACGGAGACCAGTTCGTTGAGATTGCCGAACTGATCGTGGAAGGAGACTTCAATCGTCGCGCCTTCTACCGACACGCTCCAGTCGAGCACATTCTGACTGCGGTCGGAAAGCGGCGTCAGCCGCAGGCGCTGCAGCGTGTAGGGAACCGGCTGGTCGTACACGTATTCCGTCTTGTGCGTGATCTTCAGTCGCATGAATGTAACCCTGGTTGGCAATCAGGGCGCCCCGCGCGTTTCCTGAAACGGTGAGGCACCCTGTTCGTGTCCGGCTGGGCGCAAGGCCCCGGCCTTAACTGTAGAAGCGGTAGCCGTCCGTGATTTCCTGTCCGAGCTGACCGTTGTGACCAACGAAATCCTCAAGGAATTCGTGCAGGCCCTGTTCCATCACGGCATTGATCGTCAGGCTCTGCAGCTTACTGTTGATCGCATCCGCCGTTTCGTGGGCCGCATGGCGTTCGCCATATTCCCGGGCGAGATAGCCGAGATTGCTGACGATTTTCTCGTAGCAGTAGATCAGCGAGCGCGGCATCTGGCCGTTCAGGATCAGGAAATGGGCGATGTCGGCGGGCTTGTATTCGCCGTCATAGACCCAGCGATAGGAGCGATGGGCCGAAACGGAACGCAGGATCGATTCCCACTGGGCGTTGTCGAGCGAGGAGCCGACATGGGAAGCACCCGGCAGAAGGACGTAATATTTCACGTCCAGAATGCGGCTCGTATTGTCGGCGCGTTCTATGAACGTGCCGATGCGCGAGAAGTTGTAAAGCTCGTTGCGCAGCATGGAGCCGTGAAAGGCACCACGCACGAGGCCCGCGCGCCGCTTGATGACGTCGATCACTTCCGGCAGGTCCTGCGGCTTTACGCGCCGCGCCAGAAGCTGCTTCAGCTCGATCCAGTATTCGTTGGTCGCTTCCCAGGTTTCCCGGGTCAGCGCGGTGCGCACCATGCGGGCGTTGTTTCGGCCCTGCTCGATGCAGGACATGACGCTCGACGGATTGGCCTTGTCGCGCAGCATGAAGTCGATGGCGTCGGCGGACGTAACGGTCCGGTCTTCGCCGAAAATTTCACGCACGCCGGCACTTTGCAGCACGCCATCCCAATCGGAATCGGCGGCCTGCGAACGGGTCAGCGACATGCGCACGCCCGCATCGACCAGACGCGCAATATTTTCGGCGCGCTCGATGTAACGGAACATCCAGTAGAGTCCGTTGGCGGTTCTTCCCAGCATGTATCAGTCCTCCAGAACCCAGGTGTCCTTGGTGCCGCCGCCCTGGCTGGAATTCACTACCAGGGAGCCCTTCTTCAAGGCGACGCGCGTAAGCCCGCCGGGTATGATTCTCACCTTGTCGGAGACGAGAACGTAAGGACGAAGATCGACGTGACGGGGCGCGATGCCCTTGTCGACGAAAATCGGGACTGTGGAGAGCGAGAGTGTCGGCTGGGCAATGTAGTTGCCCGGCTTGGCGCGCAGCTTTTCGGCGAAGGCCTCGCGCTCCTTCTTCGAGGCCGTCGGGCCGACGAGCATGCCGTAGCCGCCCGAACCATGCACTTCCTTGATGACGAGATCGGCAATGTTGTCGAGCACGTATTTCAGGCTGTCCGGCTCGGAACAACGCCAGGTCGGCACGTTCTGGAGCAGTGGCTTCGAGCCGGTATAGAACTCGACGATCTCCGGCATGTAGGAATAGATCGCCTTGTCGTCGGAAATGCCGGTGCCCGGTGCATTGGCAATGGTGATGTTGCCGGAACGGTAGACATCCATGATGCCGGGAACGCCGAGACAGCTATCCGGACGGAAGGTCAGCGGATCGAGGAAATCGTCGTCCACGCGGCGGTAAAGCACGTCGATCGCCTCATAACCGCGGGTCGTGCGCATCTTCACCTTGCCGTCGATGACGCGCAGGTCCGAGCCCTCCACCAGTTCCACGCCCATCATGTCGGCGAGGAAGGAATGTTCGTAATAGGCGGAGTTGTAGATGCCGGGGGTCAGGACGGCCACGCGCGGCTTGCCCTTGCATCCCGGAGGGGCGAGTGAGGCCAGCGACTGGCGCAGCAGGAACGGATAGTCCTCCACGCGCTGGACCTTGTTCGCCTGAAACAGTTCGGGGAACATCTGCATCATCGTCTCGCGGTTCTCCAGCATGTAGGAGACGCCGGAGGGCGTGCGGGCATTGTCTTCCAGAACGTAGAACTGGTCCTCGCCGGTGCGTACGATATCCGTGCCGACGATGTGGGTATAGACGCCGCCCGGCGGCGAAAACCCAATCATCTCCGGCAGAAAGGCGTCGTTTTTCTCGATCAGTTCGCGCGGGATGCGGCCGGCGCGGATGATTTCCTGCTTGTGGTAGATGTCATCGAGGAAGGCGTTGAGCGCGATGACGCGCTGTTCGATGCCCTGGGCCAGCTTCCGCCATTCACGGCCGGAAATGATGCGGGGAACGATGTCGAAGGGAATGAGCTTTTCGGAGGAATCGGCGTGGCCGTAAACGGCAAAGGTGATCCCGGTTCGTCTGAAGATGTTCTCGGCATCCCGGGTCTTGGCTTTGAGGTGTGCCGGGTCCTGACTGGAATACCACTCGTGGTAGGACTGGTAGGGTTCGCGCGGAACATTGTCCGCATTCATCATTTCGTCAAATGCCAAAGGTGCGGTCCCCGATTTTTTGACCATTTGAATACAACGTTCTTGGCAATGCAAGAACCATGCTCAGTTCGGGGCAATAATTTTGGGAGGGCTCATTTTCTTGATTTTACAGATGTTTGGCACTCTCTGAGGTATTGGCCTGCACTGAATTTGATCACGAACGCTGTGCGCTTCGCGCATGCGTACAAGTTGTGGCCGGTTTTTTGATTCGAAAATAAGCGAATGCACGTTTTGTGTGCATCCATCAGGGCGGCGCTTTTACGCCGCCCTGAAGTCGATCCGTTCAGCCTGTCTCAGGCCTGGTTCTGGCGCTGGGGACGTCCGCCACCGAAGCCGCGCTTGCGGCCTTCGTTGCCGCGTTCGCCCTGCCCACCGGCATTGTCGCGACCATGGCCGAATTTCGGACGGTTGTTGCGGTTCCGGGGCGGGCGGTTGCCGTGCTCCGAACGACCGCCGGCAGCTTCGGCGCCGTCGCCGGACGGCTTGCCGTCGTGGCCGCGTGCGGGCCGGGGCGGGCGCGGACCGCGGGCCTGATCGGAGCGGCCGCGACCGCCATTGTTGTTGCCGCGGGCTGGCCGTGCAGGGGCAACGCCGGCATGCGGTTCGCCGCTTGCGACGGCAATCGAGATGCCCATCAGACGTTCGATGTCACGCAGCAACTTGGCTTCGTCCGGAGCGCAGAAAGCGATCGCGATGCCTTCGCGGCCGGCGCGGGCCGTGCGGCCGATACGGTGCACATAGGCATCCGGCACTTCCGGCAGGTCGTAGTTATAGACGTGGCTGACGCCGGGAATATCGATGCCGCGGGCGGCCACGTCGGTTGCCACGAGAACGGCGACTTCACCGTCGCGGAAGCCCTTGAGCGCGCGGTCGCGCTGGCCCTGGCTCTTGTTGCCGTGGATGGAGGCCACGGAATAGCCGACCTGCTCCAGATGCTTCGCCAGCTTTTCAGCGCCGTGCTTGGTGCGTAGGAAGACGATGGCGCGGCCATCCGGATTGGCGGTGAGCTGCTCCTTGAGGATCGCCGTCTTGTCGTTCTTGCCGCCCACGAAGTGAACATACTGCTCGATCTTGTCGGCTGCCTTGCCGGGCGGGGTCACTTCGACCTTTTCCGGATTCGTCAGGTAGTCCTTGGCGAGATCGGAGATGGCCTTGGGCATGGTGGCCGAGAACAGCAGCGTCTGGCGCTTGGCCGGAATGAGCTTCGCGATCTTCTTGAGGTCGTGGATGAAGCCGAGGTCAAGCATCTGGTCGGCTTCATCAAGCACGAGATGGGTAACGGCGGCCAGCGTGACGGCACGACGGCTGATCAGGTCGAGCAGGCGGCCCGGCGTGGCGACGAGAATATCGGTGCCACGCAGAAGGTTCTGCTGCTGGCGGTTGATGGACACGCCTCCGACGACCATGTTGATGCGCAGCGGGGTCTTGCGCATGAAGTTCTTCAGGTTGGTGGCGATCTGGTTCACCAGCTCGCGAGTCGGAGCAAGAATAAGGGCGCGAACGCCATGCGGACCGACGGTCTTGCCGTCCTTGGAAAGCTGCTGGATGATCGGCAGGCCGAAAGCGGCGGTCTTGCCGGTGCCGGTCTGGGCGAGGCCGATCAGGTCGCGTCCGGCCAGAACCAGCGGAATGGCCTGGGCCTGGATCGGGGTCGGCTTTTCATAGCCGGCCTGCGTCAGGGTGGCCAGAATCTGCTGGTCGAGGCCGAGTTCATTGAAATTCGTCAAGTCAATTGCCTTTCGGGGCGTCGAAAAACGGCCGGCCGGATTATTCCGGTCGAGCTTCGTTCGACGTCAAGAACCCCGCGTGAAATGGGAACTTGTGGGTTGGAGATGCTTTCAGGCGCATGAGCGCCGCTTGCGCGGCGGTTATGTGTCGCGCCTTCGTCCTTCTTCTGCGATATCCTTGATGCAGGGCACGCTCACGCGGCGGCCGGAAGGTGGAAAGCTGAGGTTCAGATGCGGTTTCCGCGGCGATAAGTCAAGGTTTCTTTTCGTTTTTAGCGGATATGACGCCTATATAAGTAAACGATCGCACCCGATGGCGTTGATTGCCCTGCGATATGTTGACATAAAGATATCTTTATGTGATCTGGGTGCCGACACCACGAGAAACAGGAGCATGCCCGTGTTTGACGATCTCTTCGGCAAGGAAGCCGCAAAACGCGATGGCAAGGAAATCTTTGCAGCCCTCGAGCAGGCGGCGCGCGAACGTATCCTCATTCTCGATGGCGCCATGGGCACGCAGATCCAGAGCCTCAAGCTGGACGAGGACCAGTTCCGCGGGGATCGCTTCATCGGCTGCGCCTGCCATCAAAAGGGCAATAACGACCTCCTTATCCTCACACAGCCGCAGGCTATCGAAGACATTCATTACCGCTACGCAATGGCCGGTGCGGATATCGTCGAAACCAATACGTTTTCCTCGACCCGTATCGCGCAGGCGGATTACGAGATGGAGAACGCGGTCTACGAACTGAACCGCGATGGCGCGCGTCTTGCCCGTCGCGCCATGCTGCGTGCCGAAAAGCAGGATGGCAAGCGCCGGTTCGTGGCCGGCGCGATCGGCCCGACCAACCGAACCGCCTCCATGTCTCCGGATGTGAACAATCCCGGTTTCCGCGCCGTCTCCTTCGATGAGCTGACCACGGCCTATGCCGAGCAGATCGACGGCCTGATCGACGGTGGCTCCGACATCATCCTGATCGAAACGATCTTCGATACGCTGAACGCCAAGGCGGCGATCTTCGCCTGCGAGGAGCGTTTCATTGCCAAGGGCATTCGCCTGCCGGTCATGATTTCCGGCACGATCACCGATCTTTCCGGCCGCACGCTGTCCGGCCAGACGCCCTCGGCCTTCTGGTATTCGGTGCGCCATGCGCGGCCCTTCGCAGTCGGTCTGAACTGTGCGCTGGGTGCCGAGGCCATGCGCCCGCACATTCAGGAGCTTTCCGGCGTCGCCGATACGCTGATTTCAGCCTACCCGAATGCCGGCCTGCCGAACGAGTTCGGACAGTATGACGAAACGCCGGAAATGATGGCGAAGCAGGTTTCCGGCTTCGCACAGGATGGCCTCGTCAATATCGTCGGCGGTTGCTGCGGCTCCACGCCCGAGCATATCGCTGCGATTGCCGACAGCATGAAGGGGCTGGCGCCGCGCCAGGTGCCGGAACACAAGCCGTTTCTGTCGCTGTCCGGCCTCGAACCCTTCGTGCTGACTTCCGACATTCCCTTTGTGAACGTCGGCGAACGCACCAACGTCACCGGCTCCGCCAAGTTCCGCAAGTTGATCACGGCGGGCGACTATGCAGCCGCGCTCGACGTGGCGCGTGAGCAGGTGGAAAGCGGTGCGCAGGTCATCGACGTCAATATGGACGAAGGCCTGATCGATTCCGAAAAGGCGATGGTCGAATTCCTGAACCTGATCGCTTCCGAACCGGATATCGCCCGCGTACCGCTGATGATCGACTCGTCGAAGTTTTCGGTCATCGAAGCGGGCCTGAAATGCGTTCAGGGCAAGCCGATCGTCAACTCGATCTCGCTGAAGGAAGGGGAGGAGTCCTTCCTTCACCATGCGCGGCTGGTGCGCGCCTATGGTGCTGCCGTGGTCGTCATGGCCTTCGATGAGACGGGGCAGGCCGACACCTATGAGCGCAAGGTGGAAATCTGCACCCGCGCCTATCGCATCCTCACCGAGGAAGTCGGTTTCCCGCCGGAAGACATCGTGTTCGATCCGAACATCTTTGCCGTGGCGACCGGCATCGAGGAGCACAACAATTACGGCGTCGACTTTATCGAGGCGACGAAGACGATCCGCCAGACGCTGCCGCATGCCCATATTTCGGGCGGCGTCTCGAATCTCTCCTTCTCCTTCCGCGGTAATGAAACCGTGCGACAGGCCATGCATGCCGTGTTCCTCTACCATGCCATTCAGGCGGGGATGGACATGGGCATCGTCAATGCCGGCCAGCTCATCGTCTACGAGACGATTGACAAGGAATTGCGCGACGCCTGTGAGGATGTGGTTTTGAACCGCCGTCCCGACGCCACCGAGCGCATGCTGGATGTGGCCGAAAAATACCGTGGTGCGGGCGCTCAGGAAGCCAAGAAGCAGGATCTGAGCTGGCGGGAATGGTCGGTCGAAAAGCGGCTGGAACATGCGCTGGTCAACGGCATTACGGAATATATCGAGGCCGATACGGAGGAGGCGCGTCTTGCCGCCGCCCGGCCTTTGCACGTTATCGAAGGTCCGCTGATGGCCGGCATGAATGTCGTTGGTGACCTCTTCGGCGCGGGCAAGATGTTCCTGCCGCAGGTGGTGAAATCGGCGCGCGTGATGAAGCAGGCCGTGGCCGTTCTTCTGCCCTACATGGAAGAAGAAAAGCGTCTGGCCGGCGGCGAGGGCCGCCAGTCAGCGGGCAAGGTCATCATGGCAACCGTCAAGGGCGACGTGCACGATATCGGCAAGAACATCGTCGGCGTCGTTCTGGCCTGCAACAATTACGATATTGTCGATCTGGGCGTCATGGTGCCGACGGCGACCATTCTTGAAGCGGCGGTGCGCGAGAAGGCGGATATCATCGGCCTTTCCGGCCTCATCACGCCTTCGCTGGACGAGATGGTGCATGTCGCCGCCGAGATGGAGCGTCAGGGCTTCGATATTCCTCTGCTGATTGGCGGGGCGACGACGAGCCGCGTGCATACTGCGGTCAAGATCCATCCGGGTTATAATCGCGGTCAGGCGATCTATGTCACCGACGCGTCGCGGGCGGTGGGCGTTGTCTCAAACCTCCTGTCGCCGGATACGCGCAACACCTATGTCGCAGATATTCGCGCCGAATACGCGAAGGTTGCCGCAGCCCATGCACGGGCGGAATCCGAGAAGAAGCGCCTTCCGATTGCCCGCGCCCGCGAGAATGCGGAGAAGGTCGATTGGACCTCGTACAAGCCAACGCGGCCGCAATTCTTCGGTACCCGCGTGTTCGAGGATTACGATCTGGCTGAGCTTGCGGAATACATCGACTGGACGCCTTTCTTCCAGACCTGGGAGCTGAAAGGCCGCTATCCCGCTATTCTGGAAGATGAAAAACAGGGCGAGGCGGCGCGTAACCTCTGGCGTGATGCCCAGGCCATGCTGAAGAAGGTGATCGAGGAAAAGTGGTTCCGGCCGCGTGCCGTGATCGGCTTCTGGCCGGCCAATGCCGTGGGCGACGACATCCACGTCTATACCGACGACAGCCGCTCGCGTGATCTCGCAACCTTCTACACGCTGCGCCAGCAGCTTTCGAAACGTGACGGCCGGCCCAATGTGGCGCTGTCGGATTTCGTCGCACCAAAGGAAACGGGCGTCGCTGATTATGTCGGCGGTTTCGTCGTGACGGCGGGTATCGAGGAAGTGGCAATTGCCGAGCGCTTCGAGCGGGCGAACGACGACTATTCGGCGATCCTCGTCAAGGCGCTGGCCGATCGCTTTGCGGAAGCTTTTGCCGAGCGCATGCATGAGCGGGTGCGCAAGGAGTTCTGGGGCTATGCGCCGGATGAAGCCTATTCCGGCGACGATCTGATTTCGGAAGCCTATGCGGGCATTCGCCCCGCGCCGGGCTATCCCGCCCAGCCTGATCACACGGAAAAGGCGACGCTGTTCGAGATTCTCGATGCCGAAAAGACGACCGGTGTGACGCTGACAGAGAGCTATGCGATGTGGCCGGGTTCTTCCGTTTCGGGCCTCTATATCGGCCATCCCGCGAGCTATTATTTCGGTGTGGCCAAGGTCGAGCGCGATCAGGTGGAAGATTATGCGGCGCGCAAGGGCATGCCCATTACGGAAGTCGAGCGCTGGCTCGGTCCGGTTCTGAACTATGTGCCGGGCGCTGTGGCCGATACGGAGGCGGCCGCCTGAGCGCGGTCGCCAGCTCATATTCTGATTCAATGCGTTGGCGGGGTGATTCAGGTTGCCCCGCCAAGTATTTGAAAAGCAGCATTATTCCGAAAACGTGTCGCGCATGGCGCGAATGATGAGCAGTGCTGAGGCGCCGCCGGCATCGTAGCCTGTGAAATCCGGCTTGTTGTCGCTGCCGGCCTTGCGGCCGGCTTCGGCCATCGTGCGGTTGTTGTTTGCGGCGGCAAGCGCCGTGTCCAGCGCCTCCGGCAAGGTCAGCCCCTGCTTGAGTGAGTCGAGATAGGCGCCGATCGCCAGTTCCCAGACATCGGCCACGTTGCGCCTTTCAACGCCAGGTTTTCCCTTGTCGCGGAAGCTGCTGCCGATGGCCGAAAGCGCCTTGCCGAACTCTTCGGGGGAGATTGTCTTGCGGCGCATCAAGACGCTGCCGGCGCGGCGAAAGCCGCTGGCATAAAGGGCAGCGGCGCGCGAATCGACCTTGAGAAACGTTTCCGCGGTCATGTCGAACAGTTCCGCCGGCGTTGTCGCGGCAGGTTCCAGCGCCGAGAAGGCATCTTCAAGGGCCGTGAAGACGTAGGTCATGGTCATGCCATGATCACCGTCGCCGCCTTCGCTGTCGAGTTGACAGAGGCGCTCCCGGTTTTCGGTCATCGCGACGGCGATCTCCGAAAACATCTCGATAAGGTCGAGGCTTCTGATCATTCTAGTTCCAACTCTATCTTGCTGCGTGTGCGCTGCATCATTTTCCTGACTAATGTTTTCCAAGCGGCTTCCAATTGCAAGACGTTCTGCGGGCAGATCGTCGACCTGACTGCAAGTTTTTCGCGAGTGAAAGGATATCGACCTTTTGCCGTTTATTAACCACGACGGGACAAAGTCATATCCGATGGCGCAATTCAGTGCGCGAGCCCAAAGCGATGACCGCCTTCATGTTTCGACAAGGACATTTGTCATGCCAGTGATTTCCTTTGCCAATGCCAAGGGCGGTGCCGGAAAGACGACCGCAGCCCTTCTTCTTGCCTGTGAACTGGTGCGCATGGGCCGGCGCGTGACACTGATCGACGCGGATCCGCAGCGCTGGATTTCCCAATGGGTCGAGGCAAGCGGCGGCATGAGCGGCCTGACCGTCATTTCGGAAATCACCGTGGCGGCCCTACACTGTCACATTCGCGAATCGGCAGATCGCACCGACTATTTCATCATCGATCTGGCCGGCGCGCGCGATGCGCTGACGACAGCGGCAATCAGCCTGTCCGACCATGTGTTCATCCCGATCCAGGGATCGGCGATGGATGCCCGCGGCGGCGCGCAGATCCTCGATCTCATTGCTTTCCTCAAGGAAAAGGCCGGTCTTGAAATCCCGCATTCGGTCGTGCTCACCCGCGTTGCCTCTGTGCTGACGACGCGGGCCATGCTCGCGATCAAGGGCATGCTGGCCCAGCGCGGTGTCAACGTGCTCAACACGGCCATTACCGAACGTGCCGCCTACAAGGAAATCTTCGACGCCGGCGAAACGCTCTACTCGCTCGATCCGGCCCGCGTCTCCAATCTCGACAAGGCCCAGGAAAATGCCCAGGCCTTTGCGATGGAAGTGGAACGCATGATGCCTGCGCGCGTCATTGCCTCGCCCCGCCGCAAGAACGTCTTCCGCCTCGTCTGGGCCGCCTGAGGCGCGACCTTTCCCGATCGCATATGAAAAAAGCCGCCGGGTCGCCCCGGCGGCTTTTTTCATACTCGGGAACTGGTGAGCCGCTCAGTCGATGAATTCGACCGTGGCGCCGACCTTCACCATCTTGGCGAGTTCGGTCGCGTCCCAGTTGGTCAGGCGCACGCAGCCGTGGCTGTTGGTCTTACCGATCTTGGAGGGTTCCGGCGTACCGTGAATGCCATATGTGGGCTTCGAGAGCGCGATCCAGACATTGCCGACGGGGCCGTTCGGACCCGGCGGAATCTGGAGAATGCCGTGGTTCTCACCCTGCTTGAAGTTGATCTTCGGATTGTAGGTATAACCCGGATCAAGCGCGATACGGTCGACCGTATGCGTGCCGGACGGCGAGGGCGTATCCGATGAGCCGATGGTCGCCGGATAGGCGGCAATCAGCGCGCCGGTATCGTCATAGGCGAAGACCTGCTTCTGTGCCTTGTCGGCGACGATGCGCGTCACCGTACCGGTCTTGCGCTCGCCGGGCGAAATGACCTTGATGATGGAGCCGGGAATGGTGAAGTCGACGCCCGGATTAAGTTCTTTCAGATAGGCCTCATCCATGTGGAACCGTTCGGCCAGCGCTTCGGTGACCGAGGTGTAGGACATGGCAGGGAGCTGTGCCTTGAGGCCGTAATCCTCCGGAATGGAAGCGACATAGGGGCCTGCGGCGTCTTCCGGGGTGATCGTGTAGTTGACGATGGGCAGGCCACCGCTGACGCTGAGGCGCTGCATGATGTCTTCGGAATTGGCGGGGTCGAGCCGCTCGCCCGTCATCGTTTCGTAAGCGGCCAGCGCCTTGGCGACGTTCGAGCCGTTGCGGCCGTCGATGACACCGGGGGAGGCGCCTTCACGATCGAGGAAGGTTTGCAGCGCGGCGATTTCCGACCGCGACTTGCCGTTCAGCGCCAACGGCGTCTGGGGGCGAACGGTCACTTCCGGGCGTGCGTTCTCTGTCTCGAGGGAGGCGAGCGTTTCGGTCGGTTCGTCCTGTGCGGCCTCACCCTGCTGGCCGGGGAGCGGTTGGGCATCGAGCGGCGTGCGCTCTACCCGCGTCGGTGCAGGAATAGTGCCGGTCGCGATGTCATCGCCATTGCCGCGATAGGTGCGGTAATCGGGAACGCCGCCATAGGCGTCGCCAGGGCGTGCGTTGCTGGGACGCGGGAAGTAGGTCTCGGCCGGAATTTCCAGCGCTACCACATTGCCGGAATGATCAAGCAGCACGCGGCGGCCCATGCGGTCGCGGCTGATGACGACCGAACCGCGCTCCGGCGTGTAATCGAGCAGGTCGCCTTCGGGGCTGACCAGCACCATCTCCGTAAAGGGCCGATAGGTGCTCTGGGCCGCGGCGCGCTCTGCCAGCGGGACCTGGAACAGAACGGCAAGCGCAAGGCCGAGGCTGGTGGTTCTGGAAAGCGTCACGGCGAATCTGATCCTTGTAATCTTATGCACCCATCTCTCACATGGTAAATTTGACGCTAATATGGAAAGAGTGAACTTAGGGTGAAGGTAACGTTAATTTGTAACGATTCCCTGTTGTTGTCGGTTTGCGCCGGGTTTTGGCCGCCGCGCGGGGAAGAGGCGGAAGTGAGGCTTTCATGATCGAGTTTTCGGCAGCGCACGGTCCCGTGATCCTTCTCGATCCGACCTCCGTCCTTGATATCGGCAAGGTTTTCGTGGGCTGCGTCGACGTATCGCCCGGCCGGGCCATTCCCGATGACGGCGATCCGCGCATCGACCATTCGCTCGAAGGTTTCCTTTTCACCTGCGGGCCGGACCATATTCGCCATCCCGAGCCGGTGGAGGGGGCTGGCGAGGGCGTGCGCTATCCACTGCACGGCTCCTTTTCGGCGAGCCCCGCCGAAAACGTGGTGATGCATCGCGTGGGTGACGATGCACTGTGCTGCGGGGAGGTTCCCGTGCGGCTCGCCAATGGCGGCCATGCCCGGCTTTACCGTCGCTGGCGGATCGATGGCGTGACCGGTGCTGTGTCGTTGGAAGACCGGCTGGTCAATGATGGCGACCGTCCTTTCGCACCGATGCTTATGTATCACATGAACCTTGCCGCCCGGCTGTTCGACCCCGGTACGCGCCTTTCCGGCGCGATGCTGGAGGGGGGGGCGCTCCCCTGGGCTTTTGGCGAGGGAGACGGCGGCGTGTTCTGTGTGGCAGCAGGAAACGCCGGAGAGGCCAAAGTCCGGCTCGGTCCTGTTGCCTCGCTTTCCGGGCTGTCACTCACAGTGGGGTTCTCCACGAAAACGCTGCCGTTCCTGCAGGTCTGGCGTAACCAGTCGGCTCCAGCCAATGTTCTGGGCATCGAACCTGCTTCCCATCGCTGGACCAAGCGGCCCGATCTGGCGGCAGCCGGAGAGCTCGTGCCACTCCAACCGAGTGAGGCCGTGGAATACCGCCTTTCCTTCCTCTTTGCCGTGGGGGAATGACGGGCGGATGCATTGACGCAACCCGTTGCGGACCTTACATCTTGTTCGATTCACGAAAGGAACGACGATGTTCGACATCAGGGAAATCGACGGTGAATATTCCGTCAGCGGCCAGATCAGTGTCAGCGATCTCGACACGATCAAGGCCCTTGGTTTCAAGTCAATCGTTTGCAACCGTCCGGATGAGGAAGAACCCGGCCAGACGCCGTTTTCGGTGATCGCCGCGCGCGCTGCCGAACTGGGTCTGGAAACGGCCCATGTGCCTGTCGGACGGATGGGCGTCGATGCGGATGCCGTTGCCGGCATGGTGGACGTGCTGGACGAACTGCCGCGTCCGATGCTGGCCTATTGCCGTTCCGGAGCGCGTTCCACCGCGATTTACGAAAAAAGCCAACACATGCGCGGCTGAGGCTGCGCATTCAGATCCCTAAAGCCCCTTTTCAATCACAGGAGCATATCATGACCATCAAGCGTATCGAACCCGGCGCCCGCATGAGCGGTGCAGTCGTTCACGGCAATGTCGTTTACCTCGCCGGCCAGGTTGGCGACGGCAAGACCGTGACGGAACAGTCGAAGTCGGCGCTGGCTGAAGTCGATCGTCTGCTGGCCGCCGCCGGCTCCAGCAAGGCGAAGATCCTTCAGACGATCATCTACCTTTCCGATATGTCCACCTTCGGCGAAATGAACGCCGTGTGGGAAGGCTGGATCGACCCGAAGAACCCGCCGGCCCGCGCCACCAGCCAGGCTGCTCTGGCAACGCCGGACTACAAGGTTGAGTTCATCGTCACCGCTGCTCTCGATTGAGCGGGTTTCCAAAGCAATGATCAAGGGCCGGGAAGCAGCGCTTCCCGGTTTTTGAATGGAAGGCCAATGCAATCTGAAGATCGGAAACGGATGCGTAATCGAGCCGTCGCCGACGGAAGGGTGATCGGTGAGGCTGACTTGCCGACTCTGGTCACATTCTGGATCGGATCTCATCTCCCCGATTTTCAAAGATTGTGCCTGCAAAGTTGGCGGGCCATGGGCCACGACGTTCTTTTCTACGCCTACGAGCCCGTTGACAACTTGCCGGAGGGAATGGCGTGCCTGGACGCTGAGACGGTGTTTCCACGGGCGGAACTGGACGATCCCGAACGCAACATACCTCTGGTAATCAAGTCGGACATCTGGCGGATTGCTATGTTGCGCAAGGGACTGGGTATCTGGTGCGATTCCGATCTATTGCTGCTGAAACCAATCCAATGGCCAGAAGGACTTCTTCTCGGGGTGGAAAAGCACGGATTACCGTGTGTTGCCGTCATGTGGTGGCCGGCGGATCATCCAGCGCTAACTGAAATTCTCACGGCTTTTGAGCGTCGCGAGGATGGGGCTTGGGCGCATCTCAAGCTCCGCTGGAGGCGCTTTGCAAAAAAGCTGATCGGTAAACGATTAGATTTCACATCCTATCCTTGGAACCATTGGGGCCGCCACGCCTGCGCCTATTATGTGCGCAAATACAGGCTTCGTTCCCGGCAATTGGGCTATAAGGCTTTTTATTCGGAAGAGTGCTATTCTGACGCTCCATTTCGCGCGGGAAGTTCTCAGCATCTTCTCGACGATCCGCAGGTCGTTGGGTTGCATTGCTTTCGCAAATCGCAAGAATGGTTTGACGCGGCCCCGAGCACCAGCCTGATCGGCTGGGCTAAGGAACGTTACGCCAAGGCTTGAAGCTAGATACGCACAGGCTGGTGTTTGCGAGCACCAGCCATCCTACCTTTTCTCGCGAATGTCAGTCAGCGTGCGGGCAGGCGTGATCGCCTCCGGATCGAGGATGATCTCGATGATCGACGGCTTGCCGCTGGCGCGGGCGCGTTGGAAGGCGCCTGCGAATTCTGCCGTCTCGCGGACGGTTTCGCCATGGCCGCCATAGGCGCGGGCAAGATCGGCGAAATCCGGGTTGGTGAGACCAGTCGCGGAGACACGGCCCGGATATTCCCGCTCCTGATGCATGCGGATGGTGCCGTACATACCGTTGTTCACCAGAACCGTGATGATTGGCAGGTTATAGCGCACGGCGGTTGCGAATTCCTGCCCGTGCATCATGAAGCAGCCATCGCCGGCAAAGCAGATGACTTCGCGGTTCGGGAACTCGGCCTTGGCCGCGACGGCGGCGGGCAGGCCATAGCCCATGGAACCGGAGGCCGGGGCGGCCTGCGTCGCATAGCGCTCGAACCGATGGAAGCGGTGCACCCAGGTGGCGTAGTTGCCGGCACCGTTGGTGAAGATTGTATCCTTTGGCGTGTTGGCCTCGATCCATTCCATGATCGGACCCATGTGAACGGCGCCGGGACCTGACGCGGGCGGTGTCGACCACTTGAGATAACCGGCATGCATCGCTTCGGTGCGGGTCGCCCAGTGCGGCTCGGCCTTCGGTTCCAGCCCCGCAAGGGCGGCGGCGAAATGCTTCGGCGCTGCGGCAATCGCCAGATCGGGGCGATAGACGCGGCCAAGTTCTTCCGGTTCGGGATAGACGTGAACGAGCGTCTGCTTCGGATAGGGAATGTCCATCAGCGTATACGACGACGACGGCATTTCCGAGAAACGGCCACCGATGAGAAGCAGGAGGTCCGCGTCTTTCACTTCCTTGGCCAGCGCCGGGTTGATGCCGATGCCGACATCGCCGGCATAGGAGGGGCTGGTGTGGTCAAACAGCATCTGGCGGCGGAAGGAGCAACCAACCGGCAGCTTCCACGTCTCGGCGAAAGCGCGGATTTCGGCCACGCTCTCTTCGTCCCAGCGGGTGCCGCCGAGGATGACCAGCGGGCGTTTCGCCTTTTCCAGCAGGTCGCCAAGTGCTGCGATCTGGGCTGCGCCGGGATGGCTTTCGACGGGCATGTAGGGTTTTGCGGCCGGCGCATCGGCGAGCCTGACCAGCATGTCTTCCGGCAATGACAGCACGACCGGGCCGGGGCGGCCCGAGGTCGCGACGGCGAAGGCACGGGTGACGAATTCGGGAATGCGGGCGGCATCATCGATCTCGCCAACCCATTTGGCGAATTCGGTGAAGGCGCGGCGGTATTCCACCTCCTGGAAGGCTTCACGTTCGCGGGCGTCGCCCTGCACCTGGCCGATGAACAGGATCATCGGGATCGAATCCTGCCGGGCCACATGCAGGCCGGCGGAAGCATTGGTGGCGCCCGGCCCGCGCGTGACGAAGCACACGCCCGGTTCGCCGGTCAGGCGCCCCCAGCAATCGGCCATCATCGCCGCGCCGCCTTCCTGACGGCATACGATGGTTTCGATGCCGCTTTCATAGAGTGCGTCGAGTACGGCAAGATAGCTCTCGCCCGGCACGCAGGAAACCCGCTTCACCCCGTTTGCCTTCAGGGCCTCGACGATCAGTTGTCCTCCGGTTCTTTCCATGTTGTCCTCCCAGACAATGTCTCAGTTCTTGTTGCGCGCCTCGAGTTCCGCGAGAATTTCCGCGCGATGCTCGCCGAGTTTCGGGCTAGGGCGCTGATAGGTCAGCGGCGTTTTCGACATCACGATGGGATTGCGCACGCCGGGAATGCTGACCCCATCGGCGGTTTCGAGATCGATGCGAAGACCACGAGCTTTGACCTGCGGGTCCTCGAACATTTCGCCGATGGTGTTGATCGGGCCAGCTGGAACGGCATTCTTCTCGCAGGCAGTCAAAAGGTCGCGTTTCTTCCACTTGGCCGTCTCAGTGGAAACGATCCGCCGCACCTCGGTCTTGTGGGCGACACGGGCCTTGTTGGTGGAAAAGCGCTCATCTTCGGCCACGCCATCGAGGCCGAGGATGGTGCAGAGCCTCGCAAACTGGCCGTCATTGCCGACGGCAAGGATCAGGTGCCCGTCTTCTGTCGGCATGACCTCATAGGGGCTGATATTCGGGTGGGTGTTGCCGAGACGGACCGGTGACTTGCCGGAAACCAGATAGTTGAGGTTCTGGTTTGCCATCACACCGGCCTGCACGTCGAGCAGCGCCATGTCGATCATCTGGCCTTCGCCGGTCTTCATGACGTGGATGAGGGCGGCCTGAATGGCGGTGACGGCGTAGATGCCGGTGAAGATATCGGCAATCGCAACGCCTGCTTTCATCGGTTCGCCGTCCGGCGCGCCGGTCACGGACATGAAGCCGGACATGCCCTGCACGATGTAATCATAGCCGGCGAAATCGGCATAGGGGCCGGTCTGGCCGAAACCGGTGATCGAGCAATAGATCAGCTTCGGGTTGATGGCCTTGAGGCTCTCGTAATCGAGGCCGTATTTCACGAGGCCGCCACGCTTGAAGTTCTCGATGACGATGTCGGCATCGCGGATCAGATCGAGCACGATGGCGCGGCCTTCTTCCTCGCGGAAGTCGATATCGATGGAGCGCTTGCCGCGATTGGTGGAGTGGTAATAGGCCGCGGACAGGTTCTCGCCGTCCTTGCCCTCCACGAAGGGCGGCCCCCAGGCGCGGGTATCGTCACCGCCTTTCGGGTTTTCCACCTTGATGACATCCGCGCCCATATCGGCCAGCATCTGACCGGCCCAGGGACCGGCCAGCACGCGGGCCAGTTCGATGACGCGAATGCCGGCAAGCGGCGGTTTCCTCTCGCTCATGGCGTTTCCTTCCGGGCAATGAAAATCAGGGGGTCGTGGTTTCCTGAACGGCGGTAACGATCGGTGCCTTCACGCGGCGTTCCCGCCAGATGATGTAGAGGCCTGATGCGATGATGATGGCTATGCCCAGCCACTTCATGCCATCCGGGAAGTCGTTGAACACCAGCCAGCCCAGCGCAGTGGCCGAGACGATTTCCATGTATTGCAGCG
This sequence comes from Allorhizobium borbori, assembly GCF_014196535.1. Classification (GTDB taxonomy): domain Bacteria; phylum Pseudomonadota; class Alphaproteobacteria; order Rhizobiales; family Rhizobiaceae; genus Ectorhizobium; species Ectorhizobium borbori. The sequence goes on from NZ_JACIDU010000017.1 coordinate 38,065, forward strand.
GCGCGAGCGTCGAGGCCGGGGCGTAGCGATAGGAGAAGACGCTCAGGATTCCGGTAAAGGCGGCTGCCAGGCCGGTTGCCAGCATGAAGCCGAGGTGGGGTGTATCCGGCCAGACGGGACTGAAATCCTCCAGCCCGGTCAGTTGCGCCGCAGCCATGATCGCAAGGCAGAAGCCGAGCCCCCATAAACCGGTCTGGAACTGCATGGAAAACGGGTTTTCCTTCTGCGCCTGCATGCGCGTCAAAAGCGCGAAGACGGCAATTGCAAAGGCTGCGACGACGGGCAGGAACGCAATCGCCCCCACTTCCTGAAAACTCGGCTGGATGACCAGCATTGCGCCGAAGAAGCCCACGGCACAGGCCGTGTAGCGCCGCCAGCCGACTGTTTCCTTGAGAAAGATTGCGCCAAGCACGGTGAGGATGACTGGTTCCACGAAGAAGATGGCGATGGCGTCCGCCAGTTCCATCACCCGCAAGGTGGTGACAAAAGAAAGCATCGAAATGGTGATCAGCGCACCACGCATGGCGTGAAAAGCCTGCGTGTTGCGGCGGGTGCCCTGTTGCAAGGCTTTCGGACCGGCCCGCCATAGCAGAAAGGGCACCATGACGAGAGCCTGTACCAGAAAGCGCCCCGCCGTGATCTCCACCGGCGGCAAGGTTTCTGCGGCCAGTTTCGAGAAAACGTCGATGAGCGGCGCAGCGAGAATGGAAATCATCGCGTAAGTGATGCCACGGCTCACGCCCGGCACCGGCGCAGACGCAGCGTTTGCGCTGGGATTGCGTGTCATGTCGGTGTGTGTTCCTCATGGCCGGGCAGCCAACCCCCTGAATTCCTCGAATTCAAGGTATAGCCACACGGCAGTTTCAGTGCACTTGATATAAACTCATGGCCTTATTCCATTTCGGCAAGGCCGCGATGCTTCCGGCTCAGGCCAGCACCTTTTCCATAAAGACCCGGTGCAGGCCTTTTTCCACCGCCCGGTGGGTTTCGATATAGCCGCGCTTGGCATAGATCGCCTGGTTCTCGGTCATGATGACCTGCGTGTAGAGGCGGATACGGGCAAAACTCATGGCACGGGCGATACTCTCCGCGTAGTCCAGCAGGATGCGACCATAGCCCTTGCCCTGGGCGGTGGGGCTCACGGCAACATTGTCAAGCAGGAGGCAATCCTCCTCGGGAATGAGTACGAGAACGCCGGCAACGCCGGTTTCATCGCGCAACACATTGACACGTCCCGCCGCGATCAACGCTGCGTAATCGTCCTTCATCGGCCCGGGCGTCAGGCCGTTGCGGTCAATGTAATGGGCATAGGCGGCCATGACGATGGCCTGAACCGCCGCCTGATCCTCAGGGTTGGCTTTCTCGATGACTGGCATGCCGTCCTCCTTGATGACCGAGGGCTGTTTCACACCATGCGGCAAGTTCCGCGATCGCCTCTCGGCTGCCGGTGTCATGAAACGTGTCATGCCTAGTATATCGGTATATCGAATGTTTTACAGAGCTGAAGCCGTCATCCCGCAGCCTTTTTGCAAGCTTTTCGATGGCTTTTCCGCCATCGGTTCCAGGGTCTTCGCCGCCGCCCAGAAGAAAGACGGGTCGCGACCGGGCACGGGCATAGCCGGCGCGGGCCGGCCAGCCGGCAATCAGGTCGAAAAGGTCGAGCCAGAGCGAGACGGTGGCCGGGTTGTTGCAGAGGGGATCTGCCAGCACGGCATCCACTTCCGCCGGATCATGGCTCAGCCAGTCGGCATCGGTGCGGCGGCCGGGGATCGTGGCGTTCCACGCCTGAAGCGTCAGGCGGGGCAGGAGGTCGGCGGGTACGTCCGAGCCCTTCAGCGCGCGTTCGGCCTTGAGGATGAAGCGGGCAAGGCCGATGAGGAAGGCGCCGGGCACGGCGTTCATGTTCCACGGGGCCACGCCGGCGAAGCGCTCGGGCGCGGTCATCGCAACGTTAAGAGCAATGAGGCCGCCCATGGAGTGACCGAGAAGGAAGACGGGCAGGCCGGGATGGAGCCTTTCCGCATGGTCGCGCACGGCCAGCACGTCGGCTATCACGAGGTCTGCGCCACCACGCCAGGCAAAGCGGCCGCGCGGGGCATCGGGTGCGGTGGTCAGGCCGTGGCCGCGATGATCGTGGGCAAGCGTTGCAAAGCCGTGTTCCGCCATCGCTTCGCCAAGGCCGCCATAACGTCCCGCATGTTCGCCAAGCCCGTGGCAGACGATGAGAACCGCGCGGGGCGTTCCCGCAGGCAGCCAATACCGCATGGCAAGCGAGGCGCCGGTCGGGCTTTCGAGGCGTTCGACGTTTTTCATCCAGGCAAATCCTCTCTCAAGACAATGCGTGGCGGGAAAGGCAGGTGCGCCGGTTGCCCCCCGGCCTGAATTCGCCTACATAGCGGCTCAAATCCCATTCCCCCTTGCGGAGCTTTAGAGCGATGGCGCGTCAGTTCATCTACCATATGACGGGGCTTAACAAGTCCTACGGCAACAAGAAGATTCTCGAGAATATTCACCTCTCGTTCTATCCCGACGCCAAGATCGGTATCCTTGGTCCGAACGGCGCCGGTAAGTCCACCGTGCTGAAGATCATGGCCGGTCTCGACAAGGAATGGACCGGGGAAGCCTGGCTGGCTGACGGCGCGACCCTCGGCTACCTCGCGCAGGAGCCGCAGCTCGATCCGAACAAGACCGTGTTCGAGAACGTGATGGAAGGCGTCGCCCACAAGAAGGCGATCGTCGACCGTTACAACGAACTGATGATGAACTATTCCGACGAGACGGCGGACGAGGGCGCCAAGCTGCAGGACATCATCGACAGCCAGAACCTCTGGGATCTGGAAAATCAGGTCGAGATGGCCATGGACGCGCTGCGCTGCCCGCCGGGCGATGCCGACGTGACCAGCCTTTCGGGTGGTGAAAAGCGCCGTATCGCGCTTTGCCAGCTTCTGCTGCGCCAGCCCGACCTGCTGCTGCTCGACGAACCGACCAACCATCTTGATGCCGAAACCATCGCCTGGCTGGAAAAGCACCTGCGCGAATATCCGGGCGCCATCCTGATGGTGACCCACGACCGCTACTTCCTCGATAACGTCACGGGCTGGATTCTCGAACTCGACCGTGGTCGCGGCATTCCCTACGAAGGCAACTACTCGGCCTATCTTCAGGCCAAGGCCAAGCGCATGCAGCAGGAAGCCCGCGAGGAGGCCGGTCGCCAGAAGGCCATTTCGCGCGAGCAGGAATGGATCGCTTCTTCGCCCAAGGCCCGTCAGGCCAAGTCGAAGGCGCGTATCAACGCCTATAACGAACTGGTCGATTCCGCTGCGGAGCGCCGTCCGTCCGACACGCAGATCGCCATCCCGATCGGCGAGCGTCTTGGCCGCGTGGTCATCGAGGCCGAGAACATCACCAAGTCCTACGGTGATCGTGTTCTTATCGAGAACCTCTCCTTCAAGCTGCCGCCCGGCGGCATCGTCGGCATCATCGGCCCGAACGGCGCCGGCAAGACGACGCTGTTCCGCATGATCACCGGTCAGGAAAAGCCGGATTCCGGTTCGATCACCATCGGCGACACCGTCGATCTCGGTTATGTCGACCAGAGCCGTGACTCGCTTGCCGCGAACAAGACCGTCTGGGAGGAAATCTCCGAGGGCAACGATATCCTCAAGCTCGGCAAGTTTGAAATGAACAGCCGTGCCTATTGCGGCGCCTTCAACTTCAAGGGTGGCGACCAGCAGCAGAAGGTCGGCAATCTCTCTGGCGGTCAGCGTAACCGCGTTCATCTCGCGAAGATGCTGAAGGGCGGCCACAACGTTCTCCTGCTCGACGAACCGACCAACGACCTCGATACGGAAACGCTGGGTGCGCTCGAAGATGCGCTGGAAAACTTCGCCGGTTGCGCCGTCATCATCTCGCACGACCGCATGTTCCTCGACCGTCTGGCCACCCACATTCTCGCCTATGAGGGTGATGGCCATGTGGAATGGTTCGAAGGCAACTTTGAAGACTACGAAAAGGACAAGGTGCGCCGTCTTGGCCCCGATGCGCTCAACCCGAGCCGCATGAGCTACAAGCGCCTGACGCGCTGATTGACCCGACATCGCGCCTTTTTTCGCGCGGTGCGTGTCCAGTCTTCAATACCCGGTACGTTTTGGCGTGCCGGGTATTGTTTTTTGCCCGTCATTACTTGCCTGCGACAATTTACACCGGCTTCAATCGCTCCCTCCTACTTTGGTTTAGTAAAATTGTGTCACTTTGGGAGCGAGGCGCCGTGACCGTTAAGAACATATTAATTGGTACTTTTCTGTTTTTCAGCATTGTGCTGGCTCTGTTGACCGGGCAGGCCAATTACGCCGCTTATTCAGCCTATCAGACCAACCAGACAGTTGCCGTGCTGGCGCGTCTGGATGAGGCCCTTTTCAATGTTCTTCTGAGTTACCGCAGCGAGCGCGGGGATGGCGCCTCCGCCCTGAGCCTTCCCATCGCCAAGGCTTCCGGTTCGATCAACAGCATGAGCACACAGCGCCAGAAGGTGGATGCGGCCATGCAGGAAGCGCGCAGCTTGGGGGCCGGTGCCTCCAACGCGGCCGTGACATCGGCGCTGGCCTCGGTGGGCGCGGTTTACGACAAGGTGCTGAGCCAGCGGCAGGCCATCGACAAGGCGCTTTCGGTGGAACTCGACAAGCGCGAGGCCGGCCTCGACAAAGCAGTTCTCGATCTTGGCCAGCAATTCCTGATGACGCTTGAAGAGGCCTCCACCGCGCTTGAAGGCGAAGTGCGCACGCTGGACGGTGAACTGGTCGATCTCATCCAGATCCGGTCGCAGGCCTGGGCCGTGCGTGCCAATGGTGGCAGTTCCGCCATTCTCTTCAATGCCGCGATTGTCGGCGCCCGTCCGCTCACCGTCACCGAGGCGGCTAAAGTGGCCGAGCTGGAAGGTGCAATCGGTTTTGGCTGGAATGCCGTCAAGGTACTGGTGAACCACGCCGATACGCCGGCCGCGTTGAAGGAAGCGTTCGCCAATGCCGAGAAAGGTTATTTCGGCGGTGACTTCAAAGTCTTGCGCGACAAGATCATGACACAGATTCAAAATGGTCAGGTCGCTGCCATCGGTATCGACGAATGGCGCCCCGCCGTGACCGGCGCGCTTGGTACGATTGCGGGCGTCGCCTCCAAGGCCGTGGCGGAACTGAGTGCCGTTGCCCGTGAACGTTCCGACGACGCCTTTAACAGGCTCGTTCTGCTGGCGGTTGCGCTGGTTGGCGTCGTTGTGCTTGGCGTGGCGAGCATGGTTCTGGTGATCCGCCGTATCATCAACCCGGTTTCCGCCCTGACGCGTTGCATGACAGTTCTGGCCGAGGGCCGCCTCGACATCGATATTCCGGGCGCCGGTCGTTCCGATGAAATCGGCGAGATGGCCCGTTCGGTCGAAGTGTTCCGCGAGGCGGGCCTGCGTAACCGCCAGCTTGAGCGGCAGGCCGAGGAGGAGCGGGTGCGTTCGGAAAGCGAGCGCGAGGAACTGCGTCTGCGCGCTGAAGCCGAAGCGGAGCAGCGGATGAACAACGCCATGGCGACGCTTGCCACCGGCCTGCAGCGGCTGGCGAGTGGAGACATGCTGTGCGAAATCGCCGAGCCGCTTGCGCCGCAGTTCGAAAACCTGCGCTCGGATTTCAATGCCTCCGTCGGGCAATTGCGTCAGGCGCTGTCCACCGTCGAACATGCTGCCGGTTCTGTCGGTAGCGGCAGTTCCGAGATTTCTTCGGCCACTGGCGATCTTGCCAAACGGACCGAACAGCAGGCCGCCGCGCTGGAGGAAACCGCTGCCGCGCTCGAAGAGATCACCTCTAACGTCAAGGCCACCAGCCACCGTACGGTCGAGGCGCGCAATGTCGTGTCGGATGCCAAGACGCGGGCCGATCAGTCGGCGATCGTTGTTCGCAACGCAGTCGTTGCCATGGAGCGCATCGAGAAAAGCTCGGAACAGATTGGGCAGATCATCAGCGTTATCGATGAGATTGCCTTCCAGACCAACCTTTTGGCTTTGAACGCCGGTGTTGAAGCAGCCCGCGCCGGTGATGCGGGCAAGGGCTTCGCCGTTGTGGCGCAGGAAGTGCGCGAACTGGCGCAGCGTTCGGCGCAGGCGGCCAAGGAGATCAAGTCGCTGATCTCCAATTCGGCCCATGCGGTGGGCGAGGGCGTGAAACTGGTGAACGACACCGGCGCGGGTCTCGCCGCCATCGAAAAGCTGGTGCAGACCATAAACGAGCATATGGATGCGATTGCGACCGCAGCGCATGAACAGTCCGCCGGGCTCGCGCAGGTCAACACGGCCGTCAACCACATGGACCAGTCCACCCAGCAGAACGCGGCCATGGTGGAAGAGATGAACGCGGCCAGCGTGGCGCTGGCACAGGAGAGTGCGGGGCTTGGCGCGTTGTTGCAGCAGTTCCGTCTCGGCAATGGGGCCGCCGCCCTGCACCAGACCGCAAGCCGGATGCGGGAGGCTGCGCCCGCCGCCCGCCCTGCGGTGCCCGTTCAGCGTTCGCGCCCTGCGCCGCGGTCGGCTTCGGCCGCCACTGCTGCCGCCAAGGATACGTGGGAAGAATTCTGATCCTGTTCCAGCAATGTAAAATCCGAACGGAAGGGGGCGGCAACGCCCCTTTTCATATTCACGGGGACTGTTCCATTCGCAGGCTTGCCAAGGCCGTATCAATCACATAAAGATATGTTTATATCTTGATTGACTGTGTGATTGGGCATCGTGGCGACATTTGGTCTGGACAAGCTGGTTGATATATTGAAGGCGGCAGGGGAGGCAACCCGGCTGCGCCTTCTCGTGCTGCTCTCCGCCGGTGATCTGACGGTGACGGACCTGACCGACATTCTCGGCCAGTCGCAGCCGCGCATTTCCCGCCATCTCAAGCTGCTTGCCGAAGATGAACTTGTCGAGCGCTATCAGGAAGGCGCCTGGGCTTATTTCCGGCTGCGTCGCGATGGCGCGGCGGCGGAACTGGTGCGGGCGATCCTTGCGACCACCGATCCTGCCGATCCCGTTCTGGTGCGTGATGCGCAGCGCCTTGTGGCGGTGAAGCAGACGCGTTCGGAGCGGGCGCAGGCCTATTTCAGCCGCAACGCCTCCGAATGGGATGAGTTGCGCCGCCTGCATGTGAGTGACGAGGCGGTGGAAGCCGCATTGCTCGATGCCGTGGGCGCCGTGCGGGTCGGTTCACTGCTCGATCTCGGTACCGGCACGGGCCGCATGCTGCAACTGCTGGAACATCTCTACGATTACGGCACCGGTATCGACGCCAGCCGGGACATGCTGACGGTCGCCCGCGCCAATCTGGACAAGGATGGCATCGTCAAGGCGTCCGTCCGCCAGGGCGATATCTTCAACCTGCCGGTGGACGGGCAGGAGTTCGATCTCGTCACCATCCACCAGGTGCTGCACTTCCTTGACCAGCCGCAACTGGCGCTGAGCGAGGCGGCGCGGGTTCTCAAGCCCGGCGGACGGCTGGCGGTCATCGACCTCGCTCCCCACGTACTCGACCATTTGCGCGAGGAACACGCCCATGTGCGCATGGGCTTCTCGCATGACGTCATGGCCGAATGGCTTGGCAAGGCCGGCCTGACGGTTGAACGCATCATCGACATTCCGCCGGGAGGACAGGCGGAGCGGGCACTGACGGTAACGATCTGGCTGGCGCGAAGCCCGGTCACGGTCGCCACCGTCTGAACCGCGACACAACAAGAAAAGCAGGAGAAACACCCATGGCAACGCCCCTTCTGAGTGCTGCGGAAATCGCGCGGCTGAAGATTTCCTTTGAATTCTTCCCGCCGAAATCGCCGGAAATGGATGGCCAGTTGTGGGATACGGTGGCCGATCTCGGCGGCTGGGAGCCAGATTTCGTATCGGTGACCTATGGCGCCGGCGGCTCCACCCGTGAGCCGACGCTGGTGACGGTGCGCAAGCTGATTGCCGAAACCGCCCTGCGCACCGCCTCGCATCTTACCTGCGTCGGCTCGTCGAAGGACGAGGTGCACCGCGTTGTCGAGGAACTCAAGGCGGCGGGCGTCCAGCGCTTCGTGGCGCTGCGCGGCGATCCGCAGGAAGGTCCGGGCTCCACCTATCGCGCGCATCCGGAAGGCTACGCCAACGCCGCCGAACTGGTGAAGGGGCTGAAGGCGCTGGGCGACTTCGACATCTCGGTATCCGCCTATCCGGAAAAACACCCGGAAAGCGAGAGCGTCGCCGTCGATATCGACATGCTGAAGCGGAAGGCCGACAATGGCGCCGACCGGGCGCTGACGCAATTCTTCTTCGACAATGACCAGTTCGAGCGTTACCTCACCGCCGTACGGGCGGCGGGCATCACCATTCCGGTTCTGCCGGGCATCATGCCGATCCAGAACCTGACGCAGCTCAAGCGTTTCGCCGGCCGTTGCGGCACCAGTATTCCCGCTTTTCTGGATGAGCGCTTTGCCGGCACCGAGGATGATGCCACGCACCGCTTCGAAGTTGCCGCCGATGTCGCCGCCGAGCAGATTGCCGATCTCGTGCGCCGGGGCGTCAGCGATTTCCATCTTTACACGATGAACCGTGCACCATTGACGAATGCGGTCCTGTCGCGGCTCGGCCTTGCCCGCAAGGATGCGAAGGCGGCCTGACATTCGAGGAATGTACCAACTCAAGGGAAGGGGCCTGACGCGAAGTCAGGCCCCTTTTTCTTGCCGTCCAAGCGCACGCGGATGGCGTCAGGTCATCGGCGGTGCGGATCAATCAGGGCAGCGGTCATTCGGTGAATGGTTTGGCCGGCGGCTATGACGCCGGCTCAGGCTTCAGGCGACCCGTTCAGATGAACAGCATGGCCGCGATGAAAACAAACGCTGCACTGACGATCAGTCTATTGAGTGAGTTGGTAATTCCCATCTCTGCCTCCTCGCGTTTACCAACCGATAATATGTCGGTTTTTTGTCGCTTGGGAAGCCGGATTCGATTGTGCGCTGCGATCCGTCGGATTCATGCGGATCGGACCAATTATCCATCACTTTGAAAATATTATTCTATCAGCGAGACGAATATGAGCGAAAAAAAGAAAAAGGGCCGCTTTGTCGCAGCCCTTTTTCGACTTTCGTCAAATGGATGAGACGGCTCAGAGCGCGTCGAGGAGGGCGCGAGTCGGCCAGCCGTCGGCCGGCATGCCCAGGCGCTTCTGCTCCTTCTGCACGGCGATGCGGGTGCCCGAGCCGAGGATGCCGTCGATCTTGCCGACATCGTGGGTGATGGTCTGGAGCTTCGTCTGCAGCGCTTTCATGGCATCGACATCGAGACCTGGCTCCGGGTTACCCTTCTCGTAGGGCTCTGCGCCCATCAGGCGCGTCGCGAAGTAGGCGGCCGAGGTGGTGTAGACGAAGGACTGGTTCCATTCGAGGTAGATGTTGAAGTTCGGATAGGTGATGAAGGCCGGTCCGAAACGGCCCTGCGGCAGCACGAGGGCGGCGGGCAGGGCGGCAAAATTCTTGTTGCCATCGCGCGGCTGGACGCCGAGGGCGAACCATTCGCCAGCGGTCATCGTGCCGCCGAGGCCGGACTTTTCGAAGGGCAGATCCTGCGGGATCTTCACTTCCTGAATCCACGGCTCGCCGCGGCGATAGCCGAGGCTGTTGATGAACTTGGCGGCGGTCATGATGGCATCGGGCGCACTGGTCTTGAGGCGGACATGGCCATCACCATCGCCATCGACGCCCTGCGCGATGATGTCCTTCGGAAGCATCTGCACCTGACCGATTTCACCGGCCCAGGCCCCGGTTTCGACCGCCGGGTCGAAATCGCCATGCTGCACCATCTCGATCAGCGACAGAAGCTGCGGCCGGAAGAGTTCCGGGCGGCGGCAATCATGCGAAAGCGTGACCAGCGCGTTGCGGGTGTTGAAATCGCCCTGCACGGCACCGAAGTCGGTTTCCATCGCCCAGAAGGCGGTGATGACGCCGGCCGGCACGCCGTATTCGGCTTCCGCGCGGTCGAACACGGACTTGAGCTGTGCGATCTTCTGCTTACCGGTGTTGAGACGGCTCTGGGAAACCGTGCGCTGCGAAAATTCGGTAAATGTCTGGCGGAACACACCCTGGGCGCGGTCACGCGAGAGAACCTTCTGGTCGATGGTTGCGCCGGAAAGCGTCTTGTCGATCGCCTCGGCGGAAAGACCCTTTTGCAGCGCTTCGGCCTTCACGCCTTCCAGAAATGCATTGAAGTCGCCGCCGCAGGCCGCCTGCTGCGCAGAGGCCGAGCCGGCTGCAACCGCGCCGAGCGCGATGGAGAGAGCGATGGAACGAGAAAGTGCGCCGAACATCATGAAATCCCTTGTCTGGCGCGAAGCCGTCTTTTTCGCTGCGCGCCGCATATATCTGTCAGAGGGTTTTCAGGAAGATTGTGACAGAAGCAAGAAAATAAGGCTTTTCTGACGGAAAATGCCGTCAAGTTGATTTCTGGCGATGCGCGGCGGCCACGAACCGCCGTGTGTCACTTGTTCATCGCGACCAGCCAGCGCTTCCAGTTCTGCGCGTCTCCGGCGAAGACGTTGATGTCCGTGCTGCCCTTGATGCCCGGAATGGCACCCGTCGCCGTGTACTGCCAGAAGGCCCAGCGACGTTCATCGTACTTTTCGGATGGATGAGAAGCCACCGAGCGGACCCAGAAATAATAGTCCTTGAACTGGCCGACGAGATTGTCGCGATGGAAATCGACGCTCGTATAGATGATCGGACGTTTTCCGTAATAGGCTTCGAGGCGATCCATGAAGCGCTGCATTTCCGAACGCACGGTCAGCGGGCTCGGCTTGTACTGGCAGGTCTTGGAATCGTGGTTCCATTCCACGTCCAGAACCGGCGGCATCTTCATCGCCGCCTTCGGAATGTTGGCGATGAACCAGTCGGCCTGTTCGTCGGCACTCGAGCACCAGTAGTAGAAGTGGTAGGGCGCGTGCGGCAGACCGGCTGAGGCGGCGGCGCGCCAGTTGCCATCGAACTTCGGGTCGATCGTGTCCTTGCCTTCCGTGGCCTTGATGAAGGCGAAGGAGACACCTGACTTGCGCACCGAGAACCAATCGATATCGCCGTTCCATTTGGAAACGTCGATGCCGTGGATCTGATGCTTGTGGGGATTGCGTGCGCCGAAATCCATCGGCTTCGTATCCTCGAAACGCGGGCTGATCGAGGCGGTTTCAATCATGTCGTAGCCCACGGCCGTGCAGCCGCCGAGCAGCATCGTCAAAGGCAGAAGCGCCAAAAGAAACCGTTGCATGGTTTGCCCGTTCATCGCGTTGCCGCCCCTCCACCTTCCCCTATCCGGGTGGCGAGCGGAGAGAACGCGGGTCCAGTGGGCGCGTCTCCTAACGCATATTCACCATAACAACGTAAACAAACGCTTAGAGCAAGTGGTTAACCGACGGTTTACGCTCCACGATGGCACGGATGGCATAGCCGCCGCCGAGGGTGCGAACGGTCAGACCCAGCCCCCTTTCGCGGCAAATCGCTTCCAGATACGGGACCATCTCGTCGCGCGGGGTGACGTGGAATTTTTTCAGCCAGGTGCGCAGCCCGGATCTGAACCAACGGGGCAGGTGGGCCTGATCACCGAAATCGACGATATGCAGCGAGCCGCCGGGCGAGAGCGCATCGAGGGCAGTGACGATGGTGGCCCGCCAGTCCGGGATCATGGAAAGCGCATAGGAAATCATGATGCGGTCGAAGCCGGGTACACCGAATTCGGCCGGCGTAAACCGCGTTGCATCGCCGGCCACGAAGCTCGCATGCAAGCCGGTGGGGGCGAATTTGGCGCGCGCGGTTTCCAGCATCGCGCGGGAGATGTCGAGCCCGTAAAGCCGCAGACCGGGAAAGCGGCGGGACGCGAGCATCAGGTTGCGGCCCGTGCCGCAGCCGAGTTCCAGCAGCGTTTGGCCAGCCGAAGCCTCAAGCCCGGCGATCGCGCTGTCGCGGCCGAAGAGATAGTATTTGCGCGTCGCATCGTAGATGTGCCGCTGGCCGCGGTAGACGCGATCCATCAGGCGGGCGTGATCGACGTGTTCGGCGGTGTTCTCGCTGCTCATGCGTCGTTCAGTTCGTAAAGGTGGAAGCCGCCATAGATTGCGGAACGGTCGTTGTGGGTGAAGGCCAGCGATTCCGTCTCGCGGTAGGTCCAGCGGCTCGTCAGGCCGGGATCGAGCCTGTCGGCGAGGATCGAGGCCTCGGCGGCGGTGCGGAACACGACCCGGGCGCCGGGCGCCGCGGTGCGGGTGATCTCCCGCCATAGCCCGTTGAGCTGATGCGGGGTCATCCAGTCCTGCGCATCGAGCAGACAGTAACGGTCGACGGAGGCTTCCGGTTTGCGGGAAAGCAGATCGGTGACGCTTTCGTGGTGCACCTCGACCCGGGGTGCCGCCTTCTTTATGGCGTCGTAATAATCGGGGCGGAGATAGGCCGGCAGCGGGCCCTCGCCGGGGGCGGCATAGCGCCGGGCAAAGGCCTGCCAGGCAAAGTAATTATTCTCGATGGGAAAGCCGCAGGCCAGCCGGCGCAGACGATTCTTGAGGACCGGAGCCACCGAGCCATCGGCTGAAACGCTTGCCAGTTCATCGAACTGCTGCGGCGGAATGCCGAGGCCGAAGAGCGAGCTTTTGCGGCTGGTGGCCCAGCGGATGGCCGGCTTGTCGAAGAGGGGGGCGACACGGGTCTCGAAGAAATGCTCCTGCTCCGCGATGGAGCGGGCAGCCGTGATGTCCTTCAGTTTCACGCCATGCAGCCGGGCGATGGCGTGGCCTGTGCCGATGAAACGGCCAAGCAGGCCCTTGTGATAGATATTGCCGTTGAAGACCGTGATGCGACGGCGCGCCGTCAACCCGCGATGGTTCCAGTGGTCGCGGGTTTCCTGATCGAGGTGGGGGGCAATGAAGCGGTCATAGGCTTCGACGTTACCGCGCTTCTTGTGGCCGATGAAGTGACGCAGCACATCTTCATAGGTCGGCAGATGCCGGAAGGCGGCAAGCTTCAGTCGGTTGAGCGCGATGTGGTGACGGTTCAGATCGACCACATCGATGCGGCCGGGCAGGCGGGAGAGGTAGGCCAGCATGTTGCAGCCGCCGGAGCCGATGGTGACGATGCGGTGACCTTCGGCCAGAGCCATGGCCTCCATGTCGACTTCCGGGTCCTCCCAGATCTGCGGGTAGACGAGGCCGGAAAAAAGCAGGCGGAAAAGGCGTTCGGACAGGCCTTCCGCCGAAAGGGCGGAGTGGCGCAGCATGGCTTCGCCGACCTTGTTCTCGCCCCCTCTGTACTCGCCATTGTCGATCAGGGTACGTTCGTGCCGTGCCATCGCGTCCATCCGGTCTGTGAAGCTTCCGGACGTCATAGGCGCGTGATGCAAAGGAATGATGACAGTGCGTTAACGGGCGCTAACCGTCTCTTTTCACGGTTTTGTATAATTTTTCTGATTGTTTCTGTCTTGCCCATGAAAGGCAGCTTCCGTGAAGGAGGCACATATTTCGTCAGGTTTAACATGATGTTAAAGTCATTCTTCCGGGCCTCTGGCCAACATGGTGTTCTCGCGACCTCCTGTCTCGGGGCGTCCATTCCGTTATTCGCCTTCCTGATGGAGACGCAGGCCAAAGGTCTTGAGACCGCCGCGCATCTGATGGTCACGGATCCTTTCCACATCGCATCTCTCGGTATTCCGCTGCTCGCCACGATCTATATGCATCGACTGGCCGAATCGCGCCGGCAACTGGCCGAACTCGTCTGCGAGCGTGAGGTTCATCAGCACCGGTTGATGCAGGACGCGTTTTTCGATGCGTTGACGGGCCTGCCGAACCGCCGGCGGCTGGAGGTGGACCTTCACGACCTCGCCGTTCGCAACGAGGCCGGTGTCATGCTGGCCATCGACATCGACAAGTTCAAATTCGTCAATGACACGATGGGGCACGATGCCGGCGACGCGATGTTGCAGGTGGTGGCCAATCGCGTCCGGATGGCCGTGGCGCAGGCCGGGCGGCTCTATCGCCTCGGTGGCGATGAATTCGTCGTGCTGGCAACCGGCACGCGCGATGAAGCTTCCATTATCGACATATGCCGGTCCATAGAGATCTCGGTTGGAGAACCGCTCAACCTGCCCCAGGGCAGGGTCGTGGCTGGCGTCAGCATCGGCGTGACTTTCATTGCGGCCAGCGAATATGACTTCGCGACGATCTTCAAGCGGGCGGATCTCGCGCTTTACAGGGCCAAGGAAATCAGTGGTCCCTCCCATGCCTTCTTCGATCCGGCGCTGGCAGCGGAAGCGCTCGACCGCATTGCCATTGAACGCGATCTGTTGCGCGGTCTCGCAGACCAGGAATTTTTCATCGAGTACCAGCCGATCCTCGATATCCATTCCCACCGGGTCATGAGCCTCGAAGCCTTGCTGCGCTGGAACCATCCGGTGCGGGGCATGATGGCGCCCGATGCCTTCATCCCTCTTGCCGAACGGACCGGGCTCATTCTGCCCATCGGGCGCTGGGTGTTGCGGGAGGCTTGCCGCGCGGCCGCTTCATGGCCGGGTGAGGCCGGAGTGGCCGTCAATGTGTCCGGCGACCAGTTCAAGGACTCGGGCTTTGTACCCTTCGTGCGCGACGTGCTGGCCGAGGCAGGGCTTGAGGCGCGTCGCCTGACAATCGAGGTGACGGAGTCCGTCTTTACCGTCGACGTTTCGGTGATCCAGAAAAGCCTGAGCGATCTGCGGGCGATAGGCGTGAAGATCGCGCTCGATGATTTCGGCACGGGCTTTTCCTCGATCAACAATCTGAAGCGCTTTCCGCTCGATCATCTGAAGATCGACAAGTGCTTTACCGATGCGATGCTGAAGGGTGGCAGCGATGGCGAGCTTGTAAGCCTCATGTCGCGGCTCGGCGATGCGTTCCAGCTTTCGACCACCATCGAAGGCATCGAGACGCATATGCAGCTTGAATTCGCGCGGTTGATGGGGATTCAGAACGTGCAGGGCTTCTTGATTTCACGGCCGATTCCGGCCGATCAGGTTGCCGAACTGCTCACAAACGGGTTTGAGGTGTCGCCGGTCGCGATGTCTGCGTGACAGCCAGTGAGACGCTTAAGGCGTCTTACTTTTCCAGCACGTTCAGCATGCCCTTGCGCTTGGCGTCGAAATAATAGCCCCGCGCGTAGAGACGGACCGCGTTGTCGTGATTGGTGTCGGCCACGAGGTAGGCGCCGCGCAGATATTTGATCGCGTAGCGCAGGTTGGTTTCGGCATCCAGAAGACCGGATGCAGGACCCTGATAGCCCATGGACTTTGCCGTGGGATAGCTGATCTGCATCAGCCCGAAATAGGGGCCGCGGCGGTTATGCGCCGCCGGATTATAGCGGCTTTCGCGGTGAACGACGCGATGCACCAGCTTTTCAGGAACACCGTATTCGGCGGAATAACGGGCAATCAGATCATCGATCCGATCGCGGTCGGCACCGGTCGGGTCCATCCGGATGGATGCGCTGTTCGACAGGGACGAGGCATTGCCGTCGATCGCCGCAAGCGCTGCATTCTGCACGCCGGGCGCGGCGTAACCGAGGGCCGCGACGGGTCGCGGACGCGGAACCGCTGCCTGAATGGGCGCGGACTGGTCGTTCAGCATCACGCTGGTCGGGATGCCAGCGGCGCTGGCAACGGTGACCGGCGTGCCCGGACGGGCGCCTTTCGTAGCAAGCGGCGAGGCGGGAATGGTCGAAGCTGCCATGGCCTGTGCCTGTTCGGCGGGAATGCCCGTATTGGGCTGGCCGGGAACGGCGGTGCCTGCCGGAGGCTGAAGGGCGGCCACGGCCGCACCGGCCTGGGCTGCCTGCGCCTGAGCAAGCGCAATCGGCGAGGGGCGGGGAACGGGAACTGCGCCGGGCACCTGCGCCGGATCGACGGCTTCTGCGGCGAGAACCGGATCGACGGCGGGCTGATAGGCGACAGTGACGGGATAGAGCGTTTCGGCGGGTGTGGCGGGAAGCTGGATCATCGCCACGGCAGCGCCGGGTGCGGCAAGTTGCGGTTGGCCGGAAATCTGACGGGGGGACTTGGAAGAGGAGGATGCCTGCTGACCGGTGGTTTCGCAACCGGTCAGGATAGCGCAGAAGGACACCATCAATGCCAGGTGAACTTGCGGGCTTTTTCTCTTCGCCGTTTTCCCTGTCATGACACCTCCCTTATGCGCCCCCCATCTTTTGGGGGAGCTTCGTTCGATGCGCAATTTATTAACTGATTGGCGCGGGCACCGCAAGCTACCCACAAGTTGCAGCGGTTAAGCAGCGATTTTTCGGTATCCGGCGGTGACCGCGCCCGAGGCCAGCGACACCATTCCACCGCGTACTGCCTTGCGCCGCAGGCTGGTGCGACGATGCATGCGGGCGAGGTAACGATTGGAAGCGAGTGCCGGATAGAGGGCGAAAAATGCGGCGGGCAACGCCGTCGCGACAATTAGCCACGCAACCTGAGGCTGCCATTCGGCGGTCGGTGCAAGGAAATACGGCGCAACCGCCGGATAGAAGAACAGCGTGCGCCGTTCGAAGAACGTCTGGGCGAAGACATCGAAAAAGATGCGCGGCAGGCGCCTTACCCTGAGATTGTCGTTATCCGCGAAAGGGCCGACGACCTCCGGTGCGATGGCGATTGCGAGAATCGCAAAGAACAACAAGAGCCCGCCGATGGCGATCAGGGCGGTCATGGCTGCCGGCGAAAGCAGATAGGCCCCCAGCGTCAGATGACTTGCTGCAAGCGCTGCCGCGACATGCGCCAGCACGAAGCCCGGCACGGAGAAGAGGGCCGAAAGCCGGCCCTTTCCCTGTGCATAGGATGCAACGAGAAAAGCCGGACGACCGGGTATGGCCAGCCAGAAAGCCGTTAGGGCCGCGAAGGGGAGCCAGTGTTCCGTCTGCATCCGTTTTCCGTTTCGTGTCTCAGGCCGGCTTGTAGATCTGGCCGATTGTTGCCATGACCTCGCCAAACCAGGGCTGGTCGATATCGAAGTGCTTGCCGCCCTTGATGCGCGGGAATTCGATGGTGCGCAGCTTGCCGTTCTGGTCCTCGTCATGACCGGTCACACCGGAGATATGGTTCAGCGCGCTTTCGACCGCAAGATCGACCATGGAATGGATAAGCCGCAGGTCATCGGCATTGGCGGGGGCCGAGCGGGCATAGTAGCCGGACTTCTGCACCATGGCGCGCTCGGCACCGATCAGGGCGGCCATCTGCTTGGAGAACCAGCCGCCGACATTGATCGTGTCGATCTTCACATGGCCGAAGGCGTCGCGCTTCACCGTTTCGCCGGCGGCTTCGCGCTCGGCGACGATGGCGTCGAGGCAGGCGCCTTCCGACACGAAGAGCGTCACGAAGCCGCTGCGATCCATGATTTCCTTGAGACGGGCGGCCTCGGATTCCAGATCGAAGGCGATTTCCGGCAGGTAGAGGCCGTCGATGTTCTTCATCTGCGTGTTCATCATGAAGCCGTCGGGATAGTCGTTGCCACCGGTGCGCTTGATGTAGGCCTGCGCGGTGGCGGCGGTCAGCCAGCCGCAATGGCGGCCCATGACCTCATGCACGACCAGTGTGCGGGGTGCCGCGCTCTGCTCGTTTGAGACGTTGTCGAAGAAGGCCGCGCCGTACTCCGCGGCGGTCCAGGCGCCGAGGGACTGGCGGATCGGCACGATATCGTTGTCAACCGTCTTCGGCAGGCCGACCACGGTCAGTTCATAGCCGTTGGCGCCGAGCCAGGCGGCGAGATCGGCGGCGGTGGTGTTGGTGTCGTCACCGCCGATGGTGTGGAGAATGGTGACGCCGTCCGCAGCCAGCCGCTCGGCAGCCACCTGCAACGGGTTTGCGCCTTCCTTCACCAGCCCGCGCTTGACGCAGTCGGCGGCATTGGTCAGCTTCACGCGGCTGTTGCCGATGGGCGAGCCGCCGTAGCGATGAAGAAGGTGGGCCTGTTCACGCATCTGCTTGGTGATTTCGATGGAATCGCCGAGCAGGAGGCCCTGATAACCGGAGCGATAGGCGACAAGCTCGATTTCCGGGGCGATGTCCGTGTAGCGCTCGATCAGTCCGCCCACTGCGGAAGACAGGCACGGCGCGAGGCCGCCGGCGGTCAACATTGCAACTTTCTGCTTGGCCATTTCTTCCCTCCTTGGGCGGTCTTCGCCGCTCATTCATCCTCACCGTGTCGAAGGGAATGGATGCGACAGGCGTGCGGCGCTGTAAAGGGATAAAATCATGATGAAAGAGGCATTTTGCCACGGCTTCACGGCTTGTTGTCCGGTGGCGCCAAAAAGACGTTCCCGGCGACAATCGTTCAGGCAATTTCACGAAGCATGAAGAAAGTTTAATGCTGCGGGCGGTGCTTTTTGTTGCTTTTCCGCGACGAATTTGGTCAATCTGGCAGCATGTTATTTGATCAGGCCCGCGGGCAATTGACGACCTTTCTCGAAAAAGTGCTGAGCGCCGTGGGTGAAACCGCCGGCAGCGTACTCACTCGCGTCGTCGAGGCGGTGCGGACGGTGTTCGAGGGCGATCCGGAAACGCGGAAGAAGGTGGCATTTTCCGTGGCGATGATTGCATTGTCGGCCAAGATCGCCAAGGCGGATGGTGTCGTCAGCCGCGCCGAGGTGGATGCGTTCCGGCAGGTGTTCGAATTTCCCGAGAGTGAAGCGGCGCATGTCGCGCGGCTCTATAATCTTGCCAAGCAGGACGTTGCGGGCATCGAGGCCTATGCGACGCAGATGGCGAAGCTGTGCCGGACCTGCACGGGTGGCCCGTGCCAGATGCTCGAGGATGTGCTGGACGGCCTGTTCCATATCGCCAAGGCCGATGGTCTGATTCATGAAGGCGAAATGCACTATCTGGAGCGGATCGGTGAAATCTTCGGATTCGATGAAGCCGGCTTCGAGCGCGTCAGGGCGCGGCATGTGCATACCGACGGGGTGAATCCCTATGCGGTGCTTGGCGTTTCGCCTTCCGACGATTTTCCGGAAATCCGCCGCAAATATCGCAGCCTCGTTTCCGAGCATCACCCCGACCGGCTGATAGCCCGTGGCGTGCCGTCGGAATTCCACGCCGTCGCCCATGAGCGCATGGCCGCGTTGAACGCGGCCTATGAAGCCATCGAGAAAGAACGCCGCGCCGCATGACGTCCTTCACCGCCGATTATTCCCGCGCCCTCGTGCAGCCGTCGCCGAACTTTGGCGAGCGCAAGGAGGGACGCGATCCTGACATGATCCTGCTGCACTACACCGGCATGTCCGATGACGAGCAGGCAGTAAGCTGGCTGTGCAACCCGGAAAGTCAGGTGTCCTGTCACTACTTCATCCATCAGGACGGCCGTGTGCTGCAACTCGTGCCGGAGCGGCTGCGGGCCTGGCATGCGGGCAAGAGCGCCTGGGGAGGCGAGGAGGACATCAACTCACGCTCCATCGGTATCGAGATTGCCAATGCCGGTCATCCCGCCGGCCTGCCGGATTTCACGGATGCGCAGATCGAGGCGGTGATCGATCTCTGCAAGGATTGTGCGACGCGCTGGTATATCCCGGCGGAACGCGTGCTTGGCCATTCGGATGTAGCGCCGGTGCGCAAGGCCGATCCCGGCGAGAATTTCCCGTGGGCGCGTCTGGCCGCGGCCGGTGTCGGCCACTGGGTCGAGCCGACGCCGATCACCGGCGGGCGCTTCTTCCAGCGCGGCGATGGCGGTCAGCCGGTGGAGGCGCTGCAATCCATGTTGGCCTTTTACGGTTACGGCATCGAGATTACCGGTGACTATTGCGCCAGGACCGAGGGTGTCGTCGAGGCGTTCCAGCGGCATTTCCGCCCTGAGCGGGTGGATGGGATCGCGGACATGTCGACTATCGACACGCTGCACCGGCTGCTGGTGTCCCAGCCGCGTCTGGCCGTGGCCTAAGCAGGCTTTTTTCTGGCGGCGAGGCTCGATATACCGGGACGGAATGCAAGGGCAGGGGAACGTCGGGAATGAGCCGTTTCAAATATATTGTCGTCGGTCGGGGTATGATGGGGGCTGCCGCCGCGCGCCATCTCGCGATGCAGACGGATGGTGTGGCGCTGATCGGGCCGGGTGAACCGGTTGATGCAGCCAACCATACCGGCGTCTTTGCCAGCCATTACGACGAAGCCCGCATTACCCGCACCATCGACCCCGATCCGGACTGGGCGCTGCTCGCCAACCGTTCCATTGCCCGCTATGGCGAGATCACCCGCGAGAGCGGCGTGCAGTTCTACCACGAAACCGGCTGTCTTCTCGTCGGTTCGCCGACCGGTTACGGCGAAGGCTACGCCGACAAGGTGGCCGAGGCGGGGATGAAGGCCGGCGCTGATCCGGTGCGTCTCGATGCTGACGGTCTGGCACAGACATTCCCCTTCTTCCACTTTCCCGAAGGCTATGACGGCGTGCATGAACGCGCCGGCGCCGGCCATATCAACCCGCGGCGACTGGTGCAGGCGCAGGCCTATCTGGCGGCCCGCCACGGGGCTGCGATCATTCCCGAAACCGTGTCGGCCATCCGCGAGGAAAACGGCGACGTGAGCGTCCATACCGACGAAGGACAGGTTTACCGGGCCGAGAAGGTGATCGTTGCGGCGGGTGGCTTCACCATCAATCGCAACCTGTTGCCGAAACCGCTGGCGCTTCAGGTCTTTGCCCGCACGGTCGCCTTCTTAGAACTGGACGCGGACGAACAGGCGCGCTTTGCGGCCATGCCCTCGCTGATCTTCAAGCCGGAAGAGCAGTCGAAGGAGTTCTATTTCCTGCCGCCCGTGACCTATCCGGATGGCAAGACCTATCTGAAGATCGGCGGCGATCCGGACGACTACGCGCTGCCGAGCGAGCCGGAAATCCGCGCATGGTTCCGCAGCGGCGGCCGCGCCTCGACGCGCGACCATCTGGAAATCGCCATCCGTGCTCTGGTGCCGGGGCTGAAGGCACCCGAACCGACCATGGCAGCCTGCGTTACGTCGTTCACGCCATCGGGCTATCCGGCTATCGGTTTTGCGCCGGGCTCCGAGCGGCTTGCCGTGCTTGCGGGCGGCTGCGGCGCAGCGGCGAAAAGCTCGGACGAGATCGGTCGTCTGGGGGCGTCGCTTCTCCTCGAAGGTCGAATCAACGATCCCGCCTACGCCACGGATTTCGCTCCCGATTTTCTTTGAGCGGCCGAAGCTGAACATTTCGGTGGCGTTTGTTCCCGTTCCCGGTTATCACGCGCCTGCCAGTCGGCCGGGCAGCCGCGCTTCACCAATGCCGAAAGGCGGTGAGGTGAGGAAAGTCCGGGCTCCACGGAAACACGGTGCCGGATAACGTCCGGCGGGGGCGACCCCAGGGAAAGTGCCACAGAGAGTAGACCGCGCCGACGTGCCCGCCTGGGGCACATTCGCGGCGTAAGGGTGAAAGGGTGGGGTAAGAGCCCACCGCGGACCCGGCAACGGGGACGGCATGGTAAACCCCACCGGGAGCAAGACCGAATAGGGACGACACGGGGCGTGCGCAAGCACGTCACAGGCCTGTTTCCGGGCCCGTTGTCCGGGTGGGTTGCGAGAGGCGACGCGCGAGCGGCGTCCCAGATGAATGGCTGCCACGTTCCGGCACCCCGCAAGGGGTTCCGGGGCCATACAGAACCCGGCTTACAGGCCGACTGGCAAAAAAATCCCGGGTCATGCCCGGCGAGGCCCGCGCTTCGCGGGCTTTGTTTTTCAAGGCATTGGAAAACAATGGTTTTCTTCCCGCTTCATGGGGCCGGGAAGGTGCCCGTGCGCGGGCCATCATAACCATTCGTTAAACTTAACAGCTTATAAAGATTTGATCGGGGGCGGTGCGTCGTGCCGTCTCTTCCCATTGACGCCCATATTGTCCCATGGTATCCCAAATCAACATCACCTACGGGCCATTTGTTGCCCGCTCATTGCAGGAAAAGCGTGAGTACCTTCGGGGGGCTGGCAAGACGTTTTGCGTTTTGCGGCGGGGTGGTGTTTTGCGTTCGCGGCCGTTGTTTTTTGCTGGCCGCATGAGGGAGACGTCAGTACCGAGTCATGGACCGCTTCCTGTCGCATGCGACCAACCGGATAGATGCCAAGGGGCGGGTTTCCGTGCCGGCGACCTTCCGTGCTGTGCTCGCAAGCCGGGATATCCGGGAGCTTTACTGTCTCCAGGATTTCATCTTTCCGGCAATCAGTTGTGGTGGTCCGGACCTTCTGGAGCGCTACGAACGGCAGTTGGCGGGCATGGATCCGTTTTCGCCGGAAGCAAACCGGATGTCGCTGCTCGTTCATGGCGGCGGCGTCTTCATGAAGCTCGACCCGGAAGGGCGGTTGATGGTGACGGACTTCATCCGCGCCTTCACCGGGATCACCGAAGAAGTGACCTTCGTTGGCCGGGCGGATCATTTTCAGTTGTGGCAGCCGCAGGCGTTTCACGAGGCGCAGGCGACAGCCAGATCGGAGCGGGGCTTTTCGGGCCCGCGTTCGGGGTAGGGTATCGGCAGGACGCGCTCCGCATCTCGCCGTTGCCTTCAGGCATAGAGCGAAGAGGGATCGGAATGACGTCGAATTCTGGCGAGGACAACTCCCTGGCCGGTGGCGGACCGGTTCGTCACATTCCGGTCCTTCTCGCTGAAGTTCTTGCGGCGCTGGCGCCCAAGGCAGGCGACACCATTCTTGATGGCACCTTTGGCGCGGGCGGCTATACCTCCGCCATTCTCGACGCGGGTGCAAACGTCATCGCACTCGACCGTGACCCGACCGCCATTGCCGGCGGGCAGGTGCTGGTCGAGGCAAGCGGTGGCCGCCTCCAACTCATCCACACCCGCTTTTCGCGTCTCGATGAATACGCGCCGTCCGGTGGGCTCGATGGCGTGGTTCTCGATATCGGCGTTTCCTCCATGCAGATCGATGAGGCTGAACGCGGCTTCTCCTTCCAGAAAAATGGCCCGCTCGACATGCGTATGTCCGCCGATGGCGTGTCCGCTGCCGATGTGGTGAACCGGGCGAAGGTGGGCGATCTCATCCGTATCTTCGGGTTTCTCGGTGAAGAGAGCCAGTCGGGCCGCATCGCGCGCGCCATCGAAAAGCGCCGCGCTGAAGAACCGTTCCGCACGACGCGCGATCTGGCCGGTCTCATCGAGACCGTCACGCCGCGCAAGGCAAAGGACCGTATCCATCCGGCGACGCGCGTTTTCCAGGCGCTGCGCATCTTCGTCAACGACGAGCTGGGTGAACTGGCCTCGGCGCTGTTTGCCGCCGAGCGCGCGTTGAAGCCCGGCGGGCGGCTGGTGGTCGTCACCTTTCATTCGCTGGAAGATCGCATCGTCAAGAAGTTCTTCGCGGCCCGCTCCGGCAAGGCGTCTGGCTCGCGGCACATGCCGGCGGCTTTCGCGCAACCGGCTTATTTCGACATGCTGACCCGTCAGGTGGTGACGGCGGGCGAGGCAGAGGCCGAGGAAAATCCGCGCGCCCGTTCCGCCAAGCTGCGGGCGGCGCTGCGCACGGCCGAGCCGGCGGGCAAGGCAGACCATTCCATTTTCGATCTGCCGTTACTGGCCGATATCGCACGGCTTGGAGGTTGATATGTTCAGGGCTTTCGACCTTCTCCTGATCGCGATGATGGTGGTGGCAGCCACCATTACCTATCAGATCAAGCACCGGGCCGATGAGAAACTGCAGGAAGTGCGGCGTCTCGAAGCCGAGATCAAGCTGGAGCATGACACGATCGACCTTCTCAAGGCCGACTGGGCGCTGCTCTCCCAGCCGAACCGTCTGCGCAAGCTTGTCGAGTCATATAATGGCGAACTGAAGCTTGCGCCGACGCAGCCGACGCAGCTTGCCCGGCCTTCGGAACTGCCGATGTACCGTGCACAGGCCCCGCAGACGGAAGCGTCCGCCGGCGTGGATGCCACCGGCAACAAGACGGGTTCGGTTTTCGGCACGGTAATTGGCGGCATCGCCATTCCCGCCATTCGGCCCGACACGATGACAACTGGATCGGTGAACCGCTGATGTCTTTCCTCTCCCGCATCATGGTCGTGAAGAGTCAGGCTCACTTCGCTGCAGGCGGTGCGAAGCGCCCGGCGGCGTTTCAGGGGGCCGCCAAGAAGAAGGCAAAGCAGGCGAAAAACCGCGTCGGCCTGATGATGCTGGCCTTTGTCGGTGTCTATGCCCTCGTCGGTGGGCGCCTTGTCCAGTACGGCCTGACCTCGCCGGAAACCGTGTCCTCCATCATGCCCGCAGACCGGCTGATGGCCTCGCGTCCCGACCTGCTCGATCGTAACGGCGAACTTCTGGCCACCGATATCCGTACTGTTTCGCTGTTTGCCGAACCGCACAAGATCGTTGACGCCGATGAAGCCGTCGAAAAGCTGGCAACGGTTCTGACCGATCTCGACGTGAAGGGCACCTACAAGCGCCTTTCCATGAAGAATTCCCGTTTCCAGTGGCTGCGTCGTCAGTTGACGCCGAAGCAGCAGAGCCAGATTCTGGCGCTCGGCATTCCCGGCATCGGCTTTCGTCCGGAAAAGCGCCGCTTCTATCCGGGCGGCTCGACCGCTGCGCATATTCTCGGCTTCGTCAACATCGATAACCGGGGCGCTGCCGGCATGGAGCGCTTCATGGACAATCAGGGTCTGGCGGACCTGACGGCGTTGGGCATGACCAGCGACGCGCCGCTGGAGCCGATGCACCTTTCCATCGATCTGCGCGTCCAGTCGATCCTGCGCGATGTGCTGGTCAACGCCATGGCGAAATATGAATCGCTTGGCGCTGGCGCCGTCGTTCTCGATGTCCACACCGGTGAAATTCTCGCCATGGCCTCACTGCCGGATTTCGACCCGAACAACCCGACCGAAGGCAAGGAAGAGGGCTGGCTGAACCGCGTTTCGAACGGGACGTTCGAAATGGGCTCCACTTTCAAGTCCTTCACGCTGGCCATGGGTCTCGATTCCGGCAAGGTGAAGCTTTCCGACAGTTTCGATGCACGCGCGCCGATCCGCATTGGCGGCTTCACCATCAAGGATTTCCACGGCAAGGGGCGGTTCCTGACCGTTCCCGAGATCTTCCAGTATTCCTCCAACATCGGTACGGCAAAGATCGCCGACACGGTTGGCACGGAAGGCCACAAGGAGTTCCTCGAGCGGCTTGGCCTGACCAAGCGCATGCACACCGAACTGCCGGAAGTGGCCACGCCCAGCCAGCCGCGCGTATGGAAGAAGATCAACTCGATCACCATTTCCTTCGGTCACGGCGTCTCCACCACGCCGCTGCAGACGGCTGTCGCCGGTGCGGCCCTGGTCAATGGCGGCAAGCTGATCCAGCCGACCTTTCTGCCGCGCACTCGCGAGGAAGCGGACAAGGTGGCGGTCGACGTCATCAAGCCGTCGACCAGCAAGGACATGCGCTTCCTGTTCGAGTGGAACGGCGTCAACGGTTCGGGCCGCAATGCCCGCGTGGAAGGCTTCAATGTGGGCGGCAAGACCGGTACGGCCGACAAGGTGGTCAACGGTCGATACTCGCATGACAAGAACTTCAACGCCTTTCTTGCGGCCTTTCCGATGGAAAATCCGCAATATGTCGTGCTGACCTTCATCGATGAACCTAAGACCGACAAGGGTAATGGCGCGGCGCTCGCCGGCACGTCGGCTGCGCCGATGGCGGGCGAAATCATTCGCCGTTCTGCCGCTGTGCTCGGTGTCGAGCCGAAGTTTGGCGAGGGCGGGACTGCCTTGTTGCAGTCTTATTGATAGTATCAAGAAGGGCAAGGTGATTCACACGAGCGTGAAGGACACCGGGTTTTGAACGAAAGAAAAGCAAAGAGATGAAGCTGCGGGATCTGGCCGGAGACATCGACCGGCAAGTTGCGGAAGCCCTCAAAGGGGCGTCAGGCGAGGTTGGAATTTCCGGCATTTCCGCCGACAGCCGCAAGATCGGTCCCGGTGATCTCTTCGTGGCGCTCGCGGGTGTCAAGGCTGATGGTTCGGCTTTCGTGGCCGATGCAGTTGCCAACGGTGCGGCTGCCGTCGTCTCCGGCCATCCCGTCGAAGGCGTATCCGTCCCGGTTCTCGTTTGTGAAAATCCGCGCCGCTTTCTGGCGCTCGCCGCCGCCCGCTTCTTCGGTGTGCAACCTGAGGTTATGGTGGCCGTAACCGGCACCGCCGGCAAGACCTCCGTCGTGTCCTTCACCCGCCAGATCTGGGCTCATGCCGGTCTGAAAGCCGCGCAGATCGGCACCACCGGTGTGATTGCGCCGGGCCGTGACGATTACGGTTCGTTGACCACGCCCGACCCGGTTTCGCTGATGAAGCTTCTGGCGGAACTTGCGGGCGAGGGCGTGACCCATGCGGCGATGGAAGCCTCAAGCCATGGCCTCGACCAGTCCCGCCTCGACGGTGTGACGCTTGCCGCCGCAGGCTTCACCAATCTCGGCCGTGATCACATGGATTACCACCCGACCGTCGAGGACTATTTCGCTGCCAAGATGCGGCTTTTCGATCTTCTGCCGAAGGACTCGCCCGCCATCATTTTCGCCGATGACGAATGGTCCGCGAAGGCCGCCGCCGCCGCACGGGATGCGGGACAGGATGTCCGCACCGTTGGCCGTGCCGGCACATTCATCACTGTGAAGCGGGTCGAGCACCTGCGTGATGCGCAGATTGCCGAGGTGCATCATGCCGGTGAAATCTATGAGGTGCGCGTGCCGCTGGCCGGCGATTTCCAGATTTCCAATGCGCTGGTGGCCGCAGGCTTTGCCATTTCCACCGGCGTCAAGCCGGCCGTTGCCTTCGAGGCACTCGGCAAGCTGAAGGGTGCGCCCGGCCGTCTCGAACTCGTCGGCAAGGCAAAGAACGGCGCGTTGACCTATGTCGACTACGCCCACAAGCCTGATGCGCTAGCCAATGTGCTGGCGTCCGTGCGTCCCTTCACGTCCGGCCGCATCGTCGTTGTGTTCGGCTGCGGCGGCGATCGCGACAAGGGCAAGCGCCCGATCATGGGTGAAATCGCCACGAAGTTCGCCGATATCGTCATCGTCACCGACGACAACCCGCGTTCGGAAGTGCCGGAAACCATCCGTTCCGAAATCATGGCCGCCGCACCCGGCGCCACCGAAATCGCCGACCGCCGCGCCGCGATCCGCCATGCGGTGGCGCTTCTGCAAGGCGGTGACACGCTGATCGTTGCCGGCAAGGGGCACGAGGAAGGCCAGATCGTCGGCGCGACGGTCCTGCCTTTCTCCGACCATGCCGAAGTGCTGACTGCCCTGGAGGAGGGTTCCTGATGGATTTGCTCTGGACATCCGCCGATCTCGTCAAGGCCGTCGCCGGACGCCCGCTCGGCACCTTGCCCGAAGGCATCACCGGCATTTCCATCGACAGCCGTTCAGTGAAGCCGGGCGATGCCTTCTTCGCGATCAAGGGCGACCGGGTTGACGGTCATGACTATGCCGGCCTGGCTATGGCCAATGGCGCTTCGCTGATCGTCGTTTCCGAAGGCAAGCTGCCCGCGCTTGGACGCCTGACCTGCCCGAAGATCGTCGTGCACGATGTTCTGCACGCGCTGGAATTGCTGGGCATTGCCGCGCGCGAACGCAGCGATGCGACAATCCTGGCCGTAACTGGTTCGGTCGGCAAGACGACCACCAAGGAAATGCTGCGCACGCTGCTGGCGCCTTCGGGCGAGGTGCATGCCGCCGTCGCCTCCTTCAACAATCACTGGGGCGTGCCGCTGACGCTGGCGCGCATGCCTGTCACGGCGCGTTATGGCGTGTTCGAGATCGGCATGAACCATCCCGGAGAAATCCGACCGCTGGTGAAGATGGTGGAGCCGCATATCGCGATCATCACCACGATTGCGCCGGCCCACCTTGGCAATTTCTCAAGCGTCGAGGAAATCGCGCTCGCCAAGGCCGAGATTTTCGAGGGGCTCCTGCCGGGTGGTGCGGCACTAATCAATCAGGACAATGCCGAATTCGGTCTGCTTGAGGCGGCGGCAAGGTCGGCTGGCGTCACCCGCATCTTCTCGTTCGGGCAGAACGTGCATGCCCATTATCGCGTCGAGGATTTCGAGGGCTGGGCGGAAGGGTCCCGCTTTACCTTCGTCGCGGGCGTCGAACGCTTCGTGGCGGAAGTCGGTGCGCCCGGTCTTCACATTGCGGAAAATGCCGTCGCAGCACTGGGCGCCGCGCAACTGGCCGATGCCGATCTGGTCGAGGCCATCGAGGCGCTGGCGAGCTTCGGCGGCGTCAAGGGCCGTGGCCAGCGTCACACTCTGCAGATCGGCAGCGGCACCTTCACGCTGATCGATGAAAGTTACAATGCGAACCCGGCCTCCATGCGCGCGGCCATTGCCGTGCTGGCGGCGGCGCGGACTTCGGGCGAGGGCCGGCGCATTGCCGTTCTGGGCGACATGCTGGAAATGGGTGTCCATTCTGACGCCGTGCATGCCGATCTCGCCGGACCGCTGCTTTCGGCGGGAATCACCCATGTTTGGCTGGCCGGTCCGGCCATGGTGCATCTCCGTGATGCACTGCCGGAAAGCGTGACCGTCGAATATCGCGAAAAGACCGAGGATCTTGCCGCTTTTGCCGCCCAGGCCGTCGTTCCGGGCGATGCGGTGATGGTCAAGTCGTCTCTGGGGCTTGGTTTCGGCAAGATTGTCGCCGCCTTGCTTGACAAGTTCCCGCCGCTGGCCGACACGCAGGCCGGTTTTTAAGTCACGTCTTCGGGGAAAGACAGAAATGCTGCTTTGGCTCGTGCAACTTGCGGATCATTTTCAGGCCTTCAACCTGTTCCGCTACATTACCTTCCGCACCGGCGCGGCGCTGGCCACCTCGGCGACTATCGTCTTTCTGTTCGGCCCGGCAATGATCAATTCGCTGCGCGTGCGTCAGGGCAAGGGTCAGCCGATCCGTGCCGACGGACCGCAGACGCATTTCAAGAAGGCCGGCACGCCCACCATGGGCGGGCTGATGATCCTTGCCGGCATCGTCGCCGGTTCGCTTCTGTGGGCCGATCTGTCGAACACCTATGTGGTCGCGACGCTGCTCGTGACGCTGGGCTTCGGGGCCATCGGCTTCTACGACGATTACCTCAAGGTCACCAAGCAGTCTGACAAGGGCTTTTCGGGCCGCGCCCGCCTTGGCATCGAGGCCGTGATCGCGGCGATTGCCGTGTTCTTCATGATGCGCCATGCCATTGCCACCACGCCGCCCGGCTCCATCATCGGCACGTCCGTCAGCTTTCCGTTCTTCAAGGAACTGATGCTCAATCTCAGCTATTTCTTCGTGCTGTTCGGCGCCTTCGTCATCGTCGGTGCGGGCAATGCGGTGAACCTGACGGACGGTCTGGACGGTCTGGCCATCGTGCCGGTGATGATTGCCTGCGCCACCTTCGGCGTCATTGCCTATGTCGCCGGTAACGCCATCTTCGCGAATTACCTGCAGATCAACTTCGTGCCCGGCACGGGTGAACTTGCCGTCATCGTTGGGGCGGTGATCGGGGCGGGGCTCGGCTTCCTGTGGTTCAACGCGCCGCCGGCCGCCATCTTCATGGGCGATACCGGGTCGCTGGCGCTCGGCGGCCTGATCGGTTCCATTGCCGTCGCCACCAAGCACGAGATCGTCATGGTCATCGTCGGCGGCCTGTTCGTCATGGAAACGCTGTCGGTCATCATCCAGGTGTTCTGGTTCAAGCGCACCGGCCGCCGCGTGTTCCTCATGGCGCCCATTCACCACCATTTCGAAAAGAAGGGCTGGACCGAGAGCCAGGTCGTGATCCGCTTCTGGATCATCGCCGTCGTGCTCGCCCTCGTCGGCCTCTCAACCCTCAAGCTCAGGTAACAGGCGATGATCCCGGTTTCGGTCTTCAAGGACAGGAAGGTAGCGCTTTTCGGGCTCGGCGGCTCCGGCCTCGCCACGGCCAAGGCGCTTGTTGCCGGCGGTGCGGATGCGGTCGTCTATGACGACAATCCGCAAAGCGTGGCGAAGGCTGCGGCTGAAGGGTTGAAGACCGCCGATCTCAGGACGCTCGACTGGAGCGGCTTTGCTGCTCTCGTACTCTCACCCGGTGTGCCGCTCACCCATCCGAAGCCGCACTGGTCTGTCGATCTGGCGCGGGCTGCGGGTGTCGAAGTCATCGGTGACGTCGAACTTTTCGTGCGCGAACGCCGGGCACATGCGCCGGATTGCCCGTTCATTGCCATTACCGGCACCAACGGCAAATCGACCACCACGGCCTTGATTGCCCATATCCTGACATCAAGCGGGCGTGATACCCAGCTTGGCGGCAATATCGGCACGGCCGTGCTGACGCTTGATCCGCAGAAGGCTGGCCGGTTCTACGTGGTTGAATGCTCGTCCTACCAGATCGATCTGGCGCCGACGCTGAACCCGTCTGCGGGCATCCTGCTCAACCTGACGCCCGACCATCTCGATCGTCACGGCACGATGCAGCACTATGCCGACATCAAGGAGCGGCTGATCGCCGGTTCGGACACCGGCATTGTCGGTGTTGACGACACGTTCTGCGCGCTGATTGCCGACCGTGTGGAGCGGGCAGGCGTCAAGGTGGTGCGGATTTCGCGCCGTCAGCCGGTGGCCGAGGGTCTTTATGCCGATGGCATGAAGATCATGGAGGCGCATCAGGGGGCAGTGACGCTTCTGGCCGATCTCGATGGTATTACGACGCTGCGCGGCGGCCATAATGCGCAGAACGCCTGCGCCGCGATCGCCGCCTGCCTTGCCGTCGGCGTGAGCCGCGAGGAAATCCGGGCGGGGCTTTCCTCTTTCCCCGGTCTCAAGCACCGCATGCAGCCGGTGGGCCGCAAGGGTAATGTGCTGTTCGTGAACGATTCCAAGGCGACCAATGCGGATGCCTCCGCGCCGGCGCTTTCGAGCTACGAAAACATCTACTGGATTGCCGGTGGTCTACCGAAGGCGGGCGGCATAACCTCGCTCGCGCCGCTCTTTCCTCGCATCGCCAAGGCCTATCTGATCGGCGAGGCGGCTCCGGAATTTGCGGCAACGCTGGGAGAGGCAGTGCCGTTCGAAATTTCCGGCACGCTGGCGTTGGCCGTTGCCCATGCGGCGGCGGATGCCGCGGCGAAGGGCGGGGAGGCGGTCGTGATGCTGTCCCCGGCTTGCGCAAGCTTCGATCAGTACAAGAACTTTGAGGTAAGAGGCGATGCCTTCGTTTCGCATGTGGCGGACATCGAAGGCGTGACCATGCTGGTGGAACCGAACGCGGGGACGAAGTGACATGGTAAGCAGAGCGGAACGTGGCGTGCTGGCCGATTGGTTCTGGACCATCGACCGTTATTTCCTGGCGGCGTTCATTCTGCTGCTCGGCATCGGCTTCATGCTGTCTTTCGCCGCTTCGCCGCCTGTGGCCGAGCGCATTGGTCTCGACAGCTTCCATTTCGTGACGCGCCACGCAATGTTTCTCGTTCCCTCGATTGCGGTGATGGTTGGCCTGTCGTTTCTCACGCCCCGGCAGGTGCGGCGCGTGGCGATGATCCTGCTGATCGTCTCCGTGCTGCTCATGGTCTTCGCGCTGTTTTTCGGCATCGAGGTGAAGGGTGCGCGGCGCTGGGTCAATTTCGGATCGCTTTCCATCCAGCCGTCGGAATTCATGAAGCCGGCCTTCGTCATCGTCTGCGCCTGGCTGTTTTCGGAAAACTCCCGTCAGCCGGATATTCCCGGCAATTTCTTCGCGATGCTGCTTTACGGCATCGTGGTCGTGCTGCTGGTTTCGCAGCCCGACCTTGGCCAGACTATCCTGACCAGCGCGGTATGGGGCGGCATGTTCTTCATGGCCGGCCTGCCGTGGTTCTGGATCGTTCTTCTCGGCGGGCTTGGTGTCGGCGGCCTATGCGCAGCCTATTTCGCGTTGCCGCACGTTGCCGGTCGTATCGACCGATTCCTGACCGGGGAAGGCGATACGTTCCAGGTAGATACGGCGCGCGAGGCGATCATTCGCGGCGACTGGTTCGGGCAGGGGCCGGGTGAAGGCATCGTCAAGCGCATCATCCCGGACGGTCACACCGACTTCGTGTTCTCCGTCGCGGCCGAGGAGTTCGGCATCCTGTTCTGCATGGCGCTGGTGGCAATCTTTGCCTTCATCGTGCTGCGCGGTCTGAACCATGCCTTCCGCGAACGCGACGATTTCAACCGTTTCTCCGTTGCCGGCCTCGTGCTTCTGCTCGGCCTGCAATCCTTCATCAATGTCGGCGTGAACCTGGAGCTTCTGCCCGCCAAGGGCATGACGCTGCCGCTCATTTCCTACGGCGGTTCGTCGATGATCGCGATCTGCGTGACGGCGGGCTTCCTGCTGGCGCTGACCCGTCATCGTCCGGAAAAGCGCGCGCAGGAACGCAGCCTGTTCCGTTCGACGCAAGGGCTGCCCGCAGAATAGGACCTTCATGGCTGACAAGCTGATCTTTCTCGCCGCCGGTGGCACCGGCGGCCACCTGTTTCCGGCAGAGGCGCTGGCGCACGAACTGAAGGCGCGCGGCTATGCCGTGCATCTCGTGACCGACAGCCGCGCCGAACGTTATGCCGGCAAGTTTCCGGCGGAGGAAATCCATATCGTTCCTTCGGCAACGCTTGCCTCGAAAAATCCGATTGCCGTGGCAAAGACCGCGTGGACCCTGTGGCGTGGGTTGACGACGGCGCGCCGCATCCTGAGCAAGTATCGGCCTGCCGCCATCGTTGGCTTTGGCGGATACCCGACCGTGCCGCCGCTGATGTCTGCCGTGCGCTTCAACATCGCGAGCATCATTCACGAGCAGAATGCCGTGATGGGCCGGGCGAACAAGGCGCTGGCGCCGCGCGTGAAGGCTATTGCCGGTGGCTTTCTGCCGGAAACGGGCGGCACCTTTGCCACGAAGACCGTGACCACCGGCAATCCGGTGCGCCCCGCCGTCATTGAGGCATCGCTCGAACCCTATACACCTTCGAGGCCGGGCGAGCCGTTTCATCTCGTCGTGTTCGGCGGCAGCCAGGGCGCGCAGTTCTTTTCCAATGCCATTCCCGCAGCCATCGCGCTTCTGCCGGCCGATCTCAAGGCACGTCTTCGCGTGACGCAGCAGGCACGGGCGGAAGACAAGGACGGGGTGATCGCCGCCTACAAGTCGATGGGCATTCCGGCCGAGGTCTCGCCGTTCTTTACCGATATGGCGGCCCGCATCGCGACGGCCCATCTCGTCATTTCACGCTCCGGCGCCTCGACCGTTTCCGAATTGTCGGCCATCGGGCGGCCTTCCGTTCTCGTGCCTTATCCCTATGCGCTCGATCATGACCAGGCGGCGAATGCCGCCGCGTTGGCGAAGACCGGCGGGGCCGAGGTCATCAAACAGGCCGATCTCTCGCCCGAACGCCTTTGCGAAATCATCACCTCGGCCATGAACGAACCGGCACGGCTTTCGGCTGCCGCGGCTTCAGCAAAGCTCGCAGGCCGGCCGGAGGCGACCACGGAACTCGCGGACCTCGTCGTGGCCATCGCCACGGGGCAGACGGTCGAACAATTCAAGACAAACCGTAACAACAAGGGGGCACGGCCATGAAGATGCCGCAAGCCATCGGTCTCGTACATTTTATCGGCATTGGCGGTATCGGTATGAGCGGTATCGCGGAGGTTCTGCATAATCTCGGCCATCGCGTTCAGGGCTCGGACCAGTCCGACAGCGCCAATGTGCAGCGCCTGCGCGACAAGGGCATTCCCGTCTTTGTCGGCCACAGGGCAGAAAACCTTGGCGATGCCGAGGTGGTGGTCGTTTCGACGGCGATCAAGAAGGACAATCCGGAGCTGATCGCCGCTCGCGAGAAGTCGTTGCCCATCGTGCGCCGCGCTGAAATGCTGGCCGAGCTGATGCGTTTCCGTAACGCCATTGCCATCGGCGGCACCCATGGCAAGACGACGACGACCTCGCTTGTCGCGGCGCTCCTGGTCGCTGGCGGGCTGGACCCGACCGTCATCAATGGCGGCATCATCAATGCCTATGGCACCAATGCCCGCATGGGCGCGGGTGACTGGATGGTGGTGGAGGCCGACGAGTCCGACGGCACCTTCCTCAAGTTGCCGGCGGAAGTGGCGGTCGTGACCAATATCGACCCGGAGCATCTCGATCACTACGGCACGTTCGATGCCGTGCGCGCGGCGTTCCGCCAGTTCGTGGAAAACGTACCGTTTTACGGCTTCGGTGTTATGTGCGTCGAT
This sequence comes from Allorhizobium borbori, assembly GCF_014196535.1. GTDB lineage: Bacteria > Pseudomonadota > Alphaproteobacteria > Rhizobiales > Rhizobiaceae > Ectorhizobium > Ectorhizobium borbori. The sequence continues at coordinate 72,322 of NZ_JACIDU010000017.1, forward strand.
CATCCGGAAGTGCAGGCGCTGGTGGGACGCATCGAAGACCGCAAGGTCATCACTTATGGCGAGAACCCGCAAGCCGATGTGCGCTTCATGAATGTGCGCATGGAAGGTACGCGCTCCTATTTCGACGTTGAAATCCGCCGCCGTCGCACCGGCAAGGTGTTCTTCTTCAAGGATCTGATGCTGCCGATGCCCGGCCGTCACAATGTGTCGAACGCAACGGCTGCAATTGCGGTCGCCAATCGTCTCGGCATCGATGGCGAGGCGATTGCCAGGGGGCTTGCCTCCTTCGGCGGCGTCAAGCGTCGCTTCACGCTGACGGGCGAATGGAACGGCGTGCAGGTATTCGACGATTACGGACACCATCCGGTTGAAATCCGGGCCGTGCTCAAGGCCGCACGCGAAGCGTGCAAGGGCCGAATCATTGCGGTGCATCAGCCGCATCGCTATTCGCGCCTTTCGAGCCTGTTCGATGAGTTCACGCACTGCTTCAACGATGCAGACGTGATTTTTATCGCACCCGTTTATGCGGCCGGTGAAGACAGAATTGAGGGTGCGGACGCGGAATCGCTGGTTTCGGCGCTGAAAGCGGCCGGTCATCGCGATGCCCGCTTCCTGCCATCGCCGGAAGGTCTGGCTGAATCGGTTGCCGGCATTGCGAAGCCGGGTGACTTTGTGGTTTGTTTGGGGGCTGGCAGCATTACCCAGTGGGCGCAGGCGCTGCCGGTTGGATTGGAAAGCTATTCGGGAAAGTCTTGATGAAACAGGTCGATGGGGAAAAACTGCTGGCGTCTCTGGGTGAGGGCGTGAAGGAACTGCGGGGCCGGATCTCGACGGATGCGCCGATGGATCGCGCGACGTGGTTTCAGGCCGGGGGCATGGCGGAACTCCTGTTCCATCCCCATGACGAAGACGATCTCATCGCCTTCCTCAAGGTGCTGCCCGAAGAGGTGCCGCTGACCGTGATCGGTCTCGGCTCCAACCTGTTGGTGCGCGATGGCGGCATCAACGGCGCCGTGGTGCGTCTGTCGGCCAAGGGGTTCGGTCAGGCCGAATTCATCGGCGACAACCGCATTCGGGCCGGCGCGATCTGCCCGGACAAGACGATTTCGGCGGTTGCGATGGACAATGCCCTTGGCGGCTTCCATTTCTATTACGGTATTCCTGGCTCCATCGGCGGCGCGCTGACGATGAATGCCGGCGCGAATGGCGGCGAGACTTCCGAACGGGTGGTGGAGATCCATGCCGTTGACCGCAAGGGCAACAGGCATGTGCTGAAGAACGCCGATATGGCTTACAGCTACCGGCATTCGCATCCGCCGGAAGGATTGATCTTCACGCATGCGGTCTTCGAAGGCTTCCCGGAAGACAAGGCGAAAATCCGCGCCGACATGGATGCCGTGCGCCATCACCGCGAAACCGTGCAGCCGATCCGGGAAAAGACCGGCGGTTCGACCTTCAAGAACCCGGAAGGTCATTCGGCCTGGGAACTGATCGACGAGGCGGGTTGCCGCGGCATGATGATCGGCGGTGCACAAATGTCGTCGCTGCATTGCAATTTCATGATCAACACCGGTCATGCCTCGGCCTATGACCTCGAATATCTCGGCGAGAGCGTGCGCCAGCGCGTGTTCGAACATTCCGGCGTCAAGCTGGAATGGGAGATCAAACGCATCGGCAAGTTCATTCCCGGTCGCGAAATCAAGCCGTTCCTCGGGACCGTCACGGACTGAGAATGCCGGTGAGAACCGTCTCAATTGAACGATATGCGGGGGCCTCTGGCCCCCGTTTCCATTTATGGATGTTTCACAGCGCTTAAATATTCATATTCGGTTCAACTTTGCCGCGATAAGTCCCAATCGTGGTGGTTGCGTCGCTGCGGGCGGGGATTTGCCCGACTACGGCGCGAACCACCTTCACTACCGCAAGATGATGCGGAAAGGAGAGGGACATGATCAAAAAACTGGGCGCCGAATTTCTCGGCACTTTCTGGCTTGTGTTCGGCGGCTGCGGCAGCGCGGTTCTGGCTGCGGCTTTTCCTGAGGTCGGTATCGGCCTTCTCGGCGTATCCTTCGCGTTCGGTCTCACGGTTCTGACGATGGCTTATACTGTCGGCGGTATTTCCGGTGGCCATTTCAACCCGGCGGTTTCCGTCGGCCTCACCGTTGCCGGGCGCTTCCCGGCATCGAGCCTCGTGCCCTACATCATTGCGCAGGTTCTCGGTGCGATTGCCGCCGCGGGCGTGCTCTACGTCGTCGCCACCGGCAAGGCCGGTGCCGAACTTGGCGGCTTCGCCTCGAATGGTTACGGCGAACATTCGCCGGGTGGCTATTCGCTGACGGCGGCGCTCGTCATCGAAGTCGTGCTGACGGCCTTCTTCCTGCTGATCATTCTCGGCTCCACACATGGCCGCGCGCCGGCGGGTTTCGCACCCATTGCCATCGGTCTCGGCCTGACGCTGATCCACCTGATCTCGATCCCGGTCACGAACACGTCGGTCAATCCCGCGCGCTCCACGGGGCAGGCGATCTTTGCCGGCGGCTGGGCCATCGAACAGCTCTGGCTGTTCTGGGTCGCGCCGATCGTCGGCGCCATCATCGGCGCAGTCGTCTGGAAGGTCGTGGGCGAGAAGGACTGAGGCGGAACCAACCGGTTTACGGTTTCGTGTTAACGAAGCCCCCGTGGTCTCCATGCCACGGGGGCTCTGTTTTTCTTAAAGTTTTGAATCAGAATCTTGATCTGTCGCCAAGGCTCTGATTCTTGTGGATAATCCATTGAGTGACTTGATTCGGTTTTTGAGGGCTTTTTTCCGGCGCTCAGGTCCAGGGTTAACGTTAGTAAACGCTTCATTAACCTTAATGTCGTTTGAATGGGGTCAATGGCGGAGAGTGGGCGATTCCCTTCTTCGCCGGTGTCTTTAGGTCTCGGCCGGCGTTCTGCGGCATATTGAGGGTCAAGTGATGAGCGGCAAGCATGTAGCTGTCCTGATGGGCGGATTTTCCTCGGAGCGGCCGGTGAGCCTTGCTTCGGGCAAGGCATGCGCCGATGCGCTGGAAGCCGAGGGCTATCGCGTTACCCGCATCGACGTCGAGCGCGATGTCGCCGCCGTTCTGGCCGAGCTTCGTCCCGATGTCGTTTTCAATGCGCTGCACGGTCCGTTCGGCGAGGATGGCACCATTCAGGGCATTCTCGAATATCTGGAAATTCCCTACACCCATTCCGGTGTGCTGGCTTCCGCGCTTGCCATGGACAAGGGGCAGGCAAAGATCGTTGCCGCCGCCTCCGGTATTCCGGTGGCGGAAGCCAAGATCATGAACCGCTTCGATTTCGGCAGCGAGCATCCGATCGCGCCGCCTTATGTCGTCAAGCCGGTGCGCGAGGGCTCGTCCTTCGGTGTCGTCATCGTCAAGGAAGATCAGGCGCATCCGCCCCAGATCCTGACCAGCGACGAATGGCGCTATGGCGATCTCGTCATGGTTGAGCGCTATATCTATGGGCGCGAGCTGACCTGTGGCGTGATGGGTGACAAAGCGCTGGGCGTGACCGAGGTGTTGCCGCAGGGGCTGGCCTTCTACAATTACGAATCCAAGTATGCGCCGGGCGGCTCCAAGCATGTCATTCCGGCACAAATTTCACCGAATATTTACCAAAAAGTACAATCCTTGGCCCTGAAGGCTCATCAGGCTCTCGGGTGCCGTGGCGTCAGCCGCTCCGACTTCCGTTTCGACGACCGTTTCTCCGAAGAGGGGGAGGTGATCTGGCTGGAACTCAATAACCAGCCGGGCATGACCCCGACGTCTCTGGTTCCGGAAATGGCGCTGCATGCAGGGCTTTCCTTTGGTGAATTTCTCCGGTGGATGGTGGAGGACGCGTCTTGTCAGCGTTGAAGGGTAGAAACGGGAAGATGCTGGACGAGCGGGTCGCTATGCCCGCGCTCGACGCCGAACGGCGCGTTCTGCCGCGTCCGCTGCGTCGCGCTTTCCGTTTCTGCGCCAGCCTTGTCGCTGGCCGCATCGCCATTCCGAATCATACCGGCACGATTGCCGCGCTCGTCTTCTACGGTGCGACGGCTGGCTATGGGGTCTATGTCGGCGGGCATGCGCCCGTCGTCGAGCAGTCGGTGACGGCTGCGGCCGGTTTCTCCATCGAAGACGTCAAGGTGTCCGGTAATGTCGAGACATCCGAGATCGACATTCTCCAGCTTCTCGGTCTCGATGGCACGACCTCGCTCGTGGCGCTCGACATCGTCGATGCCCGCAAGAAGCTGCTCGATCTGCCGTGGATCAGCGATGTGGAGATCCGCAAGGTCTACCCCGGCACCATCGAGGTGAAGCTGAAGGAGCGTCAGGCCTATGCCATCTGGCAACACGGCACGGAGCTTTCGCTGATCGAAAAGAGTGGCAGCGTGATTGCGCCGCTGCGCGACAACAAGTTTGCCAGCCTGCCGCTGTTCGTGGGACGCGATGCCGAGCAGGCCGCCGTGACCTTCGAAACGCTGTTCACCGGCTGGCCGGAACTGCGCGAGCGGGTGAAAGCCTATGTTCGCGTTGCCGGTCGTCGCTGGGATCTGCATCTCGACAACGGCGTTGTCATTCGCCTGCCGGAAGAGGGCGTCGATGACGCGCTCGGCCGTCTGGCCCGTCTGGAAGCGCAGCAGAAGGTTCTGGAGCGCGATATCGCCGCCGTGGACCTCAGACTCAGTGATCGCATGACCATTCAGTTGACGCCGGGTGCGACGGAACGGCGGCAGGTTGCCGTTGACGCGCGCGACAAGGCCCTGAAGAAAGCGGGGCAGAAGATATGAGCATTTTCGGTCACAACCATCTCGGCCTGCCGCGCATCAAGCCGCTTTCCTCGAAGCGGACACACATCGTTTCGGTGCTCGACATCGGCTCGACCAAGGTCGTGGCGATGATCGGCCGTCTGACACCCTGCAAGGAGAGTCACATCCTGCCGGGTCGCACCCATACGATCGAAGTGATCGGCATCGGCCACCAGCGCTCGCGGGGCATCAAGTCCGGTGTCATCGCCGATCTCGATGCGGTCGAAAGCGTCATTCGTCTTGCCGTCGATGCGGCCGAGCGGATGGCGGGCCTGACGGTCGATAGCCTGATCGTCAATGTATCGGCAGGACGCCTGTCGAGCGACATCTACACCGCGACTATCGATCTCGGCGGTCAGGAAGTGGACGAGAGCGACCTGCGCAAGGTGCTGACGGCGGCAAGTCTCCAGTCGCTGCGTCAGGACCGCGTCGTGCTGCATTCCATGCCGACCGGCTTCTCGCTGGACGGCGAGCGCGGCATTCGCGATCCGCAGGGCATGTTCGGCGATCTCCTGGGCGTGGACATGCATGTCGTGACCTCCGAGCGTGCGGCTCTGAAGAACCTGGAGCTGGCGATCAATCGCGCGCATCTTTCCGTCGAAGGCATTGTCGCGACACCCTATGCAAGCGGTCTTGCCGCACTGGTGGACGACGAGGTCGAGCTTGGCTGCGCTGCCATCGACATGGGCGGCGGCACCACGACCATTTCCGTTTTCGCCGAGGGCCGTCTGGTCCACACCGACGCCATCAGCCTGGGCGGCAACCATGTGACGATGGATCTGGCACGCGGTCTTTCAACCCGTATCGAGGATGCCGAGCGTATCAAGGTGGTGCATGGTTCCTCGCTTTCGACCGGTGCGGACGAACGCGAAGTCGTTTCCGTTCCGCCGATCGGTGAGGATGATCGTGATCAGCCCATTCAGGTCTCGCGTTCGCTGGTCACGCGCATCGTGCGCGCCCGCATCGAGGAAACGCTGGAACTGATCCGTGACCGTATCCAGAAATCGGGTTTCAGCCCGATCGTCGGAAAACGGGTCGTGCTGACCGGCGGCGCAAGCCAGCTTACAGGTCTGTCCGATACAGCCCGGCGCATTCTCGCCCGCAATGTGCGGATCGGTCGCCCGATGGGGGTTTCCGGCTTGCCGGCGGCGGCCAAGGGCCCGGCCTTTTCGACGGCGGTCGGCCTGATGATCTATCCGCAGGTCGCGGAGATGGAAACCTATGCCAACGTTGGTTCCTCGCTGCTGATCGGCGGCGGACGGATTGCCCGCGTGGGGCGTTGGATCAAGGAAAGTTTCTGAGCCGCGCGCATGACGGCGCGCAGTTCAAGTCAACAGTTGCAATGAATTTGGCCGGCATGGCGATGCGGCCAAGGGGAAAGGAACCGGAGCATGACCATCAAGCTGCAGAAGCCAGACATTACCGAGCTTAAGCCGCGTATCACCGTGTTCGGTGTGGGCGGCGGTGGCGGCAACGCCGTCAACAACATGATCACCGCAGGTCTCGAAGGCGTCGATTTCGTCGTCGCCAATACCGATGCCCAGGCGCTGACCATGACCAAGGCCAACCGCATCATCCAGCTCGGCGCCAATGTCACGCAGGGTCTCGGCGCCGGTTCGCAGCCCGAGGTCGGCCGTGCAGCCGCCGAAGAGTGCATCGATGAGATCATCGAGCACCTGAACGGTACGCATATGTGCTTCGTCACCGCCGGCATGGGCGGCGGCACCGGCACGGGTGCGGCCCCGGTCGTGGCCCAGGCCGCCCGCAACAAGGGCATCCTGACGGTCGGCGTCGTTACCAAGCCGTTCCACTTCGAAGGCCAGCGCCGCATGCGCCTTGCCGAATCCGGCATCAAGGAACTGCAGAAGTCGGTCGATACGCTTATCGTCATCCCGAACCAGAACCTCTTCCGTATCGCCAACGACAAGACCACCTTCGCCGACGCGTTCGCCATGGCCGACCAGGTGCTCTATTCCGGCGTTGCCTGCATCACCGACCTAATGGTCAAGGAAGGCCTCATCAACCTCGACTTCGCGGACGTTCGCTCCGTGATGCGCGAGATGGGCCGCGCGATGATGGGCACCGGCGAGGCTTCCGGTTCCGGCCGCGCCATGCAGGCTGCCGAAGCAGCGATTGCCAACCCGCTGCTCGACGATGCGTCGATGAAGGGCGCCCAGGGCCTCCTGATCTCGATCACCGGCGGCCGCGACATGACGCTGTTCGAAGTCGACGAAGCCGCGACTCGCATCCGTGAAGAAGTCGATCCGGATGCCAACATCATTCTCGGCGCCACTTTCGACGAAGCGCTGGAAGGTCTGATCCGTGTGTCGGTCGTCGCCACCGGTATCGACCGTGGTGCGCAGGTCCAGCCGCAGGATGTCCGTACCGCCGACATTCGCCCGGCTGCCGTTGCCAAGCCGCTGGTTCGCCCGTCGGCCGCCGTTCCGCAGCAGCATGCCCCGGTTGCAGCCGCTCCGGCTCCGGCCCCCGTCATGCAGGCGCCCGTGCAGCACGCACCGGTTCAGCACGCCCCCGTTGCCCCGGCTCCGAAGCCGGCCTTCGATCCGGTTGCCGAAACGATCCGCAATGCGGAAGCCGAAATGGAGCGCGAGCTTCAGATGGCCGTATCGCACCAGCAGCACAACGCCTACGCTCCGGCGCCGCAACCGGTTGCCCAGCAGCCGGTTCAGGATGAATTCCGTCCGCAGAGCCGCCTGTTCGGAGCCGCACCGGCTGCACCGGCACCGGCGCCGCAGCCCGCTCCGATGCAGACCCAGATGCACGCTCCGGCCGCTTCGGTTGCCGCACCGCGCGTTCCCCCGGTCATGAGCCAGCCGGCTCCGGTCATGGCCGAGCAGGCCGCCCCGGTGATCCGTCAGACGATCGAGCCGGTTCGCATGCCGAAGGTCGAAGACTTTCCGCCGGTCGTGAAGGCCGAGATGGAACACCGCTCGCACGCAGCTCCGGCTCACACTGAGGAGCGTGGCCCGATGGGTCTCCTGAAGCGGATCACGAATTCGCTCGGTCGTCGCGATGAGGAAGACCATGCCGCTGCGGCTGCTCCGGCCGCCGCGCCGGTTGCCCAGCAGCGCCGTCCGCTGTCCGCCGAAGCGAGCCTTTATGCACCGCGTCGCGGCCAGCTCGACGATCAGGGCCGCTCCATCCCGCAGTCCTCCATGGGCGAGGATGAGCAGCTCGAAATCCCGGCCTTCCTGCGCCGTCAGACGAACTGAGGCCTTAGCGCCGAACCCTTTGAAGAGCCCGGGCGGAAACGTCCGGGCTTTTTGTTTCAGTGCCTTGGAGAAAGGTTGAAAAGCCTTTTATTTCCAGTGTGATGATTTCGTTACAATGCGAAAGAAACAGTGATTTGGATTGTGTCGAGACGAGACGTATGAAGACGATATGACATGCGTGCAGATGACTCGATGCGCATGCCGCGCCAGTTGGGCGCGAGGGGAAATGGAGAGCCGGAACACGAGATGTTTCGCGATCCAAGCAAGCAAGGTGAAATGAATGTCTCTGGGATTGCTGGGTTTTCAAACGACGATTGCAACATCCGTTACCCTTTCGGGTATCGGCGTTCACTCCGGCGCTCCCGTTACGCTGACGTTTCATCCGGCTGAAGCCGGCTCGGGCATCGTTTTCAATCGCCTCCACGCCGATGGTTCGGTGACCGAGCTCAAGGCCGTGTCCTCGCAGGTTGGCGCCACCGACCTTTCCACCGTTCTCGGCTTCACGCCGGCCCGGTCCGTTGCCACCATCGAACATGTGATGGCCGCGCTCTACGCGCTTGGCATCGACAACATTACCGTCGAGGTTGATTCGGCCGAGATGCCGATCATGGACGGTTCCTCGCGCATGTTCATCGACGCCATCGAGCAGGTTGGCATCACCTCGCTGGGCGTCAAGCGCCGCTATATCCGCGTCATCAAGCCGGTTCGTATCGAGCAGGGCGCAAGCTGGGCTGAATTCCGCCCCTATGACGGCACCCGCTTCGAGGTTGAGATCGATTTCGACAGCCCGGCCATCGGTCGGCAGAAGTGGGAAGGGGACCTGACGGCTTCCACCTTCAAGGACGAGCTTTCCCGTGCCCGCACCTTCGGTTTCATGCGCGATGTGGAGCGCCTGTGGGCTGCCGGCTATGCGCTCGGTTCCTCGCTTGAAAATTCCGTCGTCATTTCCGACGACAACAGCATCGTGAATGTCGAAGGCCTGCGCTACGAGGACGAATTCGTTCGCCACAAGTCGCTTGATGCCGTGGGCGATCTGGCGCTTGCCGGCGCGCAGTTCATCGGCTGTTACCGTTCGTATCGTGGTGGTCACAAGGTCAACGCCATCGCGCTCAAGGCTCTTCTGTCCGACGTTTCGGCTTATGAAGTCGTCGAGGCTCCAGCCCGCAGCCAGCGCGTTCGCGCCCGCGAATTCGTCGCTGTCAATGCACCGGGCTTTGCGCCCTGGTCTGCCTGAGGCTGAAAAGATCGAGATTCGAAAGCCCGCAGGCCTCAGGCATGCGGGCTTTTTCTTGGGGGTCGTGGGGCCGCAACCGACAGATTTTGCGCAGTAAATTGGCGGTCTGCCACAAAAATGCGTAATTGCACCATCATTGCGTTGCCCTCCTGCTGCTTTTGTGGCTAGAAACGCCAGTCATCAAGTGGCGCACGGGCAGGGCGCGGCAAACGGGATCCGTTCTATGAGCAATGCAATTTCCGGCATGACGAAGACGACGCTGAGAGCGATCATGCTGACGCTCGCCTTGGGCGGGGCGGGCGCGGGTCTTGCCGGCTGCCAGTCCGACAAGGATATCGACATCACCAAGCTGGTGCCGGAAAGCGATCCGCCGGATGTGCTCTACAATCAGGGCCTTGCCAACATCAAGGCCGGCAAGATGCCGGAAGCCAGCCGCAAGTTCCTTGCCGTCGACCGCCAGTATCCGTTTACGGAATGGTCGCGCAAGGCGCTGGTCATGACCACCTTCACCAATTACCGCATGGGTCGCTCGGACGAGGCGGTTGCCGCTGGCCAGCGCTATCTGCAGCAATATCCGCGTTCGCAGGACAGCGCCTATGTGCAGTACCTGATCGGTCTGGCCTATTCGCGCCAGATTGCCTCGGTGACGCAGGATCAGGGTTCTGCCCGCAAGACCATCGACGCCATGCAGAAGGTCGTGAACGACTATCCGGACTCCGAATATGTCGATGATGCGCAGGCGAAGATCCGCTTTGCCCGTGACCAGCTCGCCGGCAAGGAAATGCAGGTGGGCCGCTACTATCTCGAGCGCAAGGAATATCTGGCGGCCATTTCGCGCTTCCGGGCCGTGGTGGAGCAGTACAACAACACCAATCAGGTGGAAGAGGCGCTGGCCCGTCTGACCGAGGCTTATTACGCGATGGGCCTGACCGACGAGGCGCAGACCGCCGCCGCCGTTCTCGGCCGCAACTATCCCGACAGCCAGTGGTATGCAGATTCCTTCAAGCTGCTGAAGAGTGCCGGTCATGAGCCGCGCGAAAACACCGGCTCCTGGATTTCCAGAGCGGGCAAGAAGCTCGTTGGCGCTTGATAACGGATAGGCCATGCTGATCCAGCTTTCGATCCGTGACATCGTTCTGATCGACCGGCTGGATCTTGCCTTTTCGCAGGGCCTTTCCGTGCTGACCGGCGAAACCGGGGCCGGCAAATCCATTCTTCTCGACAGTCTTTCGCTGGCGCTCGGCGGGCGCGGCGATGGTGGCCTCGTGCGCCATGGCGAGGACAAGGGGCAGGTGACGGCGGTCTTCGACGTGCCGATGGACCACCCGGCCCGCAAGGTGCTGCGCGAGAACGATCTCGATGACGACGGCGACCTCATCTTCCGCCGCATTCAGTCCGCCGATGGCCGTACCAAAGCCTTCATCAACGACCAGCCGGTGGGCGTACAGCTCATGCGGCAGGCCGGTCAGTTCCTTGTCGAAATCCACGGCCAGCATGCCGACCGGGCGCTGACCGATACCGATGCTCATCGCGCCCTTCTGGATGCCTTTGCTGGGCTGGGTGAAGACGTGGCCGCGCTTTCCGGTCTTTATCGTTCCTGGCGCGAAGCGGAACGGGCGCTGAAGAAACACCGCGAGAAGGTGGAGGCTGCGGCCCGCGAGGCCGATTATCTCCGTTCCTCCGTCGAGGAGCTGGAAGCGCTCTCGCCCGTCAATGGCGAAGAGGATGAATTGGCGGAAGCCCGCGCGCGGATGATGAAGATCGAGCGCGTCGCCTCCGATATTGCCGAGGCCAGCGAATTTCTGAACGGCAATGGTTCGCCCGTGCCGGAAATCGCCTCGCTGATGCGCAGGCTGGAGCGCAAGAGCCATGAGGCGCCGGGTCTTCTGGAAGAAACCGTGCAGCTTCTCGATCAGGCGCTCGACACGCTGTCCAACGCCCAGATGGAAGTGGAGCGGGCGCTGCGCCGCACCGAATTCGACCCCAAGGAACTGGAGCGTGTCGAAGAGCGGCTGTTTGCGCTTCGCGCCGCCGCCCGCAAATATTCCGTGCCGGTCACGGCGCTGCCGGCGCTTGCCGAAAAGATGGTGTCCGATCTTGCCGATCTCGATGCCGGCGAGGAAAAGCTGAAGCTGCTGGAAAAGGCCGTGGGTGTGGCGGCTGACGCCTATCAGGCCGCCGCCCGCACGCTTTCCGAAAAACGCCACCATGGTGCCGAGGCGCTTTCCGCCGCCGTGATGGCGGAATTGCCGGCGTTGAAGCTGGAGCGCGCACGCTTCATGGTGTCGGTTTCTACCGATGGCGAGAATGCCGGGGCGGAAGGCATCGACCTCGTTGAATTCCACGTCCAGACCAATCCCGGCACGCGTCCCGGTCCGATCATGAAGGTGGCCTCCGGCGGCGAACTTTCACGCTTCCTGCTGGCGCTCAAGGTGGCGCTGGCCGATCGCGGCTCGGCGCCGACGCTGGTCTTCGATGAAATCGACACGGGTGTCGGTGGTGCGGTGGCAGATGCCATCGGCCAGCGGTTGAAGCGGCTTTCCGCCACCGTGCAGGTGTTGTCGGTCACGCACGCACCGCAGGTCGCTGCCCGCGCCGCGACGCATCTGCTTATTGCCAAAGGGCCTGTGGAAGGGGACGCAAGCCGCATTGCGACCCGCGTGACGCCGATGGAGCCATCCCATCGCCGCGAGGAAATCGCGCGCATGCTGGCGGGCGCCGAGATTACCGAAGAAGCCCGTGCTGCCGCCGCCAAGCTTCTGGCCGCCACGGACTGACGGGCCTTCGCGGATCGTTCAGGTTTGACCTTTAGACTGACGTCATGTCTTTGGTTCCGGGTGTGTCTCATGAACAGGTTCTGGCTCTTTTTCCTCGCTGCTTTTGCCGCCTTTCCGGCTGCGGCCGATGGCATATGGTGCGATGCCGGTGATGGCCGCGTGGTGACGTGCCCGCCGCAGCGACGGCTGCCGCCTCCGCCACCCCCGCCGGTCTATGACGGATACGAGATCGCGCCCGGACAGGGGGACGCGTTCCGTGACGCGCCGCCGCCGCCGGAATGCACGCCGGAACAGGCGGTGCGGCTTGCCCGCCGTTACGGCCTTTCGGATGCGCGACTGGCTTCGGTTGGCACGAAGACGATGTTCATCGATGGCTACGACTACAATGCCGACAAGAGCGTGCGGCTAGTGATTTCGAAATCGCCGGGCTGCCCGCTGGTGGATCGGATGTAGCGGGGATAAGCTGAAAGCGACTCCACTTTTCGATCCGATGCTCTAAAACAGCAGCGATTGTGAATTGAGTGAGCCCTGCCATGTCCCGTCCCGCCTTTTCGCCGACTATTCCGGTCGATGCTCTGACTGAACTCGAGGCCGTGGCCGAACTGGCCGTACTGGCCGAACAGATCGCTCATCACGATGCGCTCTATCACGGTAAGGACGCGCCGGAGATCACCGACGCCGAGTATGATGCGCTGAAGCGCCGCAACGATGCCATCGAGGCGCGTTTCCCGCATCTGGTGCGGGCCGACAGCCCGTCGAAGCGGGTGGGCTTCGAGCCTCTGGCGACGTTTTCGGCGGTTACCCATGCCAAGCCGATGCTTTCGCTCGACAACGTGTTTTCGGATGAGGATGCAGCGGATTTCGTTGGTTCCGTCTATCGTTTCCTCGGCGTGCTGCCCGACAATTCCATCGCCTTTACCGCCGAGCCGAAGATCGACGGGCTTTCCATGTCGATCCGCTACGAGAAGGGCCGCATGGTGACGGCGGCGACGCGTGGCGATGGCACGACGGGCGAGAATGTTACGGCGAACATCCGCACCATCGCCGAGATACCGCAGGTGCTGCCGGCCGATGCGCCGGATGTGGTGGAGGTGCGCGGCGAGGTCTACATGGCCAAGAGTGATTTCCTCGACCTTAACGCCCGCATGGAGGCCGAGGGCAAGCAGACCTATGTGAACCCGCGCAATACCGCATCCGGTTCGCTGCGCCAGCTTGATCCAAAGGTGACGGCGGCGCGCAAGCTGAAATTCTTCGCCTATGCGCTGGGCGATGTCTCCGCGCCGCTCGCCGATACGCAATCAGGTATCGTGCAACGGTTCCGCGACTGGGGCTTTCCGGTCAATCCGCTGATGACGAAGGTGAACTCCGTCGAGGAACTGCTGGCGCATTACCACGCCATCGGCGAGGCGCGCTCCAGCCTCGATTACGATATCGACGGCGTGGTCTACAAGGTCGACCGGCTGGATCTTCAGGAGCGGTTGGGCTTCCGTTCACGCAGTCCGCGCTGGGCCACTGCCCACAAGTTTCCAGCCGAACAGGCTTTTACGACGCTCACCGGCATCGATATTCAGGTCGGCCGCACCGGGGCGCTGACGCCTGTTGCCCGGCTGGAACCGATCACCGTCGGTGGCGTGGTCGTGACCAATGCCACGCTGCATAACGAGGACTATATCAAAGGCATCGGTAATTCCGGCGAACCGATCCGCGAGGGCCGCGATATCCGCATCGGCGATACCGTGATCGTGCAGCGCGCCGGCGATGTCATCCCGCAGATCGTCGATGTGGTGCTGGACAAGCGCCCGCCTCATGCCGTGCCCTATGCCTTCCCGACCAAATGTCCGGTCTGCGGCAGCCATGCGGTACGCGAGACCAACGAGAAGACCGGCAAGATGGATTCGGTCATGCGCTGCACCGGCGGCTTCACCTGCGCGGCGCAGGCTGTGGAGCATCTGAAGCACTTCGTTTCCCGTAATGCCTTCGATATCGAAGGGCTTGGAACCAAGCAGATCGATTTCTTCTTTGGCAGCGAAGACCCGCTGATGCAGATCAAGACCGCGCCGGAGATCTTTACGCTTCAGCGCAGGCAGGAGGCGTCGCCGCTCATCAAGCTGGAAAATATCGACGGTTTCGGCAAAGTCAGCGTGAAGAAGCTTTACGATGCCATCGAGGCACGGCGCGACATTGCCCTCCACAGGCTGATCTTCGGTCTGGGCATTCGCCATGTCGGCGAAACCACCGCCAAGCTTCTGGCGCGTTCCTATGGCACCTATGAGGCCTTTGAGGCGGCGATGAAGGCCGCGGCCGAGCCAGGCAGCGAGGCCTGGGCCGACCTGAACGCCATTGACGGCATTGGCGAGGTTGTTGCCCGCTCCATCGTGGAATTCTACAAGGAGCCGCGCAACCTGACCGTGCTCAAAGCCCTGCTGGACGAGGTGCGCCCCCAGGAAGCCGAAAGGCCGACGACTGAGGGCAGCCCCGTCGCCGGCAAGACGGTGGTGTTCACCGGCTCGCTGGAAAAGATGACCCGTGACGAGGCCAAGGCCCGCGCCGAGGCACTGGGCGCCAAGGTCGCGGGCTCCGTCTCGAAGAAGACGGACATTCTCGTCGCCGGGCCGGGCGCCGGCTCCAAGCTCGACAAGGCCCGCGAACTCGGTATCGCCACCATGGACGAGGACGAATGGCTGGCGCTGATCGGCGGGTGAGGACTGCGTCCGGTGGCATTAACGTCGTGTGTTGATTCTGGCCATGCTCAGAGCGTCGACAAAAGTGCCGTCTCGGAAGGCGAAAGCCTTGTGGCATCCCTCCACCTCGAACCCGAATTTTTGGTAGAGGGCAATCGCTGGCGCATTATCGACGAAGACGGTCAGTTCGAGGCGCAGCAGGTTGAGCCATGCATCCGCCATGGCGACCACTTCGCCCATCAAGGCGCTTCCGATGCCGCGTCCCGTGAAATCGTCATGGACACCCATGCCGATTGACGCGGCGTGGTTGCGCCGCCCGGATGACATGTTCAGGCTGATCTCTCCAACCACCTGATCCGCCAGAATGGCCACGAGATTGACTGTGCCCGGTGTCGTGGCTTCGATGGTTTTGCGGATGGTCTCGGCATTCTCATAGGGAGGACGCAGGGTTCCGGCGCGGTAGCCCGGCAGATTGTGCATGGTTGCGATTGTGGCGGCATCGGCAGGTATGCGGGCGCGTATCGCCAGGCCTTCAGGCCATTGGATGCGCGTATTGACAGGCGGGACTGACATCCAAACTCTCCTCTGTGATTGAGGCAGAGTGTGAACTTCATCCCCTGCCTCTGGTTAAGGGCAGGGTTGAGGTGGGGTATGACCAAGCCTTAACGGCGCAGCACGACCTCCACGCGCCCTGCTCGGCGCGTATGAGGCATGTTGGCAGTGTGGGCGGCGGTTGTGATCATGTGGCAGATTGTTTCCGGAATTCTGAATGCCGTCAAGTTTCAGTCGGTCGACATTGTTTTCCGCGGCTGTCGCGCCCTATATTGCTTCCATGGAGCTTGTTTCGCATTACTGGCCGCATATTCTGGCCGTGCTCTCCTTCTGTGTGGGGGCTTTGGCGGCTGTTCATGCCGCGATGAACAAGGATGAGGTGCGCTCTGCAATCGGCTGGGTGGGCGTCATCATGCTTTCGCCCTTCGTCGGCGCCGCGCTCTATCTGTTTGCCGGGGTGAACCGTATTCGCCGGTCGAATGTCGGCCTGCAATGGACGCGAATGCTGACCGGTCCGCCGGAGCATATCGCCCGTTACGATGTGAACCCGGAAACGATCACCGAATGCTACGGGCGGCGCTTCACGTCGCTGATGGTGCTTGGAAACCGCATCACGCCGCATCAACTCACCACGGGCAACGGCATCGAGATGCTGGAGCGTGGGGATGATGCGTATGACGCGATGTGCGCGGCCATCGATACGGCGCAGCGCAGCATTATTCTGGAAAGCTACATCTTCGACCGTGACCCGGTCGGCAAGCGGCTGGCGGATTGCCTGATTGCCGCCCATCGCCGCGGCGTTGCCGTGCGCGTGCTGGTGGATGCGGTGGGTGCTCGCTACTCGTTTCCCTCCATCCTCAGCCGCTTCCGCAAGGCCGGTGTGCCGGTTAATGTGTTCAACGGCAATGTCATCGTCGGCCTGCGGCTGCCCTACGCCAACCTGCGCACCCACCGCAAGATTCTGGTGATCGACGGTGCGGTGGCCTTTACCGGCGGCATGAACATCCGTGCCGGTTTCTCGCATCGGCTGAACGGCGAGAGGACGCTGCTGGACACGCATTTCCGGGTGCGGGGCCGGGTGGTGGCCGACCTCTTCTTCATCGCCGCCGCCGATTGGCGCTTTGCCAGCGGCGAAACGCTGGATGGCGATGCCTGGCGGATCGTCGATCCCGACGGCACGCCCGGCGGGCCGGTCATCATTCGCGCGGTGCCGTCCGGTCCCGACAGGAGCGTCGAGACCAATGCGCGGCTTCTGATGGGCGCGCTTTCGGTGGCGCGCAGCAATATTCGCATCATGTCGCCTTACTTTCTGCCCGACCGCGAATTGATCAGTGCACTGACCACGGCGGCGCGGCGCGGGGTGGAGGTGGATATCGTTGTTCCCGGCGTGAGCAATCTCGTTCTGGTCGACCGGGCGATGACGGCGCAGTTCGACCAGTTCCTGAAAAACTACTGCCGCATCTGGCGTTCCTCCGGGCCGTTCAACCATTCCAAGCTGATGACCATCGATGGACGCTGGTCCTATACCGGCTCCTCCAACCTCGACGGGCGGTCGCTCCGGCTCAACTTCGAAATCGATCTCGAAGTCTATGATTCTGCCTTTGCCGCCCAGGTGGAGCGCCGGATCGATGCGGCGATTGCCGATGCCCAACCGGTAACGCTGGAGGCGCTGCAGGCCCGGCCTTTCCCGGTGCGGCTTCTCGAACGCATCCTGTGGCTTGGATCGCCTTATTTGTAACGCGAAGCAGGAGTCTTGTCGGGTGAACATTCACAAGGGATCGAAGGCGAAATGAAACGGGAAACATTCCTGACCGGTGATCTGCCGAACAGTCTGCCCAAGCGCATTCTGGCCAGCCTCCGGCATCGCCAGCATCGCCGCCAGATGCCCTTCTCCCCGACGGCGCCGGTCTGCGATCTGACGGTCGCGTCCTACAATGTCCACAAATGCGTGGGTCGCGACCGGCGTTTCGATCCCGTCCGCACAGCGGAGGTCATTCGCGAAATCGGAGCCGATGTGATCGCGCTTCAGGAAGCGGACACCCGCTTTGGCGAGCGTACCGGCCTGCTCGATCTTGACTGGCTGGAGCGGGAAACGGGCCTGACCCGCGTGCCGCTGACGATAGCGAGCCGCGCGCACGGGTTTCACGGCAATACGCTGTTGTTCCGCGAAGGGCTGGTGCGCGACCTGCATCCGGTGAAGTTGCCGGGGCTTGAACCGCGCGGGGCGCTGATTACCGAACTGGAGCTGAAGAACGGGCAGGCGCTGCGCATTGTTGCCGCCCATTTCGGTTTGCTGCGTCATTCGCGCCGCCAGCAGGCCGGTCGCATTCTCGATATCCTGCGTGCGGGCGAGGATTGTCCGACGCTGCTGGTTGGTGATCTCAACGAATGGCGGCTGGGCAAGGGCTCTGCGCTCAAGGCGCTGGCGCCGGTATTCGATTCGACGGTTGCGGTGCCAAGTTTCCCCGCCGGCCTTCCGGTTCTGGCGCTTGACCGCATCATGGCAAATCGGCCCGGTCTCATTCGGCAGATCGAGGTGCATGACAGTCCGCTGGCGCGGATGGCCTCCGACCACCTGCCGATCAAGGCTTTTCTCCATTTTTCGTGAGCCCGGTGGCTGGCGTTTCTTGTAAACTTCCGGGGCCATCATATCTTTGTGAGGGCGGCGCGTTTGTCGCGTTCACAAAGGAGATGGCCATGACCTCGTTTCTTCGTTCGCTGCTTGCCGCCGGTCTGGTGCTGGCAGGCGCATCCCTTCCGGCACGCGCCGAGGTGGTGGGCAAGGTCGGTGTCGACTGGACCGGCAACGATATCGTCGTCGAGGCCTTTCACGATCCGAAGATCGAGGGCGTGACCTGCCATGTCAGTTATTTCGACCGCGGCATTATCGACCGGCTGAAAAACGGTAACTGGTTCGAGGACCCGTCCAACAACTCCATCGCCTGCCGCCAGACTGGGCCGGTGACGATTGGCGATATCGATCTATCCAAGGATGGTGAGGAGGTGTTCCGCGAGGGCATGTCGCTCGTGTGGAAGAAGCTGGTCATCAACCGCATCTATGACCGTGCCAACGACACGCTGATCTATCTCGTCCATACCCGCGAGTTGACCGACGGTTCGGCCAAGATGGCGATTTCGACGGTGCCGCTGTTCGGGCAGTCCGTGAACTGGAAGAACGGCAAGCCGTAACAGGGCGAGCGCTGCCGCGACCTCTGAAAACGTCGAGGCCGCGAAGACCGAGTCAACGGTTTTCGCGGCCAGGGCGGTGGATTCGGTATCCGCTTCGCTTGAGAGTCTGTGAGACTCTCAAGGTAACTCGTTTTCGTCTGTCTTTTCGGGAAAATCGGCTCCCGCTTTTTCCTGACAAACGTCAGGCGGCGGCCACAAGCTCGTCGGCGATCACCGTGTCGAGGTTGAGGAAGCAGATCATGTTCTTTTCGAGTGCCACGATGCCGCGGCAGAAATCGCGCTGGGCGCTCGGGATGATTTCCGGGGCGGGCTGAAGGTCTTCGCTGCGGATCGTCATCATGTCGGAAACCTGTTCGACCAGAAGGCCGACCAGCTTGCCGGCGATGTCGGTAACGATGATGGCCGCGCGTTCGGAGGGTTCGGTGGACTTCATGCCAAGGCGGCAGGCCATGTCGATGACCGGGATCACGGCGCCGCGCAGGTTGATGAGGCCGAGAACGTAAGGTGGCGTGTGGGGCATCGGCGTGACCGGAGCCCAGCCGCGAATTTCCCGGATCGCCATGATGTCGATGCAGAATTCCTGATCGCCAAGATGGAAGGACACGATTTCGAGATAGGCACCCGACTGTTTGATCGTGTTGCTCATGATACGAGAGTCTCCCGCCGTCCTGTACGGCAAAGCGCATTCTTCCTGGATGCGGCGGGCCGGAATGTTCCGGTTGACGTCATGTCGAAGGCTGTCCGTTATCGCTCACCGTTGCAGGAGGAATTGGAAAGTCCGCAGTGTTCATGTTGCCAGCGAGACTTTAATCTTCGGTAAAGATTTTGTCGAGGAAGCCGCCAATCTCTCGCAACAGAAAGACATACGGAATTTCCTATGCTAGGATTATCTCATGACGACGATCACCGAACAGACATTCTGGTTTCGACCGCTGGCCATTGTGGCGGGCAGCGCCGTGGCGATGGCGCTTGCCGCCCTCGTTTTTGCCGCCTGGATGCGATACGGGCCGGAAATCTTCCTCGTTCTTTCCGATAACGGTATCAGCTGGTGCCTGTGACCCTTGCGTCACGAAGGCGAGGGCAGGCGCTGGAACGCGGCTGTGATTTGCCTTTGTCGCGCCGGAGCGCTACTGCGCTTGCAGACAGAGACACATGGACACTCCAATGAAGACGTTTCGCATCGGCATTATTGCCGCCATCGTGGTGCTTGCTGGTGCTCTCGGCTGGCTGGCGCTGGAGCTCAACCGTTCCCATCGCGAAATCAGCGAACAGCCCTTCGGCGTGTCCTTCAATTTGACGGGGCAGGACGGGCAGCCGGTGACCGAGCAGAAGCTGCGCGGCAAACCGACCCTGCTGTTCTTCGGCTTTACCCATTGTCCGGAAATTTGCCCGACCACGCTGTTTGAAATGGAAGGCTGGCTGAAGGATGTCGATCCCGCCGGCGACAAGGTTCATGCCTTTTTCGTAACCGTCGATCCCGAGCGCGATACGCCCGCCGTGCTGGGCGACTACGTGTCTTCGGTGTCCGATCGGGTGTATGGCATCGCCGGTGACCCGGCGGAGGTGGCGCGTGTGCTGAAGGGTTACCGCGTCTATGCCCGCAAGGTGCCGGTGGATGGCGGCGAATACACCATGGATCACACGGCAGCGGTCTATCTGCTCGACAGTCAGGGCCGGTTCCGTGGAACGATTTCCTATGGCGAGCAGACCGACAGCGCCATCGCCAAGATCAAGGACCTGATCGCCAAGGACTGACGCTTGCGGCAGGCGGCGCTTTGTGGCAATCCACGCGGCAAAAGCCCTTGACGCGCGGCCCCTTGCGGGCGCGCCTCTCGTCTCTCATGCTTTAACGAGAAAGACCGGTCCCGTGAGTGAAATCCGCTTGTATGTGCGCGCCACCGAACGCCAGGCCGAGGACATCCTCGATCTTCTGACCATTGCCTTCGGTGAAGAGGATATCGCGCTGGCGACGCAGGAAATCGATGAACGGAACGATATCTGGGAAGCTTCCGTCTATCTGATGGCGGAGGACGAGGACGAGGTTCGTGCCCGCTTCGTCGAGGCGATTGCCGAAGCTTATCCCGATTTTCCCGTTGAAAAGGAAATCATTCCCGATGCCGATTGGATCGCCATGTCGCTGGAAGGGCTCAAGCCCGTGCGGGCAGGGCGCTTCATCGTGCATGGCAGTCATGACCGCGACAAGGTGCGGGCCAACGATCTGGCCATCGAGATCGATGCGGGACAGGCCTTCGGCACCGGGCATCACGGCACGACCGCCGGCTGCCTGGAGGTCATCGAGAACGTCCTCAAGGCGCGCAGCATCGGCAATGCGCTTGATCTCGGCACCGGCTCCGGTGTGCTGGCCATTGCCGTGCGCAAGCTGCGCAACGTGCCGGTTCTGGCCACGGATATCGATCCCGTCGCCACGAAGGTCGCCCGCGAGAATGCGCGCCTCAACGGCATCGTCGGCGGCATCGCTTTCGAGACGGCACCGGGCTTCCATTCCTCCGCCTTCCGCAAATACGGACCGTTCGACCTCATCATCGCCAATATTCTGGCGCGGCCGCTCATCAAGATGGCGCCGGAACTGGTCAACCATCTCGCGCCGCATGGTACGGTCATTCTCTCCGGCATTCTTGCGGCCCAGCGCTGGAAGGTGCTGTCGGCCTATAACGGCGCGGGGCTCGCGCATGTGCGCACCATCTGGCGCAATGGCTGGGTGACGATCCATCTGGAGCGGCAGGGTTGATCACAAACCCGGCAGCGGGTTCCTATCACAGCGACTTCGTATAACATCCGGCCCCATGGATTCGTTTCGCATTCAGAAAGGCCCGCCATGTTCCAGTCGTTCGATAATGCCTCCGAGCCGCAATTCGGCAAGGAGAGGGTGGCTGCGCTTCGCGCCCGTTTCCCCGATCTCGGCATTGACGGCTTTCTCGTACCGCGCGCCGATGACTATCAGGGCGAATATGTGCCGGCCTCGGCCGAACGTCTGTCCTGGCTGACGGGGTTTACCGGCTCAGCCGGCGTGGTTCTGGTGACGGCGCGGCAGGCCGTTGTCTTCGTCGATGGCCGCTACACGACACAGCTTGTGCAGCAGGTCGATCCGGAGGTTTTCACGGGCGGCGATCTCGTCGGCGCGCCGCCGCCGGTGTGGATCGAGGAACATGCCGGCAAGGGCTTCCGCCTCGGTATCGATCCCTGGCTTCACACGGGCGCGGAGGTCAAGCGACTGGAAAAGGCACTCGCCAGCGTCAGTGGCACGCTCGTCTTCCTTGAAACGAATCCGCTCGATGACATCTGGGTGGATCGTCCCGGCGCTCCGCTCGGTGCCGTCGCCATCCAGCCGGAAAATCTCTCCGGTCTTTCGGCCCACGAGAAGATCCTCGACATCGCTACCGGTCTGCGCAAGGCGGATGCGGATGCGGCGCTGATCGCCGATCCGTCCTCAGTGGCATGGATCTTCAACATCCGCGGCGATGATGTGCCGCACACGCCGCATCCGCTTTCGCGCGCCATCATCAAGGCGGATGGCAGTGCGGCGATCTTCCTCGACCGGCGCAAAACGGGCGTGGAGCAGGAGGCTTATCTGACACAGATGGCCGAGCAGGTGGCACCCGAAGACCTGCCGGATTATCTGGCCGGGATTTCCGCCGGTGGCGCGAAGATCATGCTGGACCCGGATATCGCCTCGTTTGCGCTGGCGGAGATCGTGCGTGCAGCCGGCGGGACCGTCGTCGAGGCAACGGACCCGGCCAAACTGCCGCGCGCCTGCAAGAACACGATCGAAATCAACGGCTCTGCCGCCGCGCATCTCCAGGACGGAGCGGCGATGGTGGAATTCCTCGCCTGGCTCGACGCCCAGCCGCTGGGTTCCGTGACCGAGATCAAGGCGGTGACGGCGCTGGAGGAAGCGCGCCGGCGCATGGGCGAGGCGATGCAGAACCCGCTGAAGGACGTGTCCTTCGACACGATTTCCGGTGCCGGTCCGAATGCCGCGATCATCCATTATCGCGTGACCCACGAGACCGACCGCGTGCTTGAAGCCGGCGAGATGTTTCTGCTCGATTCCGGCGGGCAATATGTGAACGGTACGACCGACATCACCCGCACGGTGGCTATCGGCGGCGAAGTGCCGGTGGAGCAGCGGCGTTTCTTCACGTTGGTGCTGAAGGGCATGATCACCATTTCCATGGCGCGGTTCCCGAAGAACACCCGCGGCGTCGATCTCGATCCCCTGGCGCGTGTGGCGCTGTGGCGGGCGGGTGTCGATTATGGCCACGGCACCGGCCACGGTGTCGGTTCCTATCTCTCAGTCCATGAGGGACCGCAGCGTATTTCGCGCGCCGCCATGCAGGTTCTCTTGCCCGGCATGATCCTTTCCAACGAGCCCGGCTACTATCGTCCCGGCGAGTTCGGTATCCGCATCGAAAACCTCATCTATGTGCGCGAGCCGGAAGAGGTGGAGGGCGGCGACATGCCGATGCTGAGCTTCGAGACACTGACCTGGTGCCCGATCGATACGCGGCTGGTGCTGACCTCGCTGCTCTCCAGCGAGGAACTCCTGTGGCTGAACGATTACCACACCCGTACCCGCGAAATGCTGATGCCGCTGATCCGCACCGAGGAGGCGAAGACGTGGCTGTTGCGGGCAACCGAACCGCTGGAACGGGTGAACCTTGGATAAGATCGAGTTTTCGAAGACCGAGCGCGCTGCCCTTGCGGATGCCATCAGGCGTTATTTCACCGATGAACTGGATCAGGACATCGGCGGGCTTCAGGCCGAGCTGTTTCTCGATTTCATCGGTGAGGCCATAGGCCCCGTTTTCTACAATCGCGGCCTCCTCGATGCCGAGGCCGCGATGATGAAGAAGATGGACGACCTTTCCGATGCGGTCCGCATGCTGGAACGGCCGCTGCCGGTCAAACGCTGAACTCAGTCCTTGCGTGCGCGTGGCTGGAACGTGTATTCCGGGCCGGGGAAGGTGCGAGCCTTCACCTCGGCCGCATAGGCCTGCGCCGCTTCGGAAATGAGCGGTGCGAGTTCGGCGAAGTGCTTGACAAAGCGCGGCTTGAATTCATTGAACAGGCCGAGCATGTCGTCGGAAACGAGCACCTGTCCATCACAGGCGGGTGAGGCGCCGATGCCGATGGTGGGGGCCGACAGCTTCGAGGATATTTCGCGGGCAAGCGGCTCGACCGTGCCTTCGATGACGATGGCAAAGGCGCCGGCTTCATCGATGGCCAAGGCATCGCGGTGGATCTTTTCCGCTTCCTTTTCGGTGTGGCCCTGCGAGCGGTAGCCGGTGGCGTTGACCTGCTGGGGCATGAGGCCGACATGACCGCAGACCGGCACGCCGCGACTGGTCAGGAAGGCGATGGTCTCGGCCATTTCCGCGCCGCCTTCAAGCTTCACGGCATCGCAGCCGGTTTCCTTGAGAAGACGCGCGGCATTGCGGAAGGCCTGCTCCTTCGATTCCTGATAGGAGCCGAAAGGCATGTCCACCACCACGCAGGCCTGTGACGCACCGCGCATGACGGCCTGCCCGTGGGCGATCATTATTTCCATGGTCACGCCGACGGTGCTTTCCAGCCCGTAGAGCACCATGCCGAGCGAATCGCCGACCAGCAGCAGATCGCAGTGGGGATCGAGCAGACGCGCCATGGGGGCCGTATAGGCGGTCAGCGAAACGATAGGGCGGTTGCCCTTCAAGGCGGTAATGGCGGCGGGGCTCATCCGCTTCGGGCGGGTGGAGGTGCTCATCTCAGCCGTTCCTTCCGATGACGCGGTTATCGAGAAGCTTTGTCTTGCCGATGCGGATGAAGAGCAGCACCAGAACCGGGCGGCCGGCAATCTCCGCCAAAGGGGCCAGCGTGTCGGGATCGCGCACGGCGATCACTTCCGGCACGGCGCGCGGCTCTGCCTCCACGAAACGGGTCAGTGCGGCTTCCAGTTCGGCGGCGGTGGCGATGCCGCCTTTGTGAAGGCGCTCCGCTTCGGCAAGAGTGTTCGGCACGATGACGGCGGCGGCGCGCTCTTCCGCCGAAAGGTAGACATTGCGCGATGAGCAGGCGAGGCCGTCGTCCTCCCGCACCGTGGGCACCGGAACGACGCGGACCGGCTGGGCCAGATCCTCCACCATGCGGCGGATGACGGCGACCTGCTGGTAGTCCTTCTCACCGAAATAGGCGGCGTCGGGACCGACGATGTTGAAGAGCTTGGTGACGACGGTGGCGACGCCGGCGAAATGGCCGGGCCGTACTGACCCTTCCAACTCCGAACCGAGGGTGGGCACATCCACCATGGTTTCCATCGGGCGCGGATACATATCCGCAACCTCGGGGGCGAACAGGAAGTCGACGCCAGCTTCTTCCAGAAGCTTGCTGTCGCGGGCGAGATCGCGCGGATAGGCGGCCAGATCCTCGTTCGCGCCGAATTGCAGCGGATTGACGAAGATCGACACCACGGAAATCTCGTTCTCGGCGCGGGCGCGTGCCACGAGTTCCAGATGGCCCTTGTGCAGATAACCCATGGTGGGCACGAAGCCGATGCGTTTGCCGCCAGCGCGGGCGGTGGCAAGGCCTGCCCGCAAGTCTGCGATGGTCTTCACCGTTTGCATTCGTGTTCCTCCCGATGCAAAGGCGGAGCATGGACGCCCGCCGGGTCTCCTCCAGAGTGTGGCGGACCTAACCCGGGCGGGGCTGAAATGCAATCATGCGAAGGAACGATGCGTCAGATGAGATCGGCGGATGTGACGATTTCCACGCCCGCAGCCTTCATTTCGGCGATAGCGGCTTCAACGCCCGCGGGGTCGATGCCGCGGCTCGCATCTTCGATGAAGCGCACCTTGACGCCAGGTAGAAGGTCGACGGCATCGAGCGCCGAGAACTTCACGCAATAATCCGTGGCGAGCCCGCAGAGATCGAGTTCGTTCACGCCCTTGCTGCGCAGGTAGGTGGAAAGGCCGGTGGAGGCGGTGCGGTCGTTATCGCGGAAGGCCGAGTAGCTGTCGATCTCCGGGTTCTCGCCCTTGTGCTGCACATAGGCGAACTTGCCGGTGTTGAGATCGGGATGGAATTCCGCGTCTTTCGTGTCCTGCACGCAATGGTCCGGCCACATCATCTGTGGCTTTCCGGAAAGTTCTCCCATTTCAAAGGGTTGCTTGCCGGGATGCTGGGAGGCGAAGCTACCGTGATTGCGCGGATGCCAGTCCTGCGAGGCGATGATGAGGTCGTAGCGACCGCTCGCCATCAGACGGTTGGCGACCGGCACGACCGAATCGCCGTCCGGTACCGGAAGATTGCCGCCGGGGCAGAAACCGTTCTGAATGTCGATGATGAGCAACGCCTTCATGATGTCTCCTTCCAATGATCCAAAGAACACCATGCCAAGCCGTGGAGGGTGGGGCAAGGGCCTGCCCCTGCGGTCAATTGCCCCTTTCCGGTCTCATTGCGGTTAAACTTCCGTCGCCTTGCTTGGTTAAGGCCCACTTCACATTCTTCGTGATTGTGGGGGAGCGTAAACGGATTGGTTACCATAATTGGTCATGCTTGCTTTCATCGAGCGGAAGGGCAGCCCCGTATGTGGGGGCCTGTTCTTGATCCTGCTCAAGTGCCTGACTGTCCGGTAGGTGTTATGACAGTTGGTGAGGAGTAACGGGTAAATGGCGCGTGTTATGGCCAATCAATCTGCTAAAGGCGGCGTTGTCCGCTCTATTCCCAACCGTAAACGGGCGGAACGTCACGGCTTTTTCAGCCGCACGGTTCTGATCGGGGTCGGGCTGGCGGTCGGCGGCTGGGTCGCCGGCAGCCTTGCCACCATGCACGGTCTGGCACTCACCAAGGCTGATCGTCCTTTGTCCGCACCGCTGGCCGCACAGGCCGCCGAGATGCGCCCCGCACCCATTGCCGGGGCAAAGATGGTTCATGCCGTCAAGTTCAAGCGCATTGCGCCTGCTGCCGACAAGGCCGAGCGGCTGACCCATGCCGAACTCGCTTACCGCGCCATCAACCGGCCGGATGCCGATCTGGTGCGCGAGCGCCTTCAGGCCGCCGTCAAGATCGAAGAAGAAAACCGCCGTATCGCGTCGCTGCGTGAAAAGCGCCCGGATGCAAACGCCATCCGCGCCGCGCTGACCGTCGCCATGGCCGATACCATGACCGTTGCGCCGAAGACGGACGTTGCCTGGGATGAGCCGCTGAAGCCGTCCGTCGAGGTTGCCTCGGTCGATGTGGATACGATCCGCATCATCGAACAGGCGGCTGTCGAGGAAACCGTGGCGGAAGCCGGTTCCGGTTCGCTGCCGAATGTCGGGCCGCTTCCCGTGCGCCGTCCGGTGATTGCCGCTGTCGCGCCGGTAACAGTCGCAAGCGTTGCGCCCGCTGCTGTCGCCAAACCCGCTCGTGTTGCAAAGCCTGCGCCGGCCGTTGCCCAGGAAGAAGAGCCCGCCACCAAGGCGCTCGCCTTCGCTCGCCCGGAAAACCCGATGAAGAGCGCCGGTCGCTCGGTTCCGTGGCCGGATCGCGGCACGAAGATCGCCGTCTATGACATCACCAACGGTGTCGTGCATATGCCGAACGGCCAGAAGCTCGAAGCCCATTCGGGTATCGGTGAAATGCGCGACAATCCAAAGTTCACCCATGTCAGCATGCGCGGCCCGACGCCGCCCGGCACCTACAAGCTGTCGATGCGCGAAAAGCTGTTCCATGGTGTCGCCGCTATCCGCCTGACGCCGACCGATGGTGTGGCGCCCAAGGGTCGCACAGGCCTTCTCGCCCACAGCTACCTGCTGGCGCGGCGCGGCGATTCCCACGGCTGCGTGGCGTTTGCCAACTATCCGCAGTTCCTCAGCGCCTTCCAGCGTGGCGAAGTAACCCATATGGTCATCGTCGAGCGCCATGACGGTCGCATCCCGACACTGGCCATCGCCCGCAACGAGGACAAGCCGAAGCGCACGTTGATCGACTATATGCGCGGCGAAGGCACCGACTGAAATCAGCCGAGAACCGCGTGGATGGCGCGCAGAAAGATGCGCGCGCCCACCGGAATGAGTTCATCGGGAAAATCGTAATCGGAATTGTGCAGGGCGGGGTGGTCTTCGCCCGCGCCAAGGAAGAACATCGCCGAGGTGGAGACATCGGCGAAGCGACCGAAATCCTCCGAGGCCCGCATGGTTTCCCCTTCGCTATGGGGAACCCCTTCCGCCTCGAGCGCCGCCGTGAGCAGCGCGACCGCGTCAGGGTGGTTGACCGAAGCGCGGAAGACATCATGGTTTTCGAAGGCGATTTTCAGCCCGTCGCGTACGGCGGCCTCTCTCGCCAGCGTTTCGGCGGCGGTCAGCAGCGCCGCCATGCCCGCATCCGTCTGGCTGCGCAGGGTCACCCAGATCTCTCCATTCGCCGGTGAAATGCCGAAGGCCGGTTCGCCTATCTTGACGTGCGTGATGGTCGCCAGCGTGAAATCGCCGGTCTCCAGCGTGCCCCGGCTGAGGCCGATCAGCGCCGGGATGATCGAGGCGATGGCACCTGCCGGCGAAAGCCCGGTCTGCGGTTGGGCGGCATGGGCCGTTCGGCCGGTGAAGACGATCCGGAGCCCCTGCGAGGCGCAATTGGCGGTGCCGGTCTTCAGCCAGACATGGCCGCGCGGCACGCCCGGCATGTTGTGCAGCGAAAGGGTGATGTCGGGCCTGGCGCCGATGAACTTGTGGTCGGCGATCATGGCGGCAGAGCCAGCGCCGGTTTCTTCCGCCGGTTGGAACAGAAGCACGGCACGGCCTCGCTTCGGGCGTTTTTGACCAAGTGCCAAGCCAACGGCGGCAAGGATCGCCATGTGCCCGTCATGGCCGCACATGTGGCCCTTGCCGGCAAATCCGGAGCGCCAGGCGGGCGTTCCTGTCTCGGCAATCGGCAGGGCATCGAGCTCGGCGCGGATCGCTACCGTCGGACCGGGCTCGTCACCATGATAGATGACTGCGACGCCGGTGCCGCCGAGGCCCGCGATCACCCCGTCCGGCTTCGTATGCGACAAGAAGGTAATCACCTCCCGTGCCGTCTCATGCTCGTCGCCGGAGACTTCGGGCATGGCATGCAGCTTGCGCCGCCACGCGGTGACGGCATCGAGATCGGAGGCGGTGAACGGCATGATGATGTTCCTGCGGCAGGGTAGGCTATCGACTGACAGAGAAGACGTTCAGCCGGAATGGCAGACCGCTTCGATGTTGTAGCCATCAGGATCGATCACGAAGGTGGCGTAATAGTGGGGATGATAGGCCTGGCGAATGCCGGGCGGGCCGTTGTCCGTGCCGCCGGCGGCAATGGCGGCAGCGTGGAAGGCATCGACCTCTTCGCGGGTTGTCGCGCTGAATGCGAAGTGCGGCAGCGGCATGGCAGGAGGCTTTTCGACAATCCAGAAATCGCCGCCGGGATCGGAGCCCTTGCCGTCACCGAAGCCTACGGCATCGCCGAAATCCTTCTGTGGCTGATAGCCGAGTGTGGCCAGAACGGCAGTGTAGAACGCCTTGCTGCGGGCGATATCCGAAACCGCGATGGACAGGTGGTCGAGCATGCATATCCTCCTCTTTCTCAGGCTTTTTCCACGAAGCCATCCAGAACCCGTTTCTGGCCGGCACGGTCGAACTCGATGGTGAGCTTGTTGCCTTCGATCGCCGTCACGTTGCCATTGCCGAACTTCATGTGGAACACCCGGTCGCCGACGGTGAAGCGCGAGGGCTGGTCGGCCACGGATTTTGCCACCAGTTCACCCTCGATGGTGCGGGCGCGCGGGCCGCTCTCGCCGTAACCGATGCGCTCCACCGCATGGCCGGAGCGGTTGCCCCAGTTGGTGCGGGTGGCTTCGGTGCGGTTTTCCTGCGCGCGCTTCCAGCCCGGTGTCGAATAGGTGTTGGCGAAGGGCTCGGCCTTGTCGAACCGTGACTGGCCATAGCCGCCGCGTCCGTAACCGCCATAGGACGTCTCGGGTTCTGCGACATCGACATGGCTTGCCGGCAATTCGTCGAGGAAGCGCGAGGGCAGCGTCGATTGCCACAGGCCGTGAATGCGGCGGTTGGAAACGAACCAGATGTGCAGCCGGTGTTTGGCGCGGGTGAGGCCGACATAGGCGAGGCGGCGTTCCTCCTCCAACCCGGAGCGACCGCCTTCGTCCAGCGCGCGCTGGTGGGGGAAGAGGCCTTCCTCCCAGCCGGGCAGGAAAACGGTGTCGAATTCCAGCCCCTTGGCCGAATGCAGCGTCATGATCGAGACGGCATCGAGGTTTTCGTTCTGTTCGGTGTCCATGACCAGCGAGACGTGTTCGAGGAAGCCGCGCAGGCTTTCGAAAGCCTCCATGGAACGGATGAGTTCCTTGAGGTTTTCCAGACGCCCCGGTGCCTCCGCCGACTTGTCGTTCTTCCACATGTCCGTGTAGCCGGACTCCTCGAGGATCTGCTCGGCGAGGTCGGTGTGCGGCGTGTTTTCGAGCAGCGACTGCCAGCGGCGGAAATCCGTGACCACATCGAACAGTGCCTTGCGCGCCTTCGGCTTCAGCTCGTCGGTATTGACGATATCGTCGGCGGCGGCCAGCATCGGCAGGTTACGGGCGCGGGCATAGTCGTGAAGATTGCGGATCGTAGTATCGCCCAGACCGCGCTTCGGCGTGTTGACGATGCGTTCGAAGGCAAGGTCGTCGGCCGGCTGGCAGACAAGGCGGAAATAGGCCATGGCGTCGCGGATTTCGAGGCGCTCGTAGAAGCGCGGGCCGCCGATGACGCGGTAATTGAGGCCGAGCGTGACGAAACGGTCTTCGAATTCGCGCATCTGGAAGGAGGCGCGCACGAGGATGGCCATGTCGTTCAGCTTGTGTTGCTTGCGCTGGAGCTGTTCGATTTCCTCGCCCACGGCGCGGGCTTCCTCTTCCGAGTCCCAGGCGGCGTGAACCTTGACCTTCTCGTCGTCAGGGTCCGTGCGGTCGGTGAAGAGTGTCTTGCCAAGCCGGCCTTCATTATGGGTGATGAGGTGGGAAGCGGCCCCCAGAATATGGGCTGTCGAACGGTAGTTGCGTTCGAGGCGGATGACCTTGGCGCCCGGAAAATCCTTTTCGAAGCGCAGGATATTGTCCACCTCCGCACCACGCCAGCCATAGATCGACTGGTCGTCGTCACCGACGCAGCAGACGTTCTGCGGCTCGCCCTTGGGGCGCTGGGCGAGCAGGCGCAGCCACATATACTGCGCGGTGTTGGTGTCCTGATACTCGTCCACCAGGATATAGCGGAAGCGCTGGTGATACTCTTTCAGAAGATCCGGGTTCTTCTTGAAGATGGTGATCGGGTGCATCAGCAGGTCGCCGAAATCGCAGGCGTTCAGGCTCTTCAACCGGGCCTGATAGGCCGCGTAGAGTTCGCGG
Source organism: Allorhizobium borbori (assembly GCF_014196535.1). Lineage (GTDB taxonomy): Bacteria > Pseudomonadota > Alphaproteobacteria > Rhizobiales > Rhizobiaceae > Ectorhizobium > Ectorhizobium borbori. The sequence goes on from NZ_JACIDU010000017.1 coordinate 103,204, forward strand.
CCCTTGCCATTAGCGAAGGCGCGGGCATCGCCCTCGGGAATTTCGGCTGGGCCGAGGCCCTTGTTCTTCCAGCCGTCGATCATGCCGGCGAACTGCTTGGCCGGCCAGCGCTTGTCGTCCAGCCCTTCCGCCTGGATGAGCTGCTTGATGAGGCGGATCACGTCATCGGTATCGAGAATGGTGAAATCGGACGTCAGTCCGGCAAGCTGGCCGTGGCGGCGCAGGAGCTTGACGCCGATGGAGTGGAAGGTGCCGAGCCAGGGCATGCCTTCCACCGCGCCGCCGACGAGAAGCGCGATGCGCTCCTTCATCTCGCGGGCGGCCTTGTTGGTGAAGGTCACGGCAAGGATCTGCGAGGGGAAGGCACGTCCAGTCGAGAGAATGTGGGCGATGCGGGTGGTCAGAACGCGGGTCTTGCCGGTGCCTGCGCCGGCCAGCACCAGAACCGGGCCTTCCAGCGTTTCCACCGCCTCGCGCTGTTCCGGATTGAGGCCGGAGAGGTAATCGGGGGCTTCGCGGCTGCGCTCGCGGGCGGCCAGCGCACGCGCGGCGATGCCGCCACCGGCGGGCTGTTGCTGCTCGGGCCGCTTCGGCGGTTCGTCCTCGAAGAAGGGAATATCGTCGTAACCGTTCATCATGCGGCTCAATGTAGTGATTCGGGCGGCAAAGACCAGTCAAGACGTTCTGGTTTTATTCCGATCCCCTTGAAAGCGTACGTACTGCGTGCCGGCGGCTTTATTACGGCGTATGAAATTTTGGTAATGAAAGTCAACGTGACTTGTCCCGGTCATCAAACTGACCATACTTCCCGGCACAGGGTCCGTGGCAATTGGCGGATGCCGCATCTGCCTTGTCCAGCGTGACATTTGAAATACGGAGAAGAGTACCCATGAGTTTGCGCAGGCAGATCCTCATAAGTCTTGCCGTGCTTGTCGGCGGGCTCTGTCTGTGGCTCTTTCTATCGCCTGCGGCGCCCGCCGTGCTGGCCCGCGTTGGTGTGCCTGACGGTGTGATCGCCGTGCTGCCGAAGAGTGGTGATGGCGCAAAACCCGCAGAAGGCGCCGGGCAGGGCGGTGCCCAACGCGGCGCCGGCGCACCTCTCGTGCTGACTGCGGCCGTCATCGAGGACAAGATCAACGACCGGCTTTCGGCCATCGGCACCGGCGAGGCGATCCAGTCCGTTGCGGTGACGTCGCAGGTGGTGGGTCCGATTGCCGAGGTTCTGGTGAAATCCGGTGACCGGGTGGAAAAGGGCGCGCTTCTGGCGCGGCTCGACAATGCAGAACAGATCATTGCCCGCGATCAGGCCAAGGTGGCGCTCAGAAGCGCGACCGAAAAGGCGAATGCCTATGGCAACATGACCTCCAGTATGGCGCGGCTCGACGTGTTCAACGCGAAGATTGCCGTCGAGACGGCGGAACTGGCGCTTGAAACGGCGGAACTCAACCTGAAACGCCGCGATATCGTGGCGCCGATTTCCGGTGTGGCCGGTATCGTCACCATCAATCCGGGCGATAATGTCACCACCCAGACGGTGATTGCCACGGTGGACGACCGTTCCGAGCTGCTGGTGGATTATTGGGTGCCGGAGCGTTTTTCCAATGTTCTGGCTATCGGCCAGCCGGTCGAGGCGTCGCCTGTGGCGCAGCCCGGCAAGGTTTTTCCTGGCGAAGTCGCTGCGATCGATAACCGCATCGATCAGGCGAGCCGCACGCTCCGGGTTCGAGCCCGCATTCCCAATGTCGATGACGTCTTGCGCGCGGGCATGGCCTTCTCGGTCGGCATGACCTTTGCCGGCGAGGCCTATCCCGCCGTCAACCCGCTATCGGTTCAGTGGGATTCCAACGGCTCCTACATCTGGCGCGTCAACAAGGATATGAAGACGGAAAAGGTCCGTGTGCGCATCGTGCAGCGCAACCCCGACAGCGTGCTGGTCGAGGCCGATCTCAAGATCGGTGATCCGGTGGTGACCGAAGGCTTGCAGCGGGTGCGCGAAGGCGGCGAAGTGCGCCTGCCCGGTCGCGAAAGCAAAACGGAAGGCGGAACCGACCGCCTGGCGGTGAAGCAATGAGCGCAAGCGGGGCCCGTCACGCCGAAGCCAAGGCGCACTTCACAGCACTTTTCATCCGCAGGCCCATTCTGGCCATGGTGCTGAATGCGCTGATCGTCGTGGCCGGCCTTGCCGCGCTTGCCGGGGTGGAAGTGCGCGAACTGCCCGATGTCGACCGGCCTATCGTGACGGTGACGACGACCTATACCGGCGCTTCGGCGCAGACCATCGAACAGGAAGTAACGAAGATCATCGAGGGGGCGGTGGCGCGCGTCTCCGGCCTCAAGTCGATGTCTTCCAGTTCCTCGTTCGGGCGCAGCCGCGTGACGCTGGAATTTTCCGACAAGATCGATGTGAATGTGGCCTCGACCGACGTGCGCGATGCCGTGGGGCGGGTGCGCAACAACCTGCCTGATGACGTAGACGAACCGCAGATCGTCAAGACGGATGCCGATTCCGACGCGATCATGCGCCTGGCCGTGACCTCGACCACGCTCAGCCGCGAGGATCTGAGCCAGCTTGTGGACGACCGGATTTCGGACCGGCTGGCATCGGTCGATGGCGTGGCGGACGTACAGGTCTATGGCGACCAGACCAAGACGTTCCGCATCGATGTGGACCAGTCGGCACTCGCCGCCCGCGGCATGACCATCGCCAACCTGTCTGCGGCGCTGACGGGCGTTGCGCTCGATGTGCCGGCGGGGTCGATGACGAGTTCGACGCAGGATATCGTCGTGCGCGCCACGGCGACCATCGAAACGCCCGAACAGTTCGCGCGCCTTCTGATCGGTGACAATGTGCGCCTTGGCGATGTCGCCGCAATCACGCTCGGGCCGGATACGAATTCGACCGTGCTGCGTTCCAACGGCCGGGTCGGCATCGGGCTTGGGATCATTCGTCAGGCGCAGTCCAACACGCTGTCGATCTCGAACGGCGTCAAAGCGGCGGTGGCCGAAATCACCCCGACGCTGCCGGAAGGAACGCAGCTCGTTATCACCAGTGATGACGCCGTGTTCATTCAGGGCTCCATCGATGAGGTGGTGAAGGCGCTGATCGAGGCGTCGGTCATCGTGATCGCCGTCATTTTTCTCTTCCTGCGTGACTGGCGTGCGACGCTGGTTCCCGCCGTCACCTTGCCTGTGGCGTTGATCGGCACCATGGCCGCCGTTTATCTCGCGGGCTTCTCGGTGAACATTCTGACGCTGCTCGCCATTGTTCTTGCCACCGGCATGGTGGTGGACGACGCCATCGTGGTACTGGAAAATATCGTGCGCCGCCGCTCGGAAGGGCTCGGGCCGCGTGCTGCCGCTGTGCTCGGTACGCAGGAAGTGTTTTTCGCGGTCATTGCCACGACCTTCACGCTGGCCGCCGTCTTCGTGCCGCTCTCCTTCCTGCCGGGGCAGGTGGGCGGGCTGTTCCGTGAATTCGGCTTCGTGCTGGCCTTTGCCGTGCTTCTGTCGTCCATCGTGGCGCTGACGCTCTGCCCCATGCTCGCCTCGCGCATGCCGGCGGTGGATGAGGAAGGGCATCAGCGGGGGCTGATCGGTCTGTTCGGCCGTGGCTTTGCAGCGGCCTACCGCCGCACCCTGGCTGGCTGCCTGCGCGCGCCGCTTGTCGTCATCTCCGTTTGCCTGCTGGTATCGCTGGCGGCGCTTGCCACGTTCCTGGGCGTGACCAGCGAACTCATGCCGCGCGAGGATCGCTCCATGGTGATGGTGCGGGTCAACGCGCCGCAGGGCGTCAGCCTCGATTTCACCCGCGACCGCATGCAGCGCATCGAGGAAAATCTCCAACCGCTCGTGCAGTCCGGCGAGATCCGCAACATCTTCTCGATGACCGGCATGAACAACAGCAACAATAGCGGTTTCATGGTGCTGACGCTGGCGCCGTGGGAAGCGCGCGAGCGCAACCAGAACGACATCGTGCGTGACGTGCAGCAGGCCGCAAACCGCGTGCCTGCCTTGCGGGCGACGGTCATGCAACCGAATTCGCTTCGCATTCGCGGCGCGGGGTCCGGCCTCCAGTTCGCGCTGGTCGGTAACGATACGCCGCAGCTTCTGACCGCTGCCGAAAAGCTGGTGCGGGCCATGGACGAGAGCGGCCGTTACGACACGCCGCGCCTCAACAACGATGCCACGCAGGCGCAGCTTTCCGTCACCATCAACCGCGAGCGGGCCTCGGATCTGGGCATCAATATTGCCGGCCTGTCGCAGGCGCTGCAATCCCTGCTGGAAGGTCGTTCGGTGGGCGATGTCTTCCTGGAAGGCAAAGCCATCCCGGTCAAGCTGACGTCCGATATGCGCCCGATCGATGATCCGACCGATCTGGAAAACATCTTCCTCAAGACCGGCGATGGCAAGATCGTGCCGATCTCGACCATCGCCTCGCTCACGGAAAAGTCCGTGGTGCCGACGCTCTCGCGCGAACAGCAGCTTTCCTCCGTGGCAATTTCCGCCGGGTTGAAGGATGGCGTGGCGCTGAGCGCGGCGCTGGAGGAGGCAAAGGTTCTGGCCGCACCGCTTCTGCCGCCCGGCGCGCGACTGGTGCCGCTGGCGGAGGCCGCTACCCTTCAGGAGAATTCGAGCGGCATGGCGCTGACCTTCGCTTTCGCCATCGTCATCATTTTCCTCGTTCTCGCCGCCCAGTTCGAAAGTTTCCTGTCGGCGATCATCATCATGGTCACGGTGCCGCTGGGGCTGGCCTGCGCCGTCTTCGCGCTGGCGCTCACAGGGTCGAGCCTCAATGTCTACAGCCAGATCGGGCTGGTGCTGATTGTCGGTGTCATGGCGAAGAACGGCATTCTTGTTGTGGAATTCGCCAACCAGCTTCGCGATCAGGGCGAAAGCGTGCGCTCGGCCATTGAAAAAGCCGCGAGCATCCGCCTGCGCCCGGTCATGATGACGATGATCTGCACCATCCTGGGCGCTGTGCCACTGGTTCTGGCCAAGGGGGCAGGGGCGGAAGCGCGCATTGCGCTCGGCTGGGTTCTGGCGGGAGGACTGGGGCTTGCCACCGTCGTCACGCTCTATCTCACCCCCGTTGCCTATCTGCTGCTCGCCCGCTTCTCCAAGCCGCGCGTGCATGAGGAAGAGCGGTTGGCGAAGGAGCTTTCGGACGCCCGTCTCGCGGCGGCTGAATAGACCTGAATGGTCTGGACAACTCTGGATTTCCGGCGCATATCGGCTGCCGAACGACGTTGAGTTTCAAGGGGGCGGCGGTGGTCGTTTCCAGTCCAGGAGTTGGTTTATGACGGTCAGCAATGTGAAGGCGGGTCCGCGCAACGAGGCGGGGATTTCGGCGGTTCTCGGCATCCTGAAGCAGGCATTCGGAGAGCGGTTCCAGACCGGTCAATCCTTCCGTGAACAGCATGCCCATACCGCGACGGGCCTGAAATCGCAGCTTCCCGACGGCGTGGTTTTCGTCGAGAGCGCAGAGGATGTGAAGGCCGTCGTCAAGGTCTGCGCCGAACATCGCGTGCCGCTGGTGCCGTTCGGCACGGGCTCTTCTCTGGAAGGTCAGGTGAATGCGCCAAGCGGTGGCATTTCCGTGGATTTCACCCGCATGAACCGCATTCTCGCGGTGAATGCCGAGGATCTCGACTGCACGGTCGAGCCAGGCGTAACCCGCGAACAGCTTAACGAATATCTGCGCGACACCGGTCTGTTCTTTCCGATCGATCCCGGCGCCAACGCTTCCATCGGCGGTATGGCCTCGACCCGTGCTTCCGGCACCAACGCCGTGCGCTACGGCACGATGAAAGACAACGTTCTGGCCGTGACCGCCGTTCTGGCGAATGGCGAGGAAATCCGCACCGGGCGTCGCGCCCGCAAGTCGTCCGCCGGGTACGATCTGACGCGGCTCTTCGTGGGGGCGGAGGGCACGCTTGGCGCGCTGACCTCGATCACGCTCAAGTTGCAGGGTATTCCGGAGCTCATCGGCGGCGGTGTCTGTGCTTTTCCGGACGTCAAATCCGCCTGCGATGCGGTGATCATGACCATCCAGATGGGTATTCCGGTTGCCCGCATCGAGTTGCTGGACGATATTCAGGTGCGCGCCTGCAACGCCTATTCCGGCCTGACGCTGCCGGAAAAGCCGACGCTTTTCCTCGAATTCCACGGCACCGCAGATACAGTGCCGTTGCAGGCCGACCAGTTCCGCGACATTGCCATGGAGTTCGGCGCAGAAGATTTCGTCTGGACTTCCGATCCGGTCGAGCGCGCGAAGCTGTGGAAGGCACGGCATAACGCCTACTGGGCGTCCCGTGCACTCGCACCGCAGCTCGATGGCTTCTCGACCGACGCCTGTGTGCCGATTTCGCGGCTGGCTGAATGTGTGGCCGAAACCCAGGCCGATATTCTGGAGCATGGCTTGCTGGCGCCCATCGTTGGCCATGCCGGCGACGGCAACTTCCACACCCTGCTGCTTTACGATGGCAAGGACCCGAAGGAAGTGGAAAAGGTGGAGGCGTTTGTGGAGCGTCTCGTGCACCGCGCCATCGCGATGGACGGGACCTGCACCGGGGAGCATGGCGTGGGGCAGGGCAAGGCCGCCTATATGGACGAGGAAGTCGGCCCGGCGCTCGATACGATGCGGGCGATCAAGACGGCGCTCGATCCGCAAAACATCTTCAATCCGGGCAAGATTTTTCCACAGGATTGAGCCTGGAGGATAAAAACGCTGAACTGTGCCGGGCAAGGTTGGTTACGCCTTGCCTAAGGCCTGTCGGAGGATAGGGCATCTGCGTTCGCGCGACGTTGCGAAAATGCTCTATCCTTTTGTTTTTTGCGCATTTCCGGACGCAAACCGTTTAACACTTTTGCCGGAAATGCTTTAGTCTACCGACATAATTTTCGTAAACTCCGGTGGTAGCAAGAGATTTGCGCCCGGCCGGGCTATTGTGACAATGCGAGGACGGACGTGCTCGGAAGGGTTCTGGTAACGCTGGGCGGGCTTTTGGCGACAGTGCTGTTTGCGGCACTGCTGGCGCCCTATTTCGTGGACTGGACGAATTTCCGCACGGATTTCGAACTTCAGGCAAGCCGCATCTTCGGCAAGAAGGTGACGGTTCACGGCAAGGTCGAGGCGCGCATCCTGCCGTTTCCGTCCGTGACCATGAATGATGTGCGTGTCGGGCAGGATATCGACGGTTCGCCCATCGTGCAGATTGAACGCTTCTCCATGGATGCCGAGCTTGCGCCGTTCCTCTCCGGCGAAGCGCGCATTTTCGACATGCGGATCGACAAGCCCAAGGCGCGGGTTCGCGTTCTCGCCGACGGGCGGCTGGACTGGATGCGGGGCAGCGCGCCTGCGGTGCCGGCGAAAACCGTGGTTCTGGAAAACGTCAAGATCACCGGTGGCAGCATTGAATTCATCGATGCGCAATCGGGCCGCGTGCGGCAGGTCACGGGTCTCGATGCGGCCATGTCCGCCCATTCGCTGGCCGGTCCCTGGCGCGTGGAAGGCTCTGCCGCCGTCGATGGCGAGAAGGGTCGCTTTACGCTTTCGACCACGGAGCTTGCCGACAAGGCGACCGGGCTCGGGTTGCGCGCGAAGATCATTCCGCAGGCGCATCCGGTCGAGGTCGAGATGGACGGTGTTTTGACCATCGAGGAGGCCCGTCCGATCTACAAGGGCACCTTTGCCGCAGCCCTGACCGGCGGTGAGGACAAGCAGCCACAGCCGCGCGTCAAGGGCACCTTCGAGTTGACCAACGAGCGTGTGCGCGTGCCGGAATACAGGCTTGAGATCGGTGCCGCCAATTCGCCTTATCAGGTGACGGGCGAGGCGACGCTTGATGTCGGCACCAAACCGGAATTCCTGCTCAAGGCCGAGGGGCAACAGATCGATGTCAACGATCTCGGTACGAACGGTCCGACGGCCAAGACGGGCCGCCAGCCGGAAGGCACACTGGAACGGCGGCTTCGGGCGCTGATCTCCGTGGCGTCCGCCATTCCGGTGCCGCAGGTCGAGGGCAAGGCGACGCTGCGCCTGCCTGCCGTTGTTGCCGGTGATACGACGTTGCGCGACATCCAGCTCGATGTGCGGCCTTCGGGTACCGGCTGGATTGTTGATCGCGCCGTTGCCGTCTTGCCGGGGCGCACGCAGGTGGAGGCCTCCGGTCGCCTTCGCCTGGTGGATGAGCCGACCTTTGCCGGTAACCTGCTGGTCGCGTCGGCCCAGCCGACGGGCCTTGCAAACTGGCTGAACGGTGCCGTCGATCCCGCGGTGCGCGGCCTTTCGAAGGCCGGCTTTTCCGCTGCCGTCAGCCTGTCGGAGACGCTGCAACGCTTCGAGCGGCTGGAACTCGTCGTGGGCGAGAGCCATTTGAAGGGTCGTCTGGAGCACCAGTCGATGAAGGGGCATACGCCTTCGCTGTCTGCCGATCTGAAGGGCGAGTTGCTTGACCTTGACGAAGGGCGTGCGCTCCTGGCCCTCTTCGGCTCCGGCGATCTTCTGGCGAACCATGAGATTGCCGCCAAGCTCGATCTGGCCCGTTTCACGGCAGACGGGGTTGACGCGGAAAACGTGGATGCGGTGCTGACGCGGGCGGATGGCGTGGTCGATATCAACCGGCTGTCCATCGGTAATCTGGCAGGTGCCTCCATCACGCTGCATGGTCAGCCGCTGGCGGGTGTTCTCAGCGGCTCCGTTCGTGCCAGCGATCCGCAGTCCCTGTTCCGGTTGCTGCGCGAGCGGCTGCCTGCGCATCCTCTGCTGTCGATGCTGGAGCGGAATGCGAACTACTATGCCAATCTCGACCTCGCTGTTGAGGCAGGGCCGGTGCCGCGCGATGACAAGGCCGTGCAGGTGCGCGTCAATGGCACGGCGAACGGCTCGCGCATCGGAACCGAGCTTCAGTTCGACATGTTCGACAGTCTGGCGCTGCTTGGCGATGCTGCGCCGAAGCTTCGGCTCGATGCGACGCTTGAGAACACCGACACGACGATCCTGCTTGGACAGGCCGGCCTTTCGCCCCTGCCTTTGGAGGCGGATGGGGCCGGGCTTCTGGCCGTGACGCTGAAATCGGACGGGCGCAAGCCTGCCGATACATCGGTCAGCTTCTCTACAGACCAGACCCGGTTCCAGATCGATGGCGCCTTCTCGCTCAATGGCGCGGACTTTGCCCAGGGTGAAGGGACGGTGCAGCTCGAAAGCGAGAATATCGAGCCCTACCTCACCATGAACGGCCTCGTTCCGCCGCAGTTCGGCTTCAGCCTTCCGACGAAGCTGACGGGCAAGGTGTCTGTTGCAGCAAACCGGATTGGTCTGTCCGGGCTGGAAGGACATGTGGCGGACAATCCCGTTTCCGGGCAGTTGACCCTGTTCACCGGCGATGGGGTGCCGAAGATCGATGGCGCCTTGAAGCTTGGGCAGGTCGAAATGCCCTGGCTTGCCGAAGCCATGTTCGGCCCGATTGTCGATCCTGTGTCGGGTGACTTGCCGGATGCTGCACTCGGCAAGCCGCTGGCCGGTAATTCCGAAATCACGCTGCAACTGTCGGCTGACACGTTTGATCCCGGCCGACTGGGCATTGTGACCGAGGCGAGCGCTCGTCTTGCCTACCGCTCCGGCACGCTGGAACTTAGCGATGCCAAGGGCAAGTGGCTGGGCGGTACCCTCTCTGGTGGGCGCATGACGCTTGCCAATGGTGGGGGCGACGGCATTTTGCGGTTCGGTTTCGACCTGGCGGGCGCGGATGTTGCGGCGCTGGCCTGGAAGCGCGATGGCCGGGCGATTGCCGCAGGGCGTTTCGACCTGACGCTTTCGGCTGAAAGCACGGCGCCGAACCTTGCCGGCCTGCGTTCCGGCCTTGGCGGATCGGGGATCGCGCGCTTCACGGGGCTTGCGGTCGACGGCCTCAATCTCGACGTGATGGGGCCGCTGGTGACGGCCGCTGACATGATGCAGGGAGAGATTACCACGGCCAAGATCGCCCCCATTCTGGAAACGCTGGTGGTCAACGGGCGGACAGATCTGGGCGCGGTCTCCCTGCCATTCCAGATCGCCGATGGCGAATTCAGGGCGCAGAGCGTGATGTTTGCTACGCCCAAGGGCCAGATTTCGGCCGATGGACGGCTGCGGGCCGATACCGGCGTTCTCAACGCCACGCTGGAACTGGCCTTCAATGCCGGCGCGTTCGCCGAAGGCGGGGCGACGCCGGGTGCGCGGCTGCATTTCGATGGCCCTGTTGCCGCGCCGGCACTCAGTGTGGATGTGTCGGAGAGCGCCAACTTCCTCTCGCTCAGGGCTTATGAGCGTGAGCGGCGGCGTGTTGAACGCACGCAGGCGAATGTGATGGAAAAGCAGCGGCTGCGGCGTGAAGCAGCCCTCTACAAGTTCCGTGACGAGGAACGCAAGGCGGAAGCCGCCCGCATTGCCAAGGCGAAGGCCGATGCCGAGGCAAAAGCCCGCGCGGAGGAGGATGCGCGCCGCGCGGCCGAGGAAATCGGCAATCCGGTGCCCAGCCAGATGCCGGTGCCGGATCGCGAACGCGTCATCCAGCGGCCCCTGCCGCCAGCCAGCGCCGCACCCTGACGGCGGCTCCCGATGAAGGCGTCCTGATCGCTTCGATCAGACCCAGGCGGTGCGGTCGCCGAACGGCGTATCTTCCGAGAAATTCACCGTGCCGATCCGCTCGCTTTCGCCGGCCAGTTTTTCGCTGGCATAGGAGACGGGCTTCTGGGATTGGCTGGCACTTGCCGAAGGCTTCTCGCTTGCCTGCTTTGCGGCGGCCTGTGCCTTGGCGAGTTCGGCCTTGAGTTCGGTGATTTCGTCCTCAACCTCCTGCTTTTCCTCATCCGTCTTCGCGGAGGAGAGTTCGGCCTGCTTGGCAGCGATCTGCGACTGAAGCTCGGCCACCGTGCTGCTGCTATCGGACGACGAGGTGGTGGATGTCGCAGAGGACAGGATGGTGGAGACGCTGGAAACGGATGAGATGTTGGTCATGGAAAGTCTCGCGGACGTTGGAGCGAGCCGCTTCATGCAGCCGGTCCGGGCAATCATTCACCCGATTATGTGGGAATATTTCCCACTTTTCATAGAGGCACTCTAGCCCTGATTGGTAAATGAAAGATTGCGGCGGGGGAGGCTGGTTTTAACGGGCCTTCAGCCAGTTCAGCACATGGATGCGCAAGGCGGAGGAGAGATTGCTTTCGGTCTCGCGGGCGTCATCGATTTCGGCAATGAGGGCGGCAATGGAAATGTGCCGCGCATCTGCGATCGACTTGAGTTCGCTCCAGAAAGCGTCTTCCAGCGACAGGCTGGTGCGGTGTCCGTGCAGGGTGATCGAGTGTTTGCGGATCATTGCGGGACGTTTCCGTTGGTGGTTCGACGGAGAAAAGCCGCTCATGTCACGGGTGAGGGGCTTGGCAAATTGATTCAGCTTTTGCAGCCAAGTGCCTGTTCCGGGATTCATTTCCGGTCAGGGCGGAGTGTTATTCCTCGCTATCCTTGCCTTCGAGGCGACCGGCATCCAGCTTGCGGCGTTCCTGCTCGTTCAGCGCCTTGGTGAGCTGCTTTTCGGCCTTGGTGCGCCCGAAGCGGATGCGGTTTTCCTCCGCCTGACGTTCCTTCTCGGTTCGGGCATTCTGCTTGCGGAACTGGCGCAGATTGACGATGTCGGCGCTCATGCTTGTCTCCGGATGTGCAAAGGGCGGCTCGGTGCCGCCCTTCCTGTGTGCTTACTGCTTCTTGCGGAAGGCATCGAGGGAAACGACAGAGGCTTCCTTCTTCTCGCCTTCCTTGACCTCGCCTTCCTCGGCCTTTTCGGCGGCAGGCGGCGGCGTGTAGGCGGCGATCTCGGCGAGGTTGTCCTCCTCGTCGGCATCCTCGCCCGTCAGCGGCACGTCGAACTCAAGCTCGAAATTCACCGAAGGATCGTAGAAGCCGCGAATGGCCGCGAAGGGAACCGTCAGGCGTTCCGGCGTGTCGGAGAAGGACAGGCCAATCTCGAACAGCGCATCCGTTACCTTCAGATCCCAGAACTGGTGCTGGATGACGATGGTCATCTGCTCCGGATACTTGGTCTTCAGGTGCTGGGAAATGCGAACGCCGGGCGCGCCCGTCAGGAAGGTGATGAAGAAGTGGTGGTCGCCGGGCAGACGGCCCGTGGCGGCGACTTCAGTCAAGACCTTGCGGATGACACCCCGCAGCGCGTCCTGTGCCAGAATGTCGTAACGGATGTGATCCTGCCCCATGCGCTCCTGTCTCTCTTCTCGTTAACGGATTGGTGTGCCGCTTATGACATGGGCGACCGCTTGGGGAAAGCCCGTCGCTTCGCTCAAATCACTTGTACTATTCATACATCCGTCGCGGTTTGATGGAAAGCGCTCTATCCAAGTTCGAGCGTCGTGATGCCCGCTGGTGTTCTTTCCGGCGCTTGCGGGGCCGGGCCACGGACCATGCGGGCCGTCACAAAACCCTTTTCGAAGCCGGATTTTTCCAGAAAGGCGGAAAAAGCGATATTGGGCTCCGGCACGTCGATATGCAGGATTTGCCCCCCGGCACGGGCCGCGAGTGCCGCGAAAAGCCGTTCGGCACCTGCATCCCTCTCGGCAAAGAGGGGGCCGATCTTGCAGCCTTCGCGGCATTGGCGAATCGTGCCGTACCCCGTGATCTTCCCGTTTTCGACAAGGGCCAGCGTCGTGCGTGGCGATGCCGTCCAGCGTTTCAGGAAGGCCGTGCGGCTGGCCGGGAAAAAGCGCCGGTCGAATTGTTCGAGTTCGGGCAACAAGGCGGGGGGCACAGTGATGACGCCATCGTCCGCGCTATTGCCGGCTGTAAACGGGCCGCTCCAGCGCCAGGTGCGATAGTGCTCGATGAAGCCCGACTTGCGGTAGTTTTCCTGCTGGGCCGGTACGCCGTCGAGCCCGATGCCGAGACCTTCCAGATGCGCCATGCCGGCGTCCCAGACCTGCTTGCCGTAACCTTTCCCGCGAAAGCGGGGGTGGCTGATATAGAGGCCGATGAAGCCGAAACCGTTGTCATAGGCGATGGCGGCAATAGCCGCTGCCAGTTTGCCCTCCACGAAACAACCGATGAAGCCTTCGGGATCGGCGGCATGAAAGGCTTCGGCGTCGGCCAGCCCCGGATTCCAACCCTCGTCGCCGGCCCAGTTTACCAGGGTTTCCAGTTCGACCGGGGTCAGCGGACGGATCACCGGTGCCGAATCAGTCATGGGAAAGCATCGTCTGCGGTGCGAAACTTTCCAGAAGGCCGGTGTAGGGTTTTCTGACCGGCGTGGCATAAGGGCCGCGCTTGGCGGTGGAAAGTTTCAACGAGATCAGGGCCTCGGCCTGCTTGACCGCAGCGGCAACGCCATCGACCACCGGCACGCCGAATTCGCGTGCAAGGTCGGCAGCGAGATCCGCCATGCCGGCGCAGCCCAGCACGATGGCTTCGGCCCTGTCTTCGCTGAGGGCTGCGGAAATTTCCGTTCGCAACCGGTCTCGCGCGTTGGAGTTCGGATCCTCCAGCGAAAGCACCGGGATGTCCGCTGCCCGTACATTGCAGCGGTCCTTCATGCCGTAGCGCTCCACCAGTGCTTCCAGCGGAATACGCGAACGTTCCATGGTGGTGACCACGGTGAAGCGGCGGGCGATGAAGGCGGTTACGGCCAGTGCTGCCTCGCAAATGCCGATGACCGGAATGTTCGCCATGGCGCGGGCGGCATCGAGGCCGGTATCGTCGAAGCAGGCGATGATGGCGGCCTGGGCGCCGGCCTTTTCGCCCTTGGCAATCTCGAGGAGGAGGCCCGGAACGGCCAGCGCCTCGTCATAATAACCTTCGATTGAGGCTGGCCCCATGGTGGAGGTGGCCGCGACGATTTCTGTTCCTACGGCTGCCACGCTCTTGGCGGCGTGGGCGGCGGTTGCCGTCATGGTGGCTGTGGTGTTCGGGTTGACGACGAGGATCTGCATGGGACTTTCAGGACTGCTTTCAGCCGCGGGCACGACGGCGATTGATGGCGATGATGATGCCGAGCGTGCCGGCGATGACGATGAAGGAGAAGAAGGTGGTGACGGCGCCGAGTGCATATAGCACAGGTGTCGTGACATTGGTCGTCATGCCATAGATTTCAAGCGGCAGGGTGTTGTAGGTGCCGGACGTCATCAGCGTGCGGGCGAACTCGTCATAGGAAAGCGTGAAGCCGAACAGGCCGACGCCGACAAGGCTCGGCAGGATCATCGGCAGGACAACATTGCTGAAGGTCTGCCAGGCGCTGGCCCCGAGATCGCGGGCGGCTTCCTCATAGGATGGCGAGAAGCGGTTGAATACCGCGAACATGATCAGCACGCCGAAAGGCAGCGTCCAGGTGAGATGGGCGCCGAAGGCCGAGGAATACCAAGCCGGCTGGATGCCCACCTGATTGAAGATCACGCCGATGCCGAGCGAAATGATGATCGAGGGCACAACGAGGCTGGCGACGACCAGATAGAACAGCGGCGTACCGCCCGGAAACTTGCGGCGAAAGGCAAGACCGGCCAGCAGCGACACGATGACGGTGACGACCATGACCATGAAGCTGAGCGAGAAGGAACGGCGGAAGGAGCCGCCGAAATCGCCGACTGCCTGCTGTTCGAACAGGTTGTAGAACCAGTGCAGCGAGACGCCGTTGAGCGGAAAGGTGAGGCCGCCATTCGGCCCCTGAAAGGCGAGAATGAGGATCGCCGACAGGGGGCCGTAAAGGAACAGCACGAAGACGGCGAAGAGGGCGGCGAGGATATAGAATTCCCAGGTGCGCTTTTCGTGGCTCATCTTTTACAGCTCCTTGCGGATATCGACGATGCGCAGGATGCCCGCGACCATCAGGAGGACGAGGACCAGCAGCACCACGGCATTGGCGGCGGCGGCGGGATATTGCAGCAGGGACATCTGGTTCTTCATCATCAGCGCGACGGAGGCGCTCTGGCCGCCGGACATGACCTGAACCGTCGAGAAATCGGCCATGACGAGGGTGACGACGAAGATGGAGCCGATGGCCATGCCGGGCTTCGACAGCGGGATGATGACGTTGGTGAGGATCTGCCAGCCGGAGGCGCCGGCATCGCGGGCGGCCTCCACCAGAGCGCGGTCGATGCGCATCATGGTGTTGAAGATCGGCGTGACCATGAACAGCGTGTAGAGATGCACCATGGCGAGCACCACGGCGAAATCGGAATAGAGCAGCCACTCGATTGGTCGGGCGATGAGACCCATCTCGATGAGCGAGGAGTTGACGAGGCCATTTCGACCGAGCACCGGGATCCATGAGATCATGCGGATGATGTTCGAGGTCAGGAACGGCACGGTGCAGACGAGAAACAGCACTGTCTGCATGGCGCTGGTCCGGATGTGGAAGGCCAGGAAATAGGCCACCCAGAAGCCGATGAACAATGTCAACGACCAGACGAGGAAGGTGTATTTCAAAGTGTTCAGATAGGTCTTCCACGTCACCCACGAGCCCAGCGTCTCGGTGTAGTTGAAGGTGACGAAGTCCGGATACATCTGGGCGAAATCGTAATCCCAGAAGCTGACGACCGCGATCATCAGGATGGGCAGTGCCAGGAACGCGCCGAGAATGACCGTCAGCGGTGCGGCCTGAAGCCAGGAAATCAACATGGGCGGCAGGCGAAGCGGTGGTTTTTCAGGTGCTTCGACCTGAGCCACTTTCGGCGGCGGAACGACCATCGGCATCGTGTGCATCTCCCTGTCTGGGCTTCGAAAATTGGGCTGCCCCTTGGCCGCCCATCACGGGGCCGGGGAAGCCCCTCCCCATGGCGGGGAGGGGTCGGGGAGGAGAAAACCTCCCGGCATTGTCATCAAGCGGCGATGAACTCGTTCCAGCGACGGACCATGTAGCGGTCTTCGTCCATGACGGAGTTCCAGCAGGCGACCTTGCCCATACGTTCGACGAAAGAGCCGCCATCGCGCACGGCGCCGGCCTTTTCCATCACCTTGCCTTCCGGCGAGACGATATCGCCCTGGGCAGGCTTGCCTTCGATCCAGTAACCCCACTCGTCGGCGGACATATGTTCCTTGGCGGTGTCCATGCAGGCAGAGTAGTAGCCCTGACGGTTGAGGTAGGCGCCGACCCAGCCGGACGTGTACCAGTTGATATACTCATAGGCAGCGTCGAGCTGTGCGCCCTTGAGGTGCGAGGCGAGGCCGAGACCGCCGCCCCACGAGCGATAGCCTTCCTTGAGCGGCTGGTACTTGCAGGCGATGCCCTTGGACCGCACAGCAGCGACGGCAGGCGACCACATGGACTGGATGACGACTTCGCCGGATGCCATCAGGTTCACCGATTCATCGAAGCTCTTCCAGAAGGCGCGGAACTGGCCGGCCTTCTTGATCTCGATGAGGAAGTCGATCGTCTTGTCGATTTCTTCCTTGGTCATGTTGCCCTTGTCGGCATATTTGATCTTGCCGGCAGCTTCCATGATCATGGCAGCGTCCATGATGCCGATGGACGGGATGTTGAGGATCGAGGTCTTGCCCTTGAAGGCCGGGTCGAGAATATCGGCCCAGGTGGTGATTTCACGTCCGACGAGGTCCGGACGGATGCCGAGCGTGTCGGCGTTGTAGATGGTCGGAACCATCGTGAACCACTGGGTTTCTTCCTTGGCGAACTTCTTGTCGCCGGGTTTTTCGACGTAGCCGACCGTGTGCGGCGCAGTGCCCTGCGCGATGACGCTGTCGGGCGTCAGCTTGCCGTTCTTGAAGAGCGGAACGATCTTGTCGTAGTATTTCAGCTTCTTCGTATCCATCGGCTGGATGACGCCGGCGGCGAAGACCTTCTTCAGGATCCAGTATTCGATGTCGGCGATATCGTAGGAGTTCGCCTGGGTGACGGCGCGCTGGGCAGCGGCGTCGGAATCGGTCGCGGTCATTTCAAGCGTGATGCCGAGGTCGGCCTTGCACTTCTCGGCAATGGCGTTGATGTTCGAAACGCCCGTGCCGAACTGGCGCAGCGTGATCTTGCTTTGTGCCCAGATGGTCGGGAAGCCGGTGATGGCGCCCGAGCCGGCCGCGAAGCCGGCCGCGGCAGCGCCGGTCTTCAGAAGCGAGCGGCGGGTCAGGCCGCCCTTGTTGCCGGTGTTCTCAGTCATGCGAAGTTCTCCTTTTCGGCGACTGTGGAAGGGTGATTTCAGTGCTGGATGCGACCGAGAACGATGGCGTCGTCGGCATTCCAGGAAAGCGGCACGGCATCGCCCGGCTTGACGGGCGTGGCGAAATATTCGGTGTCGGAAATGATGACGGTGAAGTCCTCGACGCCGGCGCCGTTCACGACGATCTTCACGCTCGAGCCGCGATATTCGACGTTCTGAACGATGCCGGTGAAGCCGAGGCCGGCATAGGCCGTCTCGCGCAGGCGAACGCGATCGGTGCGCACGGCAATGTCGGCGGCCTCGCCGATCTCTCCCTTGCCGTCGATGGCCTGGAAGCGACCGCCGCCATTGACCTCGATGGTGATGCCGTTTGCGTCCGTTTCGACCGTGCGGCCCGAAATGACGTTGTGATCGCCCATGAAACGGGCAACGAAGGCGGTTGCGGGGCGCTCGAACACGGTGCGCGGGCTCGCGGCCTGTTCGATGCGGCCGTCATTCATAACCACGATGATGTCGGCGAGCGCCATCGCCTCTTCCTGGCTGTGGGTCACGTGGACGAAAGTGATGCCGAGCGAGGTCTGCAGCTTCTTCAGTTCGGCGCGCATGCGGATTTTCAGGAAGGGGTCGAGGGCGGAGAGGGGCTCGTCGAGGAGCAGTGCTTCCGGATCGGTAATCAGGGCGCGGGCCAGCGCAACGCGCTGCTGCTGGCCGCCGGAAAGCTGGGCCGGGCGGCGGGTCGCATAGGGTTCGAGCTGCATGAGTTTCAGCATGTCGAGCGCCTTGCGGCGTCGCTCCTCCTTCTCGACGCCCTTCATCTTCAGGCTGAAGGCGACGTTATCGACAAGGTCGAGATGCGGAAACAACGCGTAGGACTGGAACATCATGGCGGTGCCGCGGCGCGCCGGCGGCAGGTCCGTCACCACCTTGGAGCCAAGGCGGATGTCGCCGCTCGAAATGCTTTCATGGCCGGCGATCATGCGCAGCGTGGAGGTCTTGCCGCAGCCGGACGGCCCGAGAAGGCAGCAATAGCTGCCCGCGGGTATCTTCAGGCTGATCGCGTGGACGGCTGTCGTGTGCCCGTAAATCTTCGAGACAGAAGCGATGTCGATTTCGGCGGCTTTCGTCATGGTCACCCCTCTAGTGCTGGCCATGACAATGCAGGCGCCGTGCCAGTTTGCGGTGGCCGCGAAGCGGAAAAGGCAGGCAATGGGGGTTTCGTCAAAAATGCGTGATTAACAAATTGTTTTCAAACACAGAAAGCTTCGTGCACTTTTTTTGCGCTGCGAAGGACGTGCGGGTTCGAAATGATTGCCCGCGAAAGAGGTGCTGATGGTTTGAACAAACTTGCGTCAATGCGTGCACAAAAAACGAGTTTTGTGGCCAATAAATTTTCACATGATGTGCAATATTGCTTTCAATTGAAAACGAAACCATACGCAGATTGTCGACAATATCGTTTCCGATTGTTGACAATTCTCCTGCGCGTCGATGACGGTAAATGAGGGAAGGTGGAGGTTTCTGTTGCCAGGTACCTCCGAACCCCGCCTCAAGGGGCTAACCGAGAGGGCTTAGAGCGGAATTCCCGCACCGCCATTAGGCAGCGAGAGCGTATTCCTTAGCGTTGTTGTCGTTTGCAACTACACTTGTGACCCGATAACGGCGGTATCATGCCGAGCGAAAGTCCAATCTTTACACCCTTGTCGATCCTATTTCGCCCCCATCAGAAGCAGGCCTTCCCATGAAGGTCCGCCGGTTTCTGGTGGAGGCGCCGGGTACCGCCCCCGGGTCCAATAGGCTTATTACAAAGGCCGTTTATCGCCATAGCCGGATCAAGTCCGGCACGATCCATATAGGGTGTTCTTGCGCCCGTGAAAAGATGCCGCGGCGCTTGAATGTAAAAAGAAAACCCCAATCCTTGACGGCGCGCGAAGCGTGACTCATCTTCTCTACCGGAGCGGGGGCCTATTTGATGTCGCCTGGCCGGCCAGAAAAGAGGAAATCATGACTGATTATCTTGCCGATGTGAAAAAATACGATGCGGGTGCCGATGAGGCGGTGGTGCAGAAGATTGTCCGCCATCTGGGCATTGCGCTTCGCAACCGCGATTCCTCGCTGGTTTCGGCCACCGACAAGTCGGAACTCGACCGGGTCGTGGAGAAGTGGTGCGGAAAGAAGCTTGGCGTGACCGGCGCACCGGCGGAGGCTGCCGTTGCCGCCGTTGCCAAGACCATGGCCGCCGACCATTCCAAATCGCGGGTCACCTTCTATTATCTCGTCGCCAAGGAACTGGGCAAACTCGCCGACATCTGAGCACACAAGCTCTAGATTAGCAGTTTCAGTTCTTGGTTCCGCCGCCGCGAGGCTTTATGTATCCTGCCTCGACAGAATCGGCGGCGGAACCAATGCGTCAATATCTCGACCTTCTCACGCATGTGATGGAAAATGGCACCGACCGGGGCGATCGCACCGGCACCGGCACCCGTTCCGTGTTCGGCTACCAGATGCGCTTCGATCTTTCGGAGGGCTTTCCGGCGCTGACCACGAAGAAGCTGCATCTGCGCTCCATCATCTACGAACTGCTGTGGTTCCTGCGCGGCGAAACCAATATCGCCTGGCTGAAGGAAAACGGCGTGTCCATCTGGGACGAGTGGGCCGACGAAAACGGTGATCTCGGGCCGGTCTATGGTTATCAGTGGCGCTCCTGGCCGACGCCGGATGGCGGCCATGTTGACCAGATCGCCAATCTGATCGAGGGTTTGAAGAAGAATCCGAATTCCCGCCGCCATATCGTTTCCGCCTGGAACCCGGCGTTGGTCGATGAAATGGCGCTGCCGCCCTGCCACTGCCTGTTCCAGTTCTATGTCTCGGATGGCAAGCTGTCGTGCCAGCTTTACCAGCGTTCGGCTGATATTTTCCTTGGCGTGCCATTCAATATCGCCTCCTACGCGCTGTTGACGATGATGGTGGCGCAGGTGACGGGGCTGAAGGTCGGCGATTTCGTCCACACCTTTGGCGATGCGCACATCTATCATAACCATTTCGAGCAGGTGAAAACCCAGCTTGCCCGTCAGCCGAAGGCGTTGCCGGTGATGACCCTAAACCCGGCTGTGACGGATCTCTTCGCTTTCCGTTTCGAGGATTTCACCCTGAGCGGTTACGAGCCGGACGCGCATATCAAGGCGCCGGTGGCTGTGTGATGATCGACGGGATCGACGTCGTTATCGTGGTTGCGCGGGCTCGGAACGGTGTGATCGGCCGCGAGGGTGACATGCCCTGGCGGCTTTCGACCGATCTCAAGCGCTTCAAGGCGCTGACCATGGGCAAACCACTGGTCATGGGCCGCAAGACGCTCGAAACCTTCCCGAAGCTTCTGCCGGGCCGCCCGCATATCGTCGTGACGCGCAACGCTGATTACGTCCGTGAGGGGGTGACGGTAGTGGGTTCTCTCGAAGCCGGGCTTGCCGAAGGCGTTCGTCAGGCGAAGGAACTCGGCGTCGATGCCGTCTTCGTCGTCGGAGGCGGTGATATCTATCGTCAGGCGCTGCCGGTGGCTGATCGTCTGCACATCACCCACATTGATGCCGCACCGGAAGGCGACACGACCTTTCCCGCCATTTCTGCCGAGGACTGGGTGACCGAGGAGGAGCTGGCCGTTCCCGCCGGTGAGCGCGACGACCATGCGACGGTCTACACGGTTTACCGTCGCAGGGCCTGAGAAAGGCAAACTTGCCGCCCAAGTCTTTCGCATCTGACAACTATTTTACCTGAATTCACTTTCTCGCGAGACGCGTGCCGTTGAAAGCGCTGGGTGGCCTCCCTATAACGAGGCCATGAGTTTCCGTGTCGATTTCTTCGATGCGGAACGAAATGCGAGATGCAAAGAGGATTTGATGCCCTGGAGCAATCAGAATGGCGGCGGCCCTTGGGGCGGCGGCGGGGGAGGCGGCAACAATCAGGGGCCGTGGGGACGCGGACCGAACAAGCCGAGGGGCAATGGAGGTCCGCCGGACCTCGAAGAGATTTTGCGGCGGGGTCAGGACCAGTTCAAGAATATAGTCCCGGGCGGCTTCAATGGTGGCGTGGCGCTGATCGTTGTCGGCCTGTTTGCCGTTTTCTGGCTGATCCAGGCGATCTATACGGTGCAGCCGGATGAGCGCGGTGTGGAACTGCGCTTCGGCAAGCCGCGCGGCGAAGTCGCCGCACCGGGCCTTCACTTCCATCTGTGGCCCATCGACACCGTTGAAATCGTCAAGGTCACGGAACAGCAGTTGAACGTCGGCAGCCGTGCTGGCGCCAATTCGACCGCCGGCCTGATGCTTTCGGGCGACCAGAACATCGTCAACGTCCAGTTCTCCGTCCTCTACACTGTGACGGACCCGGAGGCTTACCTTTTCAACGTCGAGAACCCGTCTGACACGCTGCAGCAGGTGGCCGAAAGCGCCATGCGTGAAGTGGTTGGTCGCCGTCCGGCGCAGGATGCCTATCGCGACAACCGTCAACCCATCGAAGTGGACGTGCAGTCGATCATCCAGTCGACGCTTGATCTATACGGCGCAGGTATTGCGATTACCCGCATCAACATCGAGGATGTGGCACCGCCGCGCGATGTGGCCGATGCCTTCGAGGAAGTGCAGCGTGCCGGTCAGGACCGCCAGCGTCTCGTGGAAGAAGCCAACCAGTATTCCAACCAGAAGCTCGGTCAGGCCCGCGGTCAGTCCGCACAGATCCGCGAAGAAGCGTCCGCCTACAAGGATCGCGTCGTCAAGGAAGCCGAGGGTGAGGCGCAGCGTTTCACGTCCATCTACGAGCAGTACAAGAATGCGCCCGACGTGACGCGGACGCGCCTTTACCTTGAAACCATGGAATCGGTGCTGAAGAACTCCAAGAAGGTCATCATCGATGAGAAGCAGCCGGGCGTCGTGCCTTATCTGCCGCTCAATGAAATCGGTCGTCCGGCCGCTGCGCAGGGAGGCAAAGCACCATGAACCAGAACAGGCTTGTGATTACCCTTGCCGTTCTTGCGGCTCTGTTCGCGCTGGTCTATTCGTCGGTCTTCGTCGTCAACGAACGCCAGCAGGCTATCGTCGTCCGCTTCGGTCAGATCCAGAAGGTTCACAATGAACCGGGTCTGTACTTCAAGCTGCCCTTCGCCTTCATGGATGCGGATCGCGTGCAATATGTGCCGGATCTGTCGCTGCGTTTCGATCTCGACAATATCCGCGTTCAGGACTCGAGCGGTGCCTTCTATGAGGTCAACGCCTTCGTGATCTACCGGATTTCCGATCCGCAGCGATTCCGCGAAACCGTGTCGGGTGACCGTACGACGGCGGAAATGCGTCTTCGCACCCGTCTCGATTCCTCGCTGCGCCGCCAGTACGGTTTGCGCTCGATCGCGGCCGCCCTGTCGGATTCGCGAGCTGCGATGATGACGGAGGTGCGTAACGATCTGAGCGCGGATGCAAGCTCGCTCGGTTTGTCCATCCGCGATGTTCGCATCAGCCGCACCGACCTCAGCGACGATGTCTCGGAACGGACCTATAACCGTATGCGGGCCGAGCGTCTGGCAGAAGCCGAACTGCTGCGCGCCCAGGGTGCGGAAGAAGGACAGCGCCGCCGCGCCATCGCCGATCGTCAGGTCGTCGAGCTTGTGGCCGGTGCCCAGCGTGATGCCGAAATCCTGCGCGGTGAAGGCGATGCCGAGCGGAACCGCATCTTCGGTGAAGCCTTCCAGAAGGACCCGGCCTTCTTCGAGTTCTACCGCTCGATGAGCGCCTATTCCACGTCGCTGGCTTCGCCGGATACGACGCTGGTGTTGTCGCCGAACTCGCAGTTCTTCAATTTCTTCGGGAATGCTGCCGGTCCGGCGAAGCCTGCGAACTAAGTGGATATCATGTCGGACATTCTCACCGGTCTGGCATTCCTCCTGATTATCGAGGGGCTGGTCTATGCACTGGCCCCTCGATTTCTTGTTGAAATGGCGCGTCTTCTTCCCTCCATTCCCGAACAGCAATTGCGCGTGGCCGGGCTTTCCGTGATGGCCATGGGTGTTGCGCTGGTGTGGCTTATCCGTGGATGATAGCGCCGCCATCGCGAAAAGATGATTTCGCGTAAAGATGATCCGGCATATCCTGATCTCCGGCTTCGATCCGGGAGCAGGGGCGAGCGACAGGAAAGACACTGATGGCTTCTTCTTATTTTCTTCCGTGCCTGAAGCGACCCCTCGTCAGTGCGCTGGCGCTGGCCATTGCCCTTGGCAGCGTGCCGGTTGTCGGCGTACGGGTTGCCGCTGCGCAGGGTCAGGAATCGGTTGCCGACCTTGCCGAAGGCCTGCTCGATGCCGTCGTCAACATTTCCACCTCTCAGAAGGTGAAGCAGGATGAGGAAGGTGCGCCGTCCCCGACCGTGCCGGAAGGTTCGCCCTTCGAGGACCTCTTCGAGGATTTCTTCAAGGGCAAAGACAAGGGCAAGAGCAACCAGAAGGTCAACTCGCTCGGCTCCGGCTTCGTGATCGATGAAAAGGGGATCGTCGTCACCAACAACCACGTCATCGAAGGTGCGGATTCCATCGATGTGATCTTTGCCGACGGTACCTCGCTGCCGGCCAAACTGGTGGGCACCGATCCGAAGACCGACCTTTCCGTGCTCAAGATCGAGCCGAAGAAGCCGCTCAAGGCGGTCAAGTTCGGCGATTCCACCAAGATGCGCATCGGCGACTGGGTGATGGCCATCGGCAACCCGTTCGGCCTCGGCGGCTCGGTGACGGTCGGTATAATCTCGGCGCGCGGGCGCAACATCAATGCCGGCCCCTATGACAATTTCATCCAGACGGATGCTGCCATCAACAAGGGCAATTCCGGCGGGCCGCTGTTCAACATGAAGGGCGAGGTCATCGGCATCAATACGGCGATCATTTCGCCCTCGGGCGGCTCCATCGGCATCGGCTTTGCCGTGCCCACCGAGCTTGCTGCCAATGTCGTCAAACAGCTTTCGGAGTTCGGGGAAACCCGGCGTGGCTGGCTCGGCGTGCGCATCCAGCCGGTCACGGACGAGGTGGCGAAGAGCCTCAATCTCGAAAAGGCCGGCGGCGCGCTGATTGCGGGCGTCATCGAAGGCGGGCCGATCAAGAACGGTGAGCTGAAGTCTGGCGATGTCATCGTCTCCTTCAACGGCAAGAAGGTGAACGATACGCGCGACCTGCAGCGTATCGTCGCTGAAAGCCCCATCGGCGAACCGGTCGATGCCAAGGTGCTGCGTGCCGGCAAGGAAGAGACCGTGAAGATCACGCTTGGCCGTCTTGAGGATCAGGACGGTACGAAGGAGAGCAAGGTCGAGAACGACCCCACCGCCAGGGGCGAGGTGAAGCCCACGCCCGACGACGACAGTGGTGACGATGCCGCCTCGGCGGAAAGCGTGACGATCCTCGGCCTGACCGCGACCTTCCTCGATGACGATAGCCGCAAGACTTACAAGGTGAGTGAAAGCGTCGAGGGCGTTGTCATTACCGCCATCGAGCCGGGCTCCGCCGCTGACAAGGCTGGCCTCAAGGTGGGCGAGGTGATCGTGGAGATCGGCCAGGAGTTCATGGCTGCGCCTTCTGATGTGACGGACCGCATCACTGCGTTGAAGCAGGACGGCCGCCGCAGCGCGCACATGATGGTTGCCAAGCCCGACGGCGACCTGCGGTTTGTGGGCGTGCCGGTGGAGTAATCACCTTCCGGCTCAAAGGCCGGTGCGAGATATGACGATGGCAAATTCCACGTACCAGAGGATAAGCGTGGCGAGGCTCGCAAAAAAGAAGCCGATGCTGGCGTTGAATTGCCGCTGTCCGTAGCGATAGACCAGAGGCGGTATCAGAAGGAAAACGCCCAGAAAGATGGGGCCTAGGTGTTTAGTCCCGGCATTTGATGATGCGGATTGAGTTTAAACCGTTTTGGCTCTGTTGCCCAGATTTTGCAGATGAATTCGTAGGGCGTCAGGCCGCGCAGTGTCTTTAACCGCCGGCCGTAATTGTAGGCGTCAACGAAGTCATGAAGGTGGGCGGTTAACTGGGCATGGCTGTCGTAGTGGTAACGTTTGACAGTCGCTTCCTTGATC
>NZ_JACIDU010000018.1 GCF_014196535.1 Allorhizobium borbori
GCCGACGGCATCCGCATCGATTTCCCGATCTCCCGCCAGGATATCGCCGAAATGACCGGCACGACGCTGCACACCGTCTCTCGCATTTTCAGCGCCTGGGAGGCGAAGGGGCTGGTCGAAGGCGGGCGGCAAAAGCTGCTCGTATGCGATGTGACCGGCCTTGAGGCGCTCGCCAGAACCCGTCGGGACAACTCCTGACGGATCGCTGCGCTCTTTGCGAACCGACAAAGAAGCCGCCGGCTGTCGGCTGTATATCCTCCTGCAAAGGGAACGGGATGTTCCCGCCATCAGGAGAACGAACATGAAAATCCGCCACGCCCTTCTCGCTGCCGCTGTTCTTGCCATGGCGGGTCCCGTTGCGGCCGCCGATTTCGAAGTCCACATGCTCAACAAGGGCAAGGACGGTGCGATGGTGTTCGAACCCGCCGGGCTGAAGATTGCCGCGGGCGACAGCGTCACTTTCATCCCGACCGACAAGGGCCACAGTGTTGAATCGATCGATGGCCTGGCGCCGGAAGGAGCCACCAGGTTCAAGGGCGCCCTCAACGAAACCGTCAAGGTCACCTTCGACAAGGCAGGCGCCTATGGTGTGAAATGCACGCCGCATCTGGGCATGGGTATGGTCGCTGCCATCGTCGTGGGTGATGGCGCCCCGGCCAATCTCGAGGCCTTCAGCGCCGCCAAGCTGCCGCCCAAGGCGCGCGAGCGCATGAATGCGGCCCTTGCTTCCGCCAAGTGAAAGACAAGGCAAGATGCGCGGCATTCCCCCGACGCGCCTCTTTACCGGTCACCGTTCTCCCCGGAACGGTGACACCAAAAAGCCCATCCGGTTTCCCGGGTGGGCTTTTTGGTGTCACACATGCCCGGCACTCGGGGTGTTTCAGCCGGCGTTTGCTGAAGAGGCGGGCCGGAAACCCGCCTCTTCAGCTTTCGTGGATACAATCCTGAGCGTCCAGCCTCAGTCGATGTCGAAGGAGACACCCTGTGCAAGCGGCAGCGACTTCGAATAGTTGATGGTGTTGGTAGCGCGGCGCATATAGGCCCGCCAGGCATCGGAGCCGGACTCGCGACCGCCACCGGTTTCCTTTTCACCACCGAAAGCACCACCGATCTCAGCGCCCGAGGTTCCGATGTTCACGTTGGCGATGCCGCAATCGGAACCGTCAGCCGATACGAAGCGCTCGGCTTCGCGCATATCGAGCGTGAAGATCGATGAGGAAAGGCCGGCACCGACCGCATTGTGATCCTGAAGAACCGCGTCAAAGTCGCTGTACTTCATGACATAGAGGATCGGAGCGAAGGTCTCTTCCAGAACCGGACCCTCGTGCTTCGGCATTTCGACGAGCGCCGGCTTGACGTAAAAGGATTCCGCCGTGCCGCAATCGACGCGTTCACCGCCGTGGACGGAGCCACCGTGTTTTTTCGCCTCGGCCAGTGCCTTCTGCATGCCATCGAAGGCAAGCTTGTCGATCAGCGGGCCGACCAATGCCGAACCGTCGAGCGGATTGCCGACGGACACGCTCGCATAGGCTTTCTTCAGGCGCGGAACGAGCTGATCGTAAACGCTTTCATGGACGAAGAGACGGCGCAGCGTCGTGCAGCGTTGTCCGGCGGTACCCATCGCACCGAATGCGATGGCGCGCAGTGCCATGTCGAGGTCGGCCGACGGGCATACGATGCCGCCGTTATTGCCGCCAAGCTCAAGGATGGCGCGGGCGAAGCGCCTGGCGAGACGCGGGCCGACATCGCGTCCCATCCGTGTCGAGCCGGTGGCCGAGACCAGCGGAACCTTCGTGTGATCGACCAGGACTTCACCAACGGCGCGGTCGCCGATCAGCACCTGCGAAAGATTGGCCGGGGCATCGCCGAAACGCTTGATGGCGCGGTCCAGCACGGCGTGAGCGGCGAGTGCGGTCAACGGCGTCTTTTCCGAGGGCTTCCAGACGACGCTGTTGCCGCAGACGAGTGCGAGCGCGGCGTTCCAAGCCCATACGGCGACCGGGAAGTTGAAGGCGGAGATCACGCCGATGACGCCGAGGGGATGCCACGTTTCCATCATGCGGTGGCCGGGACGCTCGGTCGCGATGGTCAGACCGTAGAGCTGACGCGAGAGGCCAACAGCAAAATCACAGATGTCGATCATTTCCTGGACTTCACCGAGCCCTTCGGACGGGATCTTGCCGGCCTCGATGGAAACCAGACGACCAAGGTCGGCCTTTGCGGCGCGAAGTTCCTCGCCGAGCAACCTGACGAGTTCGCCGCGCTTCGGTGCCGGAACCAGCCGCCACTCGCGAAATGCCTTGTCGGCAGCGTCGATGGCCTTTGCCGCATCCTCGGAAGTCACAACCTTGAGATCTCCGGTCTGTTCCCCCGTTACCGGCGAAAACGCGGCAAGGGTGCCGCCCGTGTAGAGGGACGGTTCGACGCCGAGGCGTTCAAGGATCTGGGCCGCTTCGGCGGCAACGGACTTGGGGGTGGCAGAGATGTTCATTTGGGGACTCCTGGTCGGATATCGGATTGGGCCGGTTCAGCAGTCACCGGGCAGCCGCTCTGGTTGCGAGGGTCGCAAGACATGCGTCGATCGATGCTTCTTCAATGCCGGCGTAATGGGCGAACTCGTTGAGAACCTCCGAACCGAGGTCAGCTTCAAAGCGCTTCTGGTTGGGGCTGGCGACAAACTCCTGCTGGGCGCTGTCGCCGAGGTTCGATTGGAAGATGCCCGCCGCACTGACCGGAAGGAAATCCTCGTACACGATCGGGTCGAACTGGACGACGTCCTGGGAAATGAGATCCTCAAGATCCGTGCCGGACGACGCCGGCGCCTTGCCGGTCAGCGAATAGCTGAAGTAGCCCAGCTTTTGCGAGCGGATGGCAGCCCATGTGTCGGGAAAATCCGTAAAGGACAGAGCGAGCGCTTCTTCATATTCCTTCGCGTTCGATCCATCGGCGGCAGGCCGGACGCGCTTGCGGCAGTCATCCAGCAATTTGTCGTAGAGAGCCCGGCCTTTTGGCGTGAGCGCGATACCGCGCTGCTCGATCTCGCCGAAACGCGCGGTATGGGATCCTGTCTCGAACGATCCTCCGGCATCGGGGAAAGACACCGCTTCCTCGAGGGCCTTGAAGGAGGTCTGGCGAAGCAGGATCGGGCATTCGCGAGCCGGCGGCCCTTCGACGACGGCCTTCGGAGCAATGCCGTATTCCGGCATCAGGGCCTGAACTTTGTTGATGTCGAGGGTGCGGGGCGTGAGGTGATTGATATGCGGCCCCTTGAAGGAAACGACGTCAGCAATCAGGCGATGGGCGTCATGCAGACGGTGGTACATCGAGGCGTCAACGCTCGCCTTGTCATGCCAGCGAAATGTCTCGAGCACTTCAGCAACGAAGCGGTTTGCGTCCGCTGCGGAAAGTCCGCCGTTCTTTTCGGCCTTCTCCGTCAGCTCGATCGCACCATCGGTAAAGATCTTGCGCTTGGCAAGAATGCGCTCGGCCTCTTCGCGAAGTCCTTCATCGGCAATCAGGTCCAGACGCAGGAGTGAAGTGAATACACGGAAGGGATTGCGCTTGAGCGCCTCGTCACCGACCGGGCGAAACGCGGTCGAATGGACCGGAACCCCTGCTGTCGAGAGGTCGTAATAGCCGACGGGATACATGCCCATGACCGCGAAGACCCGGCGCATCATCGCCAGCTCGTCAGCGGTGCCAAGCCGGATGGCGCCGTGGCGCTCCTCGGATATGCGCTCGAGATTGTCGGTCGCGGTCAGGCGGCCCTTCAGTTCCGGATTTGCAGCGAGGGTCTCTGCGTTGACCTTCGAGACCAGCGTCATCAACGTCCCGTAGGCCGGCACCTCGTCGCGATACATTGCTGACATCGCGCTTGAGAAAGCCGTACGGATTTCGCTGGAGGAGACATATTCAGTCATGGTAATTACTCCCGACGGAGAATGCGATATTATTCTTGATGCGCACTATAGACGGGTAACCGTCGCCCATGTTGTGAGACATCGGGCTAACTTGATGCCGAAATGGAATAGATGTGAAGAGAAGCCTCGTCCCGGACATCGTCAATCTGCAGGCCTTCGAGTGTGCGGCGCGCCATCAGAATTTCTCGCGCGCCGCAGAGGAACTCAATCTGACCCAGAGCGCGGTCAGCCGGCAGATTGCAGAGCTGGAACAACAGACGGGCGTTCAGCTATTCGAGCGGATCAGGCGCCGTGTCATTCTCTCCGACGCCGGCCGGCGGCTGCTGTCGGATGTCAGGGACCTGCTCGTCCGCTCCGAGCGGCTGATGATTGGCGCCGTGGCTTCCGGCCAGATGAAAGGATCGCTGAGGATCGCGACATTGCCGACCTTCGGGGCGAAATGGCTCGTCCCACGGCTGAAGTCCTTCATCTCCCAACATCCGGATATCGCGATAACAGTCGAGTCCCGCTCGAAACCTTTCAGTTTCTCCGAAGACAGCTTCGATCTTGCCATTCATTTCGGCCAGTCCGCCTGGGCGGGGGGCGTGACCGCGTTTCTTTGCAATGAAACGGTGCTGCCGACAACAAGCCCGGCGCTTGCCGAGCGGATTGCGTGCGGGGAAATCGACTTTCTGCACACAGCACCGCTCCTGCACCTCACGACACGTCCCAAATTGTGGTCCGACTGGTCCCAATGTTGGGCGCAGCCTCTCGAAAATGCATATGCCGGCCTTCGCTTCGACCAGTTTTCGATGCTGACCGCGGCGGCCATTTCCGGATTGGGCGTCGCGTTGCTCCCAACCTATCTCATCGAGGATGAACTTCAGGCCGGAGTGCTCGTGCCGGTCCTCGACGCGCCCATGTCGACGGAGAATGCCTATTATGTAGTCCGGCCCGAGGAAAAACGCACAAACCAGATCGCTGATCTGTTCCAGCAGTGGCTCCTGTCGCAGGTCAGCCAGAATCAGCCCGGCTGACGAGTTTCTGCGGTCAGGCGGGGCAGGACGCTTTTGGTGACCGAAGTTGCCGCTCCCTTCCACCAGGAGCGCGAAAAGCGCTATGGCTTCCGCGACTTTGAGGGCTATGTCGAGCGCGGTCGGCGCTCAACCGTCTTGCCCAGGGAAGTACGGTCGGTTTATTACGGCGGCTCCTTCGTTCCCGTCGCCGGCTTGCTCCCGGCCAGAAGGCCTGTTGTTCTCGAACAGGAGGACACGGCCACATGGGGTCTGTCAGGCTGCGCGGGATATCAGGGCCGGTGCGCCGGGGTTGGGGTTAAGGATTCTTCCAGGTCTTCAACAGCATTTCCACGAACTTTTCGGCGGCAGGAGACAGGACGCTGCTCCGCCTTTGTACGATGCCGATCGTTCGGGACACGACAGGATCTACGATCGGTCGCGTCACAAGGAAAGGATGGTCATCCTGCGGCGTGGCCAATCGCGGCAGAACCGATATCCCAAGTCCGGCCTCCACGAGGCCCAGCGATGTGTTGAGGTGCGTGACCTCATAGAACCATGACAATTTGAGATTGTGTTTCGCGAGCGCGCTGTCAAGAAGCGTCCTGTTGCCGCTCGAGCGGTCGACGACAACCAGCGGGTAGGCCGCCAACTGGTTCCACTCGATTGTTTCGAATGCCGCCAGGGGATGATCTTTTCGCATTGCCAGCACGAACGGGTCATCGATGAGCGGTTCGAATGAAAGCTCGGGATCGGAATTGCCCATCAGGTTTATGCCGAACTCGACCTCGCCCCTCGCAACCGCCTGCAGACCCTCATTGGCCGTAAGGTCTCTGATTCGCAGTCTGATGTGGGGATATTGCTGGCTAAAGGTCCTGATGACGGTGGGAAGAAAGTAGAAAGCGGCCGTGGGCACGCAGGCCATGGTGATAAGCCCTCGCCGTTGCGCGCCGTCCTTCATGGCAAAAAGGGATCCGTCAAATTCCTCCAGCATGCGCCGAACGAGCGGCATGACCTCCTGCCCCATGGCTGTGGGAGCCACGTGGCGTGTTGTCCGTTCCAGAAGCGGGGCCCCGATGGCCTGCTCCAGTTTCTGGATGCGGCGGGTGAGCGCCGGTTGCGAAATGTGTAATGCGTCGGCGGCTCTGTGGAAGCTTTCCAGCTCAACCACAGCTTGAAAAGCCCTCAGGTCGAGAATTTCGCAATTGATGCTCATTTCGCAATAATACCTCCGAACATTGCATTTAACAGATTATACTTCTTTCCTCATATTGCAACAACACGGCGCATTGATCCGCCTTATGCAAGATTGAGGTTACCCACATGAATGATCTACTCAAGATACCCTGTGTGCTGATGCGCGGCGGAACATCTCGTGGGCCGTTCTTTCTGGCATCCGATCTTCCCCGTGATCAAGCTGAACGGGATGCTGCTCTTCTGTCCATCATGGGGTCGGGGCATCCTCTGCAGATCGACGGCATTGGCGGCGGCAATCCCGTAACGTCCAAAGTGGCGATCATCGGTCCTTCGTCCGTCAAGGGCGCTGATATCGACTATCTTTTCGCCCAGGTTCGTACCGACCGGCAATATGTTGATTATTCGCCCAATTGCGGGAACATGCTGGCAGCGGTCGGTCCCTTTGCGATTGAGGCTGGGCTCGTTGAGGCTCAGGGTAACGACACGCTGGTGCGCATTCATAACGTCAATACCGGCAAGCTGATCGAGGCGAAGGTGCCGACACGCGGCCGTGAGGTGATCTATCTCGGTGACGCTTCGATCGATGGTGTGCCGGGCCTTGCGGCGCCCATTGCCCTGACGTTCATGGATGCCGCCGGTGCAAAAACCGGCAAGCTGCTGCCCACCGGCAAAGCCGTCGACATGATAGACGGCGTGGCGGTAACGGCCATCGATTGCGCCATTCCGATGGTGATGATGCGCGCCGCCGATCTTGGCGTGACGGGTTATGAGGAGCCGCAGGCGCTCACCGCCAACCGCGCCCTTATCGAGCGCATGGGTCGCATCCGCGCTGAAGCCGGCAAGCTGATGGGCATGGGCGACGTGACCGACATGGTTATTCCAAAGCCTGTGCTCGTTGCACCGGCGCGCAAAGGCGGTACTCTTTCGGTCCGGTATTTCATGCCGAACGATTGTCATCCCGCCCTGGCTACGACTGGCGCTGTCGGCATCGCAACTGCGGCCGTTACCGAAGGCTCCATTGTCTATGACCTGGCGGGACGTCTTTCCGTACCAACCCAGATCCGCATCGAACATCCTGCGGGATGCCTCGACGTGCAGCTTGAAATACGAAACGGTGCAGTCACCGCCGGGCTTGTGAGGACTGCCCGGAGACTTTTCGAAGGCTTCGCCTTCGCCAAGCCAATCGCTGCAATTGAAGACGCCGCCTAGACGACAATACTTTCACAATCACGAAACGGGGAGGAGACCCTTATGCGTAAATATTTGCTTGCAACCGCAGCGCTGTGTGCGCTGGCAGCATCCGCCAATGCCGAATCCGTCAGAATGAGCGTAGGTTCCTACAATCTCAACAACCTGCCGTTCCCTGTCGCTGCCAGCCTCGGCTTCTACAAGGATGAGGGGCTCGATGTGACGACCGAGAACTTCGCCCAGGGCGGGTCCAAGGTGCTGCAGGCGCTGGTTGCCGGTTCCACCGACGTCGCTGTCGGCTTCTACGATCACACGATCCAGATGCAGTCGCAGAACAAGCATGTGGTCGGCTTCGTGCAGCTCGCCCGCAATTCCGGCCTTGTCCTCGCCGGGAAGAACGACACCGACTTCGACCCGGCCAAGCCGGAAACGATCAAGGGCAAGAAGGTCGGCATCACGTCGCCGGGCTCTTCCTCTGACTTCTTCATCCGTTACTACATGAAGCAGCACAATCTCAGCGACAACGACATTTCCATCATCGGTGTCGGTTCGGGTGCTGCCGCCGTGGCTGCCCTGCAGCAGGGCAAGATCGATCTGCTCGTCAACTACGACCCTGCCGCAACCATCGTCGTGGAGCGTGGGCTGGGCAAGATCCTCATCGATGCCCGTAGCGATCAGGGTGCCAAGGATGTCTATGGCGGGATCTATCCGACCTCCGTCCTTTACGCCACGCAGGATTACATCAATGCCAATCCCGAAGTGATCCAGAAGGTCACCAATGCGACGGTTCGCGCGCTGCACTGGATGAAGCAGCACTCCGCCGAAGAGATCGTGGAAAAGCTTCCCGATGATTACGTCTCCGGCGACAAGCAGACCTACATCAAGGCCGTTGAGGCCGCCAAGGCCATCTTCTCCGAAGACGGCAAGTTCGAGCCTGCCGACCTGCAAACGCCGCTGGCCGTTCTGAAGAGCTTCAACGAGGCCGTTGCCAAAGCGACGATCGATCTCAACACCACCTACACCAACAAGTTCGTCGAGGTTGCTGCCTCGAAGGCCGGAAACTGAGGATTTGCGATGTCTTCGCCAGTGAGAAAGCTAGAGCCCGTGACGGAACTTAAACCCCAGCCGATGGTTGCCATCGATGATGTCACCATGGCGTTCGGTGCGTTCGTCGCCGTCCAGAACGTCAACCTGAAAGTCGGTGATGGAGAGTTTCTTTCCATCGTCGGTCCGACCGGGTGCGGAAAATCCACCATTCTCAACGCCATTGCTGGCCTGTTGAAGCCCGCACAGGGCAAGGTGTCTATCGATGGCACGACCGTTCAGGGCGTGCAGAACAACATCGGCTATCTTTTCCAGCAGGACGCGCTTCTGCCCTGGAAAACGGCGTTTCAGAACGTCGAACTCGGCCTCATGTTCCGCGGCGTCCCTGAAGAGGAGCGGCGCGCCAAGGTGACAGTCTGGCTTGAAAAGGTCGGCCTGAAAGGCTTCGGAGACCGCTTCCCGCATCAGCTTTCGGGCGGACAGCGCAAGCGCGTGCAGATGGCGCAGGCCCTGATCACCGAGCCGAAGGTCATCCTGATGGATGAACCCTTCTCCGCGCTGGATATCCATACCCGCCACCTGATGCAGAATGAACTGCTGCGTCTGTGGCAGGAAGACCGCCGTGCGGTGGTCATGATCACCCACGATCTGGAAGAGGCGATCGCGCTCGGAGACCGTGTCGTAGTTCTCGCTGCCGGCCCGAAGAGCCGCGTCATCGAAAGCTTCCCTGTCGATCTCGAACGGCCCCGCAACGTCGCCGAAATCAAGCTCGATTCCAAATTCATGACGCTCTATCGCGATATCTGGGCGTCCCTGCGTGGCGAAGTGGAGAAAAGCTATGCAAGCCGTTAATATTCGTATCATCCAGGTTGTTCTCCTGGTCGTGCTTCTGGGTGGATGGCAGCTTGGCGTTACCTCCGGTGCCATCGACCGGTTCTTCTTCCCGGCTCCTTATGACATCGTCAAGCAGGTGATCGCCTGGGTCGCTGATACCGGCTTTTACAAGCATGTCGGCATTACCCTCAGCGAAACGGTGCTTGGTTACATCATCGGCACGGGTCTGGGCGTCGGCGCCGGCGTCTGGCTTGGTCTCAGCCCCTTTGTTGCCCGCGTGCTCGATCCGTTCATCAAGGCAGTGAACGCCATTCCGCGCGTCGTTCTGGCTCCGATCTTCGTTCTCTGGCTCGGTCTTGGCCTGTGGTCGAAGGTTGCGCTGGCCGTCACGCTCGTCTTCTTCGTCACCTTCTTCAATGCGATGCAGGGTGTGCGCGAAGTGAACCCGGTCGTGCTGTCGAATACCCGCATCCTTGGCGCCAAGCGCTCGGATCTGCTGCGCCACGTCTACTTCCCGGCTGCTGCCAGCTGGATCCTGTCGTCACTGCGCACCTCCGTCGGCTTTGCAGTGGTCGGCGCGATCATCGGCGAATATCTCGGTGCGTCCGCCGGTCTCGGCTACCTGATTGCCCGCTCTGAAGGTAATTTCGATGCTGTCGGCGTCTTCGCAGGCATCATCATCCTGGCGATCTTCGTTCTCATCATCGATCTCATCCTCGATGTCGCAGAAAAGAAGCTGATCACATGGCGACCGAATGCGGGTGAGGAGCGGCCTGCATAGGGTTTCCGACCAAGAAATCCCATCAAGGGACCGGCCCGTCGGCCGGTCCTTCCTGTTGGGTGGCTTTCACACTGGCGTATCAAACGGGAGCAATATGCTCGCAGTTGCGGCACTTGGTGTCGTGGGCCTGCACGCGCATGTGAAAACCTTTGTGAGAGCGCTCAACCCAACGATAATTCGCCGAATGATCAACGGGGATGTCTCATCCGTCCGTCATCTGTTCACGGTCGCAGTAGCCTCAAAGCGGCGCTACCAGCGACCGGTCCCCAAGGCCACCTCGCCCTGAAAATGACGCCATTTGGACCGACAGTCTGCTTAGCGAAGTCGCTCATCAAAAGCATTGCCGGTCATCACCGGCTCTCTTGCCCGCATCAGCGGATGATTTTTTGATACTTGTCAAATTTGTGGCAGTGGCCGATAAGGCAAGCAGGCAAGATTGCCTCCGGCTATCGCGTGAGGGAGGGCGCCATATCCGGTGATCAAACAATAAAAATCCGCCTGGACGGTTCCAAATAACGGAATCTTCCACATATTTCCTAGCCGGACGACAATGAGCCATCGACAGTGCGAATCTTCTTTCGGGTTGAGGCAACCGTTCCTTGTTTGTCGTTTCGATCGGCTTTCAAAGGAGTAGTTTTATGGCTCAACAGAAGGGCTCTATCTCAGCGATCGCCAAGGCCTGGCTGATCCTGCTGGGCGCCGTGCTTATTCTTGCCGGTCTTTTTCTGGCCGTCGGGGGCACGAAGCTCGTTTCGCTCGGTGGCAGCTGGTATTTCGCCATCACGGGCGTCGCCGTTGTTCTTTCCGGCGTCCTCGTGCTCATCCGTCGCCCTGCAGGTGGCGTCCTCTTCGTCATCGTCACGGTCCTGACTGCCATCTGGGCGGTGTGGGATGCCAATCTTGAATTCTGGCCGCTGATCTCGCGCCTGCTCGCCTTCGGCATCGGCTGCACCGTCACGCTGGCATCGCTGCCGCTGCTGCGCAAGGCGCAGGGTCTTGCACCCCATTACGGCGCGGCGCTTGGCCTTGCCGCTATCACCGCACTTGCATCGGCTGCGGGTGTGGCCGGAATGTTCCTGCCGCACCCCTCCGTTCCCTTTGCTGGCACGCCGATTGCCCGTACGCCGGTCAAGCCCGAGGACGAGCAGAAGAACTGGGAGCATTACGGTAACACCTCGGGCGGCAGCCGCTTTGCCGCGCTCGATCAGATCAACGCGGACAATGTCAAAAACCTGACCGTCGCCTGGACCTTCCACACCGGCGATACGCCGATCAGCCCCGGCAACAACGGCGCGGAAGACCAGGAAACGCCGCTGCAGGTCGGCGAGAAGCTGTTCATCTGCACGCCGCACAACAATGTCATCGCAGTGGACATCGACAGCGGCAAGCAGATCTGGAAGGCAGACATCAACGCCAAATCCTCCGTCTGGATGCGTTGCCGCGGCCTTGCCTATTTTGACGCGACCCGCTCGCTGGAGCAGCCGACCGTACCGGGCTCCACGCCGGTTACCGATGTCGCCGTCGCACCCGGCGCGCTTTGCCAGCGCCGTATCCTGATGAACACCATCCAGGCCGAGCTGATCGCGCTCGACGCCGACACCGGCGCTTTTTGCCCGGATTTCGGCCAGAATGGCCGGGTTGATCTGAAGGTCGGCATGGGCGATGCGCCTGATCCGCAATATGTGCTGACATCCGCGCCGACCCTTGCCGGCACCACGGTTGTTGTCGGTGGTCGAATTGCCGACAACGTGCAGGTGGATATGCCTGGCGGTGTCATGCGCGGCTTCGACGTGATCACGGGCGAACTGCGCTGGGCATTTGACCCGGGCAACCCCGAGATCACCAAGCTTCCGCCCCCGGGCCAGAGCTATACGCGTTCGACCCCGAACGTCTGGGCGGCCATGTCCTATGATCCGGCTTCCAACACGGTCTTCATGCCGGTCGGCAGCCCTTCGGTTGATCTTTATGGCGCGACCCGCACGGCACTCGATCACAAGTATGGCGCATCCATGCTGGCGCTCGATGCCACGACGGGCCGTGAAAAGTGGGTCTACCAGACCGTTCACAACGACCTCTGGGACTTCGATGTGCCCATGCAGCCTTCCTTCGTCGATTTCCCGAAGGCGGATGGCAGCAAGGTTCCGGCGCTGGTGTTCGGCACCAAGGCCGGTCAGCTCTACGTGCTGGACCGCCAAACCGGTCAGCCGCTGACAGAGGTCAAGGAAATCCCGGTCAAGCCCGCCAACATTCCGAACGAGCCCTATTCGCTGACGCAGCCGCTTTCGGTCGGCATGCCGCAGATCGGAACGGGTCCCTTGACCGAAGCGGATATGTGGGGCGCTACGCCGTTTGACCAGCTTCTTTGCCGCATCGCCTTCAAGTCGATGCGCTATGAGGGGCTTTACACGGCGCCGGGCACCGACACCTCGTTGGCCTTCCCCGGCTCGCTGGGCGGCATGAACTGGGGCGGCCTTTCCACTGATCCGGTCAACAACCTTATCTTCGTCAACGATATGCGTGTTGGCCTGTGGGTGAAGATGC
Source organism: Allorhizobium borbori (assembly GCF_014196535.1). GTDB lineage: Bacteria > Pseudomonadota > Alphaproteobacteria > Rhizobiales > Rhizobiaceae > Ectorhizobium > Ectorhizobium borbori. The sequence continues at coordinate 12,498 of NZ_JACIDU010000018.1, forward strand.
AGGATGCAGCGCCGTCGAACAAGACGTCGAACGGCGGTGAGAGCGTCAATACCGGCATGGGCCTCGTGCCGATGAAGGGGACGCCCTACGCGGTTTTGAAGGATCGCTTCCTGTCTGCTGCGGGCATCCCCTGCCAGAAGCCTCCGTTCGGTACGCTGACCGCGGTGGATATGAAAACGCAGAAGATTGTCTGGCAGGTGCCGGTTGGCACGGTGATGGATCAGGGCCCGCTCGGCATCAAGATGGGCATGCCTATTCCGATCGGCATGCCGACGCTTGGCGGCACGCTTGCCACCCAGGGCGGTCTGGTGTTCATCGCCGGCACGCAGGATTACTACCTGCGCGCCTACAACTCCGCTACCGGCGAAGAAGCATGGAAGGCCCGTCTGCCGGTCGGCAGCCAGGGTGGCCCGATGACCTTCAAGTCGCCGAAGACCGGTAAGCAGTACGTGGTGATTTCCGCAGGTGGCGCTCGCCAGTCTCTGGATCGCGGCGATTATGTGATCGCTTACGCGCTGCCGGAATAACGCGTTCTGCTCAGAACAAGGAAAAGCCGCCCGGAGATTGTCTCCGGGCGGTTCATATTTTTGGCCCCTCGCCAGATCACGTATTTGAACGCTGTCTTCGAGACGGATCACGGCAAATCGAAGCAGCCTGTCAAGCCGGTGCCCCGTCATTGAGAGGAAGGGCGCTGTCCGGATAAAGTTTTGCCTTTCGTGAGGGCAACGCGCTTCGCCAGACGTTATTCGTATGGATACATTATGTCATGAATGAACTTGCCGCCCGGGACTGTGGTTCGGTGAGGCGTTCAGCGGGCTGGGGCAGCACTTTGGATTTTGCCGATCACGTTAGTCATCCTTTGAAAGAGGCGCTGGATTGCCAAGGTTCTTTCCATCATGAATTTCGTGTGGAATATGGAAAGATCGAAGCAGGCTGGACGACGGCGTGCGCATTTTTTGATGACGCCAAGGCTATCGATGACTTCCTGGCGTATGAGCGCTCGTATCACAGTCATATGGATGACAAGACCTGCGCGGCGTTGATGATAATCGATTACTGCTATGTACTTATGTTTGCGACGATCCCGCTCGTTGCCCAGTCAGGCATTGTTCCCGACCTTGCTCCGGAACAGATCGCATTGCGGATTTTCACCGATAACCAAGAACACGATGGCGAGATGCACAAGGTTCGTCGCGCCGATATCCGCTACCTTTCCTCCCGGTTTTCGACCGATCGGCCAGCGTCTGGCCGTCATCGCGATGCGACACTGCTGTGCAGCCGCGAGGAACTTTGCGACAGGTACCGGATTGAGATCGAGAGGCATCTCTCGCCGCTGGTCGACGGTCTGTTCAAGAGAGCCGGTCTCGCACGGCCGGCTTTGTGGAGATTGGTCGCAGATGCCGTTGCCGGTCGATGGCTGGAGGTGGGGCGGCTGCTTGGCCAAATGGATCAGGCGCGGGCAGACGCCATGCGCGTCGTGAAGCAAGCCGGTTCTCCCCTCTATAACAAGCAACTGCATTTCTTCGACCTGACCTTGCATGACGATCATCGAAAGCCGCTCGGTTCCTGGACGTTTCGGGCAAGAGGCGGCTGTTGTCGGTATTATACCGTGGTGGAGGGCGCATTATGCTCGACCTGTGTTCTGAAAAAGCCGGAGACGCGTGACGCCGAACTGCTTGAGACAATGCGCAAACACGTCGCGCGGCTCGCGGCCGGACAGCGAACGTGACGATGATGTTTCACGGCAACAGCGTGCTCGGAAACCTGGTGAATGCGGAATTTAACTTGATTTTTTAATTCCAGTTTTAGCATATGTGATCAAATGGATTTTGGGACATGAGCGTTGCGTGGTCGAAATGGGGACAAGCAGATCCAGCGAAATCGAGAGGCTCTACAATTCGGAGCGCCGACGGCTCGAACGCATGGTCACCCGGAAAGTCGGCCCTGTTCAGGCTTCCGACGTGGTTCAGGACGTTTTTACGCGTATCTGGGAAAAGGCAAAGGAACACGTTGTCCTGACGCCTTCCTATCTCAGCCGTTGCGCCAGCAACTCGGCGATCGATCAACTGCGCGTGGAGAAACGTCACCAGAGCCTCGCGGAGAAGATCACGGCCGACCAATATGCCGCGCCGGTCGCCACCCCCCTTCAGATTGTTGAAGCCCAGGACGGTATCCGTCATCTCGACGCCATCATTCGACATTTGCCGGAGCGGACCCGTCATATCTTTCTTTTGAATCGCGTTCATGGTTGCACCTATCAGGAAATCGCCGCCACGATGGGCCTGACCTACATCATGGTGGAGCGCGAAATGGCGAAAGCTCTGGTTGCCTGCCGAGAAGGCTTCAAATAACGCTCCCGGCATGAGGGTGTTTCATCTGGTGGCCCGTTATCATCCTGAATGAGGACACTTGATACGGTGCTTGCGCTTAGTTGGCGGAAAGTGATGGACGGCCATGGCGGACAATAAAAAGGCGGACGACAAACGATCGGGCGTCGAAGCCGAGGCGATCGCCTGGTTCACCCGGATGAACGGCAAGCCGTCGCGTACCGACCGCAACCATTTCAAGACCTGGTTGAAGGCCGATCCTATCCACGAACGGGCCTATGATGAACTTCGTGCGCTCTGGTCGTCGGCAGGAGGGCCGGGTGCTGATGTCGCGCGTGAGGAAGAGCAGGCGCTTTCCCGTCATCTGGAGAATGTCCGGCGGATGCGGGAGACGAAAACGTCAGGGAAAACCGGCGGAATCGTCGGGCTCTGTCTGTGCGCCTTTCTGGCGGGCTCGTGGATATGGCTGGAGAGACCGACCCTTTTGCAGGACTGGCAGGCCGACTATGTGAGTGCGCGTGGCGAACGGCGCTTGATCGATTTGCAGGATGGGTCGACCGTTCTGCTGGATGCCGACACCGCCATCGACGTCGATCTCGGCGCGTCCGAGAGACGTGTCCGCCTCCTGCGTGGAACCGCGTTCTTTACCGTTACGCACTCGGACATTCCCTTTGTCGTCAAGGCCGGCGACGGCGAGGCCCGGGTTCTCGGTACGACCTTCGATGTCGCCATGCACGATGACGGCGTGTCGGTGGTGCTCGAGAATGGTAGTTTGCAGGTCACCGGCGCGACGGCATCACAGCGTGTGGTCCTTGCTCCGGGAGAAGGCGTCGCTTATCGCGCATCCGGGATGGGCAAGCCGGAAAAGGTCGACCTGGAAGAAAGTGCAGCCTGGCACGAAGGGCGTTTTGTCTTCAATAACGCCCGCCTCGGCGATGTTCTCAGACAGATCGAGCGCTATCGTCTGGGCCGCATCGTGGTTCTTTCCGGCACACTCGCTGAACGACGGGTCAGCGGTAGTTTCTCGATCGATAATCCCCATGCTGCACTCGCCTCCGTTCAGTCGTTGGTGGGCTTCAAGATGAACGAGGTCGCCGGCCGACTCGTGATCGTCAGGCCCTGAACGGATTTCCGGTGACGCTGCAAAAGTTAATTTTTTCATTTTTCAATGAGGGTAGGCCCCGGTGCGTTCCGTTAACTCATTAGAATGACGGCAGATCGAATGTGGGAGAGCTGGCGTCATTCCCCAGTAATTTGAGGGAATAGGGGCGTTTGATGAATTCCGGAAGATTGAGGCACAACGCGGCAATGCTGCTCGCGACGACTGTACTTGGCGCGGCGGGCGTTGGTAGTCTCGGGGCGGCGAGCGCACAGGCGCAAACCGCATCACAACAGGTCTACAGTTTCGACATTCCGGCCAAACCCATTCGTCAGGCGATGAACGATATCGGGCGGATCACCGGCCTGTCCGTCGTGTTCGACGAGACGGCAGCGGCTTCGGCGAGTGGGCGCGCGGTGCGTGGCTCGATGACGGCCTCCCAGGCGGTTTCGGCCCTCCTGTCAGGTACGGACCTCAAATACCGCTTCACCAATGGCAATACCGTCACCATCGCCAGCGTGCTGACGGTCACGACTGACGTTGCCGGTGCCTCGTCCGCCGACACGGTTCTCGCGCCGATCACCATTTATGGCGCGCGCAATGCGACGACGCTGAAAGACACGTCGGCAAGTGTCGGTGTCCTGACCGCGGAACAGATCGCCGACAGCCAGGTCCGCAGTATTCGTGACGGCTTCCGGCGCATGGCGAACGTGATGGATGGCGACTGGACCGATGCTGGTTTCGTTATTCGCGGCGTCAATTCCGAGGGGCTTGTTCCCGGTGGTGCTCCGCTTGCAACGCTTTACGTCGACGGCGTCCAGCAGACGGTGCGCGGCGCCCGGCGCGGCGCCCGTGGCCTGTTCGACGTCGAGCAGCTCGAAGTCTATCGCGGTCCGCAATCGACGCTGTCCGGTCGCGCTGCCATGGCCGGCGCCATCTATGTCAAAACCAAGGACCCGGTCTTCGAGCGCGAGGGCGAAGTCTCCGGCACGATCGGTACGGGCAATCTTTACGGCACCGCGTTCATGGTGAACACGCCGCTCGTGGAAGACGTGCTTGCGCTGCGTGTCACCGGGGAATTCCAGCGCAGCAAGAACGATATCAACTACCCGACTTTCGAAAGCTTCGATCGATACAACGAATTCACGCATGACACCTATTACCAGATCCGCGGCAAGGTTCTCTTCGAGCCGGCGGAAATGCCCGAGACGCGCGCCCTGCTGAGCTATTCGTTCTCGCACGATGATCCCTATGTTCGCGACATCGGCGGGCCCGCACTTGGCTTCAGTTTTGGAGACGAACGCGGCGATTACCAGATCCCGGCCTATATCGAATACCGGCCGACCAATGTGCAAAATGTTGGTCTGGAAGTGACCCACGAACTCACCGACGAGTTGAAGCTGACGTCGCTTTCGGCGTTCAGCTATTCCGACACGGATCGCTTTTCGCCGAACTACGGCACGGCGGGAGAGATCAACACCTATCACGGCTATTACAAGGAATGGATCGCTTCGCAGGAACTGCGCCTCAATTACGAAGGTGACCGATGGAGCTGGGTTGGCGGCGTGTACGTTGCCTTTGAGGACGAGAAGAACTTCTACGATCGCACCATTCCGCTCTCGCCGGCGATCAGCCGCAACCAGGTGCAGCACAATACCCAGAAAGCCTTCAATGCCGCGATCTTCGGCGAGGCATCCTACGAGTTCGTGCCGACCTGGAAGGTCACTGTCGGGGGGCGTCTCGACTATACCGATCAGGACATCACCCAGCATCTCGTCCGCACTCAGCCATTGGGCGGTACGACGACCGTTCTGACCGATTACGGTGCGTCCTTCGACGAGATCAATTTCGTGCCCAAGATCGGCCTGTCGAAAGAACTGACGGATACCCAGACCGTCGGGATCACCTATTCACAAGGCTTCCGGACGGGCGGCGCCAGCTATAGTTCGCTCAGCGCGGCAGCTTACACCTACGAGCCGGAAAAGGCTTCGACATACGAACTTTTCTACAAGGGCAGCTTCCTTGACGAGCGGCTGAAACTGAACTCAAACCTGTTCTTCACTAAGTATTCCGACCAACAGGTCCAGATGCAGCTCGATCCGGCCGACCCGCTCACGCGCCGCATCCTCAATGCCGCATCCTCGGAAGCCTGGGGTTTCGAGATCGAGCCCTCTTTCAAGGTCACCGACAATCTCGAAACCTTTGTCTCGCTCGGCTATGTCCACACAGAGTTCAAGAGTTTCAACGATCTGACCTACGGTAACCTCTCCGGCCTGCCATTCCCGGAGGCACCGGAATGGTCCGTGGGGCTCGGCGGACGATACACATTCGACAATGGCGTTTTTGTCGGTGCCGACGCAAAATACACATCGAGTTATCTGGCCCGCCTGGGCAGCCTGCCGCACGATTATATCGACAGCCGCTGGATCGTGAACATGCAGGCTGGCTACAAGGCCGAGCGTTGGGAGATCAACGCTTTCGCGCAGAACCTCCTGGACGAGAAATACTTCGTCTACAACGACAACAACATCGCCGCCACGCTTGGCGAGCGTCGCAGTGTCGGCATGAACCTGAAGATCCGGTTCTGAACATGCAAGCGGGATCGATGCCCGGAGCATCGATCCCGCCATTCTTTTCATGGGATTTCACGGCATGAAGACGTCGTTGTGCCTTTTCATTGGCATTCTGGGCATGCTCCTTTCGCCGGCGCCAGCCGCGGCGCAGTGTCCGGGTCGGGTGATATCGGAAAATATCCTCGACGCACCGGTCTGCGTGCCCGATGCGCCCTCCCGCATCGTCGTGCTGGACCCGTTCTACAATCTCGGCATGGGGCTGGAACTCGGTTTGCCGATTGTTGGCGCGCCGTTGACGACAGCGCAGGACGCGGATCTGCGCAAGGCCGCGGAAGCGGCATCGGTCACGGATATCGGCGATGCGCGGCAGCCAAGCCTTGAGCGCATCGTTGCCTTGAAGCCCGACCTGATCATCGGCGACGCCACGCTCCACGCGCAGGTCAAAGGCATGTTCGAAAAGATCGCGCCGACGGTCCTGATCGACGTCAGGACCTGGAAGGATCATCTGCGGGTGCTTGCGGACATGACCGGCCGCAATGAGGCGGCGGCAAAACTGCTCGATGGATATGAAGCGCGCGTCGCGGCCATCCGCGCCCGCGTTCCGAGCTTTCCGGTCTCCGTTCTGCGTGTGACCCCGGCAGGCTTCCACGTCTACGTCTCCGGCCCGGCATCCTATGCGCCCTATGCCGTGCTGCGCGAAGCGGGCGTTCAGCGTACGGCTTACGAAACCGTCACCGACAACACCGCGTTCAAGCGTCCGGGTTGGGAGGAGATCGGTCTTCTCGACGGCAGGATCCTGCTCTATGTCGTCGTCAGCGGCTACGATCAGGCACCCGATGACGCGCTCGAGGCAGCGACCATCAAAAATCCGTTCTGGCAGATGCTGCCGGCCGTACAGTCCGGGCGGGCCTACAGGGTCGATCGCGGCACCTGGATGGGGTTTTACGGCGTGGCCTCCGCCCATCGTGTTCTCGACGATGTCGAGCGTTACATTGTGGACGCGCCGTGAGAAGTGGACAGGCAGATGCTCTGCGGGTGCTCGGGCTCGCGATCCTGTTTTGCATGACCATTCTGGTCGCTGTGCTGTCGATCGGTGCGGGCACGGCACGGCTTTCGTTCGTGACCGTTGCCGAGGCGCTCTTCGCCTTCGATGGGTCCCGTGATCACCTCATTGTCACCATGCTCCGGCTTCCGCGTGTGCTGGCCGGTGCGATGGCGGGCGCGGCGCTTGCCGTTGCCGGTGCGGTGATGCAGGCCGCGACCGGCAATCCTCTGGCATCGCCCGGCCTGCTCGGCATTAACGCCGGTGGCGCTTTTGCCGTGGTCGCCGCCATGGCGCTTCAGATGACCGGCTCGCTGGGCGATGGTAATGGCCTCGTCTGGTATGCGTTCGGTGGTGCAGCCATTGCCGGATTCGCGGTTCATGCGCTCGGTTCGCTCGGTCCGCGTGGAGGGACATCGTTGAAACTTGTCCTGGCGGGAGCGGTGATCGGCACCTTCCTTACCTCGCTGACGTCGGCCATTCTGATTTTCGATCAGGCGACGCTCGACGCCGTAAGGCTCTGGACCGTGGGGTCGCTGTCGGGACGAACAATGGGGCAGGTCCTGGCTGTTGCCCCCTACATCGCAACGGGCCTCGCGGCCGCTCTTCTCCTGCGCGGGCAGTTCACGACACTTAGCCTTGGTTCCGACATATCCGGCGCGCTGGGACAGCACCCGCTCCTATGGCGCACTCTGTCTGTTGTCATCGTGGTGCTGCTTGCCGGGAGTGCCGTTGCGCTTGCGGGGCCGGTCGGCTTTGTCGGTCTCGTCATGCCGCATGTCGCCCGCCTGACAATCGGCGCCGACTATCGCTGGATCGTACCCTATAGCGCAGTTGGAGGCGCCTTGCTGCTCGTTATGGCAGATACGGTCGGACGAGGCCTGTTTGCCAGCCAGGATTTTCCCGTTGGCGTGACGATGGCATTGATTGGCGCGCCGTTCTTCCTGTGGCTTGCCCGTTACCGGTTGCGTGGCGCATGAAGTCCCGTCGCATCCTGTTGGCAACCGCTCTCCTGTCCGTTCCAGCGCTGCTGCTCGCCAGTCTGATCCTCGGTGACCAGACGATTTCGAGGGCGGATCTGGCGAGCTTGCTTGACGGTAGTGCCTCGGTACAGACCCGCATGATCGTCCTGGATCTGCGCCTGCCGCGTGCGTTGATGGCGTTTACCGCGGGCATGGCGCTCGGGATCGCCGGTGCAATCGCCCAGGCGGTGATGCGCAATCCTCTGGCAGAACCCGGAATTCTGGGCATCAATGCCGGAGCCGCACTTGCAGGAGGACTTGTCATCGTCGGCTTGAAAGGGGCAGGGGCAGCGCTGTTGCCACTGGCAGGCTTTGCCGGCGCAACATTGATGGCTACGTTCGTCTTTATCCTTTCCTGGCGCAACGGCACTTCGTCGCTGCGCATTGTCCTGATCGGTATCGCGCTCGGTGCGCTCGCCGGCGCCGGTTGCAGTTTCCTGATTGCCTTTGCCGACGTCGCGGATGTGCAGCGATTGATGATCTGGCTTGCGGGCAGTGTTTATGCCGCCGATTGGGGCGCATTGGGCCTTCTGGTCGCCTGGCTCGTCGTGCCTGTGGCGCTTGCCTGTCTTGCCACCCGTCAGCTCGATCTCCTGCGCTTCGGCGACGATATCGCCGCAAGCCTCGGGCAGCGCGTCAATCTCGGCCGCGCTTTGCTGATCCTGCTGTGTACGGCCATATCGGGTGCGACGGTCGCAGCTTGCGGGCTGATCGGCTTCATCGGCCTGATCGCGCCGCATGTCGCCCGGAAGATGGCGGGCGCCGGCCATGCGCGGCTGATTCCGGCTTCCGCGCTCGTGGGTGGGCTGCTTCTCATGGCGGCCGATCTGGTCGCCCGAACCGTCATGGCCCCGGCCCAGTTGCCGGCTGGCATCGTTACCGCGCTGATTGGCGCTCCTTTCCTTGGCTATCTTCTCTGGGGACGACGCCATGCCGCTCAATGAGAACGAACCGGTGCCCGGCCTGTGCCTCGACAAGCTGTCGCTCGGCTACGGAAATAGAATGATCGTTGAAAGTCTGGACCTTACGCTGCCGACGAGTGCATTCACGGTTCTGCTTGGCCGCAACGGCTCGGGCAAATCGACGGTGTTGCGAGCCTGTGCCGGGCTGCTCAAGCCCAAGGCTGGCACTGTGTTGCTCGATGGCAAGCCGCTTGCCGGTTTCACGGCGCGCGAAAGCGCCAGACGCATCGCTATCCTGCCGCAAGGCCCCGCCGCGCCCGAGGGGCTCACGGTATCGGATCTGGTGCGCCAGGGCCGATATCCGCATCGGGGTCTGTTTTCGCGCTGGTCCGGAGCGGACGAGGAGGCGGTCAGGGAAGCACTCGAACTGACAGGCATGGCCGATCTGCGGGAACAGCCGCTTGAGAACCTCTCCGGCGGCCAAAGGCAGCGTGCTTGGATTGCAATGTCGCTCGCGCAACAAACGGAGATCCTTCTCCTCGATGAACCGACCACGTTTCTCGATCTTGCGCATCAGGCGGAAGTCATGAGCCTCATAACCATGCTGGTGAAATCCCGCCACAAGACCGTCGTCGCGGTGCTTCATGATATCAACCAGGCGGCCCGGCATGCCGATCACATCGTCATGTTCAAGGCGGGCAGACTGGTGGAGCAGGGGCCACCGGGCAGGATCATGACCAGAGAGCATATTCGGCGCGTCTTCGATATCGATCCCGAAATCGTCCATGACGTAAAAACGAATGCCAGATTCATCCTGAGTTGAAAGGTCAAGGAAACGTCGGCCTGGCAGGATGCGCGTGCAGGCGGCGGTTTTGAATATCCCGGTTGTTGCCGCCCCGCGATCCTCGTCGGCTTTGCGTGAAGCCGACAGCGTCGTCACTGGTAGCCAAGATTCGCGGCCTGCACGGACGCTCGATCCGGCGCGAGTGAGGCGAACCTCAGGTTTCTGGCGTCGAGCATCCGCGTTATCTATAGTGATACGCGTCGGTATCGGCTTGCCCTGCTCGGATTGGACGGGAAGAACTTGCACGGATGAATACGAGATTCCTCGAAACTTTTCTCTGGGCTGCGCGCCTGAGCAGTTTTTCCGCTGCGGCGGAGCGCCTTCACACGACACAGGCTTCTGTCTCGAACCGCATTGCGGCTCTGGAACGGGAGCTGGGCGTGACCCTTTTCACACGCGATGTCCGCTGCGTTAACCTCACGCAGGCCGGGCGTCTGGCGTTGCAGCATGCTGAAAAGATCGTCAATCTCACCGGCGAGTTTCGTCAGATGGTCAGCAGCCGTGAGGCGCTGCGCGGTACGGTGCGCATCGGTGCCGCCGACACGATTGTCTATGCGTGGCTGCCGTTGCTGATCCGCCGGATGAACGAACATTACCCCGGCGTCAGCCTGGATCTGACCATCGATACCAGCCTCAAGATTTCGCAGCGCATCCAGAACGGTGAGGTCGATCTCGGGTTTATCATGGGGCCGGTGATGGCGCCTGGAATTTACAGCGCGGCGCTCTGCACCTTCGAATCCTGCTGGGTCGGTGCGACCGACCTGCCCTTGCCGGAAAGCGGTTTGACCATCGAGGATATCGCACATTTTCCGTTGCTTACCTTCTCGACCGGTTCGCAGCCGCATCAGGCGCTGCGCTCCATGCTGGACGCGCACGGCCTCTCCGACAGCCGTATCTACAATTCCAATTCGCTTTCGATCATGACACGCCTCGTTGCCGCCGGCGTGGGCGTGGGTGCACTGCCGCGTGTGCTGGTCGAAGACATTATCCGGGCCGGTGAGGCGCGTATTCTCGACATTTCACCGGCGGTGCCGTCCTTGACGTTTCACTCCGTCTATCAGGATCGGGGCGACAATGCGGTTGCCCGTGCAATCGCCGATATGGCGACGGAAATTGTTGCCGAATCCGTCAACGAATGGATGGTCGGTGCTGCCTAAAAAAATTGCTGCGATGCAAAATGATTAATCCATAAGCTTTCCTTATGGGTTCCGATAGAGTTTTTCCGTTTGTCAAAAAATCCGTGGCCGTTCTTAATCCCTCTCGCAACATGAGAGGAAAGCAACGTGAAAGTCTCACTTGTTCAGATGAATTCCCAGGGCAACAAGGCAGAAAATCTCAAGATTGCTGCCGAGCTCATTGAAAAAGCAGTCAGAGAAGAAAAGCCAGACCTTGTTGTTCTTCCGGAATACTTTGCATTTCTCGGCGATAGTCCCGAAGCGATGCATGAGAGCGGTGAAGAATTCCCGGGTGGCGAAATCTACACGCTTCTTTCCGGTCTGGCCAGGAAGCACGCGATAACCCTTCATGCGGGTTCCATCGTGGAAAAGGAAGGCAACCGCTTCTACAATTCGACGCTGGTTTTCGGCTCCGATGGCAAGCAGATTGCCCGCTACCGGAAAATCCACCTGTTCGACGTCGATACGCCGAACGGCATCAGCTACCGCGAATCCGACTCCGTTGCCCGGGGCGAGGATGTCGTGACCTATCAGGTCGGTGACAAGACGGTCGGCTGCGCCATATGCTATGATATCCGTTTCCCGGAACTTTTCCGCGCGCTCCGTGACAAGGGTGCCGATGTCATCGTTCTGCCGGCGGCCTTTACGCTGATGACCGGCAAGGATCACTGGGAAGTGCTGGCCCGCGCACGCGCCATCGAAACCCAGACCTATTTCCTGGCCGTTGGCCAGATCGGTGCTCATGCCGATGGCAAGAAGGCCTGCTGGGGTCACTCGATGGTCATCGATCCGTGGGGGCATATCGCCGCCCAGTGCTCCGATACCGTTGGCACGGCCAGCGCCGTGCTCAACTTCGACTATACGGCCACTGTCCGCACCAATGTGCCGGTGGCGAACCACCACGTTCTCTGATCGGATAAAGCCATGTTCACCATCAACCCCATGCCCGAACAGATCGGTGCCGACGTTATCGAACTTCTTGAGCAGGTCGAGGTCGCAACCATCGGTCATGTGTTGCACTCGGGTTTTGTCGACCCGGAAATCCGCGCCGTTTTGCCGAACAAGCGTGTTGCGGGCACCGCTGTGACCCTTCGCATTCCGAATGCCGATTCGACGCTGCTGCATTATCTGACGCAGCTCGTACGACCCGGCGATATCGTTCTCATCGACCGTTGCGGCGATGTTCGCCATGCCTGCTGGGGCGGCGTCATCACCAACACCATGAAGATGGCGGGTGTGAAGGCCGGCGTCATCGATGGCCCCGCGACCGACTTCTCGGAATTCACCAAGGTCGACATGCCCATGTGGTGCCGCGGTCCCTCGCCGATCACCACCAAGATCCTCGGCCTTGAAGGCGCACTGAACGTGCCGATCAGCGTCGGCGGCCAGACCATCAATCCGGGCGATGCCATTCTTTGCGACGAGAGCGGCGTTGTCGCCCTCAGCCCCGCGCAGGCCCGGCCGATGGCCGAGCGCGCGATCAAGATGCAGCAGGACGAAATCGTGCTTCTGCAGCGCTTGCGCGCCGGTGAGAAGCTTCCGGACATTTCCGGCGCCAACAAGCTGGTGCAGGCCAAGCTGAGCGCCTGACATTTACCGATCGGTGGCGGATACGTCCGCCACCTCCCCAAAAATCATAGAGGAGAACAGCAAAGTGAAAAAGTCCATCTTCCTGAGCGGCATCCTTCTGGCCGGCATGGCTGCCATTCCGGCCTATGCCGACCAGACCGTCACTTTCCTTGGCTATAGCGGGTTGTTCCAGGAACGCTACACCAAGGCTGTCATCGAGCCGTTCATGGCCGCCAACCCCGGCATCAAGGTCGAGTATTTCCCGCAGCAGGGTTCTGCCGCCATGCTCGGCGCGCTGCGCGCCCAGAAGGCCGCGCCGCAATCCGATGTCGCTCTCATGGACGTTTCCGTCGCCAAGACCGGCACGGACGAGGGCCTGTTCGACAAGATTGACGAGAGCGTCACCAAGAACTTTGCCGATCTCTATCCGAACGCCAAGTTTGAGGGCGTCGCCGGCGTCGGCGTGACGTTCGACAATCTTGTGCTGATCTACAATACCGATGCCATCAAGAAGGCGCCTGATAGCTGGAATGCGCTGAAGGATACCAGCCTCAAGGGCAAGGTCGCCATGCTCAGTGCACCGGATATCGTCGGCATCGGCACGACGATCATCATGAACCACATCAATGGTGGCACGGATTTCATCAAGAACATCGATGCCGGCATCAACGCCATGGCTGAAGTTGCCCCGAACATCCAGACCTGGGAACCGAAGCCGGAAGTCTATCCGACGGTGGTCAACGGCCAGGTTTCGCTGGGCGTGGGCTGGAATGCCCGCAGCCAGGTCAACGCCGACGGCTCGAACGGCAAGATGAAGGTGGCTTTGCCCAAGGAAGGCACGATCCTGCAGATCAACACGATCAATCTCGTCAAGGGCGGTCCGTCGGCCGAAGCCGCGCGCAAGTTCGTCGATTATGCGCTGAGCGCCGAAGCCCAGGCTGCCTTCACCGCTTCGATGTACTATGCTCCGACCAACGCCAAGGCCAAGGTTGCCGCCGAGGTCGCCGATCGCACGGTGATTGGCGCCATGGACAAGGTCATTCCGGTTGACTGGATCGGTCTGTCCAAGGTCCGTGACCAGATCACGCAGGACTGGCGCCGCAAGGTCATCCCCCTCAGCCGTTAAGGTTTTCCTCGGCACAATTCCCGTCGGTCTCCGGGCCGGCGGGTTCCGGTCAAAACCGCAAGACGTCGATTTCCAGACCAGCCGGCCTGGGTCGCTAAAGAAAGGCACAAGCCAGAATGGGAACCTCAGACACCATGCAGCCGGGATTCCTCTCGATCCGTTCACTGACCAAGCGCTATGAGACGATGGTCGCCGTCGATGACCTCAATCTGGAGATCGCCAAGGGCGAGCTGGTTGCTTTTCTCGGCCCGTCGGGCTGTGGTAAGTCGACTTCGCTGCGCATGATCGCAGGTCTTGCACCTGCCACCTCCGGCACGATCTCGATCGGCGGCAAGGATGTTACACAGCTTGCCCCCTACAGGCGCGACATCGGGCTCGTGTTCCAGAGCTATGCTCTCTTTCCGCATATGTCGGTTCTCAAGAACGTCATGTTCGGGCTTGAAATGCGCAAGGTTCCGGCTGCCGAAGCTGAAAGGCGTGCCCGTGAAGCAATTGCAATGGTCCAGCTCGAAGGCCGCGAGGACCGCCGCCCAGCCCAGCTCTCCGGCGGCCAGCAGCAACGTGTTGCCCTTGCCCGCGCGCTGGTGATCCAGCCTTCGATCCTTCTTTTCGACGAGCCGCTTTCCAATCTCGACGCCAAGCTGCGCGATGAGATGCGCTCCGAAATCCGCAGCATCCAGAAGCGTCTCGGCATTACCTCCATCTTCGTGACCCATGATCAGGTGGAAGCGCTGAGCATGTGTGACAAGGTGGCGGTGCTGAACGGCGGACGCCTCGAACAGCTCGGCACACCCAACGATCTTTATGAACGTCCCGCAACTGCATTTGTCGCTTCCTTCGTCGGCCGGACCAACCGGTTGAGCGGCGTTGCCGAAGGCGACTGCATTTCGGTTGGTGGTAAAGCCTTGCGTGCGCCCGGTGCAAGCAAGGGCAAGGTCGAGCTGATGGTTCGCCCGCACCGCATGGTCATGACGGCGGCAGGCGAGACGATGCCCGATTTTGGCAGCGAGCCGATCAACAGCATCGACGGCGAGATTCGCGACGTCTACTATGCCGGTGACATCCTTCACTACGAAATCGATGCCGGCGGCCAGGTCATGTCCGTCGAGCGCACCACATCCGGCGGCGAGACGCCCGTTTCCCCCGGCAGTGCGGTGAACCTCACCTGGCGCGTCGCGGATACGCTGGTGTTCGGAGCGGCCCAATGACCGCAGCAACCATGATCACGGCTCCCGGTAGCCGCACCTCGTCCATCGTCTTTCTGGCGACGCTTCTTCTCGGGCCGATCATCGCGGTCAACGGACTTGCCTTCATCATGCCGGTCCTCAACCTCCTGATGCTCTCCTTCCGCGAGAGCCTCGGCGGCGGCGGGCTTGGCGATGCCTATACGCTCGACAACTGGTCTTCCACCCTTGTCGATGGCTTCTATATCGAACTCATCGTGCAGAGCATTCTGACGAGCCTGATGATCACGATCCTGACGCTTGTCGCCTCCTATCCGATCGCGCTCTACCTGCACCGGGCACAGGGCCGCTGGCGCACGATCCTGCTCGTGCTTGTCATCTCACCGCTTTTGACCTCCGCCGTGGTGCGCACCTATGGCTGGATCGCCATTCTTGCCGACGATGGACTGATCAACAACACCCTCAAGGCGCTCGGTGCTGATGCCATGAGGCTCCTCTTCAACAAGGTCGGTGTGGTCATCGGGCTCACCGAAATTCTGATGCCCTACATGATCCTTGCGCTGCTTGCCGGTTTCGGCAGGCTCGACCCGCGCGTCGAAGAAGCGGCGGAAACGCTCGGCGCCTCGCCATGGAAAGTGTTCTGGCGGATCATTGTGCCGCTCACCATGCCCGGCGTTGCGCTCGGCTGCCTCCTGTCCTTCGTGCTGGCGGTCAGTTCCTTCATCACGCCCAAGCTCCTTGGCGGCGGGCGCGTCTTCCTCCTTGCGACGGAAATCTACGACCAGGCGATCGTCACGCTCAACTGGCCACTCGCCGCTACGCTGTCGATGATCATTCTCGTGATTTTCGGGGCCGCGCTCGTGCTTTATTCCCGGCTTCTGCGGGCCGTTCTTTAAAGGAGTTCAACCATGGACGAACGTCCCGTTCCGCTGACGCTGAAAATCCTCGCCTTCGTCATGTTCGTGTTCCTGCTGGCGCCTGTCGTGCTGGTGGTGCCGATCTCTTTTTCGGCAGATACCTACATGACCTTTCCGCCTTCAGGCTGGAGCATGCGCTGGTATGTCGATCTGATGCATAACTCCAGGATGATCGGCGCGCTGGGCACGAGCACGCTGCTGGCGGTGATCGTCACGGTGCTGTCGATGCTGATTGCGCTTCCGGCGGCCTATGCCATCATCAGGATGCGCGTCATCGGCGCCGAGGCGCTGCTTGCCCTGTTCACCGCGCCGCTTCTCCTGCCAACCATCGTTCTCGGTCTTGCGATCCTGATCGTCTTTGCCGGTGCCGGTCTGCTCGGAACGTTTACCGGGCTGGTGATTGCGCACCTGATCATCGTGTTGCCCTATGCGCTCCGTGTTCTGACGACTTCGCTGGCCGGTCTGCCGCTTATCGTTGAAGAGGCCGCGTCCACGCTGGGCGCATCGCCGCTCACCGTCTTCACGCGCATTACCATGCCGATGATGATGCCAGGCATCGTGGCGACGGCGGCGCTTTCTTTCCTCGTTTCGTTCGACGAGGCTGTGATCTCGCTCTTCCTCACCGGTCCGCGCATCACCACCCTGCCGGTTGCCATGTACCAGCATGTGGAAACCCAGGCCGATCCGCTCGTTGCGGCAATCTCGGTGCTGCTGATCGTGCTGACACTCGCTGTGGTGATGATCGTTGACCGGACGGCCGGCCTGACGAAAACCTTTGTGAAGTAAGGTTGGGGTTGCGAAATGGCATATCGTCAGATTGCGGCGGGAACGACCTATCGTTTCGACGATCTGAAGTCGCTGATGGCGAAAGCCACGCCCGAACGGTCCGGCGACCAGCTCGCCGGACTGGCAGCCGAAGGCCCGGTGGAGCGTCTGGCGGCGCAGATGGCGCTTGCCGACCTGCCGCTCAGGACCTTTCTCGAACAGGAGCTTATCGCTTCGGATGACGACGAGGTTTCGGCACTGATTGCCCGGCAGCACGACATGGATGCCTTCGGTGCCGTTTCGTCGCTGACCGTTGGCGAATTTCGCGAATGGCTTCTCAACCCCGCAGTCGGCCAGCCGGAACTGGAAGCCATCACCTGGGGGCTGACGCCGGAAATGGTGGCGGCAGTGTCGAAGATCATGCGCCTGCAGGATCTGGTCACCGTTGCTGCAAAGCGCGAGGTCATTACCCGTTTTCGCAACACGATCGGCCTGTCCGGGCGTCTCTCCACCCGCAATCAGCCGAACCACCCGACCGACGATTCCAGGGGTATCGCGCTCTCGGCCATCGACGGGCTGCTGCTGGGCAGCGGCGATGCGGTGATCGGCGTTAATCCGGCAACCAGTGCGGTGCCGGATTATATCCGTGTCGTGCAGTTGCTCGATGACTTGCGGCAATGGCTGGATATTCCGACCCAGACCTGCTGCCTCGGCCATGTGACCACGGCAATCCGGGCTATGGAACGGGCGGCCCCGGTCGATCTGGTCTTTCAGTCGATTGCCGGGTCGGAGAAAGCCAATGCCGGCTTCGGTGTCGATCTCGCCGTACTGCGCGAGGCACATGAGGCAGGGCTGGCGCTGAAGCGGGGTACGCTTGGCGACAATCTGATGTATTTCGAGACGGGGCAGGGCGCCGCGCTCTCCGGCGATGCTCATTTCGGCGTGGACCAGCAGACCATGGAGGCTCGCGCCTATGCGGTGGCGCGTGAATTCTCGCCACTTCTCGTCAACACGGTCGTCGGCTTTATTGGTCCGGAATATCTCTATAACGGCAAGCAGATCATCCGGGCTGGTCTTGAAGACCACTTTTGCGGCAAGCTGCTCGGCCTGCCCATGGGGTGCGATGTCTGCTACACCAACCATGCCGATGCCGATCAGGAAGACATGGATGTACTGTTGACCATGCTATGCGCGGCCAATGTCAACTTCGTCATCACTGTGCCCGGCTCGGACGACGTGATGCTGAACTACCAGACGCTTTCGCATCACGATTCGATCTATGCCCGTGAAACGCTTGGACGTCCGCCTGCTCCGGAATTCGAAGAATGGTTGCGCAATGTCGGCCTGACGAATGCCGATGGCCGGTTGGCAGACACGCCCGCGCTGGTGACACGCGCCTTGCGGGAACTCGACGTTCTCGAACAGGATGGTGCCTGATGAGCAAACAGCGTCCGTCCCTGATCACCAAGGCGCCGGAACTTCTGGAATGCCTGAAGGCGGCGACGGAAGCCCGCATCGCGCTTGGCCGCTGCGGGCCGGGTTTGCCAACCGCCGCCGTCCAGGGTTTCCTTCTCGATCATGCGCGGGCGCGCCAGGCCGTCTGGCGTCCGCTCGATGTGGATGGACTGGAGCGGAACCTGACGGCTTGCGGCGGGGTGGTGGTGCATGCCGCCAGTCGGGTGGTCGACAGGGCCGAGTATCTTCGCCGCCCCGATCTCGGGCGAGCGCTCTCCGAAAAGAGCCGCCGAGCGCTTGCGGCAAAGGCAAGTGAATGTGACGTCGCGTTTGTGATTGCCGACGGTCTCTCGGCCACGGCTGTCGAGATCAATGCCGCGCCGCTGGTTGCAGCCCTTTTGCCCCTGCTGGCGGAGCAGGACTTTTCGGTCGGGCCGGTCACGATTGCGACCCAGGCCCGCGTTGCGTTGGGTGACGATGCTGGCGTTGCCCTTGGTGCGCGGACGGTGATCGTCATTATCGGCGAGCGTCCGGGGCTTTCCGCTGCCGACAGCCTCGGGGTCTACATGACCCATGCGCCGGAAGCTGGCCTGCCGGACTCGCGGCGCAACTGCATATCGAACATCCGCGACGGCGGCCTCCCTGTCCCGGAAGCCGCTGCCAAGGTCATGTCCCTGCTTCTGGCCATGCGTGCACAGGCGACCAGCGGCGTCGATCTCATCGAGCAGGAGGATGGTATCCCGTTAGTGCCGGATGCCCGCGATCAGCGTCTTTGAGACAGAACCGGCTTCGCCGAGAAGAGAGGATTTTCGGCTATTCTTCAAATCCCGGCAGATTCCGCGCCCGCATCTTACTGGAAGGCCTGCGCCAGAAGGGTATAGTTGCGGAGCCGCAATTCCGGCTGGTCGAGGAAATCCTGGACCATGAACTCGCGGACACCCGTTTCTCTGGCCATACGTTCAATGGCGTGGCGCACGCGTTCAGGCGTACCGACGAGGTAATCGGGCCAGTCGGTGTCTTCGGCCCCCACATGCCCGCCAAGAATAAGCTCGGCTTCTTCCGGTGTGGGCAGCCTGTCCAGAAAGATGCCCTCTTCCCGGCGTAGCTTGAAGACAGCCCGCACAGGCATGGCCAGACGTTCCGCTTCCTGCTGGGTTTCGCCGATGACGACGCGTAGCGCCAGAAGCGTTTGCGGCTCGGAAATGCCGGCCTGCCAGGGCGATGGCCGGAAATGTTTCCGATAGGCTGCCACTGCATCCGGTGCATTGGCAGGAATGTGAAATGCGCTGCAGGCGAGCGCCAGCCCATGGCGCGCCGCGCGGACGGCGCTCGCCTCGGTTGCCGCGAGAATCCACGGGAGAGGGCCGGCCGGCTCGTCGGCCATGATGGTGAGGTCCCGGAACGGCGAACCATCAGGCAGGTCGTTTCCGAGCCAGCCGACGAGTTCACATACCTGCTGTTCATGATCGTCCGGTGTCTCTGCATCGCGCAGGCGCTTGAGCGCCGTATCGACCTTGATGCCGGCCGTCGCACGGCCGATCCCGACATCGATGCGTCCGGGGAAAAGCGCGTTCAGCGTGCGCAGCGCTTCGGCGGCCTTGTAGGGACTGTAGTGGTTGAGCAGCACGCCACCCGCACCGATGCGGATGGTTTTCGTTGCGCCGGCAAGGGCCGCGACGAAAACTTCCGGTGCGGGATTTGCCTCGAACCGGATGCCGTGATGCTCAACCACCCAGTAGCGCGTATAGCCAAGCCTCTCGGCCTCCTGCGCAAGAGCGATCGAGCTTTGCAGCGCGCCCGAAGAGGTCATGCCGCGAGGGATTTGTACGGGGTCGAGGATCGAGAGTTTCATGGCGTCCTGCCGGGCATGGATCGGGAAAGGGCCGGGGCACATGGCCCCGGCTCCCGGCTTATTTCGCCTCAAAGGCGCTCGGGGCGATGAGATCGGCCTTGATGTCGATGGCGCTTGCCTTCTGAAGCATATTGGCCTCGATCATGAAGGCCTGATCTTCCGTCAGGTTGGCGACGTCATCTTCACTCATTACCGGCGTGAAATCATAAAGGGGCATCTGCGCCCTGGCGTCTTCGATGGAGATCTTCTGTTCCTTCGCCGCTATGGCGAGTGCTTCCTCCGGATGGGCTTTCATGAAGGAGAGCGCTTTGTTGTGGGCGTCGAAATAGGCCTTTACCAGATCGGGATGCGCATCGAGGAAGGCCGTGCGGGCGGCGATGACAGTTGTCGGCTTGATCAGGCCCTCACCGCTGGTCAGCGGCTTGCCGCCGGCTTTTTCGACGGCAACGGCGTTTGCCCCAGCAAGGGTTGCGACATCCACCTGACCGCTGAGAAGAGCGGCGCGGGCCGTCGGCAGGTCCATGTTGATATATTCCACATCCTTCAGCGTCAGCCCCTGCTGGGCCAGAGCGGCGACGAGAAGCTGGTTGAGCACGGTGCCCTTCGGGCCGGCGATTTTCTTACCCTTGAGGTCGGCAAGCGTCGCGGGACCGTCACCACGGGTCATCAGGAAGTAGGCTTTGGGCGAACGGGCATAAGCTGCGATAACCTTGAGGTCGACACCATTCGCCTTGGCGAGAATGGCCGACGTGCCCCCTAGAACGCTGGCAATGTCGATTTCCTCGGCGGCGATGGCCTGCGTCTGCTGTGCGCCTGACGTGATTTCCGGGCTCTCGACCTTGACCCCTCTGGCGGCGAAGGTTTCGTCCAGATAGCCCTTCTCGCGCATCACGATGGAGGGCACGTTGAACGGCGAGGCTACGTAGGTGATGCGGACGCTTGAAGGCTGGTCAGCGGCAAGGGCCGGTGCGGCGATCAGCGTGGCGGCAAGAGCGATGGTCCGGATGAGCTTCACGGCTTTCTCCTCAATCAGGTTTTGTTTGCATTCGATCCGGCGTGGCCGGTGTGAGAAGGCGGGCGAGGACCGCGCGCCGACAGAGAGAGGCTTCGACACCCGTAGGGTCGCGCGGGTAGGGGATGTCGACGGTTTGCCGTCCAACGACACGGCCCTCCGAAAGCTCGATCACGGTCTGGCCGAGCACGACGGCTTCCTCCACGTCATGGGTGACGAAGACGATTGTCGGCTTTCGTGCCTGCCACAGGGAAACGAGTTCATTCTGCATGCTGCGCCGGGTAAAGGCGTCGAGCGCGGCGAAGGGTTCGTCCATGAGAAGCAGGTCGGGTTCCATCACGAGTGCCCGGGCAAGGGCCACGCGCTGCGCCATGCCCCCCGAAAGCTGGGCCGGCATGGCGCTCCGGAAGGCGCTCAGTCCCGTGAGATCGAGAATGGCGGACACCCTTTCATCGATCGTTTTGCGATCGACGCGCTTGCGCAGGCCGAAGGCGATGTTTTCGGCAACCTTGAGCCAGGGCATGAGCCGCGCTTCCTGGAAGACGACGCCAATGCGCGGGGCAGGGCCACCCGAAAGGACTTCGCCGGTGTCGGGCGATGCAAGCCCCGCCAGAATGCGTAGCAGCGTTGTCTTTCCGCAGCCGCTGCGACCGACAATCGTTGTAAAACTGCCGCGCGTCAGCGTCAGGTCGATGCCCGACAAGGCTGCGACCCGGTGGCCCGCGACGTCATAATGTTTCCCGATGTTGGAAAGCTCAAGCACGCGCCATCTCCAGATCGCCGGCGAGCCACGGAGCCAGGCGTGCGCAAAGGCGCTTCAGCAGGAAATCGGTTGCAAGGCCGACGACCCCGATCACGAGAATGCCGACGAGAACGATATCGGTGCGCGCGAGGTCCTGTGCGTCCGTGATCAGATATCCGAGGCCGACAGAAGAGGCGATCAGTTCGGCACCGACAAGCGCGCGCCAGCTATAGCCGAGGCTGATCCGCAATCCGACGACGAGGGCCGGCAAGGCGGAGGGCATGACGATGCGGCGAATGATCTCCCATCGGTTGAGGCCACAGACCTTGCCAACCTCGATCAGTTTGCGATCTGCCTGGGCGATGCCGCCGCGCATGCCGAGGAAAACCGGAAAGAAGCACGCCAGTATGATGATCCCGATCTTCTGCGCTTCGCCAATCCCGAGCCACAACATCAAGAGCGGCATGAGGGCCAGCGGAGGGATCTGGCGGAGGAACTCCAACAGGGGTTCCGCGACCACTCGAACGATACCGCTTGCCGAAAAGACGATAGCCAGCGGGATGGCGACGGACACGGCGAGTCCATAGCCGATGCCCACGCGCATGGCGCTGGCCCATGTGTGATGCAGGAGTTCGCCGCTTGACCACAGCGCCACAAAGGCACGCCAGACCTTGACCGGCGGTGGAAGCAGGAAGGGACTGACAAGCCCGGCCCACGACACAGCCCACCAGACCGTCAGGCAGCCGCCGATGGCAATGAGGACTCCGAAAATTTTGTCGCGAACAGGCATGAGGAAAGGCATTTCATGGTCGGTCAGGACCGTTTATTCTAAAAACTTGATTTTTCAAGTCATAAATTATTTTTTGATTTATCGGTCGACCATGTCAGGTTTGAAATCCGATCTGCAGATTTCTGGCCGGTCATTGATTTCGCGAAATAGATCAAGTCTTTATGGGTCCGCTTCGGGAATGCGTTCGATGCCGGTTCACATCTGCGGCACGTTACCGTGTGCGGCTGGTCTATTCACCGTGCTGGCGGCAGCAGAATTTCGAATGTCGTGCCATCGTCACCGGTCTCGTGCAGGCGTATTGAACCGCCATGGGCGGATAGCACCGCACTGACGATTCCAAGGCCCATGCCCGTGCCGCCATCATCGCGGCGGGTTGAAAAGAATGGTTCGAAGATCCGGCTTCGGTTGCCTTCGGGAATACCGGGGCCATCGTCCTTCACTTGAACCGTCATCATGTGGCCCGTGTCCCCGGTTTCCAGGGTTAGGCCTTGTGCGCCGTGCTGAAGGGCATTTTCGGCCAGATTGCCGAAGACGATCATGGCCGCATCCGGGGGCAGGGCGATAAGATCGACGCTCCGCTCGGGAAGGGTGATGGTCACGGTGGGAAAGCGTGCCTCCAGCATGGTGACGATATCTGCGAGGCTGCTCTTTCCGGCTGTTGCCGGCAATTCGGCACGTGCCAGATCCCGCAGGCGCGCCAGCAGCGTATCGAGCCGCTTGGTATCGGCGATGATATTGTCGAGGAAGCGCTGGCGCTCGGCACCGGTCATCGGTGTTTCGATGTCATCTTCGCGCAGCAGCTCCGCCGCGCCGCGGATGGATGTTACCGGCGATTTCAGTTCGTGCGAGACATGGGTTGCGAAGGACCGGACATAGTCGGAGTGATCGACCAGCTTGCCGGCAAGGTCGAGAAAACTCTGCGAGAGGGCGGCGATCTCCCGGGTGCCGTAATTGTCGAGCGGTTGGATCGCGGCCCGCCCGCCCCGTGCGATGGCGTCTGTCCGGGCGATCAGGGCATGGATCGGCCCGGTCAGGGTGCGGGTGAGCACATAGGCGACCGCAAGCGTCAGCAGCGGAATAATGACGAGGGCGGTCAGTTCCGCCGGCGCCATGGCGTTCGAGTTTGCCGCTATGAGACGGAACCAGAGAACCGCTAGGGCCGGAAGGGTCATCACGGTCAGCAGGACGGCATAGACGATGAGTGCCAGCGGCGGGCGCCACTTGGGTTTGACGCGAAGCTGCGGCATCAGTCGGTGCTCCCGGGTTCGATGGCAAGCTTGAAACCGATGCCGTGAACGGTGGCGATGATGCCGTCGCCGCCGGCGACCGCAAGCTTGGCGCGGATGTTGCGAATATGGCTGTCGATCGTTCGGTCGGCAACGTAAGTACCGACACCATAGGCCGCTTCCATGAGTTGGGTGCGGCTGAAGACGATGTTCGGCCGCGAGAGCAGGGTATCGATGATTGAAAATTCAAGTGCGGTCATTGACAGCAAGACGTCGCCAAACGCAACGCTGCGTCCGCCCCGGTCGAGACGCAGCGCGCCCGCGCTAAGGGTTGTGGCCGGCTGTGTGGGGCTGGCGCGCTTTAGGATGGTTTTCACCCGGGCCACCAGCTCGCGTGGGCTGAACGGCTTGGTGACATAATCGTCACCGCCGATCTCGAGGCCGAGAATCCGGTCGATCTCCTCGTCGCGGGCCGAAAGGAACAGGATCGGCAGGTTGGAACTCTGGCGGATCTGCCGGCAGACATCGAGGCCGTCCATGTCTGGCATACCGATGTCGAGCACGATGAGATCCACCTGGCCCCGGCGAAAGGCCATGATGGCCTCTGTGCCGTTGCGGGCAGTGGTCGTGGCCATGCCGGCGCGTTCCAGCGCAAAGCAGATCACTTCGCGGATATTGGGTTCGTCGTCGACGACAAGAATACGGTGCGTCATGGGAGGCCTGCGGTGGTTTGATCCTGTTTTGGTCGTTTTGGCGTTATCTTGCAACCGGTGCGGTCAGGAGAATGTAGGCGTTCTGCCGCGCCTTGCGGAAGGTCCAGCTTCGCCAGTCGTCTGGGCGACGAAGGGCCGCGTAGGCCAACCGGCTACGAATGTCCCGGGCGAGATCGCGCTGCGGCCCGGCCATTGTTTCAACAGCCGCGATATAGGTGTCGAGCGCAGGTAGCGCGGAGGGGCCGAGTTCCCTGAGGTAAAAAAGGTCGAGTGGGAGGCCTTTCCCGGAAATTTCGCGGCTGTGTTCCACATTGAAGCGGGCGATGAAGGCCGGCAAATCGGCAAGTGCGCTGACGAACAGGACGGTTGCGAGCGCTATGCTGCTCAAGCTGACAAGCCATGCATTGGATTGGTTGAAGCGGATGCGCAGCAGGATGAGGAGCAGACCGGTCGCGACGAGGCCCATCCAGATGCCTGCGGCGAGCCGCAATTCGGTCAGCGAGTAGATTTCGACATAGAGATCGAGCCGTAGCATGGCGGAAAGGCAGAGAAGGACATTCTGGGCAATCCAGAGGTAGACAAGGCCGCGAATGAGCCGGCTGCGGCTGCCCGGCCCACCGGGACGCATGGCGGCAAGCACGAACACGGCGGCAAGCAGGGCCGTAACGATAAGCGGATAAGCGCCGCGATGGGCATATCGCGCATAACTCATATGCGCCGGCAATTCTGCGCCACCCCATAAGTAGGTCAGGTCCAGACCGGTCTGCAGCGCAAAGACCACATTGAACAACGCCAGCGAGCGCAGGAGCATGGCTTCGCCGAACAGGACGTTGAGCGAAGCGTCGCAGCGGCGCCGGATGGTAATATGCTGGAGATGTGGACGCAGCAGCGCGCCGCCGAGAACGCCGACCACGATCCACAGGCCGATGCGGTCGAGGTCAAACAGGCGCAGCAAGAGGTCGAAGCTCAGGTGATCGAACAGAATTCCGATCATCGGGTTGGCGATGGAGAAGAGGGTGAGGAAGCCGCAGGCGAGACCGACCGGAATGATCCAGGCCTTGATTTGTGACCAGAGATGGCTGGATGTCACTTGCTGCCGACCACGGCCCATGACGTGGGACGGCGCCCGTCGGACCCTGCCGGGAATTGCGAGGAAAAATCGCAGGATGGCGGCTGGGATGCGCGTGCGTTGTCTGGGCATGAGGCCGGCTGCGGCGAGCGCCACGACGGCCAGTGCCGCAAGCGCAATGGCGATGCCCATCCAGCTTGCCTGTTCCAGAAGCGGCGTGGTCGCAGCAAGCGATAGAAGCAGGCATCCGGCCTGTTGCAGGCGGGACAGATGTGCGCGGGCAACGATGAGAAGAACGGCGGAGACGAGATTTGCGAAGACGAAAAGGTTGATACCGGGCTGAAGCCCGAGCAGCAGGACATCCGCCGAGATGATGAGGAAGAGCAAGGCAAGAAGCCGCAATCGCCTGCTCTGGCCAGGGGTGAGAGGACGCCGGGACGAGGTCGAGGAAGACATGGTCATGTGCCCGCTCCCCTGTTGGGACGCTCGGCGTTGTTCCGGAGGACTTCGGGAACTGTCGGTGTGAAGGCGGGGGGAGGAGTAGTCTCCTCCAGCCACCAGGCTTCCATGCGCAAGCGGCACGGTAGGGGAAGAGGAAGGGTGATGGGGCGTTTGCGTTCATTTTTCATGTGGCCATAGTCTGCCCCGTATTTGCAGTTTCCGTGCAGTCTTCGAGGAGTTGTTCAGGAAAATGCCGCCTGTTTCGGTTCACCGAGCGACGTTCCCGGCTGCCAAAATTTCACAGCAGCATGAGGGGGTGAGCCAGCATCTCCTGAATGTGTGGAAGACGAGGTGCGCGCCATAGCAAACGATGAGGCCAAGGAAACCCGGCGGGCAGCATGCTTGATCCACGGCGGGTATCGCTCTTGCGCTCTCGTGATGTGGAAGGTCGTGACCACATGAAGAGGGGGCTGTCCGTGATTTCAATTTCTTGAACTGGACATCCCCCTCTCGCATCCTGTCATTAATGACCGAACATGCGGCCAAATGCGAAGATGCCGCCGCTCTTCACAGGTTGGGCCGGCAAGGGTGCTGGATGATGTTGCAGGTAGAAGCGTATTGCCGCGGCAATCAACTCGTTTTCGTTCGGATGAGCGCCGCGAATGATCTCGCCGCGCACCAACGCGGCAAGATCAGATGGCAGAGACACGTTCAGAACGCTTGTCGTCTGACGGCTGGGGTTCCGGTGAACGGGCTCGTTTTTCATCGCCCCTCACTCGGTTCGAAGCATGTTGCGCGTCACGTCCATCAGATCGACAACGCCGCGCGGTCTCCCTTGCCGGGAAAGAACCGTGGCTTCGCGAATATCGGAGGAGGTCAGTTGCTTTGCAGCCTCCTCGAGCGTTATCGAACCGGACAGCGTCAGGGACGGCCAGGACGTATCGGGTTTGTGCGGTCGTGTAATGGCGCGTAATTGAATGACGCGGGCGCGGTTCACTTCACGCACGAAAGCGCGGATGTAGTCGTTTGCCGGATTGAGAACGATGTCCTGTCCCGTGCCCTGCTGGGATATTTCGCCGGCGCGCAGCACGACGATCTTGTCGCCGAGCCGCAATGCCTCATCCAGATCGTGGGTGATGAAGACGATGGTCTTGCGCAACTCCTGTTGCAATTCGAGCAGGACGCTTTGCATGTCGACACGGATCAACGGGTCGAGCGCAGAGAAGGCCTCGTCCATCAAGAGAACGGGCGCGTCATTGGCCAGTGCGCGGGCAAGTCCGACGCGCTGTTGCATGCCACCGGAAAGCTGCGTCGGATACTGATCTTCATAGCCTTTCAAGCCGACCCGTTCGATCCACCTGCGGCCGACGGGTTCGCTTTCCTTGCGGGAAATGCCCTGGATATCCAGCCCGTAGAGGGTATTCTCCAGTACGGTCCGGTGTGGCAGCAGCCCGAATTTCTGGAAAACCATCGCTGTTTTATGGCGTCTGAATGTGCGTAACTCGGTCTCGCTCATCTTCGCGACATCTTGTCCGTCAATCAGGACCTGACCGGCGGTTGGGGCGATCAGGCCGTTGATATGGCGCAACAACGTCGATTTTCCCGAACCGGACAGTCCCATGATGACCGAGATGCTGCCCGCGGGCAGTTCGGTATCGATGGCCTTCAGGCCAAGGGAATGACCATGCTTGCGGTTCAAATCGCTTTTGGTCATGCCTTTCTTGACGGCATCGATATGGCGGTCGGGATGGGGGCCGAAGATCTTGTAGAGATCCTGAATAATGATCGCGGGAACGACGGCTTCATCATCCGCTTCAAGGGCAGCCGGCTCGGCGGCAGTGTTGGATAGATCAGTCATGCTGGACCTCCGTATGCTTTTGCAGGCGCTGGCCGAAGGCCTGGCTTGCCCGGTCGAAGGCTATGGCGATGGCAACAAGCGCGAATCCATTCAGGAAACCCATGGTGAAGAACTGGTTGTTGATGGCCTGAAGCACATTCTTGCCAAGGCCGCCGACGCCAACCATGGAAGCGACAACGACCATGGACAGCGCCATCATGATGGTCTGGTTGATGCCGGTCATGAGAGTGGGCAGGGAGAGCGGCAGTTGCACGTTCCACAGCTTCTGCCGTTCGGAGGAGCCAAAGGCATCCGCCGCCTCGATGACTTCCTTGTCCACCAGCCGGATACCCAGATTGGTCAGGCGGATCATCGGGGGCGTGGCATAGATCACAACGGCGATCATGCCGGGCACCTTGCCGATGCCGAAAATGACGACGACCGGGATGAGATAGACGAAACTCGGCAATGTCTGCATCACGTCGAGTATGGGCATGATGAGTTTTTCAGCCCGGTTCGAACGGGCGGCCAGAATGCCGATCGGCAAGCCGATAATGACCGCCACGATCGTGCACACCGTCACCATTGAAAGCGTGACCATCGTATCCTGCCAAAGGCCGACCCAGCCAATTGCCAGAAGGGCCAGGACCGTGCCCAGCGTGATGCGCCATGAACGGCTGGCGGCGTAGGCGATGGTCACAAGCACCAGGAAGACGATAATCCAGGGTGAATTGGCGAAAGCATCTTCAAGCCCATTGAGAAAGCGCTGAAGTGGCGCGGTCGCCGCATCGATCAGGGGCGAGATTTCGCGAACAAGATCGCGGAATCCGCCATCGACGGTGCGCCGGATTTCGCGCAAGCTCCGAGAACTGAGTTCCGGCGCTTCGCAAAGAAGGGTGGGCAATCCCCAGCAGGATGAAGCCATGGGCTATCCTTTTATGTCATAGCATTTCCCGTCGCGAAGCCGCCCCGGGTTTCGGCTGGAAAGGCTGAGGTGAATTCGAGAATGCGGGGTGGTGGGACAGGTCGCCTGCCCTGCCGCAGGCGCGGTCTTAGAGGGCGGCTTCGACCTTCTTTGCGCTTTCAGGCGCAAGCCACGCCTTCCAGACATCCGGATAGGTTTCGAGGAAGTGGCGGGCGGCGTCCTCGTTCGTGGCCTGATCCTTCTCCTTCCAGGCCAGAATCCCATTCACCATGTCATTCTTCCAGCTACGCTTGCCCAGATAATCCATCGCGGCGGCGTTCTTCTCTGCAAAGGATTTCGTCACCACGGTGAACACCTCGGACTTCGGATAGTCCGTCACCTTCGGGTCTGGGCAGTCCGCTACCACGGTGCAGCGGTCGAATTCCGCACGGTCGAGCGGCTTTTCGAATGGCAGTTTCACCATGTCGTACTTGCCGAGAATGGCGGTTGGCGCCCAGTAATAACCAAGCCAGCCCTGCTTGCGCTCATAGGCATTGGCAATGGAGCCGTCGAGACCGGCAGCCGAGCCGCTATCGACGAGATTGAAGCCTTTTTCATCGCCCTTCAGCGCGCGGTAGAGGTTGGCGGTGGTGATCTGGCAATTCCAGCCGGCAGGGCAATTCAGGACACCGCCGCGTTCGGGGTTTTCCGGTGCGGGAAAGAGTTCTGGATTTTCGAGTGCTTTTTCTACCGTCGTGATTTCGGGATGCGTCTTGGCGATATAGGCGGGAATCCACCATCCTTCCACGCCGCCATCTTCCAGAATGCGGGCGGCTTCAACCAGACGGCCTTCGGCGAATGCCTTTTCCAGCGGGTCTTTCACTGCATTGATCCACAATTCTGGCGCAATATCCGGTTCGCCCTTTTCATTCATGGAGGTGAAGGTCGGCATGGTATCGCCGCTCACGAGATCAACCTTGCAGCCATACCCCTCTTCGAGGATAATCTTGTCCACCCACGCGGCAACGCCTGCAGATGCCCAGTTCATCTCGGCGATCGTAACACGGCCACAGGCTTCCTGAGCCTGCGCGGATGTTCCGAGGAGGCTCGTGCAAGCCGCGAAAAATGAAAATGCGAGCAACTTCGTCATGACAGACTCGTCCCTTCGTCGTTGTGCAGCGGTCAAGTCAAACGCCGAACGGGAACCGCTGCGCGCCCGTTGACAGAGGTGATTGTTACGGTTTCCACAAAGGCCAAGGGGCAAAGGAAACCAGACGCGACACAGAAGCATCGCGAGGCGCAGAACGGCTGAACGCCTGGAGCGGGAACTCAAGAGAACCTGATGCGCCGGTTGGAATGACCGCCAAGAAGCGGTGCGAACGGCTGAAGGGGTATCCAGAAAAAGCCACAATTGCAACCCGACAACGGGCAATTTGTTGTCTCTGGTGACTCTCTGTTCAGATGGCTTCGAGATTTATTAAATTATTACAATGGATTAAGCTAATCGGCGAATTTTGCTTTTGTGCATTCGGCTTGCGGGTCGTTGCTGGTCAGCTCGAAGATCGCGGCCTGGCTGTGAGCGCGCACCGAACGGTTGCCCTCGGAGAAAATGCAATAAGTAACCGGGCCTGACGGCTGGGATTGCCAGTGCCGCCGAGGCCATCAAGGCCGGTATCATGCTGCCACTTAGCGGTCCTTCCGCTGCGGCTGGTAATCAGACCCGTGAAGGCGTTGAGACACGCGATGGTGACATTGTCGGGAAGAGCCTGACAAATGGGAGCCTTCGTCTGATTTCTCCTTTGCTACAACCAGCCCCTTCAGATCACGGCTGTTCGCGCCTCAGTGTCCGTGGCGATTGCCCGAAATGGTTCTTGAAACGGGTAGAGAAATTGGCGGCAAAGCCATATCCCACTTCCGCTGCGACCTGCGAAACGGACATATCCGTTTCAAGCAGCAGCCGGCGAGCCTTGTTCATGCGCAGACCATCGATGAACTGCACCGTCGATGTGCCATAAAGGCGCTTGAAGCCGTAGAACAGTTTCGTGCGGTTGATGCCGATCCGCCGGCTGAGAGTCCGGATATCCGGCGGGGCATGAAGTGATTCCTCAAGCAACATTCGCGCGCTTCTTATGGCGGCGATGTCCGTCGAGGTCAGGCGCTGTCGTTCCACTCGGCGCTTTTGCGCAACGCCATCGACCGTCGCGAGAATGATTTCCTGCGCCTTGGTCGTGATGAAGGCAGCGTCGAGGCGGGCCGCTGCTCGACGATTGAGAATGGCCTGTGTCGCGCCACGCAGATTTGCGGTGAAGTTCAGCGGGTGATGTACATAGTCTTCATCGGGCTGCGTCAGATGATCCTGTATCCGCACACCGAAGAAATCCTCGAGCCATGCCGGGCGACAGGCAATGGTCACGAAACTCTGATGCCGCCCGCCCGGCACGCGCTCCTTCATGAGTTCGTCGGGCGAGGCCATCAGAACGCCGGCGGCATTTTCCGCGATTTCCGGCAGGCCGGAATCGCCTAGCCACGTTTCGATGGAAACATCGAAGCCGAAATGGAAACGGAAAAGGCCGTCGTCGTAAACTTCGTATTGTCGGTCGCCCTGAAAAGAGCAATCTGCAACTAAAACACGAATATCGGGGGCGTCGACATAAAGAAGCCGCCCACTGCCCTCATCGCCGCTCAGTTGCTTGGCAGTGAACCTGAAAGCGCCGTTGTCGTCCTGTGCAAGGTTGCGGTCTTCCACAATGCCTGCGTCGACAAATTCTGAAAAACGCCCCCAGCGAAACGGCTTTGTCACGTCTTCTCCTCTTGCTTCCCCCGTCTAAGTAACTGGCATCGTTGCATACTGCGTGCAAGAGCCTCCGCCGCACCAGCGGTTATAATGTTGAACGCAAATGTTTTGCTGCGCCCAGAAAAAGACGGTGAGGAAACTTGAATGTCATCTACCATCAAAGCGCGTCCTCAGGCGGGATTCGCGTTCGGGTCGTGTGCGTTGGTGAAAGTGGATTTGCCGGGGGGCGGAAATGAAGTGTGCCGGGTTGAGCAAGCGTCGGGGCGGGGATCATGAAAAAAGGCGGCTTGGCAGCGGCGTAAGGGTCAGGTGGAACGAGGCCGTTCTGTGCTCCACGAGCATGCTGGCGCTTATCCTTGGTGGCGCGTTGGCGCAACCGGCCTTTGCCGATTCCGTTTTCTGGAATGGCGCCGCCGGTGGAAACTGGTTCAGTGACGCCAACTGGGTGTGGGACGGCCACACGCCAACCGCTGGCGACAATGCCTATATCAACTCGAATGGACCGTTGCTGGCGTCCGGCACCCATGGCTATGCTGGCGGTCTCTTCATCGGCACGAACCTGACAGGCACGCTTGGCATAGATGGGCAGTTGACCACCACAACTGCCACCCTTGGCAACAGCGCCGGCGCAAGCGGCTCCGTTTCGGTTTCGGGCATATGGAGCCTGGGCGGTGCGCTTTATGTCGGCAATGAAGGCGATGGCGCCGTTACCGTCACAGGTGGCGATGTTTCTGCAGGAACGACCTATCTTGGCGCTGGCTTGGGTGGCTCGGGCACGTTGACGGTGGAGAGCAACGGTTCGTTTGGCACCGGCGGCCTTTATATTGGATACGCGGGCACGGGTGGCGCGCCCGGTGCTGTGGGTGGCGATGGAATACTGACGGTCACGTCTGGAGACGTTTCCACGGACGTTGCGGTGATCGCGGACGGTGTCGGCAGCACGGGAACGGCGACCATCTCGGGTAGTTCGAGCTCCATGACCAATGCGGGAGCTTTTGTCGTCGGTGGCGGCGGCGTGGGCAGTCTTGTCGTCGAAAATGGTGCGACGGTCGACAATTCCGTTTCGACGACCATCGGCAATCTCGCCTCCAGCGCAGGCAGCAGCATTGTCGTTCGTGGCGCGGGTTCGACCCTTCAGGATACGGGCGCGCTCATCGTCGGCAATAGCGGCGCTGCGACACTCAGGATTGAGAACCAGGCAATGGCCACCAGCAACGGCAGCATCATTGGTCGCCACTCGACAAGTTCCGCAACGGTGACGGGAACCGGGTCTGAGTGGTCGACGGGTGATTTGCGTATCGGTGGCGACAGTAACGATGCCGGTGGGACTTCCGGCGATGGCACATTGAATGTGACGGCCGGAGGTGCGGTCACGAGCACATCGGCACGTCTTGGCGATGTGGCCGGCATGGAAGGCGAGGCGATCGTGGACGGCGCGTCGTCCCGCTGGGAGGTGACAAGCGGCTCCCTCGAAATCGGCCGTTCCGGCTCCGGCTCCGTTACGATCCGAAATGGCGCGACCCTTGAGACCATTCATGCCCTCCTGGGCTCGAACGCCGGTGCAGAGGGTACGGCAACCATTACCGGCACCGGCAGTTCCTGGGCCGCGTCGGGCAATATTTACGTCGGCAATGTCGGCAATGGCGATTTGTCGGTGCTTAACGGTGCAACCGTCACAAGCGCTGCCGGTTATATCGGGACGGACGCGGCTTCGAACTCGTCCGTGACCATCAATGGCGCGAGCTCGGAATGGAGCATGACCGAGCCCTTCATTGCCGGATATATGGGCGATGCGACTGTTACTCTTGGTGCCGGCGGACGGATCAGCGCGCTTCAGGGGACACTGGGGGATATGGCCGGCTCTTCGGGCACGATGACGGTTACCGGTGCCGGTTCGAACTGGAATGCCTTTGTCGATAACAGCATTGCCTATTCCGGTTACATGAATGTCGGCCGCTTCGGCGACGGTGACCTTACGGTTTCTTCGGGCGGCAGCGTGACCGGCTATCGTCTCTATATCGGCAATGAAACCGGCTCCAACGGCACGGTTCTTTTGACGGGCACGGGGTCCGAGATCGAGATGGCGAGCCGTCTTTATATCGGGGCCTACGGCAACGGGTCCCTGACGGTGCAGGACGGTGCACGCCTTGCGGCTTCGGACATAAGGATCGCCTATGATGCGGGCGTTACGGGTTCGCTGAACATCGGTGCCGCATCGGGCCAGACGGCGGCAGCGGCCGGCACGCTTGATGCCGGCGGTATTGCTTTTGGTGCCGGTGACGGCAAGCTGGTTTTGAACCACACCGGCACGGCATACGCGCTTTCCGCGGATATCAGCGGCGATGGCCGGGTTCGCGTAGAGAATGGTACGACGACCCTTTCAGGAACCAATACCTACACGGGCGGTACGTTGATTTCGGGCGGTACGCTGATCGGTAACTCCGGAGGCAGTTTCGGCACAGGCGCCATCGTTAACAATGCGGCGTTGGTCGTGAATGGCGGCGGCACGCTGTCGAACGGTATTTCCGGCAGCGGTTCGTTCGAAAAAGCCGGTAGCGGCACGCTCACCCTTTCGGGGGCCAATACTTATGCCGGTGGCACGACGATTTCGGGCGGTACGCTTGTCGCGACGACGACCAGTCTTGCGGGTGACGTAGCCAATTATGGCACCCTTGTCTTCGACCAGAATACGGACGGCACTTTTGCCGGTGACATTTCCGGAACCGGTAATCTGGTGAAGGACGGCACGGGGATCGTCTCGTTGACAGGGACACTGACCTATCGCGGCACGACGACGGTTCGCGCGGGCAAGCTGATCGGCAATACCTCGACGCTCGGCGGTTCGGTCGTCAATGAAGGCCGTTTGGAGTTCGATCAGGCCTTCAACGGAACCTATAGCAGTGTCATTTCCGGTTCAGGGAGCGTTTTGAAGACGGGTGCCGGTGTTCTGACCATGACGGGCGCCAACAGCTATACGGGCGGAACGACGATTGCCGCGGGCACTCTGGCCGGCAATGCCGACAGTTTTGGAACGGGCGCTATCGTCAACAACGGTTCGCTGGTCATCAACGGGGCGGGTACCTTTGCGAATGCCGTTTCGGGAGCAGGTTCTCTCGAGAAGATAGGCGCCGGCAAGCTGACCGCCACGGGAAACAGCTCCTATACCGGTTCAACGCAGGTCTCCGGGGGCACCCTCTCCGTCAACGGCAATCTGGCCAGTATCGTTACCGTGGGGAACGGGGCTTTCCTTGGCGGCAACGGCGCGATTGGTGGTTTGTCACTGTTATCGGGTGGAACGCTGGCGCCGGGCAACTCCATCGGCACCCTTACGGTCAATGGGAATGCCAACCTTGCCAGCGGTTCGACCTATGCGGTCGAAGTGGATGGCAACGGCAATGCCGACCGGCTGGCAGCCACGGGTACCGTCACGATCGGCAACAATGCCAATCTTCTCGTCACGCCGGAAAATGGCACGGATACCGGGGCGACCTATGCGCTCAACACCCAATATACCATCATTACCGCAGATGGCGGCGTGACGGGGACGTTTGACAACGTAACGGAAAACTTCGCGTATCTGACAGCGGCGGTCGAGAAAAGCGTCGATCAGAAATCGATGTTCCTGACGTTGAACCGAACGACGACCGATCCGGGTGCTTTCGCCGCGGCGGTTTCCACGCGAAACGCGAAATCTGCCGCCAATGCGGTCGAAGCGCTCGGTTCGGGTAATACGCTGTATGACAAGGCGCTATACCTGAGAGCGGATGAAACCCAGACGGCTTTCGCCCAGCTCTCAGGCGAGCTGCATGCGTCTGTCGGGGCAGCCCTGACGGAACGCAGCCGCTTCAGTCGCGATGCGATCCTCAACCGTCTGCGCGATGCCTTCGCGCCGGAAACGCCGGCCGGCTCTGGCAATGCAGGCCTTGGGGCAAACCCGTCGTCGCTTGACGGTGTTACGGTCTGGTCGCATGGGTTCGGTTCGTGGAGCGACTATGGGTCCGACGGCAATGGCGCGGCCGTTGATGTCAATGGAGGCGGCCTCCTCATGGGTGCCGATACGCGCGTCGGCGACAATTGGCGTTTCGGTCTGGCCGGCGGTTACGGCCAGGATCGGGTTTCGGAGAATGCGCTCGATGCCTCTGCGGATGTGGGCAGCTACTACATCGCCGCCTATGGCGGCACGACGGCGGGCCCGGCTTCTTTGCGCTTTGGTGCCGTTCATGCGCTGCAGAATGTGGAAAGCCGACGCGCGATCTCCTTCTCTGGCTTCACGGATAGTCTCAAGGGCGATTATGACGCATCCACCAGCCAGATTTTCGCGGAAGGCTCCTGGCGTTTCGATTTCGACCAAACGCATGTCGAACCCTATGCCAATCTGGCCTACGTGAATACGCGTACCGATGGCTTTGCGGAAACCGGCGGTGCCGCGGCGCTTTCGTCTTCCTCGCGCCATTACGAGCAGGTCTATTCCACGGTCGGGCTTCGCGTCGGACATGACTTTATGCTGGAAGACATGACCGGCAAGGTGACGGCGGGGATCGGCTGGCGTCATGCTTTCGGCGATATGACGCCGGACACGGACCTGTCATTCGCAAGCGGTGGCGGCTTTACCGTGGCCAGCACCGGTCCGGCACGCGACGCAGCGTTGCTCGATCTCTCCTTCGGTTTCGATTTGACAGAAAAGGCGTCTCTGTCGCTTGGCTATAATGCTGTGCTCGGCGAACGCATCGCGGATCAGGGGGCTACGGCCAGGCTCGGGATCAGGTTCTGATGCGATCGGCCGGACCGTTTTGCCGTTCTAGCCGCGCCAGCCGCGCGCGCGGGCCACGGCATCCTTGAAGCGCTTGTGGTCCTCGTCGGAAATACCGCCGTCTGATGAAAAGACGTGCGCGGCTTTTCGGGCTGCTGAGGCATCGATCCCGCACAGTTCGGCAAGTCCGACAGCGGTCAACTCGTGCATGGCGGGCACGGCCACGTCATGTCCGCTGGCGCCGGCCAGCATGCGGGCGAAGTAACGGCTTTTGGAAAGCCCGCCGTCGATTGATATGGTGGACGATAGCGGCATTGTTTTCGCTGCGGAAGCGATCAATCCGGCGGTCAGCATTGCGATGCCTTCCAGTATGGCGCGCACCAGATCGCGGCGGTCTGTCGCGTGATCCATGCCGATGAAAAGAGGCGCGGCCCGGCGGTCCCAGTAGGGGGCGGCCAGTCCGGAAAGCGCAGGCACGAAAGCCAGGCCACGGCTGATTCCGGTCGGCCCCTCGAATATGTCGAGTTCCTCGACATCCGTGTAAAGGCCGATACGATGGGCCCATTCGAGCGCGGAACCGGCGTCGTAAATACCGCCCTCGATAGCGAACACGGGCGCTGAGCCGCTGAGATTCCAGCCGATTGTTGGCAGGAGATCGCCATCCGCAGGTCGCGTGGTACCTGCCACGGCCAGCAGGAAGGCGCCGGTGCCGAAGGTGATCTTGCTGTCGCCGGGTTTGCGGCACCCATGCCCGAAAAGGGCGGCCTGCTGATCGACGATGGAAACCGCAACGGGCACGCCTTCGATCGTTCCGAACCCTTCATTGGCGGAAACGATGCTTGGCAGACATCTCTTTGGAACGCCGTGCAGATCGCACAGTTCATCGCTCCACTCACCCGTTTTGAGGTCGAGCAGCCCGGTGCGGGAGGCGGTCGCCAGATCGGTTGCGAATGTGCCGCACAGCCGGTCGAGGAAGAAGGCATCGGTTGTGCCGAGGCGCAAACGCCCGGCCTTGAACGCCGATGCCGCCGCCGGCAGGTTGCGCAGAATCCATGCCATCTTGCTTGCGGAGAAATAGGGGTCGAGCGGGACGCCACCGATGTGTCGGGACAGGGTGTCGGCCTCAGGGCCGAGGGCCGTCAGCACGTCAGCGGTGCGTGCATCCTGCCAGACGATGACCGGCGAAAGTGCTTCCCCGGTCAGGGCATCCCAGGCCAGACAGCTCTCACCCTGATTGGCGATAGCGATAACGTCCACCGGACCTGCGGCCGCAAGCACGGCCCGGACATTGGCAAGAAGCTCTTCCGGGTCATGCTCGACCCATCCGGCCTTCGGGTGATGCTGGCCATGCCGCCGGCTGGCGGCCAGATGCCAGGCTCCGCCATCCGAAAT
This sequence comes from Allorhizobium borbori, assembly GCF_014196535.1. Lineage (GTDB taxonomy): Bacteria > Pseudomonadota > Alphaproteobacteria > Rhizobiales > Rhizobiaceae > Ectorhizobium > Ectorhizobium borbori. The sequence goes on from NZ_JACIDU010000018.1 coordinate 50,020, forward strand.
GACAATGCAGCGCGTCGATGTCGTGCCCTGATCGATCGCCGCGATCTGCATCAGCTTTCCTCCCTGAAACGGAAATGGACATGATTGGCTTCCGTCACGCCCGCCGGCATCGGTACGAGCACGCGGCGCTCCGGTGTCCATAGTCCCGAACGTTCGAAAACCGTCCGGCCATCCACTTCGAGCATAAGGCAGCCGCGCGCGCGTCGCGTGAACCGCAACTGGAAGCTGGACAACGCATTATGGGGGCCGCCTCCCTTTCGCAACAGGTTTGGAACGACGAGTTTGACGGGATCGTCATGAAGGACGGCTATCGGGGCAGTCTCTACGGGCTGTTGAAGCAGGTCCCGTGCAATGGCGGTGCCGACGGCGCGCCCTTCGCGAAATGCCCATCCACCTGTTTCAATCGGTCGGAGGACGTTTCCGGCCGCAAAATAGAGGGGGTTTGCACAGCGCCCGTCCTGATCGACCGCAGGGCCTCCTGTGTCTGTATCGAGCGCCATGCCAGCGTTGCGTACCAGTGCCGCCTCCGGCGTGAACTGGCCGGTGAGGAGAAGCCCGTCGCATTCCAGGACCATTTCATTGCCGTCCTCCTGCACGATCCGTATGGCTTCGACCCGCTGGCGGCCGATGATATCCACCACGCGTGCGCTGGGATAAAACGGAACACCTGCCAGCCGGGGGAGCCAGTTGAAGGGTGCGCGCGCCAGCGGGTGCGGGGTTGTCTCGACCATCGCGACGGGACGGGCGCCGTGGGTGAGGCAGGTCAGAAGCGCGGACTGGGACACAAGTTCCGATCCAAGAATGACCGGGCGTCTGAAGGGCATGAGGCCATGGAAGGCCACATAGGATTGCAGGGTGCCCGTGGTGACGATCCCGAGCGGCCGGTCGCCCGGCAGAAGGCGAGCGGAGCGCGGGGCCTCGCGGGCACCCGTGGTTACAAGGATGCGGCGCGCCAAAAGGCTTTCCACACCTTGCGCGTTGGAAACGGTCAACCTGCCGTCAGTGCCGAGATCGACCACGGAGTGCCCGGGCCGCACATCTATTCCCGCTTGCAGCGCTGCGCTTTCCAGCTTTCGGCCATAGGCGCCGCCGATATAGATGCGTCCGAATTCCAGCATGCCGAAAGGCGAGTGGCCGCAATGGCGTGTCGCGCCGCCAAGGGTCTGCTCGCGATCCAGCAGGATAACCCGTTCCACGCCCTGCCGGCGCATGGCGATGGCTGCCGCGACACCGGCGGGCCCACCGCCTATTACAATTGCGTCCGCATCCGGCCTCGTCATAGATCGTCCTTTCCAGGCACATCCAGAGCCGCTTCGAAGCGACCCCTGGTCATTTCGGCCAGCCGTGCGTTGCAGTAAAAGCCCTGGCAGCGCCCCATGCCGGCCCGTGTGCGCCTGCGCAATCCGCCGAAGTCACCGGGCGGAAGCGGGCTGTTCAATGCCGCCTCGATTTCGCGTTTCGTAACCAGTTCGCAATGGCAGACGATCTCGCCGTGATCAGGCTTCTGCCAGTCTCGCGGTTGGGTTTCCGTCAGGTTCGGCATGCCGGGCGTGGGCGGTGAATCCGGAGCTGCTGGCAGGGATGCGAAGGTTTCGTAGAGGCCGAGCGCATGCTGGCCAAGCCCGAGCGCGGCGGAAAGCCCTGTCGAACGGATTCCACCCAGCGTGATTGCCCTTTTCTCCGGCCGAACCGCGATACGATATGCCTTCTTCTCAGAAGCAGGGCGAAGGCCGGCATAGACGGCCGTCACGGGCATATCGGCAAGTGCGGGTATCAGACGCCCGGCGTGGTCCTTCAGCATCTCCAGCGTTGCGGTTTCCACGGTGGCCCGCGTGCGGTCTTCCTGTTCCTCCGCAGTCGGGCCAACAAGAACATTGCCGAAGGCGGTGGGGCAGATCACGATTCCCTTGGTGATTTCGGTGGGTACGGGCAGCACGATCTTCGGAACATGGCGGGCGGCGGCCTTGTCCAGAACGATGAATTGCCCCTTGCGCGGACGGATCTCGAACTCCGGCTCGAAGCCCAGACGGCTGTCCACGACATCGCCGAACAGGCCGGCTGCGTTGACGACGGCACCGGCCTTGATGATTCCCTGTGTCGTTTCCAGATGCCACTCGCCTTCGAACCGGCCTGAAAGCACCTCGCAATTGCGCAGAACCGTGGCGCCGAGCGCCATGGCCTGGGTAATGTAGGCAAGGGGCGCCGACCATGGGTCGATGACATGCTCTCCCATCACCTCGACGGCAGCCTGAAGCGTTTGTGAGAGGGCAGGGGCCAGACCTCGCGCCGTGGCGGCTGAAATGACGCGCAGCGCCGCAATGCCGTTTTCAACGCCCTGCGCGGCGATCGCCTCCAGCATTCCAGCCTGCTCCGGTGTCCATGCGCAGACAAGGGCGCCGGTCTCCACGATGGACAGGCCGAGATCACCGCAAATGGAAAGATATTCCTCGCGACCGGCACGGACAAGCTCCAGTTCCAGACTGCCGGCGGGTGCGTCGAAACCCGTATGCAGAATGGCACTGTTTGCCTTGGATGCGCCGGACAGGATATCGCTGCCCTTTTCCAGAAGCACGACTTTCGCTCCGGCGAGCGCAAACCTGCGGGCGGTCGCGCATCCGACCACGCCGCCGCCGATGATCGCGACATCATGGAACTCCGCTCCGCCGGGCGGGGCAATTTTACACATCTGATTTTCCTTGTTCCGCCAGATGGCGGTCATATGAGAAATGTCACGCCTTCATCCGCCAGCCCGCCGCCGAGTGCGGACACTGTGCCGTCGGCGCGCCAGCAGGCGGCGCCGGTCATCTCGCCATCGTCGCCAAAGGCGATGGCGTTCATGCCACCTCCGATATGCGCGACGGCTCTGGCATCGTGCCCTCGTAAACGCATCGCTTCGACATGATGGGCGAATGCAGGCTCCAGTTCGATATGGCCGCCATCCGTCCACACGCGCGGCGCTTCGACCGCTTCCTGCAGGGACATGCCGTGATCAATGAGGTTGACGATTGCCTGCATGGCGGAGGGAAAGATGCGCACGGCACCCGGCAGACCGAGTGCGAAGGCAGGCCGGCCCCCTTTCAGCACGATCATCGGCGCCATGCTTGTCGGCACGCGCTTGCCCGGCGCGATGGAAAGCGCCTTGCCCGGATGCGGGTCGAAATTGTGCATGTAATTGTTGGGAATAATCCCCGTATCGGGCACCATGAAGCGCGCGCCGAACAGACCATTGATCGTATGCGTTGCCGAAACGATATTGCCGTCACGGTCGGAAACGGTCACATGCGTGGTGTTGTGGCTTTCGTAAGCCGGTAGAGCACTGATGGCGCCGCCAACCTGCCTCAACCGCGCACGGGCTTGCGCCGCATAGGCTTTGGATGTGAACCGGTCCACCGGAATGTCGACGAAATCGGGATCGCCGGAAGCGGCCCGACGATCCTCGAAGGCAATCCTGATGACCTCGAGAAGAAGATGGATACGCTCGGCATTGTCGAACCCCATGCCCGCCAGATCGTAGGCTTCAAGCATGTTGAGCATTTCCGTGACATGGACGCCCGAAGAGGCAGGCGGCGGCGGGCCGACAATTTCGTGGCCCCTGTAGCTACCTGTTATCGGTGTGCGTCTGACAGGGCGATAGGCCCGCAGATCATCCATGGAAACCTTGCCTTCCGGACCTTGATCGAGAGCCAGCCTCGCGACAAGCGCAGCGCCAAGTGCGCCTCCATGCAATGCGGAGGCTCCCTGTTTTGCGATCAATCGCAGGCTTTCGGCATAATCGCCCTGAACCAGCCTGCTGCCTGCGGAAAGCGGAGAGCCACTCGGTAGGTACAGCTTCGAAAGGACGGTATCCTGCAACATATCGGCCGCATGCTGGCCAATTGTGCCGACGAGATAGGATGACACGGCAAAGCCGTTCTCGGCATAGCGGATTGCGGGCATGAGGAGGTCGGCGAAAGGGAGCCGTCCGTGGCGCTCATGCAACATGCACCAGCCAGCGAGGTTGCCGGGCACCGCAACGGATGCTGCGCCGAACTGGTTTCGCCGCCCGGCTGCCTCGATATAATCCGGGCCGCTGTCTGCCACGGGCGTGAACATTTCCGGCGTCGCAGCAGCCGGGGCCGACGACAGCATGTCTATAACGAAGTGTTCGCCGCTGCCGAGCCTCACGTGGGAAAGTCCGCCACCGGCGATGCCGACCATCATCGGCTCCACCACGGTCAGCGCGAACAGGGACGCAACTGCTGCATCGATCGCATTGCCCCCGGCCGCCAGCATTTCATGACCGGCAGCCGAACCCAGCGGATGGTTCGTCACCACGACGCCGCCCGTACCGCTTGCTGGTCGCTTCCTGCATGTGAAGGGTAAAGGCATTCCGCGCGAACTCATTGAAGGCTTCTCCATTTGAACACATTGCCCGGAAGCGGTCGCCTTGCATGGGGGCAAGAGGCTCGGCCGTTGAATGTGCGAGTCTAGAATGACGCACGCATGGCGGAAAGGCAACAAATATGACTGATACAAGGGAAATTATAAACCGAAAACCACATTCAGTCATTTAATGTTGGTGATTTGCATTTTTTAATTGTTATATTTGGTCAAATTGTGTGCTTTCTGCGTATTTTTTGCCCTGAGTGACCGAAAGGCGAATATTTTCGCATATTATGATTGCCATTCAAAAGCGCTGTGTTACTGAATAATGGCCATACGAGCATCAGACCGAGCATTGCGGAAGAACTCTCTGGTGTTGGGTGAACAATAATTGACCGAATAGTCAAATCGGCAATGAGGGGAAGCATTTCAGGATTTTCTGAACCGCGGGGCCGCGCTGTGGACGATCGCTGCCACCATCGCCGTGACCATGAATGGAGCAATACATGACCAGACCCCTATTTCGAGCCATCTTGACGGTTGCCGGTGTGGCAATGCTTTGGGCATCGCAGGCGGAAGCGCGCAACCTCAAGGTCGGGCATTTCGGTTCTCCGTCGACCCCGTTTAACGATGGCATCGAGTTTTTTGTGAAGAAGATCGAGGACGTTTCCGGTGGTGAAATCACCGCAACAAACTTCCCCTCGGGCCAGCTCGGCAACGAAGCGCAGCAGATCGGCGCTCTTCAGGGCGGGCTTCAGGAAATCCTGATTACGTCCTCCACCAACCTGATCAAGTACAATCCCCGTTTCCAGCTTATCGATATACCTTTCGCCTTCGCGGACGATGCGGCGACGGACAGGGTTCTCCTCGGATCGGTCGGCCAGACCATGCTCGATGGCCTGGCAGGCTCCAACATGGTTGGCCTGACCTTTATCGACAACGGCTTCCGCGACCTGACGAATTCCAAGCATCCGATCACGAAGCTTGGGGATTTCAAGGGGTTGAGCTTCCGCGTTATCGGTGCGCCAGTGTTCATCGATACCTTCAAGGCGCTTGGCGCCAACCCGGTGCCGATGCCGTTTCCGGAAGTGTACACCGCCCTCGAGACGCACACTGTCGATGGTCAGGACAATCCGCTCCTGACGGCACGCGACCAGAACTTCTATGAGGTTCAGAAATACCTGACCCATTCCAAGCACGCTTACTCGGCGCTTGTGTTCCTGATCAGCGAGCCATTCTGGAAGAGCCTGAACGACAAGGAGCGTCAGCAGATCAAGGAAGCCGCGGACGCCGCCGCTCTCGAAAACCGCAAGTTCATGCGTGCGGCCGTCGAGCAGGCGCGCACGTTCCTCGCTACGGAAGGAAAGATGGACGTCGTGGAATTCGCGCCGGAAGCGCTTGTTGATATTCACGCTGCCGTCGAGCCGGTTGTGAAGGGTATGGTCACCGACGCTCTTCGTCCGCTCTACGAAGAAATGCAGGCTGCGGCCAAGGCCAACTAAGGCCGGCTTCTGGGGGCGTCCGGATCCGGCGTCCCCGTTTCATTCGACACGGGAGTCATCAGATGCGCGCCTTGCGCCTTTGCGAAATATTGCTGGAAGTGATCGTTGCCGCGCTGATGCTGGCTCTGGTCGTCATGGTTTTCACCAATGTCGTCCTGCGCTTTGCGTTCAGTTCGGGGATTGTGGTGACAGAAGAACTGTCCCGCATCACCTTGAGTCTGCTTGTCTTTATCGGTTCTGTCCTTGCGCTTATACAGCATGGACACATCGCCATGACAATGATGATCGACCGCTTTTCACCCGGATTGAAGAAGGTCGCGGTACTCGCTACGGGCGCGATCATGGTCTATTGCAACTGGCTTCTGGCAGATGGGTCCTGGGTGCAGGCAAAGCTGAACTTCAGTTCCAATTATCCCCTCTCCGGTTTGCCGTCAGAGACGATTTATGTCGTCGCGGCCATTTGTGGCCTGCTCATGACTATCATTATTCTCGCAAGAATGCTGCTCATTCTCGTGGGGCGGATGCCTCCGGAGCAGTTCTTCCAGTCCGCTTCGGCCAATCTCGGGGAGTGAAGCCTTGACCCTTATCGTCTTTCTCGGCTCGCTCATGGGCTGTATTGCGCTCGGCGTTCCCATTGCCTGGGCATTGACGGCGTGCGGCGTCGCACTGATGTTCTATCTGGATTTCTTCAACTCCCAGATCGTCGCCCAGAACCTCATCCTTGGCACCGACAGCTTCATCCTGCTTGCCATCCCTTTCTTCATCCTTGCCGGTGAACTGATGAACAGAGGCGGCCTGTCCCGCCGGATTATCGATGTTGCCATATCGGGTTTCGGGCACATCCGCGGCGGTCTCGGCTATGTCGGCATCTGTGCGTCGCTGCTGATGGCTTCCCTTTCCGGTTCCGCTATCGCCGACAGTGCGGCGCTCGCTGCAATCCTGCTGCCGATGATGAAGCAAAGTGGTTATCCGGCCGGTTCTTCCGGTGGTCTCCTCGCCGCAGGTGGCATCATCGCGCCTATCGTGCCGCCATCGATTGCGCTTGTGGTGTTCGGCGCGGTCGCAAACATATCGATCAGCGGCCTGTTCATCGCTTCGATCGTTCCCGGCCTGCTGATGGGGCTTTCCCTTGTGGTGACCTGGTATTTCGTTTCCCGGGGCGGCGACTACAAGCGTCTTGAAAAAAAGCCGCGTGCCGAAACCATGGCGTCGCTGTGGCGGGCAATCCCGGCGCTTTTTCTGCCTTTCGTGGTGATTGGCGGTCTGAAGGTCGGCATTTTCACGCCGACGGAAGCGGCTGTCATCGCGGCGGTTTATGCAGCCGCAGTCGGCGCGTTCGTCTATCGTGAACTGGATATGAAAGGCTTTTACGAGGCGCTTGTCGCGTCCGGCAAAACCTCGGCCGTGGTCATGTTCCTCGTGGGAACATCGATGGTGTCTGCCTGGCTGATCACCGTCGCCAATCTTCCCACCCAGATCGTTTCCTTTCTGTCGCCCTTCATGGATAGTCCGCGCATGCTGGTGTTCATGATCATCATGCTGTCGCTGCTTCTGGGTACGGCACTCGATTTCACACCCCTCATGCTGATCCTGATGCCGATCATGATTCCCATCTGCAAGAAGGCCGGCATCGACCTGACCTATTTCGGCGTCGTTTTTACCATTTCTGGCGCGCTGGGAATGCTGACCCCGCCTGTTGGCAACGTGCTGAATGTGGTTGCGGGCGTCGGCAAGGTTGGACTGGACAAGATCACCTGGGGGGTCATGCCGTTCCTTCTTGCGCAAACGATCGTTCTGCTGCTGCTCGTCGCGTTCCCGGAAATTGTGACCGTGCCGCTTTCGTTGATGCGATAAACGCATGTGACGGTCCGCCCCGGTTATGGAAAAAGCCGGGGCGGACTGTCTTTCGATGGAACTCTTGTTGCTCGGAACGCAGGTTGACTGAATTCGGTCATATCGTTAGCTATCTCTTGATAAACCTGAAAGCGAGCGAATGCGCCCGAACGAACGCCGTCTGGAAATTCTTGCGCTGGTCAATCGCCTTGGTCTGGCAACTGTCGAGGATCTGTCCGAGAAACTGGATGTATCCAGGGAAACTGTCCGTCGCGACCTGACGGCGCTCGAGGCTGCGGGGACCATCCGCAAATATCACGGCGGCGCTCGGGCATTGGACAACAGATCCGTTCCGGATGACGTTGAAAGCCCGTTCGATCAGCGCATGACCCACAATATGGACGGTAAGCGGGCGATCGCGGATGCGGCGAGCCAGCTTTTTCAGCGCGGAGATACCATCTTTATCGATACGGGCAGTACAACGCTGGCCGTTGCCGAAAGTCTTTCGCACATTCCCTCTCTTCTGGTCATTACCAACTCGCCGAAAATTGCCGCTATCATCGCCGGAAACGGCAGCAGCAAGGTGTTCCTGATTGGCGGCGCTTATGGCGTGGAACCGGCAGAAAGCCTCGGACCGCTGGCACTCGAACAGATAGCCAAGTTTCGTGCCCAGCACGCTATCCTCACCGTAGGCGCCATCGATGCGGCGGGGGTCATGAACTTTGATCTGCAGGAGGCGGAGGTTGCCCGGGCCATCATAGACCGCGTGGAGACGGTCACGGTGGTTGCAGATCATACGAAGTTTGGCCGGCGTGCCGTCTTTGAGGTCGCTCCGCTTTCCCGGATTTCGCGTATCGTCACGGACAGCGTGCCCACCAGAGAAATCAGCAGCGCCATTGAGGCTGCTGGCGCTTCGCTGATCATAGCAAAGTGAAATCCTGAGCCCGCGCCCGTCTTCAGACACGCCCGCGCGAGCTCCATCGCATCGATGGGAAACCTTCGGCGTATCTGCTCCCAGGTCAGAAGATTGAAGTCGCTCCCTGCGGCTGCGTTATCAAAGACCGATGACAATGGCCAGGCGCGCGAAGCCTGGTCGGTTCGGGTCGCGGGGGGCTTTGCCTTGATCGGGAAGGTCGTTGTGCAGTCCGCAACAGTCGTGGACCTTGCTATTTTCTTTCATTGTGCATCGCAACACGCGAAGACGTCCAGAAGACGTTACTAGAAATTGCGTTGCTAATTCATAATCGATTAACCAAGGGATGTTCTTCTTCAATCAGGTTTGGTTTTGCGTCCGTTCAAGTCTGTGTTCGAGGAGAAGAACGATGCGCAAATTCCAGGATTCTGTGCATGATCCGGAAGTCACGCCTGTTGATCCTAACCACGGGGGTTTTCCCCACACGTTGCCGATCCCGGCCGCGTACACGCGGCTCCTGTCGTCAAGCGCATCCATGCGAGTTCGCCCCGAAGGCGAACCTCTCGTCAGATGGTACCATCTGCACCTGCCGCGCGTGGTCTTGCTGGGTTGCCTTATGGCTGGTGCCACATATCCTGCCCTTGCGCAGACAGTCTGGACCGGCGCATCGGGGAATGACGACTGGTTTGATGCGGGCAACTGGGACACCTCGACCGTGCCGGATGCTTCCACCTCTGTCGACGTCACGACCGGCAATGCTGTGATTTCCGGCAACGCCGCCGAGGGCGACTATATCAACATACAACCCGGCGGTACGCTGACCGTAACCGGGACAGGGTCCACATTCACGACTACGGAAACACGCACCACTGACGGAACGCTCACGATCGAGGATGGCGGCCTTGTCACCAACAGCAGCGGTGTTGTCGGTGGTGTCGCCACCGTCTCAGGCGCCGATGCTGGCGGCAACGCATCGACGTGGATCAACAACGATTATTTTGCGGTCGGAGATGGCGGCGCGGGTACCCTGAACATCCTTGATGGCGGCAAGGTTGTCGTCAACACCGATGCGTTTCTGGGCCAATCGTTCCATGCCGATGCGTTGGTCTCGGGGGTAGGGTCCTCCTGGGAAAATACCGGGCGGCTGACCATCAACAACGGGCGTCTGCGCATTGAAGGCGGTGGCAGTGTATCGAACTCATTAGGTCTTGTCGGCAGTTCGGATACCGGCGATGTTATCGTGACTGGCCTTGGCTCGACATGGAGCAACGCGGGACAATTGACGGTCGGGAGCTATGCTGCGGGCACCATGCGTGTCGAGAATGGCGCTACCGTTACCAGCAATCAAGGCTATGTCGGTGCGAGTGCCGGCATCAGTGGAAGTGTCACCGTAACGGGAAGCGGCTCCTCTTGGCAGGTGACGGATTTTAACCTCACTCTGGGCAATTACGGGCTCGGTGAGATGACGATCGAAGATGGAGCGCGGGTTTTTGCAAACACGGGCGTTTGGCTTGGCATTTCGACTACGGATGCAACAGGAACTCTGAACATCGACGGTACGCCTGGCGCGCGCGGGGTTCTGGAGACCAGAGGGTTCCGTGGTGGTCTGGGAACAGCGGATGTGACCCTCGATGGAGGCATTGTTCGTGCCATTGCTGACAATGCCTGGTTCTTTTCCAGCTACGGCACTCAGCAAGTGGCGTTGGGCGCCGGTGGTGGCACATTCGATACGAATGGCCACGATATCGGTATCGCTCCTGTCATCGCCGGGGCTGGTGGCTTGACCAAGGACGGGGCGGGCACGCTGACCCTGACGGGCGAAAACACCTATACCGGCGGCACCACCATCACCGAAGGCACATTGCAGCTCGGCGATGGTGGAACGACGGGTTCGATCCTTGGCGACGTGACCGACAACGGCATCCTGGCCTTCAACCGCTCGGATGTCGTGACATTCGACGGCACCATTGCGGGAACGGGGGGCGTCTCCCAGATTGGTACCGGCAAGACCATTCTCTCAACCGACAATTCCTCTCTCACTGGCATCTCGCAGGTCCAGAACGGCATCCTCTCGGTCAATGGCATTCTCGGCGGTTCGATGGACGTCAGGGGCGGGCGGCTTCAGGGAACCGGACAGGTGGGGGACACGGCCAACTTTGCCGGCGGCGTCATCGCACCCGGCAATTCGATTGGCACGCTGACCGTTTCCGGAAATTACATTGGCAATGGTGGAACCCTGGAAATCGAGACGGAACTGGGGGACGACAGTTCCGCCACGGACAAGCTGGTCGTCACCGGAGACACGTCGGGCAATACCAATGTCCAGGTCATCAATGTCGGCGGTGTCGGGGCGCAGACGATCGAGGGTATCAAGATCATCGATGTCGCCGGCGCATCGGATGGAAGCTTCACGCTTGCGGGCGACTACACGTTCGAGGGCGATCCGGCGGTCGTCGCAGGGGCTTATGCTTATCGCCTCTATCAGGGCGGGGTCAGCACACCCACCGACGGCGACTGGTATCTGCGTTCGTTTCTGCTGGATTCCGATCCGCCCACGACGCCTCTCTACCAGCCGGGTGCCCCCGTCTACGAAGTCTATGCAGAAGTATTGCAGAGCTTCAATGCGCTCGACACGCTGCAACAGCGCCTGGGCAACCGCGCGTGGTCTGACAGTGCGGTTGCCGCGACCACGCCCAGTGGGGACGATGCCGGAAGCGGTCTGTGGGGGCGGATCGTTGGCAGCCATGCCAGCATCGATTCCAAGTCTTCGACAACCGCGGCGAGCTATGATGCAGACCTCTGGCAATTGCAGGCGGGGGTTGACGGACGATTCTATTCCGGCGATGCCGGCGATCTGATCGGTGGCATCTCGGCGCGCTACGGCACCGTTTCGGCCGATGTATCCTCGGTTTTCGGCGATGGTTCGATCAGGAGCACGGGCTACGGCCTGGGTGGATCGATGACCTGGTACGGCAAGACCGGCTTTTATGTCGATGCCCAGGCGAATACCACCTGGTATGACAGTAACCTTTCCTCCTCCACCTCTGGCACAAGGCTCGTTTCCGGCAATGATGGTTTCGGCTATTCACTCGGACTGGAAGCAGGACAGCGGATTGCTCTTGTTCCCAACTGGTCCGTGACACCGCAGGCGCAACTGACCTATTCGTCTATCGACTATGACGACTTTACCGATGTTTTCGGCAGTGCGGTTTCGCTGGCCGACGCCCGTCAGCTCAAAGGGCGCCTCGGCATTTCCTCCGACTATGAGGAAGGATGGACGGACGCCAGCGGCCAGACAAGCAGCATCCATGCCTACGGTATCGCCAATCTCTACTACGATTTCCGCGCCCATTCGAATGTCAGGCTTGCCGGCGTTACGCTCAGGAACGAGCAGGATGCGCTCTGGGGTGGGCTCGGTCTCGGGGGAACCTACAATTGGGGAAATGACAAGTATGCCGTTTATGGCGAGGCTATGCTCGATACAAGTCTAGCCCGGTTCGGAGAAAGCTATACCCTGAATGGGAAAGTCGGTCTCAATGTCAAATTCTAGGGGCGAGAATGGCTCAGGAGACGATATCTCCTGAGCGCACCCTTGAAGGCTGCCCGGTTCCTCTGGCCGTGGCGTTTCATGAAATCTGGCAGGCTTGCACCTATCCTGCTTCATGGGAGCGGAATGCACTTTGGCGGTTGGCGAAGACCACAAGCGCGCAGGGCATAAGGAGCGCAAGGGCGGCAGGTGAAAAACTTGCGACGCCACTGTGTTCAAGCAATACGCCGCCGATGATGCCGCCACCCGCGATCGCCAGATTCCATACCGTCACCAGCAGCGACTGGGCCACATCCGTTTGACGTGGCGCTGCGCGGGCCGCCGCAGTCTGGAAAATGGTTGCCGCGCCGCCGAAAGATAGCCCCCACAACAGAACAGCCAGATAAATCGCAGCAGGGTCTCCCGGCCACAGCCCCCACACGAGGACTGCACCGATGAAGGTGACGCAGTTGGTAAATGCCAGCGCCCAGATGTGCCGGTCAATCAAGATCCCGGCAATACAGATGCCGGCCAGGGCGCTGCAACCGAACACGAGCAAGACGACATCGGTGACTGTACTCATCTCCGCCGGGTGAAGAAGAGGGCGGATATACGTGTAAAGAATGTTGTGGGCGAGAACGAATGTCAGCGTGACAAAGAGGATCGATCTGATCGTGGGGCGCTTGGCGATGGCGAGGAACGACGTCTTTTGCGACGGAACCTGTCCGGGGAAATCCGGTAATCTTGCCCATATCCAGACCGTGAGCAGCAGGGCCATGACGCTCATGATTGCAAAGCAGGCCCTCCATCCGATTGTTGTTCCAAGGAAGGTTGCGGCGGGAACCCCGATCGAAAGCGCCAGTGGTGTGCCCGCCATGGCGACCGCGATTGCCCGGCCTTTCTGTTTATCGGGCACCATGCGGGCGGCATAGCCCGCCAGTAACGCCCATAGAAGTCCGGCCGAAACGCCGGCGGCCAGCCGTGCCACCATCGTCAGCGCGTAAAACGGCGACAAGGCGGTAATGAGGTTTGCGATGGCGAAGCCGGCAAGGGCTGACGCGAGCAGGGGGCGCCGGCGCATGCCCTGCGTTGCCTGGACAAGGGGAATGGCCGCCAGGAACGAGCCGATCGCGTAGATGGTGACCATTTGGCCGGCTGCGGCCGTGGACACGGTGAGATCGGCGCCGATCTGCGTCAGCAGTCCGGCGGGAAGCGCTTCGGTCAGGATTGTGACGAAGCCGCAAAGGGCGAGCGCAATCAACGCCGGCAGAGGAAATCCTCCACCGCCGGCTCGATGCGGGCCCGACAGATCGTGTCGCGAATGAAGCCCGGTCATTGCGATCATTCAGCTTTCTTCAGCTTGGGAAGAACGAGATCGTCGACCGAATAGGTGTGGAATTCGCTTCTGGAGACCGTATCCAGTCGCTTGAACTTTTCGACGAAAACGGGATCGGAGAAAAACTCGTCGACATTGCCGGCACCCTGGATCGCCTCGATATTCACGACGGTGAGACCATCGGTGCTCTTGGCGAGATTGCTCCATAGAAATCCCTCTTTCCGTTCGGCCACGTAGTGCACCACATCCTGAATGTTCTCAAAGGCTTCCTGCTGCTTGCCCGGATGGGCGTGGATGACATTGACGATGAAGGTGGTTGCTGCGGGGGCGCTGGCGAAGGCGGCGAGAGGAAGGGATGTCATTTCGGTCTCCTTTGATCTGCATGGCGACAATCGGCATGCAGGCTCTGGATAACCGGCCGCAAATAGCGGATAAATGAGCGGTAAAGCTCAACATATCGGATAAAAATTCCGGAATAAGGTGTACATGGACAAGCTGGGAACCCTCGGAATTTTCATCCAGGTCGCGGAGGCCGGCAGTTTCGTTGCGGCGGGACATCGCCTGGGCATTTCGGGATCGGCCGTGGGAAAGGCCATCGCCCGGCTGGAGGAGGACCTCGGCGTACGGTTGTTCAATCGCTCGACCCGAAGCATGGCGTTGACAGAGGACGGCAGCTTTTTTCTCGACACCTGCCGCAGAATTCAGACAGAGTTCGAGGAGGCGCAGGCGAGACTATCGCGATCGCAGGCCGTTCCACGCGGGCAGTTGCGCGTCAGCCTGCCGCTCGCCGGCATGTTGCTGATGCCGACGATTTCTGCCTTTATGCGCGCTTATCCCGAGATCAACGTGGACCTCGATTTCACCGATCGTCTCGTCGACGTGATCGAGGAAGGGTTCGATGCGGTCATTCGAACCGGCGATGTCAAAGACACACGCCTGATGAGCCGAAAGCTTGGAACGTTCCGGCATGTCATCGTCGCCTCGCCCGCCTATCTGGCCGAGCATGGGTATCCGGTCGTACCGGAGGATCTTCTCCAGCACCGTTGCATGCATCATCGTTTCGCCAATTCCGGCAAGTTGGAGCCCTGGCCGCTGGTGCGGGAAGGGCGTGAAATCCGGCTCGATCTTCCGGTGACGACAGTGACGAGCACGCTTGAGCCGCTCGTCTACCTCGCCGAACGCGCCTTCGGCATCACCTGCCTTCCCCCCTTTGCCGCGGTTCAGGAAGTTGCCGAAGGCAAACTCGTTTCTCTCCTCGACAAATATATCGCCGGTACCGGCACGTTCCGGGCTCTATGGCCGACGAGCCGATACCTCTCCCCGAAAGTGAGACATTTCGTGGATTACATGGCGGCCCATCTTTTCAAGTCGTGAGACAGCACCCGCACCTCCAGCACACAAGGCTTGGGGGCGGTCTACCCACTTCCGGGTAGGTTCACGCAAATCGCCTGGGCTGCGGCCTTGAGCAATGGCGCTCGGGCGCTATCCTCCCGCCATCAATGAACCGCACGCTGCATCCGCGCATTGAGGAGTGCCGCAGCGAAGGGCTCGAATGGAGGGACACCATGCCATTTTTGCTGGCGCTTTCACGCGCCATTGATGCTCTCAGTGCAATCGTCGGCAAGGCGATTTCCTGGCTTCTGCTTGCCGCGATCGTGATCAGCGCGCTCAACGCCATTTCCCGCAAGGTTTTTTCCGTCAGCTCCAATGCCTGGCTGGAATCGCAATGGTACCTGTTTTCCGCAGTCTTCCTGATTGCGGCGGGCTATACGCTGCTCGCCAACGAGCACGTGAAGGTCGATCTGATCTACGGCAAGCTGCCGCGCAAGGGTCAGATCATCGTCGATATCTTCGGCACGATCTTCTTTCTCATGCCCTTCTGCCTCGTCACCGTCTACCTGTCCTGGCCGGTGTTCCTGCAGAAGTTCGCTTCCGGTGAAGTCTCGAACAACACCGGCGGCCTGCTGCAATGGCCGGCCTGGCTCTTGATCCCGATCGGCTTCGGTCTTCTGGCCTTGCAGGGCGTGTCCGAACTCATCAAGCGCATCGCGATTCTGCGCGGGGATATTCCCGATCCGGTGGCGGAAGCCGACGCCGAAGCCGCGGCGCTGTGAGGGGGATGACACCATGACCGCATTTTTCGCTGAAAACCTCGCGCCGATCATGTTCGCGGCGCTGATCATCATTCTTCTGATCGGCTATCCCGTTGCCTTTGCATTGTCTTTCGTCGGTTTCGTCTTCGGCTTCATCGGCATCGAACTCGGCCTTCTGCCGGCTACGCTGTTCCAGGCCATTCCCGACCGCATTTTCGGGCAGATGTCGAACGAGACGCTGCTGGCCATTCCCTTCTTCACATTCATGGGGCTCATTCTCGAAAAGAGTGGCATGGCGGAAGATCTGCTCGACACGATCGGCCAGCTTTTCGGCCCGGTGCGCGGCGGCATTGCCTTTGCGGTGATCTTCGTCGGCGCCATTCTCGCAGCCACCACCGGCGTCGTTGCGGCCTCGGTCATCTCGATGGGCCTCATCTCGCTGCCGATCATGCTGCGCTATGGCTATGACCGCAAGATCGCGGCCGGCACCATCGCGGCGTCTGGCACGCTCGCCCAGATCATTCCGCCAAGCCTCGTTCTCATCGTTCTTGCCGACCAGCTCGGTCGCTCGGTGGGCGATATGTACAAGGGCGCGCTAGTGCCCGGCCTGATGCTCGTGACCGTCTATTCGCTCTTCATCATCGGCACGTCGATCCTCAGCCCCCACAAGGTGCCGGCCCTGCCGCCGGAAGCGCGCACGCTGCGCGGCAGCAAGCTGCTGCTCAAGGTCGTCACCTCGCTGGTGCCGCCGCTTGTGCTGATCTTCCTCGTGCTCGGCACGATCTTCATCGGCCTTGCCACGCCCACGGAAGGCGGCGCGATGGGGGCTGTCGGCGCCATGCTGCTGGCCGCCGCCAACGGCAAGCTGAAGCTCGGCCTTGTTAAGCAGTCGCTTTACTCCACGGCCAAGCTTTCCGCCTTCGTGCTGTTCATCCTGCTCGGCGCGCGCATCTTCTCGCTCACCTTCTATGGCGTGAACGGCCATGTCTGGGTCGAGCACCTGATGACCTCCATTCCCGGTGGTGAAATCGGCTTCCTGATCGTCGCCAACCTGCTGGTTTTCTTCCTGGCCTTCTTCCTCGATTATTTCGAGCTGGCCTTCATCATCATCCCGCTGCTCGCCCCGGTGGCCGATGCGCTCGGCATCGACCTCATCTGGTTCGGCGTGATGCTGGCGATCAACATGCAGACCTCGTTCATGCATCCGCCCTTCGGTTTCTCGCTGTTCTTCCTGCGCTCGGTGGCGCCGACCCGTGCCTACAAGGACCGGGTCACAGGCCAGACCATCCAGCCGGTCACATCGACGCAGATCTATCTGGGCGCCATTCCCTACCTGCTCATCCAGCTTGCCATGGTCGTCGTCGTGATCACCTTCCCCGGCCTCGTCATGCACTACAAGTCCGGCCACAAGGTTGCTGACCCTGCGAATCTGCACATCAACGTGCCGATGCCGGGTGCTGGCGGCGGCGCCGACCCGTTTGCCAATCCCTTTGCAACACCTGGCGGCGGTGCCCCCGCCTTCGGCGCGCCACCGGCCCCGGGGGCTGCCCCCGAAACGCCTGCCGCGCCCTCGTTCGGCGCGCCCGCACCGTCCTTCGGGGCGCCGGCGAAGCAACCCTGATCCGAATTCCGGCCTCTCCTTCGAGGGGAGGGGCCGGCCATCTCCGGATGTCATGTCCGGTATTTCTCAAAGGAGGAGGAAACCTATGAGCAACAGCATGGACCGCAGACGCTTCCTGTCCGGCGGCGCAATGGCCGGCGCGGCGGCTGCGGCATCGGCCGCAACACTGGCCACCCCGGCGCTTGCGCAGTCGTCGCCGAATATCCGCTGGCGTCTGACGTCAGGCTTCCCGAACAACCTCGACACCATCTATGGCGGTGCCGTGGTCATGGCGAACGCGGTGAAGGCCATCACCGGCGGCAAGTTCGAAATCCAGGTATTTCAGGCCGGTGAACTCGTGCCCGGCGGTCAGGCCATTGACGCGGTGAAGAACAACACCGTCGAAATCGCCCACACGTGCGGCTACTATTTCACGGGCAAGGATCCGACCTTCGCCATCGGCTCCACCATTCCCTTCGGCCTCAATGCCCGCCAGCAGAACGCCTGGCTCTATCACGGCGGCGGTAACGAAGCCTATGACGCCTTCCTTTCGGATTACGGCGTGATCGGCAAGCCGGGCGGCGCCACGGGCACGCAGATGGGTGGCTGGTATCGCAAGGAAATCAAGAGCGTCGAAGACCTCAAGGGCCTGAAAATGCGTATCGCCGGCGTTGCCGGTCAGGTCATGGCCAAGCTCGGCGCCGTGCCGCAGCAGCTTCCGGGCGGCGACATCTATCCGGCGCTCGAACGCGGCACCATCGATGCCGCCGAATGGGTCGGCCCCTATGACGACGAAAAGCTCGGCTTCTACCAGATTGCGCCCTATTATTACTATCCGGCCTTCTGGGAAGGTGGCCTCACCATCCACTTCTTCATCAACAAGGACCAGTACGCCGCCCTTCCGGACGAGTACAAGGCCGCGCTCGATACCGCCTGCAAGGCAGCCAACATCAACATGCAGGCACTGTACGACGTGAAGAACAAGGATGCGATCCGTTCGCTCGTGTCCAAGGGCACTCAGCTTCGCCCGATGCCGCGCGATGTGCTGGATGCAGCCTACAAGGCGACCTTCGAGCTCTACGACGAGTACAGCCAGAAGTATCCTGCCTGGGCAAAGATCTATCCCGGCTGGAAGAAGTTCCGCGACGAGAGCTACGAATGGTTCCGTGTCGCTGAATACACCTTCGATAGCTACGGCTATGCCATGCAGGCCGCCGGCAAGTAAGCAGACCGTCGCCGGAAATACGAGTGATAGCCCCCGAATGCAGCCATTCGGGGGTTTCATTTTGACAGGATCGAATGGATGCAGAATCTGCTTGACCTGAAACGGAGACAGGCGCATGTGCGTCGCGCGCGCTTCTGCGTGAATTTCAAAGGAACCGTAAAGATGGACCCCGACAGTCGAAGTTTTCGACCGCTGTCTGCCGCCCTGTCCGGTTAAGGGATGATCCATCCTGCTCCGGGCGGGCCATAAGCCCAAAAGGAGCATACCCATGCTGCGCATGTTCGTTCGCGAGACGGATCGTCTTGTCCTGCGTGAAAACCTGCCGGAAACGCTGGCCGAAGCCGTAAACCCGGTGATCTGGTACGACCTGCTGAACCCGACGCCGGACGAAGCCCGGCAGGTCGAGGTCGCACTTGGCCTTTCCGTTCCCACCCGCGACGAGATGGAGGAGATCGAGCTTTCGGCCCGCCTCTATCAGGAAAACGGCGCGAACTTCATGACGCTGACTGCCCTCATCGTCACTGACGGCGGCGAGCCCGGCAAAACGCCGATCACCTTCATCCTCAAGGACAAGGTTCTCGTAACCGTGCGCTATGCGGTGGCGCGGCCCTTCGATCTTTTCGTGGCACGCGCCCGCCATGCCGGTAACGGCCAGATCTACAGCAGCGGTGAGCCGATCATGCTTGGTCTCATCGAAGCGCTGACCGATCGGCTGGCCGATATTCTGGAGCGCGTGGGCAACGAGATCGACGTGATTTCGCGCAGCGTGTTTCGCGGGCAGAGCAGCAGCGCCCAGAAGAAGACCAATGACCTCCAGTCGCTGATCGAGCAACTTGGACAGAAGGGTGATTTCCTTGGCGGCGTTCGCGAAAGCATGGTCTCCATCTCACGCCTTGTGACCTATCACGGCGCGCTGGAAGGGCCGGGCCGCAAGCCGACGAAGGAATCGCGCCAGATGGTGAAGCTTCTGCAGCGCGATGCGGTTTCGCTTGGCGATCACGCCACGTTCCTGTCCGGCAAGGTCAACTTCCTGCTCGATGCGACGCTCGGACTGATCAACCTGGAACAGAACCAGATCATCAAGATCTTCACCGTCGCCTCAGTCGTTTTCTTGCCGCCGACGCTGGTTGCATCGGTCTACGGCATGAACTTCGAGGCCATGCCGGAACTGCAATGGCATCTTGGTTATCCCTGGGCTGTCCTGCTGATGATCGCCTCGGCCGCCCTGCCGTTCTACTTTTTCAAGCGCCGCGGCTGGCTCTGAAAGCGCGGCGCTTGTTCGCGGCACTCATGCGTTGCTGGAAGGCTGTTCGGCGTGGTCGGCGCCGGCCAGCATCCTCTCCAACCCGGCAAGCTGGGCGTGATGGAGAAGCAGTACGTTGAGCTTGCCGGCAAGCTGGCGGGCGGCGCGGGTGTAATCCGTCGGTGCGACGACGGCGGCATGGGTGGCGTCGATGAAGGCGGCGGCGGCATGCACCTCCTGAATGGCCTTGTTGCCGACGGCGCTGGAGTGCAGCTTGCATTGCAGCGCCACCTTGATGCCGTTTTTGACCGCAACGACATCGACGCCCTGATCGCCGGACGACCGGGTGGCCTCGGCTTTCCAGCCACAACGGGCAAGCTGGCTGGCGCACCAGCGCTCATATTCGTATGGGTCGGCGGAGGAAAAACGTCCGCCGGCCGATGTTGCGTCCGCGTCCTCGGCCCACCCCCTGACGCGTTCCGTCAGTTCCGCATCAAAGAGCGCAATGCGATCCGGCGCACCGGCAATGCCGGTACTGGCGCGAAAACG
This sequence comes from Allorhizobium borbori, assembly GCF_014196535.1. Classification (GTDB taxonomy): domain Bacteria; phylum Pseudomonadota; class Alphaproteobacteria; order Rhizobiales; family Rhizobiaceae; genus Ectorhizobium; species Ectorhizobium borbori. The sequence goes on from NZ_JACIDU010000018.1 coordinate 70,202, forward strand.
GTCCAGTTCCTTGGTCCAGGATTTCATCTCCAGTCCGCCATAAGGATTGCGGCTGACAAGCTGCCGATAGCGTAGCGACAGCGCTTCCCGATGTTCCAGACCAGCGGCATGCCAACGCCGCATCTCATTCGCGTCGCGCGCCTTATCGGAAAGGCGGGCGAAAAACCACCAGACAAACGCGATGATGACCGGCACCAGCAGGCCCATACCGAAGAAGAAGGGCCAATAATGCCAACCATAAAGCCAGGACAACGCCCCGGCAACGGCGACACCGAAAGCCAACAGGTACATGAAATAATGCCTCTTCCCGATCCGTCTTCCACGACAGATGACTGTCACCTGCCGAATGTGTGTTCCTTGTATGTTCTCATATTGAAGGCTGTGCTGGCAAGGGGCCGAAAGATGTTGGCGGTGTTTTCCGCAGCTTTGTGTGCGGCCTGACCGATATGGAGCCTGCACAAAAAAGAGCGGCCTCGCGCCGCTCTTTCCGGTTTCTATCGAGGCGCCTCTCAGGCCACGCGTCGCTGTTTGCTGCCGCCATTATCGCGACGGTGAGCAGCGGATTGTCCCGGTTCGCGGATGGCCGAACGGCGGTTGAGCTTGAATGAACTGACCAGTGTTGTCAGCAGCGCCGAACCATCGGCAAGCGTATGGCTGATGGCGGTCGTTTCTTCCACCATTGCTGCGTTCTGCTGCGTCATCTGGTCGATTTCGTTCACTGCGGCGCTGATTTCATGCAGGCCCGACGACTGTTCGGAGGCCGCGGTGGCGATGGCGTCGACGTTTTCGGTGATGGAGGCCACATAGCCTTCGATCTGGCCGAGCGCCTTGCCGGTTTCGCCGACGAGAACGACGCCCTGTTCGACCTCATGCGTCGAATGGTTGATAAGGCCCTTGATTTCCTTGGCGGCCTTGGCTGAACGCTGGGCCAGTTCACGCACTTCCGTGGCCACCACGGCAAATCCCTTGCCGGCCTCTCCCGCGCGGGCGGCCTCCACGCCGGCATTGAGCGCCAGCAGGTTGGTCTGGAAGGCAATCTCGTCGATCACGCCGATGATCTGGTTGATCTCGCTGGAGGCCTTTTCGATGCGGTGCATGGCCTGGATGGCGTTGCGCACCACATCGCCGGATTGCGCGGCGCAATCGCGCGCCTCCTTCACCAGCTTGCGCGTCTCGATGGTGCGGTCGGCGGAGTTGCGAACGGTGGCGGTGACCTGTTCCAGTGCGGCCGAGGTCTGCTCCAGCGCGGCGGCCTGTTGTTCGGTGCGCCGTGCGAGATTATCGGCGGCCGAGCGCATTTCCTGGCCGTTATTGTGCAGCAGGTGGGTCTGATCGAGAACCTGTACCAGCGTCGCCTGGAAGGTGGCGATCGACACATTGAAGTCCTGGCGCAGGCGCTCGAAATCACCTTCGAAGGGTTCGTCGATGGTCATGCGGATGTTGCAGTCTGCCAGACGGTGCAGGCCGGCCCCGAGCTTTTCAAGCACGAATTGCAGATTTTCTGCCTGAAGCAGCGTTGCGCTTTCACGGGCCGAACGTTCGGCTTCGCTCAGGGCGCGCTCGGCTTCAGCAACCTGTTCCAGACGGATCTTCTGCCGCCCGGCATCGCGGAACACCTGCAAAGCCGCGGCCATTTCACCGATTTCGTCCCGGCGACCGGTCATGGGCACGCCTGTATCCAGGTCGCCGGCGGCCATGGTGCTCATGTGCTGGGTGATGCGTGTCACGGCATCAATGGCGCGGAAGCGTATGTAGAGGATGCCGGCGATGAACAGAAGGATGGATGCCACGCAAACACCAATGGCGATGGCTTCGGACCAGAAGAGCGTCGTCGCGGTGCGTGCCTGCAGGCCTTGCGTATACTGATCGGTCATGGCGACAAGTTCGACCACGGCCTTCTCATGGGTGTGGAATCTGTCCTGCAACGCATCGAGCATTTCATGGATATTGCGGCGGTCGTTCGCAAGCAGCGCCGGCAGGAAGTGGTTCGTCATTTCGGCCCAGAAGAGATCGCCCTTGGCCAGAACATCATCCTGAAGCTTGGTGTTCAGATGCGCCGGCAGATCGCCTGTCTTCCAGTAATCACGGCGGGCCTCGTAGTCACTCCTGAGCTTGCTGATGCGCTCGGAATTTTCCTTCACGAGATCGGGATGCAGCGCGGCCTCGCCGGCCAGCATATAGGCTTCCACCAGATAAAGCGGCGGCGGCAGAATGTCGGCCACCAGATCCTTGCCATCGATGATTTCTGCAAAGATGGGCCCATTCACCTTTACGCGGTTCAGCGTCGTGGTGGAAACCACGAGCGATCCGATCAACCCGGCAGTCACGAGAACCGCAAATATAAAAAGCGTCCGCGCGATCGTAAGTTTCATGGAATTCTCCTGAGGCGGCCATCGGCATGCCAACCGAAATCTGCGGCCGGTTGGGGTAACGTGCGAACGCCACGGCAAAACGTCCCCGGGCGAGAGGGCGATGCAACGGGCTCTGGACATTGTGGAGTAAGTAACTGAAATCATTTCAGGTCGACCGATTTATAGCAATGAACCCTTGATTACCTGTTAATGAAATCTACTTCATCAGAGTTAAATCGCCGGCGTCAGACGAGGCCTCTCCCGGTCCCAAGACAGGATTGGAGGCGTGTGGGAAAGAGACGTGGCGGGGGAATTTGCCGATCTGCAATTATTACGGGAAATTAACTGGAGCGATGCCGTGTGGGCGTGCATGAAGGGATCATTCCGTTCATGCAGGATCCATCCATGAAAGCGCTTCTCCTTCGTTACGCCACACCCTTCACCACCGGGCTTTTCATGGTCTCGCTCGTGTCCGGAGTGCTGATCTTCTTTCATCTCGGAGGTGGTGCATTCAAGGGCATGCATGAATGGCTCAGCATGGTACTGATCCTGCCCTTCATCCTGCATCTTTGGCGCAACTGGCGACCGCTTGTGTCCTATTTCAGGCATCTGCCGATGGCGATCGCGCTGGTTCTTTCGCTGGTCGCCGCCGGGGCTTTCTTCCTGCCCGCCGGCAGCGGTGCCGGCGGTCCGCCGCAACTTGTCTTCCTGCACCGGATTCTCGACAACAAGGTCTCGGACATTGCGCCGCTTGTCGGTGAAACGCCGGAAGCGCTGACGGCGAGGCTGAACGCGGCGGGTTATACCGCCGCGCCTGATGCGGTGCTTTCGGACGTTCAGGCCAGGGCCGGCAAGAGCGATGTTGAGCTCATCGGCGTCCTCATGCCAAAGCCGTGAGCCTCAGACGGAGCGCATCAGCCCACCATCGACCCGGATGTTCTGTCCGGTGATATAGGCCGCGCCCTCCGATGCCAGGAAGGAAATCGTTGCCGCGATTTCCTCCGCCTTGCCATAACGGCCCATCGGCACGGAATGGCGGCGCTCTTCCGTGGCCGGCAGGCTGTCGATCCAGCCTGGCAGAACATTGTTCATGCGGATGTTCTCCGGCCCGTAGGTATCGGCAAACAGCTTGGTGAAGCTCGCCAGTCCGGCCCGGAAAACGGCCGACGTCGGGAACATCGGCGAAGGCTCGAACACCCAGGCCGTGGAAATGTTGATGATCGCTCCGGATTTCTGCTTCTGCATGTGCGGTGTCACCAGACGGGTCGGGCGAACGACGTTGAGGAAATAGGTTTCCATGCCCTTCATCCACTCCTCGTCGGTAATGTCGAGGATCGGCGCCCGCGGGCCGTGACCGGCCGAATTGACCAGAACGTCGATCCGCCCGAAGGCCGCAAGCGTTTCGTCGACGAGACGCGCCAGATCCTCGTTCGACTGGTTGGAGCCGGTCACGCCAATGCCACCGAGAGAAGCGGCAAGCGCTTCGCCCTTGCCGGAAGAGGAGAGGATGGCGACCTTGAAACCGTCGGCAGCCAGACGGCGCGCCGCTGCCGCCCCCATGCCGCTGCCGCCTGCCGTAACAATCGCTACTTTCTGGTCCGTCATGATCGCATCTCCCTGTTCATGCCTTTTGGCCGGAGCGCGATGCTAGTGCATTTTCGACAAAAGTGCGAAGCAGTTTTGGCTCCCCGAAGCGGCGGGAGTGCGCGAAATGTCCAGACGTTGCCTGGCAGACAACCTGTCCCGCCAGGATGTGGTCAACTGGTTTCGTGGTCAGTAGACCGGGAAAAGACCCCAATAAAAATACTCGGCTTCGCGTTCAGAAATGCGATCCTCGTCTGACTCGCCCTCAAGGAACTGTCTGTCGGCCGCACCCGGAAGCGGTTTCAATTGCGCCTCGATCATTTCCCGAAAGAAGGCAGCGATATTGTCGAACGAAAGCAAGCTGGTCATGGCAGTGCTCCAGTCGTTGTTCACGCTCTGAAGTGTTGCGATGTTCGCGGCGTCCGTCAAGTCGGCGCAGCGCAAAATTATTCCAACTTTTCGCTGATTTTGCGCGGCTTTTCCTTATTTTGAAGGGGTGTTTCTTGGGTGGATCGGAACGAGGTTTTATACATTGCTCAATGTGAAGGCGCAGATGGAATAAAAATTCACCACACTGCGCAAAGGCCGGGCGATGCCCCTGTCTTTTGACGCTCAGTTGAGCAAGCCGCGACGGGCTTCATGCAGGCATAGTGCCGCCGCCTGCCGTGCATCGGCGGGATAGCCGAGGAAGTAGCCCTGGCCGATATCGCAGCCCAGATCCGCCAGCCAGCGCAACTGGCTTTCGCTTTCGATACCTTCGGCGGTGATCTTGATGCCGAGACCCAGGCCCAGGGCGATGATGGCGCGCACGACCTTGTCCTGCCGCTCGCTGTCATCGCCGGAGCGAATGAAGCTGCGGTCGATCTTGATCTTGTCGAAATGGAAGTGGGTGAGCTGTGAAAGGCTGGAATAGCCGGTGCCGAAGTCGTCCAGTGCAATGCGAATGCCGGCGGCGGTCAGGTCGTCGAGGATGCGGCGAGCGGTCTTGGTGTCGTTGATGAGTGCACTTTCGGTGACCTCCACCTCAAGCCGTCGGGGCGAAAGGCCGCTTTCGTTGAGGGCGCGGATAATCCGCAGGCCAAGTAGCGGATCGGAAAGCTGTGTAGGTGAAATATTGAAGGATAGCGAAATGCTTTCCGGCCAGCGAACGGCATCGGCGCAGGCTTGCCGCAGAAGCTGGTCGGTCAGTTCCACGATCAGTCCCGCCTCCTCGGCCAGCGGAATGAATTCGGCCGGTGAAACATACTGGCCGGGCGATGTCTGCCAGCGGGCGAGCGCCTCGAAGGCGACGATTTCGTTGCTTCTGAGATCGATCAGCGGTTGATAGTGGGGGACGATCGACCGGGCCCGGATGGCCCTGCGCAGCTCCGTTTCCATCGTGGCGCGCCGGACGGCTTCCATCTCCATGGCGGCGTCGAAACGGGCGAGGGTGTTGCGCCGCGCCTTCTTGGCCGCATACATTGCGCAATCGGCCTGGTTCATGGCCGTTCGCATGTCCGTGGCGTCTTCAGGCATAAGGGCGATGCCGACACAGGCGCCAATGTCGGCCGTCATGCCGCTGAGATGCATCGGCCGACATAGGTATCGCAGAAGGCGTGCTCCGGTTCCCAGCGGATCGCTGGCACCGCGACGCGCGGCGATGACAACGAACTCGTCATCGCCCAGGCGATAGATTTCGTCATCGGGAAAGACATCGTTCAGCCGTTTGGCAACGGTCTTGAGAACCTGGTTGCCGCCATCCTGTCCAAACAGATCGTTGACGCGTTTGAAGCCGCGCAGGTCCAGCGAGTAGATGGCGTACTGTCCGTTCTCTCCCGCGGTTTTGTTCCGTTCGGTCAGGCGCGATTCCAGCATGCGCCGGTTGGCAAGTTCTGTCAGCGGATCGTGGCAGGCAATCCACTCCACCCGCTTTTCCGCCTGCATGCGCTGTTCGATTTCCGTGGAAAGGTCGCGGATACGCAAGGCGGCATAGATCACGCCCAAGAGGCCGGCCACGCACAGTCCGGTCAGCATTTCATCGATATGTATGTTCTCGTAGGAGCGGAAGATGGCGTCCAGCCTCTCATGCGCATCATATGCGATGGACGCCATGAACAGGCCCACGAAGATGATGATGAAGACGGCCGCTTCGCGATAGGCCCTGTTTCTGACGCTTCGTTTCATGCCGGTTCTCTGGTGCGACAGGCCCCACCGGCGTCATACGCCGAAATTGAGGCCTGTCGCTATTGGGGGTGCTGAAAACGGGTCGTCATGTCCCTACACTCCCAATTCTGGCGTTCACATCTTTAGGTGACGTGAAGCGATTAGTTACAATTTGCGCCATTGTGTGGTTTGGCAGCGTATTTGTGTGGGACGTTAGTCTATAAGGCGGCGTCGAATGGCCTCGGCGACGCCATGAACCCGGTTTGAAGCGCCGAGCTTCTTGATGGCGGTCTTGATGTAGGTGTTGACGGTATCGACCGCATAACCGCTTTCGGCTGCGATCGCCTCGCTGGTGCGGCCGCGGCTGGACAGCCTGAGGCAGATGATTTCCCCTTCCGAGAGCCTGAGCGATTGCGCCTGAAACTTGTCGAGGATCGGACGGGTTACGGCGGAATAGACGGCGGTGGCCGCTTCCCGCAGGAACTCGATTTCCTCGGCGGCAAAAGGCTTGGAGCGGGAAAAGGTGATGGCGCTATAAAGCACGTCGCCGCGAAGAAGCGGAAACAGCGTGCGGTTATGGACCCCGAATGTATCCTTCAGATAGCGGAGCCGCTGTGGCGGCGGTGTATGGAGGTAGACTTCCTCCTCCGACAGCGGCGCGCGTGCCTTTTGTGAGGCGACGACAAAAGGATCATGACGCAACATGCCGTCGCCATAATAAGCGTCGAGAAACGCAGGTGGCACGTCGGTATCGATGGAGGCGCCGGACCCATGCCGGTAGTTGTCGAAGTCAAGTCCGCTGATTGCTATATGATCGAACGGCACCGCCGCGCGCAGCCGATCGACGAACGGGTGGCTGGTGAAATGTCTGCGCCTGGGTAACGAGGCCAGATCGACGGCCTCTTCCAGCGAGAGGTTCCAGGCAACGGCGGGTGTGGAATGCACGGGGCGAAACTTTCAAAATTTGACGTCCCGCAAGATTTAAGGGTGCGGGTTAAGCTCGGGTTAAGCGGTTGTCCCGGTTTCTGACACCCAAACGCATAGGGGTGAGAAACCACTGTCGGGTTCCGCAGGACAAAGAGCCATTGTTAGGGAGCCTATGTTTGTGTAGGAGCGATGGCAAAAGAATGACCGGACGGAGAAAACACGCCATGGCAGGACCCGACGACCCGCCCGCATTGGCGCTTGAGAACATCGGCCGGCGGTTTGGAGACACCGCTGCCCTGTCCGGTGTCTCGCTGGCGCTGGATGCCGGCGAAGTCGTGTGCCTCGTCGGTCGCTCCGGCTGCGGCAAGTCTTCGCTTCTGCGGCTGATTGCCGGCGTCGATCAACCGGATGAAGGGCGCATCCTGCTCAACGGTGCGGAAGTGGCGGGCCCTGGCCGCTTTGTTGAACCGGAAGAGCGTAATGTCGGCTTCATGTTTCAAGATTACGCGCTGTTTCCGCACCTGACGGTAGAGGCCAATATCGGCTTTGGCCTCAAAGCCTTGCCGCGTGCCGACGCCCGCGCCCGCGTTGCCGAGGTCATCGAGCGCGTCGGCATTGGCGCGTTGGCCGGTCGGTTTCCGCATACGCTTTCCGGTGGCGAGCAGCAACGGGTGGCGCTCGCCCGCGCGCTTGCGCCGCGCCCGGTGGTGCTGCTGATGGATGAGCCTTTCTCCAATCTTGACAGGGGCTTGCGTGAAGCCTTGCGGGTGGAAACGCTGGCGCATCTGCGTGCGCTTGGCACCACGGCCATCATGGTGACGCACGATCCGGAGGAAGCGCTATCTGCGGGCGACCGCGTCGCGCTGATGCGCAAGGGGCGCATCGTGCAGGCCGGCACGGGTTACGATATCTATGACCGTCCGGTTTCGCTCTATGCCGCCGAGTTCCTGTCGCCCGGCAGCCGTGTGGAAGGCCTCTGCCGGCAGGGCCGCATCGAAACGCCGCTCGGCACCTATCCGGCGCCGGCCGGCAGTCGTGAGGGAGATCGTGTCGTTCTCTTCATCCGTCCCCAGGCGCTGTCCTTCGCTCCGCAAGGGGAGGGCGTCGAGGCGCGCATCGTCAACCGCGCCTTTATGGGTGAGCGCGAACAGTTCACGCTCGCGGTCAATGGCGTTGCCGAAACCCTGAAGCTTTACGCGTCGGATCGTCCCCACGGGGCAATTGGAGATTGGGTTCACATCATTGTGAACCCAGGCGCAACGCTAATCTTCCCGCATGCGGATACCAAATGCGATTCGTAAGTTGACTATATTAGTCATGTATGTTGAATGCGGCGGACCGTAACGGTTCGCATGGGCGCGACCGCCGGCACAACGATATTCAGGGAGAACACCCATGACGAAGCATCTGACCCTCGGCCTCGCCGCTGCAGCCGGCGTTTTCTCTCTGGCCCTCGAGGCCTCGGCCGCCGAGATCAACATCTACACGACGCGTGAGCCGGGCCTCGTCCAGCCGCTCCTTGACGCCTATACGGCCAAGACCGGCACCAAGATCAACACCGTGTTTCTCAAGGATGGTCTGGCAGAGCGCGTCGCTTCCGAGGGCGCCAGCTCGCCCGCCGATATCCTGATGACCGTCGATGCCGGTAATCTGGTCGATCTCGTTGACAAAGGCGTCACCCAGCCCATCGCTTCTGAAGCACTGACCGCCTCGGTTCCGGCGGAATTGCGTGATCCCGCAGGCAACTGGGTCGCCCTGTCTTCCCGCGCCCGCGTTCTCTACGCTGCCAAGGACGTCGATCTGACCGCTTTCAACTACGAGGATCTGGCCGATCCCAAGTGGAAGGGCAAGGTTTGCATCCGTTCGGGCCAGCATCCCTACAACACCGCGCTGTTTGCCGATTACATAGCCCATCACGGCGCTGAACAGGCCGAAGCCTGGCTGGCTGGCGTCAAGGCCAACCTCGCCCGCAAGGCCGGCGGTGGTGACCGTGATGTTGCCAAGGACATTCTCGGCGGCATTTGCGATATCGGCATCGCCAACTCCTACTATGTCGGCCTGATGCGCTCGGGCAAGGGCGGCGAAGAGCAGGTGAAGTGGGGTGAGGCCATCAAGGTGATCCTGCCCACGTTCAAGGATGGCGGCACGCAGGTGAACATTTCCGGTGCGGCTCTCGCCAAAAACGCGCCGAACAAGGCCGAAGCCGTCAAGCTGCTCGAATACCTTGTTTCCGCAGAGGCCCAGAAGCTTTACGCCGAAGCCAACTATGAATACCCGGTCAAGGCCGGCGCACCCATCGATCCGATCATCGCCTCCTTCGGCGAACTGAAGATCGACCGCGTGCCGCTTGCTGAAATCGTCAAGTTCCGCAAGCAGGCCAGCGAGCTGGCCGAAAAGGTCGGCTTCGACAACTAAGCACCGGACCGGTATCGAGGTGCCGTCAACCGGTGGCATCTTCCGGAAAACGAATGACAGCGACCGCTGAAACGCAGAAGCCTGTTTCTCTGACCGCCCGCAGCCTCTCCGGGCGGTTCTGGCGTTTTTCAGCAGCGTTTGTCGCCATCGCGGTGCTTGCGCCGGCACTGGCGCTCGGTTGGGAGGCGTTCGGTCCTTCGCAGGGGCTCTGGGCTCATCTTCTCGCCAATGTGCTGACGCAGGCGGTGGTGGATACGGCGATCCTGCTGGCGGGCGTCGGGCTTCTCGTCATGGCGCTCGGCACATCCGCCGCCTGGCTGGTCACGGCCTATGCCTTCCCCGGCCGGCGAATTCTCGAATGGGCGCTGCTTCTGCCTCTGGCGGTGCCAACCTACATCATCGCCTATGCCTATCTCGACATCCTGCATCCGGTCGGCCCGGTGCAGGGGACCATCCGCGCGTTGCTCGGCTATTCCAGCCCGCGTGAATTCCGCCTGCCGGATGTTCGTTCCATGGCCGGCTGCATCCTTTTGCTCGGCTTTGTGCTCTACCCCTATGTCTACATTACCACACGGGCGATGTTTCTGACGCAGGCCGCTAATCTGGTGGAAGTGTCGCGCACGCTCGGGGTTCGCCGCAGCGCAGTGTTCTGGCGCGTGGCGCTGCCGCTCGCGCGGCCCGCAATCGCCGTCGGCGTCAGTCTGGCGCTGATGGAGACGCTGAATGACATCGGTGCGTCCGAATTCCTCGGCGTCAGAACACTGACCATTTCCGTCTACACGACGTGGGTTACGCGTGGCGATCTGGCCGGCGCGGCGCAGATTGCGCTCGCCATGCTTGCCGTCGTGATCGTGCTCCTGGCCATGGAACGGTACGCCCGCCGTCGCCAGCGCTATTTTGCGACTGCCCAGCGCGCGCGCCGTTTCACGCCGCAGCATCTCGGTCCCATAGCGGGTGTCGCCGCTTTTGCGGTCGGGATCATTCCCGTTCTCATCGGCTTCGTCGCACCCGCCACCTATCTGACGGTGGAAGCGGCAAAGCGCATGAAAGTGAACGGCATTTCGCCGCGCCTTTACGGCGAAACGCTGAATACCATCCTGTTTGCAGGTGCAGCCACGCTTGCCGTGCTCGTATTCGGCACAGTGGTCGCCTACGCCGCCCGGGCTCTACCGGGCCGCGCCACCGCGCTTTTCCAGCGGCTTTCGACGCTGGGTTACGCCATGCCCGGCACGGTGCTGGCGATCGGCATTCTCATTCCGGTCGCAGCCCTTGACGGGTTGATCGATCGCGTGTCGCAAATGCTCTTCGGCGTGCCGACCGGACTGCTGCTGATTGGTTCGGGGGCTGCGCTTGGCTATGCGTATGTCGCGCGCTTTCTGGCGATTGCTGCGGGGTCGATCGAGTCCGGCTACAGCCGCATTCCGCGCTCCTTCGATCAGGCTGCGCGCAGCCTGGGGCGCACGGTGGGCGGCACTTTCCGCGCCGTGCATTTGCCGCTGTCCAAGACCGCGCTGGCTGCCGCCGGCCTTCTCGTTTTCGTGGATTGCATGAAGGAACTGCCCGCAACGCTTCTGCTGCGTCCGCTGAACTTCGAGACCCTCGCCACCCATCTCTATGGCGAGGCGGCGCGCGGCACCTATGAGGAAGCGGCTGTGGCCGCCCTTGCCATCGTTCTGGTCGGCACCTTGCCGGTCATGCTTCTTGCCCGCATCGGACGGCGCGAAAGCGGCGAAGATTAAGGCCGCCGCATGATGTCCGATCGCTGAACGGCATTCGCGTTTCGCAAGCCTGACGGTACCCCAGCCTTTACCTGATCAGCGTACCGGCGGTTGCCATCTGGCAACAGAAAAGCCCGGCATCCATCCCCTGAGGCGGGGCAGGATACCGGGCTTTCTCAATGGTGTCTTTTTTGGCCATGATCCGGAAAAGCGATTTTCCGGATCATGATCCTTCGAGGACGGAACCTCAGTAATGGGCGGACATGGAAGTCGCCGGGGTCTTCGGCGGAGCGAACTTCGTCAGGTCGATCCCGTCGACGGCAGACAGATACTCGTCCATGCTGGGGGTGCGGCCAAGGATGGCCGACAGAACCACGACCGGGGTCGATGCCAGCAGGGATTCGCCCTTCTTCTCACCGGAGTCTTCCACGACGCGGCCCTGGAAGAGACGGGTCGAGGTTGCGAGAACCGTGTCGCCCTTTTCGGCCTTTTCCTGGTTGCCCATGCAGAGATTGCAGCCCGGACGCTCGAGATAGAGAATGTTCTCGTACTCGGTACGGTTGGTCGTCTTCGGCTTCACGTCATCGAATTCGAAGCCGGAATACTTCTGGAGGATTTCCCAGTCGCCTTCGGCCTTCAGTTCGTCGATGATGTTGTAGGTCGGAGCCGCGACGACGAGAGGGGCCTTGAACTGGACCTTGCCTTCGTTGGCTTCGATGTTCTTCAGCATCTGCGCAACGATCTTGATGTCGCCCTTGTGCACCATGCACGAACCGACGAAGCCGAGGTCAACCTTCTTGGCGGCGCCATAGTAGGAAACCGGGCGGATCGTGTCGTGCGTGTAGCGCTTGGAAACGTCGGCATTGTTGACGTCCGGGTCGGCGATCATCGGCTCGTCGATCAGGTCGAGATCCACGACGACTTCGGCGAAGTACTTCGCGTTGTCGTCAGGGGCCAGAGCCGGCTTTTCACCGGAGCGGATTTCGGCAATGCGCTTGTCAGCCTTGGCGATGAGGCCCTTGAGCGTCTGCGCGGCATTGTCCATGCCCTTGTCGATCATGATCTGGATACGCGACTTGGCGATTTCCAGCGATTCGATCAGCGTCTCGTCCTGCGAGATGCAGATGGAGGCCTTGGCCTTCATTTCTGCGGTCCAGTCGGTGAAGGTGAAGGCCTGGTCGGCCAGCAGCGTACCGATGTGAACCTCGATGACACGACCCTGGAACACGTTGTCGCCGTGCTGCTTCAGCATCTGGGCCTGCGTGGCGTGAACCACATCGCGGAAGTCCATGTAGGGCTTCATGGCGCCCTTGAAGGTAACCTTGACCGACTGCGGGACGGGCATGGTGGCTTCGCCGGTGGCAAGCGCCAGAGCAACGGTGCCGGAGTCGGCGCCGAACGCAACGCCCTTGGACATGCGGGTGTGGCTGTCGCCGCCGATGATGATGGCCCAGTCATCCACGGTGATGTCGTTCAGCACCTTGTGGATCACGTCCGTCATCGAGTGGTAGACGCCCTTCGGGTCGCGGGCGGTGATGAGGCCGAAGTTGTTCATGAAGGACATGAGCTTCGGAATGTTCGCCTGGGCCTTCTTGTCCCAGACGGAAGCCGTGTGACAGCCCGACTGATAAGCGCCGTCAACGAGCGGCGAAATCACGGTAGCCGCCATGGCTTCCAGTTCCTGTGCGGTCATCAGGCCGGTGGTGTCCTGCGAGCCGACGATGTTCACCTTGACGCGAACGTCGGAGCCGGCATGGAGAACCTTGCCCGGAGTGACGCCGACGGCGTTGCGGTTGAAGATCTTTTCAACGGCGGTGAGGCCCTGACCTTCGATGGAGATTTCCTTGTTCGGTGCGAAGACCGGCGTGGCTTCGACGCCAAGCGTTTCGGCTGCGAACGTCTGGAGCTTCTTGCCGAACACGATGGCATAGGAGCTGCCGGCCTTCATGAACTCCATCTTCTGGGGCGTGAAGGCGGCGGCCACATCGACCAGTTCCTTGCCGGTCTCGTCGCAAAGCTTCTTGTTCTTCACATCGATCTTGAGAACCGTACCGGTTTCGACCGAGAATTTCTGCTCAAGGACCGGGTTGCCGTCGTTGTTGAGGATCGGCTTGCCGTCCTCGCCGGTCTTCTTGGTCCAGTTCTTCAGGTTGATGCCGATGCCGCCGGTCACGTCGACGGTGGTCGCGAAGATCGGCGAAATGCCGTTCGTGCCGGCGACGACCGGAGCGTAGTTGACGAAGGGCACATAGGGGCTGGACTGCTTGCCGGTCCACAGCGCCACGTTGTTCACGCCGGACATACGCGAGGAGCCAACGCCCATCGTGCCCTTTTCGGCGATCATCATCACCCGCTTGTCGGGATGCTTGGCCTTCAGCGCCACGATTTCCTGCTGTGCTGCCGGCGAGATCATGCACTGGCCGTGCAGTTCGCGGTCAGAGCGCGAATGCGCCTGGTTGCCCGGCGAAAGAAGGTCGGTCGAGATATCGCCTTCGGCGGCGATGAAGGTCACGACCTTGATTTCGTCTTCCACGTCCGGAAGCTTGGTGAAGAACTCGGCCTTGGCATAGCTTTCGAGAATGTCCTTGGCCACGGCATTGCCGGCCTTGTAGGCGTCGCGCAGGCGGAACATGTCAGCGTCGTAAAGGAAGACCTGCGTCTTCAGCACGTCACCGGCCTTTGCTGCGATTTCGGCGTTGGCGCCGAGGGCCAGGTCGAGAAGCACTTCAACCGAAGGGCCGCCCTTCATGTGGGACAGGAGTTCCAGAGCGAAGTCCGGGGTAATTTCGGCAACGGTCACTTCGCCCAGAACGATCTTCTTGAGGAAGGCGGCCTTCACGCCGGCGGCGCTCGTGGTGCCGGGCAGCGTGTTGTAGATGAAGAAGTTCAGCGCATCGGCGCGGTGTTCGCTGCCTGCATCCTGAATGATCTCGATAAGTTCGCCAACGAGGGCGCCATCATCGATAGGCTTCGGGGCGAGCCCTTGATCTTTTCTGCTTGTGATCTCAGCCAGATAATCAGAGTAAAGGTTCATCGCAATCCCAACAATCATGAGGTGTGTGGCACTGGAACGCAGCGCCATCAAGGGGGCTCGTTAATCGACCATAGGTCTCTCGGTTTCGAGTACGCCAACTTAGGTCAACACACAAGATACCGCGTTTCAGTAAAAAGTCGTAATGTGAAATTAGTGTTTACCGATCGCACTTGGCGCGTGCATTCGGTTGGTGAGTTCAGGAATTTTCAGGCGATTTGGCATGGTGCTTTCCAGGTGGAAAGCCTGAATGAAATGGCCGGGATCGCTCCCGGCCATTTCATGTCGCAGAAGCCATGCTCTTCAGTCGAGCGCCGGATCGGCGACGGTCATTGCCCGCATGCGGCGCTTGGCGCGGCGCGAGAGGAAGAGCGGCAGAAAAGCCACGCCGGCGGCCATGATCCACAGCACGATGGAAATGGTGCTGCCGAACAGGATGGAGATATCGCCGCCGGAAATCGCCAGCGCGTTACGCAGGTTCACTTCCATCACCCGGCCCAGCACGAAGCCGAGAATGATCGGCGCCATGTCGAAGCCAGCCTTACGCAACAGCCAGCCGACGAAGCCGATGCCGAGCATGAGGAAGATGGAGAATACCGAGGCGTTGGTGGAATAAACCCCGATGACCGAGAGAACGAGGATGCCGGGCACCAGCAGCCAGTTCGGCACCGTCAGCACGCGGGCGAAGATGTTAACCAGCGGCAGGTTGAGCGCCAGCAGGATGAAGTTGCCGACGAACAGCGAGGCGACGAGGCCGCCGACCACTTCCGGGCGTTCGGTAAGCAGCATCGGGCCGGGCTGGATGTTGTAGAGCATCAACGCGCCGAGCATGACGGCGGTGGTGCCGGAACCGGGCACGCCGAGTGTCAGCATGGGCACGAAGCAGCCGCAGGCGGTGGCATTGTTGGCGGCTTCCGGCGAGGCAAGGCCGCGCACGTCGCCCTTGCCGAAGGTGCCTTCGCTGTCGGAAATGCGCTTTTCGGTGGTGTAGGATACGGCGGAGGACACGGACGCCCCGGTTCCCGGCAGTACGCCGATGACGAAGCCGATCAGCGAGCCGCGGATGGTGGCGCCCGTGGACCTCACGAGGTCGGCCCAGCGCGCCGTCATGCGGCCGAGTTCGCGGATGACGGTGACGCCCTTGCCCTGATGCTCGAGAATGATCATCGCTTCGGAAATCGAGAACAGACCGATGACGAGCACCACGAACTCGATGCCGTCGCCAAGTTCCGGTTCGGCGAAGGTGAAGCGGTACGCGCCCGACGTGGCGTCAAGGCCAACGGTGGCGAGCATCAGGCCAAGCACGCAGCCGATCAGCGTCTTCACCGGCTGGGAGCCGACCATGGAGCCGAGCGTTGCGAAGGCGAAGATCATCAGCACGAAATATTCAGCCGGGCCGAAGCCGATGGCAAGGCCGGAGAGCACGGGGGCGAAGAGCGCCAGCCCGATCGTGCCGATCAGGCCGCCAACGAAGGAGGAGATGCCGGACAACGCCAGCGCCTCGCCTGCGCGGCCCTGTTTGGCCATGGGGTAGCCGTCCATGGCGGTCATCACCGCGCCCGCGTCGCCCGGCACGTTGAGCAGGATGGAGGAGATGCGCCCGCCATATTCAGCACCGCAATAGACGGCGGCGAGCAGGATCATGGTGCTTTCCGCCGGCAGGCCCATGGAATAGGCAATGGGCATGAGCAGCGCTATGCCGTTGATAGGGCCGATGGCCGGCAGCGCGCCGACCAGCGTGCCGATGAAGCAGCCGATGAAGCCGATCAGCAGGTTCTGCCAGGTGAGCGCGACCGCGAAGCCTTGCCAGAGATAATCGAAACTCATGGGATATGACCTTTTCTTGATGCCGCGCTCAGCCGCCGAAAACCGTGCCGGCGGGCAGATAGACTTCCAGGACGTAGCCGAAGACGAACCACCAGAGGACGGCGTGGCCGACCGCGCCGATCAGGGCCTTGACGGGTGGTGCGCCGAAGATGAGCGCCGTGCCAAGCGTGAGGGTGAAGATCGAGACGGCAAAGCCCAGCGGTTCGAACAGCAGCACCGATATGGCGAGCAGAGCGGGAATGGCCAGCACCCGTGCCAGTAAAGCGCCGTGCGGGAAGCCTTCCGCGGTACCCGGCGAAAGGAAGTAGAGAATGCCGAGACCACCGAGAACGACGGCGAGCGCGATGGGGAAAACACGGGGGCCGAGCGGATCGGATGCGAAGGCATATTCTATGACGCTGCCACCAAGGCCGTAGGCCAGTGCCAGCAGGAGGAGAATGATCGCCGAAACGCGGCCGATCAGCCTGGCCGTTCGCGGCGAAATGGAATGGGCTTCTGACATGGTCGCCTCACAATGGGGTATCGTCGGCGAGGCGGTTCTCCGCCTTCCGGGACAATTTCAGGACTGGACGAGAAGTGGTCTGTCTCTCCCGGCGCGGCTCAATAGCTGGCGGCGCCGGGAGAGAAGTCCGGCCGGGCGAGGATCAGCACAGCCCGGTCGGCGCAGGAACTTACATGCCGGCTTCCTTGGCGAGGATCTTGAAGCGGGCAACGTCGGTATGGACGCGTTCCTCAAATTCCTTGCCAAGCAGAGTGAAGTCGAACAGGCCTCGGGCCTCGCGTTCCTTGGCGAATTCAGGTGTGGCGGTCGTTTTCTTCAACGCTTCCACCCACCAGTTGTAGTCTTCGTCGGACACGTCCTTGCCGACGTAGTAACCGCGCCAGACCGGCCAGTCGATGTCATAGCCCTGTTCCTTGGCGGTCGGAACGCCAGCCAGTTCGCCCGGCAGGCGTTCCGGCGCCATGACGGCGAGAATGCGGACCTTGCCCGCCACATGATGCTTGACCATTTCAGCCGCATCGCCCGAACCGACCTTTACATGGCCGCCTTCAAGGGCGGTGAGAACCGCACCGCCGCCTTCGAGGGCCACGTAGCGCATCTTCTTGGCATCCTGACCGGCGGCCTTGGCCAGCAGCGTGCCCTTCATCCAGTCCTGCGAGCCGACAGCGCCGCCGCCGGCAACGGGAAATTCAGTCGGGCTGGCCTTGTAGGCCTCGACCAGTTCGCCGAGTGTCTTGTAGGGCGAGTTGGCGGCGACGACCAGAACGCCGTAGTCCGCACCGACGGCCCCAAGCCACCGAACGGCAGTCTCGTCATACTGGCCGAACTTGCCCTGCGCGATCAGCAGCGCCGAGCCCGAGGATGCCGCGGTAATGAGGTTGCCATCCTTGCCACGCTTGCCGATGACGTGGTTATAGGCCACGGCGCCAACGCCGCCTTCCATGTAGGTGACTGCCATGGGTCTGGAGATCTGCTTGGTCTCCAGCAGCGCATTGGCTGCGAGACGGCAGGTCAGGTCGAAGCCGCCGCCGGGCTTGGCGCCTGCCAGGCATTCGGGCTTTGCCGGTTCGGCGGCGGCAAAAGCCGTCATCGCCAGTACCATCAGCGCCGCGCCGGTCAGCGTCTTGGTGAACATGCGGGTCATCATTTCTCTCCCTTTGAATGATGCTTGAAGCGGGAGGAAATGCGGTATCAGCGTGCGATAAAGGGTTGGCCGGATACCGATATCCGAACCCTGGGCCTTTGACACTGCAAGCGGTTTCCTCCCCGCACCAGATCGAACTCTCCCCCGATCCGGTGTTACAGTTCTAGACCCGCTTCCTGTCACCATCCTGTCAACACAGGACTGGCTTTACGTTATCGTTCGGTGAGGGCAAGCTTGATGCCGAGGCCGACGAAGGCGGCGGCGAAGGTGCGCCGCATGACGGTCAGCACCGAGGGGCGTGAGACGACGTGACTGCGCACGGCGGCCGCAAAGATGCCGTAGATCACGAAGACGACGAAGGTCATCGCCATGAAGACCAGCGATAGTTCAAGCATTTCGAGAACTGGTGTTCCGGCCTGCGTGCCGACGAATTGCGGCAGGAAGGCGAAAAAGAAGATCGACAGTTTCGGGTTGAGGATGTTCACCAGAATGGCTGAGCGGATCACCTCGAAATCTGTGCGGGAACTCGGTGTGTCGTCGATAGCCAGAGCGCCGTTTTCGCGAAGCGTTTGCCAGGCCATGTAGAGCAGGTAGGCAACGCCGGCGTAGCGGATCACCTCGAAGGCGAGCGCGCTGGCATGAAGGATTGCGGCAATGCCGGTGATGGCGGCGATCATGTGGGGAATGATGCCCAGCGTGCCGCCGAAAGCCGCAACAATGGCCGCCCGTCGACCGCGCGTCAGGCCTGCAGTCAGCGTGATGAGGACGCCGGTTCCGGGCGAAGCCACGATGACCAGCGATGTCAGAAAGAATTCCCAGCTCATGGCAGTGCTCTTCCGCGTGCAGAGTTTAAGAGATGTTATCGGTCCCGTCTATCTTCTTATCACGGTCCCGCCGGCAGTCGATGGCCTGTCGGCTCGCGATCTTTCCAGGCCACGGTCAAATTTCGATATATCTTGATTTTAGATATATCGAAACCTATCTTGGAGACATGAGCGACGAATATGAAAACGGCAGGGGCCGTAAAACCCCGTTTACAGACGGATGGCGACATCATTGTCATCATGATGAGGACCGATCGCATCAGGGACGCCGCCGGGGCGGCCGAATGCTTGACTACGGTGAGTTGAGGCTGCTCATTCTTGCAATCATTTCAAGGCGCCCCAGCCATGGTTACGAACTGATCAAGGCGGTTGAGGAGCATTTTGGCGGCAGCTACGCGCCAAGCCCCGGCGTGCTTTACCCCACGCTGGCCTGGCTCGATGACATCGGATACGCCGTTGCGGAGACAGGCGAGGGTAATCGCAAGAGCTACCGGATCACACAGGAAGGCGAGGCCTATCTCGCGGCGAACCACCTTGCGATCGAGCGACTTCTCGCCCGCTGCGGATCGAATGGCGAGGGCATGCGTTCCGGTGCGCCGGAGGTGGTGGCCAGAGCCATGGACCAACTCAAGACGGCGCTGCGCGGTCGGTTGAAGGGACGAGCCGTCAGCGAGAGCGACATAGAGCGGATTGCCGCGATCGTTCGCGAAGCTGCACATCGTATCGAGAATATCGAACAACCGGTGTCCGGGCAGGCCGGGCCTGACCAGACAGAGAAGGCAGGACAATGAACGATCAATCGATCCAAGGGCTCGAAAGTATGGGCGAACAACCGCGCGTTCAGCTTGTTCGCCATGAATTGCGGCGGCGGCAATTGACCGTTGTCGCGGTGGAAAGACTGACGCCCTGCATGATCCGCATCACGCTGGGCGGCGATGAACTTGAAGGCTTCACGTCCCTGTCTGCGGGCGATCATATAAAGGTCTTCGTTCCGGATGGCGCCGGTGGCACGACCATGCGTGATTACACGCCGCGCCACTATGATCCCGTCAAGGGAAGGCTGGTGATTGACTTCGCCGTTCACGAGGCGGGGCCTGCAACGCAATGGGCGCTCGAGGCGCGTCCGGGAGATCCTGCCCTTATCGGCGGTCCTCGCGGCTCGCAGGTCATTTCCGGTCCGATCCGGTCATGGCTGTTGATTGGCGATGAGACGGCGCTGCCTTCCATAGGCCGTCGCGTCGAAGAAACGGCTGCTGATATCGCCGTTACCACCGTTGTTGCGGTGCCGGGCGTCGATGACGAGCAGACCTTCAAGACACAGGCCAAACTGACGAGTCACTGGATTCATCGCACTGATGTGACGGATTCCGTGGCGATCATCGCCCGGTTGCGCGAACTTCCCATCGAAGTCGGTACGTTCGTCTGGGTGGCGGCTGAGGGAGCCGTGACCAAGGCCATTCGCGCCTACCTCATCGAAGAGCGCAAGCATCCCCTGACTTGGCTCAGAGCCTCCGGCTACTGGGTCAAGGGCAAAGCCGACACGAAGGCAAAGTTCGAGGACTGATGCGGTTCGTGATAGTTGCAGACACCCGGGAAGGAAATCCTTCCCGGGTGTTTTTGTCTGCGCCGCATGTTTGAGCGAAAACGCACCGGTGTCCCGTATCCCTCATCCCGTCAGGGATGGGTTGCGGGGGCTTCCGCCTTGTCGTGGTCCTCGACCTTGCCCTTGAAAATCCGGCGCACGGTGACAAACAGCAGCGGCACCATGAACACACCAATGACGGTTGCGGCGATCATGCCCCCCATCACGCCGATGCCGATGGCGTTCTGGGCGCCGGAGCCTGCGCCTCGGGCTATGGCAAGCGGCGTGACGCCGAGAATGAAGGCGAAGGACGTCATCAGGATCGGGCGCAGGCGTTGCTTGGCCGCTTCCAGAGTTGCCTCGACAAGCGCCATGCCCGCCGCCTGCCGTTCAATGGCAAATTCGACGATGAGGATCGCATTCTTGGCCGCCAGTCCGATGGTCGTGAGCAGACCCACCTTGAAATAGACATCGTTTGACTGCCCGAACAGCAGGGCCGCACCCAGCGCCCCGGCGACACCGATCGGGACTGACAACATGACGGCGAACGGGATCGACCAGCTTTCGTAGAGCGCCACGAGACACAGGAAGACGACGAGGACGGATATGGCGTACAACGCCGCCGCCTGATTGCCCGATAGCCGTTCCTGATAAGACAGGCCGGTCCATTCATGTGCATACCCGCTCGGCAATTTCGACATCAACTGGTCGATCTCATCCATGGCGGCACCGGAGCTGACGCCTGTCGCGGCCTGTCCCTGAATCTGCACGGCAGACGAACCATTATAACGCTCGAGCCGCGGCGAACCGTAGATCCAGCTTGTGGACGAGAAGGCGGAGAACGGCACCATATCGCCATCTGAATTGCGGACCTGCCATTTGGCGAGGTCTTCCGGCTGCATGCGGAAGTCGGTATCGGCCTGCTGATAAACCGGCTTGATACGGCCTCGATCGATAAAGTCGTTGATGTAGCTGCTGCCCCAGGCCGTGGACAGGGTGTTATTGATGTTGCCGAGGCTGATGCCCAGCGCGCTCGCCTTCTCCTGATCGATATTGATCTTGAATTGCGGTGTATCTTCCTGCCCGTTCGGGCGGGTGTTGGCGAGCGTCTTGCTCTGGGCGGCCAGGCCCAGCAGTTGGTCGCGGGCCTCGATCAGCTTGGCATGGCCGGTGCCGTTGACGTCCTGAAGATAGAAGTCGAAACCGTTCGAGTTGCCCATGCCCTGGATTGCGGGCGGCGCGAGCGCGAAGACGCGACCGTCACGGATCTTCGAAAAGGCCCCCATGGCGCGTTTCGCCACAGCGGAAGCAGAAAGATCGGGGTTCGTGCGCTTGTCGAAGGGTTTCAACCGCACGAATGCGAGCGCCACGTTTTGGCCCTGCCCGCCGAACCCGAAGCCAACGACGCCCATGACGCCTTCGACGGCATCCTTCTCGTTGTTCAGGTAATGATCGACGACCTGCTTCATGACACGTTGCGTGCGGTCCTGCGTTGCGCCGACCGGAAGCTGGATGCTGGTGAGCAGGATGCCCTGGTCTTCCTGCGGCAAAAACGAGCTGGGAAGGCGGATAAACATCCAGCCCATGCCCACCACGATGGCAAGGAACAGGATGAGGAAGCGTTTGCTTCGGTTGAGAATACCGCCCGTACCATTGCGATAGGCAACGGCGGTCCGATCGAAGCCCCTGTTGAAGAGGCCGGCAAGGCCGCTTTTTTCCGTGTGAACCGGCTTGAGGAGCGTCGCGCAGAGCGCTGGTGTCAGGATGAGTGCGACGATGACCGACAGTACCATGGCCGATACGATGGTCACGGAGAACTGGCGGTAGATGACGCCAACGGAGCCTCCGAAGAATGCCATTGGCACGAAGACGGCCGACAGCACGACGGCGATCCCGATCAGTGCGCCGGTGATTTCTTTCATGGATTTGCGCGTCGCCTCTTTCGGCGGCAGACCTTCCTCCTGCATCACGCGTTCGACATTCTCGACGACGACGATCGCGTCATCGACAAGCAGGCCGATTGCCAGCACCATGGCGAACATGGTGAGGGTATTGATGGAGTAGCCGAACACGGCAAGAACGCCGAAGGTGCCGAGGAGAACGACCGGCACGGCCAGCGTCGGGATCAGCGTGGCGCGGATGTTCTGGAGGAACACCAGCATGACGATGAAGACCAGCACGATGGCTTCGATAAGCGTCTTGACCACTTCCTCGATCGAGAGCTGAACGAACGGCGTGGTGTCATAGGGGTAGACCACCTCGACACCCTGAGGAAATGTCCCCGAGAGACGCGCAATCGTTTCCTGCACGGCTTGCGCCGTGCTGATGGCGTTTGCGCCGGTGGCGAGGTTGATGGCGAGGCCCGCAGCGGGCATGCCGTTATAGGTCGAAAGGTTGTTGTAGCTTTCCGCACCCAGTTCCACGCGCGCCACGTCGTTCAGGCGGACAAGGGAACCGTTCGTCGAACTTTTCAGGATGATGTTGCGGAACTGTTCGGGGGTCTGAAGCCGACCTTGCGCGGTAACGGTGAAGTTGAGCTGCTGACCCTGCCGTGCCGGTTGCGCACCGAGCTGGCCTGCCGAAACCTGCGTGTTCTGGGCCGATACGGCGGACGCCACATCGCTGGGCATTAGTGCGTATTTGGCGAGCTTGTCCGGATCGAGCCAGATACGCATGGCGTATCGCGAACCGAAAAGCTGGGTGCCGCCGACACCTTCGACGCGCTTCAGCGTATCGTTCAGCGTACTGTCGACATAGTCGGCCAGGTCGTTGGCGCTCATCTTGCCATCGGTCGAGACAAATGCGGCGACCATCAGGAAGCTGTCGGACGCCTTGTTGACCGTCAGGCCCCGGCTCTGCACGGCCTCCGGCAATTGCGAGGTAACAAGCTGCAGCTTGTTCTGGACCTGCATCTGCGCCGTATCAGGATTGGCCGCGCTGGTGAAGGTCAGCGTGATCGAAGCCTGTCCGGTCGATGTGGACGTCGCGGTCATGTAGTCGAGGTTGTCGATCCCCGTCATGCCCTGTTCGATGATCTTCGTCACCGAATTCTCCACCGTCTCGGCATCGGCGCCGGGATAGGTGGTGGTGATGCGCACCGTCGTCGGGGCAATCTGCGGGTATTGCGAGATTGAGAGCGAATTCAGCGCCAGAAGACCGCCCAGCATGATCACGATTGCGATCACCCAGGCGAAATTAGGCCGGTTGATGAAGAAATTCGACATGGAAACCTCAGTTCTTCGAGGTGTCGGCAGATGGAGCGGCATTTATCGCCGCAACGTCATTGCCGGTTTGCGGCGTCAGGGCCGCCTGTTTGCGCTCGCGAACCTCTCCGGTCGTGTCGTCGATGATCACTTCCACGGGGTCGACGGACTGGCCGGGGCGGGTCAACTGCGAACCTTCAACGATAACCCGATCGCCATCCGCGATGCCGGAACTTACCAGCCAGTTGTTGCCGACGCTCTGGCCGATGGTCAGAACGCGCTGCTCCACCTTGCCCTCCTTGTCGACCAGCAGGGCCACAGGCTCGCCCTTTGTGTTGCGGGAGACGGCGCGCTGCGGCACCAGGAAGCTGTTCTCCGCCACGCCTTCCTCAACCAGAGCACGGACATACATGCCCGGCAAAAGCAGGCGATCCGGGTTGGGGAACTCGGCCCGCAGCGCGTAGGTGCCAGTAGTCTCGCTGACTGACGATTCAGCAAATTCCAGCTTGCCGGTCAGCGGGTAGATCGTCCCGTTTTCCAGCTTCAGCCGCACGCTGACATTATCGCCGGACAGCTTTATGCGTCCGGAATCGATTGCCTGGCGGAGATTGATGAGGTTTGTGCTCGACTGGGTCACGTCGATGTTGATCGGGTCCAGCGTGCGGATTGTGGTCAGTGTGGTTGTCTGGTTTGCCGTGACCAGCGCGCCTGCCGTGAGGGACGATTTGTCGAGCCTGCCGGAGATCGGTGCACGGATCGTCGTGTAGTCGAGATTGATGCGGGCCGTTTCAACGGCAGCCTTGGCGGCTTCGACCGTAGCCTTCGCTTGCGCCAGTGTCGCTGCTGCATCATCGAGATTTTGCTGGCTGACGGCATCCTGTTTCGTCAGGCTTTCATAACGGTCGACCTTCGCTTGTGCGCTGGGTACGGCCGCCTCGGCCTTGCGCAGGTCTGCGATGGCGCTGTCATAGGCGGCTTTGTAGCTGGCGGGATCGATCTGGTAGAGGGCATCGCCCTGCTTGACCTCGGTGCCTTCCCGGAAAAGTCGCTCGCGAATGATGCCATTGACCTGTGGGCGAACCTCTGCCGCCAACGAGGCGACGGTTCGGCCCGGCAGTTCGGCGGTAATTGTCACCGACTGAGGGCTGAGTGTGACGACACTGACCTTCGGCTTCGCCGCGGCGGTCTGAGCGGCTGGCGATTGAGTCGCGCCCTTGTTTTCGCTGCAGGCCACGAGCGTAAGCGACAAGGCCGCAAAAGCCAGACGCAGGTGTGTCGTTCTCATTACAAATTCCTCTGAAAATTGATCGCTATCATATGCGTGCACTCCAGAATATCGCTACCGCGATGCACAAATATGGCAAGTTAAATTCTCGTTAGATCCCGTGACTGAGTGGATTTTCAGGTCACATGGCGCGTGATTCAAAACCCGCTGGAGCGTGCACGATAACATTGATTGTGCGGGATTGGAGCCTGACGGGCTGTTTATTGACGATGAGGCGTGTGGATTGGTCTGCCCTCGATGCCCCGCTCAAGCGCTCAGGCTTTCAGGTGAAAATCAGATCCACTTGCGCCTCGAACATGGCTGCTGTTTCGATCTGATCTTCTGGACAGAGAAGGCCGTTATGGACGATGCCCATCCAGAGTGGCGCCGCCAGCAGGTGAGGGCATTGAAGCATGAAATCGCATTTGAGTTCGCCGCGCCTGGCCGCAAGCTTCGCCAGTTCCAGCAGGCGTCCGACAAACGGTTCATAGACCTCGTTTTTATAGACCTCCGCGAGATAGGGGAACGCTCGCGCCTCGGTGAGAACAAGCCGCGCAATACCGGCACGTCCCTTCTCCTCGATGATGAGCATGGCGGGCAGAAGTGTGCGCCGACAGTAAGCCGATACGGTTTCTTCGGGGCCGATCGGATTGTCATGGGCTGCATCAAGCGGCGTGGTCACGATGTCGCGGACAACGCCGGCAAACAATGCTTCCTTGGTATCGAAGTAACGGTATGTCGTGCCCTTGGCGAGCCCTGCCCGGGTGGCGATCCCCGCCATCGTCGCGTCCGCATATCCCTTTTCGAAAAACTCCTCCATGGCCGCCTGGATAATCTGCGCCCGCGTGCGCGCCGTTTTCTCAGGGCTCGGGCCGCGGGTCCTTGCGGTCGCTTCCTTCTCCGTCCCGTCTGTGTGTTCCAATGCGCCCTCCCTCCGGCTTGTCGTAATGCAAAGTGATTTGACTTTAAAATGACCAATCGGTCATTTTAAAGTGTTGTGTATAGCTCCGCGCCGTTCGTTCGGGCTTCTCGGTCCACCAGTCATTTCCGTTCCCTCCATAGAGGCGAACCACTTTTCATTATACAAGAGGCATCCAGTGACAGACAATCGTCAGACGTCATGGGCACCCTTTGTGCTCGTAGCGCTTGCTCTCGCTATCGGCACCATGGGGGCAACCATGGCCAGCCCGCTTTATCCGCTTTACGAACGGGCCTGGGCCCTTCGCCATTCCACTGTCACGGTGATCTACGTCGTTTACATGGTCGGTGTGTTAGCCGCGTTTCTGTTTCTCGGTCGACTTTCGGACCGGATAGGCCCGGTGCCCGTTCTCAAGGCCGCCGGGCTTCTCCTTCTCTTGGGTCTCCTGCTTTCCTCAATAGCGCCGGGGCCACTTGTTCTGGGTGTGGGGCGTGTGGTGATCGGTATTGCGTCCGGCTTGATCACATCGGCTGCAACCCTTGGCCTCATTCTTCTTGAACCCGTCAGGAGCCGGCACGCCGCACTTGTTGCGTCCGTCACCACCATGGCCGGCTTTGGTCTTGGGCCGTTCCTGTGTGGCTTTGTCGCTCAGTTCGCGCCGGTTCCCTTGGTTGCACCGTATCTGGCGATCATTGTTCCGGTTGGCGCCGTTTTGGCCGGATTGTGCACCCTGCGCATGATCCGGCCTGCGCCGGTCAGCGCATCCGTCTCCTTTAAGCCGCATCTCGGATTGCCGGCACCGGAAGTCCGTCCGGGATTTTTTGTTGCATCGCTCGCGGTCTTCACGGCCTATGCCCTGTTCAGCCTGCTGGCATCGCTGGCGCCGTCATTCCTCGACAGTTTAATACCCTTGCGTGGCCCGGCAGTCAGCGGTACGTCCGTCGCGGCTGTCCTGTTCTGTTCCGCGCTGGTGCAGCTTCCGGCACGGTGCCTGTCCGTCAGGGGCGGTCTTTTGATCGCTTTGGCATTCATGGGCATCGGGATCGTGTTGCTGGCGGTCGCTTTGCGCACCGCGTCGGGCACCATGTTCGTGACGGCGGATATTTCCATCGGTCTTGGCCATGGGCTGGCCTTCATGTCAGCACTGCGGCTCTTGAACCGGATCGCTCCCGAGGATCAGCGCTCCGGCATTCTCTCGACATTCCTGAGCATTGCCTATCTCGGCAGCATCCTGCCCGTGATTGCGGTCGGCTATCTGGCCGACTGGATAGGGCTTGTGCCCGCCGTTGTTACCTTCTGTCTTTTCTTTGCGGTCGTTTGCCTGCTGCTCTTTCCGCTGGCCAAAACGACGCTGGAGCCGCAGCGGCTTCCGCAGGTTTGAGTTCGTCTGCCTGACTTTCCCATCTAAAAAGCCCCCGCCTTCATCACGAAGGCGAGGGCTTTTTCCTGTTGGGGCAGAAGAAGATCAGGGCTTCTTCGGCAGGGCGTAGGCGACGAGATAGTCGCCCGGCTGGGTCTGCATCAGATTATGACCGCCAGCGGCAATCACCACGAACTGACGACCGCTCTCGTTGGAGAGATAGGTCATGGGCGTGGCATTGCCCCCGGCCGGCAAACGTCCCTTCCAGAGGATGTCGCCGGTTGCCAGGCTCATCGCGCGCAAGGATTGTTCACCCGAAGCCGCGATGAAGACGAGACCCGACTTGGTGGTGATGGCGCCACCGAGGCCCGGAATCCCCATCTTGATCGGCAGGCTTGCCTTCAATTTGGTGCCGCCGATCGTGACGCCGCTGTCTTCGGCCGTGCCCGAACGTTTTGACCAGATGACCTTTTTCGTCGTCAGGTCGACGGCGGTCACCATGCCATAGGGCGGGGCAAGGCAGGGGGCGCCGAGGGGCGACATGAACGGCTTCAGTTCGGCGGCATAGGGAACACCCATCTGCGGAACATTGCCGCCGACGCTCGTGCCCGGTGAACCGTCCGCTGCCTTCAGGCCCATTGCATTGGCTTCGGGACGCGGGATAAGGCGCAGATACATCGGCACCCGGTTCCAGTTGGCGACGAGGAGTTTGCGCTCGGGGTCAAACGAACCCGAACCCCAGTTGTTGCCGCCCAGCGAGCCGGGGAAAAAGACGATCGGATCTTCGCCGGGCGGTGTCAGCGGGCCTTCCCAGCGAGCCTTGCGGTACTGAATTCGGCACCACATCATGTCGAACGGCGTTGCGCCCCACATGTCCGTTTCGTCGATGCCGGTCACCTTCAGCGGGTCCACGCCAGAGAATTCGGGCATTTCGACGGAGAAGGGCTGTGTCTTCGAAAGACGCTCGGCTTCCGCGCCGCCCTGCGGAACCGGGAGTTCCTTGACCTCGTAAACGGGCTTGCCGGTGCGGCGGTCGAGGACGAAGTTCTGGCCCCGCTTGGTAAGCTGGACGAGAGCCGGCACGGTCTCGCCGTTGATCTTGAGATCAATCAGGCTGGGTTGCGAACCGACATCCATGTCCCAGACATCGTAATGCGTGGTCTGGAATGTCCAGCGCACCGCGCCGGTCTCGGCATCGAGCGCCACGACAGAACCCGAGTACTTGTTGTCGAAATCGCGGCGATGCCCACCCCAGTAATCCGGGGTTGCGTTGCCGGTGGGCATGTAGACGAGGCCGAGTTCGTCGTCGGCGGAAATCGGCGCCCACGAATTCGGTGTGCCGCGCGTATACTCTTCGCCCGGCGCCGGTTCACCGTGGTAGGTGTCACGCCCCATGTCGAAGGCCCATGCGAAAGCTCCCGTCCGCGCATCGAATGCGCGGATGACGCCGGATGGCTCGTCGACCGACTGGCCATCGGAGATCCAGCCTCCGATCACGACCTTGCCGCGTACAATCTGCGGTGCGGAAGAGACGTAGGAATAGCCCGGAATGACATGGCCAAGACCTTTCTTGAGGTCGATCTGGCCGTTGTCACCGAAACCTGTGCAGGGTTCGCCGGTTTCAGCATCGACGGCAAGCAGGCGGGCATCAACAGTCGGGCCGATGATGCGGCGGGTGCAAAGGGCGTGGCCGGCGCTGTTCTTCGGCTGATCCGTCGCCGGATTGCCGCTTCCATCGACTTCATAATAGGCCACGCCGCGGCATGCGGCCGAACCCGTCACGCCCTGCAGGTTGACATGAGCATTGAACCGCCAGCGCTCCTTGCCGGTTTCCGCGTCAAGGGCGACGATGTCGTTGCGCGGAGTGCAGAAGAACAGGCTGTCGGCCACCTTCAGAGGGGTAACCTCGAAGCGCCGGTTGGGGCCCTCCTGAGGCGGAAAATCACCGGTGCGGTAGGTCCAGGCAACTTGAAGTCCGCTGACATTTTCCGGGTTCAGTTGGGTCAGTGGTGAAAAGCGCGTACCATGCTGGTCGTTGCCGTAATAGTGCCATTCGCCTTCAGGCGAGGTGGGCGTGTATGGTTCCACCGGAGCGGGGAGTGCGTTGGCGGCCACCGTTTCGTGGATGTCGCCATGGATATAGCCCCAGCCCAGAAGGCCGGCGATTGACAGGGCGAACACACCTGCAACGGCCTTTCCTAACCCGGCAGAGCGCGGGCCGGAGATGACGCTGCGCTTGTAGGCCGGCGTCAGGAAGAAGAGCGCGAAAAGGAATGGCCCGAACAGGCGCGGGGTGAGCGTCCAGAAATCGACGCCGGTTTCATTGACCGCCCAAATCCAGGTGTAGGCCAGCATGGCCGCGTAGAGCCATCCGCCCCATGCGCTGCCACGCCAGACGAGGATTGCCGATGCGATCGCGAGAAGACCGGTGATGACGAAGTACGGAGAGCCGCCGAGGGTGGCAAGTTGAGCGCCACCGAACGCATAAGCGGCGCCGATCAGGAACAGGATGACGGCATAGATGCGCACCACGGTTCCGCCCGGCGTAAGTTTTGATGTTGACATGATGGATTGCCTCGATTGACAGCCGGCGTGCCGATTTGTCGCATGGCGACGGGCTTGCCTGCCGAATAAGTTTCAAAAATGACTATGAGTTCATTTTTGTCAAGTGCGGCGCGAGCGGAAACGTCGCTTGTTGCTCCCGTCATCTGCTTTTTGGTGAAAATCACCGGACCCACGCGCACGGAATTGGATGAAGCGCTCGGGCAAGGTGAGCCGCACGATGGACAGGGTGACGGGTCACGCTGGCGTAAAGTGCCGTTGAACGCGGGCCATTCAACTGTCGCGCGTTAAACGCTTATATTATTGAAATAATCGAAATATTGTGGTCGCGATTGCTGATATGGAGCGCCGGAAAAGGCCTGTGCGGCAATCGGGTTCGTTGATTTTACGGTTGCCGGCTTTCGGGCATTCAGCCGCAGAATGAAGCGGGATGTGGCGCGTAACGGCACCACATCCCGCGAAGGGCAACCTCAGTAGGGCAAGCCGACATAATTCTCGGCAAGATCTTTCCGAGCGGTTTCCGATTCGGCGAGGTGGGCGAGCGTTGCACGGCGCATCTGCTCCGCGAAGCTGTCTTCCCCTTCGAAACGGTGCAGCATCGTCGTCATCTGCCAGGAGAACCGCATTGCCTTCCAGATGCGACGCAAGGCGCGCTCAGAATAGCTGTCCACGCCGTTTTCGCTGCCATGTTTCAGCGCTTCGATCAGGGCCTGATGCAGGTAGAAAACATCCGAAACAGCGAGGTTCAGCCCCTTCGCCCCTGTCGGCGGTACGATATGGGCGGCATCCCCCACAAGGAACAACCGCCCCCACCGCAGCGGTTCCGATACGAAGCTGCGAAGCGGTGCGATGGACTTCTCGATCGAAGGGCCAGTGATCAGGCGTTCGGCCGCCTGCGACGGGATACGACGCTTGAACTCGCTCCAAAAGCGGTCGTCGGACCAGTCTTCCACTTTGTCGGCGAGTGGCACCTGAACGTAATAGCGCACCAGATTGGCGTTGCGCATCGATGCGAGCGCGAAGCCATGGGGGGAATTCGCATAGATCAACTCGTCGTTGACGGGCGGGGTGCGCGAAAGAATGCCCAGCCAGCCGAAAGGATAAACCCTTTCGAATTCGCGACGCTTTTCTTCCGGTATGGTCTTTCGGCTGACGCCGTGGAAGCCGTCGCATCCCGCAACATAGGCGCAGGTCAGGGACTTGCGTTCGCCGTTCAGCGTGTATTCGACTTTCGCGACCGGGCCGTCGAGGTCAAGGATCTGCACATCTTCCACGCCGTGGATGATGGAGGTGCCCATCCTATCCTGCGCCTGATACAAATCCTGCGTCACTTCGGTCTGACCATAGACCATGACCCGCTTGCCGGTCAGTTCCTTGAAGTCGATATGGACCATCAGGTCGGCATCGGTGATGTAGGTGCCATCATGCGGGAAGCCTTCCGCATCCATCCGCGTGCCCACTCCGGCTTCCCGCAGCATTTCAACGGAACCCCACTCCAGAATACCGGCCCTGATGCGTGAAAGAACGTGTTCACGCGTGCTGCGTTCCAGTACGACCGTCGCAATGCCCGCACGGTTCAGAAGTTGAGACAGCAAAAGGCCCGAAGGCCCACCGCCAATGATGACGACCTGAGTATCCATGAAAACGCTCCCAATTGTTCCCTCTGAACGATTTCTATCGGCTGGGCGCAGGCAAGCGAATGGACGAAGCGGGCATAAAATGGTACTAATCATGCATGAAGTTGCAATCGCAAATACCTGTTTTCAATCTGTTTGGAGAGACGGCGTCCTTTCCGGATGTGGTGCACTGTGAACGGATATGGGACCGGGCGCGCCTTCACGATTGGAAGATTGCGCCACACCGCCATCGACAGATGATGCAGATTTTCTTCGTGGAGCAGGGTGCCGCGCGCATCCGCGTCGACGGTGTTTCTTCGCGGCTTGAAGACGGTGACTTTCAATTCATCCCGGCACAATCTGTTCACGATCTGGAAATCGTGCGCGGCAGCGAAGGTCTGGTGCTGTCCTTCCCGGTGGCGCTGGTTGCCGCGCTGCATAATACGGGGCTTGAGCGCCGTCTCGCCCGGTCTTTCGTCGCTCAGGCAGATGCGCGTGTGAGGCTGGTGCTTCGCCAGATCGCCACGACGTTTGCAGGAACGGACACCTATCGCGATTCGCTTCTGGTCGGATTGGCCCAAACCGCGCTGGCGGCTTCAGCCGAGATTGCTGCTCGTAGCGCCGAGGCCATGGAGCCTCTTCAGGAACGCCGCATGTTGGAGTTCGACAGACTGCTCGTCGAACATCTGGCTGCCGGCTGGGGGGCTGCGGAATTTGCGTTGGCCATGTCCATCACCCCTGGCCATCTGAGCAGGATCTGTCGTGGTGCGACGGGACAGAGCGCATCACGGCATATCGAGGCAGCGAGGATGACGGAAGCCGGACGATTGCTGGCATTTACCCGCCTTTCCGTGGCCGAGATCGGCTATCGCCTGGGATATGCCGATCCGCCCTATTTCTCCCGTCGGTTCCGCGAAGCAACGGGCGAGACCCCTTCACAATATCGATCCAGGTATTCCGGGTAGCGGTCTGATTAATTTGATTGGCCTTGCGGCGCTTCGTCCACTATGCGGAGGCGTTGCTGATGAAACGATTGGCTCTCCGGTAATTTTCTCTCGACTTTAGACTTGCCTCCGGATTGAATAGTCAGGCCTCAGGAGGGCTCATGAACAAGGACCATTTCGATCTTCAGCGCTGTGTTGGTGCGTTGAGCACCAGCTTTTCGAGCCGTCTGGGTGCAGGAGCTTCGCAGGAATATCATCGCCGGTTCGGTATCGGGGTTGTCGAATGGCGGGTTCTTTGCCATCTCGCTGTCGAACCCTGGTCCAACATCATCGCCATGGCGAACTCAATCGGACTGGACAAGAGTTCGGTCAGCAGAGCGCTTTCCGGCATGGAGGCCGATGGTCTTGTTACCGTTCGCGACGGTGCCAGACGTAAGCGCGAAGTGGCGCTCACGGATGCGGGACTGGATCTGCACCGCAGGGTACTGCCCATTGCCCGCGCCCGCGAAGCCGCCGTGCTGCAGGGCTTCACGGCGGAGGAGTTTGAGACGCTTCTCAACTATTTTCACCGGTTGATTGGCAACCTCCCGCATGTCGAGGAGGATGCCCAGATCCGGTCGGCTCAAGACAGCGAAGGAAGTGGCGCGGCTTTGAGCAACCGATCTTCCTGAGCCACGATAAGGTGACCTGAAGCCTTCAGGTAGGCCGGAAAATCGGGATGGGTATCGCGCGCGTTCCAGCGAGCCTCCATGTCGGCGAGATCGCGGTAGGCCCAGAGGTGAACGACCTGATTGAGCGGTCCGACGGTGCTCGTGTAGAAGCCGATCGGAGCGCCGAGGGTTTCTATCAGCACCGGCATGGCGAGCCGGTCGAAAACTTCGAGAAACTCGCCCATCTTGCGAGGAGCGATCGTGTAATAGCGCAGGTTGACCAGCGGACGGTCGGTCGGGGCAGTAAACATTGGGTATTCCTCATTCCGCCGCGAGCTTGCGGTCACTGTCATTGATCTTGCCGGCGATGGACAGCGCGGCGACATAGCCAAAGGTCATGGCCGGTCCAATGGTGATGCCCGCACCGGGATAGGCTCCGCCCATAATGGAAGCAGCGTCGTTGCCGGCCGCCCAGAGGCCCGGGATTGGCTTGCCATGGTCGTCAAGCACGCGTGACTGGGTGTCGGTCACCAATCCGGGGAAGGTGCCAAGGTCGCCCATGATGATGCGCAGCGCATAGAACGGTCCCTGCTCCACAGGGGCGACGTTCGGATTGGGCTGGTTGTTGGCATCACCCAGATAGCGGTTGAAGCCGGAGGTGCCGCGTCCGAACTGTCGATCTTCGCCCAGGCGCGCGCCTTCATTATAGGTTTTCACTTCCTCAGCGAACGCCCTGGCATCGACCCCGATCCGGCTGGCAAGCTCCTCAAGCGTCTTGCCGCTTTTCAGATAGCCCGAGCGCAGATGCGGACCGAGCGGCATTGGGTAGGGCTTGACATAGCCGATGCCGTATTTCCGGATTGTCCGGTGATCGGCAATCAGCCAGGCCTCGGTTTTACCCTTGCCGCGGCAGGCTTCGATCATTGCGGCGCCGACATCGTGATAGGACAGGCTCTCGTTCACAAAACGCCGTCCGGAGGCGGTGACCATGATGAAGCCCGGCTTGTAACGGTCGACGAGATGCGGGAACGCGACCTCGCCTCCGGGGAAGGGAACCTTGGACACAGGCATCCAGGCGGCGGCATTGGGCAGGCCCTCCGACAGATGCCCGCCGACGGTTTCGCCCAGAGCAATGCCGTCGCCGGTATTGCCTTCCGGAACCGGCGTGAAATGCTCGCCACCTTCCTTGACATGGGAGTAATGCTCCGCGATCCGTTTGCTGTCGCGGGCAAAACCGCCGGCAGCGAGAACCACGCCTTTTTTCGCCGGAACGGCAAGGCGCTGCCCGCCGATTGTTGCGACGACGCCGATGACGCGACCGTCTTTCCTGATCAGTTCGGTAACCGGCGCATCGGTGACAATCTCGATGCCGAGATCCAGCGCCGACTTGGAGAGTGCCGCCGCAAGTGCATTGCCTGAGGTGAGTTGAACGCCTCGACCGTAGCGCAGAAGATGCCACATATGAACGGTCAGGCGCTTCGCCACATAGGCGGCGGAGATCGGCGACTTGGTGAAATTGAAGAAATGCTTCAGGTCGTTGTTCGAGGAGTTGAACATCATCCCCATGAAGGTGATGGTCTTCAGCGGTTGCCGCAGACGCCGGAACTCCTTTCCGAGCCGTCGCCCGTCATAGGCCGCAGCGGTGACCGACCGCCCGATCTGCACGCCGCCCGGTTGTTCCGGATGATAGTCCGGATAGAGCGTGCGAACGAATTTGGCTTCGGTCTCCTTTTCCATGAAGCGCAGCATTTCCGGGCCGTAGTCCAGATAGGCATCGATGAAGTCGGCATCGTATTTGTTGCCAGCCTCGCCCCTCATGTAAGTGTGCACGGCGGCTCGGTCTTCCCGAATGCCTTCCGCCTGGTAATGCGGGTTTCCGGGAATCCAGATCACGCCACCGGAAAAGGCCGTCGTGCCGCCGAAAACAGGCGCCTTCTCCAGCACAACAACGGAAAGGCCCGATTTCTTTGCGGTAATCGCTGCGGTAAGACCGGCCGCGCCGGAACCGACGACAACAACGTCATAGGTTTGTTGAAGAGACATGTTCAGCTTCCTTTCATTCGGCTGCGAGAGGTTGCGGTTCGGGAGCGTGTTGCTGGGCCCGAACGAGCAGTGCTGCGCTGCCGGCGATTACAAGGGGAATGGCAAAAATGGCGAGCAGTGCGGCAAGGCCCAGTCCCTGACCGATCAGGATGCCGCCGAGCATGGGCCCGATTACGGCGCCCAGACGTCCGATACCCATGGCCCAGCCAATACCCGTCGAACGAATCTCGGTGGGATAGAGCACGGCTCCGAGTGCGTAGAACGAATTGAAGCCGCCATTGGTGGTGAAACCGGCGCAGAAGGCCAGTGCCAGCGTGACCGCAAGGGAGGCCGTGACATAGCCGAAGATCGCGACAACAGCCGCACCGGCGACGAGCGCAATGCATGTGACGCGTTGCAGGCCAAAGCGGGTTCCGCAGGCACCGATCACCAGTGTTCCAATGAAGCCGCCGAGGTTGAAAAGCGCGCCCGCGTAGATCGCCTTGTCGACGGGCAGACCCGATTGCACCGAAAGCTGGGTGATCCAGGACACGAGGAAATAGAAGGTCATGAAGCCCATGATGATCGCCAGCCACAATGCCAGTGTGGCGACAAAGCGTCCCTCCGCGAAGATCGCGCCGACCGAGGTCTTGGTTGCCGCGATGCGGGGTGGCAATACGGCGACAGGCGCTTCGCCGAGGCGGCGCAGGACCTTGTTGAGTTTTTCAAGCGCTCTCGCGGGCTGTACCCGCTTGAGGTAGTCGATCGATTCCGGCAGAATCAGCACAACGAATGGCAGAACGACGAGCGAAACGAGCCCGGCAGCCATCAATGCGCCGTGCCAGCCCCAGACAGGCAGGAAATGGGCAATGGTCACCCCGGTCACGACTGCACCCAGCGGGTATCCGGCGATGGCGATTGCCACGACCATGCCCTGCTGGCCTTTCGGGGCGAAATCTGCTGCCATTGTCGTTACACTGGCAAGAAAGGCACCAACCGACATGCCGATGATCGTGCGAAGCGCGATCAGTTCGTAGACATTCCGTGCCTGGCTCGACGCCAGCATGGCGATTGTGATCACCGTCAGCAGCGTGATGATCAGTGGCCGGCGCCCGAATTTGTCGGCGATCGGTGCAATGAACAGTCCGCCGACAGCCATGCCCGCCAACGAGGCCGAGAAGACCGTTCCCAGCATTTCCGGGCTGAGTTGCCAGGCGCTCTTCAGGACCGGCGCGACATAGGACATGATCACGATGTCCATCCCGTCGATGGCATTCAGCAGGAAACAGATGAAGACGACTGCAATGCGCAGAGGCGTCCAGCCGCCGCTTTCACCAGTGTGATGGCCTGTAACAAGCCCCGCTCCATGTGCCATAAGTCCCTCCCAAAAAATGGACGATCAAAAGCGGTCGCGGAACTTGCGCGCCGCAACGGGTCCATTGATCTGTGTCGATAAAACCTCCGCCTGCGACCTCCTGCCGCAGCCTTTCATTATTCTGTATTCACGACGCGGCAGCGCGTCAAATGTTTTGTTGTGATCGCAACACAAAACATTTATCAAGAATTGGAAGGCTGTGGTGAGGCGGCTTTGGAGAGAGGGATATGGGTGATCCTGTGCGTTGACACGATCCGCCGATGAAGGCTGCAACCTTTGTCATCGGCGGGGGACGATGCCCGATCCGTTGATGCTGCCGTGATCGGCCAGCAGAAATTCTCGACCGTTCTGCGCTGCGCCCCGCGTTCCGTGCTTGCAACGTCGGCGGCCTGTGTTTGCTACGTCCTTGTGCTTTCAGTCCGGAATCCGGCGTGATGAATGTCGGCCCGGGATTTCGTTGTGAGTGATAGATGACTGATTTTTCGCGCATCTCCGCGTTGGTTGAAGAGGGCTGTTGAAATTGAGAATCGGGACACCGAAAGAGGTATTTTTGGGTGAGTCGCGTGTAGCGATGACGCCAGAGAGTGCGTTTCAGCTCCAGAAGCTGGGGCATGGTTGCGTTTTGGAGAGCGGTGCGGGCCTGGCGGCGGGCTTTACCGACGAGGCCTATCGCAAGGCGGGCGTCGAGGTGGTCGACAGCGCCGAGGCCCTCTTTGCGTCGGTAGACGTCATCGCCAAGGT
>NZ_JACIDU010000019.1 GCF_014196535.1 Allorhizobium borbori
GGCGCGGACTTCAGGAGAGAACTTATTCGTCGTTCCGCTTGTCATAGACCCTACTTCTCACGCGTTGGGGTCGCCGGTAAATCCGGCGCGGTTCACTTTAATGGATCAAACTCCTATCAAATTTGAGGAGTTCGCTCTCCACTTTTTGCGGGCAAGTCCAAATCCAAACATTGGTGGTCACCCGCAGAGCCACTCAGTGGGACTCGATCGGATTAAGCCAATCTGAAAATCAAGACTCTGATTGCATGAACGGCAACATGCACACTTTTTGAGCGAAAGCTAAACTGCGGATATGACTTTTAAGATTTCATTCAGAGCTTACCCCTAGAACTGGGGATGCCGGGAGAAAGCATCGTGAAACGCGCAAAGCCGGTCCACTTGCAGCGAATTGTCAAGGCCGGTACGTCCAAAGAATCCCCAATCGTCGGACGCGAGCCCTCAGCAGACATGGAGTGTGTCTTGGGTGTTATGTCTTTTGCTTTCTGGTCCGATGCTAACGCAGTGCTTGCCGCAATGAGCAAGTCGCAAGCGATCATCGAGTTCGATCTCAACGGAACAGTCCTATCCGCCAATTCGAACTTTTGTGCCGCGCTCGGCTATGAGCTCGGCGAAATCGTAGGGCGGCATCATCGGATGTTTGTCGATCCACGCGAGGCTTCGAGCGCCGAGTATCGCCAGTTCTGGAGCGATCTGGCCGCGGGAAAATTTGACCAGCGTCAATACAAACGCATAGGCAAGGGCGGCAAGGAGATCTGGATCGAGGCATCCTACAACCCGGTATTCAGGAGCGGAAAACCCTATAAGGTGGTCAAGTTCGCGACCGATATCACCGCGCAAAAACTGAAGAGCGCCGAAGATGCAGGCAAGCTGAACGCGCTGTCGCGCGCTCAGGCCGTGATTGAGTTCACGCCGACGGGCGAGATTCTGACGGCCAACGAGAACTTTCTGAATACGCTCGGATACCAGCTGTCGGAGATCAAGGGCAAGCATCACTCGATGTTCTGTGAACCCGCCTACACCAACAGCGATGACTATCGCCGCGTCTGGTCGCGATTGGCAGGAGGCGAGTTTGTCGCCGACGAATTCTTGCGCCTCGGGAAAGGCGGAAAGAGGGTCTACATCCAAGCCTCGTATAACCCGATCTTCGACATGAACGGCAAGGTCTTCAAGGTCGTGAAGTTTGCAACCGACGTCACGAAGCGAGTCGAAAACGTCGATCACCTCGCCACGGCATTGCAATGTCTCGCAGGCGGCGACCTGACCCAGCAGCTCGGCACGCAATTCTTACCGACCTTGGAAAAGCTCCGGTTGGATTTTAATGGCGCCGCATCAAAACTTCGGTCCGCTATGGAGACCGTCGCACATAATGCGGGCGCCATCGCTGCCGCGTCAAAGGAAATCCGGACGGCGTCTGACGACCTTTCTCGTCGGACGGAACAGCAAGCCGCTTCCGTAGAGGAAACCGCAGCAGCCCTTGAAGAGATTACCACCACAGTATCAGACTCGAGCAACAGGGCACAAGAAGCCGGCCAACTCGTCCGCAAGACTAAAGAAAATGCCGAGCGTTCCGGACTGGTCGTCCGACATGCGGTTGAAGCCATGGGCAAGATCGAGGCTTCAGCATCGGAGATCGCCAACATCATCGGCGTGATCGACGAGATCGCGTTCCAGACCAATCTGCTTGCCTTGAATGCAGGCGTTGAAGCCGCTCGCGCCGGTGAAGCCGGCAAGGGCTTTGCTGTTGTCGCGCAAGAGGTTCGCGAGCTTGCCCAGCGCTCGGCCAAAGCGGCGAAGGAGATCAAGGGGCTGATCGGCGCATCCAACGGACATGTCAAGAACGGCGTTGCCCTCGTCGGAGAAACCGGAAAAGCCTTGGAGGAAATCGTCAGACAGGTTGTTCATGTCGATAGCAATGTCGGGGCAATCGTCGACGTCTCTCGCGAGCAGGCGACAAGCCTGAAGGAGATCAATACCGCCGTCAACACGATGGACCAGAGCACGCAGCAAAACGCGGCCATGGTCGAGGAGACTTCCGCCGCGGCCCACGGTCTAGCGAAAGAGGCCGACGCGCTGTTCCAACTTCTGTCTCAGTTCAATATTGGCGCTGTGCAATCCCAGCGTTCGGCGCCAAGAGCGACATCTGCCCAACCTCGAATGACGATCAACCCGGTCCGGCAGATGACTACAAAGGTCGTGCAAGCATTCCAGGGAAACGCGGCCCTTAAAGACAGCGACAGCTGGGAGGAATTTTGATAACGGATGCTGGTTTCCACGCGGAGTTGACCCTGTTACCCGCGCCGCGATCAGCACAGCCTTCCGAGCAGCAACATCATCGAGGATGCCCGGCACAGCATCAAACATAGCCAGAGGCTAGCTGTTTAGTCCCGGCATTTGATGGTACGGATTGAGTTTAAACCGTTTTGGCTCTGTTACCCAGATTTTGCAGATGTATTCGTAGGGCGTCAGGCCGCATAGCGTCTTTAACCCCCAGCCGTAATTGTAGGCGTCAACGAAGTCATGAAGGTGGGCGGTTAGCTGGGCATGGCTGTTGTAGTGGTAACCTTTGACAGTCGCGGGTCGCCGGGCTGTCCGCGCTTCATCTGCTGAGCCTCATTGGCGTTTCAACCAAGTCGCCTATGGGCGGGGACCCAGTTCCGCTTCTAGAAAGTGTCGCCTGGGATGGAAGTTATCCGTAGATCGAACCTGCCCTGACACCTTCGTCCCGCTTTGGCCGAAACTTTCAGGCTATTACCAATAGGCTCACGGCCTCAAGGCTAACAAACGAAGCTTTGATCTTGGGCACCACACTGTCCTCGAAGTCCGGCCTGTAATGGGACGCGAACCGCCAACACGTCGTGTTCATACGCTCTTGTTCGCCGAGGGCACAGATCGGGATGGCCATTGACGTCCTTGTAAGACAGGTAGCGGAAGTTGCGATGGTATTGCGCGAAAGAAGGTTTCTGCAAACCCGCTCAAAGGACGCGAAATGATCCAGGCGCGGGTCGCGCCCCAATGCAGCAAAACGCTAGTGACGGATATCGCTCATCACCGTTCCCGGGATCGCCGCAAGACGTCGTGAACACCTCCTGCCGGAAGGTGTCTGCGTTTGTGGCGGCAGCCCGCCATCCCTGGGAAAAATGGGGACTGTCGGTCATTCGACCGCCGCCTTCGGGTGTTCCCATTCCTGAAGCGTCATGGTCTTGATGTCGAACTGATTGCGGATGAGGGCATAGGTGTGGCCGCCCATTCGACCGACTGCACCCATCGTCTGCTGGTCGACATGGAGACTATCGATATTGACGGCATCGTCGCGAACATAAAGGCCAGCACCACGCCCAGGATCATCGCGCGCGCAGGACCGACCTGCAATGTCGTGTGACGGCGGCGCTCAAGATCTGCGAGCGCGACGAGAATGCCCGGACTGCTCACCGTCTGGCCTGTTCACAAGGTCAGCCTCTTCCATCTCGTCCGCTTCAGGGCCGAACTGGCCGTACAAACGTTGACGGATCTGCTTGGCGAAGGTGCCGCTGAATTTTTCCGCCCACAGCCGGGTGGCTTGATGCGAAACGACGATGCTTCGAGCCGCCAGTATGTCCTCGATCAGCCGCAGGCTGAGCGGAAACCGGAAATACGGCCACGCGGCATGGGCGATGATCTCGGCAGGAAAACGATAGCGACGTTAAAGCGGATCTCGGTCAGTCAGGGCCGAGTTTCCCACACCCAGGTCCACGCTTGATTGCATTGACGATGCCGTACAGCCATGTCTTCGCCAGCATCAAATCCATTGCACAACGTCCTCAACCTGCGCGGATTGTCGCGGCGGCGTCCCGGATGGCATTGGTGAGCAGAGTAAGCGCCAGCGAAGGCAGCGTGTCGGTGCGCATGGTAAGGCCGACCGGGCCTCGGGTGTCGTCGGTGTCTAGCGGCAGCGCTGCGAGCACACCGTCAGCGATGTCGCCGGCAACCACACCCTCCGAAATGATCCAGACAGCATCACTCATGCGTAGATAGGCGCGGCCGAACGAGTCTGAAACCGTCTCGATCTGGGTTGCCGGAACCGATACCCCGAGGGCGATCAGGAACTGCTCGACCACGGGCCGGATGACCGAGTTTCGCGTCGGCATCAATAACGGAAAGTCCTGCAACCGATCAAAAAGATTGGTGCCCGGCGCCAGCAGCGGATGATCGGTGCGCACCACAAACAGTACCCGCTCCGAATAGAGATGCTCGAAGGAGAGGCCCGTCATCTTGCCAGGTGCGGCAAGGCGGCCCACGACCAGATCGAGATCACCGACCCGCAACTGCTCCAGAAGCACGGCATTTTCTCCCGTTACGATCTTGACCGGTGTCGCCGTTCCCTCGGCCAGAAAGCGGGTCATCGCCTGCGGCATGATCCTCGCCGACACCGTGGGCAACGCCCCGACGCGCACCGGTGCACCGGCCCGCGCCGCCTCCTGCGACACCGAGTCGACCGCCTGCCTGAGCGCCGTCATCGTTGCGCCCGCATGGCGCTGAAACACCTCGCCGTAACGCGTCATGCGGATGCCCCGCCCGTCGCGCTCGAACAACGCAACGCCCAGCATGTCCTCCAGTTCGCGAATGGTCTTGGTCACCGCCGGCTGGCTGACATGCAGAAGTTCAGCCGCCTTGTTGACGCTTTTCTGGCGCGCCACCTCAACGAAGGCTTGCAGGTGGCGGAACTTGATACGTGGATCGATCGGCTGAACCATAACCATTCAATTATGAAATGAGGCGTAAATCTCATTTTACTTAACCGAAGCGACATTGCAATG
Source organism: Allorhizobium borbori (assembly GCF_014196535.1). GTDB lineage: Bacteria > Pseudomonadota > Alphaproteobacteria > Rhizobiales > Rhizobiaceae > Ectorhizobium > Ectorhizobium borbori. The sequence goes on from NZ_JACIDU010000019.1 coordinate 4,794, forward strand.
TCGCCTTCAAGAGGAGATTGACTCATGAATTTTCTGCAGGTCGGCGACGCTGTCATTCACTATCGCGCCGAAGGGATCGAGCCCGGCAAACCGGTCATTGCCTTCATCAACTCGCTCGGCACCGATTTCCGCATCTGGGATGCGGTCATGGAAGAGCTGGGTGACGCCTACGCCTATGTTCTCCACGACAAGCGCGGCCATGGTTTGTCCGGCGCGGGAAGTCCGCCCTATTCCATTGAAACCCATGCCGGTGATCTCATCGCGCTTCTCGACCACCTCAAGGTCGAAAAGGCGGTGATCTGGGGGCTTTCGGTCGGCGGCCTGATCGCCCAGGCGGTTTATTCCAGCCGTCCGGATCTCGTGCGCGGGCTGGTTTTGTCGAATACCGCCCACAAGATCGGCACGCCTGAGATGTGGAATTCCCGCATCGACACGATCCTGAAGAACGGCCTGACGGACATGATCGATCCGATCATGGAGCGCTGGTTCACGCCCGCCTTCCGCACGGACGACAACGCCGTTTACGCAGGCTGCCGCGCCATGCTCGCCCGCCAACCGGTCGATGGCTATTGCGGCACCTGCGCGGCGATCCGCGATGCCGATTATACTATCGCAACCGCTCGCATCGCCGTGCCGACGCTCTGCGTCGTCGGGGATCAGGACGGCTCGACCCCTCCGGCCCTCGTGAAGTCGCTCGCCGCCCTCATTCCCGCCAGCGCCTATGCCGAAATTGCCGGCTGCGGCCATATTCCCTGCGTCGAACAGCCGGCCACCTATTCCGCCACCGTGGCCGCTTTCCTGAAAACCCTGCCGGAGCACTGATTATGACCGACAACGCCAAGCCTTCCGAACGCTATACCAGGGGCATGGCTACCCGCCGCTCTGTGCTGGGCGATGCACATGTGGACCGCGCCAGCGCCAATGCCACCCCGTTCGACCAGCCGTTTCAGACGTTGATTACCGAATCCGCGTGGGGCACCGTCTGGTCGGGCACGCACTGGACGAAACGCGAGCGCTCGATGGTCACCATCGCGCTTCTGGCAGCACTCGGCCAGGATGACGAAGTGGCAATGCATGTGCGCGCCACCGCCAATACAGGTGCGACGGAGGAAGACATCAGGGAGGCGCTGATGCACGTGGCGATTTACGCGGGTGTTCCCGCTGCCAACCACGCCTTCAAGATCGCCAAGCTTGCACTGGCCGAAAGGCAGGTCAATAATTCGCAGACGGAGGAGACGAAATGAGCAACCGACCGCCCGAAACCGGGCCTTTCTTCGCGCGTGACCGCGACATGCATCCGCCGGCCTACGCGCCTTGGTACAAGACGAGCATCCTGCGCTCGCCACAGCGCGCCCTGATTTCGCTCGAGGGCACCAAGAGCGAAATCACCGGTCCGGTCTTTGGCCACGGCATGCTGAACCCGCTGGATAACGACCTGATCCTGAACTACGCCAAGCCCGGCGAGATGCCTATCGGCCCGCGCATTCTTGTGCATGGCCGCGTGCTGGACGAACGCGGCGTCGGCGTACCGGGCGCGCTGGTGGAATTCTGGCAGGCGAATGCCGGCGGCCGTTACCGCCACAAGAAGGAAACCTATCTGGCGGCGGTCGATCCGAATTTCGGTGGCGTCGGCCGCACCATCACCGACGAGAACGGTTATTACTGGTTCAAGACGATCCAGCCCGGCCCGTATCCATGGCCGAACGGCGTTAACGACTGGCGTCCGGCCCACATCCACTTCTCGATCTTCGGCCACGGCTTCCAGCAGCGTCTGATCACCCAGATGTATTTCGAAGGCGATCCGCTGATCTGGCGTTGTCCGATCGTCAAGACGATCCCGGATGAGAACGCGATCCATCAACTCATCGCGCCGCTTGACATGAATGCCACCATTCCGATGGACATGCGCGCCTACAAGTTCGACATCGTGCTGCGCGGCCGCCGCTCCACCTTCTTCGAGAACCGCCCGGAGGGCAACTGACATGGTTCAACCGCTTGGCTATCTCAAGGAAAGCGCCTCGCAGACTGCAGGCCCTTACGTCCATATCGGCTGCACGCCGAACTTCGTCGGCATCCATGGCGTATTCGACAAGGATCTCGGCTCGGGCGCGCTCTACAATGAACAGACGCGCGGCACCCGTATCACCATTCGCGGCACCGTCTATGACGGCGGCGGTAACCCGCTGAAGGATGCGCTGGTGGAAATCTGGCAGGCCGATGACGCCGGCTTCTACAACAGCCCGAGCGAAACGCACGGCGCGGCCGATCCGAACTTCCTCGGCTGGGGCCGCTCGCCCGGCGATATGGATACCGGTGAGTTCGTGTTCGAAACCATCAAGCCCGGCCGCGTTCCCTTCAAGGACGGTCGCTGGATGGCCCCGCATGTCACCTTCTGGATTGTCGCGCGCGGTATCAATATTGGGCTTCACACACGCATGTACTTCCCCGAAGAGGAGCAGGCGAATGCCGAAGATCCGGTTCTCGCCCGCGTCGAACACAAGCCGCGCATCCCGACGCTGATCGCAAAGAAGGAAGGCGACAACACCTATCGTTTCGACATCCGGCTTCAGGGTGAAGGCGAAACCGTGTTCTTCGATATCTGACCACCATGAGCCTTTCTCCCTTCGAGCACCCGTTCCTGGCCGGCATCTTGGGCGATGCAGAGATTGCGCCGCTGTTTTCTGCAGAGGCCGATATAGCCGCCATGCTGCGGTTTGAAATCGCCCTGGCCGAAGCCGAGGCAAACTGCGGCGTCATCCCTGCTGACGCTGCAGCCGCCATCGCTTCCAGGCTTTCCGGCTTCGTCCCGGACATGGCCGCCCTCGCATCAGGCGTGGCACAGGATGGCGTTGTGATCCCCGAATTCGTTCGGCAATTGCGCCAGGCGGTTGGTGGCCCCGAGGGGGAAAAGGTTCACTTCGGCGCGACCAGCCAGGACGTGATCGACACGAGCCTGATGCTGCGCCTGAAGACGGCGACGGACATCATAGCAAAGAGGCTGGCGGTTCTGTCCGTCGGCCTTTCCGCCCTCGCAGACCGCGATGGCTTGCGCCCGTTGATGGGTTACACCCGCATGCAGGCGGCCATCGCAATCACCGCCGGCGACCGCATCGGCTCATGGCGTGCCCCGCTGGAGCGCTCCGCAGTCCGGCTTGCCGAATTCGCAGCCCACGGCTTTGCCGTGCAATTCGGCGGCGCAGCCGGCACGCTGGAGAAGTTCGCAGACAAGGGACCGCAAGTGCGAGCAGCTCTCGCCGCGCGGCTCGACCTCGTCGACCGGCCGCAATGGCACAGTCAACGCGACAATATCGGCGAACTGGCCGGGCTTCTGTCGCTCATCACCGGCAGCCTCGGCAAGTTCGGGCAGGATGTGGCGCTGCTGGCCGAAACCGGCGGCGAAATCCGCCTTTCCGGCGGGGGCGGTTCATCCGCTATGCCGCACAAGCAGAATCCGGTCGCGGCCGAACTTCTGGTCACGCTCGCACGCTTCAACGCCACGCAGCTTTCCGCCCTGCACCAGTCGCTGGTGCACGAGCAGGAACGGTCAGGGGCGGCATGGGTGCTGGAGTGGCTGACGTTGCCGCAAATGGTGCTGGCAACGGGCGTCGCCCTTGTCACGGCCAACCGTTTGGCCGGCCAGATCGAACGGCTTGGACAGGACCGAGCCTGACATCAAACCAGCCATCATGACAGGCTGGCCAGCAATTTTCTGAACCCCTCGCGGTACGCCGCGGGGGCGTCGGCGTTTGAATTCAGGCGATAGAGAACACCCGTTTCATATTGAAATAAAACTATAAAATCAAAATACCGACGCGCGGAAAAGAAATGCGAAATGCCGATTTCCCGCCGAGGAATGGCTTGACACAAAAATGAACTAACTGGTACAAACATTCATCAAACCGGATCGGAGCGCGGAAGGAGACCGCACCCGATGGAGAGACCGGAGAGATATTTGGGAGGGTTCGAGGCCGCGAGGCGAGCGAACAGGAGAATACAGGCCAAGCCTGTTCAGGCCTGCGTGACGGGCCCGGAGGAATTATGTCGTATAATCTCGATTTCTCGGTGGTCGTGGACCGCCTGCCCGAGTTGCTTGTCGCCTGCCTTGCGACGATAGGGCTGGCGATTGCCGGCATGGCGCTGGCCACTGTCATCGGCGTTCTCGGCGTTCTGGCGCGCCGATCGCGCTTCAAGCTTTTGCGCGGACTGGTCATCGGCTTCGTGGAAGCGATCCGCAACACACCGTTCCTCGTCCAGATCTTCTTCATCTTCTTCGCGCTGCCCCAGATCGGCGTGCGCCTCAACCCGACCGCGACCGCGATCATCGCGCTGGCGCTGAACGGTGGCGCCTATGCCATCGAGATCATCCGCGGCGGGGTGGATTCCATTCCCAAGGGCCAGGTCGAGGCGGGCAAGGCGCTTGGATTGCACCCTGCGCAGATCTTCCGCCACATCATCCTGAAACCGGCGCTGAGAGCCGTCTATCCGTCGCTTACCAGCCAATTCATCATGCTGACGCTGACGACCTCTGTCTGCACTTCGATTGCGGCTTACGAGTTGACCTCCGTCGCCCAGAAGATCGAGGCGGACACGTTCCGCTCCTTCGAGGTCTATTTCTCGATCACTCTGCTCTACCTGATCATTTCCTCGCTGATGATGGGCGTCTTCGCGCTCATTTCCCGCGTTTCCTTCAGCTATCCGGTCAAGTGAGGACAAGACAATGGCAACCATCGGTCCCAACGAACTGTACTTCCTGATGCAGGGTCTCAAGTGGACGCTGGCGCTGACGATCATCGGCTTCATCGGGGGCGGTGTATTCGGTCTCGCGGTCGCGCTCGCCCGCACCTCGGAGGCCCCGTTCGCCCGCCGTTTCACCGCCGGCTATATTGCCATCTTCCAGGGCACGCCGCTTCTGATGCAGCTCTTCGTCGTCTATTATGGCGTAGCGCTGATGGGCTTCAACGTCGATGCCTGGGTCGCCGTTGCCGTCGCCTTCACGCTGCATGCCAGCGCCTTTCTCGGCGAAATCTGGCGCGGTGGCATCCAGGCCGTTCCGAAGGGACAGACGGAAGCGGCCAATGCACTTGGCCTGCATTACGTGTCGCGGATGAAGGACGTGGTCCTGCCCCAGGCGCTGCGCATCTCGCTGCCCGCAACAATCGGCTTTCTGGTGCAGCTCATCAAGGGCACTTCGCTTGCCGCCATCGTCGGGTTCGTCGAACTCTCGCGCGCCGGCCAGATCGTCTCCAACCAGACGTTCCGCCCCCTCACCGTCTTCGCCATCGTCGGCATCATCTATTTCCTGATCTGCTGGCCGCTCTCGCTTTGGGGCGCCAGCATGGAAAGGCGGCTGCAGACCGCTTCACGATGAAGCCTCTGCATTCGCCAATACGCAGTTCATCAGCTTTGTAAGGAGGAGCAAATGATGAGAAACAGCATGAAATTCGGGCGCCGCGCGGTGCTCGCTCTGGCCGCAGCAGCGGCAGTCCTGCCCTTTATCGCGCCGGTTGATGCCTTCGCCGGCACCGTGGAGGAGGCCAAGGCCAAGGGCAAGGTCGTGATCGGCATTCAGGGCGACAACTCGCCGTGGGGCTTCGTGAATTCCAGCGGCGTGCAGGACGGTCTCGACGCCGACATCGGCAAGGCATTTGCCGAGTACATTGGCGTCAAGGCTGAGTTCGTGCCGCTGGCAGTCGCCAACCGCATTCCGGCCCTGCTCACCGGCAAGGTAGACGTACTCTTCGCCACGATGGGCATGACCGCCGAGCGCGCCAAGACCATCCAGTATTCCAAGCCCTATGCCGGCAACGTTCTCTCGGTCTATGGCCCGAAGGACAAGAAGATCGCCGGCTTTGACGATCTGACCGGCATGGCCGTCGGCGTGCCGAAGTCGAGCGCCATGGACACCACGATCACCGCTGGCGCTGGCTCCAAGGCCAACATTCTGCGCTTCGACGACGATGCCGCCAACATTCAGGCCCTTATCGCCGGCCAGGTGGAAGCCGTCGGCGGTAATCAGTTCTATGGCGACCGCCTGAACGCGGCTGCCGCAGGCAAGTACGAAACCAAGTTCGACCTGACGACGCTCTATAACGGCGCAGGCACGCGCCCGGGCGAAAAGGACTGGAACGAAACCATCAATGCCTTCATCGACAAGATCAAGGCTGATGGCGAACTGACCAAGATCTACGCCAAGTGGATGAAGCGCGAGGTTCCGGCATTCCCGGATTCCCTGCCCGAAATCCCCTTCACCGTGAAGTAACGAGGAGGTTTCCATGCCGCAATCCGCCGCCGCTCAGGCTCCGCTGATCGCCCTTGATGGCGTTGGAAAGTGGTATGGAGCCTACCACGCATTGAAAAACGTCAACATGACGGTTCGCAAGGGCGAGAAGATCGTTCTTTGCGGCCCGTCCGGCTCGGGAAAATCGACGCTGATCCGCTGCATCAACCATCTGGAAGAAATCCAGGAGGGCAAGATCACCGTCGAGGGCACCACGCTGACCGCCTCCGCCCGCACCATCGATGCGGTGCGCCGGGAGGTCGGCATGGTGTTCCAGAGCTTCAACCTCTTTCCGCACAAGACCATCATGGAAAACTGCACGCTTGCCCCCATGCGGGTGAAGGGCGTTTCCAAGGCGGATGCGGAAGCCACCGCGCGCAAATATCTCGAGCGTGTGCGCATCATCGATCAGGCCGACAAGTACCCGGCACAGCTTTCGGGTGGCCAGCAGCAGCGTGCTGCTATCGCCCGCGCGCTATGCATGGAGCCGAAAGCCATGCTGTTCGACGAGCCGACCTCGGCGCTCGATCCGGAAATGGTCAAGGAAGTGCTCGACACGATGATCGGCCTTGCCCGCGACGGCATGACGATGATCTGCGTCACCCATGAAATGGGCTTCGCCCGGCAGGTCGCCGACCGTGTTGTGTTCATGGCCTCGGGCGAGATCATTGAAGAAGGGCCGCCGGAGGAGTTCTTCCGCGACCCGAAGCACCAGCGCACCCGCACCTTCCTGGGCGAAATTCTCGCGCATCACTGAAGCGCGCGGCGGGGCAACCCGCCGCCCCTTCCACGCCGAACGAACGGTCCGCAACCATGACAGAACGAAACACCTATCGCGTTGCCCTGATCGGCGCCGATATCCAGCTTTCAAAAACACCCGCGCTGCACATGCGCGAAGGTGCTGCCCACGGGCTCGACTACAAATACGAACTGGTCGACATTCACGCCCGTCACCTGCCTGAAAGCGCCCTGCCCGATCTTGTTTCGGAACTCGAAGGGCGCGGCTTCGCAGGAACCAACATCACCCATCCCTTCAAGCAAGCCGTTATTGCCCATCTCGACAGTCTTTCCGAAGATGCAAGGATGCTGGGCGCGGTCAACACCGTCGTGTTCCGGGACGGCAAGCGCATCGGCCATAACACCGACTGGTATGGGTTTTACGAGAGCTTTCAGCGCGGCCTGCCGGACGCAAAGCGCGACAGGGCACTCCTGATCGGTGCAGGCGGGGCCGGCGTGGCCGTGGCCCATGCTGCTTTGAAGCTCGGCATAGTGCATCTCGACATTTTCGATCAGGACAAGAACCGAGCCATCAAGCTGGCTACCGACCTCAACGCGCGTTTCGGTAGCCCCCGCGCCTTCGCCGTCGACGCGCCGGCGGATTCGCTGCAGCACGCGGATGGCCTCATTCACGCGACGCCGGTTGGCATGCCCGCGCATCCCGGCATTCCGGTTTCGCCGGACCTGATCGAACCACGCCATTGGGTGGCCGATATCGTCTATATGCCCCTCGTCACCCAACTTCTGGCGACAGCGGCGAGCAAGGGCTGCCGGACACTGCCCGGTGGCGGCATGACCGTGTTTCAGGCGGTCGAAGCCTTCCGGCTTTTCTGCGGGCGCGAGCCGGACCCTGTCCGCATGACCGCCCACTTTACCGAAATGTGCCTTGCGGAGGGTGTAGCATGAGCCTTTTTTACGTTCTGAACGGTCCGAACCTCAACCTGCTTGGCCAGCGTCAGCCGGAAATCTACGGACGCGAGACGATGGCGGATGTCGAGGCAAACTGCCGCAAGGTGGCGGAAGCCGCCGGCCACGAGATCTTATTCGCCCAGAGCAATCGCGAATATGAGTTGATCGACTGGATTCACGAAGCGCGCGGCAAGGCGGCGGGCATCGTCATCAATCCGGGCGCCTTCACCCACACCTCGGTGGCGATCCTCGATGCGCTGAATACCTTCGAAGCGCCGGTGATCGAGGTGCATATCTCGAACATCCACAAGCGCGAGGTCTTCCGCCATCATTCCTACGTTTCCACACGCGCGGAAGGGGTGATCGCCGGCCTTGGTGTCGAAGGTTATGAGGCGGCGCTCCGCCACCTCATTGGCCGTCTTTCGCGATAGCGCCCATATGTTCGGGCTGCAGCACATAGCGCAACACCATGTCGGCCACATGGCGCGACAGGGTGTCCTGCCCGTCTGCGGTAAAGAGGCCATCGCCGAAAATGAACGAGAAGGTGGCCGCATTCGAAACATTGAAAAAGGACAGGGCGCTGATCTGCCAGTGCAGTTCCAGCGGATCGACGCCCAGCCGGAAAACGCCGCTGTCCTGCCCGCGTGTCAACACCGCCTCCAGGGCTTCGATGGCCTGCTGGTTCAACGCGCGAATGGTTCTGGAAAGCTGCATGTGGCGGCCGTGATGGATGTTCTCGATCATGACCATGCGGATGAAGGCCGGATTTCGGCGGTGGTGGTCGAAGGTGAAGCGACAGAGTTTGCCGAGGGCAGCGACCGGATCGAGCCCGTCGAGTTCGAGGTTGCTTTCGCCGCCACGCACCTTGCCATAGGCTTCTTCCAGAACATGCTGGTAAAGCCCTTCCTTGTCGCCGAAATAGTAATAGATCATGCGCTTGGATGTGCGCGTGCGTGCCGCAATCTCATCGATCCGCGCGCCGGAAAGCCCGTTCTGGGAAAACTCCTCCATGGCAACCGAAAGAATATCGCGGCGAACCCCCTCGGGGTCCCGCTTTGCCGGACGGGCCTCCTTGCTCTCATTCACCGTCGCGTTCCGTTTCATCGTTCCCTCATCATCGGGCCCGGTCTTGAATCGCGCCCATTATTAACTAATTAGTACATAAAGCCGAAAAGGAAGGCAATATGGCCAGCCAAGAGACAAGCAATCAGAGCGTGAAGATGCGGACCTCGATCGCGACGGTCTCCATCAGCGGCGAGTTTCCGGAAAAGCTGGCGGCAATTGCTCGGGCCGGCTTCACCGGTGTCGAGATCTTCGAAAACGACTTCTTGACCTATGATGCTTCCCCACGCGACGTGGCGAAGATGGCAGAGGATCATGGGCTTGAGATTACGCTCTTCCAACCCTTCCGCGATTTCGAGGGCATGCCCGAACCACTGCGCAGGCGCGCCTTCGAACGCGCCGAGCGCAAGTTCGAGATCATGAACGAACTCGGCACCGATCTCATGCTGATCTGCTCAAACGTGTCGCCCGTTTCGCTTGGCGGCATCGACCGCGCCGCAGCCGATTTCCGCGAACTGGGCACCATGGCGGCCCGCCATGGCGTGCGAGTGGGTTACGAGGCACTCGCCTGGGGCCGGCACGTCAACGATCACCGCGATGCGTGGGAAATTGTCCGCCGCACCGATCATCCCAATGTCGGCATCATTCTCGACAGTTTCCATACGCTTTCCCGCAAGATCGACCCGAACTCGATCCGCTCTATCCCCGGCGACAAGATCTTCATCGTGCAGCTTGCCGATGCGCCACTGTTCGACATGGACCTGCTCTACTGGAGCCGCCATTTCCGTAACATGCCGGGCGAAGGCGATCTGCCAGTGGTGGATTTCATGCGTGCCGTAGCCGCCACCGGTTATACTGGCCCGCTGTCGCTGGAAATCTTCAACGACCAGTTCCGCGGAGGTTCGGCCCGGGCGCTCGCCGAGGACGGTCATCGTTCTCTCGTCAACGTCATGGACCGGGTGAAGCGGCTGGAGCCTGATATCCGCATCGACGTGCCTGACATGCCGGACCGTGTTGAGACGCAGGGTGTGGAATTCGTTGAGTTTACCACCGCGCCGGAAGAAAAGGCCAACCTGACGGCGCTGCTTGGGACGCTCGGCTTCACGTACACCGCGCGCCACCGCAACCGCGCCGTCGATCTCTATACGCAGGGCGATATCCGTATCGTCATCAACACGGACAGTACCGGCGACAGCTTTGCCGGCGCGTCCTACTCGGTCCACGGCACGAATGCCTATGCCTTTGGCCTGAAAGTGAACAATGCCGGGGATGCGCTGAAGCGTGCCGCAGCCCTTGGCGCGCCTACCTTTTCCGAACCGCGCAAGCCGGGCGAAGTCACGGTGCCTGCCATTCAGGGCGTGGGTAACGGTGTGATCTACTTTCTCGACGGCTCACCCGCACTCGCCTCCATCTGGCAGAACGAGTTCGAACCCGTGGAAGCCCCAAAGACCACCGCCAACGCCCGCCTGACGCGCATCGACCATCTGGCGCAGACCACCCATTACGACGAGATGCTGACCTGGCTTCTGTTCTACACCTCGATCTTTTCCACCCGGCGCACGCCGATGGTTGACGTGGTCGATCCCGGCGGGCTGGTGCGCAGTCAGGCCATAGAGAGTGAGCCCGAACCGCTGTTCCGTCTGACGATGAATGGTGCCGACAGCCGTAAGACCTTTGCCGGCAAGTTCCTTGCCGAAGGCTTCGGTACCAGTATACAGCACATCGCCTTTGCGACGAACGACATCTTCGCGACCGCAAAGGCCCTGACTACGCTCGGCTTTCAGGCGCTGCCGATTTCGCGGAACTATTATGAGGATCTGGAAGCCCGTTTCGGCCTCGACCCGGACTTTTCCGACGCAATGCGCGAGGCCGGCATTCTCTATGACCGCGACGATAATGGCGAGTATTTCCAGATCTATAGCCGCACCTTCGGCGAGGGTTTCTTCTTCGAGATCATCGAGCGGCGGGGCGCCTATGCAGGCTATGGCGCGATGAACGCCCCGTTCCGCATCGCCGCCCAACGGCGCCTGCTGCGCCCGGAAGGAATGCCGAAGCGATGAACGCATGAAGGATCTGACGCTTAGACAGATCGAGGTGATCCGCGCGGTGATGATTGCCGGCACCATTCAGGGTGCCGCCGATCTCCTCAACGTCTCGGCGCCCGGCATCAGTCGCCTTCTGAAGCACACCGAAGATGGGCTCGGCGTGCGTCTGTTCGAACGCAAGGCCGGCGTCTTCGTGCCCGCGACGGAATCGCAGGCAATCTTCGAAATGCTCAATCAGGTTTACCGGCAGATGGAAAACCTGAATGCTGCCGTTTCCTCCTTGCAGAAGGGGCAGGATTTTGCACTGTCCTTCGCCTCTGCGCCCTCCATCGCACAGTTTGTCGCGGTGCGCGTCATCAAGCATCTGCGCCAGCGCTTTCCCGATCTGATGATCGACCTCGACATCCTGAAGATCGAGGAAACGCTGGATTATCTGCTGCTGGAACGTGGCGAGGTGGTCATCATGAGTTCGCCGGTCGATAATCCCGCCGTGCGCAACAAACCCCTGGCGCGCGGACGCATTCTCGCCATCATGCCGGAGGGCCACCCGCTTGCCGAACACGACGCCGTGTCCGTACACGACATCGTGCGCCATCCCTTTATCGGCGTCGATCCCGACGATCCCTATGGCCGCCTTCTGGCCCACCCCTTCCGCGAAGCCGGCATCGAGCCGCGCCACACATTGCGCGGACGCTTCTCGCAAAGCATCGTCACCCTCGTGCGGCAGGGCCTCGGCGTGGCGGTCATCGATGAATTCTCGGTGGCCGATCCGCAGATCCCCGGCCTGGTGCGCCGCCCGCTGAAGGAACCGGCGACGATCACGCCCTATGCCATTCACAAGCGCGGGCGCCAGCTTTCAAGCTTCACTGAACACGCCATCCGTCACTTCCAGCAGGAGCTTGCGGCCATCGCGCTGCGTCCGCTCGGCAATCCGCCGCCCTTAACCTGAGGTTACGCTGACCGCGATCCCGGTATTTGCGGTTATGGACAAGCCGGGAAAGGATTGCGTCACCTCTCTTTGCGAAGAAACGAAGCATGACAGATACAATTCATCTCGGCCTGATCGGTGACAATATCGGCAAGTCGCTTTCACCGCGCCTGCATGGGCTGGCCGCCGCCCAGAACAAACGCACCGTCGTCTATGATCGCCTGATCCCTGCCGAGCGCGGCGTTGATTTCGATACCCTGTTCGATACCATCGCCGCCGGTGACTATCGCGGCGTCAACGTCACCTATCCCTACAAGGAGCGGGCCGCCCGACGGGTCAGGATCGATGATCCGCTGGTGCGCGCCATCGGCGCGGTCAACACCGTGCTGTTCGATGAAGGCGGTCCGCACGGTTTCAACACCGATTACAGCGGCTTCATCGCCGCCTATCGTCGCGTGCGTGGCGATACCCCACTCGGCCCCGTTCTGATGATCGGCGCTGGCGGCGTCGGTAAAGCCATCGCCTTTGCTCTCATCGCGCTTGGCCTTCAGGAAATCCGCATCGTCGATCGTGATCTGGCGCGCGCGACGGCGCTCGCCGATGCGTTGAAGGCGGAAAGGCCGGATCTCATCATCCGTATCGGCAGCGATGCAACGGGCCTTGCCGCTGGCGCACGCGGACTTGTCAATGGTACGCCGGTCGGCATGATCGGCTACGACGGCACCCCCCTTGAGCGCACCGCTATGAAGGGAGCCGCCTGGGTGTTCGACGCTGTGTATACGCCGCTCGAAACACAGTTTCTCAGGGACGCCGTGGCGGAAGGGCTACAGGCCATTTCCGGCTATGAGCTCTTTATCGGGCAAGGCGTCGATGCCTGGCGCATCTTCACGGGCTTGCCGGTGGACGAGCAGCGACTGCGCAAGGCGCTGGACGGCGGAGAGAACTCCGCCGTCTGAGGCATGCTGCTACACCGTATCGAGCGGCGAGAGGTCCACCGTTACCGTCTCTCCGCGTTCAGCGGCGGTGCGAATCGCATCCAGAACGATCAGGTTCACGGTTGCATCGCGCGCGGAAACGAGCGGGGCACCACCATTCCGGATCAAGTCTGCGAAATGGGCGAGCTGCGCTTCGTAAGCGTCGGCGGGCTCAAAAGCGAGCTTCGACGGCCTCAGTTTACGGGTCCAGTCCGGCTCGCCTTCCGGTTCCCAGAGCGTCAGGTCCGGCAGGGACAGCCCCGCCCGGCTGCCAGCATAATGATGCGCCGTCACCGGATGGGCCGGGAACCGGGCAAGGTTTTCACCGGCGGAAAGGTCCCAGGCCCAGGGCCCGGTGGCTGCATCGGAAATGCAAAGCGTTGCCAGCCCGCCCTTCACAAAGGTCAGCGCCACGGCAGCGGTGTCTTCCACCGAAAAGCCGCGCCGGCCGTGGCTGGCAATGGCCTGCACGCTCGCCACCTCCCCGAAGAAGTGGCGCATAAGGTCGATTTCATGAACGAGGTTGATGAGCAAAGGTCCGCCAGCCCCCGGCGCACGCCGCCATGTCGCCTCGAAATAGGAGGAGGGCTTGGCGAGAGAGCAGGTGACCGTGGCCATCACAAGATCGCCGATCTTGCCGCCGTGGATCGCGGCATGAGCCGCACGAATGATGGGGTTGTGACGGCGGTGGTGGCCAACCAGCAGCGGTACGCCCGCCTTTTCAGCCAATCCGATCAGGCTCAACGCAGATTCGAGGCTTTCGGCCACCGGTTTTTCCAAAAGCACCGGAATGCCGGCATTGAGGAGCGCTGCCGATACCGGCAGATGCGTTTCATTCGGCGTCGCCACGATGGCGGCATCGGCAAGTCCGGCATCGATAAGTGCGGCCACATCCGGCATGCACGGTACGCCGAGCGTATCGGCCAGGGACCGGCCCGAGGGTGCCGGATCGACCAATGCCGCAAGCCGCATCCCCTCCATCTTGCCAAGCGTGTCGATATGGGTGCGCCCGATGGCGCCCGCGCCGATGACGGCAACGCCGATTTTTCCTGTCATGCGATCCTCCCTGATCAATGCAGGCAGGGTAGCAAAACAAAAATAAAAATGGAACTGAAGTTTAATATTGAATGTCATTCCATTTTTTGCAATGATCTGGATCAACAGAAAGACATCGGCCATTTCGGGGAGGAAGCGGCATGACGTACGCATCGACGAATGGCCGCATAGCATCCGGGAAAGTCCGCGCATGAGCCGCATTCTCGTCACTGGCGGCACCGGCTTCGTCGGCCTGCGTACAGTCGCCGCCCTGCACGCCGCCGGCCATGCCGTCCGAATCTTCGATCTTGCGCCGCGCCCCGAGCGCCTGCCGGCGCACATCCCTGCAGAAATCGTTTCCGGCGATATTACCGACACCACATCGGTTATCGACGCGGCCCGTGATTGCGATGGAATTATCCATCTCGCCGGACTGATGACGGTCGATTGCGCCCGCGATCCGGTGCTTGGCGCACGCGTCAACCTCATCGGTAGTCTTAACGTGTTCGAGGCCGCGAAAGAGCGTCGTTTGCCCGTTGCCTACCTCTCCACCGCGGGCGTCTTCGGGCCACAGGATGCCACTCATCCACAGCCGATGACCATCTATGGCGCAACCAAGCTTGCAGTTGAGGGTGCCGCCCGCGCCTTCTTCCTCGATCACGGTGTACCAAGCCTTGGCCTGCGCCCCTATATTGTCTACGGACCCGGCATCAGCGCTGGCATTGCTGCCGGTCCATCCATTGCCATTGCCGCTTCAGTACGCCGCGAACCGGCGGAAATCCGCTTTTCCGGCCGTGTCGGCTTCGTGCATGTGGATGATGTTGCCCGCCTGCTGACATCGGCGATGACCGCGCCGCTCGAAGCGGCGATGGCGCTGACCATGGCCGGCGACACCACCGCAATGGAGGCCTTCGTAGGGGAACTTCGTCACCAGACCGGCTGGGACGGGATCACCATTGTCGGGCCGCCGCTGCGCATTCCCGCCGACCTTGCCTCTGATCCGGTTCCCACCATGCTGGGCCACCACCCGGTCACGACGATAGCGGATGGCATCCACCAGTCGCTTACCGCGTTGAAAGCCATGGGCCCGGAGGAATCGTCCAATGTTTAGTCCCCATCGTCCATTTCCCGGATGCAGGCCCCGTGATTTTGTCAAACATCAAAGGAGGTCGGTCAAATTGACGCATGGGAGCGCAGAATTAACATAAGGTTACGCAGAGGCGAAAATCGGTATTCGTCAACACGCCGGAGCAACCCTTATGGTGCTGGCTGTGGACCATCTGGGAGGATGGAGAAAGCCGACTGACAGAAATCGCGACTTTGGGGGAAGGAGCCCGAAAGTCAGCGTTCCGGAGCGCGCATTGAGCGACACGCGCCGGATTTTCAAAATGATCATTCACGGGAGGAACATGATGATCAAGAAATTGCTTTCCGCAACCGCAATGGTGCTTGCGTTGGGCGCCATGCCGGCACTCGCTGAACTCAAGGTCGGCTCCATCGTAGAGCTGTCCGGTCCGGGCGCTGCGGCGGGAACGAACTTCCGCGATGGCGTCAACATGGGCTTTGAGGAAATCAACGCGCAGGGCGGCATCCTCAAGGAACCGGTCAAGATTCTCGAATACGACAGCCAGACCGACCCGCAGGTCTCGCGCGCCATGGTGCAGAAGGCCATTGACGAGGACATCTACGCCATCATGGGCACGGTGTTCTCCTCGTCCACGGTCGTCAACATGCTGGTCGCCAAGCAGTATGGCATTCCGCAGTTCACCGGCTCGGAAGCGCCGTCGATCACCGCCAAGGGCAATCCCTACATCTTCCGCACCGCCTTCGGTTCGCAGAAGGGCGTGCCGAAGCTGATCAAGTACATGGTCGAAAAGATGGGCGTGAAGAAGGTCGGCGTCGCCTGGGCGAACACCGAGTTCGGCAAGGGCGGCCATCAGGCTTTCATCGATGAAGCCAAGAAGGCCGGCCTCGAAATCGTCGTCGACGTTCCCTCCGAACAGGCCCAGGCCGACTTCTCCGCCGATGTGCTCAAGCTGAAGAACTCCAGCGCCGAAGCCTTCTTCGTTTATTACACCGAGGAGGAAAGCGCCCGCTTCCTGCGCGAAGCCCGCAAGCAGGGCATCACCAAGCCGCTGCTGGGTGAAACCACGCTGATCGGCCACAAGGTCATCGAACTGGCCGGCGAGGCCGCCAACGGCGCCATGGGCCATGTGGGCCTGACGCCGGATGCCGATGTGCCCGCGCTGAAGGACATGGTCGAGCGCTTCAAGACCAAGTTCAAGTACACGCCGGACCACAACGCCATCAAGGGTTACACCGCCGCCTGGACGCTGAAATACGTGACCGAAATGGTCGGCAAGCCGGACAGCAAGGCGATTGCCGAAAAGCTGCACGGCCTGACGCTCAAGGCGTCGGAATATCCGGGCGTGTTGATGGATGTAAGCTGGGACGACACCGGCGAAATGTCGCGCGAGAGCTTCTTCGTGAAGGTCGAGAACGGCAAGCAGGTCGTAGAGGCCATCCTGCCCCCGAACTGAGCCTGACGGCCAGTCCAATCGCCGGCGGCAGGAATTGCCGCCGGCCCATCACCACCATCGCCAAGCCGACCACCAGCCCTTGAGGACGAACCCATGGCCGAGCTTCTACAAATCCTTATTTCCGGCCTTGCCGCCGGTTCCATCTATGCGCTCGCCGCCGTCGGTTTCACGCTGCTATGGCAGGCGTCGCAAACGATCAACTTCGCCCAGGGCGAGTTCGTCATGCTGCCAGCCTTCTTCGTGCTGATCGGCATGACCGTATTCGGCCTGCCGCTTTGGACCTCCGTCATTCTGGCGCTGGTTCTGTCGCTCATCCTTCTTGGCGTCGCCTTCAAGCGGCTGATCGTCGAGCCTATGCTGCCGCACGGCACGCTGCCGCTGGTCATCGCCACCATCGCGCTCGGCGTTCTGATGAAGGAAAGCGTCAAGGAGTTCTACGGTGCCACCGCCCAGCCTTTCCCCGCCATCTTCCCGCAGGATGTCTATCACATTGCCGGCGCCAGCGTTTCGCTGCAGGACATCGGCAACCTTGCCGTCTCGATGCTCGCGATCGGTGGCCTCCAGCTTTTCCTCAGCCGCACCCGCACCGGGCGCTGCATGCAGGCCAGCGCCCAGAACCCGGCCGTCGCGCAGATCCTCGGCGTCAACGTCAAGCGCATGGTGCTCTACACCTTCCTGATCAATGCGACCCTTGCCACGATCGCCTCGGTGTTGATCTCGCCGATCTACCTCGCCAAGTTCTCGAATGGTGAAACGCTCGGCCTCGTCGCCTTCATTGCGGCCATCGTCGGTGGCTTCAACCAGATCCGTGGCGCCCTCGTCGGCGGCCTGCTGATCGGCATCATCGACAACCTCTCGGCGGTCTATATTTCCGCTCAGTATCGCTCGGCCATGCCGCTGATCCTGCTCATCGCCATTATCCTGCTGCGCCCGCAGGGCCTGCTCGGCACCCCGGAAGGGAGAACCGTATGACCCGCTTTCAACCTTTTCTCATCATCCTCGGCATCGCCGCACTGATTGCGGCCCCTATCGGGCAGGGCAACTACATCGTTTACACACTCTGCTCGTGGCTGCTCTTCTCCATCGCCGCGATGGGGCTTAACCTCACGCTCGGCTATGCCGGTCAGGTCAGCCTCGCGCAGGCGGGCTTCATGGGCATCGGCGCCTATATCACCGCGCTGATGACGCTTGCCGGCATTCACTGGGGCATCGCCGTCATCGTATCGATCGTGTCGAGCTTCGCGGTCGGCCTGCTGCTCGGCTATCCGGCGCTGCGCGTGCAGCACCATTTCCTCGCCTTCGTCACGCTCGCCTTCAACACACTGCTGTTCCTCGTCTTGCGCAACGAGGAGGAAATCACCGGTGGTTCCTTCGGCCTCTCCGGCATGGAACGCCCGTCCTTCTTCGGTTTCAGCACCGACAGCAACATCGCCTTCTACTATTTCTCGCTGGTCTGCTTCCTCGTGGCCGCCTTCGCGCTGTGGTGGATTCTCCGTTCGCCGTGGGGCCGGTCCTTCAAGGCGCTGCGTGAAAACCCCGTCCGCGCCGAAAGCCTCGGCCTCAAGGTTCGCCGCCAGACGTTGCTGGCCTTCGCCATCGGCTCGGCATTCGGCGGTCTCGCCGGTGCGCTGCAGGCTCCGCTCGTGCAGTTCATCGAGCCGTCGAGTTTCGCACTCGTCCACTCGCTGAAGCTTCTGCTCATGGTGGTCGTCGGTGGCTCCGGCTTCTTCTTCGGCCCCATGCTGGGCGCCGCCGTCGTCATTCTTCTGCCGGAAGTGCTGCGCTTCACCGAGGGTTACTACCTCATGATCTATGCCTTCCTCGTCATCGTGCTGATGGTCTATTCGCCGAGCGGCCTGATCGGCCTCGGTCAGAAGCTGGTCGAAAAGCTCAAGCCGAAGCATGAAGCCCGTCGCGATCTGAAGCAGGGGGTCCAACTGTGAACATGCACGCCAAGAACCACAACGGACCCATTCTTTCGGTCCGCAACATCTCCAAGCAATTCGGTGGTATCCGCGCCGTCAACGGGGTGAGCTTCGATGTCCAGAAGGGCGAGATCCTCGGGCTGATCGGTCCGAACGGCTCCGGCAAATCGACACTGTTCAACTGCATTCTCGGCCAGCTCCGTCCGACGGAAGGTCATTGCGAAATCAACGGCCAGAACACCGACGGCGTGCGCCCGGCGGACCTGTCGCTGATGGGCATCGGCCGCACCTTCCAGCAGCTTTCGGTGTTCCCGAAAATGACGGTGCTCGACAACGTCATTCAGGCCGGGCAGGAGCATGAGGGCTCGATGCTTTCGCGCCTGTTCGGCAAGCCCGACGCCGGCCTTACCGGAAAGGCCGAACAGCTCATCGAATTTTTCCGCCTGACGCCCTATCGCGACACGCCGGCGGGTTCGCTCTCCTACGGCCAGCAGAAGCTGGTGGATGCTGCGATGGCCTTCATGGCCGGCCCCGGCATCGTGCTGCTCGACGAACCGGCGGGCGGGGTGAACCTCACCATGCTCGGCCACCTCAAGGAACGGCTCATCACCTACAACCGCGAGCACGGCACGACCTTCGTCGTCATCGAGCACAACATGGAATTCGTCATGTCGCTTTGCACCCGCATCATCGTGCTGGCGCAGGGCGAGATCATCGCCGAGGGGAGCCCGGACGAAATCCGGTCGAACCAGATGGTCATCGATGCGTATCTCGGAGGCTGACATGCTGGAGCTGAAAAACCTGAACGGCGGCTATGGCCGCATCACCATCCTCAACGGCACGTCCTTCACCATTCCCAAGGCCTCGATCACCACCGTGATCGGGCCGAACGGGGCGGGTAAATCGACCGTGTTCAAGGCGATCTTCGGCTTGCTCAACATCAATTCCGGCCAGATCCTGCTGGATGGCGAGGATGTGACGCGCAAGAGCCCGGCGGAAATGATCGCCCGCGGCGTGACCTACGTGCCGCAGGGCCGCAATGTCGTGCCGCAGCTTTCCGTGCTCCACAACCTCGAACTCGGCGGCATCACCTCGAAGGACCAGGCCAAGGTGAAGCGCCGCATGGAAGAGGTCATGGACCAGTTCCCCATGCTGCGCCAGCGCAAGGACCAGAAGGCCATCGAACTTTCCGGCGGCCAGCAGAAGCAGCTCGAGATTGCCCGCGCCCTGCTGCTCGATCCGAAGATGATCCTCATCGACGAGCCGTCCATCGGCCTGTCGCCCAACCTCGTGCAGGAAGTGTTCCAGACGCTCATTCGCCTGCGCGATCAGGGCGTGACCATCCTGATGGTCGAGCAGAACGCCAAGGCGGCGCTCGCCATGTCGGATTACGGCCTTGTTCTCGAACTCGGCCAGACCCGCATGTTCGACAAGGCCGACAAGCTCCTGAAAGACCCCCGTGTCGGCCAGCTTTTCCTCGGCGGCCACATCGAGGACACCGCCTGACCCGTCCTCCACAGGCGGACACGAAAAGGCCCGGCGAGATCATCGCCGGGCCTTTTCTCTCTCCTGAATACTGCTTCAACCCGCCGAGGCATCGCCAAAATCGCCGAAGGCGGTCCAGCCGCCATCGACCGGAAGCACCGCGCCGGTAATGCCCGAGGCCAGCGGCGAGGCGAGGAATGCGACCGCCGCCGCGACTTCTTCAGCGCGGATCAACCGTCCGATGGGCGTGCGACGGCGCAACGTCGGCAGGTCGATGCGACCGGCGTCCGCAAGCTTCCTCACCAGTGCCGTCTCCACGAAGGCAGGGGCAACCGCGTTGACCCGCACACCCTTGCCCGCCCATTCGCAGGCCATGGCCCGCGTCATGGCGACGACACCCGCCTTGGCCGCGCCATAGGCATTGCGCTTCGGCAGGCCGGTCAGGCCGGCAATCGAGGAGAGGTTGACGATGGCGCCGGAACCGCGTTCCACCATGCCCTTGGCCACCTCGCGTGACATCAGGAAAGTGCCGGAGAGATGCACGTCCAGCACCTTGCGGAAGGCATCGAGGCCCTGTTCCAGTGTCGGCAGATGGCTGTCGCCGATACCGGCATTATTCACCAGAACGTCGAAGGCGGCGGAGGCGCATACCGCCACCACCTGCGCCTCGTCGATAATGTCGCACGCGAGCCCTCGATGGCCCTCTCCCAGTTCCGTCGCGCGCTCCGCTGCCTTCGTGCCATCGAGATCCGCGATGGTCACGCGATAGCCGGCAGCGGCCAACGCCTGCGCAATGGCGAGGCCGATCCCGTCGGCCCCGCCCGTCACCAGTGCGTTTTTGATTTCAAGCATAGCCCGGCCTCGGCACAAGCCCCATCAAGGTTTGTGAAAGACCGCCATCGACCACGATGTCCTGACCGGACACGTAGGACGCGCGGCGGGAAGCGAGGAACAGCGCCACATCCGCCATGTCTTCCGGGGAGGCGATGCGGCGCAGCGGCACCATGGCCTCGCGCTTCGCCTTCACCGTCTCGTCCCGGTAGAAAGGCTCCGAAAGCGGCGTGCGCACCAGACCGGGGCTGACCGTGTTGGAGCGAATGCCCTTCGGGCCCCATTCATAGGCAAGCTGGCGCGACAGCATGAGAATTGCCGCCTTTGACGCCGAATAGGCCCCACTCGCCGGTTGCGGCTGCGAACCGGCGATGCTCGCCACGTGGACGAGCGCGCCCGCGCCTCGCGCGATCATGCCCTTACCAAAGGCCTGCGACGTCGCGAGATAGCCTGTGAGGTTGACCGACAGCATGGCCGACCAGTCGGCCTCCGCCACGCTTTCAAGCGGGCCGGGCCGAAGAATGCCGGCATTGTTCACGAGAATGTCGGCGCCGCCTTCGGCCTCGACCTTTTCGGCGGCGGCGGCGATATCGTCCGCCTTCGAAAGATCGCAGACGAGCGGGAAGGCGCCGTTGCCGAGTTCGGCCGCAAGCGGTCCGGTGCGTTCCTCGTCCCGGTCAAGCAGCACGACGCGGGCGCCCTCGCCTGCAAAGGCACGCGCCAGCGCCTGCCCGATGCCGCCCCCGGCACCCGTGATGACAGCCGTCTTTCCGTTCAGTCCAAGCCAGCTCATGCGGCGTTCTCCTTTTTCTGCGTTTCCGGGGCGATGCCCGCCAAATAACGACCGGTGATCCAGCCGAAAGTCATCGCCGGGCCGAGCGTGATGCCCGCACCCGGATAATTGCCGCCCATGATCGAGGCGCGATCATTACCGACGGCGAAGAGACCGGGAATGACCCCGCCCTGCCGGTCGAGCACTTCGCCGGGAACGGTGGTCTTCAACCCGTCGAACGTGCCGAGATCGCCCATCTCCATCTTCACCGCGTAGAACGGCCCCTGCTCCACCGGAGCAACGCACGGGTTCGGTCTGTTGTCGGGATCGGCGAGATAGCGGTTGAACGACGTTTCACCACGATGGAAGGCTTCGTCCCGGCCCTGCCTTGCGCCGTGGTTGAAGTCGGAAACCGTCGCTTCAAACCCCTTGGCATCTATGCCGCAGGCACGGGCGAGGTCGGCCAGCGTGCGACCCTTTTTCAGGTAGCCGGACGAAAGCCACGGCGTCAGCGGCATGGGTGCGGGCTTGGCGTGGCCGAGCCCGTATTCGCGGATGGTGCGGTGGTCGCAGACCAGCCAGGCCGAGGCCTCTCCCGCCGCAACCATGGCCGCGCCGACATCGTGATAGCTCTCGCTTTCATTGGTGAATCGCTTCCCGTTGGAAAGCACCGCGATCATGCCCGGCTTGTAGCGGTCGAGCAGATGCGGGAAGATGCCCTTACCCGGCACGCGACTGACCGGCATCCACGCCGCCGGCTGCGCGAATTCCGCATCGAAAGCGCCGCCGGCCTCCTCGCCCAGACGAATGCCGTCGCCGGTATTGCCCTCCGGTACCGGCGAATAATGCCCGGCGCCTGCCTTGAGATGGGCATAGACCTTCGCCCGGCGGGCAAGGTCATGGGCATAGCCGCCGCAGGCCAGCACAACGCCGCGACGGGCGATCATCGTGCCCGCTGCCTTGCCACCCACCTTCACGCCCGTGACCCTATCACCCTCCTTGATAAGCCGAAGCGCCGGGGTTTCCGTCAGGATCGGAATGCCGAGATCGAAGCAGCTTTTCGCCAGGCGGGCGGCCAACGCGTTGCCGCTTGTGACCTGCACGCCGCGACCGTAGCGCGCGACTTCGCCGGCATGGGCGGCGAGCCGTTTCAGCACATAGGCAAAGGAGGTAACCGACTTCGTGGCATTGAAGAAATGCTTGATGTCGGCATTGGACGAATTGAACATCATGCCCATGAATGTGATGGTGGAAAGCGGCGGGCGCAGCCGCTTGAGATGATCGCCGAGCGCGCTCGTGTCGAAGGGCGCGGCCAGCACCGATCGGCCTACGTCCACGCCACCATCCACCGTCGGGTGATAGTCGGGATAGAGCGTCGGCACGAACTTGACCTCAGTCTCCTTCTCGAACCAGTCCAGCATTTTCGGCCCGGTTTCGAGAAAGGCGTCCACCGCGCCATCATCGAACCAGTTGCCGGTTTCTGCCTTCATGTAGCGGCGCGCGGCCTCGCGTGTATCAGCCGGGTTGTTGACCTTGCCGTGGCGGTTGCCCGGTATCCACAGCACACCGCCGGAAAAGGCCGTGGTGCCGCCGAAAACCGGCTCCTTCTCGATCACGATCACCGAGAGACCGTGCTTTTTCGCGGTAATGGCGGTCGCGAGGCCACCGGCCCCCGATCCGATCACGAGCACATCGCAGACGCGCTCCTCCTCTCCCAGTCGCTCCATTCCATTCCTCCCTGTCGTCAATGCTATTGATCTTTGCTAACCCGACCACCCGAACAGACCAATGGACGCACCCGCGCAATTGTTGCACAATTCGGTCGGGAGACATTCGGGAGGAACAATGGCGCAGGAAGCGTTGAGCGGTATTCCGCATTACTATCTCTATGGCGATCAAGGCGCGGATGTCGAACTCGACTTCCTGCACATGGAACCGATCCGCGACCGCTCCGGCCCCCATGATTGGAGAATTCGTCCGCACACACACCCTGACCACATGCAGGTTCTGCTGGTGAAAAGCGGCGGCGGCACGATCCGCATGGAAGAGCAGATCCTGCCCATTCCGGTGCCCGGCATTCTTGTCGTGCCCGCCGGAATCGTCCACCAGATCGACTTCAACCCCGGCACGGACGGGTTTGTGGTGACGGCAGCACTCGGGTGCCTCAAGACGGCTGCCGCTTCCGATCCACGCCTGTTGAAGGCGGCGGAACGGCCTGCCGTCTATCCGCTGGAGGGCACCGGCGTCAGCATCCCCGCGGTCATCGACACGTTCGAGTGGCTGCACCGCGAATTCATCTGGTCGGCGCCGGGCCGCCGCACGGCGATCATGGCGCAATACATGCGCATTCTCGTCGTGATGCTGCGCCTCAATGTCACCCATGACGACCCCGGCATCGCCGCGCCCGACCGGGATTACGATCTGCTGGTGCGCTATCGCGCGCTGCTTGAGGCCCATTTCCGCAGCGAGCGCTCGCTTGTATTCTACGCCAATGATCTGGCCGTGACGCAGGCACGTCTCAACGCTGCCTGCAAGGCACGCGCCGGCAAGACGGCCTCCGACCTGCTCTACGAGCGCATCGTTATCGAAGCGAAGCGCTATCTCGTCTATACCGAAAGCAGCGTGGCGCAGGTGGCGCATCTGACGGGCTTCGACGATCCCGCCTATTTCAACCGCTTCTTCACCCAGCGGGTCGGCGTTTCGCCGGGTGCCTTCCGCAAGCAGGCGCTTCACCAGGAAGCGTGACACGGCCCCTCCGGGTATCGTCCAATCTTTCCGACGCTCCGTCCATTTCTAAAATCGCCTCCCTTGGTCAGTTTGCCGGGCAGGGGAGGACGACATGATCCATGAATGGCGAAGCTACCGGCTGAAACCCGGCGCGGCACCCACCTATCTGGCACTTCTGGCCGATGAGGGCCTGCCGCTCGTGACCCGTCACCTGCCGATGACCGGCTACTGGTTGGGCGAAACCGGGCCGCTCAACACCATTCACCACTTGTGGAGCTATGCGGACTGGACCGAGCGCGAAGCCTGCCGGGCAACGCTCGCCACCGAAGAGGCATGGGTAAACGGTTTCATTCCCCGCGCCTTCGCGCTGGTGGAAGAGCAGGAAAACCGCTTCCTGCGGGCCTCCACCTCATCGCACGTTTTCGATGAAGTGCTGCGGCAGCGGCGCAATCCGCACCCGGCCCGTGAGCCTGGTGCGCCACTCTTCGCCCCGTCCGCTTCTGCGCTCGTCACCGGTCTTGCCGTCAATGGCGCAGTCGCTGTGTTCGATGTGCTGTCGGGTGCGCCGTCCGGCCCGCTGTCCCTTCTGCCGCGCAGCAGCGATCCCGTGGCCGCCGAACCGGTTTCCGGCACGGGCCATATCGTGCTGCGCCCGCTTGCCTTTTCACCGCTTTGATTTTCGGGAGGAACCATAATAATGCGTCATCAGGTCTGTATCATCGGCGGCGGCCCCTCGGGCCTGCTTCTTTCCTTGCTTCTGCGCCGGGCTGGCATCGACGCCATCGTGCTTGAACAGCGAACCCGCGACTACGTGCTCGCCCGCATCCGCGCCGGCGTGCTCGAACAGGGCCTCTGCGACCTTCTGCATGAGGCGGGCGTCGGCAAGCGGCTCGATGCCGAGGGCTTTGTGCATGACGGCACGCTGATCACCGCCCATGGCCAGACAGTCCATATCGATTTCAAGGCGCTCACCGGCTCCGCCGTGACAATCTACGGCCAGACGGAAGTGACCCGCGACCTCTACGACGAACTCGACCGCACCAGCGCACCGATCTTCCACGAGGCGGAAGGCGTCGAAATCCACGGCGCGGACGGCGATGCGCCCTATGTCACGTTCACCCACCATGGCGTCAGCCACCGCATCGACTGTGATTACATAGCAGGCTGCGACGGCTTCCACGGGGTGAGCCGCCGCACGATCCCCGAGGGCACGCGCCGGGAATACGAACACGTCTACCCCTTCGGCTGGCTCGGCATTCTCTCGGAAACGAAGCCGCTCCACGACGAACTGGTCTATGCCGGCTCGGATCGGGGCTTTGCGCTCTGCTCCATGCGCCACACGCATCTAAGCCGCCACTATCTTCAGGTACCGCTGACCGACGAGGTGGAGGACTGGAGCGATGACGCCTTCTGGGACGAACTGCGCCGCCGCTTGCCGCAAGAACTTGCCGATACGCTGGAAACCGGCCCCTCGATCGAAAAATCCATCGCGCCACTCAGGAGCTTCATTTCCGAACCGATGCGCTGGGGCCGCCTTTTCCTCGCCGGTGATGCCGCTCACATCGTGCCGCCGACCGGCGCCAAGGGTCTGAACCTCGCCGCCTCCGACGTCTATTACCTGTCGCGCGCGCTGATTGCCCGCTATGCCGGCGATGCCGGCCTGCTGGAAACCTATTCGGCGACGGCGCTTGCCCGCGTGTGGAAGGCCTCGCGCTTCTCCTGGTCGATGACCCGCATGCTGCACAATTTCCCTACCGAGGGCGATTTCCTGCGGCGCATGCAGGGCGCCGAAATCGAGTATCTCGCCGGCTCGAAGGCGGCGCAGACCGCGCTTGCCGAAAACTATGTCGGCCTGCCTTACTGACAGTCGACAATGTTTTCGGGAACGCCGCAGGTGCACCCGCGCTTGCGGCTTTTTTGCCGTTTACGCAGCGGCAAGGCGAATGCGCTTGACTGGTCAGTCTCTTGCGTCAAAACTGGAATGACAATCCAGATTGGAAAACGCATGAGCACTCTCGAAAAATCCCTCACCATTATCGAGCTTCTGGCGGCAAAGCCGGCTGGCTTGTCCGTTTCCGCCATCGCAAACCAGGTTAACCAGCCGGCCAGCGGCGTGCATCGCACGCTTAACGAATTGATCCGGCTGGGTTATGTGCGTCAGGTGCAGGATCAGGGCGATTACGCGCTGACCATGAAACTCGCAGCACTTGGCGTCGGCTTTCTCGGGCGAACCGGTGTCGGCGACGTGGCACAACCCATCCTTGATCGATTGGCGCAAATCAGCGGTGAGTTGATTCGTCTTTCGGTGATCGATGGCGACGACCTGATCTGGGTGGCGGTGGCGCAGGGCGCGACCAGCGGCTTGCGCTATGACCCCGGTCAGGAACAGGGAGTGGTCGTGCATCTGGCCTCAAGCTCCGGGGGTCAGGCCTGGCTTGCCTCCATGTCGGACGAGGAAGCACTCGAACGCGTATCCCGGCAAGGCCTCACCCGCGCCGGCGCGACCAGTGGGCCCGGCGCGCCCCGCACCATTGCCGAGCTTCTCGCCATTCTTGCGGAAACCCGCCAACGCGGCTACGCGGTTTCCGTCAACAGCTATATCATCGGCATGGCCGCCATGGCCGTTCCCATCATGAACGGCGACAAGGCCGTGAGCTGCCTTTCCATCGCCGGTCCCGCCGTGCGCATGACGGTTGAACGCATGGCCGAGCTCGCGCCGCATCTGATGCAGGCAGCGCAGGAAATCGGCATTGCCGCCAGCGGTTCACGCTACTTCCCCGGCCTGCACAAAAGCGCATGAACGCAAAAGGCCCGCACCGTGGGGATGCGGGCCTTTTCATTTCACTGGCTGACGCTCACTTCAGCGGCGAGTTCGCCGTCGGGAAAGCAATGGTCGAGCGCATGTCGGTTGTCAGCCAGTCCGGCCCACCCTTCGGCGGCCACACGCCCTGCGCCACGGAATCCGCACGGATCTGACCGCGTTCGTTGACGGATGAGAAAGGCCAGATATGCGTCATGCGCGGCTTGCCGTCGATACCGTACATGCAGATGGTGAGCTTCGAAAGTTCGGTGCGCGCGGGAACCGCCGCTTCCCAAGCCTTGATCGTCGGCTCCAGACCGCCGGTCTTCAGCACATAGGTGCGGAATTCATAAGCCGGGCCGAAGCTGCCGGTTTCGACCGGCGGCAGGAACGGAAACGGTGCATAACCTTCGAGTTCCAGACCCGTCAGCCATTCCGAAGAGCCAAAAGGATTGGCGGCGCGCAGCGTGCGGTCGCGTTCGCTGTCATAGTCGGCCACGGTGTCGAAACCGCGGAACACCAGCACGCGGTTCAACGTGCCGATATCGGCATAGAAGATGCCGAGGAGCTTGCCCTTGCCTTCGGAAGCAAACGCTTCGATGGCGGGCGCCGCCTTGGCGGCCGCTCCCATTGTCGTAGAAAGTGTCGCGATTTCATAGCGTTGCATTTTTCGTCCTTTCATCCGTCATTACGCCGGAAACCGTCTCCGGCTGATCCGTGAGTTTACCGGCGGCGTGCTTGGCTACACGCCAGCCGAAGACCATGGCCGGGCCGATGGTGGTGCCCGGTCCGGGATAGGTGCCACGGAAGATCGAGGCGAGGTCGTTGCCACAAGCATAGAGGCCGGCAATCGGCTCGCCTTCCTCGTTCAGCACCCGGCCGAATTCGTCGCCGGCAAGCCCGGCGCTGGAGGCGAGATCGGCGGGGCGCACCGCCATCGCGTAATAGGGACCGGCACCGACCGGGCCGAGGCAGGGGTTGGAACCACCGGCCTCCGCATCGCCGTTGAAACGGTTCACGACGCTGGAGCCTCGCCCGAAGGCCTCATCGACACCCGTTGAGGCCGAACGGTTATAGGCCTCGACCGTCTCTGCCAGCACCTTCGCATCGCAGCCGAGCCTGCCCGCAAGCTCGGCGAGCGTCTTCGCCTCGATGACATAACCGGCCTTCAGCATCGCCGCGAGATTGCCAGCGCCTGGCAGGATCATGCCCATGCCATAGCGGCGCATGAACGCTGCATCGCAGACGAGATGCGCGGGGATCGCGCCGGTGGCGATCTGACCCATGGCGAAATCGTGGTAGGAATTGGCCTCGTTGACG
Source organism: Allorhizobium borbori (assembly GCF_014196535.1). Classification (GTDB taxonomy): domain Bacteria; phylum Pseudomonadota; class Alphaproteobacteria; order Rhizobiales; family Rhizobiaceae; genus Ectorhizobium; species Ectorhizobium borbori. The sequence continues at coordinate 33,201 of NZ_JACIDU010000019.1, forward strand.
AAACGCTTTCCCTTCGCATCCACAGCGAACAGGCCCGGCTTGGCGCGGTCGAGAATGATATGCGGCCACACCGCCAGCGAACCGTCCGGGCGCGTGTAGGAAGAGCACGGCATCCACAAGGCCGGGCTGTCGCCGCCATCGTCGAAACGTGCGCCGACGGCCATGGCCACATCGGCGCCGTCGCCGGTATTCGTCTGCGGACCCAGCGCATAATCACGGGTGCCCGCCGGGAAGAGCCGTTCGCGAATCTTGCGGTTCCAGCAGATGCCGCCGGTGGCCAGCACGACGCCCTTGCGAGCGCGGATGCGGCGGGTGCCCGTCGGTCCTTCCAGCACCGCGCCAACGACGCGACCATCTTCGATCATCAACTCCCTGACGCCGGATTCGAAGAGAACCGGCACCTTCGCCTTGCGCAGGCTATAGAGAAGCCGGGCCACCAGCGCATTGCCCATCAGCAGCCGCGTGCCGCGTTTGTAGCTCACCCTATCCAGCACATACCCCCCGACAATGCCAAGCGTGCTGCGCAAATTGGCAAGCGAGGCAAAGGGCGAAAGCAGCGCGCCGAGTTCGTTGCGCCCCACCATCATGCCGCCAAGGCCCATGAATTCACGGCGCGGCGGGCGCACACGGTCAAAATCCTCGCGCCCGAGCAGCTTGCCATCGAACATGACCGGGCCGAGCGCGCGACCGCCATAGGCGGCCCCCGGCCCGTCAAGATAATCAGGATGCGCGGCAGCAGCGACGAACTTGACATCCGTCTTGCGGTCCAGTTCCTCGATGGCTGCGCGGCCCGATGCCAGAAACGCTTCCCGAAGACGCGCGCCGCCGCGATTGGCGACCACGGATTCCAGAAAGGCGCGCGCGTCTTCCACCTTGTCCGGCACGCCAGCCTGTTCGGAAAGATGTGTTCCCGGCACCCAGGTGGTGCCGCCGGACGTCGATGTCGTCCCTCCCACCTGTGCGGTCTTTTCGGCGAGAACGACGTTCAACCCTTCAAGCGCTGCAACCAGCGCTGCCGTCATGCCACCGGCGCCCGCGCCGCAGACAAGAAGGTCGACCTCTTCCATCGTCTCAGCCTTTCTTTCACCCGGCATTCTCTTTCCTCCCGTAGCGTTCATCTTCCGCCTCATCGCCTCCTGCGATGGTTTCGGCGGCAATAAATCCGAAGGTCATGGCAGGGCCGAGCGTGATACCGCCGCTCGGATAATGCCCGCCCATGATGCTGTTCATGTCGTTGCCGGCGGCGAAGAGGCCGGGGATCGGCACGCCCGAGCCGTCGAGCACACGCGCCTTCTCATCCGCCTCGATGCCGGCAAAGGTGCCAAGGCTGCCCGGCACCACCTTCACCGCGTAGAACGGTCCGGTCTCTATGGGCGCGAGGCAGGGGTTGGGCCTGTGGTCCGGATCACCCTGAACCCGCTGGTAAGGTGTGACGCCACGATGGAACGCGGGGTCTTCGCCGCGTGCGGCATGTCTGTTGAACGTTTCAACCGTCTGCTTCAAGCCGACGGGGTCGATGCCACAACGTTGCGCCAGAGCCTCGATGCTCGATGCCTCGATCAGATAGCCGTTACGGAGAAAGGCGCCGATCGGCACCGGCGCAGGCTTGACCGCGCCGAGGCCGTAGCGCCGCAGGAACCGGCGGTCGCAGATCAACCAGGAAACGGCCGGCTGACCGGGCTGCGTGGCCGCGATCATTTCGCGGACATAGTCATGATAGGGGCCGCCCTCATCGACAAAGCGCTTGCCAGCCGCCGTCACGGCGATGATGCCCGGTTTGCCGCGTTCCACCAGATGGGGAAAACGCCCGACACTGCCATCCGCACGCGGCACGAGCGAAACCGGTGCATAGGCGGCGGCATGGGCGAGCGTGGAAGAAACCCGCGCGCCCGCGCTTTCCGCAAGCCGCAAACCATCGCCACTATTGGTCTCTGGAGCCGCAGAGCTATGCGCGGTACCCGCCTGCACATGCGGCAAAAGATCGTTCAGGCGTTTCGGGTCATGCGGAAAACCGCCAGCCGCCAGCACAACGCCACGCCGGGCGATGACGCTGACGCGACCGGACCGGGTTTCCAGCACGGCGCCGGTAACGCGGCGCCCGTCACGGATCAGTTCACGGGCCGGCGCGCTCGACCACAGCGCAACGCCCCGGTCGGCTGCCGAGCGCAGGAGCCGGGCAATCAGGGCGTTGCCATTGACGAGCTGCATGGCCCGGCGATGAACAGCCAGATCGCGCAGATGGATCAGCACACGACGCGTTACATAGGTAAACGCCTTTGCAGAGCGCAGCGCCGTCAGGAACATGCGCATATCGACACCGGATGCGATGCCCATGCCGAGAAAAGTGGTTTCGGGGATCGGTGAGCGCAGGCTGGCAATCAACGATCCAAGCTCCCGGCCGTCATAGGGCGTAGCCACCACCGAGCGCCAGCCGGTCGCCGCACCCGGCAGGTTGCCATGGAAATCCGGCACGCCGCTGCCGGGCGTAAAATGCACTTCCGTGTTCTTTTCGAAGAATTCCAGCATTTTCGGCGCCGCATCGAGATAAGCGTCGATCATCGTCTCGTCGTAATGATTGCCGAGCACGGCGCGCAGATAGGTTCTTGGCGCCTCCGCCCCCTCACCCTTTCCGGCGGCAACAGCGTGCGGAGCATTCGGCACCCAGAGCCATCCGCCCGAATAGGCACTGGTTCCGCCGAAGACATCCGCCTTTTCCGCAACGATGACATCAAGGCCACGATGGGCAGCGGCGACCGCGGCGGAAAGGCCGCCGGCACCCGAACCAATCACCAGCACATCACACTCCGCGCGGGCGCTCGCCCCCGCGTGATCCGCATCCGTCATGCTCATCCGCCTCCTCTGGGAGCACGAACCGGCCCGGCGCACAAAACCGGGCAGGTCCGTCATTCTGCCGGAAAGGAACCCTCCTCCAGGGCCAACCCTTACCGTTCTCCATCACCTTTATACATAAAATGGAATATTATTCAAAATAATAATTTCATTCCATTTATAACGTCTCAATGACGTGACGTGCGGCAGCCAGAGCCTGAACGGCGCGTTCGCGGGGCGTCAGACGTCGCATGAGATCGGCCGAAGCAATCTCGACACTCACCGGAACATCGTCCGGCAGGGCACGAACGAAGGAGTGGAGGTCAATACCGCCCTCGCCCGGCAGAAGACGTCCGCCACGGGCAATCGCAATCAGTCCGGCATCGCTCGGATCGTACTCGGCCGGTGCATCGCAGATCTGGAAATAGTGGATACGCTCATGCGCAATACGTTTCAGATCATCCGGGTCGCGGCCGGTTCTGTCCCAATGCAGCGCGTCCGCCAGAACGCCGCCGGAGGGCTGGCCGGCCGCCTCGACAATCGCGAGCGCCTGCGCCGCGTTACGCACGCCGGTCCAGGGCATGAATTCGAGATCGGAGGTCAATCCGTAGCCTGCCGCCAGTTCTGCAAAGGCCGCGAAGGTCTGGGTCAGCCGGCTGTGGTCGGTATCGTCTCCGGCCACGAGGATTTTTGAAGCGCCCAGCGCCTGTGCGCACTCGAGAAAGGGCTTGAAATCGCCCGGCCGGGTCTCGGGCTTGAGACGCACAATCTCGACATCGCCCACACTGATACCGGTCTCCGCGAGTGCCGCCTGCGCGTCGGCCAGCACCGCCTTGTCGGTAAGGATCGGATAAGGGCCTTCACCGCTTGCAGCGGCTGGCAGCAACCTAAGGCCGACACTGGTATAGCCGGTTTCCGCCGCGACGCGGATGGCTTCAGCCGGCGCAAGATCGGCAACAGTCAAAAAGGCGAGAGAAAACTGTCTTGTCATGACCGGCCTCACTTCGCGCAGAGATAGTCGACCATGAGATCGCGAACTTCGACGAACATATCGACGCCGGTAATAGCGCCGCAGCCGATTTCGCGGGCACGCGCCACAAGCGGGGAAACCGCCGGCTGGGTAATGACTTCACCGATAAACATGTTAGCGGTCAGCTTGTCGCCATCGAAAGGCAGGGCGTCGCCCTCGCGCATGCCGGCAGGAGTGGCATTCACCACCACGTCAAAGCCGGTCGGATCGGCACTGCCGGCATAGACCCTTGCCTTGCCCAGCGACGCAAGCCGCCCGATCAGCGCATTGCGGCGTGCTTCGTCCATTTCATGGATCGCAAGCTCGGAGACGCCGGCAAGAACCAGCGCATGCGCAATCGCACTGCCTGCACCACCGGCACCGGCGAGGATCGCCCGCTTGCCGTCCAGCACACAGCCGGCTTTCTTGAGCGCCGAAACATGACCCAGACCGTCGAACATGTCGCCCTCCCAGCCTGTCGGCGTGCGCCGCAGCGTATTGACGGCGCCGAGAAAGGCGGCGCGCTCGGAAAGCCGATCGGCCATGGTGACGGCTGCAATCTTGTGCGGCACGGTGATGATGACACCGTCGAGATTCTGGAGGGCCTTCAGACCGGACCAGCATGTCTCCAGATCCTCCGGCGCAACATGACCCGGAATGCACAGCGCGTTCAGCCCGCGCGCCTGCAGCATTTCACTGACGCCGGCTGGGGACTTCACCTGGGCAATCGGATCACCGATCACAAAGCACAGGCGCGAAGCGCCGTTCAGTTCCAGATTCATCATTTCCTCCTCCATAAAATGTGAATGTCATTTCATTATTGAATACACATCCATTTTATGATCGTCCAGAGGAGATTTGCTGCCAGCCGGTGAAGTAGCCGTCCCTGCGCCACACCAACTTGCTCCGCAGGCGCCAGAGCGCGCGGAAAGGGACGATCACAGGGCAAGGCAATAAATGGAAGTAGCAAGAAGCGCACATGCGCCCCAAGATCTGATACCCGCTCTTATGCTAAAAGCAGCAGACGGGGTGGCGGCAAACGGCCGCGAGTCTCAGAAAGCCGATGAGATTTTGCGCAAAACGACAGCCCCTTGCGCCAAAGCAAGGGTCAACACGCCACCCCGGCAATAACGGTGCTTAAAGGCAGCACCGCTCAATGACCGGGGTCAACCGTCAAATTTCCCCGCCGAAATGCTGGGCGTGGATCAGCAGACCTTTGCCGCCATGCTCGATATCGCGTGCGATGGCCGCAGCCGCGGCCTCGTCATCACGGGCACGCAATGCCTGAATGACCAGAACATGCGGATGCGGGTCCCAATCCGGCAGACCGCCATCGTAGAGATGCGAGATAATCGGCCCGCAACGCACCCATAGACTTTCCACAATGTCATAAAGGATCGGCGACCCTGCGATACCGCACAGGGCGAGATGAAATTCCGTATTGAGATCAACGGCGTGAACGAAATCACTCTTGCGGTGACAGTCGGCGATTTCCTCCTGAATAGCCTCCAACGCATCGATTTCTTCCCTGCTGGCGCGTTTCGCAGCAAGCGCAGCAGCCCGGCCTTCAAGATCCATGCGGATGGTGCGGATTTCCAGAAGCTGCGCGAGCGTCAATGAGGGAACGACCGCCGTGCCACGCTGATCGAGCATCAGCGCTTTCTCGCTGACCAACCGCAACAGCGCCTCGCGCATCGGTGTGGCGCTGATGCCGAACCGGGCCGACATAGGCCGCAGGCGCAGGCGTTCCCCGGGGCGCAACTGGCCACGCATCAAAGCTCCCCGCAAATCAAGATAGGCCCGTTCGCTGAGGTTTTCCTTCAGAATCGGGCGTACCCAATCCGCATTTTCCGGCAAACCTGCTTCATTTTGCTGGGGGGGCCTTGACATCGGCAACCTCTCGACTGTTTGTTATAACAAATTACATATCACGATTTCCACCGACTGCGAAGCATAAATTGCAGCCGGGCAACAGGCGGGGAGGCCTGGGCGATCGGGATCAACAGGGAGGAGGCGCAGCATGATTGCGCTGCGAAAAACCGCCGCCGCGTTCGGTGCGGAACTGGTTCGCATGGCCGCGCCAGCCGTGCCATCGGCGGATAGCGTCATCATCGAGGTAGTCGCCACCGGCATTTGCGGCAGCGACGTCCATGCCTATGAGTGGACGCCCGGCTATGAATTCATGGCCGCACATCTTCCGCTGACGATCGGCCACGAGTTTTCCGGCATCGTGCGCAGTGTCGGCACTGCCGTGACCGAGAGAATGCCGGGTGAGCGTGTCGTCTGCTGGCCGACGATTGCCTGCACCCGCTGCACGGCATGCATGGCCGGACGCCTGCAGCACTGCCCCGAACGCAAGGTCATCGGACTGCACCGCAACGGTGGCTTTGCCCGTTGCGTGGAAGTGCCCGCCCGCAACTGTTTTCGCGTTCCGGACGGCCTCGATCTCGAAACCGCGGCGCTTGCCGAGCCGCTTTCGATCGCCGTCAATGCCGTCGATGTGGCCGATATCGGCGAGGGGGACCGGGTCGTCGTGCTCGGCCCCGGACCCATCGGCCTTGGTGCCGCCTTGGTGGCAGCCCGGCGGGGTGCGCAGGTGCTGATAGCCGGTTTGAATGATACCGCCCGCCTGACCATCGCCCGCGATATGGGCATTGCCGGCGCCGTCGACATCGCAACGACATCGCTCGATAATGCGGTGAAAGCCGCTTTCGGCGACAAGGCAGACCGCGTGATCGAGGCGACCGGGATTGTCGACAGCATCACCGATGGGCTGACCGTGTTGCGGCCGGGCGGCATCCTCACCGCCGCGGGCATCCACACGAAACCGCTCGAACTCGACCTGACCCGCTTCATCCGCGAAAAGAAGCAGCTTCGCGCCGCCCACGATACGACGCACGCTGCCTTTGAGGAAGCGATCAGCCTGCTCTCGGGCAACGCAGACAGCCTTGCCCGCATGATTACCCACCGCAAACCGCTTGCCGAAGCAGCGGAAGCCTTTGCGCTCGCCCGCGCCCGGCAGGCCGTCAAGGTGATGCTGATACCCCCACAGGAGGAAGACCAATGACCGAAACGACCCGCGCCGTCATTGCGGCCCGCCCCGGTGGCCCGGATGTGCTCGAAATCATCGAACGGCCGCGCCCTGTTCCCGGCGACGGAGAACTTCTGGTGCGCGTTGGCGCCGCCGGTATCAACCGGCCGGACGTGATGCAGCGGCAGGGCAATTATCCGCCCCCGCCCGGCGCATCCGACGTGCTGGGACTGGAACTCGCAGGCATGGTGGTCGCGGTCGGTCCCGGCGTCACCCGCTTCAAACCGGGCGACCGGCTGATGGCGCTCGTTCATTCCGGTGCCTATGCCGAATGGGCCGTGGTGCAGGAGGCTTCCGCCCTGCCCGTTCCCGATGGCATGTCAATGATCGAGGCCGGTGCCTTTGCCGAGACTTATTTCACGGTCTGGAGCAACGTTTTCGAGCGCGCCGGGTTGAAACCGGGCGAAACGCTGCTCGTCCACGGTGGCACCTCGGGCATCGGGGCGACGGCGACGCTGCTCGCCAAGGCGCTCGGCTCGAGAGTCATCGTCACCGCCGGTTCGGACGAAAAATGCGCGGCAAGCCTCGCGCTCGGGGCCGACGCCGCCATCAACTACCGCACGCAGGATTTCGTGACCGCCGCCCGTGACCTGACGGACGGACGCGGCCCGGACGTAATCCTCGACATGGTCGGCGGCGACTACATCGCCCGCAATATCGAAGCTGTCGCCGTCGACGGTCGCATCGCCCAGATTGCCTTCCAGCAGGGATCGAAAGCGGAGGTGGATTTCCTGCCGCTTCTGATGAAGCGCGTCACCTTCACCGGCTCGACGCTGCGCGCGCGACCGCTCGCCATGAAAGCGAAGCTGGCGCAGGCACTGGAAGAGCGTGTTTTGCCGCTGCTGGCGGCCGGTATTGCGCGGCCACCGATCGATTCCACATTCCCGTTCGAGAAGGTGCGCGATGCCCACGCCCGCATGGATGCCGGTGCGCATGTCGGCAAGATCGTCCTCGTGATGGAGCCGACAGCATGAACACGATCTCCCGTATTCCCGCTGCGAACGCCACGGGCGCGCATCGTCTGGCCGCCGCCCTTCAGCGCCACGGCGTCAAGGAAATCTTCGGCCAGTCCATTCCCTCCGCGCTCTTCCTTGCCGCACCCGACTACGGTATCCGCCAGATCGGCTACCGCACGGAAAACGCCGGCGCGGCCATGGCCGACGCCTTCGCCCGCATTTCGGGCAAGGTGGCCGTGGTGACGGCCCAGAACGGCCCGGCGGCCACGCTGCTGGTACCCGGCCTTGCCGAAGCGCTGAAGGCCTCGATCCCGGTGGTTGCCATCGTGCAGGATGTCTCCCGCCGCTTCACGGACAAGAACGCCTTCCAGGAACTTGATCATTTCGCGCTGTTTCAGGGCGTGGCGAAGTGGGTGCGCCGTGTCGCCGACGCCGCTCGCATCGACGATTATGTGGACATGGCGTTCACGGCAGCGGCAACGGGCCGCGCCGGCCCTGCCGTTCTGCTCGTACCGCTCGACGTGCTGGACGAACACCCCGGTTTCGACCCCGCCGCGCCACACCGAAACGCCACGCTCGGCACCTTTCCACTCGATCGTGTCTCGGCAGATCCGTCCCGTATCGCCGAAGCGGCCGACCTGCTGGCCGCTTCCGCCCGCCCCATCGTGATTGCCGGCGGCGGCATTCATTCTTCGCAGGCATGGCGCGAACTTGCCGCACTTCAAGACCTCGGCCTGCCCGTTGCGACAACCGTCATGGGCAAGGGTGCAACTGATGAAACGCATCCGCTTTCGGTCGGCATCGCCGGTTATTTCATGGCGCCGGGCGCGCGCGCCTCGCATCTGCGCGATCTCGTGACGGATGCGGATGTGGTGTTCCTCGTCGGCAATCGCACGAACCAGAACGGCACCGATAGCTGGTCGCTCTATCCAAAGGACGCCCGCTATATCCACCTCGATATCGACGGCAACGAGATCGGCCGCAATTTCGAGGCCTTGCGGCTTGCGGGCGATGCCAAACTGACGTTGACCGCGCTCGTGGCGGCGCTGAAGACCGGCGATCTTTCCGGTCTCGCCGCCCGCAGGCCGCAACTGGAAGAGAAGATCGCCGCCGCCCGTGCGGCCCATGCCGAAGACCTGCGCCGGCTGGTCGATATGGACGCCAAGCCGATCCGCCCCGAGCGCCTGATGGCCGACCTCGACTTGGTTCTGGCGCCGGAAACGATCACCGTCGCCGACGCCAGCTATTCCTCGATCTGGATCGCAAACGGGCTGACCGCCCGCAAGGCGGGGCAACGCTTTCTCACCCCGCGCGGGCTTGCCGGTCTCGGTTGGGGCCTGCCGTTTGCGCTCGGTGCGAAGGTGGCGCGGCCTGACGCACCGGTCGTCTGCCTGACGGGCGACGGCGGTTTCGGCCATGTCTGGGGCGAGCTGGAAACGGCGCGGCGCATGAAGCTGCCGGTCGTCGTCATCGTGCTCAACAACCAGATCCTCGGCTACCAGAAACATGCCGAACTCAGCTTGTTCGGCGGGTTCACCGATGTCTGCCATTTCGAACCGGTGGATCATGCCGCGATTGCGCGGGCAACAGGCTGCGCGGGCGTGCGGATCGAAAATCCGGCCGATTTTCTGCCGGCGCTGAAGGCGGCACTCGCGTCGGATGCCGTGACCGTTCTCGATGTCGTCACCGACGAGCGGGCCCATCCGCCGATCACCTCTTTCGAGGGCAGGGAGGCTCTCGACTACTGACCATTTCAACGCTTGCGACCGTTCCAAGGGAGGAAAACATGAAACTGTCGTCTTTGCTGAAAGCTACCACCGCCGCCGTGTTTCTGACGGCTGGCGCCGCCCATGCCGATGTCAAGATCGGCTCGCTCTATCCGTTCAGCGGCCAGCTTGCGCTTCTTGGGGAGGAAAGCGCGCGCGGTCTGGAAATCGCCGTCGATGAACTGAACGCCAAGGGCGGCATCCAGGGCGAGAAGATCGTTCTGGTGCGCGGTGACGCCGTGGACAACAATCAGGCCATCGGCGAGGCCCGCCGGCTGATCTCGCTCGAAAAGGTCGCCGCGATCTTCGGTTCCTATTCCTCCGCCCGCTCGATTGCCGCAAGCCAGGTGGCCGAGCTTTCCGGCATTCCCTATTTCGAACTCGGCGCGGTGGCCGACGAAGTGACGGGCCGCGGGCTGAAATATCTCTTCCGCACCAATCCCTACGCCCTGCACATGGGCGAGATGATCATCGACATGACGGTGAAGAAGGTTGCGCCGGCACTCGGCAAGAAGCCGGAAGACCTGAAGGTCGGCATCATCTATGAGGATTCGAGCTACGGCACCTCGGTTTCGAACCACCAGAAGGAATTCGCCAAGAAAGCGGGACTGAACGTCGTCGTTTCCTCCGGCTATCCGTCGAACACGGTCGACATGTCATCGCTGGTGCTCGAACTCAAGCAGGCGGGCGTAGATGTGGTGCTCCAGACGGCCTACCAGAACGATGCAGTTCTCTTTCTCCAGCAGGCTGGCGAACAGGGCTTCAAGCCCGGTGCAGTGATCGGCGGCGGCGGCGGTTACTCCACCCAGCCGACGGCGGACGCCGTGGGCCACGACAAGATCGAGGGCGTGCTCGACGTCGATTTCACCCAGTATCTCGTCAACACCAAGGCGACGCCCGGCCTTGAAGGCTTTGTGGAGGCCTACAAGAAAAAGTATGGCATTTCCCCCCGCTCCGGTCACTCGCTGACCAACTACATGGGCTCGAAGGCCATCCTCGAGGCGCTCGACAAGGCCAAGGGTTTCGAACCCGACACCATCGTCGAGGCAGCGAAGGCGATCGACATTGCCGACGGCACGACCGCAACGGGCTATGGCATCAAGTTCGGCGCGAACAACCAGAACGATCGCGCCAAGATGATGGGCATGCAGTGGCAGGGCGGCAAGCTCGTCGCCGTTTACCCGGATGAGGCCGCTACGGCACCGATGAAGATCGGCAAGTAAGGCCCGCGACCGGGCGGCCTCACCCCGCGCCGCCCGGTCGATCATCTCCAACCCTTGCGAAGGACATTTCCTTCGCTGGAACCGGCTGCGAGGCGTGATGGAAACTTTTCTGCAAGTGCTTGCCAACGGTCTGATGCTCGGCGCGCTGTTCGCCATTGTCAGCATAGGCCTGACCCTGATCTTCGGCATCGTCAAGGTCGTCAACTTCGCCCATGGCGAATTCCTGATGATCGGGATGTACCTGACCTTCGTGGTGACCGGCTGGCTCGGCATTCACCCGCTCTATACAATCGTCATCGTCGCACCGCTGCTGTTCCTCGCAGGTGCGGCCACGCAGCGCTTCATCATCCAGCCGCTGATGAGCGCCCGCGACGACCATATCCAGATTTTCGCCACCGTCGGCCTGTCAACGGCGCTGATCAATCTCGCGCTGCTCATCTTCGGCGCGGATATCGCCAATACGCCCTCGGGCGGATTGCGCACGCCGGTCGAAATCGGCCCCGTGCGCGTCCTGTCCGGACAGTTGTTCATTCTGATTGCCGCAATTGCGCTCGTCATCGGCCTGCGTCTCTTCCTGCAAAAGACGCAGACAGGACGCGCGATCCGCGCCGTCGCCCAGAACCGTGCCGCCGCCCAGCTCATGGGCATCAACGTCAACCGCATCTACGTGCTGACCTTCGGCATCGGTGCGGCCTGCGTCGGTCTCGCCGCTACGCTGATTGCGCCCCTTTATCCGACCTCTCCGAACATCGGCACCTACTTCGTGCTGACGGCCTTCGTGGTCGTGGTGCTGGGGGGCCTCGGCTCCATCGGTGGTGCCTTTGTCGGTGCCATGGTCATCGGGCTGATCGACAGTTTCTCCGGTTTCTACATCGGATCCGATCTCAGAGAAGTCGCCGTCTTCGGCGTGTTCCTGCTGATCCTCATCCTGAAGCCGTCCGGCCTTTTCGGCAAAAGCCTCAACCTCTCTCACGTATCGCCATGAGGAAGCCCATGACAGATACCACCGCCGCAAGCCTCGCCGCCCCGGCCGCCGACAAGCCAGCCGCCGGCCGGCCTCGCCGCAACCTGATCGCGCTTGTCCTGTTCCTGGCCGCGATATTCCTCGTTCCGGTCGCCATCGGTGATCAGTTCGTCTATCACGTCTTCATCACCATCTGCCTGTTCGCCGGTCTTTCGACCGCGTGGAACATCGTCGGCGGCTTTGCCGGCCAGCTCTCGCTCGGCCATGCCATCTTCTACGGCATCGGTGCCTATGCCGGCATCATCCTGATGAACATGGGCATTTCACCCTGGATCGGCATGTTCGCCGGGGCAGCGGTCGCCGTTGTTGCCGCCATCGTCATCTCCTATCCGTGTTTCCGCCTCAAGGGACCGTTCTTCGCGCTCGCCACCATCGCCTTTCTGGAAGTGTTCCGCGTTCTGGCGCTGCATTTCTCCGGTTTGACCGGCGGCGCCACCGGTCTGATGATCCCGCTGAAACTCGGCTGGGAATGGATGGTATTCCGGGAGCGCCTGCCCGCTCTTGTCATCGTCTATGGCATGATGCTGGTGTCGCTCGCCGCTGCCTGGTGGATCCGCTCTCACCGCCTCGGCTTTTATCTCGTCGCGACCCGCGAGCGTGAAAGCGCGGCCCAGGCGGCGGGCGTCTCCACCGTCAAGGTGCGGCTCATCGCGGTATCGGTGTCGGCAGCGCTCTGCGCCATGTTCGGCACCTTCCATGCCATGTACCTGACCTTCATCGAGCCTGCGGCGATGTTCTCGCTGACGACATCGATCCAAATCGCCATGTTTGCGCTTATCGGCGGCATCGGAACGGTGTTCGGCCCGCTGATCGGCGCGGTCTTCCTCGTGCCGGTTTCCGAACTGGCGCGCGGCTGGCTCGGCGCTCATGCGCTCGGCCTGCACGGCTTCGTCTATGGCATCGTGCTCGTGCTCGTGGTTCTCTTCATGCCGAACGGGCTGATGGGCGCGATGAAACGCATGTTCGGCAAGGCCGAGCCGGAACGCGGCGTTCAGGCGGCCTCCGTTGCCGCGACGCCGCGTGCTTCGGAACGGCCCGCCATCGGTCATGAAATCATGGTTGCCGACCATCTGGACAAGCATTTCGGCGGCCTGCATGTCACCAACGATGTGAGTTTCAGCCTGAAGGAGGGCGAGATCCTCGCCCTGATCGGCCCGAACGGCGCTGGCAAGACCACGGTCTTCAACATGCTCTCCGGCTTCCTGACGCCGGACAGTGGCGGCGTGAAGGTGCGCGACGCCGCCGGGAACTTCGTCTCGCCGACGACCCCGGGTGATTTCGCCGCCATCGGTGTCGGCCGCACCTTCCAGATCGTTCAGCCCTTCGCAGCCATGACGGTGGAGGAAAACATCATGGTCGGCGCCTTCCATCGCTTCCACGATGTCGGCGATGCCCGCGAAGCCGCCCGCGAAACAGCGCACCGCATGGGTCTCGGCCCATGGCTGAACGCCGAAGCAAGAGGACTGACCATCGGCGGCCTGAAGCGGCTGGAAGTCGCCCGCGTCATGGCCATGCAGCCCCGCATCCTGCTGCTGGACGAAGTGATGGCCGGTATTAACCAGACCGATGTACGCCGCGCCATCGACCTGATGCTGTCGATCCGCGACACGGGCGTATCGATCATCGCCATCGAACACGTCATGCAGGCGGTCATGTCGCTCTCTGACCGGGTGATCGTGCTGAACTCCGGCCAGATCATCGCCGAAGGCAAGCCGCAGGATGTGGTGCGCGATCCCACCGTGATCGAGGCCTATCTCGGAAAGGAATTCACCCATGCTCACGCTTGAGAACATCCATGCCGGCTACGGCGCGACCACTATCCTCCAGGACGTTTCTCTCCATGTCACCGCCGGCGAGGTGGTGACCATTGTTGGCGCAAACGGCGCGGGCAAGACAACGACGCTGCGCACCATCGCCGGACTGATCCGGCCATCCTCGGGCAAGATCACTTTCGAAGGCGAGGACATCACGAAGCTTTCCGCGCATGAGACGGTCGAACTCGGCGTGACCCTCATCCCCGAAGGACGACAGCTCTTCTCCGACATGACGGTGCTCGAAAACCTGCTGATGGGCTCCTACCGCAAGGCGGCCCGTGCCGCCCAGCACGACACGCTGGATTATGTCCTCTCCCTTTTTCCGCGCGTGAAGGAGCGTCTGGCCCAGAACGCCGGCTCCCTTTCCGGCGGCGAGCAGCAGATGGTGGCGATTGCGCGCGGCATGATGGCGAAACCGAAATTGCTGATGTTCGACGAGCCCTCGCTCGGCCTTGCGCCGATCATCGTGCAGCAGGTGTTCGAGGTGATCGACACCATCGTGAAAACCGGCGCGACTGTGCTCATCGTCGAACAGAACGTGTTCCACACGCTGAAGGCTGCCGACCGCGGCTATGTGCTGGAAAACGGAGAGATCGTTCTGACCGACGATGCCGAGGCGCTGCTGAGCAACGATCACGTAAGACAGGCCTATCTGGGAATCTGACATGCCGAAACAGGAAGAGAATGCCGCCGAATTCGTTTACCGCCAAAGCCACGCCGGCCGCCGTGTCCTCGTAACCGGAGCCGGGCGCGGCATAGGCCGGGCCATTGCGCTCGGCTTTGCAGCGCGCGGCGCAGCCGTCGGCGTTGCCGACATGAACGAGACCGACATTGCCGAAACCGTGGCGCTCATTGCAGCTTCCGGCCACGGCAAGGGCGTGCCGCTGATGCTCGATGTCGCAGATTATCCCAGCGTGGAAAAGGCTCTGGCCGAAGCGGCAATTCTCATGGGTGGAGCCTTCGACACGGTCGTCAACAATGCCGGCATTTCCCCCAAGCATGATGGCGTCGCCCACAAGGTATGGGAAATGGACCCCGCCGAGTGGGACCGCGTCGTGGCGGTCAACCTCACCGGCGCGTTCAACACCATTCGCGCGCTCACCCCTTCCATGCGGGAGGCCGGGCGCGGCTGGATCGTCAACCTCTCGTCCGTCGCCGGCAAGACCTATTCACCGGTGGTCGCCTGCCATTATGCCGCGACGAAATCGGCCCTGATCGGCTTCACCAAGCACCTCGCAGCCGAACTTGGGCCTCACGATATCCGCGTCAATGCACTGGCGCCGGGTCGCATCGAAACGCCGATGGTGCGCGGCGTTGCCGGCACCGTGAACGAGGAGCAGGTGCGGCTGACGCCGATGGGCCGGCTTGGCCAGCCGGGGGAAGTGGCGGATGTCGCCGTCTGGCTCACCTCACCGGAATCGAGCTTCGTCACCGGCCAGACCATCGACGTCGCCGGTGGCCTTTATATGACCTGAAACGGGCTGCTCCCAACAGCCCGCACACCCTGGAGAATGACATGACCAATCCATCCGAACGCCAGATCACGGGCAATACCCGCATCTTTGGCATCGTCGCCGACCCGATCTACCATGTGAAGACGCCACAGGTGATGAACGCGAATTTCGCCCGCCTTGGCATCGACGCCGTGCTGATCCCCATCCACGTCAAGCCTGAGGGGCTGGCCGCCGTCGTGGCAGGCCTTGCGAGCATGGAGAATTTCGGCGGCCTCATCGCCACCGTTCCGCACAAGCCGGAGATCATCAATTTGTGCGACGAAGTGACGGGAGAGGCCCGCCACATCGGCGCGGTCAATTGCATCCGCCGCGATCCGGATGGCCGAATGGTCGGCGCAATGCTGGACGGCACCGGCTTTGTCGAGGCGTTGAAAACCGTGACCGGCTTCGACCCGCAGGGCAAGAGCGCCTTCGTGGCCGGTGCCGGCGGTGCCGCTTCGGCCATTGCCTTTGCGCTCGCCAAGGCCGGCGTCACCCGTCTGACCATCGCCAACCGCACTGAAGCCAAGGCCCAGGAACTCAGTGCGCGCATCCGCGCCGTCTATCCGGCGATCACAATTTCCACCGATGCCACGACGGTCGCCGATCACGAGCTCGTCGCCAACGGCACCTCGCTCGGCATGAAGGAAACGGATGCACCGCCGGTCGATTTCGACCAACTGCATGCGGACCAGGTCGTCGGTGACGCCATCATGCAGCCTGAAATGACGCCGCTGCTGCGCGCCGCACAAGCCAGGGGCTGCCGCATTCAGCTTGGCAAACCCATGCTCGAATGCCAGATCGAACTGATGATCCGGCATTTCAACATCCTGCCACAATAACAATCCCATGGCGACAGAACTCGAAGCATATGATTACATCATCGTTGGTGGCGGCAATGCCGGCTGTGTGCTGGCCAACCGCCTGACGGAAGACGGCCGCCACCGCGTGCTGCTTCTTGAAGCCGGTGGCGAGGCAAAGAGCCCGTGGATCGGCATTCCCGCCGGCTTTTCGAAGCTGCTGGTAAACCCGGTCTATAACTGGCGCTTCCAGACGGAACCCGAGGCCGCCACCAATAACCGTATTATCGCGGTGCCCCGTGGCAAGGGGCTCGGCGGCTCGACGCTCATCAACGGCATGATCTATGTACGCGGCCAGCCGCAGGACTATAATGGCTGGGCGCAGCGTGGCTGCACCGGCTGGAGCTTTGATGACGTGCTGCCCTATTTCCGCAGGGTCGAGGATTATGACGGCCCGGAAAGTCCGATGCGTGCGCGTGGCGGTCCCCTGCCGATCACCACCGTTTCGGAACGACCGGTGATCGGGGAAGCCTTCATTGCGGCGGCACAATCTGCCGGCCACGCCCGCAACCCGGATTACAATGGCGAGCGTCAGGACGGTTTCGGCTATTATCAGGTCAACCAGCGGAACGGTCGCCGCGCCGATGCGGCAGAAACCTATCTGAAGCCGGTACGAAACCGCCCGAACCTCAATGTCATCACGGGCGCGCATGTGCTGCGTATCGATTTCGAAGGCAAGCGCGCCATCGGTGTCACGGCACGCATCAAAGGCACCGACCGCCGCTACCGGGCAAGGGCAGAGGTGGTGCTGACGGCGGGAGCGGCCCAGACACCGCAGCTTCTCGAACTGTCGGGCGTCGGCGATCCCAACCGCCTGCAAGGGCTTGGCATTCCTGTCAGGCATGAGCGGCGGCAGGTCGGTGAAAACTACATCGACCACTTCTGCACGCGCATGAACTGGCGGGTGAAACAGCCGGTGACGCTGAACGAGCAGACCCGCGGCCTCGCGCTCGTGAAGGCGGTGGCGCAATACGGCCTGACCCGCAAGGGCATCCTCACGCTCGGCACCGGACTGGTGCATGGTTTCGTGCACACCCGCCCCGGACTGGAAGGTCCGGATGTGCAATTCTTCTTCATGCACGCAAGCTACGCCAATGCCGCCGAACGGATTCTCGACACCCGGCCGGGCATGACGATTGGCGTTTCGCAGATGCGGCCGCATTCGCGCGGCTCGATCCACGCCAAATCACCGGATCCGTTCGCGGGGCCATCCATCCGTCCGAATTTTCTGGCGGAAGAAGAGGACCGACGCGCGATGGTGGAAGGCATGAAGATCGCCCGGCATATCGTGGAACAGGCGCCGATGGATGCGTTCCGCGAGGTGGAGATGAACCCCGGTTCGGATTGCCGCTCCGATGCCGACTGGCTCGATTTCGCCCGCCGTGATGGCCAGACGATCTACCACATCTGTGGCACCTGCCGCATGGGCAGCGACAGGGATGCGGTCGTGGATCCGCAATTGCGGGTGCACGGGCTGGCAGGCCTGCGCATCGCCGATGCCTCGATCATGCCGACCATCGTCTCCGGCAATACCCAGGCCGCCGTGTTCATGATCGCCGAAAAGGCCGCAGACATGATCCTGAAAGACGCAAAGGCCGCCTGATTGCTCAGGCGGCCCTTACTCAGATCGGGTCGGCTCAGTTTACGCCGCCGAGGCAGACATATTTGATCTCGATGAAGTCATCGATGCCGTAACGGGAGCCCTCACGGCCAAGGCCCGACGTCTTGACGCCGCCGAAGGGCGCTTCCGCCGTCGAGATCAGGCCGGTATTGACGCCGACCATGCCATATTCCAGTGCCTCCGCCACACGGAATACCCGCGCCAGATCCCGAGCGTAGAAATAGGAGGCAAGGCCGAACTCGGTGTCGTTGGCCTGCGCGATCACGTCCGTCTCATCGCTGAAGCGGAAAAGCGGTGCGACCGGGCCGAAGGTTTCCTCCGTCGCGACAGCCATTTCCTTTGTCACATTGGCGAGAACAGTCGCCTCGTAGAACGTGCCGCCGAGCGCATGCGGCTTGCCGCCCTGAATAATGGTCGCGCCCTTGGAAACGGCATCGGACACATGCTCCTCAACCTTTTCCAGCGCCGCCTCGTCAATCAGCGGCCCGAGAATCACACCCTCGTCGAAACCGTTGCCGGTCTTCAACCCGCCGACGGCCTTGGCCAGCTTGTCGGCAAAGGCATCATAGACGCCGTCCTGCACATAGATGCGGTTGGCGCAAACGCAGGTCTGGCCATTGTTGCGGAACTTGGCGATCAGCGCACCCTCAACCGCCGCGTCGAGATCGGCGTCGTCAAAGACGATGAACGGCGCATTGCCGCCGAGTTCCAGCCCGAGTTTCTTGATGGTCGGGGCCGATTGACGGTAAAGCTCCGCGCCCACCTCGGTCGAGCCGGTGAAAGTCAGCTTGCGAACGACGGGGTTCGAAGTCATTTCCGCGCCGATTTCACTGGCAGAACCGGTGATGACCGAGAAAAGCCCGGCCGGCAGGCCGGCCCGCTCACCCAGAACGGCAAGGGCAATTGCCGAAAATGGCGTCTGGCTGGCCGGCTTCAACACCATGGCACAACCCGCAGCAAAGGCAGGCCCGGCCTTGCGGGTGATCATGGCGTTCGGGAAGTTCCACGGCGTGATCGCCGCAACGACGCCGATCGGCTGCTTCATCACCAGAATGCGCTTGTCCTTCTGGTGGCCGGGAATGATGTCGCCATAGATACGTCGCGCTTCCTCGGCAAACCACTCGATGAAGCTTGCGCCATAGGCGATTTCCCCCTTGGCCTCGGCCAGCGGCTTGCCCTGTTCCAGCGTCAGGATACGACCGAGATCGTCCTGGTTCGCCATCATCAGCTCGAACCACTTACGCAGGATGCCGGCGCGTTCCTTGGCGGTCCGGGCCGCCCATTCCTTCTGGACTTTCTCAGCCTCGGCGATCGCCTTCCTGGTTTCCGCCGTGCCGAGTTTCGGTACGTGGCCGATCACGGCACCGGTTGCGGGGTTCGTCACCGCGATGCCCGCACCGTTCGCCTCGATCCATTCACCCGCCACGTAGGCCGCCTGACGCAACAGGCTTGGGTCCTTCAATTGCATTGCAGTCTCCTCCAGGTCATTCCGGCTCATACGAGCAGGTTCATTGGTTCCTCGATCACCGTCTTGAAGGCGGCCAGAAGCTGGGCGCCCAGCGCGCCGTCCACGGCCCGGTGGTCAACGGAAAGTGTCACTGACATCATGGTTGCAAAGGCAAGCTGGCCATCGCGTTCGACAGGCCGGCGCTCCCCCGCACCGACGGCAAGAATGGCACTTTGCGGCGGGTTGATGATAGCCGAAAACGACTTGACGCCATACATGCCGAGATTGGAAATCGAAAAGCCCCCGCCCTGAAATTCCTCGGGCTTCAGACGGTTCTCCCGTGCCCGTGCGGCAAGCGCCTTCATTTCCGCCGAAATTGCACCGAGGCTCTTGCGGTCGGCCTGCCGGATCAGCGGGGTGATAAGCCCGCCATCCGTCGCAACGGCCACCGCGATATCCACGTCCTGAAGTTTCAGGATCGCCTCTTCGGTCCAGACGACATTGGCATCGGGAACCAGGCTCAAGGCAGCGGCGCAGGCGCGAATGACAAAATCATTGACCGAAATCCGCTCGTCCTTCGGTCGCTTGGCGTTGATTTCAGCCCGCAAGGCCAGAAGCGCATCGATATCGCAATCAGCGTTCAGGTAGAAGTGCGGTACGGTTTGCTTGGCTTCGAGCAGGCGACGCGCAATCGTCCGGCGCATGGAGGTGTGCGGGACTGCCTCGTGCGGGCCGATGCCGGGCGGAACACCTTTCGGCGCGGCGGACATCGGCTGCGCTGCCGCCGCCGAGACAGGAGCAACGACCGGGGCCGACTGAGCGGCCCGCTCGACATCGATCCTGACGATCCGGCCCTTTGGTCCGCTACCGGTGAGCCCATCGAGCGCAACACCCCGGTCGGCGGCCAATCGCCGGGCAAGCGGAGACGCGGCATGGCGAACTGTGTTTTCGGCAAGCGCGGCCACGGCGGCCAACGGCTTGGTTGCCGCAACGGCCGGCGTCAGGGCCGCCGTCACCGGAGCCCCGGAAACCGGCGCGACCGGCCCGGCAAGAACGCTGGCATCCTCCCCCTCGCCAAACAGAAGCGCGATGGCCTGATTGACATTGGCACGCTTGCCATCGCCCACCAGAATGCGCCCGAGCGTGCCATCGGCTTCCGCCTCCAGCTCCATCGTTGCCTTGTCGGTCTCGACTTCGGCGAGAAGATCGCCCTTCTTCACGGTCTCGCCTTCGGCCTTCAACCATTTGGCGATGACGGCATCTTCCATTCCCGCCGAGAGGGCGGGCAGAACCACTTCGATCGGCATGTCGCTCTCTCCTCTCAGCCCTGAAGGGGCAGCCCTTGCGCAGCCATGACGGCGCGCAACCCGGCTTCGATATCCTGCGGGCGGGCGGCGGCAGCAGCTTCAAGAACCTTGGAAATCGAAGGCGAAGCTTCGGCCCCGTGAACACGCGTAATCGGCTGGTCCAGCCAGTCGAAGACACGGCGCTGCAACTCATCGGCCAGCCAGCCGCCATAGGAGGTGCCGGAAGCACCCTGTTCCACGATCAGCACATTGCCGGTCTTGCGGATGGAAGCCTCAACCGTTTCCCAGTCCAACCCGGCTCGGTCGAGCGTACGCAGGTCGATGACTTCGGCATCGACGCCGAGCGCCTCGACCACCTTCAGCGTCTTCTCGACCATGGCGAGATAGGTGATGACCGTGACCGTCGAACCGGGGCGAACGACCTTCGCCTTGCCGAGCGGAATGAAATAGTCGAGATCATCCACCGGGGCCGGCCCCTTGGAAGCGTAGAGATCAACATGCTCCAGAACGAGCACCGGATCGCGGCACAGAAGCGCGGAATTCATCAGGCCGACATAATCGAACGGCGTCGACGGAGCGACGATCCGCCAGCCTGGCGCTGTGGCGAAAATGCCGGCGGGGTCCATGGAATGCTGCGAGCCGTAGCCCGTACCCATGGCAACCTTGGTGCGAAGCACGACCGGCATGTCGCTGTCGCCGCCGAACATGTGCCGCGCCTTGCCGATCTGGTTGAACACCTGATCGGCCGCCACCCACATGAAATCGGGATACATGAATTCGATGACCGGCAGAACACGACCGTCCGCCGCCATGCCGCCCGCAATGCCGGTGAAGGCGTTTTCGGAAATCGGCGTGCCCAGCACCCGGTCCGGAAACTCTGCGGAAAGGCCTCGCGTGGCCCCGTTGGTGCCGCCCTTGAGGCGATGAACATCCTCGCCGAGCACGACGACGCGCTCGTCGGTCGCCATACGCCGCCCCATTACATCGGCTACCGCATCGATGAACTTGGCGTCCTCGACGATCTTGCCGGAGAAGCTTTCACGTTCCTCGAAACGAACGTCTCTGAACTCTGAGAGATCGCCACGAAGGCCGAAATCGCGGAAGCTTTCTTCCGGCCATAGCGCGGGAACGATCCGGCGCTTGCCCTCATGCATCTCGATCAGCTCCCCGGCCACCTCGTCCATCAGCGCCACGCAGCGTTCGCGCAACGTCCGAACGGCATCCTCGCCGAGCACCTGACGCTCCTGAAGCACCTTGGCCAGCGCATCGAGCGGATCGCGACCGCGCCATTCCGCCTCCTCTTCCTTGCTGCGATAGCCGAAGGCGCTGCCCGGCAGTGGGCCGTTCTGGTGGAAATAGCGGTAGACATCCGCCTCGATGATCGTCGGCCCGTCACCCGCGCGCATGATGGCATTCGCCTCTTCGCTCGCAAGCCAGACCGCGATCGGGTCCATGCCGTCCACCTTGAAGGAGGGAATGCCGAAGGCAAGACCGCGCGAGGATAGCCGCGATTCCGCCGTTACCTCATCGACATGGGTCGAGACCGCATACCGGTTGTTCTCGATGAAGAAGCAGATCGGCAGCTTCCACACAGCCGCCACGTTCATGGTTTCCAGAACCGAGCCGATATTGGTCGCGCCATCGCCGAAATAGGTGTAGACGACGTCGCCCGTGCCCGCCTTGCGGTGCGCCCAGGCCGCACCTGCGGCCATCGGCACGCCACCACCGACGATGGCGTTGGTGCCGAGATTGCCGGATTCGGCCCAGCGAAGGTGCATGGAACCGCCGCGCCCACGGCAGAAGCCCTGCGAAAGCCCGAGGATTTCGGCAAGCGTACGCCGCGCCAGCGTGCGAATATCGCCGCTGAAGGCCGTCTTCGGGTCGATGCCCTGCTGCGCCACATAGCCGAGCGCCTTGGCGAGAAACTGGTGGTGCGCGCGGTGCGAGCCATTCACCTGATCGCTTGGGCGCATGGTGATGGCGGAACCGACCGCCCCGCCCTCCTGACCGATGGCGGAATGGGCCGGACCGTGCACCAGGCCCTGCCCCGCCAGTTCCAGCACCTTTTCTTCAAAGGCCCGGATGAGATGCATTTCGGCGAGCATCGTGCCGCCAAGTGTTGCATCAAAGGCGGCGCGATCGGCGGCAGTGGGCTTGATTTCCCGCCAGAAGCTTTTCGGAAGAAGGTCTTGATATTCGGGCATGTCAGTCTCCGGTCTTGGAGCAGGAAAAGGGTCAGGCCGCCAGGAAGCCGCCATCGACCGGCAGGATGGTGCCGGTGATGTAGCTCGCCATGGAGGAGGCCAGGAAAATCACGGGATCGACGACTTCGCCGGTCTCGCCGATGCGCTTCATCATCACGCGGTTCATGAACCAGTCGGCGCCACCGGGACGGTTGAGCTGGGCGACGGCCATCTCGCTCATCATGATGCCGGGCGCTACCGCATTGACACGGATGCCGTGGGGGGCGAGATCGCGCGCCATGACCTGGGTCAACGAACGGATCGCCCCCTTGGACACCACGTAACCCGCGGTCGAACCACCGGCGACGAAGCCGGCCACCGAGCAGAGATGCACGACGTTGCCCTTGGCGGCCTTCAGCGCCGGCACGAAGGCATGCGACACGTTGAACGCACCCTCGAGATTGACGCCGATCACCCGGTCCCACACATCCGCCGCCTCGGGCTGGTCAAAAGCGGCGCGGCCGGCGACACCGGCATTATTGACGAGCACATCGAGCCCGCCGAAGCGGCCCAGTACACTTTCGGCAAAGGCCTTCACCGCAGCGCGGTCGGTCACATCCAGCGCATGGCCTTCGGCTTCGAAACCATCCGCCGCGATGGCCGCAGCCTGCGCTCTGGCCGCCTCACCGTCGATATCGGCGAGCACGACGCGCGCGCCCTGCACGGCCATGCCGGCGGCAATCGCCGCACCAAGGCCCCGGCCAGCACCGGTCACCAGCACCCGCTTGTCTTTCAGAAGTCCGGTCATTTCTCCCCCTCCTGGCCCATCAGGCCATGTAGATGCCGCCATTCACCTGGATCGTCTCGCCAGTGATGAAGCTGGCGGCGGGCGAACACAGGAAGGCGATGACGGAGGCGATTTCCGATGGCTTGCCGAGCCGCTTCAGCGGTGTCTGTGCCATCGTCTCGTCCATCCGGGTCTTGAGCAGTTCGTTGATCATCGGCGTTTCGATGATGCCGGGCGCGACACCGTTGACGCGCGTCTTCGGCGCAAGCTCGCGCGAAAGCGCACGCGTCATGGACACCATCGCCCCCTTGGTGGCGCCGTAATGGGCGTTCACGTAAGCGCCGCGATAGGCCGCAAGCGAAGCGATCGTCACGATGGACGAATTCTCCTTCAGCGCCGGCAGTGCCCGCTTGCAGAGATAGAAGACACCGTCGAGATTGATGGAGATTGTTCTCTGCCAGTCGGTATCCGTCATTTCGGCAAAAGGCTTGGCCTGATAGATGCCGGCGGACGGCACGAGGAAGTCGATACCACCGAAACGCTGAACGGCGAGATCAACCGTTTTTTGCGCGTCATCAGCACTTGAGGCATCGGCCTTGATCATGGCGATGCGGTCAGGATCGCCGAGTGTGGTGGCAAAACCGTCGAGTGCTGCGAGGTCGATATCCGTCAGGACCAGATTGGCGCCTGCGGCGTGATAGAGTTCGGCGATAGCGCGACCGATGCCGCCATTGGCGCCGGTGACGACGAGGGTGCGGTTTTCGAAATCGAATGTCATGGCGCTGTCCTCACAGATCGCTGCGATAGGCTGCGATGTCGTCGTACTGGACGACCTCGATAATGTGGCCTTCCGGGTCTTCCACGAAGGCAAGCCAGGTGCCCGGTCGCACCTCAATCGCCGTGGGACCCGTCATCGACACCGCGCCGTTGGCGACGAGGCGATCCAGAAGCCCCTGCAGATCATCGACGATGAAGGTGACGTAGCTCGATCCGGCCCGTTCGAGGATGAGGCCTTCGGCGGCATTCGAGTTCGGCGTGCGGTCGGGGCAGAGCAGCTTGATGCGCTCGCCTTTCTGCGTCTGGAGACGCACGACGGTATAACCTTCCCGGCACATGGCGGCGGCCTCGGCCTTCGGGCCCGGCACATGAATTTCCGAAACGAAGGCAAGCCCGAGCGCGTCCTCGTAGAAGGCGCGCATCCGCTTCAGGTCGCGAACGGCGAGGCCGATTTCAAGCGGCGCGGTCATTGTGGTCATTGTTTCCTCCCTGGCTGAGCCGTCAGACGGCGAGCCATTCCTCCATCAGCTTTTCGTTGGATGTCAGTTCGCCAGGCGTGCCCTCGAAAACGATCCGGCCATGGCCCATGACGCACACGCGGTCGGAGACCTTGAGCGCGATGGTAAGCTTTTGCTCCACCAGCACGACGGATACGCCACGCCGATTGATGTCGCGGATCATGTCGGCAACGACAGCGACGATCTTTGGCGCCAGCCCTTCGGTCGGTTCGTCGATCAGCATGACGAGCGGATTGCCAAGCAGCGTGCGGCACATGGTCAGCATCTGCTGCTCTCCGCCGGAAAGGCTGCCGGCGCGGGTGTTGCGACGTTCCTTGAGGCGCGGAAAATAGTCGAACATCTGCTCGACCGTCCATTTCGTCGCGCCGGATGCACCGCGCTGGACGCCCATCTGAAGGTTCTCGTCCACACTGAGGTTCAGGAAGATTTCCCGTTCCTCCGGCACGAAGCCGATCCCCTCGCGGCAGATCCGGAAAGGTCGCTCACCAGCGATGTCGCGACCGTTCAGCAGCACTTCGCCACCGGTCGGCGAAACGAGCCCCATGATCGCCTTCATGGTGGTGGAGCGGCCGGAACCATTGCGGCCAAGCAGGCTGATCGCCTCGCCCCGGCGCAGGTTGAAGCTGACGCCCTGAAGAATGTGGCTCTTGCCGTAATGGGCGTGAAGATCACGCACATCCAGCATGATGTCGGACGACGCGGTCATTAATGCACCTCCTCACCCAGATAGGCCTCGCGAACGCGGGCGTTCTCGCGGATTTCCTTCGGCGTTCCGGTGGCGATGATCTCGCCATAGACCAGCACCGAAATGCGGTCGGCCAGCGTGAACACGACATCCATGTCGTGCTCCACGATCATCAGCGTCCGGCCCTTGGTGATCTCGCGGATGAGGCCGACGGTGTAATCCGTCTCCTCCTGCGACATGCCGGCCATCGGTTCGTCGAGAATGATGACGCGCGGATCGGAGGCGAGCGTCATGCCGATCTCCAGAGAGCGTTGTTCCGAATAGGAAAGCTGGCTGGCAAGCGTTTGCGCCCGCGCCGTGAGACGCACCTGTTCCAGTAGCGTCTCGACCTCGGCGCTGACTTTCTTCAGCCCCGACACCGGGCGCCAGAGAACGAACTGGACATTGTGCCGGCGCATGACGGCAAGCCGGATGTTCTCGAACACCGTGAGGCCGGGAAAGATGTTGGTGATCTGGAAAGAGCGGGCCAGCCCCTTGCGGTTGACGGTTGCTGGCTCCAGTCCGCCGATCTCCTCACCATCCAGCACGATGCGACCGCTGCTCGGCGCGAACTGCCCGGAAATGAGGTGGAAGAGCGTCGATTTGCCCGCGCCGTTCGGACCGATCACCGCATGGCGCTCGCCCTCGTGCACGGCCAGGTTCACGCCCCGGATGATATGGGCCGGACCGAAGGACTTGTTGAGGTCTTCGAGACGGAGAATGTCTTTCGTCATCATGCCTCTCCCGCGGCCTTGGCCGTGTGACGGTTGACGATGAGGGTGAGAGCGACGCCGGCGCCAAGCAGGGCAAGCGGCACGATCCAGGTGGTCGCCGCAAACGGTAGCCACTCGCGACCGAGGAAGGTGACCGGCGGCCAGTTGCCGAGCGAGACGGTCGCCTTGTAATCGCTGGAGAAGAAGCGCTGGGCGAGTTCGATGGCGGCGATGGCGCCGAACGCGATCAGCACGAGCCCGGCCAGACGGAAAAACAGCGGCCCGATGGCAAGATGTCGTGATTTGCGGTTCTTCAGCCATTCGGCGGCCTCACCGACGATGCCACGCGGCAGGAACATCATGACCAGCACGAAGATCAGTCCCTGATAAAGCAGCCAGGTGCGCGTCATGTCAGAGGTGACATGGCCGAAGAAGGTCATGACCGCGGCACCGATGGCCGGACCAAAGAATGTGCCGACGCCACCGATGAAGCTGTTGAGAACGACCGTCGTCGAAATCCCTGCATCGAAGACGACATAGTTGGCGGCTTCAATGTTCACGGCCTGAAGAGAACCGGCAATCCCTGCGAACATGGCCGAGATGGTGAAGACCGCCGTGCCCAAAGCGTGGGTATTGTAGCCGAGGAAACGCAGGCGGTGGGTGTTCTCGCGCAGGCCGAGCGTCAGGCGGCCGAACGGGGTCAGCGTCAGGAGATAGAGGAGCAGAATGGAACCGACGACCCAGGCCAGCACCAGGTAATAGACCTGGATGGTCGAGCCGAAGTCGAAGCCCCAGGCCGCCATGCGGAAGGATGAAATGCCGGCTTCGCCACCAAACGTGTCCTTGAGATGGGGTGCAAGTGCGTGCAGCAGTTCGGCGAGCGCCAGCGTGATCATCGCGAAATAAACCCCGGCCCGCTTGGTCGAGAACCAACCCGCACCGATACCGGCAAGAAGACCGATGCCCGCGCCCGCCAGCGGGATGAGCGGGGTCGGCAGCAGCCCCTCGCCATTGAAGGCGTTCATGGCATGGACGGCGGCGAACGAGCCAAGCCCGAAATAAGCGGCGTGGCCGAAGGACAGCATGCCGGCCTGACCGCACAGCAGACTGAAGGCCGAGGCGAAGAGGGCGGCGATCAACATCTGGATCGCTGCATTCGTCATGGATTCCGAGACGAGATAGGGCAGCACGGCCAGAACAGCGACCACGGCAAGAACGAGAAGGGAGCGCTTGAGGGTCATGACTTATTCCTTCTCGCCCAAAAGGCCGCTGGGCCGCGCCAGAAGCACGAGAAGCATGAGGAAGAACGGCAGCGTCGCGGCGACGCTCGACAGTTCGAGGACGAAGATGCCGCCGACATCGCGGGCGAGATCACCGAGCCCGATGAAATCGAGAAGGCTGGCGATGGACACTTTCACACCGACAGCAAGCGAGGTGACGACGCCGATCAGCAACGAAGCGATCATGGCGCCGCCGAGCGAACCGAGGCCACCGACGACCACCACCACGAAGACCATGACACCGAGTTCAAGCGCCATGTTGGGATTGGTGGTGTAGAACGCACCGGCCACCGCACCAGCCAGACCGGCGAGAAAGGCGCCAACGCCGAAGACACCCATGAACACCATCGGCACGTTGTGACCAAGCGCCTCGACCATGCGCGGACGGTAGATGGCCGAGCGCACGACGATGCCGATGCGGGTGCGGGTCAGCATAAGGTAAAGCAGGGCGAACATCATCAGCGCGACGCCGCCCATGAACAGGCGATAGAAGGGATAGCTGCCGCCGCCGATCTCGAAGGCGGAGAACTGGAGTTCGGCGGGCACCCGGTATTCGACGGGGAAATTGCCATAGAAGATCTTGATGATCTCGGCGATGACCACCGAGAGACCGAACGTGACCAGAAGCTCGTGGGCATGACCATAGGCATGCACGCGGCGCAGTATGACCCGCTCCACCAGAATGCCCAGGCCCGCAACGATGAGCGGAGCAAGGATGATGGCCAGCCAGAAGCCGGTGAGCGGCTGCAGCGTGTAGGCGAGATAAGCCCCGAGCATGTAGAACGAAGCGTGGGCAAAGTTCAGAACGCCCATCATGCCGAAGATGAGGGTGAGACCTGCCGACACCATGAAGAGCAGCAGCCCGTAGATCGCTCCGTTAAGGAGGGCAAAAAGTATCTGATCCATTGTCCGGTCCGTGATTAAAGACGCCGCGCGGCAGGCGGGGCCGTTCGCCCGCAAGCGAACGTCCGGCCCCACACCACCGGGAGGAGGAGTTTGCGATCAGCCCGGACGCTGCATCGAGCAGGTGGACTGCACGGGATCGATGGACTCGGCACCGGTAAAGGACTTGATGGGCAGGAAGCCGAACTCGGTGCCGTCCGCCTTGACCTTCGCTTCCTTCGACACCGTCTGCACCACCATCGGGAACTGGGCCTGATGGTCGTCGGAGCGCATGGAATAGTCGCCCATCGGCGTCTTGACCGTGGCCTTTTCGATCGACAGGGCGATTTTTGTCGTGTCGATCTTGCCGCCGTCGAGCTTCACATCCTTGAGCGCTTCGCCGAACAGCATCAGGCCGAAGACGGCGGCGGGCTCGACATAGGCCGGGTAGTGGCCGGTCACGGCCTTGTAGTCCTCGGCAAAGACCCTCGTGGCGTCGCCGTTGGCTTCCGGGTTGAAGGGTGTCGATACGACATGGCCTTCAGCGATTGCGCCGGCATTGCCGATATTGCCTGGCTGGTCGAGGAAGGCCGTGGCAAAGCGCGCCTTGAGGCCCGCGCCACTGGCGGCCTTCATCAGCAGAAGCAGGTCGTTCGACCAGTTGCCGGTGAAGACGGTATCGACATTGGCGGCCTGGATCTTCGCGACATAGGGCGAGAAGTCCTGGATCTTGTTGACCTCGTGCAGGGTCTTGTCGACGACCTCGTAACCGATCTCCTTGGCATTGGCGACAACGGTGTTCTCCACGTCCACACCCCAGGAATAGTTCTGGTCAATGGCATAGGCGCGCGTGCCAAGAATGCCCTTGCCCTTCATGCCGAGCGCAACCGTCTTGAACCGGATGGCAGCGTTGGGGCTGAAGCGGAAGTGGTAGAAGTGGCACTTCGCACCCGTGAGTTCGAGCGCTTCGGCGCCGAGATTGAGGTAAAGGACTTCCTTGCCCTTGTTGCGCAGGTTGAACTTGCGCACGTCTTCGGTGATCTGGCCGGCGACAGCCGACGACGATCCCTGAAGGATGATCTGCGCGCCATCGGCGATGGCTGCCTTTACCCGATCCGCCGCGCCCACCGGGCCGCCCTGATTGTCATATTCGACAAGCGCGATCTTCTCGCCGTTGAAACCGCCCGCCGCGTTGATCTTGCCGATCTGGTACTGAACGGCCGTGCGATAGAGCAGACCGGTGGAGGCCTGCGGGCCGGATAGAGTTTCGACAAGCGCGATCTTGAGCGGCTCCGCTGCAGCGGCTCCAGCCAGAGCGATGGTGGCGCAGGCGACGCCCGCACGCAGAAATGCGTTGAAAGTCATGCTTTCCTCCTCAGGGACTGGAAGACCCCTCCGTCTTCCGTTGCGCAGAGTCCTAAACTGAACTGGCCTTACCAGTCAACAAAGAAGTAATACCAAAATTGAAATTTCCATTTAGTATTTGTTTATGTATTGTTTTTCGTACATCACGACGTGACATACCATGCCCGAAACCACGCTGTTGGCGTCGAGTTTGACCGGTGTTGGGTTGACTTGTTAGACCGGTTTCAGCATCCTTTGTCACGAATACCACCGGTATTATCCGGCTGGCCGGAAAGGTGATTGATGAAAAAAACGTCTGGCCATCTGCCGCAGGAAATCGCTCGGGATCTGGAGCGACGCATCAGCGTCAACGAGTTTCCGGTCGGCGCCAAACTGCCGAGCGAACGAGAGCTTTCGGCCGAATATGCCGTAAGCCGACCCGTCGTGCGCGAGGCGCTCTCACAGTTAAAGCTGGAGGGGTTGGTGGAGGCCCGCGCCGGTAGCGGTGTGTATGTCGTCGATGAAAGCGGCACGCGGGCGTTTCGCGTCCAGCCAGTCGTGGTGGGTGAAACCCGTTCGCTCGACCAACTCATGGAGCTTCTGGTGACGATCGAGGTGGCGGCAACCCGTATTGCAGCCGAAAAACGCACACCCGAGGATCTGAAGAAGATCAAGCGCGCGCTGATCGGCATGGAATATGCGATCGCCAGCGACCGGCTGGGTGATGAGGAGGACTATGCCTTTCACGACGCCATCGTCGCGGCTACCCACAATCCGCATTTCGTGGCGCTCTGCAAGCATCTGGAATTCGGCGCCCGGCAGGTCATCCGCCAGGCCCGCGCCAACACGAAGATGCATCTCGCCGACCTGATGCAGGACGTGCAGAACGAACACAAGGCGATTTACGAGGCCATTGAGCAGGGCAATCCGGAGCGGGCAAGTTTCGAGGCCGAGCGTCACCTGAGAAACGCCCGCGAACGGCTGCGGCTTTATCTCGACAGCCCCGCAGAGAAACCCGACGTGGCGAAACTGGCCTGACAATTCAGGTCGTGACAGGTGGCGAAAGTTGCGGGGAAGAGACGCAACCGATCGCCGGAGAAAGGCGCATCGCGCCGCAATCAGTGCTCAAGGGAGGTAACATTGAGCTTCGAATTCATGACGACACCGCGCCTCATTCTGAAGGCTGGCGGACTGGATGATCTGGGCACGTTGATGGCAGGCCTTGGCGTGACGCGGGCTCTGGTTGTGTGCGACCCCGGCATGGTCGCCTGCGGTTTCGCCGAACGGGCCCGTGCCTCTCTGGTAGCGGTCGACCTGACCGCCGAGATTTTCGCCGATGTGCAGGCCGATCCGCCCATGGCGGTGGTAAACCGTGCGGTCGACATGGCGCGAGGCTTCGGCGCGGACGGGATCGTCGGTCTTGGCGGCGGCAGTTCGCTGGATACAGCCAAGCTGGTGGCGCTTGCGGCCCGCACCGGCCAACCGCTTGACGACATGATCGGTACCGACAAGGCGACGGGACGGCGCATGCCGCTCGTTCAGGTTCCAACCACCGCCGGCACCGGCTCCGAAGTCACATGGGTCTCTGTCGTAACCTCGGACAACCATGAGAAAAAGGCGATCTATGCGCCGCAATTGCTGCCGGATATCGCCCTTCTGGATGCAACCCTGACACTTGGAATGCCCCGGCACATCACGGCAGCGACCGCGCTCGATGCGATGGTGCATGCCATCGAGGCCTCGACGAGCCGGACCCGCAAGAACATGCTGGCCGACACAATGGCCGAAAAGGCGCTGACGCTTCTGGCCGGAAATTTCCGCCGCGTTCTCGACGTGCCGTCCGATCTTGCCGCACGCGAGCAGATGCTGCTGGGCGCGACCCTGGCCGGCATGGCCTTCGTCAACGCCAGTGTCGGCGCAGTTCACGCCCTCTCCTACCCGCTTGGCACGGGCTTCCACGTACCGCACGGCCATGCCAACGCGCTCGTGATGGGACGGGTTTTCCGCTTCAACATGCCGGCGGCGGAAAACGAATACGCCCGCCTCGCAACTCATGTGCTGCCCGGCCGGCATTTCATTTCGCCCGGGCAGGCTGCCGCTGCGATGATCGATGAACTGGAAGCCATGTTCGCCGAAAGCGGGCTTGAAACACGCTTGTCGAAGCTTGGCGTAACAGAAGCCGCGATCCCGGACATGGCCCGTGAGGTCGTGGAAAAGATCAGCCGCCTCATCGCCGCGAACCCGCGCGACATGGACCTGGACGACGTACAGTCAATCTACCGCGACGCACTATAGGGTTGGCGGTATTACCGGTTTGGCGCCGAGCAGTTACAAGCCACCCGGGACCTG
Organism: Allorhizobium borbori; assembly: GCF_014196535.1. Taxonomy (GTDB): domain Bacteria; phylum Pseudomonadota; class Alphaproteobacteria; order Rhizobiales; family Rhizobiaceae; genus Ectorhizobium; species Ectorhizobium borbori. The sequence goes on from NZ_JACIDU010000019.1 coordinate 65,198, forward strand.
GGCAAAAGGAGAGAGGGCGCGGGGCAGGAATTGGCCCTGACCGGGTGCTCCGGTAATGCGCCCTTCCTCGCATACGACCTTGCCGCCAAGTATGGTCATCACCGGCCAACCCTTTACCCTCAGCCCTTCATAGGGCGTATAGTCGGCGGCATGGTGCATCAGCGACTGACTGATCGTCTCCTCGCGGTTGGCGTCCCACAACACGATATCGGCGTCGAAACCCGGCGCGATGGAGCCCTTGCGCGGGTAAAGCCCGTACATCTTGGCGTGGTTGGTAGAGGTCAGCGCCACAAACTCGTTCAGCGTGATCCGGCCTTCGCTGACCCCCTTTGAGAAGAAGACCTGCAAACGGTTCTCGACGCCCGGAATGCCGTTCGGCACCCAGCGAAAAGAGGTCTTCGCCTTAGGGTTCTGCTTGCCATCCGGACCTTCCCAGAAGAAGGGGCAATGATCCGAGGAAAAAGTCTGGAACACGCCGCCGCGAATGCCTTCCCAGATCGCATCCCAGCTTGCATGATCACGCGGTGGCGGCGAACAGACATATTTACCGCCGGTCTCGTCCATGTTGAGACCCTTCATGTCGTCCGCCGTCAGGGCAATGTACTGCGTGCAGGTCTCGCCGTAGATCTTCAGGCCCTTCTGCTGCGCCCAGCGGATCTGCTCCATCGCCTCCCGCCCGGAGACGTGGACGATCATGATCGGCACATCCACCAGTTCGGCATGGCTGATGGCCCGGTGTGCGGCCTCCCTCTCCACCACCTGCGGGCGGGATGCGCCGTGGTAATAGGGTGCGGTCTTGCCGGCCCGTTCCAGCTTCTCGGTCATGTAACGGATGGCGTCATAGCCTTCGCAATGAACCATGACGAGCGCACCGCAACCGCGCGCGCAATCGAAGACATCGAGAAGTTGCCGGTCATCAAGCACCATGTCGTCATAGGTCATGAACACCTTGAACGAGGTGTATCCATCCTTGACGAGTGCCGGCAGTTCCTGTCCGAGCACGTTGGGTGTCGGGTCGGTGATGATGAGATGGAATCCGTAATCGCAATAGGCCTTGCCGTCGGCCAGCGTATGGTAATCCAGAACACTCTCGCGAAGGCCGGCACCCCGCGGCTGCACGGCAAAGGAGAGAACCGTGGTCGTGCCACCGGCAATAGCCGAACGGGTTCCTGTTTCGAAGCCATCGGCCATCTGGGGCGCGCCGACCGGGGCGTGCTGGGCAAGATGCACATGGCTGTCGATGCCGCCCGGCATGACCAGCAGGCCGGAGGCGTCGATGACCTTTGCCGCCGAACCGAGATTCTCCCCGGTCGCAACGATGCGGCCGTCGCGGATCGCCACATCGGCCCGGAACGTATCGGCCGCCGTCACGCAGGTGCCGCCACGGATAACGAGATCGAAATCAGCCATGTCGATTGTTTCCCTATGCTTGTTTCGACCGCAACCGGATAAACTCGCCAATGGCGATGAAGGCGAGGTTGACGGCGACGATCATCAGCGCCAGCGCATTCAGCGCCGGTGAAATGTTGAAGCGGAAGTCCGAGGCAACGAGGATCGAAAGCGGCTGGTAACGACCGCTGAGGAACGAGGTCAGGACATATTCCGATGACGACAGCACGAAGGCGATGAACCAGGCTGCGGTCAGTCCGTTCTTCATCAGCGGCAATGTCACGCGCCGGAAAGTGCTCCAGCCACTCGCCCCGAGATCGGCCGCAGCCTCTTCCAGCCGCCGGTCGATGCGCACCAGCACCGAAGCGATGATGAGCGTGGTGAACGGCAGGATGATGATCGCCTGCCCGGCAATGATCGTCGCGAGGCTGCGCTCGATCTTGAGTTCAGACAGGAGAATGAGCTGTGCCACCGCCAGAATGACCTTCGGAATGAGGAAGGGCAGCAGGATGACGGCGAAGAGCACGCCACGGCCACGCAAAGGATAGCGCGTCAGTGCCAGTGCCGCCATGGCGCCGAACAGCGTTGCGAGCGCGGCCACTGGGACGGATACCAGAAAGGAAAGGCCAAGCCCCTTGCCGAGGCGGGCATCGGCGAGCACCTGCCCGAACCAGTGCAGGGTAAAACCCTGCAGGGGAAAGGCGATGATTTCGGACGCATTGAAGGAAAACAGGGCAATGACTGCAATCGGCAGATACATGAAGCCGTAAACGAGCCAGACCCACAGGAGAGGAAAACCGCCGCGCCGCATCTCAGGCCTCCCCTGCCGCAAGCGCCTTGCCGAGCGACGACCGATTGATAACGATGGCGGCACCGGCAAAGGCGAGCGCCAGAATAGCCAGCATGGTCCAGGCAATGGCCGAGCCGAGCGGCCAGTCGAAGGCCGTGCCGAAAAGATCGTTGATAGCACTGATGATGGTGATGCCGGATGCACCGCCCACCAGTTGCGGCGTCAGATAATCGCCGACGACCATGACAAACACCATCATGGAGCCGGCGACGAGCCCCGGCACGGTGAGCGGCAGCGTCACCCGGCGGAAGGTGGATACGGCACCGGCACCCAGATCGGCGGCGGCCTCGACCAGCCGGTCATCCAGCGCCTCGAAGGCAAGCCAAAGACCGAGCACCATGAACGGCAGATAGTTGTAGGTCAGTACGATATGGGTGGCGAGCGAAGAGAAGAGCAGCGCGCCGATCGGTTCGCGAATGGCGCCGAACGCCATCAGAAACGTATTCAGAACCCCCTCCGCGCCGAGCAGCATGCGCCAGGCAAAAATACGCACGAGATCGCCGGTGTACAGGGGCACCAGAAGCAGCGTCAGGAATGCGGACTTGGCTGCCACGACGCGCTTGGCGATGAACCAGGCGACGGGATAGCCGATCACAGCCGTGATTGCCGCAACCATCAAGCCGGACCCGAAAGCCTTCAGGATCAGCCAGCGATAAGTGTCCGAGCCGACGATCCTCACATAGTTCTTCAGGGTCGGCTCCTTGAGCACGGCGACGAAAGACACCTGAAAAAAGGAATAGGCGAGCAGAATGAGAAGCGGCGCGACGCAAAGCGCCACAACCGCCGCATAGACGGGAACGGAAAGCCAGAAGCCGGTACGCGAACGGGCCATGCGTCAGCCCCCCGCCGAAGCAGCAACGATCCAGGCGCGCGTGGGATCGAAACCCAGACGCACCGCACTGCCAACGGCCGGCGGCTCCGGGTCATCGACGATCAGCGAGATCGTGATGTCACCGGACGCTTTCGCTTCGACCAGCCACTCCGCGCCCCGGAAGACGGTGTGGGTAACCACCACCTCGAAACCATCCTCGCCCGCCTGAAGACGCAACAGTTCGGGCCGGATACAGAGCACAGCCTTGTCGCCATCGCGCAGGCCTGCGACAGCGGGGCACTCGAACCGGCCGAGCGGCGTATCGATCACCGCAGCCTCTCCCACAGCCCCCAGGATCGTGCCCGGCGCAAGATTGGCGCCGCCGATGAAATCAGCGACATAGGCACTGGCCGGGCGGCGGTAGATTTCCGCGGGCGAAGCCTGTTGCTCGATCCGGCCATTGTTCATCACGATAATTTCGTCGGAGAGGGCAAAGGCCTCCTCCTGATCATGCGTTACATGCAGGAAGGTCATGCCGAGCCGACGCTGAAGGTCTTTCAGCTCGATCTGCATATCCTTGCGCATGCGCCGGTCGAGCGCCGAAAGCGGCTCGTCCAGAAGCAGAAGGCGTGGCTCGTTGACGATGGCGCGAGCGAGCGCCACGCGCTGCTGCTGCCCGCCGGAAAGCTGGCGGGGGCGGCGCTTCGCCATGGGTGTCATCTGCACCTGCGACAACGCGCCTTCGACGCGCGACGCCATATCCCCCTTCGAAAGCCTGCGATAGGCAAGACCGAAGCCGACATTTTCCTGCACCGAAAGATGCGGGAAGAGCGCATAGTTCTGAAAGACGGTGTTGACCGGTCGCTTGCTGGCGGGAACGCCGGCAAGCGACTGCCCGTCGAGTTCGAGAACGCCCGAAGAGAGCGCCTCGAAGCCACCGATCATCCGCAGCAGGGATGTCTTGCCGCAGCCGGAGGGTCCGAGCAGGGTCACATAGCTGTTGGGAGCGATGCGGAAGTCCACACCGCGAACGGCATGAACCCCGCCATAGTCCTTGTGAACGGCGATGCCCTGAAGAAGGGGGCGGTTTTCCTGCCCGCTCGTATCCTTGGCCCGATCTGCGGCAATCATGATCAGCTCGCCTTCACTTCGTTCCAGAGCGCAACCCAGTCATTGTAACGGGCCGGGTTCTTCTTCCAGACGAAGCTGTCCATGATGGAGAGATCCTTGACGAAGATCTTTTCCTTCTGCTCATCGGGCAGCTTGTCGAGTGCCGCCGAAGTGCCCTGTGCATAGGGACCGCCGAAGGCAAGCTTTTCACCATATTCCGGCCCGAGCAGGTAATTGACGAGGCTGAACACCTTGTCGAGCTTCTCGCCTTCCACACCCTTCGGCACGGCAATCGTATCGCACCAGCCGATGACGCCGGCCTTGGGCTTGGCCATCCCCATCTTCAGGCCGCGGGCGGAAAGGTCGTAATAGGGAGGGACCCACGAGAAGGCGCAGACTACTTCGCCGGAAGCGAACAGGTTGGTCAGATCGCCGATGGAGTTCCAGTAGGTGCGCAGCAGCTTCTTCTGGGCAAGGAGCGCCTTCTTCACTTCGGCCAGTTCCTTGTCATCCATGTCGAACATCTTGTCCTTGGGGATGCCGAGATAAAGGGCCGCGATCATGATGCCTTCGAGCGCGTAGTCGCGCATGGCCAGCTTGCCCTTGTACTTGTCGCCCTCGAAGAAGACGGACCAGTCCGGCTCCCCGTCCATCAGGTCGGCGCGATAGACGATGGGGTTGATGCCCCAATAGAAGGGAATGCCGTAGGTCTTGCCGTCCTTCTTGCCGAGGTCGGTCTTCTTGAAGGTGTCGTAGAGCAGGGCTGCGTTCGGCACCTTGGCGAAATCGATCGGCTGCAGCAGATCGGAGGCCACGTAGTATTCCACCTTGTCGAGGCCGGGCGTAATCAGATCGACGGAAGAGGCGCCACCGGCGCGCAGCTTGGCGAACTGTTCGTCATCCGTGCCGATGAAATTCTTGGTGAGGGAGACATCGCCCCCCTTCAGGAAGGCGGCGAGGTAATCGTCCTTGGCCAGGTTCTCCCAGGTCATCCAGACGAGATCGGTGGCCGCGAAAGCGCGGTTGAAAGGCTGCAACGCGCCAAAGGCAGCACCGGCAGCGGCGGTTTTCAAAAGTCCACGACGGTTGATTTGAAAATTCATGGGCTCGGTCCTTGTGGGGTCCCCTCTGAGAGACCGTTGAACAGGCGTCCGGCTTCGTGTCCGGCTCGACCGAAATAAAAAAACATTTTCATATTTTGCGCAAGATGAAAATTACGTTTCATTTTTCATCAAATGACTATTCTTTGAGCATCTTTCTGGCCTGCACGGGACCCGCGAGTTGATCCAGGCGATCATGAAGCGCCTCGATCTCCGCGAGTCGCTCCACCGCCGCATCGCCCAGAGCCTGACTGACCGCCGAACAGAGGTAATTGATGACGCTCATCGGCGCCGCATAACTATCGAACATCGAGTGGCCGCGATTATGGCAACGCAACGTAATTGTCGCCAATTGCGCAGTGCGGGCCGCCGTCATGTCCGTGATGAGAACAGAGGCCGCGCCAGCTTCCCGGACGACCGCCATGATTTCCCGCAAAAGCAGGGGCCTGCGGCGAAAACCCAGCACCAGAAACACGTCCCGCGCACCAATGCCGGCCAACTCCTCACCCATCGACGTCCCGGCCAGCGGCAGAAGCTGCACATCCGGACGGATATTGGTCAGCAGGCCCCGCGCATAATTGGCCAGCGCCATGGAATTGCGGAAACCGACGACAAAAACACGCTTCGCGCCGGCCAGAATGCGCGTCGCCTCTTCCAGATCCGCTTCACTCAGCATTTCGGCCGTACGCGTCAGGTTCTGGAGATCCTGGGCGATATGCAGGCCGAAATCGCCGGGCGCCAGACGCTTGCGGCCCGTTCCCGTCAGTTCGTAGAGCGGCGAGCCCCAGTCTTCCGCCTGTCGGGCATGCATGCGGGCATCGTTATAGCTGGCATAGCCCAGCCGCTTGAAGAAGCGCGCCGCCGTGGCGTTGGAGATATCGGCCTTGGCCGCCAACTCACCGGCAGTGAAGCTCGCAAGATTGGTTTGCGCCTCCATCACCACCGCCGCCAGACGCCGCTCACTGGCCGTCAACTCGTCATAGATCGCCATGATCCGCACATCGATCGGACGACTGTCTTCCTGCTCACTCATCTCATCTCCATTTTCATAAAATCAAAATTACGAAAATTCTTTTTCATTTCGTGTTGACTGGACGCAATCAGCGGCTATCCTTTGGCACAGTTTTCCCGCATTTGGAATCTCCGCACGATGGTCTCCCCGTTCTCTTCTGTCAAAGCCCGTCTGGTAAAGGGTCACCCGGCACCCAAAGGCCCCTACCCCGACACGTTCAAACCTGTCCTGTCGCTTGCCGCGGGACAAGAGGCCCAGGCGGCGATTTCGGCCTGGAAGGCCTATGCCGCAACGCCGCTGGTTTCGCTCGACAGCCTTGCCGCGCAAACAGGTGTCGCTCGCATCCTCTACAAGCACGAGGCTGGACGCTTCGGCCTCGGCTCCTTCAAGGCGCTCGGTGGTGCCTATGCGGTCTACCGTCTGCTTGCCGCCATGATTGCGGAAAAGACCGGCGGGACCCCAGATCCGGAAGACATTCTTTCAGGCCGTTACGGCGACATCGTTTCCGCCGTGACGGTTACCTGTGCAACGGATGGCAATCACGGCCGCTCCGTGGCCTGGGGCGCGCGCATGTTCGGTTGCAAGGCGGTGATCTTCATCCACGAAACCGTATCCGAGGCGCGCAAGGCGGCGATTGCCAGCTATGGCGCGGAGGTGATCCGCACCCGTGGCAATTACGACGACAGCGTACGCGAAGCCGCGCGCATGGCCGCTGAACACGGTTGGCATGTGGTGTCCGACACCTCTTATCCCGGTTACACGGACGTGCCGCGCAATGTCATGCAAGGCTACAGCGTGATGGCGGACGAGGCTGCTCGTCAATTAGGTGGTGTCAAGCCCACCCACATCTTCATTCAGGGCGGGGTTGGCGGTCTCGCCGCCGCCGTTACTGCCCATTTCTGGGAAACCCTCGGCGCGGAAGCACCAACCGTCGTCGTCGTAGAACCAGATACGGCCGCCTGCCTGCTGGAAAGCGCCGTGGCCGGTGCACCGACCGCTGTTGGCGGCGATCTCGATACTATAATGGCGGGCCTTGCCTGTGGTGAGCCTTCGATCATCGCCTGGCCGATCCTTGCCGGCGGCGTCGCGGCCTTCATCGCCATTCCCGACGCCGCCGCCGCCGAAACCATGCGGCTTCTGGCTTCCGGCAAGGCCGGCGCGACACTGGTCGGCGGCGAAAGCGGCGTAGCGGGTCTCGCCGGCTTTCTGACCGCCGCCGCTCACCCGGACTGGCGCGCGGCGCTTGGCCTTGACGAAAACTCCGTCATCCTGTGCTTCGGCAGCGAGGGCGACACCGATCCCGATCTCTACACCGCCATTGTCGGTCGCAGCGGCCGCGACGTCGAGGCCTCGGCATGATGCCCGGCTCTCTTCGTATCGATCCCGCCCGTCTCGTCGCCCGCATCGAACGGCTGGGCGGCATAGGCGCGCTGGAAGGCGGCGGCGTCTGCCGTCTGGCACTGACGCCATCGGAAAAACTAGGCCGCGACCATCTCGTGGCCGAAATGACGGCGCTTGGCCTAGACGTCACCGTTGACGCCATTGGCAATATTTTCGGCACCCGCAAGGCGCGCCGCGAAGGCCCCGCGGTATTGCTCGGCTCACATATCGATACGGTCGCTACTGGCGGGCTTTATGACGGGGCGCTCGGCGTTCTCGCTGGTCTCGAGGTGATCGCCACACTGAACGACGCCGGCGTCGAGACGGAGCTTCCCATTGCCGTCGCGGCCTTCACCAACGAGGAAGGGTCACGTTTCGCGCCCGACATGCTCGGCAGTCTCGTTTTTGTGGGTGGGCTGCATCTGCAGGAAGCGCTCGACATCGTTTCCATCGACGGCAAGCGGCTCGGCGACGAACTCACCGCCATCGGTTATGCCGGCACCGGCCACGGCCCGAAGGAGATCGCTGCCTATTTCGAGCTTCACATCGAACAGGGACCGATCCTTGAGGACGAGAAGATCGGGATTGGCACGGTGATGGGCGTGCAGGGCATTTCCTGGACGGAGATCACGCTGAATGGCAGGTCCTCCCATGCCGGCACGACGCCGATCCGCCTGCGCCGTGATGCGGGGCTTGCCGCCGCCCGCATTGCTGCGGGTGTTGGTGCTTTCGTGCGCGAAATGGGCGGTGATCAGGTCGGCACCGTGGGGGTGCTGACGCTTTCGCCGAACCTCGTCAACGTCGTCGCGCAAAAGGCGGTGATGACGGTCGACCTTCGCAACCCGGATGAAACGCTGTTGAAGCAGGCCGAAGCGCGGCTGGCGGCGCTTATCGAAACCGTGACGGACGAAGAGAACGTTACCTTCGAAACCCGCAGTCTCGCCCGTTTCGAGCCGGTCGATTTCGCCCCGGTGCTGATCGATCAGGTGGACGAAACGGCCAGGGCGCTCTGTCTTTCCACACGCCGGCTTTTTTCCGGTGCCGGCCACGATGCCCAGATGATTGCCCGCATTGCACCGGCCGCCATGATTTTCGTGCCGAGCGTCAACGGCATCAGCCACAACATTACGGAATTTACGGCAGCAGCAGATCTCGCCAACGGCGCGAACGTGCTGCTTCAGGTCACACTGAAGCAGGCCCTGCCTACGAATGGAGAAGAGACCCGATGAGCAGAATCGTCGTTACCGCCGCCGCCCAGCTTGGCCCCATCGACCGCGCGGAAAGTCGTGAAAGCGTCGTTGCGCGAATGCTCGCGCTCATGGAAAAAGCCGCCGCTCGCGGCTGCGACCTCATAGTTTATCCGGAACTGGCGCTGACGACGTTCTTTCCGCGCTGGTTCATGGAAAATCAGGCCGAGGTGGACACTTTCTTCGAGCGTTCGATGCCCAATGCCGCCACCGCGCCGCTCTTCGAACGCGCAAAAGTGCTGGGGATCGGCTTCTCCTTCGGCTATGCGGAAATGGTCGAGGAAGATGGCGTTCTGCACCGGTACAACACCTCCATCGTGGTCGACAAGGCCGGAGGCATCGTTCACCGCTACCGCAAGATTCACCTGCCGGGCCACAAGAACAACGAGCCCTGGCGCGCCTTCCAGCACCTTGAGAAGCGCTATTTCGAGCCGGGCATGGAGCCTTTTTCCACCGCCGACGCCTTTGGTGGCAAGATCGGGCAGGCCATCTGCAACGACCGCCGCTGGCCTGAAACCTACCGCGAACTGGCTCTGCGCGGCGCCGAAATGGTATTGATCGGCTATAACACGCCAGTCCATTACCCACTGGCGCCGGAACACGACCACCTGCAATGTTTTCACAACCACCTGTGCATGCAGGCCGGCGCTTACCAGAACGGCATGTGGATCATCGGCGTCGCAAAGGCGGGTAAGGAAGAAGGCTGCGATCTTATCGGCCAAAGCTGCATCATCGCCCCGACAGGCGAGATCGTCGCCATGGCCAGCACGCTTGGCGACGAACTGGTCGTCCATGATTGCGATCTCGACCGCTGCACGGAAATCCGCGCCAACATCTTCAATTTCCGCCTGCATCGCCGGCCGGAGATCTACACGGCTCTGACCGCGACCGACCCGGTCTGATCATTGTGCGAGAGTGAAGCCCCGGCGAAACGGGGCTTCACTCGCAAGGCATCGAATCGTCAGGCGCGCCACGCAACGCTGAAACAATCTTTTCGGAACCTCATGCGTCACCGCGCCGGCCGGGTGGCACAATTTTTTCACGACCGCTTGCGCATTCATAATAATCATAAAATACAACAACTTACCTCCGCTGAAGAGGCAAGGTTCACGTTCTGCAATGCTCTGTCACGCAAAATGAGTTCCTGTACCGCGCCAATACAGTCATTAAGGGATCAATAATGATCTGAACTGGTCGTCGACGCCTGATAGAAGAACGTATCCCATGAAAAACCCGATCGCTCTGCAGCAACTTCCTGAGAACCGCGTGTTTCGTAAGGGCGACATTTTTGTCCTCTTCGGTGAGCTTTTCGGCCGTGGCTATGCGACGGGCCTTCTCGAAGAAGCCCGAAAGGCGGAAATGGAGATCATCGGGATCACGGTCGGTCGCCGCGACGAGAATAACGCGCTGAGACCGCTGGATGCTGAGGAACTTGCCGCTGCCGAAGCCCGGCTGGGTGGCAAGATCATCAACATCCCGGTCATGGCCGGCTTCGATCTCGATGCACCCGCCGGCAGCCCGACACCGACCGATCTTCTCGCGGACATGACACTCGCAAGCTGGGAAAGCGACAAGCTGGATTGGGCCCATATCGAGGAATGCCGTAAGGTTGGAACCCAGCGGTTCACCGATGCCGTCTCCAAGGTCATGGCCGTTCTCGATGGCATGATCCCGGCTGGCCGCAATGTGTTCTTCGCCCATACGATGGCTGGCGGCATTCCGAAGGCGAAAGTCTTCCTGGTGCTTGCCAACCGCATCTACAAGGGAACGGGAGCGCGGCATATGTCGTCGCAGACCCTGCTCGACAGCGATCTCGGCAAACTGATCCTTCAGAATTTCGACGCGGTATCCGCAGATACCTTTGGCCACCTCATCGACCTGAGTTCTGCGATCCGGGAGCGGGTCGAGGCATCGGGTGGCCAGGTGCGTTACACCGCTTACGGGTATCACGGCACCGGCATTCTCATGAACGGCGAGTATCGCTGGCAGACCTACACAAACTACACGCAGGGTTATGCCAAAATGCGGCTGGAAGGCATCGCGAAGAAGGCGTGGAACGCCGGCATCAAGGCGACCGTCTACAATTGCCCCGAGATCCGCACCAATTCTTCCGACGTGTTCACGGGCATCGAGCTTCCCTTGATCCCTCTCCTTCTGGCCTTGCGCAAGGAAGGCGGCGGTGCGTGGGCGGAAGCGCAATGGCAGGCATGTGAAGCGCTTCTGGCCGATGGTTTCTCGATGGAGGACGTCATCGCAAAGATCACCGCTTTGCAGGCCAGCGACGTGATGATCCCGTTCTACAGCTTCTCGGCATGGCCGATGCCTAACAGTCAGGCGCAGGCTGACCTAACCATCGGCACGTCGCATGAGATCACGCAGATGCACAAGGATGGCAAGGCGCTGATCAGCGACCACCTGAGCACGCTGGTCGTCGACGCAACCGGCAAGCTCATCTTCGGCTCATCGTCCGAACCCGCCGGTCCCGTCCTGTGGCTCAACCATGACATCGTGGCGCAGTGTCTCAATGTTTCCCACAAGAACACGGCAACTTCGTCAACCGCCACCGACGCGCCCCGTCTCAAGACGGCTTGAGGGCGCGGTCGGACCCGCAACCGGGGCTCTGCATCGGGTGTAAATGGCAACGGGTTTCGCCCCAATCAATACCGCAGTGGCAGGCAAGCCTTAGCGCCGGAGGGAACGTTCTCCGGCGCTTTTCCATGGCGGTCAAACCGCATGTTATCGTGACTGGGCCAGCAGTTCGGCCTGATCGGCAACGATGGAAGCCGCCGCGTTTTTCAGGACATCCTTTGCATTCTTGCGGGCATTTTCCATGGCAATATCCGCCATGAGACCACGCTCATCCGACTGCAGACCATCGTCTTTCCGGCGAAGCGGATCGGAGTTGTCCTGCGCACCAGCCTTCAGACGATTTTCAAGAGCCGCCTGCTCCTTGCGGCGCTCGGCTTCGTTAAGCGAGACTGTCCGTTTGGCGCGCTGCGCCTTCAGTTCTGCCACGTCCTCCATGAAGCGCTGGAAGTCAGGGTCCTGCTTCGCACGAGCCGCATGCCGGTTCTGCAGTTCCGGCAGAAGGGCAGTCACTTTGGTATCCATCTTGTAGCTGGCTGGCTTGATCTGGGCCCAGGGCAACGCATTGTCGTAGCTTGCCTCCCCAAGGAGTTTGGGGTCGGTCAGACCGGGCAAGCTGATATCGGGCGCAACACCACGAAGCTGCGTTGTCCCCCCATCGACACGGAAGAACTGGGCGACAGTAAACTTCAACTGGCCGAATTTGGGCTCGTTGCTCTTTGCGACCCGATCAAGATCGACAACCGTTTGCACCGTGCCCTTGCCGAAGCTGGGTTCACCGATAATCACACCGCGGCCGTAATCCTGTATCGCCGCGGCAAAAATCTCGGAGGCCGATGCCGAACCCCGGTTGATAAGAACACCGACAGGCCCGTCCCAGACAGGCTTGGGCAGGTCGTCACTTTCGATCCTGATCTTGCCTTCCGCGTTACGCTGCTGAACCACCGGGCCCTTGCCGACGAACAGACCTGTCAGATCGATCGCCTCGGAGAGTGAACCGCCACCATTGTCCCGCAGGTCGATCAGAACGCCATCGACCTTTTCCTGCTTCAGTTCGCCCAGAAGCCGGGCCACATCGCGGCTTGCGCTTTTATAGTCCTTGTCGTTTTTCTGGCGCGCGTCGAAATCCTCATAGAATGTCGGCAGGGCAATCACGCCGATCTTGCGCGTGACGCCATCATCGTTGACGGGAAGGACCGTCTTCTGCGCGGCCTGCTTCTCCAGATTGACCTTGTCCCGAACGAGACGGATCACCCGGTGGCTGCCACCCTCCCCGGCATCCGCCGGCAGGATATCGAGGCGCACGACCGAATCCTTCGCTCCCCGGATCAACTGCACGACGGCATCGAGACGGGTGCCGACAACATCCTGAATGGCGCCGTCTTCGCCCTGACCGACACCGACGATACGGTCGCCGGGAGCAAGCTTGCCGGACAATTGTGCTGGGCCGCCGCCCACAAGTTCGCGCACCGTGGTATACCCATCACGATCCTGCAGAACCGCGCCGATGCCGACCAGCGAAAGCTTCATCGAAATATCGAAGTCGGCCGAAGCCGCCGCACCGAAATAGTCGGTATGGGGATCGACCGATGTGGTGTAGGCGGCCATGAACGACTGGAAAACGTCATCGCTCTTGTATGTATGAACACGCGCCAGAATGTTCTTGTAGCGCTTATCGAGCGTTTCCCGGATTGCCGCATTGCCCTGCCCCGCCAGCTTGAGCCGCAGCCAGTCGGCCTTGACCCGCTTGCGCCAGAGATCGTTGATTTCCGCCTCCGTTTTCGGCCAGGTACCGTTTTCGTCAGGCAGCGAATAGCTCTCCTGCACGGTAAAATCGAAGTTCTGGCCGAGAAAATCGCGCGCATGGCTGATGCGCTCGGTAACCCGTTGCGAATAGACATTGAAAATCGAAAACGGGATGCTCAGGTCTTCACGCGCGATGGCATCGTCGAGCTTCGTCCTGTCGACCATAAACCCGTCGATATCCGCTTGCAGGAAAAGGTTGCGGTCCGGATCGAGAGACTTGATGAACCGGTCCATGATCTTCGCGGACAAGGCGTCGTCGAGCGGAACGGACTTGTAGGCATACCGCGTCAGGAACTGTGCGCTTAGATGCGCTGCCTGCGCCTGCTGCTCATTTGGTGCCAGAACCGGTAAAGCCCCGGCTTCAAGCGCATAGGCCGGCGGAGCGATGGCAAGAATGAGAGCAATAAAACCGTATCCAAGGCGCATTCAGCTTAGCTTCCCGTTGCGAAATCGAATCTTTATAGCGTGATGAGGGGATAATGATCGAAATTTCTGCTTAAGTCGCGACTGTGGACGATTTATGTTTGAACGGATTGTGGGGACTTGCGCTGGCCGGCCTTGACTGCAATGCACCGACGCGGACGAAGTATCCACGGCGGTGCATTGCAGGTCGTAAAGCCTTTGGCCCGGAGGATCAGGACAAATCAGGCCTTGTACGTCTGTACGGCGCCGGGCAACCTGCTCCACTCGGCGTACCAGTTGTCGAACAGCTTGAGTTGCGCTTCGACATAACCACGCTGGCTGTCCGACAGCACATCGCTCTCGTTGAAGTGCAATGTGTATTCCGGGTTCCCCTTCATGACCATCATATGCTTGAAGAAGAGAACGAGATCCGGGCCTTCATCGAAGGAAGAGAGGACAGCGAGCGCCTGCTCCAGTTCCAGCGCGCGGGTGCGGGCATCGGCATCGCCCTTGGCGGCAGCCTGCGACAGGTTGCACAGATGAATGACTTCCTTCGGCAGCACGTTACCGATACCGGTAATGGCGCCCGTTGCGCCGCAATTGACGAAGCCATGGAACACAGCAGTGTCGACGCCGATCATCAAGGTGACGTCATCGTCGCGGCTGGTGATGTTTTCGGCGGCGTAGCGCATGTCGGCAGGACCGCCGAACTCCTTGAAGCCCACAAGGTTCTTGTGTTCGGCGCGCAGGGCAAAGAACAGGTCGGCGCGGGTTGCGAAACCGTAATAAGGGCTATTGTAGATGACGGCCGGCAGCTCCGGTGCGGCGGAGAGGATAGCCTTGAAGTGGGCCTTCTGCGCGGCGATGACCGTGCCGCGCGAAAGGACGCGGGGGATGACCATGAGACCCTGCGCACCAACCTTCTGGGCGTGAGCGGCATGGGCGACGGCGGTGGCCGTATTGACGGCACCGGTACCGACGATGACAGGAACGCCAGCCTTGACCAGACGCTCCACCCCTTCCATGCGCTGGGCGTCGGTCAAAAGCGGCCAATCGCCCATGGAACCGCAATAGACAACGGCGGACATGCCCGACGCAATCAGTTCCTTGCCCTTGCGCACCAGCGCATCGAAGTCAGGCGTTCTGTCGCTCTTGGCCGGGGTCATCAATGCAGGGACGATGCCAGAAAAAATATTGGCCGCCATCTTTCGCTCCTCTTCAATCGTGAATTCGAAGGAGAGCACGCGCCCAATGGAGGCCGAACCCACCCTGTTCGATCCTGTTTACATATTTGTATTTTATTTGTCGACAAGAATTTAGTGAGTTAGAGCCGAATCTCCAGACGGTCGTCACGGACAAGCAGTTTCTGCACCTGACGCACGATTTGCTCTGCGTGTTCACGAGCCAGACGCTCGGCCCGTTCAAGATCGCGGGCGGCAATCGCCTCGATCATCTCGTTGTGTTCCTCCACGAAACGGTGGGGCAAACGATCCTCGTAGGACTGATAATAAAGCCTCAGGATACGACGCCCCTCATCCAGTATCCGCTTGAACAGGCTTGTGAAATAAGGGTTTCTGCCGGCTTCGGCGATTGCCAGATGAAATGCGGCGTTGGTTGCGATCATCGCCAGGGCATCCTGCGCTTCTACGGCTTTGGCAAAATCCGCCTGATGACCGCGAATGATATCGAGGTCAGCCGCACGATGGTATTTCGCCGCAAGTTGCGTTGTGACGCGATACATCAGCACCAGCGCGTCGAAATAGGTATGCATGTTGAGAAAGTCGACATTCGCCACCATGGTCGACCGGTTCGGCAGCGTATCGATGAGACCCTCCCCTGCAAGCCGAACAAGCGCCTCACGGATCGGCGTTCGCGACATTTTGAACCGTTCGGCCAGTTGTACTTCATCGATCGGACTACCGGGTGGAAGAACGAGATCGAGAATTTCATCCCGCAGGAGGTCGTAGACAAGACGAACACCCGATCCACGCTTGCGCTCGTTCGGCGCGTTCGCTTCGGTATCCGTCATTGTCATCTCCTCGCTAATTTACCGGTGGCGACCGGCGTTAGGGGAGAACCTTATATAGTGCTTGCTCACGTTTGCGAACGTCCAATCGAAATACGATTGCGCCGCACAACCAAAACGCCAAGGCAAGCGCAGGTCACGGTCTGCGTCCCGAAGCCGCAAATCGCGTTGTCGGAAATTGTACGGAGAGAAAATGCCGCCTGGGCGCGCTTACACGTTCCTGTCAAAAGTCGGAACCTGCGCCAGTGTGTCATAGACAACGGCTTGAGGAATATCGGCCACGATCTGGCGGGCGGAGGCAACCAGTTGCTCCACTTCGGAGACGACCGGTCGACCCGCGGCCGTCACAAAACCCCACTGGAACGGAATCCGGAATGAAAGAGGCAGAACCTTCACACCCTGCACGGGAAGCCCCCAGAGTGTCACGGGTTCCACGATCGCGATACCGAGCCCCATCCGCGCCAGCGACAGCGACACATAGGTAGCGTTGCTGTCGATGACCGCAGCAGGAGAGACGCCAAGCTTCGCGAGGGCCTCATCAATCCGCATCCGAAGCCGGAAGGGATTGGCGGAGGCAATAAGGCGCCTACCGGCAAGATCATCACCCGTGAGAATATCTCTGTCCGCCAGAGGATGATCGTCCGCCACCACGGCGACGCAGGGCACCTCGCCCAGCCAGTGAACGTCAATACCGGGATTATCGAGCGGAAGGCTCACCACGCCCAGATCGGCCGTTCCGGCCACCACCGCCTGCACCACGTTTTCCGATGATATGCTCTGTAGATGAACGTGATCGGGAAACCGCTCGGCAGAGAGAGCCGCAAGTGCGCGTGGCAAAAGGCTGGCGGCAATGGCGGGAATGGAAGCGACCTCGATGGCGGTCGGCCGGGCAGATTCGATGCGCCGAGCCCGCTCGCTGATGGTTCGCAGACCGCTCAGGAACAGCTCCGCCTGTGAAAAGAACGCCACACCTTTTTCCGTCGGCGTGATGCGCGGACCATTGCGATGAAGAAGCGCGAAGCCCAGTTCGCCTTCGAGATCCTGAACAAGCCGGGTCACCACCGGTTGCGACTTTCCCAACGCCTTGGCGGCGCCGGTTACGCTGCCAATCGAAACAACGGCGACAAAGGCTTCAAGTTGCCGTGTATCGAGATAGTCAGACACCATTTTTCACTCCGCCACGAGAATTCACGTCTTCCGTGCCACGCGGCTTATGCCGCGTTCTCGCCTGTTTCGCCAGCCGGGTTGAGCCACAGCGCCTCACGCCCGTCGAAGGGGTCTGTCGCCACATGGAAGCCATCCGGCTCCAGTCGGAGAACGGCCGGCTCAAGCTCCGTGTAAGGCGGCCATGCACCGCCACGCGCAACCGGCAGATCATCCCGGATGAAGGTCGCCCAGAGATCGTGGACTGCAGTCGCGAAAACGGTGTCGGTAACACGCTGACGTTCAGGCAACTCACGCTCTTCGCGCCCCGGCCGGAACCACACCGCGCCGACCTCGGCGCCATGCGCCGAGCCGCGTTCATTGGCTTCAATTCCACCGTAAAGATACTTGAAGACGGTTTGCGCACGGGAATGGAACCGCGCAAACCGCACGGCCGGAAGCTGGAAAACCAGATCGCCCGCCACCGCACGCCAGATGCCTCGCGCATCATGCGTTGGCAACTCGCGACGATAACGGTCAACGATTTCACGGCCGCTCAATCCACGCGACAGAACCCGTTCGTGCAGCAACGCAGCGCAGAGATCGAAATCCATCTCGGGCTGCGCCGTGGCGTGGGTCAGATATTCCGCAGTCGTGCAGCCGATCATCATCGGCACGGGTGCGGTTCGCCCGGCCGCAGCGGCAGCTTCCGGATGCTCCGGCAGGCTCACGCCATCTATCACCGGAACGAAGGGAACACCGAGCATCGCCGCCGAACCATCGCGGGCGAAATCATGCCGCTCATAGGACTCGTTGCAAAGGTCGCGCTGGATTTCGAGTAGCCGACTGAACGGAATGTCTTCGAGCGACACATTCCCAGTCGCCACGGCCGACAGGAGCCGACGCGAAAGCTTGATGGCGTCTTCGGGTGAAGAGACCGCGGTGCTGGCCCCGCTTTGCGGCATGGCGCGGTGAAACAAGCCACGCGCGGCAGGCATAGCCATAAGCGCGGCAACTGCGAAGCCGCCGGCGGACCGGCCTGCAAGCGTCACCTGTTCGGGATCGCCGCCAAACAGCGCAATGTTGTCACGCACCCACCCCAGTGCCGCAACGAGATCGAGAAGCCCGCGGTTATTCGGCCTGCCATCCAGATGCAGAAAGCCGAGCGCGCCCAACCTGTAGTTCACCGTCACTTCGACAATTCCACTTGCCGCGAAAGCGCCGCTCTGCAACACCGCCTCGTTGGCGGAACCGACCGCATAGCCGCCGCCGTGAATCCAGAACAATACCGGCGCCTTGCCTGCCGGATCGGGCGTGCGAATATTGACCGTCAGAAACTCCGTCCCGAAGGCCAGTCTGGAGGCGGCAGCCGTCCCGACCGGACCGTAAGTGGGGATCTGCGGGCAAACGGGGCCGAGCTTCGTCGCATCCCGCACGCCTTGCCACGCGGAAACCGGCTGCGGCGCTTCAAAGCGCAATTCAGGCGTGACCGGCGCGGCATAGGGCACGCCGAGAAAGGCATGAACACCCTTTTCGACGCTGCCGCGGAGCACGCCTTTCGCGGTTTCCACAATCGTCATTCGCCCCTCACAATGCCTTGCGCAGGCCAATCAGCCGCTCCACGACCACCACGACACCCACGGAAATCAGGATGAGGATCACCGAAAGCGCAGCGATCTGCGGATCGGTCGAATATTCGAGATAGTGGTAGATTTCCGTCGGCAGCGTCGAGGATTTGACCGAAACGATGAACAGAGAAATGGTCGCTTCATCGAAGGAGATCAGGAAGGCGATCACCGCGCCGGCAATGAGGCCGGGCCGAACCAGCGGTAGCGTGATGCGCCACAGCACCATCGCGGGCGAAGCGCCATGGACACGGGCCGCCTCCTCGATACGGCGGTCCACCGCCATCAGGCTCATGGTAATCGTCCGCACCGTATAGGGTGTGGTAATGCCCAGATGCGCAAGGAAAATGCCCGAATAGCTATCGAGAAGCCCAAGCGGACCGAGCACCAGCATGACACCGACGGCTAGCACGATATGCGGCACGAGAAAGGGCGCGAGGATCAGGAAATTGATCGCGCCCTTGCCACGAAAATCGTGACGCGAGAGCGCAAGCGACAGAAGCAGACCGGCAAAGATCGAAACGAGGCCCACGAACAGGCCGATACCCAAGCTGCGCCAGAAGGCTGAAATGAACTTCACATTGGCAAAAACCTTGGCGTAGGAACCGAAAGACAGGCTTTCCGGAGGAAAGGCAAGGTATTGCCGCGTATCGAAGGAAATGACGAGCACGACGATAATCGGCGCCAGCAGGAACAGGTAGAGCAATGTGATCAGCAGCGCGAAGGCGAAGCGGGCGAGTTTCGCATCCATGGGCGGCCTCACGTTTCAAGCGCGCGCATGGCGCGCTGGTAAATCAGGATCACGCTGCCGAACAACACCAGCAGCAGCACCGAAAGTGCGGCGGCCAGCGGCCAGTTCAACGTTACCGTCGCTTCGTTGTAGACCTCCGTGCCGATCACGAACACGCGCCCGCCGCCCATCAGGCGCGGCGTGACAAAGGAAGAAATCGCCAGAACGAAAACAAGAAGGGCCGCGGTCAGCACGCCCGGCAGCGAAAGCGGCAGGATAATGCGCGTGAAAACGCGGAAACGATTGGCGCCAAGCAGGGCCGCTGCTTCCTCGAACTGTGTGTTCAGCCGGCCAAAGCCACTCAACATGGCCAGAATGGCGTAGGGCATCAGAATTTCAACCAGCGCCACCGTTGCGCCGAAATAGTTGTTCGTCAGGCGGATAACGCCATCCGTCAGTCCGGACGACTGAAGAGCGGCATTGATCACGCCCCTATCGCCCAGAATGACCATCCAGCCATAGGTCCGCACAACCGAAGACGTGAGCAGAGGCGCAACGGCCAGCGCCGTCAGCACACCGCGCCAGCGGCTTTTCGTGCGAGCGAGAAAAAGAGCAATGGGATAGGACAGCGCCACGGCAAAGATCGCGACATTGACGCCGAGATAAAGCGTGTTCCAGGCAACCTTCCAGTAAAACGGGTCGTACAGTACCGTGCGATAGGATTCGAGCGTCCAGTCGCCACCCTTCAGCGCCGCGACGGCGGACGAGGCGAAGGACGCTCGAACCAGCCAGATCAACGGCAGGAGAAATGTCGTCAACAGCGCCAGAAGCCCCGGCAAAAGCAGCAGGAGCAGCATGCCCCGATGGGACGATCCGTCGCTGGAGGAATGGCGTACCGCCGCCATCACGCGGCCTCCCCGACCAGCGTCACGTCATCGGGCGCGACGGAAAGCGTTACGCGGTCCCCCTTCGCCGGAAGGGTTGCGGCATGGGTGGGCAGGTCGGCCTGAAGACGATGATCGCCCGCACGCACGGCAATCGTCAGTATCTGGCCGCGATAGACCACATGCTCGACGACACCTGAAAAGGCGTTGACGCCTTCACCCAGCACAAAGCGATGCGGCCGGACGAGGAATCGTGCCTTGCCGCCCGCAGGCACGTCACCTGTAAAATGCAGGATGCCAAGCCCGGGCACGTCCGCGCGGCCCGGCGCGACAACCGTGCCCGTCAGAAATGACCCGGCGCCAATGAAGGACGCAACGAAATCGGTTCTCGGCCGGTCAAAAATTTGCCGCGGCGTGCCGATCTGTTCCAGCCGTCCCTCGGACATGACCGCCAGCCTGTCAGCCATCGAGAGGGCTTCATCCTGATCATGCGTCACGAAAATGCTGGTCACGCCGGTCCGGTTCTGGATGTCGCGAATTTCATCGCGCATCTCGTCACGCAGCTTGGCGTCGAGATTGGACAGCGGCTCGTCGAACAACAGGAGAGCGGGTTCGATGACCAGCGACCGGGCAATCGCGGCGCGCTGCTGCTGGCCGCCGGAAAGCTGCGAAACGCGGCGCTCGCCATAACCGGAGAGCTTGACGAGATCGAGTGCTTTCAGCACGCGTTCGGTTCTCTCCGCCTTGCCGACACCCCGCATTTCCAGCCCGAAGCCTATGTTTTCGGCAACCGTCATATGCGGAAACAGGGCATAGGCCTGAAAGACCATGCCCATGTTGCGCTTGTGAACCGGTATTGCCGATATGCCACGGCCATCGAGACGAATTTCACCCGCTGTCACGGGAATAAGACCCGCAATCATGCGCAGGATCGTCGTCTTGCCGCAGCCAGAAGGGCCGAGCAACGCCAGCATTTCCCCGCGTGGCAGGGAAAGGCTGACGCGGTCGACAGAGGGCTTGAGGGCGCCCGGATAGGTCTTCACGAGATTATCGATCTCGAGGTGGTGATCGGCCATGGCGTCCTCTGCCTCTTTTCTCAGTTCGCCGCGATAACCTCGCGGTTGATCCGCTGAATCCATGCCGAATACTTGTCCGCCACGAAGTTCCAGTCCAGCGAGGACTGCGCGGCCTGCGCTTCCTTGGTGCCGTAGATGCGGGCGGCTACCGGCTCAGTCAGCGAAACCTTGGTATTGACCGGGCCGTAGAAGCTCTTTTCGGCGAAGGTCGCCTGAGCTTCCGCGCTAAGCGCGTAGTTCACGAACAACTCAGCCGCTTCCTTGTTCTTCGAGCCTTCGACAAGGCCGATGGTGTTGGTCTGGCCGATGGAGCCTTCCTTGGGCAGAGCCACACCGATCTTGCCGCCCTGCGTGTCATGCAGGTACTGCGCGCGACCGTTCCAGCAAATGGAAAGGTCGACCTCGCCGCTCTGCACGACGGCATAGCAATCCGGCGCCGGTTCGAACGTGGAAACGCTCGGTGCGATCTGCTTGAGGAATTCGATGCCCGGATCGACGGAGTTCTTGTAGTCGCCGCCCTTCAACCGGGTCAGGATCGGCAGCAGAATAACGCCGCGCGTATCGGAAAGCTTGGCGGCAATCTTGCCCTTGTACTGTGGATCGACAAGGTCGGCCCAGCTCGTGGGCGGGGTCTTCACCTTGTCGGTGTTATAGAGAATGGCGAGGTTATCCTGCGAAAATGCAACGGAACGGTCGCCATCGATACGTGCCCATTCCGGCTGATCGGCAAGATTCGGCACCTTGGCAGCGTCGAGCTTGGTGAACAGCTCTTCCTTGTTGGCCTTGATTGCCACCGAAACGTCGATCAGCGCGACATCGACCTTCGGATCGGCGCGCTGTAGCGTCAGCAATGCCAGCGTTTCCGCCGAGTTCTTGCTCTGCTGGTAGGTCACCTCGATGCCTGGATATTTTGCCTTGAAGGCATCGATGATGAACTTCTGGTAGTTATCGGCAAACACACCGGAGAAACCGACAACGTTGACGGTCCCCTTCGTCGCGTCCTGTGCGAAGACAGTGCCGGAAAGGAATGCAATGCCGGCGGCTACGATGCCGGCGAAGGTCGCGGCCTTGCGGCCTTTTATAGCATTTTTCATTTCGATTGCCTCCGTTTGGTGTTGCATGATCAGTTTGCGGGCCGCCAGGCGGCGTCGAGTACGCGCAGCCAGTTCTGCCCGAGAAGCTTGAGAACGAGCGCCTCGCTCCAGCCGCGCGCCAGCATTCGTTCGGTGACGTTCGGCACTTCGCCGATACGCTCGATACCCTTCGGCTTTGAAATCTTGACGGTTGCAAACTCGGTCAGCGTGCGGGCCGTGCCCTTGTCGCGGTTGGCCCAGATCTGCCACGGGCCGGGGCGCGGACGCTCCTGCGAAAAATCCGTCCCGATGCCGACATGATCCTCACCGACCAGATCGATGACATAAGCCATGGCATCGAGGTAATCGTCTACCGTCGCATCGTTACCGGCGGCAAGACCGGGCGCGAAAAGGCTGACGCCGATGAGGCCACCCTTTTCGGCACATGCCTTGAAAAGTTCATCCGGCTTGTTGCGCTTTACATCGCGCAAAGCGCGCGGCAGAACATGGGAAATGCAGACTGGCGATTTTGACCTGTCGATGACATCCGCGGTCGTCTTGTCGCCCACATGGCTGAGATCGCACAACACGCCGACGCGGTTCATTTCCGCAACCACTTCGCGGCCGAAGCCGGTCAGTCCGCTATCATTTTCCTCCAGGTAACCCGCGCCGGAATAGTTCTGGGTATTGTAGGTCAACTGCATGATGCCGACGCCCAGATCCTTGAAGATCTCGACATAATCCAGCTTGTCTTCGAGCGGCGACGTGTTCTGCCAGCCGATGATGATGCCGGTCTTGTTCTCGGCCTTCGCCGCGTGAATATCGGCAACCGTGCGGACCGGGCGGATGAGATCGTCGTTCTCGCGCAGGAAGCGTTTCCACTCGCTGATATAGCCGATGCCTTCACGGAAGTTTTCCCAGATCAGGCTGGAAGCATTGACGGCCGTCAGGCCACCCTTGCGCATATCTTCGAACACGGACCGGCTCCACTGGCAGGTCTGCAAACCATCGATAACGATGGCTTCGTCGTGAAGTTTGGCGGCATCGGTCATCGGAATGTCCTCACAGCGGATGTTGTGTGTTTCTGCTTCGATGCCGCCAGAGCGCGGCCTGCGAATTCCAGCCTGTCCTGCCCCCAGAACAACTCGCCATCCACAACGTATGTGGGCGTTCCGAAGATCCCGAGACGCTCGGCTTCCGCAAGATTGCCGTGCCATTCGGCAACAATGTCATCGGGCTGGGGGTCTCGCACCAGCGCCGCCCCTTGGGGACCGATGGTTTCGGTGGCGATCGCGCGCAGCGTATCCAGGTTGGCGATGTCGAGTTCCTCGGCCCACAACCCCCTCTGGATCGCAAAGGAAAGACTGATGGCATCGAGGCCAGCTTTTTGCGCGGCAATCACGGCTTGCGCAGCGCGTTCGATGGTGGCGCAGGGATAGAATTTTGGCGTCAGGTTCAGCGGCATGTTGAGATGACGACGCCAGCGATCAAGCTCCACGGCATGGTAACGCTGGCGCGCATCCGGGCGCTTTCGCAATGGGATGCCGCCATTGGCTTCGATGATGCGAATGGGACGCAAGACGATCTCGGCCCCGTTGGCCCTGGCGATCTCCACCGCGCGCGGCGCGCCGAAATAGGCCCAGGGCGACGATATCCCGTAGAATATTTCAAGTTTCGCAGCCTGCTCAGCCATTGGCAATCTCCTGTCCGTTCTGTTGCGCATCCGCATCGCACCATTCGTCGCCCAGGATTTCCGAGCCGTCGTAGCTCATGAAGGCTTCGATATGGCGATACCGGTCCTCGACGAACAGCGAACGCGAGATACCTTCCGCCAACCTTTCAGCGCCAAAACTGACGGCCGGAATCCCGCTGGTGATCTTCCCGTGCGAGGGAACCGCAGGGTAAGCGAAGCAGTAAATGCGCGAGATCGTTTCTGCCTCCGCCGCGCCAAGGCCGGGCTTGGGCATGAACTCGAACGAAGGCCCGAGATAGGGATAGCTGGCGAGCGCATCATTGCGGTTATCGGCGGGCGGCTGATAGGCATCGCGCCACAAGAGAATGCGCCCCTGAAGGGCGGAGAATTCCGGGCGCCGCGCGAAGTCGACATCAAAGCCCGTAGCGAAGATGATGACATCCGACGTATAACGCCCCTTCGGCGTCGAAATCTCCACGGCGTTAACCGTCTCGGTCAGCGCCTCAATCGGGCTCCCGAGATGGAAGAACGCATTTTCGTGGCGCGAAACCCGCAGAACGCTGTGACGCGGCGGCGGAATTTGCGTGCGCTCCGCTTCAGCCATGAAAGTCCAGCGATCTTCATCCGGCAAGCCGATGAAACCGTGGGTCATGCCAAGACCGGCAACGCCGCCAAATTTCTCGACGCGGGGAATGTCCTTTCGGCGAATGAAAAGATCAACGCGGGCCGCCCCTGCTTCAAGCGCCGCCGCCGCGTTGTCCATTGCGGACGCACCGGCGCCGACCACCGCAACGCGCTTGCCCCGGAAATCGGATACATCGAACACATCGCCGCTGTGGCGCACGTAGCGGGACGGCACCGTCGCGGCGACATCCGGCAGCCTCGGAGCTCCCAGACCATCCAGACCGGTCGCAAGGATCACGCGTCGCGCCAGAACACGGCTGTACCCGGCAGGCCCGTCGAGATCGAGTTCCAGCAACCCGTCGGAGCGCAGCGTGAGTTTTACAAGCGCGGTATCGTTGACCACCGGCAGCGACAGAACCCGCCTGTACCAGACCATGTAATCCATCCAGCTTTCACGCGGAATGAGCACCATGTCCTCGTAAGCCTGCGCGCCAAACTGCGCCTCGAACCACGCGCGATAGGTCAGCGCGGGAACCCCGAGCGCCGGGCCGGCAAGCTCCTTGCGGGTGCGCAGCGTTTCCATGCGCGCAGACGTCACCCACGGACCTTCGCGGCCTGCAGGCGCCCTGTCGAACGCCCTTACATTATCAATGCCGGCGAAAAGCAGCGCCGCCAGTGCGGTAAGACCACAAAGCCCCGCGCCGATCACGGCGACATCCAGAACACGGTTTCCGTCGATCTCGGTTGGCGGCACCCATGGCCTGGCCGGACGCTCAAGGAGGAGCAGTTCATGCGCCAGCCTGTCCTCAAGAGCCTTCAGGCCGGAGGGACGCATGTGCGGTCCATGTTTTTCCGTGTCTTCAATCATGTCTTTTTCGAATTAATGATTGCCATGAATTCTATTTCAGCATCATAAAAATCACAGAACGCAAGCGACGGGAAGAAAAATCAATCCATGAAACCGGTCGTTCGCGATAAACTTTCACCAAACATGGCCGGATAAGGCTCCGGACAGCGCAAATGCGCCCGGGTACAAGGCCGGATGAACGAGGGTGCAGCGCTTGCACGACAAGCTGCCCGGGCTGACGGCCCCTTAATGAAACTGGGTATGATTCACGGTTTCCGTCGCGGGGACGCAGCCGCGGTCTTGAGCTTCAAAAGCCCACAACGCGTCCCCGTTTTAATCCGCTTCTCCGCGAAACCCGTTCCAAAAAAAATAACCGCCTGTGTTGCGATACGATCAACGCTCCCTCCCTATGGCCATGGCCACATCGGCTCATATCCGTTTGACCTACCTGCCGTATGCAATGGAAAAATGAGGCGAGCAGCGGTTGCAGTATCCGTTTTAAAAAGCTACGGACTGGGTGTCGGTTTCCGAAAGGAACTAATAGGGAATCCGTAGCTGCTCCAGCAGCCAACCGGAACTGCCCCCGCAACTGTAGGCGGCGAGCTGAACTCGAAGATACCACTGAACTCACGTTCGGGAAGGTCGAGGAAGCGACGACCCGTCAGTCAGGAGACCTGCCGACGCAGATTTACCAACCGAGCGGGTCGGCTCGAGTGGGGACTGTTGCCGGCACCCATGCCAGCATCAACCCGCCTTTCGCCCGTTCGACCATAATGGAGCGGAAGGAAACATTATGTTGAGACTGACAGTGGCGATCGCCGCCACCCTGAGCCTTGCACCCATGGCTTTTGCGGGAACGGAGTATCCGCTCAAGCTGACGAGCTGCGGCCACGAAATCAACATTGCGAAAGCGCCTGAAAGCGTTGTCAGCGTTGGCCAGAGCACGACCGAAATTCTCTATATGCTCGGCCTTGGCGAGAAGGTGAAGGGCACCGCGCTCTGGATCAATCCTGTCCTGCCGGAACTGGCCGAGATCGACAAGACGGTTGAGCGCCTGGCCGACAATGCACCCAGTTTTGAAAGCGTCGTTGCGAAGAAGCCGGAATTGGTCGTTACCCCCTATGAATGGATGATCGGTCCTCAGGGCGCGGTCGGTACACGCCAGATGTTCGACGATGCCAAGATCGCAAGCTGGATCATGCCGACCGAATGCGTCGGCAAGGACAACACGCAGAGCATGGATGGCGCGCGGACCAAGCTGTTCGACACCGCACTGCTCTATCAGGGTATTTCGGAACTGGCCCTGATCTTCGACGTGACGGAACGCGGCGACAAGCTGATCACTGATCTGATGGCAAAGGAAGAGGCCGCCGTCGCCAAGGCCAAGGCGCTCAACCTTCCCGCCGATGTTTCCGGCGTCTTCTGGTATTCCTCGGCAGACATCGAGATCGATCCCTATGTTGCCGGCGCAAACGGCGTACCGGGCTGGATGCTTTCGAAACTGGGCGTGAAGAACATCGTCACCTCGCAGGAAGAATGGCCGACGGTGGGCTGGGAAACCATCGCCAAGGCAAAGCCCACCTTCATCGTGACTGCCGAGATGAACCGTCGCCGCTTCCCCGCCGACGACATCGCGGTCAAGCGCGAATATCTGACCAGCGATCCGCTGGCCAAGGAGATGGAAGCGGTCAAGAAAGATCGCATTCTGACACTTGAAGCGAACGCAATGGACCCTTCCGTGCGCGCCATCTTCGCACTTGAAAAGCTGTCCGGCGCACTGGCCGGTTTCGGGTTGACCAAGTGAGAAACGGTATCGCGGCCCGTCATATGAGATGGTTCTGGCTATCTCCCGTTGTTCTGGCCGCGGCGCTGATGTTTGGCACCGCCATCGGAGAAACACGTATTCCGTTTGCCACGGTCATCGATGTCCTCTCGGTCAAGTTAGGCCTTTCGCATGCTGAAGTCGATGCCATCGACATGAGCGTCATATGGAACTACCGGCTGGCACGCGCCATTGTTTCGGCCTGTGGCGGGGCCAGCCTCGCCCTGTCCGGTCTGATTTTGCAGGCGCTGTTGCGCAATCCACTGGCGGAACCCTATCTGCTCGGCATTTCGGCCGGCGCTTCCGCAGGCGCCGTCTCGGTGTCCGTGGCCGGCATCGGTGCGGGGATCGTCAGCATGTCGGCCGGCGCCTTTGCGGGCGGGTTGACAGCATTTGCGCTGGTGGCGTTGCTTGCCCATGCGGCTGGCGGCAGCACCGGTGCGCGCGGGGCTGGCGTCATCATCCTGGCCGGCATTGCCGGCTCACAGATGTTCAACGCGTTGACCGCATTGATCATTGCGCAATCCGCCAGCGCCGAACAGGCGCGCGGCATCATGTTCTGGTTGCTGGGTAACCTTTCGGGCATTCGCTGGCCGGACACATGGCTGGCCCTGCCGATGGCCGGGCTGGGCCTTGGCCTTTCTCTATGGCATGTGCGGTCACTGGATGCCTTCACGTTCGGCGCGGATAGCGCCGCGTCCATCGGCGTCGACGTGCACCGCACGCAGATCGTTCTCATCGGAACGGCAACGCTGATCACGGCGATCATGGTATCGCTTGCAGGTGCGATCGGCTTCGTCGGCCTTGTCGTGCCGCACGCCATGCGCATTCTGGTCGGCTCGCGTCACAGCCGGCTTGTGCCCGCAACGGCGTTGGCCGGAGCGGTTTTTCTCGTCGTTTCCGATGTGGTTTCGCGTATCGCGCTTCCGGGACAGGTCCTGCCTATCGGCGTCGTCACCGCACTGGTCGGCGCACCAGCTTTCGCCGTCATCATGATACGGGGCAGGAAGCAATGACCAGCACCTCGGTTCTGGACCTCACGGGCGTCAGTCGCACGGTCAACGGTAAAATAATCGTCTCGGACATCGACCTGTCCCTGAAACCCGGAGAAACACTTGGGCTGATCGGACCGAACGGATCCGGGAAATCGACATTGCTAAATATGATTGCCGGGCTGGTGCGGCCAAGCCGTGGCGAGATCAACATTTGCGGCCATTCCATGGCGCATATGCGTCGTCGCAAGATCGCGCGGCACATAGCTTTCGTGGCCCAGCAAGCGGATACCGGTGAACGCATCACGGTACGCGACGCCGTGGAGCTGGGGCGTACCCCCTGGCTCAGCGCTCTACGCCCCTGGGGCCCGGAGGATGACGAGGCCGTTGCGCAGGCCCTCGGCGTTGTCGGCATGCAGACGATGGTATGCCGCGACTGGTCTTCACTTTCGGGCGGCGAGCGCCAGCGCGTGCAGATCGCCCGGGCACTGGCGCAGGCGACCCCGATCCTTTTGCTGGACGAGCCTACGAACCACCTCGATATCCATCACCAGATCGCCATTCTCGATCTGGTCGAACGATTGCCGGCAACTATCGTCATCGCCTTGCATGACATGCACCACGCTTTGCGCTGCGATCGTATTCTGGCGATGAAAAACGGGCGCTGCATCGCGCTTGGTCCTCCGCTGGAAGTGCTGACGCCTGAAATCATCGGCGAGATTTTTGCTGTCGAGGCGATGCGTATTCCCGATCCGGCCGGCGGAAGGCCCCTCTTCTCTTTTCGCAGTCTCACCTGAAAGGACATGAACCATGCTGCTGCGCAGCCTTCTCCTGCTTTGCCTGATGACCGTGCCGGCCATGGCCGAGACATTCGATGTCAAGATGCTGAACCGCAACGACACGGGACCGATGCCCTTCGAACCGGAATATCTGGTTATCAAGCCCGGTGACACGGTCAGGTTCATTGCCGCCGATCCCGGCCACAATGCCGCGACCATTGCCGGGATGATCCCGGGCGATGGCAAGAAGTTCACTGGCAAAATCAATGAGGAGATCGAGGTGACGCTGACGGCAGAGGGGATCTGGGGCATCAAATGCTCACCCCATTACACGATGGGCATGGCCATGCTCATCCAGGTCGGGAACAGGGGCGCTACAGAAGCAGACCTGCCCGCCGATTTGCCCGT
Organism: Allorhizobium borbori; assembly: GCF_014196535.1. Taxonomy (GTDB): domain Bacteria; phylum Pseudomonadota; class Alphaproteobacteria; order Rhizobiales; family Rhizobiaceae; genus Ectorhizobium; species Ectorhizobium borbori. Next base: position 94,613 of record NZ_JACIDU010000019.1, read on the forward strand.
CGCAGCCCGCAAACGCATGCTGGAAATCCTTGCCCGCAGGAATAACGCCCCGTGAGCGAACGCCTTCGACAGGCTTGAGGACGAACCTTCATTGATGACGTCGGACAACGAACAATTTGAACTCCAGTTTCTTGATGGCAGTCAGGAGCGGTGTATTAATCGCGAAGCACGGGATTTCTGTCTGGAGATGATCCGGCAGACCTATGCCATCGATTACCATGCGCAGTGGCACGCAGATCTTGATGCCCTGCTGCAGACCGGCGACGGAAACTGGTATGCCGAGGCCAGCCGTGGCGCATTTTGCGTGGTTTACAACGCTTCCGGCAACATGATCGCTACAGGCGGGCTCCATGGCTTCTCCCGAAAACCTGGCACGGTCGCCCGCCTCGGTCCGCGATACGATCAACACGCTGCTGTGTGCCAGCTCGTCCGCGTCTATCTCGCGCCGTGCATGCGGGGAAAGGGGCTGGGCACAAGGATTGTCACCCGACTGGAAGAGACCGCTTTGAAACTCGGCTACCAAATATCCTATCTTCACGCCGACGCGCTCGCCGCGTCGACCTTGCGGTTCTGGGAGCATTGCGGTTACCGGGAATTTGGCCGGTTTTCCTACGACGCCAACGGGCGAGTTGATATGAGCGTCGATTTTGACAAACCACTCTGTTGAGGGTCCATCCAGAACAAAGGTCCCTCAGAATACGCGCGGGCGAGATCGTGTCCCGGGAGATGGTGTAGCTAAATAAGGGTGGTCATCGGGATTTGCCGGTAGGGTTGGGTTGTTCAAGCACAACATGATGGAAAGACCACCGATGACCAAAGACATGATGGACCCTCGTTCACTCGTTGAGAAGAGCGCCGACGCGGATTTGCTGCGGGAGATGATTGGCTTTGCGGCCGAAAAGCTGATGGAGCTGGAGATCGGCTTAAAGACTGGCGCGGCCTATGGCGAGAAGAACGACCTTTGGACTTGCCCGGAAAAAGTGGAGGGCGAACTCCTCAAATTTGATAGGAGTTTGATCCATTAAAGAAGAGAAGAAGACATTGGGCGGTCGTGGCCGCCATGCGGGCGTGACGCCGGAGTTCCGTGCAGAAACAGTGCGTCTTGTTGAGACGAGTTGCCGCCCCGTTGGGAAGATTGCCGAAGATCTGGGAATCGGAAAATCGACGCTGACATGCTGGCTGACACAACACCGAGAAGCGGCGCTTTTATCGGGACCGCATTCGGATACGAGCCGGGAGCTGGCGCGGCTACGCAAGGAAAACGAGATTTTGCGCCAGGAGCGCGATTTATTAAAGAAAGCAGCCGCCTTCTTCGCGAAGGAGACCACGAGGTGATGTTTCGGGTTATCGATACGGAGAAGGTTTCGATACCCGTTCATCGCAGTTGCGCTTTGTTTGGATTGAGTGTGAGCGGCTATTACGCTTGGAAGGGTCGCACGCTCAGTCGGCGGCAGAAGGACGACATGGTTCTGCTGGCGCATATCCGCTCACAATTTTCCACGTCGCACGAAACCTATGCCAGCCCGCGCATGACGGTTGAGCTTCAGGAAGACGGAATTCAGGTGGGGCGTCATCGCGTGGCGCGCCTGATGCGGGATAATGGACTGAAAGCTTTGCAGAAACGACGTTACAAGAAGACGACCGACAGCGACCACGGCGGCCCCCAATATGCGGATTTCGGATTAACGGGACATCGATTCCGGTAAATCCCGGACAGTTGTTTCAATAAATCGCGGACAGTCTTGCGGGATCGACTTTCGTTCGCCTGGTTGATGTCATGGGTTATTGATTTCGACGTTTGGCGCGTCGGTCAAGAGGAAGGTTCGCTTTTGCTTTCTCATGCTTTCGCCTTCGAGAGCAATTCGGTGAGAGTTATGAACGATACGGTCGAGGATGGCGTCAGCGATAGCCGGTTCGCCGATCATTTCGTGCCACTGCGCCACGGGGAGTTGGGCGGTGATCAGGGTGGATTTCCTGCGGTAGCGCTCTTCGAAGATTTCCAGGAGATCCAACCGCTGCTGATCGCTGAGCGCATGGGTTCCCCAGTCATCCAAGATGAGCAATTGAACACGTGCGAGCTTGTCGACCAATCGAGGGAACCGACCGTCTAGCACTACTTTGGCAGTTTAGATTCTCGGGCGTGTGCCAGCAGCTTCTGACAGTGCGGGCATCTGCCGGGTGGCGACCGCATGAAGAGGTCGAGAATGGCTTGTCTAATCGCTGGCATGCTCGGTTGTGGCGGTGGGCCGCCGACTCTTTTTTCCGTCCCGCAGCTTTGAGGCGGCGGGCTTGGAGAAAGGCGTAGGCGATCATGGTCATCAAGGCGTGTCTATGTAATCCAGTCCATGATCGGCCTTCGAAGTGGTCGAGACCGAGCTCTTCCTTCAATTGCTGATGTGCCTGTTCACAGATCCATCTGGCCTTAATCGTGGCGGCAAGTATCTTGAG
>NZ_JACIDU010000020.1 GCF_014196535.1 Allorhizobium borbori
GGCGCGGGCGCGGACTTCAGGAGAGAACTTATTCGTCGTTCCGCTTGTCATAGACCCTACTTCTCACGCGTTGGGGTCGCCGGTAAATCCGGCGCAGTTCAGTCAATCAGGACGCGATTGCCGTGAAGCCATCCCGCAAAACTGATCGCACCGGGTTCTGACGAAGGCTTTAATGCACGATGGTCGCACCCTATCTATGCCTGACCAGTGGTGTGCCATATGGCCCGGGACGGCGGATGAGAGGGAAGATCTGAAGGATGGATGTCGCGATGAATGAAAAGGACGGGGTGCCCTCAGCCCGAAGCACCATGATCACCCATTCGATCCGCGAGTGGTTGCTGAAGGAAACCCGGACTGAACGGTATATCGACAACATCCTCGTCTCGTTGTGTGAACGGCTCCGCTCCCTCGGTGTGCCCGTTGCCCGCTCCACGCTCCATTTCCAGATCAATAATCCGCAATGGCTCGGCGCAAGCATTCAGTGGGTTCTCGGTGCGCAGGCGGCGCAGATCAACACGTTCGAGTATGGGACTGAAAATACACAGGCGTATCGTCAGAGCCCGATCTCAGAAATATTGTCCGGTGCTGACGAGGTGAGAGAGAACCTCCTCGAAGAGCATTTTTCACGCCCTTATTCGATCTTCGAACAACTGCGTCAGGAGGGGTACACCGATTACATCGCGTTTCCGCTGGACCATACGCTCGGCAAGCGCCATGTCATGACGCTTGCAAGTGACGCGCCGGACGGCTTCGACTGCGACGACATCCGGATTTTTCGGGAAATGGTGCCGATCCTGTCTCTGGTCAGCGAGGTCAGAATCAAGAATGCTTTGGCGCGTACGTTGATGCAGACCTATGTCGGCCCGCATGCCAGTGAGGAGATCCTGGCGGGCGCAACCACGCGCGGCAGCGGCGTGACACTGTCAGCGGCCGTGCTGATCTTCGATATCCGTGACTTCACAAGCATTTCCGACATATCGTCCCGTGACGATGTGATCGACATGCTGAATACCTATTTCGATGCGATCGCGGAACCCATCGAACAGCATAGGGGCGAGATCCTGAAATTCATGGGTGATGGTCTGCTCGCGGTCTTTCCGCTGGAAAACGAGCATGCGCTGAACGACATCTTTACGGCGGTAATGGAAACACGGCAGGCCATAGACAATCTGAACACCACCAATCTCGCCATGGGCAAGCCGCTTCTGCGCTATGGCATCGGCGTGCATGTCGGCGAGGTGATGTATGGCAATATCGGTTCCCGGCGGCGCCTGGATTTCACCGCCATCGGGCCGACAGTGAATGTTGCATCCCGGCTCGAGTCATTGACGAAGACGGTCCATCACCCGATCCTTTTCTCCGAAGCCTTCGTCAAACAAGGCAAGTTCGAAGCCTTTGTCGATGGTCTGGGCGAACACGCTCTTCGCGGCCTTGCGAACCCGGTCAGCGTCTTTGCCTTGAAGCCCGGCGGCATCCCGGCCATCCCGACGGCATGAAAGCCATCCGCATCCGCTTCACCTTTTGATTGCGGGGCTTGTCAGGCAAAGCGTTCAAGCCGGTAAGGCGCCGGATCGACGATCGGCGTTCCATCTGTTACCAGATCCGCGGCGAGCTGGCCCGCGGCCGGCGCCGTGCCAAAGCCGTGGCCGGAAAAGCCTGAAGCGACCGTCAGTCCCGGAATTTTCGCAACCGGCCCGATCACCGGCAGGGAATCCGGTGTGATATCCATCATGCCGGCCCAGGCTTCCTCGATCACGGCGCTGGAAAAGCCGGGCCACGCCGCAGTGAGGTTACGCATGGCTTCGGCATTGATCCTCGCATCAGTCGGTGGGTCCATCACGCGCACTTTCTCGAAGGGTGAGACGCTTTGCTTTCCCCAACGGCGTGGCAGGGCAAGGTCGCGGAGTGCGTGGCGGCCGAGATTGAGGCGCAGGAGTCCGCGTGTGCCCTTCAGCGTCGGCAGGTATTTGAGGCCGAGCAGCAGGTGATCGAGCGACAGCGGCGCGATGAGAGCGCCGCGCTGGGTGATGGTGAAGCCGCCATCCTGCCGTTTACGGAAGGAGAAATCCGGCCCGCCAACGGCGATTTCCGTCGGACCTTCCATCGGAGCCGTGCGGATGACGGAGCAGATGAGCGGCAGGGTCGGCAGCGACACACCGAGATTGCCCAGAAAACGCCGCGACCACAGGCCGCCGGCCAGCAGAACCTGATCGCAGCGGATTTCTCCCCTCTCGGTGACGACACCCGTCACCTTTCCGGCGCTGAGCGCAAGCGTGCGAACGGCACAGTTCTCGACGACAACCGCGCCTTTGGCGATGGCCGCCACTGCGATGGCGCTGGATGCAAGCGTAGGCTCTGCCCGGCCGTCCGAAGGCGTGTAGATGCCGCCGGCCCATCGCTCCTTGCCGCCTGGAACCAGCCCATCGATGTCCTTTTGGGTCAGGAGACGGGAGTCGAGCCCGAGATCGGCAACTGTCTTCAGCCAGCCGCGATGCATCTCCATTTCCGCTTCGGTGCGGGAAAGATACATGATGCCGGCCTGCTTGTAGCCGACATCCGCGCCAAGCCGCACGGGCATTTCCGCCCACAGCCGGTCGGAGGCGACCGACATGGGCACATCGGGCGCAGACCGCCCCATCTTGCGCACCCAGCCAAGATTGCGCGACGATTGCTCGGCGGCAATCCGCCCCTTTTCCAGCACGACAACGGGAATGCCACGTTCGACGAGGGTGAGGGCGGCGGTCAATCCGACAATGCCGCCACCGATGACGACCACCGTGGTCGATGCCGGGAATTCACGGGAGGTTTTGACAGGTGCGATTGCAGGCGCCATGGGACGTTCTTTCTGCTTACGTGTTGTTCAGGAGAGGCTTACGGCGTGAGCCGGATCGTCTCGACGTCGGCCTTTGCCGCGCCGCGATAAGCCGTTACCTCGATCTCGACCCTGTAGACGGTGGAACCGAGTGGCGGGCAGGTGACGGTACTGGCCGGATCGATGCCCCGGAACTTCTCGCCGACGGTGGTCATCACGGCATGGGTATCGGCCGGATCCTGAATGAAGACGCGCGACGCGACGACATCGCCGAGGCTTGACCCGACCGATGCCAGCGCCCGTTCGATATTGGCGAAGACCTGCAAGGTCTGTTCGGTGATCTCTTCCGGAATTTCCTTGGTGTCGGGATTGCGTCCGGCGGTGTTGGACACAAAAATGAAATTCTCTACGGCGACAAGGCGGGAATAGCTGCCATGGTCCTCGAACTTGTTACCGGTTTTCAGCTTGACGATCTTCGTCATGGTCACTCCAATGCGGGGGGAAATAAAGGGCAGGCCCCGGCGGGAGCCTGCCGGTTGCGCTTAGCGCAGGACAGGCACGTCCCAGAGGTTAAGCTTGACGCCGATGCCGCGTTCGACGGCGTTGCGATAGACGACGGTGCCCCAGGCGACGTCTTCCACCGGCATGCCGCCAACGGACATGATGATGATTTCCTCATCGTTGCGACGGCCGGGCGCATCGCCGGCAACGATCTTGCCGATATCCTCGATCTCGTCATGGCTCATCTTGCCCTCTGCGATCATGTCCATGAATTTTACGCCGATGATCGGAACGTATTTATGGGCAGGCTTGGGCAGTTCATCGAACCAGGCTTCGTAAAGGCCGGTATTGTCCAGCACCTTGCGGACGTCCGACTTTTCCATGCCTTCATCGATGTTGCAGAGCGCCGGCATGGAAAGGAAGGTGCCAGGCTTTACCCATTCACGCTTGACGATCGGATAGGTGGAGGGGTCGCCGACCTCGCCGGAATTGCAGTAGGTGACGATATCGCTGTCGCGTACCACCGCCTCGATGGTATCGACCACCTGAACCGTGGTGATCTGCGGGAAGGTTTCCGCAATCCAGCTCAGGAAACTGTCGAGGCTCTTCTGGCCACGGCCCTTGACCTTGACCGTATCGATCGCCGGGCAGGTTGCCATGAAGGCAGAGAGGGAGGTCTTGGCCATCACGCCCGGGCCGAGGATGCCGACAACCTTCGAATCCTTGCGGGCAAGGTGACGGGCACCGACACCCGGCACCGCGCCGGTTCGGTAGGCCGACAGCAGGTTTGCGGACATATGCGCCAACGGTGCGCCGGTATCTGCGTCGTTCAGCGTGAACATCAGGATGGAGCGGGGCAGGCCCTTTTCGCGGTTGGCGATGTTGGAGCCGTACCACTTGACGCCGGCGGTGCAGAAGCGTCCGCCGAGATAGGCGGGCATCGCCATGAAGCGGCGGTCGGCGGTCGGCTTAGGCATGGTCGGGAAAGGCGAGTTCTCCGGGAACATCACCATTGCGCCGTGGGAGTCATTGTTCGCGCCGGCCATGCGGTAATCGCCGTGATAGAGCAGACCGAACATTTCCTCCATCGTATCGACGCAGGCGGGCATGTCGGTCACGCCGGCTTTGATCATGTCCTGTTCGGAGAGGTAGATAAAATCGATCCGGGTATTCTCGGTCATTGGTCTTTCCTTGAGACGGGGTGCAACTTATCGGTCGGACTGGCCTTGGCCGGTCCGTGACGGGTGTTCGGGAGGGGAGGGGCGCGACCTCGATGCGGGATCGCGCATTCAAGTTTCAGTCGAAAGCGCGGCCAAGGCGAGCGTAGAGATCGGGCTGGGCTCGCTTCAGCCACAACGCGATGCCGAGGCCGGCGACACCGAGCGAGATGACCAGTTCCGGGAAAGCCATCACCAGCGGGCTTTCGCTGCCCGTCAGCATCGAAAGGTTGGAACTTACCAGTGCGAAGGCGCCCAGAAGGCCAAGCGTGGCGAGCACCGGTGCGATGAGCGTTGTGAAGATGGAGCGGCCAAAGCGTTCGCGGCTGAAGAATACGATGACGGCAATCGACACCAGAACCTGCACACCGAGGATGGAGAGCACGGCGAGAGCCGACATCCAGGAGAAGACGACCGTGTAGGGATCGGCGCCGCCGATAGCGAAGCCGGCGATGATGAGCGTCACGAAACCGGCTTGTACGAAACCGGCGACATGCGGTGAGCCGTGGCGCGTATGCACCTTGCTGAGTGGCTTCCATGCCAGGCCTTCATGGCTCAGCGTGTAGAAATAGCGGTTCAGCGTGTTGTGGAAGGAAAGCAGGCAGGCAAACAGGCTGGTCAACAGCAGGATGTTCATCGCCTGCACCGACCAGTTTCCGAGCAGTTCTCCGGCGGCGTTGAAGTAGAAGCCCTCCAGCGATCCGGCCGCGACTTCCTGCACGCGGCTCGGACCGTAATGCTGGACGATCGCCCAGGTCGAGATGGCGTAGAAGACGGTGATGAGCAACACGGCGACATAGGTGGCCATGGGAATGGTTCGCTCGGGATTATGCGCCTCTTCGCCGAAGATCGCCGTTGCCTCGAAGCCGACATAGGCGCCGAGCACGAAGACCATCGTGACGCCGAGACCGGGCGCGAAAACCTCTGACGGGAAGAAGCCCGACAGGCTCAAGCCTTCCGGCCCGCCACCATTCATGACGATGGCAATGTCGAGCAGGAGCAGGATCACCAGTTCAGCAATCATGCAGACGCCGAGAATGCGGCCTGATATCGCGATATTGCGCTGGCCGCACAAGACAACGACGACAAGAATGAGCAGCGACCAGACCCACCAGGGCAGTTCGATACCGAGTGGCGCAAGCGTGGCCGACATGAAGACGGCAAAGAGCGCGAAGATGGCGATCTGCACTGCGAAGTAGGCGAGAAGTGCAATCAGCGCCCCGCCGATGCCCGCCGAGCCGCCAAGGCCGCGGGAAATATAACTGTAGAAGGCGCCTGCGCCGGTAACGTGCCGCGTCATGGCGGTGAAGCCAACGGAAAAGAGCAGGTAAAGAATGCCGGCAAGAATGAACGCGCCGGGAACGCCTGCGCCGCTGCCGAAAGCAAAGGCCGGAGGCGTGGCGCCAACCACCGCTGTCATGGGTGCGGCTGCGGCAACGACGAAAAAGACGATATGGGCAAGGCCGATGGAGTTCCTTGCAAGGCGTGTCGGTGCCTGCCCCGGATTTTCGGTATATGACATGTTGACCCCTCATGGTTCTGTATTTTGTTGAAGGGTAGGCTTGAGCCAGCGGAAATTAAATTGCCTAATGCGCCATTTATTCGATAAAATGCGCCACAATTGCTCAATTGAAGTGCAATTTTTTAGTTTGCCTATCGAGGTGTCTGGCCATGAACAAAGTTGCAGTCATTCGGGCTTCGATCCTCGCTCACCTGATCGAACAAATAGAGCAGACGAACCTGTCTGCCGATGCGCTGCTTGCGCGCCACGGATTGATGAAAGCGCAGATCGCCGATCCCTATTTCCGGGTGCCGCTTTCGCGCTATGTTCCATTGTTCGAAGATGCCGCGCAATTGTTGGGCATGCCACATCTGGGTGCCTTGCTCGGCACCCGGATCACACCACGCGATCTGGGACCGGCAGGCGTCCTGTTTTCGGTCTCGCCCACGATTCTGGACGGTCTGGTTCGCCTCACGCGTCACATCATGGCGATCCAGAGCTCGACGACAAACGGGCTACGGTTGATCGAGGGCAATTATGTCTGGACCTACCAGTTATCGGCCGCCAAGCTGTGGCCGCGCCGGCAGGAAAGCGAATTTACGCTGTCGTCTTCATGCCAGCTTATCCGCAGCAGCTTTTCGAGGAACTGGCGACCGCTGGAGGTGCACTTCGAGCATGACGAGCCACCCGATACCAAGCGCCTTGAGGCCATATTCAGGGCGCCGCTCAAGTTCGGCCAGTCCAGCAATCGCCTTATCATCGCGCCTGCTGATGCGGAGCGCGTCTATCGCTCTGATGATACCGACATCGTAACGGTGCTTGAGCAGCATATTCTGCAACTCGAGGCCAGGGACACGGAACAGTCTTCGCTTGCGCAGCGGGTGAAATCGCTGATCGGCATCCATCTTGGGCACCGCCGTGTCACAGTCGCGCTTCTGGCTGCCGATCTCGGCATGGCCGCGCGCACATTGCAGCGCCGGCTGGCGGAAGAGGGAACCTCTTTGCGTTCGTTGGTGGAGGAATACCGGCGGGATATCGTGGAGATGCAGATGAAAGCGGGGACGAGGAAGATGCGCATAGCCGATACGCTTGGCTATGCGGATTCCACGGTTCTATGGCGCGCCCGCAAGCGCTGGCGTCATTTCGATGAATGAAGGTGCTTTATGCCGCGGGCTTAAATGCTCCGGCTTTCCATCGCGGCTCGCAGGGCGTCGTTAATGCGCTCCTGCCAGCCCGGCCCTTCTCCCTGAAAATATGCTAGCACGTCGCTATCGATCTTGAGCGATACCAGTTCTCGGGCGTTTGGGATCGCGGGTCGCTCAACTGCCGGTGCGACGACTTTCTTTTTGGGGGCAAACAGCGCTTCGGCTGCATCCTTGGGATTGACGGGGCGTCTGGGTGTTGTTGCCATGGATATTTCCTTTGCGCAGGTAATGCGATCACATCCGCTCCGGGCGAGCCGCCAGACGGGTGATGGCACATGGTTTAGACCGGACGGTCTGGGTAGGTCATCAGTTTCAACTTTAAAAGCGCTTCCAGCCAATCGGCAAACACCTGCAGGCGGCGCGAAAGGTGCTGCCGGTGTAGATAAAGAAGCGCCATTGGCATAGGTTCGGCCCGCTGATGGGGCATCACTTCCACCAGTTCGCCCGTTTCGATGTGCTGCTGCACATCATAGGCGGGAATCTGGATCAGGCCCAGCCCCGAGAGACAGCAGGCGATGGATGCCTCGGCGTTGTTCACGGTCACCCGCCCCCGCACATGCAGGCTGCGTACGCCGCCGTCCTCCATCCATTCCCAGTCCTCGACGCGCCCGGTCGAAGGCGAGGCATAGTTGACCGCCCAGTGTCGTTCCAGATCCTCTGCCGTTTCCGGTGTGCCGAACTGCGCTAGGTAGGCTGGGCTGGCGACATTGATGAGCGGCAGCTTGCCAATCGGCCGGGCGATCAAGCCGGAATCGCCCAAAGTTCCGACGCGCAGAACGCAATCAACGTTATCCTCGACCAGATCCACCGCCCTGTCTGTCACTCCCATATCGATGTCGATATCCGGATAGGTTTTCAGAAAGTCTGGCAGGGCTGGTGCAATGACCAGTCTGCCGATGCGGCCCGGCACGTTGATCCTGATCTTGCCGGTGGGTTTTGCACCCGCCTGCCGGAAGAGGTTCTCAGTCTCCTCCACGTCGGCGATCAATCTCTGGCAGCGTACATAGAACGCCTTGCCGTCATGCGTCGCCGAAACCCGGCGCGTCGTGCGGTGTATAAGGCGGGCGCCGACTTTCTTTTCAAGTTCGATCACGGCGGACGAAACGGTCGAGCGTGGAACGCCAAGTGTGTCTGCCGCTCTGGTGAAGTTGGAGCAATCCACCACCCGCAGAAAAATACGAAACAAATCAATCCTGTCCATAAGCGCGATCATGGCATTGTACCGATAAGCTGACAAGTGCTGTCAGAACAGGCGACTTTATCCGAAATTGGCGGACATATAACTCTGGTTAACGAAAGCTGCGGCCTGGTGTTGCAGCTCATGATCGGAGGATATCGACATGATTGACCACAGCCTCAAGGGAAAGACCGCGATCATCGCCGGTGGCGCGAAGAATCTGGGCAGCCTGATTGCCCGCGACTTTGCCGCGAACGGCGCCAAGGCCATTGCCATCCACTATAACAGCGCGGCTGCAAAAGCCGATGCCGATGCAACGGTTGCTGCGGTGAAGGCAGCAGGTGCGGAAGCTGCAGCTTTCCAGGCCGACCTCACGACGGCCGGAGCGATGGAGAAGCTGTTTGCCGATGCGGTTGCCGCCTTCGGCCAGCCGGACATCGCCATCAACACCGTCGGCAAGGTACTGAAAAAGCCGATTCTCGATATCTCGGAAGCCGAGTTCGACGAGATGAGCGCAGTGAACGCCAAGTCGGCTTTCTTCTTCTTCAAGGAAGCGGGTCGCCACCTCAATGACAACGGCGCGATCATCACTCTGGTGACGTCGCTGCTTGGCGCTTTCACGCCATTCTACTCGAGTTATGCCGGAACGAAGGCGCCGGTCGAGCATTTCACCCGTGCTGCTGCCAAGGAGTTCGGCGATCGCGGTATTTCTGTGACGGCAATCGGTCCCGGTCCAATGGACACGCCGTTCTTCTATGGTCAGGAAAGCGTCGAGGCGCAGGCCTATCACAAGACCGCCGCAGCCCTGTCGCGCTTCTCGAAGACCGGCCTGACCGATATCGAAGATATCGCTCCCTATATCCGCTTCCTGGCTACGGAAGGCTGGTGGATGACGGGCCAGACCATCCTCGTCAACGGCGGTTACACGACCAAGTAACCGCCAGCCACGGGGCCGACCTGCAATCGGCCCCGTGGCGTTTCAATGCCGTCCTGACGGTCTGGCAAATCTCGCAAGAGGGGTTATAGTCGGTAACCGTCATCGCCTCAAACCCTTGAGGGAACGGAAGCTTTGGTCAAATTCCGGAAGTCGGGAACGGATATGCGAGTGCTGGGCGTTGTGTTGGCTGGTGGGCTTGCCAGCCGTCTGGGGGGCGTGGACAAAGCCTCTGTGGGTTTCGGCGCCGGGACATTGCTCGATGCTGTCCTCGCCCGCTTTGCGCCGCAGGTTGAGGCGCTCGTCGTCAATGCCAATGGCGACGCCAGCCGGTTTGCCCGGTATGCTCTTCCCGTGGTGCCCGACGACATCGGCGGGCATCCGGGGCCGCTTGCAGGTATTCTGTCGGCAATGGACCATGGCGCCAAAAATGGCTTCAGCCATGTTGCCTCTGTGCCGGTGGATACGCCGTTTCTGCCGGGGAATCTTGTCGCCAGATTGAAAGATACCGCCGCCAGGGGTGGTGCACCGATTATCTTTGCCGCATCTTCAGCCGAAGACGGACGCCTTTTGCGGCAGCCGGTTTTCGGTCTTTGGCCCGTGTCCCTTCGTGAGGATTTGCGGTCGTCACTGTCTACTGGACTGTCGAAAATCGTGCTTTGGGCGGATCGGCACGGCAGCGAAAGCGTTCCGTTCCCATCGACGGACATCGACCCGTTTTTTAATGTCAACAGCGCCGCCGATCTCGATGAGGCCCAAAAGCTCAACGATTCGGCAATGTATTGAATAAATTATATATTTTACGATGTCTGCTCGATGGCAGTCGGGATTTTGGGCCGGAGTCGCATAGAATACTGGTTCACGCTAGATTGACAGTCTTTCCAGCGGATCATTGATTGCGACGTGCATCGCGCGCGTATATAGCCAAAATTTGAAAGCGCTTTGGCGCTTTTAACGCAGTTGGATTTCGATAGGAGCGGCAGATGAAAGAGATCGCCATGCAGATGGGACGCAGGCAGTTCCTGAAAATCCTGGGCGCTGGTGGTGCGGGCCTGACCGCGACGGCGATGGGCCTTGCGCCGACACCGGCACGCGCCGATGGTCCGCGTCCCTACAAGCTGCTGCGTGCCAAGGAAACGCGCAACAACTGTACCTATTGCTCCGTCGGGTGCGGCATTCTGATGTATTCGCTGGGCGATGGCGCCAAGAACGCCAAACCGTCGATCTTCCACATCGAAGGCGATCCCGATCATCCGGTCAGCCGCGGGTCGCTCTGTCCCAAGGGGGCGGGGCTTCTGGACATGATCCATTCGAAGAACCGCCTCCAGTTCCCCGAGTACCGCGCGCCGGGCTCCAAGGAATGGGTTCGTATAGGCTGGGATGAGGCGACGAAGAAGATTGCCCGCCTGCTCAAGGACGACCGTGACAGGAATTTCATAACGCATAACGACAAGGGTCAGCTTGTGAACCGCTGGCTGAGTTCGGGCATGCTGGCCTCTTCGGCCGCTTCGAACGAAACCGGCGTGCTGGATTTCAAGTTTGCCCGTGGTCTCGGCATGCTTGGTCTCGACTGTCAGGCTCGCCTCTGTCACGCACCGACGGTCGCGGCGCTGGCGCCCTCCTTCGGGCGAGGCGCGATGACCAACCACTGGGTGGACATCAAGAACGCCAACGTCATCTTGATCATGGGCGGCAATCCGGCGGAAGCACATCCGGTCGGGTTCAAGTGGGTGATCGAAGCGAAGACGAAGAACAAGGCGAAGGTTATCGTCGTGGACCCGCGCTTCAACCGTTCCGCTTCGGTTGCCGATATCTACTCGCCAATCCGCGCGGGTTCCGACACGGCTTTCCTGATGGGTGTCGTCAACTGGCTGCTACAGAACGACAAGATACAGCGCGATTACGTGCGTGCCTATACCAATGCCGCGCTCATCGTGCGTGAAGACTACAGCTTCGATGACGGTCTGTTCTCCGGCTATGACGAGCAGACGCTGAGCTATGACAAGAAGTCGTGGGCCTACGAGCTGGACGAGAGCGGCAACGCCAAACGCGACCCGACCATGACGCATCCGCGCTGCGTGCTAAACCTGCTGAAGCAGCATGTTTCCCGCTACACGCCGGAAATGGTCGAGACGATCTGCGGCACGAAGAAGGAGGATTTCCTGCAAATCGCCGAAATCCTCGGCACCTGTTCCGCCCGCGACAAGACGGCGACGTTCCTCTACGCGTTGGGCTGGACCCATCATACCGGCGGCGCGCAGATCATTCGCGGATCGGCTATGATCCAGCTTCTGCTCGGCAATATCGGCATGTCCGGCGGCGGCGTGAACGCGCTGCGTGGCCATTCCAACATTCAGGGCTATACCGACCTCGGCCTGCTTTCGCTGCGCCTGCCGGGTTACCTGAACCTGCCGAGCGACAAGCAGCAGTCCATGGCGCAATATCTGGCGGAAACGACGCCGAAGGATGTGCTGCCTGGCCAGGTCAACTACTGGAAGAACACGCCGAAATTCTTCGTCTCGCTGATGAAGAACCTCTACGGCCCCTATGCCACGAAGGACAACGATTTCGCCTTCGATATGCTTCCGAAGTGGGACCGCAGCTATGACATGCTCGCCTATTTCGATCTGATGCATGCCGGCAAGGTCAACGGCTTCATCGCGCAGGGGTTCAATCCGCTGGCGGCGATGCCGGACAAGAACAAGACTTCGCAGGCGCTGTCGAAGCTGAAATTCCTCGTCGTCATGGACCCGCTTGTAACGGAAACCTCGAATTTCTGGCGCCATGAAGGTGCCTTCAACGATGTGAAGACCGAGGATATCCAGACGGAAGTTTTCCGCCTGCCATCCTCCTGTTTTGCCGAGGAAAACGGCTCCATCGTCAATTCCGGCCGCTGGCTGCAATGGCACTATGCCGGGCAGGAGCCGAAGTTCGAGGCGCGCCACGACGGGCGCATTCTCGGCGGTATCATGATGGAACTGCGTCGTCTCTACCGGGAAGAGGGCGGGGCCTGCCCCGAACAGCTTCTCCACATGACGTGGGACGAACACACCTATCACAATCCTTACGATCCGCATCCGGAGGAAATCGCGAAGGAAGCCAACGGCTATGCGCTGGAAGACCTGTTCGACGATACTGGCAAGCTCATCGCGAAGAAGGGCACGCTGCTTTCCGGCTTCGGCCAGTTACGTGACGACGGCACGACGGCGAGCTTCTGCTGGATTTTTGCCGGATCGTGGACGGAAGCCGGCAACCAGATGGCCAATCGCGACAACACCGATACAGGCCTCGGAAACACGCCCGGCTGGGCCTGGGCCTGGCCGGCCAACCGCCGCATCCTCTATAATCGCGCCTCGATGGACGAGGACGGCAATCCGTGGGACCCGAACCGTATCATCCTGCACTGGGATGGCGCGAAATGGGCGGGTATCGACGTGCCGGACTTCCCTGCCAACATCCCGCCCGGTTCGCCGGCGGCGCCTTTCATCATGCTGCCGGAAGGTCTTGGACGCCTGTTCTCTATCAACGGCATGATCGACGGGCCGTTCCCGGAACATTACGAGCCGGTGGAAAGCCCCATCGCCAAGAATCCGCTGCATTCGAAGGTCACCCATAATCCGACCGCACGCATCTTCCAGTCGGACCTGCAGCGCATGGGTAATCGCCACGATTATCCCTATGTCGCGACCACCTATTCGGTCACGGAACTCTTCCGCCACTGGACCAAGCATTCGCATCTGAACGCCATGCTGCAGCCGGAACAGTTCATCGAAATCGGAGAAAAGCTCGCGGCCACCAAGGGCATTGCCCATGGCGATACGGTTAAGGTATCCACCAAGCGCGGCTATATCACTGCCAAGGCGGTGGTGACGAAGCGCATGCGCACGCTGCAGGTCGCCGGCCAGGAAGTCGACCAGATCGGCATTCCCTGTCATTGGGGCTTTGAGGGCGCGACCCGCAAGGGTTATCTCGCCAATACGCTGTCGCCCGGCGTGGGTGACGCCAATTCGCAGACGCCCGAGTTCAAGGCCTTCCTTGTCAATGTCGAAAAGCTGGAGGCCGCCCGGTCATGAACCTTCAGAACATCATCCGCTGTTCCGCCACCAGCGACCTGACGCCCGCGCCGCAAATCCGCGATCACCAGATGGAGGTGGCCAAACTCATCGATGTTACCACCTGCATCGGCTGCAAGGCCTGTCAGGTGGCGTGTAACGAATGGAACGACCTGCGCGGCGAAGTCGAGGAAAATGTCGGCGTTTACGACAATCCGCGTGATCTCGCGCCGGAAACCTGGACGCTGATGCGCTTTACCGAGCATGAAGACGAAAGCGGCAAGCTGGAATGGCTGATCCGCAAGGACGGCTGCATGCACTGCGAAGACCCCGGCTGTCTCAAGGCCTGTCCCGCGCCGGGCGCTATCGTGCAGTATGAAAACGGCATCGTCGATTTCCAGTCCGACCATTGCATCGGTTGTGGCTATTGCGTGGCCGGCTGTCCGTTCAACGTGCCGCGCATCTCGAAGAAGGACAACCGTGCCTACAAATGCACGCTCTGTTCGGATCGCGTTTCGGTCGGTCAGGAGCCGGCCTGCGTCAAGACCTGCCCCACCGGCGCCATCAGCTTCGGTTCGAAGGAGAGCATGAAGACGCTGGCCGCCGAACGTGTAGCCGAACTCAACGAACGCGGCTTCGAGCATGCCGGTCTTTACGATCCGCAGGGCGTTGGCGGCACGCATGTCATGTATGTTCTGCACCATGCCGACGAGCCGACACTTTATGCGGGGCTTCCCAAGGAACCGCAGATCAGTCCGGTTGTCGAAGGCTGGAAGGATGTGCTGAAGCCGGTTGCCGCCGTCGCTACGGTGGCGGCAGTTGCCGGCATGGTGGCCCATTTCGTTGGCGTTGGCCCCAACAATGTTGAGGAAGAAGACACGTCCGAAACGGACAAGACGGTGTGAGGGAGGACGACATGGCCAAGAAAAAAGATCTCATCCTGCGCACAAAATTTGCGGAGCGGCTGTGCCACTGGTTTCTGGTGATCTGCTTCTTCTTCACCGCGACTTCGGGCCTCTCGTGGTTCTATCCTTCGCTGAGTTGGATGAGCAACCTGCTCGGCTCGCCGCAGCTTGCCCGCATCCTGCATCCGTTCCTCGGCATCGTGGTGTTCCTTGCCCTTTGCTTCATGCTGGTGAAGTTCGCGAAATATAACCTTTTTGCAAAGACCGACCTGCTCTGGTTCCGCAGTGTAACGGGTGTGATCGCCAACAAGCATGACGAGAAGCTGCAGATCGGCAAGTACAATGCCGGCCAGAAGGTGCTGTTCTGGCTCATTATGACGGCCATTGTCGTGCTGCTGGTGTCCGGCCTTATCATGTGGCGGGCCTACTTCGCACATCTCTTCCCCATCCCGGTTCTGCGGCTTGCCATCCTCGCCCATGCGATGGCGGGCATCGGCCTCATCCTGCTCATCCTCGGCCACATCTATCTGGCCATCTGGGTGCGCGGTTCGATTACCGGCATGGTCACGGGGTACGTCTCCCGCGCCTGGGTGCGTCAGCATCATGATCGCTGGTATGATGAACTTGCCGCCAAGGACGCGGCGCAGAAGGTGGATTCGAAGGCATGAGCCGTAAACCCCAAGGCGTCGAGCGCCCGAAGGTGGACTTCGAAACCCTGCCACCCGGGGTTCATTTCGATCCGGTCATGTTGCCGGGTCTTGGTTCCACCTATTACGCCAGCCGCGCGAGACGGCTGCGGGAGCTTGCCGAAGGGCACGAACTGTCGGCCTATCTCGGCTTCGCCGCGGACATTTCCGAGGTTCAGGAGATCGCCGCCACACTGACGCCATTGGATGACAAGCGCTCGGCTCCCATCGATCCCGTGACAGAAGCCAGTCTCGGTCTATGGTTGCCGCTGCTGGATGCGCTGGTGGAGGGATTGCGTCCGCGTCTCACAGAAACCGTTCTGCCGCATCTCGACCGGGTTGCGAGCATGAGCGCCGATCAGCGCATTGCGGCGGCAAAGGCTCTCGCCGGCGGCGGCTTCGCGGATGTTCCAGCCGAAACCGCTCCGTTTATCTGGGCCGCCTTTTCGGTGTGGATGCGGGCGCTGGCTGCCAGCACTGAGCCGCCTGCCAAGGGGGAGGAGGCCGCCACCGAAAAGGCCGAATGCCCGGTATGCGGCACGGCGCCGGTGGCGAGCGTCATTCTCACCGGTTCGCGGCATGGCCTGCGCTACCTGCATTGCGCGCTGTGCGAAACCGACTGGCACATGGTGCGCGCCAAGTGTTCCAATTGCGGCGAAGCCGGCAAGCTGGACTATTTGAGTTTCGAGACGGAGGAAGCCTCCGTGCGTGCCGAATGCTGCGACGATTGCAAGGGTTATCTCAAGGTCATCTCGCTCGACCGCGACCATCAGGCCGATGTGGTGGCGGACGATCTTGCAACGCTGGCGCTTGATGCCGCCGTCGAGGAAGAGGGCTATCGGCGCACCGGCTTCAATCCGTTCGCCCTGCCGGGCTGATCCTCAACCGGCGATACGTCGAGGATGGGTAAAAGTGCCGATCCGCCCGGTCTGACGGGCAACAAGCGTGATGCCCGCCTCATCGGCCTGCCTCACAGCCAGTGCCGTGGGTGCGGATGGAGCTATGATGACGGGGGCGCCAACCATCGCCGCCTTCTGGACGAGATCGACCGAGAGACGGGAGGTCATCACGATGGCGCCGTCCGCAATATCGATACCGCCCCGCAGCAGCGCGCCGACCAGCTTGTCCAGCGCGTTGTGACGACCGACATCCTCACGCAGCAGCACGATGCCTTCGCCCTCGCGCCAGAAACCGGCGGCATGGGTGGCACGGGTTCTGGCATGCAGCGCCTGATACGCGCGCATCGCTTCCAGCGCCTGTTCCGGTGTCGAGGCGGCGATCATGGTCGTCGCCTCGCCGGCCTTCACAGGCAAACGGCGGACTGCCTGTTCCAGTGAGTCGATGCCGCACAGGCCGCAACCGACGGGTCCGAGTATCGCCCTGCGCCGGGCGGTGAAGTTTGAGGCCGTCTGGTCGACAAGCCAGCCCCGGGCTTCATAGCCATCCTCGTGGGCAATGATCTCCAGGGTTTCAATCTCCGACAAATCGGCGATCAGCCCCTCGGTGATGGAGAAACCGACAAGGAAATCCTCAAGGTCCAGAGGGCTTGCCATCATCACGGCCTGCGTGGTGCCGTTATAGGTCAACGCCACCGGAACCTCCTCGGCCAGACAGGCGGTATAACCGTCTGCGGTTTCCATCTCGATGAAACCGGTCCCGCCTTGCCTTGCCGTCATTGCCTGCCCATACCGTTGTGCCGTTCGTTTGTGACATTATCGCACCCGGCCGGTGCGCCGCAATGCGGTGCACCGGCAAGAATTCGCATATGTGGCTGTGCGGATAGACGGTTCTGTTCTATGGGTCGGATGATCTCAACCGAAGCAGAACCAGCGCACCGTGACGACGCCTCTTGAAACATGCACAGCCGGCACGAGTGGTGCGGCTCTTTCCGCGGAAGCCGCCGTTGAAAGAGCTGTCGCTGTGGCGGGACGGTTGACGGATATGGAATGCATTGGGCTCTTCAGCGCTGCAGGTCGTATTCTGGCAGTCGCGCCGGTGTCGAAGATTGCGGTTCCGCCGTTCAACAACTCCGCCATGGATGGTTATGCAATCAACCATGCGACGCTCGTCGGGCAAGGTCCATGGACCCTGCCTGTGCTGGGAAGCGTGGTCGCAGGTGCGCCGGTTACCGTCCCCCTGACGGACACGCCGGCGGCGATGCGCATCCTCACCGGTGCACGTTTGCCCGAAAACTTTGATACCGTGATCATGCAGGAACGTTGTGAGCGCATTGGCGACCTCCTGACATTTTCCGTCCTTCCGCAAAGGGGCGAAAACGTGCGCCTTGCGGGTGAGGATGTGTCGTTTGCAAGCACATTGCTTTCACCCGGATGTGTGCTGACCCCCGAACGGTTGTCATTGCTGGCCGGTGCGGGTGCTGCAACCGTTTCCGTCTTCCGCAAACTCCGCGTCGGCGTCGTCTGCACGGGCTTGGAGCTGCGTCAGCCGGGCGAAGATCTCGCCCCCGGCCAGATCTACAATTCCAACGGCGTCATGGTGCAGGCCACCTTATCGGCCCTGGGCTGGATCGATCTGATCGATTTCGGTACCGCGGATGACGACCGCGCGAGAATGCGCGATATTTTTGCAGAAGCTGCGGGCGCCTGCGACGTTCTCGTGACGACGGGCGGGGTTTCCGCCGGCGATGAAGATCATGTCGCTGCTGCGTTTCTTGAAATGGGTGGAATGCTCGATGTGATGAAGGTGGCGATGCGCCCCGGCAAACCGGTCAAGATCGGACGTTTGGGTGATACCCTGTTTGCAGGGCTACCGGGAAATCCGAATGCGGCACTGGTCGCGCTCCGCTATATCCTCCTGCCAGCGCTCCGCGCCATGGCAGGCATTGCCGATTTCGGCACATTCTGGTCAGCCGTGCGCCTTGATGAGGCTCGCGGCAAGAGACGCGGGCGAACGGAGTTTGCGCCGTTCCGGACACTGAACCGTGCCGCCGATGGCGTGCCGGTCATCTCGATCCTCGGGCCCGGTTCCTCGGCCAATCTTTCGGCATTGGCGGCGGCTGAAGGCTTCGTGAAGCTACCTGCCGACCTCGAAGCCGTGGCACCGAATATGCCCCTCGATGCGGACTATTTCCCGCGCGCGACCTGATGATGCTGGCGCGGAGGTTTGCTCAATCATCCATCAGGTCGTGGCGCTGGCGAAGCTCCCTGATCTGGGCGTCTAGCGTGTTGTAGCCGGCTTGAATGATGTCGATGTCGTGGACATAACCAAGTAGGGCGAGCGATTGCATCAGATCGCCCATGGCGACGTCGACACGCGGTACTTCGGCCAGCGGCTGCAGAGTCTGGTGCGCCGTCTCGATCAGTTCATCCAGTGAGCCGCCCGCTGCCTGATAGAGTTCAAGCATCGACCGCAAGACCTGATCCCGAACTAGGTCTTCCTGCGAGGCCGGTTCCTCCCCCGTGCGAACCTTGACGAGTTGAACGGCCTTGTTTTGAAATGCACCCATCTACGAACCCCCAAATGCTCACATGACTGCCAATCTGACGTTGTAATGACGGATGCTTTCATTTCGGTTTACCGAGCCATGCAAGTTTACTCTGCCGCAATGGCATTTTTCTTGTAAAGCGCCGGCACAAGCAATCTGCCCAAGGCATCGGGTTGCGGGCAGACGGAAAGTTGCGCCTGGAACTGTTCTATCAGCCAGCGGCCCGCAGGACCCGGCGGGCTGGCCGTCCGGGTGATGGCGTGAATGGGATACTCACCCTGCCGGTAAGCCTCCAGCGGCAGAACGACCAGCCGCCCAAGGCGCAGATCCTCCATGATCATCGAGGCCGGTAGCCCGCCCCAGCCAAGACCGCCCAGAGTGAGCAGATGCTTCGTGTGAATATCGCCAACCCGCCAGATGCGGTAGGACAAGACGTTGAAGTTCCGCCCGTTGGTGAGCCCGGAGGCGTCGGTTACCACCAGTTGGACCTCTTCCCGCACATCGGCAAGGGTCAGCGGCCGGTCGAGCAGGACGAGCGGATGGTCCGCAGCAGCCACCGGCACCATGTAGGAGTGGCCGATCTTCTCTGCTTCAAGCCGGTCGTTCGCGTCTGGCAAGGTGCCACCAAAGCCGATATCGGCGTGGTCGTTTGCCACCATGTCCATGATACTGCCGAGTTCGCCGACCGACAGGTTCAACGCTACAGTTGGAAACCGCTGCCGAAAGGCGTTGAGAACTTTGACCACGGCTTCCGAGGGGACCATCGTCGACAAAACCAGTGTTATGTCCGCTTCAAGCCCCTGCTTGATGCTGTGCGCACGGGCGCGCAAGGCTTGCAGGTCAGCCGCGATCCGCCGGGCATCGGAAATCAAGGCTCGTCCGGCATCGGTGAGTTGCGGTTGCCGCGCCGTGCTGCGGTCGAACAAGGTGACTTCGAGCTGCGTTTCGAGATTGGCGATGGTGTAACTCACTACTGACTGTGCCCTGTTCAAGCGACGGGCGGCGGCCGAAAAGCTACCGCTTTCAGCCACTTCGAGGAAAACCTGCAACTGATCGAGCGTGGGGTTGGCGTTCATTGTCTCATCGATAAAATGGATGGGTTTCTTCGAAATTATCCCGGTTTTCTGGATGGATGTCCATGGCTATTTTCCCAGACCGGCGGTGCTTTACCGACCAACTCATCCAGCTCCTGCAAGGTAGACAAAAATGACCTCCGTTCTTCTTGTAACGTCCAGCCCGCGTGGCGCCGAATCCGTTTCCTCCAAGGTTGCGTCCGAACTCGCAACGGCCATTGCCAAGGGTGGTAATGTCACGGTTCGCGATCTGGGCAAGAGCCCGATTCCCCATCTCGATACCGTAACGACCGCCGCAATCCGCAAGGCGCCGGCCGACCGCACGCCGGAAGAGGCCGCCGCTGCCGATTTCTCGGACAAGCTGGTCGCCGAACTTCAGGCAGCCGACACGATCGTGCTCGCCTCTGGTCTCATCAACTTCGGCCTTTACTCCACGCTGAAGAGCTGGGTGGACAATATCGCCCGCGCAGGCGTGACGTTCCGTTACACGGAAGCTGGCCCGGAAGGTCTGGTGAAGGGCAAGAAAGTCTATGTGGTTCTCGCTTCCGGCGGCGTCTATTCGCAGGGCCCTGCCGCGGCTATGAACCACGCCGTGCCCTATCTCAAGACGGTTCTCGGCTTCCTCGGCATGACCGATGTGGATGTCGTGCCGGTGGAAGGCCTTGCCTTCGGTCCTGAGGCTGCCAGCAAGGCCATTGAGGCCGCTACTGCCAGGACGCAGGAATTGGCAAACGCTGCCTGACCGCAAGTCAGACCCTTTACAGAAACGCCCGGCGGATCCAGTCCGCCGGGCGTTTCGCGTTGCGGCAAAATGGCGATGGCCACAAGTGGCTACGCCCTGCGGAGAGAGGCTTGCTGCGCCAGTTGCCGGGCAAGTATGGTTTCTTTTCCGTAAATGCTCGTATTGACGGATGCCTTTCAAGGTGAGCTAATGCGATATTGCTGTGCGAAAGGATGCTTCATGCCCTGGGACAAGCTGCCGACAAGGACCATCCGCTGGACCCGCTACGATGCGGATCAGGAAAAGCTGGATGTGATCATGAAAGGTCACAAATTCATCAGCCACAAAGGTGTCCTCCCTCATATGTATGATGCATTGAGGGAAAGCGAGGAGCCCGAGTTTTACTACAAATACTATATCCAGCCGCTCGCCGTGGCACGGCGCAGAACCACGGGCCGCCGCCTCGCAGTTGCGGCCGTCTTTCTCTGTACCGTAGGCGCCATGCTGGTCATTCCTCTATCTGAGCAGATGATCGGCGGCCAACTCATGTCGTCCGTCAAGCTGTTCCTGGCCCACAAGGGCGTTCTCTAGGCGACTTGCGAACGACAAGAGCTATTCCCTCTCCGGTTGGAAGGCCGAAGAGGAAACTCACACGAGGCGATCGTAGCTTTCAACCATTCCTGGCCTTGAGTTCCGCGATGTAAGCGCGCCAGCCACCGAGATCAGTGATTTCCCGGGCGCCTTCAAGCGCATAGGGCTCACAGAGGAAGCCGGAAACCTGCGAACCGTCGTCCAGCGTTATCTTGCCAATGCCAAGCGGCGCCGGGATATTCTGCACGAAACGCCCGAACGCTTCAGGCGTCACCCGCCAGACTTCAACGGCGAGACCTTTGCCGGAAAAGCCGGGATCACGGATCAGGCCGGGCTTCGGCGGCGTGGTGTTCGGCAGGGCATAGAGGCGGTAATCGCCCGCCGTACGGCAGGCCTTCACCAGCTTTCCACCAGAGCCGGTGAGTTCGTGGTTGAGGAGCATGCCCGTCAGGTGCGCGCCAACCACAACGATGGACACCAGCCCGTCATCGGGTTCCGCCACCTTCGAAGCTTCCGGAAGCGCGGCCGTTCGTTCCCGCCCCATGCCGGCGGCGAGCGCCCGGTGCATGGCATCCGCAAAGGGCGCCAGCGCATCGTCGCAGAAGGAAAGCCCGAAGAGAGTAATGCCAGCCGGTAGATGCCCATCGGCATCGAAGCCGGCGGGAATGGCAATCGCCGCATAGCCGAACAGATTGGCGAAATTGGTATAGCGCCCGAAATGGCCGTTTTTGGCGATGGGGTCGGCCAGCATGGCCTCTACGGTGTAGGTTGTGGGCGAGGTCGGCAGCATCAGCACATCCGCCTTCTGCCATTCGACAAGCGTTTTCTGGCGCAGTGCTTCCAGCTTGTAGAGCCCTTCGAAGGCGTCCACCGCGCCATAAGCCGTCGCACCCGAAATGATGGTGCGCACGGTCGGGTCGAAATCGGCGGCGTTTGAGGCAATGAAGTCCTTCACCGCCGCCAGCCGCTCGGCCACCCACGGGCCGCTATAGAGCAGTTCGGCGGCCAGCCGGAAAGGAGCGTAGTCGAAGGGCACGATCTCCGCCCCCAGTGCCTTCGCACGCTCGATGGCTGCATCGTAGAGCGCTTCATAGGCGGCGTTGCCGTAAAATTCCCGCTCATCTGCCGCCAGCACACCGATCCGAAGGCCGGAGACGGGCAAACGTGCGGGTTTCGCCACCTTCGAAAAGGGATCCGCAGCATCATAGCCGTCCATCACCCTGCGGATGGCGACGCCATCGCCCACCGTTCCGGCAAAGACCGTGACCACATCCACCGACCGGCAGGCGGGAACGACGCCGACATTCGGCACAAGCCCCGGCGTCGGCTTGATGCCGACGAGGTTGTTGAAGGCGGCAGGCACCCGCCCGGAACCTGCGGTATCCGTACCAAGCGCAAAGCTTGCCAGCCCCGAAGCGACCGAAACCGCCGAACCCGATGACGAACCGCCGGAGACATAGGCGCTGTCAAACACCGAGCGCGGCGCGCCATAGGGCGAGCGCGTGCCGTTGAGGCCGGTGGCGAACTGATCGAGATTGGTCTTGCCGATGACGAGCGCACCGGCGGCCTTCAGTCGAGCCACGACGGTCGCGTCCCTTTCAGGTTGATAGGCGAAGGCCGGGCAGGCGGCGGTTGTAGGCAAGCCGGCAACATCGATATTGTCCTTCACCGCAAAGGGCACGCCCCAGAGCAACAGGCTGTTGGCCTCTGGCGCCCGCGCCAGAAGATCGCGCGCCGCTTGCCGGAGGTCATCCGCCGGCGTCCTGCTTATAAAGATTGCCGGATCGTCGGAGGCTTCGATGCGGGCGATGACCTCTTCCACGAGGTCGAGCGGGGAAAGACCGCCGGCATAGGCGGCCTTCAGAGAAGCAAGGTCGAGAAAAGCGGGAAACATCAGACATCCTCCAGAATGACGAGCACGTCGCCCGCCTTGACATTGCGACCCGGCCCGGCACGCAGATCGCGGACACGACCGGGCGCATGGGCGGTGACGGTGATTTCCATTTTCATGGATTCGATGATGGCCAAGGTTTCGCCAGCCTCGACGGTCTGGCCCTGTTCGACCAGCACCTTCCAGACATTGCCGGGAACGGCGCTTTCGACGCCGAAGCAGCCGTCGGGAATATCGCCGCCAAGTCCGGGGCCAGCCCCTTCATCGGTGACGAAACTGTCGAGACCGAGTTCCTTCCAGCGCTGCCGCTCGGCCTCGAAGGATGCCTGCTGTTGCGCCTTGAAAGCACCGATGCCCGCAGCATTCCTGCGCAGTTCCGCCTCGTAGACTGCATAGGAAAATTCTCCTTCCTCGATACGCACCGGATAGCCCCCATGGGGGAAGGCGGCGCGGGCCTCGGTGAGTTCCTGATGCGATACGGGGAAGAAGCGCACCTGATCGAAGAAATCGAGCAGCCAGGGCTTGTCCTTGCCGAAGACCGGCGTCTGCCGCCAGGTGTTCCACATCTGGATGGTGCGGCCGAAAAGCTGGTAACCGCCGGGGCCCTCCATGCCGTAGATGCACATATAGGCGCCGCCGATGCCGACCGCGTTTTCCGGTGTCCAGGTGCGGGCGGGGTTGTATTTGGTCGTTACCAGTCGGTGGCGCGGATCGAGCGGCGTGGCCACGGGCGCGCCGAGATAGACATCGCCCAGCCCCATGACGAGGTACGAGGCATTGAAGATCGTGTCCTTCACCGCCTGTTCGTCGGCAAGGCCATTGATGCGGCGGATGAACTCGATGTTGTCAGGGCACCAGGGTGCATTGGGGCGCACCAGCTCCTGATATTTCCGCATCGCAAGTTCCGCATCCGGATCGTTCCACGACAGGGGGAGCCAGACGGTGCGGCTGGGCACCTTCACCGTGTCGACCGAAGGCATGCTGTCCTCGATCTCCGAAAGCAGGCCGAGAAGCCGCGTGCGGGCAAGCTGTGAACCGTCATAATGGATCTGTAGCGAACGGATGCCGGGGGTGAGGTCGATGAGACCGGGAATCCTGGCCTCCTTCACAGCCTGCATCAAGATATGAGCCCGCAGGCGCAAGCCCACATCGAGCTGCATCGAACCGTATTCGACCAGCAGATTGTCATCGCCTTGCCGGCGATAGACGACCGGCACGTCACGATCCTCGCGCTTTGCCAGAACCGGCGAACCGGCATTTTCCCCGATGCGCTTAACCACCGGCCCGGCGACAGGATCGTCTGTGCGGGGCACCGCATGGAAGCGGATCGTGTCGCCCGGCTTGAACTGGCCCATCTTCCACTGTTCATCCGCCGCAATCACCGCCGGGCAGACGAAGCCGCCGAGCGAAGGGCCATCCGGCCCGAGAATGATCGGCATGTCGCCGGTGAAGTCGATGGCGCCGATGGCATAGGCATTGTCATGCAGATTGGAAGGATGAAGTCCGGCTTCACCGCCATCCGTGCGCGCCCATTTCGGGGCGGGGCCGATGAGGCGAACGCCGGTGCGGGCCGAGTTGAAATGGACCTCGTAATCCGTCGAAAACAGTGTTTCGATATCGCCTTCAAGGAAGAAATCCGGTGCACCATGCGGGCCGTAGAGCACGCCGACCGACCACTCGCGGGTCAGGTCAGCCGGTTCGCTTGCGGGCTTCACATCGTTTTGTACCGCGCGGGCAAGGCGCAGCACGTGGCCGGCGCGCAGTGTGCCGG
The DNA here is from genome assembly GCF_014196535.1 of Allorhizobium borbori. Taxonomy (GTDB): domain Bacteria; phylum Pseudomonadota; class Alphaproteobacteria; order Rhizobiales; family Rhizobiaceae; genus Ectorhizobium; species Ectorhizobium borbori. Next base: position 24,483 of record NZ_JACIDU010000020.1, read on the forward strand.
TGGCGTTACCGCCGAACTGGCCGAGCCCGAAAGTGGCGCGTGAACCCAGCACCACCGGCGCATCGAACCCGCCGGACACAGCGAGATAGGCGCGTTGGCCAGCGCCTGCGATCTGGCCGAGCGAAAGCGTCTGTCCCGCCTTCACGGCAATCGCCGCATTGTGGGCAACAGGTTCGCCGTCGAGCTTCATCGGCATTTCGGCTCCGGCCAGCGCCACGGTCACATCCGCAAAGAACTTCAGTACCGGGCCGGAAACGGTGAGTTCCAGCGCCGCGGTATGGTCGTGGTTACCGACGAGGCGGTTGGCGTGGCGGAAGGAGCGTTCATCCATTGGCCCGCTCGGCGGCACGCCGACATGCCAGAGACCGAGACGGCCCGGCAGTTCCTGAAGGCTGGACTGCGCACCGGGCGCGATGACCTCGACCACATCTGGTACAAAGACGAAATCCTTCAGTGCCGTCGTCGCGACATCGCCGCTCTGGAAGAGCTCGGAAGCAGCGATGGCCTTGAGATAGTCGAGGTTGGTTTCGATGCCGGAGATCGCGGTTCTTGCAAGCGCGGCCTCAAGGGCGGCGATTGCGGCCTGACGGTTCTCGCCGGAGACGATGACCTTGGCCAGCATCGGGTCGTAAAACGGGGTGACGTCCGTTCCGGTCTCGATCCAGCCATCGACGCGGGCCGCCTCGGGAAAGACCACCTCCGTCAGAAGACCGGCGCTGGGGCGGAAATCGGCATGGGGCATTTCCGCATAGACGCGCGCCTCGATGGCCGCGCCCTTCGGGGTCAGCGCTTCGCTGCCGGTCAGCACGTCCTCGCCGGCGGCCTGTCGGATCATCCATTCAACGAGATCGATGCCAAAAACGGATTCCGTGACCGGATGCTCCACCTGAAGGCGGGTGTTGACCTCAAGGAAGTAGAATTCCTCGCGGGCCGGATCGTAGATGAATTCCACCGTGCCGGCGGACTGGTAATTTACCTGCTGGCCGAGCGCCACGGCGGCTGCGTGAAGACGGGCACGGACCGCCTCGGTGAGGCCGGGAGCAGGCGTCTCCTCGATGACCTTCTGGTTTCGCCGCTGGAGCGAGCAATCGCGCTCGCCAAGTGCGATAACGCGGCCTTTTCCATCGCCGAAGATCTGCACCTCCACATGGCGTGCCTTGGCCACGAACCGCTCCAGATAGACCCGGGCATCGCCGAAGCTCGCCTTGGCCGTACGCTGGACGCTCTCGAATGCGGCCTTGAGGGCCGTGGCGTCTGCGCAAAGCTGCATGCCGATGCCCCCGCCGCCGGCGGTGGACTTCAACATCACGGGATAGCCGACGGCTTCGGCGGCGGCGAGCGCCTCTTCCACGCAGCTGAGCAGGTCGGAACCCGGCAGAAGTGGAACGCCGCTTGTTTTTGCCAGCGCGCGGGCGGTGTGTTTCAAGCCGAAATCGGCGATATTCTCCGGCTTCGGACCAATGAATGTTATGCCCTCCGCAGCCAGCCGTTCGGCAAAGCCGATATTCTCGGACAGGAAGCCATAGCCGGGGTGGACGGCTTCGGCGCCGGTTGCCTTGCAGGCCGCTATCACCGCCTCGACGTTGAGATAGCTTTCGGTGGCCGGTGCGGGGCCAAGGCGAACCGCCTCATCGGCCATCAGCGTGGCCATGGCGAAGCGGTCGGCGTCGGAATGGACCGCCACAGAGGCGATGCCCATTTTTTTCAGCGTGCGAATGACGCGCACGGCGATTTCGCCGCGATTGGCAATCAGGACCTTTCTGAACATGACGATCAACCTTCCTCGTTCCACACGAGGACGCGGATCGGCGTCGGGTCGAAGCCGTTGCAGGGATTGTTGATCTGCGGGCAGTTGGAAATGACCAGCAGCACATTCATCTCGGCCTTCAGTTCCACATAATCGCCGGGTGCGGAAATGCCGTCGACAATGGTCATCTCGCCATTGGGCGAGATCGGCACGTTCATGAAGAAGTTGATGTTCGGAGCGACATCGCGCTTGCCCATGCCGTATTTCGCGACTTCGGCCACGAAGTTGTCGCGGCAGGCGTGGAGATACTTGGTGCCGTGGCCGAAGCGCACGGTATTGCTCTCGCAGGAGCAGGCACCGGCAGCGGTGTCATGACGACCGCAGCTATCGGCGGTCATCTTCAGCATCACACGGCCTTCGCTCGACATGATCTTCGTGCCGGTGGAGATATAGGCGGCGTTCTGCTCACGCATCGTTTGCTGATTGGAATAGCGCTCGGAATAGTCGTCTGCGTTATAGAACAGCGTGTCGATGGCCTGCTGGCCGTAGCTGTCCTCGATGCGCACTGTCTGTCCTTTGCGGACAAGGGTGGAGAAGGGCTTTTCGGCGGGAATGTAATGGTCCTGCGCGGCGTTTTCGAGCGTGCGGGATGTTGCTGTCTGGATGAAGTCGGTCATGATCGTATCTCCCTGTCTCAAAGGCTGGCCAGCGCGTTGTTCTCGAAGCCGCGAATGGCCTCGGCGGTCGCGGTGCGGCACAGGTCATCCGTCTCGACAGGCCGGGCGGAAAGACGCGTTACTGTCACCGGCTTCGGCGCATAGACCGGGTTCGGGTCCAGTGGATGCGGGCAGTTGGAAAAACCGACGATCATGTCCATTTCAGCGCGCAGGTCCACGTAGTCGCCGCTGTTCAGAAGATTGGGGTTCCAGAAAAACCGGCCTTCAGTGTCGACCCGCACGGGAGCGAAGAGGGTCAGGGCAGCGGGAATGTCGCGGCGGTCGAGACCGATCTTCATGGCGAGTTTCACGAAGTTGTCACGCGTGTCGCGCAGCAACGCACCTTTGTAACGGGCATTGGTAGCCGCTGTCGAACCACCGACAAGGCAATCATGGGCACCGGAACTATCCTCTGTGATGGAGAACATCACGCGCCCCATGTCTGAGAAGATGACACGGCCCTTGGACAGGCCGGTCGTCCACTGCATCTTCACCGTATCGGGCAGGTTGAGGCGCTCGGAGGTGTCGGCGGTGCTCCAGGCGATCAGCGCGACGGAAGAGAAGCCATCCTTCAGGCTGACACGCAGCGTCTCGCCGCAGCGGACTTTCGTGGCGTAGTACCAGCCGCCAGGAATGACCTCGCGGTGAAGGACTTGTGCCTCCTCGATGGCCGGTTCCGGCAAGACGCTGAAGCCCGGCAGGGCTTTAGGGGCAAATTCCAGCCCCTTCTTCTGATGATCTTCATAGCGCGCGCGGTTGGCGGCGATTTCTTCGGACGAACGTCTGATGTGCATGGCTTGCTCCATGGCGTTGGTTCGGGTCGTCCCGGTGGTGTCGGGCCCGTTTGGCCGGGTCGTCCCGGCCGGGCTGTTCGAAAATTCAGGCGGCAGCCCCGGCCCGGCGCGGCGGCCAGATCGGAATGTCGCGGGTAATGGTGGCGCCGTAGCGCAGCTTTTCCTCCGGCCGGTCACGCGGCCGCTCGAACGCGATGACACGGGTGGCCAGCGTGAAGGCTTCGCGCATGTCATGCGTCACCATCACCACCGTCATCGGCGTTTCGTTCCACAGCCGCTTCATCAAAAGGTGGATTTCGTGGCGAATGCCGGGGTCGAGCGCGCCGAAAGGCTCATCCAGCAGCAGAACCTTGGGCCGCATGATGAGCGCCTGCGCCAGCGCCAGACGTTGCTGCATGCCGCCGGAAAGCTGTGCCGGATATTTATCTTCCGAACCGGTGAGGCCGACTTCAGCGATCATGGCGCGGGCTTCCTCAATGGCCGTCTTCCGTGCTGCGCCGAACAGCTTGCCACTCAGCGGTGAAGCCTTGAGTTCCTTGCCGAGCATGACATTGCCGAGTACTGTCAGGTGCGGGAACACCGAATAGCGCTGGAACACGACACCGCGGTCCGGGCCGGGTTCGGGCGGCAGCGGTACGCCATCGAGCAGGATGGTGCCGCGGGTCGGCTTTTCCTGCCCGAGGATCATGCGCAGAAATGTGGTCTTGCCGCAGCCTGAAGGGCCGACAAGAGCAACGAAAGCACGAGATTCGACATTCAGCGAGACGTTTTCCAGCACGATCTGGTCGCCATATTCCTTCCAGACATTTTCGATCTTGAGCGCGCTCATGCCTTGTTCTCCGATGCGGACCAGGGGAAAACGGCAAGACGGATGCGATCGAGTAGCCAGTCGGTGAGAACGGCAATCAATGTGATCCAGACGACGTAGGGGAAGATCACATCCATCGCGAGATAACGCCGCACAAGGAAGATGCGGTAACCTAGGCCGCTATCGGCGGAAATGGCTTCCGCCGCGATGAGAAACAGCCAGGCGGGTCCGAGCTGGAGCCGCAGCACGGTGATGAGGCGCGGCAGGGTTTGTGGCAAAACCACTCTGAGCGCGATCTGCCAGGATGAGCCGCCAAGCGTTTCCGCCTTGATGACCTGTTCGCGGGGCAGGCTCAGCGCGAAAAGCGAGAGGTCGCGGACCATTACGGGCGCAACGCCGATGACGATCAGCGCCACTTTCGAGACTTCGCCGAGGCCGAGTGCTATGAAGAGGATGGGTAGCAGCGCCAGCGGCGGCACCATCGAGATGGCGGCGACAAAGGGGGCCAGTAGCGACCGCGCATAGGGCAGCATGCCGATCAACATGCCGATGACGAGCGCGATTGCCGTCGCTATGCCGAGCCCCGAAAACAGGCGAACGAGGCTTGCCAGCGTATCCGTCCATAACACGATATCGCCGGTGCGGGCATCGGCCACGAAGGCAAGGCGGTTGATCGCATCGGCAAAGCCGGCAAGACCGGGCAGGAGCTTGTCATTGGCATTCTCTGCCAGCCTCGCCGCCGAGCCGATCGTATAGGCAACGAGCACGGCCGCAAACGGCAGCGCGGCAAGGGCAAGGCGCGCGCCGTTGGAAGGTCGCGTATTGATCCAGCGCATGGGAAGCTCCCGGATGAGAAGGGAAACGGACCGGGCAGGGCGGTCGCCCGGTGGTGGTGTCAAGGGTGTGAATTTCTCCCGGCCCTCCCCGAAACGGGAAGGGCTTGCCACGCGGCAGGGGGCGGCCTTTTTACAGGGTGCCCTTGGCGGCTGCGTTCATGTAGTCGGTCGTGAACCGGAACTTCACATTGCCCTTGTCACCGTGAACGATGCCGCCGGGGAACTCGATGCCGATGACATCGGCGGACGGAGCGCCGTTACCGAGCAGTCCCTTTTCGAACAGAAACGTGCGAACGAGGTCCATCGTCATCGGCAGGTTCGGCGAGGCGGTGAAGGCAACCGCATCCGCTGGCTTGTCGAACAGCTTGGTGGCGGCCATCTGCGCCTCGAAGCCGGCCAGATCGGTGCCCGATGCCTTGCCCATGGTTTCTCGGGCGGCCTTGCCTTCGGCGCTCTCGGCGGTCATCACCTTCATCGTGTCGTACCAGATGCCGGCCAGTGCCTTTCCGAAATCCGGGTTGTCCTTCAGCACATCGGTGTTGGCGACCATGAGGTCTATGATTTCGCCCGGGATCTGTGAACTGTCGAACACCTTCCTGGCCGATGGAGTTTCGAGGATCGAGGAAACCAACGGGTTCCACGTCACCACGGCTGTGACATCCGGTGTCTGGAAGGCGGCGACCATGTCGGCGTCGGAGGTGTTGACCACCTTCACGTCGCGCTCGGAAGAGCCGATACTTTCGAGTGCACGCGCCAGCAGGTAGTGCGACACGGAGAATTCGACCAGATTGACGTTCTGGCCCTTCACATCCTCAAGCTTTGCCTTGTCCTTCAGGATCACCGCGTCGTTGCCGTTGGAAAAGTCGCCGACGATGACGGCGGTCGTGTCGACGCCTCCGGCAGCCGGAATGGACAGGCCGTCCATGTTGGTCAGCGTCACGGCGTCGTAGGCGCCGGCGGTGTATTGGTTCATCGACTCCACATAGTCGTTGAACTGTGTCACCTCGATGTTGATGCCGTATTTGTCGGCCCACTTCTTGACGATGCCGTGGTCGGCGGCATAGCCCCACGGCATCCAGCCGACATAGATCGACCAGGCAACCTTGAAATCCTTCTTCGGCGAGGCTTCTGCCGTGAAGGCAGCCGAAAGCGCCAAAGAGGCGGTCAGTGCGGTAATGGATAGAATTTTCCTGAAAGCTTGCATTGGTATTCCCCTTTTGCTTGTTATCAAAAAGGGATCGGCAAAGACCAACGCCGCCAATCCCTTGGCTAACGAGGTCTCCCGGGCTTTTGTCCCGCCGTGCACCTGAACAGGATGTCTCCCCCGTTCAGTGGCTGCTCTCGGACCAGTCATGCACATTCTGTGCATCGGAACCCTAGCGGCCAAACTCTATCCCTACGTGTAGCACAAGGCCTGAAAAAGACAAGCGGAATTATGCTGCGCTGCGGTCGATTTTGCATGAAAAAGTGCCAAATATTGAGGCAATTTGTGCAAAATTGCCCATCATGAAGGCAATGCCCGTTAGGGCTGTTGGTGCAATTATTTGGTGTGTGTGCTGAAGGAAATTTCCGACGCGACCTGTAAAGACACCCACGCGCTCATGCATTATATCTTGACGATGGTCAGGATGACCGGGCCATGGAGCCAAAAGGGGGTGCCATGCACATGATTCAGGTAATGGCCGGCGGCGGGCTGCTGCTGGCCGTATTCGCATTGTTCGGAAAGCTCTGGGGTGGCGACGTCACTGCCGTCGCGACGGGCGCAAAGTTCTTCATTCCGGTCTGGCTGGCCGTCACTCTGGTCAATATGTGGGTCGGCGTTACAAAGGCCGGCTATACCGTCGCGCAGGAACTACCGATCCTCCTTATCGTCTTCGCCGTGCCTGCCGCTTTTGCCGGTCTCGTCATCTGGCAAATGCTGCGGGTGGTCGAATGACGGTTGAACCCACCGTGGCAGATCATGCTGCCGCTGCCGGTCATCACGGCATCGACATTGTACCGATCGTCGTTCTTCTGGCCGCGGCGGTTATTGCCGTGCCGCTGTTCAAGCGATTAGGCCTCGGCTCGGTGCTGGGGTATCTGGCCGCTGGTCTGGTCATCGGGCCATTCGGCTTCGGTGTCTTTTCCGATGCGCAGTCCATTCTCCCGGTTGCCGAACTGGGTGTCGTCATGTTCCTCTTCATCATCGGACTTGAGATGCAGCCGTCGCGGCTGTGGTCCATGCGCGGGGAAATCTTCGGGCTCGGCCTGTTGCAGGTCGGTGTCTGCATCGGATTACTGACCTGCGTCGGACTTGCACTCGGCTATCCGGTCGCACAGAGTTTCGTCGCCGGCACCGGTTTCGTTTTGACCTCCACGGCTATTGTCATGCAGATGCTGGAAGAGCGTGGCACCATGGGTGAGCCGAAGGGCCGCCGGGTCGTGGCAATCCTGCTGCTTGAAGACCTTGCTATCGTGCCGCTTCTGGCGCTTGTCGCCTTTCTGGCGCCGGGCGGGGCGGAAACGACGATTTCCGAACGCCTTGTCGATGTGGGTATCGGCCTTGCCTCGATCGTCGCACTTGTCGTGGCGGGTCGTTATCTGCTCGATCCGATGTTCCGTCTGCTTGGCAAGGCCCGGGCCCGCGAGGTGATGACGGCGGCGGCGCTCTTTGTGGTTCTGGGGGCGGCTCTTGCCATGCAACTCGGGGGGCTCTCCATGGCCATGGGCGCGTTTCTGGCCGGCGTACTGCTGTCGGAATCATCGTTCCGCCATCAGCTTGAGGCCGACATCGAACCGTTTCGCGGCATCCTGCTTGGCCTTTTCTTCCTCGGCGTCGGCATGGCGCTCGATCTCAAGGTGATCGCCGCGAACTGGCCTCTGATCGTGGAAGCCGTCGTCGCCTATATGGTGCTCAAGACCCTTGGTATCTACGTGGTTGCCCGTCTGTTCAAGGCCGCGCATCGCGAGGCGCTGGAACGCGCGGTGCTGATGGCGCAGGGCGGGGAGTTTGCCTTCGTCCTTTATGCAGCGGCCACCGCCGCCGGCATTATCGATGGTGAGGCCAATGCAATCCTCACCGCAACCATCATCGTGTCGATGGCGCTGACGCCGCTGATGATCATTCTCCATGACCGGTTGATGCCGCGTACCGAAGCTTCGCTGGATGGGGTCGAGGCCGTGGATCGCCATCGGGCGAGTGTCCTGCTCATCGGCTTCGGTCGCGTCGGCCAGGTCATCAGCCAGCCGCTTCTCGGCCGGGCTTGCTCCATCACCATGATCGAAAATGATCCGGACGCCATCCGTGACGTGCGCGATTTTGGTTTCAAGGTGCATTACGGCGATGGTTCCCGGCTCGACATTCTGCGTGCTGCCGGGGCGGCAGAGGCGAAAGTCGTCATCGTTGCCGTGAACGATCGCGAGGCCACGCTGAAGATCGTCGAACTCATGAAGGCAGAATTTCCGCTGGTTCCGGTCATCGCCCGGTCCTACGATCGCGAGCACGCATTGAAGCTGGTGCATGCCGGTGTTGATTTCCAGGCTCGGGAAACTTTCGAGTCCGCCCTGTCCCTTGCCGAAAAAGCACTGGAGTTCATGGATGTCGAGGAGGAGGAGCGCGTCGAGGTGATCGAGGATATTCGCCGACGTGATGCCGAGCGCTTTGCCAACGAACTCGTCGGTGGTCTCGATGCAGGACGCGTCTTCCTCTATGGCAACGCACCACAGCGGGGCCTGCCGAAATCATCTTGAATCAGCGTTCGTCGCGATCTGAAGAAGCGCCTCGAGGGGCATGGGCCGCCCTAGCAGGTAACCTTGCCCCTCGTCGCATCCGAAGGAGAGCAACATGCGCTTTTGCGCCTCGGTTTCGACGCCCTCAGCGATCACCTTCAGGCTGAAATCCCGACCGAGGCCGACAACGGCGCGCACGATGGCCGCGCTGCCTGGCTCGGTTTCCAGCGTCTGCACGAAGCTGCGGTCTATCTTGATAGTGTCGAAAGGGAACTTGCAGAGATAGGCGAGGGAGGAATAACCCGTGCCGAAATCATCGAGTGCGATGGTGACCCCAAGCGCCTTCAATGCTTCCAGCGCGCCAGCCGTTGCGCGGTTGTTTTCCAGAAGCAGGGATTCGGTGATCTCCACCTCCAGCCGCGCAGGGGCAATGCCGGATAGCGCAAGCTTGGCGGCCACCGTCTCGGCGACATCGCTGCGGCGGAACTGAACCGGCGAAAGATTGACGGCCACACGGAAGTCGGCGGGCAGGCGAGTAAGCGCCTCGCAAGCCGTAGCCAGAACCCATTCACCGATCGGAACAATCAGGCCGGAAAGCTCTGCGACCGGAATAAAGTCGGCGGGACTGATGGGCCGCTTGGCGGGATGTGTCCAACGAAGCAATGCCTCGGCGCCGGTCAGCCGGCCTGTCACGAGGCAGAATTTTGGCTGATAGTTCAGTGTGAACTCGCCGCGCGACAGCGCGCCGCGAAGGTCGCTTTCCATGGAGCGCACGACCGAGATGCGGCGATCGTGCTCAGGCGTGAAAAAGCGCCAGCCATTGCCGCCATCGGACTTCGCCCGGTAGATTGCCAGATCGGCGGCATTAAGCAAGGCATCCGTATTGGCTTCGCCGAGGTCGGACGTCGCGATGCCAACCGATGCGGTGGTCGTGACAAGGTGGCCATCCACCGAGAACGTTTCACCGAATGCCGACTGCAGTCGGGCGGCAAGGCATGCGAGTTGGGTGCGGTCGGTCTGGCCGCTTCGTAAAATGGTGAACTCGTCACCGCCAATCCGTGCCAGCAGATCGGTTGGCCCCAGTTCTCTCGCCAGTCTGCGGGCGACGACTTTGAGGAGCGCATCACCCACCCGGTGGCCGAAGGTGTCGTTGATTGCCATGAACCGGTCGAGATTGATGCTGATGACGGCGATATCGCCGTGGGCGGCAAGCGCGTCATTCATTACCTGCCGCAGATGATTGCGGTTGAAAACGCCGGTCAGTTCATCGTGTCTGGCCAGCCAGGCAAGCTTTTCGGCTACGGCCATCTCCTCCGTCACGTCCCGCACGATCAGGCCGAAGCCAAGCGGACCTTCCGGCGTGCTCCCGGCCCCACTGCCCCAGCTTGCAATGGAGACTTCGGTGGAAATGGCACGCCCGTCCTTGGCGCGGGTGGTGAGCGTCAATGGTAGGCCGCTATGGCCTTCGACAGCATCCTCGAGTGCCTGTATCAGAAGGGTCGCATCTGCATGATCGGTGGTGATGGCCGTGACCGGCTTTTCGATCATCTCATCGCCTGAGAAGCCGAAAATTTTCTCGGCGGCGGGGTTCCAATACCGGGTGTTGTACGTCGAATCCGCTATGATGATACCTTCGCTGGCGGCATTCATCAGCGAGGAGGTCATGAGTTCGAGTTGTTCCAGCCGTCGCTTTTCTAGCCGATCCATGACGAGCGTCGCAAGGTTCTTCAGACGCTCTCTTTCCTTCGGCGAAAACTGCGCTCTGGTCTGGCGGTCGAGGATGCACAGCGTGCCGATAACATAGCCCTTCGGCGTCGCCAGAGGCGCTCCGGCGTAGAAACGAAGCCCGCCTTCCGATGTCGCCACCAGAGGATTTTCGCAGAACCGCTGGTCGGCGGCCAGGTCTGGAACCACCAGCAGATCGCGCCCCTGAATGGCGTGGCTACAGAACGCCAGTTCTCTGGGAAGATCCTGAACCTCAAGTCCGATTTTGGATTTTACCCACACCGTATCGCGGGCCACGAGATTGATCATCGCGATCGGGACTTCAAAGATGTCGGCTGTCAGTCGGCATATGTGATCGTAATCGCTTTCGGGTGGCGTTCCGAAAATGCCGTATTGGTCGAGTTCCCTCAGTCGCTCCAGTTCGTGCAAGGGTGCCATCCTCAAACCCCTCCCTGTCCTGCGACGGCCTGGCTGTCCGGCCTCGCATTGCCGGTGGCTATGATCAGGTTTCGGCCGCCTGCCTTTGCCTGATAGAGCATTCCGTCTGCGTCCTTGTAGAGATCGCTGCTGGTCATGGGCGCTTGCCATTCCACTACGCCAGCGGAAAATGTGAAACCGAGCCGTTGAGGCAGAAGCTGACTGGCCCGGTGCAGATGGTGTTTGAAACGTTGGAGCGCGGTCACGGCAGCGGTCCCGCCCGTGTTCGGCATGATCAGCAGGAACTCCTCGCCCCCAATTCTGCCGACCCGGTCGCTGTTGCGAAAAATATGCGTGCAGTAACGCCCGAAATGGCGCAACACGTCATCGCCTGCGTGATGGCCATAGCTGTCGTTGATCCTCTTGAAATAGTCGATGTCGATGAGAGCAATCGACAGAGGTACGCCTTCGCTGGCCAACTGCACGCAGTCGTCAAGGTAGCGCATGATGGCGCGGCGGTTCGCCAGCCCTGTCAGGGGATCCGTTTCCGCAGCGTGCAGCGCCGCGTCGCGCGCATGCTCCAGCCCGATTTCCCGTTGCTTGAGCGATGTGAAATCCTGAAGGACGAGCATAATCCAGCCGTCATTATAGGTCGTTTCCACGGCCCACATCCAGCGACCGTCGGCTAGATCCACCTCGAACTTGCGGTTGGGCATCGAGCGGCGCTTTTCATTCGCCGTGGCCAGCCACGTATCGATATCATCGGTCAGGATAAGCGCTCCGCGCATTGTGGAATGGCAGTGGCGGATCACGCTTTCAAACGTCTGCGGTCCATCCTGAACATCGAAAGCATCGCGAAAGGCGGGGCCATAAAACACGAGCCTGTCCTCAGGATCGAAGATCGCGATAGCCATGCCATTGGCAGCAAGTCCATCCAGTAATGCCGGAAGTGCGGCAGGCCCGAAGCGGTCGGCCAGTCTTTGCGCGTTCGTGGGCAGTCGGGTGGGCGCGTCCTTGCTCATGCACCCTCGCCGTACCGACGGGGCGCGCTTGTGAGTGCGTCGGCACGCAAAGCGATAAAATCGGTTCCAGGAGAAATAATGATAGAGCAATTCATGGCAGAGGAAGAGCCTTGCATGTAGTAAGTATTAGCAATCATCAATATTAAGGCGCAAAATCATGTGCGTCTGCCATCGAATCGGCGTTGTCCAGCAGCATGTCGAAGTCTAGGCGATCGATCGCACGATAAGCTAGAAGCCGCATTCTCAATAAAACGTATAAATCTGGGAGAAAAACTGCTAATATATTGAGTGTCATCGCGGTGGAACACGCCTGCAATGATGTCGCAATCACATACCCTTCCCCGCCGGCATATTCTGGTTTAGAACGACTTTAAACTGCACGCCGTCATGCCCCGGGGGAAAAGAAATGAGCGGGCGAAGCGTTCACACACTTTTCTTCTTTCTCGCAATTGCAGGCCTCATCGCCGGGCTTGTCGCACCCGTGTTCGGCTGGCATGAGGCGGCACCGTGGGTGTGGAGCCTCGCCGCCATTCCTGTCATCGTCGTTCTCGCGGTTTCCATGATTCGCGATATTCTCATCGGTCGTCTTGGGGTCGATGCCATTGCGCTGGTTTCCATGACGGCGGCAGTGGCGATGGGGGAGCCTCTGGCCGGAACAGTCGTCGCCATCATGTATACGGGCGGCAATATTCTGGAGGATTTCGCTCGCGGTCGGGCCGAGCACGATCTGAAGGCGCTGCGGGACCGCAGTCCGCGCATTGCCCATCGTCGGGACGACGGGCGGCTGACGGATATCCCGGTCGAAGTCGTATGTCCCGGCGACGAACTTTTTGTGCTTGGTGGCGAGCTTCTGCCGGTCGATGGACGGCTTCTGGACGAGCGAGCGTCCATTGACGAGTCCGCCGTCACCGGGGAGCCCCTGCCGGTCACCCGCTTGCGTGACGAAAAACTGCGGAGCGGCACGGTGAACGCCGGTGAGGCCTTCCGGTTTCAGGCATCCGCCAGCGCCGGGGAAAGCACTTACGCCGGTATCGTGCGGATGGTGGAAGCGGCTCAGACCGCCAAGGCGCCCTTCATGCGTCTTGCCGATCGTTTCGCGCTCATTTTGCTGCCGATCACGCTCATGGTTGCCGGCCTTGCATGGTGGCTATCGGGCGACAGTACGCGCGCGCTCGCCGTGCTTGTGGTTGCAACGCCCTGTCCGCTCATTCTCGCGGCACCCGTTGCCTTCATTGGCGGCGTATCGCGCGCCGCGCGCTCCGGTATTCTCATGAAGGGAAGCGCCGCACTCGAAGCCCTGTCCGGCGTCGAGACCGCGATCTTTGACAAGACCGGCACGCTGACGGAAGGTGGCGCGCGCATGTCCCTCATCGCCACAGCGCCAGGGGTGGAGGAAGACGAGATGCTGCGTCTGCTCGCCTCGCTGGAACAGGCCTCGCATCACGTTCTCGCGGCGACGATCACCGATACCGCCCGATCGCGGGGGCTCTCCCTGGCGCACCCACAGGCAGTGCACGAATTTCGCGGCTCCGGCCTCGAGGGCACGGTCGATGGGCGTTTCGTGCGGGCCGGCTCCCGTTCGCTGGTGCTCGGAAGCGATCCTCTCCCGGATTGGGCGACGGATGCCGCTGATATGGCGGCGAATAGTTCGGCGCTTTCCGTCTATCTCGCTGTCGATGGCGAACTGGTCGGTGTCGTTCTGCTGGCGGACGCCGTGCGGGAGGAAACGCCCCGTGCGCTCGCCGCGCTACGTGACCTCGGCATCTCGCGGATAGTGATGGTGACAGGCGACGATTCCGTAACCGCCGCACAGGTCGCGGCGGCGCTGGGCCTCGATGGTGTCCTGTCTGATTGCGATCCCGGTCAGAAGGTCGCTGCGGTCGCGGAGGAAGAAGCACATCGTCCAGCGATGATGATCGGCGACGGCATCAACGATGCGCCGGCGCTTGCCGCCGCCCGGGTTGGCATTGCCATGGGCGCACGCGGGGCTACCGCCTCCTCCGAAGCTGCCGATATCGTCATTCTCGTGGACAATGTCGAGCGTGTCGCCGAAGCCTACGCCATCGCGTGCCACACCCGCGCCGTCGCCATGCAAAGTATCGTTGTGGGCTTGGTGCTTTCTGGTCTTGCCATGGTGGTCGCGGCCTTTGGCCACATTCCACCCGTGGCCGGCGCTTTGCTGCAAGAAGGCATCGATGTCGCCGTCATCGTCAATGCGCTGCGCGCATTGGGCGGCCCAAGGCTCAATTCCTGAGGGTCCCTTCACGCAATGCGCTGGGCGGCGTGCCATGGATACGGTTCCAGGCGCGGCGAAACTGGCGGGCTGAGGCAAACCCGGCGCGCGCCGCCACGCTTTCCATGTCCATGCGGGAAGACGTGATCATTTCCCGCGCAAGCGCAATGCGCATCCGGTTCAGATAGTCCGTGACACTCATGCCGGTATGCTCATTGAACAGGCGCGAGAGATTGCGCGGGCTGGTGCAGGCCACATCTGCCAACGTCTCCACCGACCAATCGCGGGTCGGGTCGGCAGTCACCGCGTCCTGCGCCCGGTGAATGGCGGGATGAATGTGGTTGCGACCTTCCAGCCACGGGGAAAGCTGTGGGTCCGCCCCGCCGCGCCGAAGATAGACAACGAGATAGCGCGCGACGGCCAGCGCCGTCCTGTGGCCTGCATCCCGCGCAATGATCGCCAGCATGAGATCGATACCGGCGGTAATCCCCGCGCTGGTCAGGCGCTCGCCATCCTCCACGAAGAGCCGGTTTTCACGCACCCGGGCGGTGGGCGCAAGGCGCGTCAGTTCTGCGATCGTGCCGTGATGCGTCGTGCATTCATGCCCCTCCAGCAGTCCGGCTCGCGCTGCCAGCAATGCACCGGAGCAGATCGTCGCAAGCCGTATTCCGGGTCGGATCGAGCGTCGCAGCCAGGCGACGATCTCAGCCTCCTGTTTTGCGTGCGCAACTCGGTCCACCACCTTGTCGCCCAGTGGATCATCCGCCGCCCCGGAAACAATAACCAGCGCATCGTCCGGCAGGGTTTCGGGCAGGGGAGCAATACCTGTCACGTCGAGCCCGATGGAACTGATCGTCGTGTCTGCAGGGCCGACAAAGGCGACGGTAAAGCGTACCGCCGCCTGCTCCATGTTCGCCTTGCGCAGCGCCTCCATCGGTCCGGCCACATCGAGAAGCAGAGCGCGCGGCGGCACCACCATGAAGACCGGGATAATACGGGTTGTGCCGGCTGGCTCCATCAGGCGGACGCTCTCTGTTCGCCGGTTCCGGCCAATGCCTCCTCAACCGTAACAACACGTGCAAAGCGTCCGTCCAGAACGAGCTCTGTCCGCTCGCGAATTTCGGCAGGTGTCCACAAGCGCCCCGCGGCATCCACCATCGCAAAAGTGTGCGTCGCTTCGCCGACGTAATCAACGGCATAACCGAGGTCCGATGCATGGCGGGTTGTCGTTTCGCAGCACTGCTCCGTGCGAATGCCCGAGATGATGAGGCGGCGAATGCCGTTCTCAATCAGCCAGACATCGAGTCCCGTGCCGACAAGAGCGCTGTGGCGGCCCTTGCTGAACACCGCATCGGCTTCAAGCCGGAGCCCTTCGAGGGGCACAACATAGCCGGAGGCCTCTGAAAAGGGCCCGGTTTTCTCGACGTGGAAGATCTGCACAATCGGGATGCCGGCTTTCTTTGCACCGTCGATCAGCGCTTGCTGTCGTTCGAGATAGGCGGGCAGGGCCTCGGCGGAAAAATAAGGCCGATGGCGAAAGGATTCCTGAACGTCAATGACGATGAGGGCGGTATCAGTGGACATTTTTGTCGCTCCATGTGGTGAACACGAAGACACTCTAAAGGCTTGATAGCAAGGGAAAATGCCGGATGCGGACAGATGACGGACAAATCGCGCCAAACTGAGTGGGACATTCCCTGTTTGTTGGCCACTCGCCCTGACGTTGCGATTGTTGGGGTGCGGATATGAAGGCCCTTTAACCATTTTTCTTCAGGAAAGCACCATTTTGGAGCCGAACCGCTGATATATGCAAGAAATAACCCGTCGAATCTATGGCTACCATGTGGGTTGCCTTAGAGGAACGGAAAGAGAAGTGAAGTATAATGGATGGGAGGCGAGAACAACCGTTCTCGTGGAGGTTGAATTTTGTTTGAAGCGCATATCTTTCGGTCTTCGGGGCGATACAATATTGGCATGGTCCTCCTTGTCTTTCTGGGCCTGCTCGCCATTGTGGCTTATGATGAATATGTGAGTTGGACCGGCAAGATCGCTCAGGTCGAGCAGAATCTGACCCAGTCCTCAAGCGCCATCATACAGCACGTCGACGATACCGTGCAGATGACGGAATCGCTGCTGGATGCCCTCCTTGGTACGATAACGGCCAGGGACATTGACGGGCACAGCAACCTGCGCCTTCTTGCGGAAATGAAGCGGCTCGCCCGCCTTTCAGGTCGTATCGACTTTTTCTCCTTTGTCGATCAAAACGGACGGGTCGCTGTTTCCTCCCGTGAGGCTTATGATCCCGCTGTCGATCTGTCAGACCGCGAATACTTCCGTTTCCACCGGGATAATCCCGGCCCGAAGGCACTGATTGGCAAGCCTGTCTGGTCGCGGCTGGGCGGAGGGTGGATTTTGACCATCAGCCGCCGCTACGACCATCCGGAGGGCTCGTTTGGCGGCGTCCTCATAGCGGCCTTGCCGCTTACCTATCTTACCGATTTCTTTGGAAAATTCGACATTGGCGCCAAGGGTACATTCCTGCTGACGCGTGGCGATGGCATCGTGCTGGCGCGTGCGCCGGAGCGGGAAGACATGTATGCGATGGATATTTCCAGCCATGAACTCTTCACGCGTCGTCTCGTTGGCGCATCTTCCGGCGTCTATGAGTACCAGTCGCCGGTGGACGGCGAGAAGCGTTTTGGCGCCTTTGCCCGCAGCCCACGTACCGGCATCGTTATTCTCACAGCCGCGTCGCGGCCTGAGACGCTTGCCGCTTGGTCTGCCTTGGCCCGTATCCGCTGGACGTCGTTTGGCCTGATCCTGGCGCTTGCAGGCGTCGCGGCCTGGCGCTGGGCGCATCAGACCCGCCTGCGCCGGGCCGGGGAAATGGCATTGGCCGCGCGTGAGGCCGAGTTCAGGCTTCTTGCGGAATCGTCCTCTCAGATGATCCAGCGACTGGATGCGAATGGCGTGCAGGTTTATGTGTCGCCGGCCGCAACGGACGTGCTTGGAATCGCGCCCGAGGCGCTGCTTGGTCACAGCATCGTCGAGGGACTGGATCGAGAGAGCGCGCTTAACGTGGGTGCCGTGTTGCACAAACTGCGGTTCGGTACGCGGGGTGAAACGGTTGTTCTCAAACGCGACTTGCCCGATGGCCGGGAGGTTTGGCTGGAGGTTGCCTTCAGCCGCATGCCGACCACCGCCGATGGCCTTGGTGGGTTCGTCGCCATCACGCGCGACATCACCCGCCAGAAGCGGGAACAGGAACAACTCGACGCTCTGGCCAATACCGATGCCCTGACTGGACTGGCCAACCGCCGCGCCTTCGATAACCGCTTGCGTCTTCTGACGGAGGGAACGGGCGATCGCGCCGCACCGCTGTCACTGCTGATGATCGATGCTGACAAGTTCAAGCTCTACAATGACACCTATGGCCACGCCGAAGGTGATGTCTGCCTAAGGGCCATCGCCGGAGCGGTGATGCAGAGCGTTTCACGTCGGGAGGACTGTGCGGCCCGTTTTGGGGGCGAGGAGGTTGCGGTCCTTCTGCCGGGAACCGGGTTCGAGGGAGCCATGGTGGTGGCGCAATCGATCTGCACGCGTGTCGCCAGTCTTGGTCTGCAGCATAGTGCAAACCAGCCGTGGAGCGTGGTCACCGTATCGATCGGGGTGGCAACGCTGCCCGCAGGTTCCAGAGAACCGCTTGACGCTGAAGCCCTTTTTCATCGCGCCGACAAGGCCTTGTATCGGGCCAAGGAGGACGGTCGCAATAGGGTTGCCGCTGACGAGACAGATGGTTTCAACCCGTCGCGGATCAAGGCGACGGGTTGAAGCCGACCCACCTCAGCGATCCTGCGCCAGCATTTGGCGGGGCAGTTCGCCTGCGGCGAGGGTGGCGAGCGCCGCTGTATCCTTGATCGTGATGATATCCGCATGGCGGAAATCGATGACCTGACCCCGCTTGAATGCGTTCAATGTCCGGCTCACCGTCTCAAGCGTCAGGCCCAGCCAGTCGGCTAGATCCGCGCGCGTCAGGTAAAGGCGAAAGGTGATGGCACGTTCGTTGCGCGGTCGCTTGGCACCGGCAAACTGTGCGGCAAGGTCGATAAGTGCCGACGCAACTTTCTCCGCCGCGGTCTTGCGGCCCAAAAGCATCGCATGCGCCTGGGCGCGTTTGAGCATAAGCCGCAGCGCCAGCAACACGTCCGCATCGGTAGCCGGACCCGCCGGCAAGGTTTCTATGATGGTTGGTGTCATCGGTTCAGCGGAGCAGACCAGTGCATTCATCAAATCCGACCCAAGCAGACGCCCGGGCCCGAGAATGTCGAGAATCTGACGGCGGCCATCCGCCAGACTTTGATGAAGTGCGATGCAGCCCTGCCGTATGCGGAAGTTTCCGGCCCGGAACGCTCCTTGAAGCGCAAGAGAACGACGCGCTTCCAGCGTTGTCGCGGGGGGCGGGGCGGGAGCGACGTGTGGCAAGGCGAATTTAAACGGCGTGGCGGATGTCTGGGCACCCGAAAGCGTTTCGTGGAACATGAACACACCTGCAGCGGCCTTTGCGCAAAGCGGCGCTGGCCGGTCTGGAATGGAAAGGACGTCCCGTCGGGACAGGCTCAGGCCATCGAGGAAAGCGCAGGTGGTGCGCGGGGCTTGGCATTTGGTGGCAGAATATACCGCGCTGGCGGCACATCCTCAGGCGGTCGGAGACGGGCGAACTCACGTCGGACAACATCGCCGCCCATATCCGAAGGGCAGGGCAGCGCAATCGTCGTGGAGATTCTGCAGGCTTCGCAGTCCGGTCCAAAAACACCGTGGTGGTTGCCTTCACCATCCTTGCCGGTCAGGCAGAAATCCGGCAGCGTGCCATCAGGAAGTGTATAAAGCGCAAGCTCGGCGGATGTAAAAGCCACCTGCCGGATAACAGGTGGCTGGTGTGCAAAACCGACGGCGAAAAGTGCCAGCGCGCAAAGAACGCGCATATATGCCCTTATTCGTCTGGAAAGCGCCATGTCTCGTTCCCAAGTCTCACGTTACAGCGTGATACCGCGCCCGCACGAGCTTCGCAATGCGGCAAACCGACAGGCTGTCGTTGGGAAACGGGTGATCCAAGTGCATTTTATAAATCGCAATATCCATTGAAGAAATATCACTCTAATCGGAAAAAACTGTTATTGACGGGGTGCGACAAGACAGTTTCTTGTTTGCAGCGCGGCGCACGCGCACTATGGTGCCCTGCAAAATTTATTCCTTCGCCAACCGGGACGAGTAAAGACCATGTCTGTTATCAATACACCGATCAAGCCGTTCAAGGCCCAGGCTTTCAAGCAGGGCAAGTTCGTCGAAATCACCGAAGCCGACGTCCTCGGCAAGTGGGCCGTTTTCTTCTTCTACCCGGCCGACTTCACCTTCGTGTGCCCGACCGAACTCGGCGACGTCGCTGACCATTATGACGAACTCCAGAAGCTTGGCGTGGAAGTCTATTCCGTGTCCACCGACACGCATTTCACCCACAAGGCATGGCACGACACGTCTGAAACCATCGGCAAGATCCAGTATTACATGATCGGTGATCCGACGGGCACCGTCACGCGCAACTTCGAAAATATGCGCGAAGGTGAAGGCCTTGCCGATCGCGGCACCTTCATCGTTGATCCGGACGGCATCATTCAGGCGCTCGAAGTGACCGCTGAAGGCATCGGTCGCAACGCAGCCGACCTGCTGCGCAAGATCAAGGCTGCCCAGTACGTCCGTTCGCATCCGGGTGAAGTGTGCCCGGCCAAGTGGGAAGAGGGTGAAAAGACGCTCGCACCGTCGCTCTCGCTCGTCGGCAAGATCTGACATCCACACTTGCGGAGCCGCCCCAGCCTGCAAAGGGGCGGTTCCGTTCCATCCACCGACCTCGCATTTCCGGAGAGAGCCATGCTTGACGATTCATTGAAGGGCCAGCTTCGCGCCTATCTCGAAAAAGTCGTTCGCCCCATCGAAGTCCGTGCTTTCGTGAACGGCTCGGCGAAGTCCAGGGAAATGCTGGATCTCCTCAATGACATCGCCAGCCTGACGGACAAGATCACGGTGGAGACGGTTGAGGATACCTCCTCCCGCGCGCCGTCCTTTGCACTGACCAGCCCCGGTCAGACCATCAACCTTGCCTTTGCGGGCATTCCGCTTGGCCATGAATTCACCTCGCTGGTGCTGGCGCTGCTGCAGGTTGGCGGTCATCCGCCGCGTGTCGAGCAGGCGATCATCGACCAGATTCGCGACCTTGACGGCGATTTTACCTTCGAAACCTATTTCTCGCTGTCGTGCCAGAACTGCCCGGATGTGGTGCAGGCGCTGAACCTGATGGCGGTGCTGAACCCGCGCATCAAACATGTCGCCATTGATGGCGCGCTTTTCCCCGAGGAAGTCGCCGACCGCCAGATCATGTCCGTCCCGACCGTCTATCTAAACGGTCAGGTCTTCGGTCAGGGCCGCATGGAAGTCGAGCAGATCCTCGCCAAGATCGACACCGGGGCCACCGAGCGCGCGGCAGAAAAGCTCAAGGGGCTTGAACCGTTTGACGTGCTTGTCGTGGGTGGCGGCCCGGCCGGCGCCGCGGCCGCAGTTTATGCCGCCCGCAAGGGCATCCGGACCGGCGTCGTCGCCGAGCGTTTCGGCGGTCAGGTTCTGGATACCATGGCCATCGAGAACTTCATTTCCGTTCCGCATACCGAAGGCCCCGCCTTCGCTACGGCGCTTGAGCAGCACGTCAAGGAATATCCGGTTGAGATTATGAACCTGCAGAGAGCGGAGAAGCTTTCGCGCAATGGTTCATTCTTCGAAGTGGCGCTTGCGAGCGGTGCGGTACTGAAATCGAAGACCGTCATCCTCTCCACCGGCGCGCGCTGGCGACAGATGGGGGTTCCGGGCGAGAATGACTATCGCAACAAGGGAGTGGCCTATTGCCCCCATTGTGATGGCCCCCTGTTCAAGGGTAAGCGCACGGCGGTCATCGGCGGCGGCAATTCCGGAGTCGAAGCAGCCATTGACCTCGCAGGCATCGTCGCCCACGTCACGCTGATCGAATTCGATACGAAGCTGCGCGCTGACGAGGTTCTTCAACGCAAGTTGAAGAGCCTGCCGAACGTGACGGTACTGCTGAACGCCAGAACCACAGAGGTTCAGGGCGATGGCAAGCGGGTCACGGGCTTGGTCTATGAAGACCGCAAGTCCGGCGAGAAGCATACGCTGCCGCTGGAAGGCATCTTCGTGCAGATCGGCCTTATGCCCAACACGGAATGGCTGAAGGGCACGGTCGATCTCTCTCCGCGCGGCGAAATCGTCACGCGCGCCCACGGCGACACCTCGCTGGAAGGCGTGTTCGCGGCCGGCGACTGCACGACGGTTCCCTACAAGCAGATCGTGATTGCTGTCGGCGAAGGCGCCAAGGCCTCGCTCGGGGCTTTCGATTACCTTATTCGCGTGTCTGCGCCGGCGGAAAACGAAGAAAAAGCGGCGTAAACGGCCTTTTTGGTTCGACTTCAACACCGCGCAGTTCGAAAGGATCGCGTGCGTGTTGGAGTGTAGCACCGGCCCGCCGCTTTTCCCTTATCTCTCGATCAAGCCGTTCTCGATGGCGTAGCGCGTCAGCCCTGCTGTCGTGGCAATGCCAAGCTTGCGCTTGATGTTCTTGCGATGTGTCTCGACGGTGCGCTCAGAGATTTCGAGCGTCAGCGCGGTATCCCGATTACTCTTGCCGCCGGCAATCATCAGCAGAACCGATTGTTCCCGCGATGTCAGCGCCTGTGCCATGTCGCGGTTGCGCTCCATCAGCACATCGTAGACGCCCGAGGAAAAGTAGGTGCCACCGCTCGCGACAGCCTCAATGGCTGCGACGATCTCGTCGGTTGCCACATCCTTCAAGATGTAGCCTGACGCGCCGTGCATCACCGAGGTCGAGATATATTCGCGACTGTCATGCATCGAAAGCATAAGCATTCGCGTCGAAGGCAGCTTTTCCTTGAAGAGTTCCAGCGCTTCTATGCCATTGATTTGCGGCATGTTGATATCCATCAACACCACGGCCGGGCGTTTTTCCACCGCGACACTCAACCCGGCCAGGGCATTCGCCGCAGTGCCGACGACATCGATATGGTCGTAGGTTTCGAGAATTGCTTTCAGCCCGTCCAGCACAAGGGGGTGGTTGTCGATGAGAAGAACCTTGATCGACGCTGTCATGCCGCCTCCGCTATGACCGCGCGACGGTTCTTCAGGGCTGTAATCGGCAGGATGGCGCGCAAGGTCGTTCCCCTTTCCGAGCTTTCGATCTGGAGGCATCCGCCAAAATGGGCCATTCGTTCCTGCATGTTGCGCAAGCCGAGGCCGCCGGACTGCTGTCCGGCCTTGGCTTCACCTTCGATGAAACCGTGACCGTTGTCGCGTACTTCCATGCGGATGCTATCGGCACGGATCGAAAAGGCAAGTACTGCCTGCGTGGCCCCCGCATGGCGCTCGATATTGGTCAGCGCCTCCTGTGCCACGCGGTAAAGCGCAATACGCGCCTCCGGCACGAGCATGTTCTTGAAAGCGACGGACTCCAGCGACACGGCAATGCCGGTGCGTTCGGCAAACCCGGCGGTCAGCGCCTCAAGTGCCGCCGTCAGACCTAGGTCATCCAGCGCGCGCGGGCGCAGGTCGTGGGAAATGCGACGCACTTCCTTGATCGCATCGTTCAGCGCAAGCGACCCCTTTTCGATGGCGCTTGCCGCCGCCTCGCTTTCAGGCGGCACCTTGCGCCGGGCGAGGTCGATTGCATAGCGCACACCGACGAGGTTCTGCGAGATGCCGTCATGCAACTCGCGCGCAATGCGGAAACGCTCTTCCTCCTGCGTATCGATGATCCGCTGGGTCAGTTCCTTCAACTTGCTGTCGGCCATGCGTTGCTGTCGCAGGTTCAGCACCATGCAGGTGGAGAAGACGACGAGAACCGCGGGGACGGCCATCAGCGCAACGATCAGAAACGTGTTGCCGATCGAACGGCGAAGCTCGCCCTTGGCGGCGGTCGTTGTGGCGTAAACATCGTCCAGATAAACGCCGGTGCCGATCATCCAGCGCCATTTGTCGAGGCCGGCGGCAAAGGAGAGCTTGTCGACGGTCTCCCGTGTTGAGGGCTTTTCCCATTTGTATTGATAGAGGCCGCCGCCTTCCTTGGCGCGGGCAATCAACTCGGCAATGACGCGATTGCCGTCCGGGTCCTTTAAATCGAGCCAGTTATGGCCGGGACGAAAGGTCTGCCGTGGATGAACGACGCTGAAACCGTCATAGTCATAGACAAAGAAGTAGCCGTCATCGCCGTAATCCAGGCTGGAGAGGATGCGCTTGACTTCTTCCTTGGCTGCCTCGTCGTCCGGGCCGGCCTTTTCGTATATGCTCTTGATGGCAGAGAGCGCGAGATTGGTGAGGTTCAGAAGCTCGGTCTTCTTTGCGTCCAGCATATTCTGCTCGAACGCATCGATGCTGGTGCGTGCCAGCGTCGTGGATTGCCAAGTAATCAGCGCCGTGATCGCAAGGATTGCGACCACCAGCGGCACTATGGCCAGCGCCAGGATCTGCTGCCTCAGATTCATGTTGCCCCCAAGGTCTTGCCCCGAAAGGCAACACCTATCTCCGTCCTCGGTAGGGGATCATAGATGCCGCAAGCGCTTGCGTCTATCGGCAGATAGTCAGAAGCCGGTCAGGTGGGGCAGCCAGGTGGAAATGGCGGGAATAAAGGTGACTAGACCCAGGATGACCAGATACGCCAGCAGGAAGGGAGCCATCTCGCGAGTGATTTCGCTCACTCTGATCTTCACCACCGCAGATACGACGAAGAGCAAGGCCCCGACCGGTGGCGTGATGAGGCCGATGGTGAGGTTGAGAATGACGATCATCGCGAACTGAATGGGATCGACGCCAAGCTGGAGGGCGATCGGAGCAAGGATCGGCACAAGAATCATGACGCCCGGCAGCGGGTCCATGAACATGCCGAATACGAGGAGCAGCAGGTTAACCGCGAGCAGGAAGACGATGGGCGACAGGTTCCAGCCTACGATGACTTCGGCGAGGAACTGCGGCACGCCCTCGTTGATCAGCACCCAGGCAAAGGCGCGTGCCGAAGCGAGGATGAGCAGGATACCGGTCGTGATGATGGCGGAGCGGAAAATGATGTCCGGCAAATGCGTCAACTTCAGCGATCGATAGATGAACATGCCGCAGAAAAAGGCATAGAACACCGCAATCACCGAGGCCTCTGTCGGTGTGAAATAGCCAAAACGAATGCCGCCGACGACGATGACGATGAGCGCCAGCGCGGGAACAGCATACAGCGTGTTGGCTACCATTTCCTTCAGGCTGGGGCGCACTTCCATCGATCGATAGCCGCGCTTGCGCGATACATAGAAATTGACCGCGCACATGGCGATGGAAATGGCGATGCCCGGCAAAACGCCGGCAACAAACAACCCGCCGACCGAAACGTTCGAATCCTGAAGGGCGTAGATGATCATGGTGATGGAAGGCGGAATGATCGGATCGACCACAGCGGTGGCGGCGGCGAGCGCCGAAGCGTAGCGTTTGTCGTAGCCGCTCTTTTCCATCATGCGGATTGTCATGGCGCCGGGTCCCGCGGCGGCGGCCAGAGCTGAGCCGGAAATGCCGGCAAACAGTGTGGTCGAGAGAATGCTGGCATAGCCGAGGCCGCCACGAGCACGGCCGACGAACTGGATGGCGAGCCTCAGCAGATGGTGCGTTAACGCGCCGCCTGTCATCAGCTCCGCAGCGAGAATGAAGAAGGGCACCGCAAGCAGCGGGAAGCTGTCGACGCCGGAGAACATCTCCTTGATCACCAGAATCTGCGGGTAGTTACTGCCGAGAATGACAGCCAGCCAGGTGGAGATCGCTAGCGTAAAGGCAACGGGCACGCCGATGGCGAGCAGGACAAAGAAGGATGCGAAGAGAATGATGATCATGGCTGAATTTTCGACTGTCTGTGGCGCGCGGCGCTCGAAAGGGTGAGGTTTCGGGAGAGCTTGCTCAACCCGCCACGGGCGGCGCTTCGTCGTCGTGCTGCAAGCCGCCCATGCCGTGGGCGATGAAAGTGCGGATCACCAGCAGGAAATGGGCGATCATCAGCGAAAAGCCGATGGGAATGGCCAGGTAGATATAGCCGAAGGGAATGCGCGTCGATGGCGTGAGCTGGCGCATGGTCTTGCCCACGTAAGTCTTGCCCGCCCAGATCATCACCACGAAGAAGGCAAGCAGGATGATGGCGACCATGATACGCATAAGCTTTGCGACACGGGGGCTTGCGGCAAGCTGCAGGTTGTCGATAGCGACCAGCGCGCCGTGACGCAGCGTAATGCCCGCACCAAGAAAAGTCAGCCAGATCATCAGGTGGCGTGCGACCTCGTCCGACCATGTGATCGATTGATTGGTGAAGAAACGCAAAAGGACATTCGTGAACACGATCACGGCCATCGTGATCATAATGGCGATCAGGATCCAGCGGTTGATAGCAACAAAAATGTTCTCAGCGGTCTTCATTGTCTTTCCCCGAAAAAGAAACCACCCCGCACGGCGCGCGGGATGGCGGCATAAATAGCGGCGAATTACTTCGTCGCGATGATCTGGTCGATCAGGTCCTTGCTGTAGGTCTTGTAATAGCCTTCATAGGCGTCTTTCATGGCGGCTTGGAAGTTGGCTTTCTGCTCGGCGGACAGCGTGTTCACCTGGATGCCGCCGGCCTTGGCCTTTTCTACACCGCTCTTCTCGGCATTGTCGACGAAGCCGCGCATGGCGGCCTGACCAGCCTTGGCGCCGTCGAGGAAGATCTTCTGGTCGGCTTCCGAAAGGCTGTTCCAGAAGTCCGGCGATACGACAAGCATGGCGGTCGAATAAACGTGGCCGGACAGTGTCAGATATTTCTGCACTTCCCACAGCTTTGCGGAAACGATGACCGAAAGCGGGTTCTCCTGTGCGTCGATGGCGCCCTGTTGCAGCGCCGGAATGACTTCAGGCCAGGACATCGGTGTCGGTGCCGCACCTGCTGCCTTGAAGGCGGCGATGTGAACCGGATTTTCCATGGTGCGGATCTTCAGGCCAGCGAGATCTTCCGGCTTTTCGATCGGCTGGCGGTTGTTCGTGATGTGGCGGAAGCCTTGTTCGCCCCAGGCCAATGCGATCAGGTCGGCATCCTCGAACTTATCGAGGATCGACTGGCCGATCGGACCATCCAGCACGGCGCGACCATGGGCGAGGTCACGGAACAGGAAGGGAATGTCGGTCACACCGGCTTCCGGCACGAAGTTGGACAGCGTGCCGGAAGAGACGACGGCCGCCTGAACGCCGGTGCCAAGCTGCAGGCCTTCGAGCACTTCACGTTCGCCACCCTGGGCAGAGGAGGGGAAATGCGTAAACTTGTAGCGCCCGCCGGAAGCTTCGCTGACAGCCTTTTCCCAGCCATCGGCGGCAGCGCCGTAGTGGGAGTCGCGCGCCAGCGCGTAGGCGATCTTGACCTCGACCGGATCGGCCGCAGCGGCGCTGGTCCACAAGGTGGTAACGATAGCGCTGGCAAGCGCGACGTTGGCGAGAATCGACTTCATTTTCCTCTCCTTTTCGGCGGTTCACCCGCATGCAATACAGGTTTCGCCAGTTGTTGCTTTTTATCGTGGCGGGCTGAACCCAACTCCTCCGTAAACCGGCGAACCCGTCGGTACTCCGCTATTAACCTTTCATTTCAGAAAAAGGCGCGCGAGGTCAAGCGCCGGACCGGACCAATTCCGCCCGAATTCATGAAATAAGGTGATTGCTTCAATCAATTTAACGCAAGATTGGGTCAATGTGCCCAAAGTGCAGGCAATAAAATTACGTGATGCGATTGCGAGCATGAAAAAGCCGGCGCGCACTCAAGGTGCCGCCGGCTTTGTTCACATGCGAAGCCCTTAACCGAAAAGACCGCTCAGATAATAGGTCAGCGCGGAAATCGCCGCGGCGGAGGGCAGGGTGATGACCCAGGCGATGACGATGTTGCCAGCGAGACCCCAGCGGACGGCAGAGGTGCGCTTGGCCGCGCCAACACCGATGATGGCGCCGGTAATGGTGTGGGTGGTGGACACCGGAATGCCGAGGAAAGTGGCGCCGAACAGTGTCAGCGCGCCGCCGGTCTCGGCACAGAAGCCCTGCATGGGGTTCAGCCTTGTGATCTTCGAACCCATGGTGTGTACGATCTTCCAGCCGCCGAACAGGGTGCCGAGCGCCATCGCCGACTGGCAGGAAATGACCACCCAGAAGGGTACATGGAATTCCGAGCCGAGATAACCCTGCGAGAACAGGAGAACAGCGATAATACCCATGGTCTTCTGCGCATCATTGCCGCCATGGCCGAGCGAATACATCGACGCTGACACGAACTGCATGAACCGGAAGGTGCGATCCACCGCAAAGGGGGTCTGGCGCACGAAGACCCAGGACACGATCAGCACCAGCACCAACGCCAGCACGAAGCCGATCATCGGCGACAGCGCGATAGCAGAGACGGTCTTGAGCAGGCCGCTGGCGACGATGGCCGAAGGGCCGACCTTGGCCATGCCTGCGCCCACCAGCCCGCCAATCAACGCATGCGAGGAGGAAGAGGGAATACCGAAGCGCCAGGTGATGATGTTCCAGAGAATGGCGCCCATCAGGGCCGCAAAAATCACCTGGGGGGTGACGATGTGCGGATCGATGATGCCGGTACCCAGCGTGTTCGCCACATGCAGGCCAAAGAAAGCAAAGGCGATGAAATTGAAGAACGCCGCCCATGCTACGGCGTATTGCGGCTTGAGGACGCGCGTCGAGACGATGGTGGCAATGGAATTTGCCGCATCGTGCAGGCCATTCAGAAAGTCGAAGAACAGCGCGACGCCAATCAGCGCCATCAGCAGCGGAAAGGCGATTGTGGCGTCCATCAGACGTTCTCGATCACGATGCCGCTGATCTCGTTGGCGACATCCTCGAACCGGTCGAGGACCTTTTCGAGATCGCCGTAAAGCTGGCTGCCGACAATATAGGCCATCGGGTTGGACTGGCCGTGGCGGTAATAGAGATCCTTCAGTCCGAGTTCATGCAGATGGTCCGAATGACCTTCGACGCGCATCACCTCTTCGGCAATCGAGCCGAGTTCCACGGCGTTGGCATTGATACGGTCCAGCAGCGGGATAGCGCTGGCGATGAGATGGGCGGCCTGAACGACGGCCTTGCCCATTTCCTGCATGCCCGGGTCGAAACTCGTCTGTTCGAACAGGCGAATGGTTTTGACGACCTTGTGCATCATGTCGATCGCATCGTCCATGGACTGGATCAGATCCTTGATGTCACCACGGTCGAACGGGGTGATGAAGCTACGGCGCACAGCCTGCAGAACCTCGCGGGTAATGCCATCGGCTTCATCCTCAAGCTTGACGATTCGCTCGGCGTTGGCCGCCACGTCGTGGCCGGCCAGCAGCCGCTCCAGCGCCTCGGCTGCGCCGACAATACGCTGGGAGTGACGCTGAAAGAGTTCGAAAAAAGCGTCCTCGCGGGGAAGCAGCTTTCTGAAAAGTCCCATCATGACATCGTTCCTTTTGTGCTTGCCTCCACTGTCACAAATTTGTCATGAAGGACAGGGGAAAGAATCGAAAAGCCCGCGAAAACAGCAGGTTTTTCGCGTTTCGGGCACATGCAAAACTGTCATAGTTCTGTCGCACACGCGCGTGCACAATATTGGAATAGCGGCAGGCGCCGGATGACGCATGGGGACGAACGCGGCGATGGAGCGCAAGGGGATGAAGAAGGGCAAGGCGCGGGGCCTTCTGGGCGAACTTGCCGCCTTCACCGGCCAGCTTTTTTCCAACGGCTTCGAAACCCAGTGCGGCGCCTTGTGCCATCGCATCGACGCAGCAACCGGCGGCATCGAGGTGCTGCTGGTCACCTCGCGGGAAAGCGGGCGCT
The DNA here is from genome assembly GCF_014196535.1 of Allorhizobium borbori. Taxonomy (GTDB): domain Bacteria; phylum Pseudomonadota; class Alphaproteobacteria; order Rhizobiales; family Rhizobiaceae; genus Ectorhizobium; species Ectorhizobium borbori. Next base: position 53,474 of record NZ_JACIDU010000020.1, read on the forward strand.
GGATCATCCCGAAGGGCTGGCCCATCAAAGGCAAGACACTTCACCGATCAGCAGAAATCGAGGCCCACGAAGAGGCGGGCGTGCGCGGCAAGGCCCGCAAGAAGCCGCTCGGTTACTTCACCTATCTCAAGGCCAAGGATGACGGCACGCTCGCACCCTGTACGGTCGAGGTGCATTTGGTCGAGGCGCGGTCCGTCGATACGACCTTCCGCGAGAAAGGTCAGCGCCGGATCGAGTGGGTTTCCTGCGCGGAAGCGTCGCGGCGAGTGCGCGAGCCCGAACTGAAAGGGTTGTTCATGATTGCCGAGCGCAAACTGCGAAAGGCTTGAAGCGCCACATGCGGTTTCGGTTTCGCTCTTGCAAGAAAAATATGATTGCAGTACTCCAGATAAATTCATAAATTTCGGAGTATTCAATGACCGCTGCACAACGCGACATCGACACGACCTCCCGCGTGAAGCGCATGAAGGCCGCCACGCATGGCGCGCATGCCGCGCTGGATGGCTTCATCATGCAGGCCAAGCCCTTTGAGGCACGGGAAAACTTCGCCCGGTTCGTTCAGATGCAGTATCTCTTTCATCGTGATCTCGATGCGCTGTTCTACGATGCGCGTCTGGATGCGCTGCTGCCCGATCTGATCGGTCGTCGCCGTCTGGCGATGGTGGAGCAGGATCTGGCCGATCTCGGCGTTACGGTGCCGGAAGCCGGCGCCCCGATCTTTGCCAATGGCGGCGAGCCGGATCTGGCCGAGGCGCTCGGCTGGCTCTACGTGGTCGAGGGGTCTAACCTCGGCGCAGCTTTTCTGCTGAAGGATGCCGCCAAACTCGGCCTCGATGAAACCTTTGGTGCCCGCCATCTGGCCGGCGCGCCGGAAGGCCGCGGTCTTCACTGGCGTACGTTCACCGCCGCGCTCGATGCGGTTGAACTGGATAACGCTGCGGAAATGCGCGCAGTTGCCGGTGCGGAAGCCGCCTTCCGCCGCGTTCACGCCCATGCGCTAAAGACGATGGCCTGAGCCGCTACCGCAATTTGTTCTGTTCCGGGTCGCCCGCGTCATCATCGCGGGCGGCTTTTTTTGTCAAAGCTTGCGGCCGAGATGCTTTTCCACCTGTTCCTTTTCCCAGCGGGCGCCGAGGAAGGGCACGAGTTCGAAAGTCGTGAGCGCTTTCGCCCCAATGCCGATGGCCCCGCCGAGCATTGGCCAGAGGAACCATAGATAATGGGGCGAGGTCACAAGATTGATGACCGCAAGCAGGGCTATGACGGCGACATACCGCACGAGGTGCAGGTAGAACCGCTTGACGCGGCGTACCTTTGCAAAAGCGATCGCTTCCTCGGTTTCAATGATGGTGGTGGGAACGACGGGCACGTCTGCCTCCTTGGGTTCGGTCAGTTGCGCGATGTCGATCTCGAAGACGGAGGCCAGCGCCTTCATGGTTTCGAGGCTGGCAGCCTGCCCGCGCTCAATGCGCTGCACGGTGCGAACGCTCAATCCGCTGATCTCAGCAAGTTGTTCCTGTGACCAGCCCCGCTGTAGCCGAAGTTTCTGTATCAGCATTGCCATTCTCCAAGTTCGATGCCGCTCATCTGCCCGTTGCCCGAACCGAACACCACGACATTTACCCGACTGTCGTGCCCGTGTCAGGCTGATGTCGGCTTCGACAGCGGCACCCTTCACATTTCTGCGGCCTGGATCCGGCAAGATGGCGTTGCGGCCTTGACCACAAAACCAACCGATTGGTATGTTCCTGTTGTGAAAGAAAGGTTCCCCTTAATGCCAAACCTTCTCTATGCTTACGGCGTTCTCGCGCTCGCCATCGTCTTTGAAGTGACGGCGACGACACTGTTGCAGAAATCGGAGCAATTCACCCGGCCGTTGCCGACGGCCGGCATGGTGATCTTTTACGTGTTGTCCTTTTATCTCATGTCGCAATCGCTCAAGGTTCTGCCGCTCGGCATTGCCTATGCGGTCTGGTGCGGTTTCGGCATCATTCTCACTGCCGGCATTGGCGTTTTCGTGCTCAAGCAGGGGCTGGATTTCTACGCCGTGCTCGGCATAGGCATGATCCTTGGCGGCGTTCTCGTTCTCAATCTCCTGTCGAACAGCACGGGTCATTCCTGATGAACGGCAATTTTGCCCGCCGGAAGGAACCGGAAGCGGTCCGCCGCGCGCTGCTGGATTGCGCCGCCGAAATCACCGCCCGGCACGGCTTTGCAGCCCTGAAAATCCAGGCGGTCGCCGCTGCCGCTGGTGTCACCAAGGGCGGGTTGTTCCACCACTTTCCCAACAAGCAGGTGCTTGTCGAAGGCATGTTCGCCGACCAGCTCGAAAAGCTCGACCTGATGCTCGACACCATCATTGCGGCAGACCCGGAGCCGCACGGTGTTTTCACCCGCGCCTATGTCGCCGTCGTTTTCGATCGCGAGCAATTTGGAAAGAACACCGTCTGGGCGGCGATGGCCGCATCACTGGCTGCCGATCCCATGCTGCGCGAGCTGTGGGCGAACTGGTATCGCACCCGGTGCGATCGCCATCGGGATACGGATGGTGAACCTGTGCTTGAGGTGGTGCGGCTTGCCGCCGATGGCGCGTGGTATGCCTATCTCATCGACGAACCGGACGCGAGCGCCGAAGCGCTCCGCAGGAACCTGATGGCGATGACGCGCGGCTGAGCTTATTCGCGGGGCTTCTTTTCCCCGGCGAGGACAGGGAAAGGCAGGCGGTTTTCCGCCGGCGGCAGCGGGCAGGTGGCGGCGGGCGTGAACGCACAGGGCGGGTTGATGGCGCGGTTGAAGTCCAGCACGATCTTGCCCGGTTTGTCTTCCTCGAAAATGCCGAACAGAAAACGGCTGGCGCCATAGGTTTCCTTGCCGGCAGTTGGATCGCGCAAAACGAACATCGGCGAGGTTGCGCTGCCATGGGTCGGCCAGAGCGTGTATTCGGCCCCTTCGAATGTAAAGACGGCCTTGTGCCTCACAAGAACCGTACTCGAAATGCCGACGACACTATCCACCTCGAAGGCGCGCGGTGGATCGACCGCCAGCCAGTCGGCCTCAATGCGGAAAGCGGGATCAGCCGGAAAGTGATCGATGCCGGTGAAGGCAAGCCGTGCCGCACTTTCGCTGTCGCGAACCCGAAGCGCCTTCTTGCCCTCGCGGTCAATCAGGTGGAAATTCACCGAACCGAAGGCAACGCGGGCGGGCACGTTGGCCGGATCATGATCATCGAACAACATGCCGTCGCGCTTTGGTTCGCCACCGATTGTACCTTCCGCGATCAACGAAACGGAGGCCGTTCCGTCTTCCGCCAGCCGCAACACGCCAGCTGCGGGCGGCAGTTTTTCGATGACGATGTCGTTGTCTTGGGCGGAACCAAAACGCCATTCGCCGGGCTCGATCCAGATCAAGCCACAAACGGAAAGCCAGCCGTCGGGGGCGGTCAGTGCGGAGATGCGTCCGGCGCGCCAGGTTTCCAGTTCGGCTTCGAAAGTCTGTTGGGTCACGCTCTTGTCCTCGTTTTGCAGCTTTCCCTCTCCTAGCAGCCCGAGGCTTGTGTTTCACCTGCTGAAATTCGAAATTGCCGCAAAGCGCGCGGCTGGTTATGAAGACGGAACGCCCGTGACCCCGTGTCTCCGTCAGGACCAGCCATGACCCCCATGCATGAAAGCCTCCGCCATCGCTTCTTCTCCCTCTATGACGGAGTTGTCGCCTTTCATGACTGGTGCGGACTGCGTTACGTGTCGGCGGAAGTCGATGATTCCCGTGCGGTCATGCCTTTCCAGCCGCGTCTTTGCGGCCCTGACGGGGCGATTACCCCTGCCATGGCGGCAGCATTGGCGGATGTTGCAGCGGGGCAGGCGGCAGCGGCTGCCTTCGAATGGCGCAAACAGGTGGCAACCGTCAGTCTTCAGCAAGCCGTACTCGGTCCTATTCCCAGAGGGAAAGGACTGGTGGCTTCAGCCAGCGCCCGGCCTCTTCAGGGCGATTTCGTGCTGACCGAAATCATGATCGCCGCTGAGGATGCACCCGATGTACCGCTTATCCTCTCGCAGGGCCGGATGATTGCCGTTCGCGATGTGGAACTGGATGAAACTGCCCGCGCACCCTTTCCGCCTCGGGCCGATTTCAGCATAGACCCACTGTCCGGGCCCGAAGGCATGGTGACGGAACAACGCGCCGATGTACTGGTCGGCAGGCTCGCCTTCCGTCCACAGTTCATGGGCAATTCCAGCCGTAACGCCCTGCACGGCGGTCTGATCGCCGCCGCACTTTACACGGCGGTGGCGCGCTTCGGCGCCAGTCTTCCCCGACCGCTTTCGCTCTATGACGGCGTGGTCGATTACCTCGCGTCCGGGCGTCCCGCCGATCTCAGCGTGACGATTGCCGCCGAGCGTGCGGCAAACCGCGTCGCCTTCGTCACCGGCCGCGTCGAACAGGACGTGCCCGGTGGTGGGCGGGTGGTGATTGCCCGCCTCAACGCCACGCTCGGCGCCACGTCCTGATATTCCACGCCTGCCGACCATTTCCAAATCGGGGACCGGGCGTGTAGAGTCGCCCGGAAGCGTTCGACCGGGGAAGCGGCATGCAGCAGTTCAAAGAGCGGAATATCGTTATCCTGACAGGGGCGGGGATCTCCGCCGAATCAGGTCTCGATACCTTTCGTGATCCTTCGGGCATCTGGGCCAAATACGATTATCGCCGCGTTGCGACACCCGAAGGCTTCCGGCAGGATCCGGCGCTCGTCCATGAATTCTACAACATGCGTCGCCGTGAGGCCGCAAGCCGCGCACCGAACGCCGCCCATCTGGCGCTGGCACGGCTGGAACAGGAATGGCCGGGCGGTTTCCTTCTGGTCACACAGAATATTGACGGTTTTCATGAAAGTGCCGGTTCGCGGAAATTGCGTCACATGCACGGGGCGCTGAATAGCGGGCTCTGTGCCGGTTGCGGCGCGCGCTTTCCCCACGAGGGCGACATGGACGAAGCGAGTCGCTGCCCGGTTTGCACCGAAGTCGGCAAGGTCCGTCCCGATGTCGTGTGGTTCGGCGAAATGCCCTATTTCATGGAGGAGATTTTCGACGCCCTGGCGGTCGCGGACCTCTTCCTCTCGATCGGCACATCGGGCACGGTCTATCCCGCCGCCGGTTTCGTGCGTGAAGCCAAGCAGGCTGGCGCATGGACGGTGGAACTGAATCTCGAAGCTTCCGGCGGTCATTTCGACACGATCATCGAAGGCCGGGCGAGCGAAACCGTTCCCGACTTCGTCAACCGCCTCATCGCCAAACCGTATCCCTGACCCCGCCACAGGACAATTTCCATGCCGCAGACATTTTCGCAGATAGACCGGGCCGTTGCTGCTCTTCCCGTGCAATGGCGGGGACCGGGCGGCGCCGTCGCCGTGATCCGCAACGGTGAAACGATTGTTCGTCATGCCTGGGGTTATGCCGATCTCGACAGGCGCATTCTCATGTCGCCGCAAAGCCTGATGCCGATCTGCTCGGTGACCAAACAGTTCACCTGCGGCCTGATGCTAGACCTCTTCCCGGACCCTTCCGTGCTTGATGGTGACCTGACCGCCTGGTTGCCGCTCATGGAAGGGCCGCGTCCAACCGCGTTGCAACTCGCGCATAACCAGTCAGGCCTGCGCGACTACTGGGCGCTGACGGTGTTGCACGGCGCGATGGCCGAAGGTGTTTTTACCGCAAAGGATGCGCGTGAACTGATCGGACGGACTCGCTCGACCCATTTTGCGCCCGGCCATAGCTATTCCTACTCGAACGGCAATTTCCATATGCTTGGCGAAATTCTCGCCGGGCGCGCCGGACGCGATCTCGGTGAACTGCTGTCAGAGCGTATTCTGGCGCCCGCCGGCATGGAAAGCGCGCGCCTCGCGCCGGATACGGCGCAACGCCCCGGTGATGTGATGGGCTATGAAGGCAACGCCACCACCGGCTTTTTTCCCGCCATCAACCGCATCTGGTGGGCAGGAGACGCCGGTATGGTCGCCAGCCTTGACGATCTCATCGCCTGGGAAAAATTCATCGACCGGACCCGCGACGAAGCAGACGGGCTCTATGCGCGCCTTTCGCAACCGCAGACCTTCGCAGATGGTAACCCGGCCTATTACGGTTTCGGCCTTGCCCACGCGGAACATCATGGCGTTCACACCATAGGTCATGGCGGCGCGTTACGTGGCTGGCGCTGCCATCGGGTTCATGTACCCTCTGAACGGCTGTCGGTCGTCGTCATGTTCAACCATGAAGCCAATGCCCGGGCAGCGGCTTTCGCGGTTCTTGATGCCGCCCGCGGTTCGGCGTCCGTTCCGGGCGAACCACACCTGGCCGATCAGGCGTTCAAGGGACACTTCCTTTGTCGCGAGACCGGGCTTTCGGTAACGCTGACGCCCCTGCCGGGAAGCAGCCTGCATCTGCGGTACGGCACGGGAGCGGAAATCCTCAACCTGCTCGATGAAAAGACGGCGGGCGGTGATCACACCCTTCTGCTCACCGGCGGCGCAGGTCTGCGCATGGAGCGCCCGCAGGAGAATTTCTCCTCCCTGCTGCAGCCGCTTGAAACCTTGCCGGATGAAAGCCTTGTCAGTCCCGACGACATTGCCGGACGCTATATCGCACCCGAACTTCAATCCGAGTTGGAGATTACCGTTTCCGGCGGCCAGCCCTTCGCCGCTTTTTCCGGCTTTCTCGGAAAGGGGGCGGTACAGCCGCTCTTTCCAGTTTCACCGGATGTCTGGCTTATGCCGGTGCGACGATCGATGGATGCGCCCGCGCCCGGTGATTTCACGCTGCTGGTTCGGCGAAATGCCGCTGGCCGCGTTAGCGGGATCGAAGCCGGCTGCTGGCTTGCCCGCCACAACGTCTTTGAGCGGGTATGACGCTCAAAGCCTTGCGCGCGCCGAGCGGGGTGATGACAGAAGCAGGTTCGTTTCGCTGGAGGTGATGCCGGGGATGAGGCGGATACGGCGCAGCACGGCGTCGAATTCGGCGAGGCTTGTCGCGCCAAGTTCCAGGATCAGATCCCAGCGCCCGTTGGTGGTGTGGATTTCCGAAATCTCCGGATAATTGCCGAGCGCGCGGATGATACGTTCAGTGCCATGGCCTTCGATCTCGATCAGCATGATGCCGCGCACCGGGAGTTCAACGGTGTCTGCGCGCAGGATCACGGTGTAGCCGAGGATCGTGCCCTCCTTCTCCATTTTCTCGATTCGTGCCCGAACAGTGGCGCGTGACGCGCCGGTTTCGATGGCAAGATCGGAGATACTGCGTCGGCCATTATGCCTCAGAAGCGTAATGAGCTTCGTGTCGAGCTCGTCCATGGAAATCACATTGAAAAACTGAATTGCTCAAAATGATAAGTCATTCGGTTTTATTTGCCAATATTTAGTGTTCATTCCGCCACGGCGTCATGGTCCAATAAGCTGACAAATTTCAAGTCGGCGAGGATGCGACATGGATGTGCGTTTGATCGGTGTTCCGCTTCAGGAAGGTGCGAGCCAACTTGGTTGCGAGATGGGGCCGTCCGCGTTGCGCGTCGCTGGCATTGCCAGGGCGCTGAGCAGTCTTGGTCACACCGTAATCGATTGCGGCAATGTCGCGCCGCGCACGCCGCGTCCGCTTATCCATCCCAACCGTGCCATCCACCACCTGCCGGAAATTGCCGGCTGGCTGGAAGCGCTTTCGGATGCCGCCTTCCGCGAGAGCGATGGCGCCATGCCGATCTTTCTCGGCGGCGATCATGCGCTGTCAGCCGGCACTGTGCGCGGTATGGCGGCCCGTGCCTCGGCACTTGGGCGTCCGCTCTTCGTGCTCTGGCTCGACGCCCACACCGATTTTCATACGCTGGATACGACCGAAAGCGGCAATCTGCACGGTACACCGGTTGCCTACTTCACCGGTCGCTCCGGTTTTTCCGGCTATTTCCCGCCGGTTCCGCATCCCGTGCCTACCGAAAACGTCGCGATGCTCGGCATTCGCAGTGCGGATCCGGCCGAGCGCGCCGCAATCCGCCAGACCGCCGTCGCCGTACATGACATGCGTGCCGTCGATGAACACGGCGTGGGCGTATTGATCCGCGCCTTCATCGAAAAGGTGAAGGCCGCCAATGGCCTGCTGCATGTCAGCCTCGATGTCGATTTCCTTGATCCGGCGATTGCGCCCGCGGTCGGAACCACCGTTCCGGGAGGCGCGACCTTCCGGGAGGCGCATCTCGTGATGGAAATGCTGCATGACAGTGGGCTGGTTTCGAGCCTCGATCTCGTGGAACTCAATCCGTTTCTCGATGAGCGTGGCCGCACTGCCCTTTTGATGGTCGATCTCGCCGCCAGTCTCATGGGCCGCAGCGTACTCGACCGTATGACACGCGCCGGCTGAATCTTTGGCGTGATAACGCCTGTCAACTGAAATTCGAAACGAAAAGAGGGAACATAAGATGACCACCGCCAGCCTCAACACCGTTCCGTTCGTGAGCGTGGACAACATGATGAAACTGGTCCTGAAGATCGGCATCGAGCCGTTCCTGAAGGGCCTCGCCGACACCATCGAGGCTGATTTCCGCCGCTGGCCGCAATTCGACAAGCGCGAGCGCGTGCCCTGCCACTCGGCGGAAGGCGTGATCGAACTGATGCCGACCTCGGACGGTGATCTCTACGGCTTCAAATATGTGAACGGCCATCCGAAGAACATGAAGGAAGGCCGCCAGACCGTGACTGGCTTCGGCGTTCTGGCTGATGTGCACACTGGCTATCCCATGCTTTTCAGCGAAATGACGCTGCTGACGGCATTACGTACCGCCGCCACCTCGGCCGTTGCTGCAAAATATCTCGCCCGCAAGGATGCCAGCGTCATGGCCATCATCGGCAACGGCGCGCAGAGCGAATTCCAGGCCATGGCTTTCAAGGCCCTGCTTGGTATCAAGCGCCTGCGCCTTTATGATCTCGATGCCGCCGCAACTGAAAAGTGCCGCCGCAACCTGTCTGCTTTCGGCTTCGAAATCGTTGCCTGCAAGACAGCCGAGGAAGCGGTGGAAGGGGCGGATATCATCACCACCGTGACCGCCGACAAGCGCCAGAACACCATTCTTTCCGACAACATGGCCGGTCCCGGCGTTCACATCAATGCGGTTGGCGGCGATAGCCCCGGCAAGACGGAACTGGCGCGCGACATTCTGCTGCGCTCCGATATTTTCGTTGAGTATCCGCCGCAGACCCGCATCGAAGGTGAAATCCAGCAGCTCGCGCCGGATTATCCGGTGACGGAACTCTGGCAGGTCATTAACGGAGAAGCGGAAGGTCGCCGTGACGACCGGCGCATCACGCTGTTCGACAGCGTCGGCTTTGCCACAGAAGATTTTTCCGCGCTGCGCTTCGTCCATTCGCTGCTGAAGGAAACCGGACTCTATCAGGATCTCGACCTCGTGGCCGATCCCGACGAGCCGCGTGACCTTTTCGGCATGCTCATCCGCGCCGAGGCGGCGCAGAAGGCGGCTTAATGCAGGACGGGCCTCACGCCATCCGCCAATCCGTGGAAATCGCGGGGAAAGACGGGCGGCGCGGGGGCCTTCGCCTGAGAGAAAATCAGGCGCGCCAGAGCCTTCTTCGCCTTGTCGGCGTGGTAGGCATGCTCGGGCAGACCCGATTTGTTATCGGCTGCAATCGAGAAGGCGGCAGCCGCCTTCTCACGTTCCCCATCGGCCAGAAGCGCTACCCCCTGCTTGTAGCGCGCCTCGGTATTTTCAGGCGAAACGCAGCAGATATCAGCATAGGTTTCCGCCGCCTCATCGAACCGACGCGTGGCAATGAGGAGATCGCCCAGGCGTGACAGGATGGGGACGGGTGGTTCGCCCCGCTGCAGAAGTGCACGATAGATGCTTTCTGCCTTGGCAAAGTCTCTCTTTTCAAATTGCAGGTTTGCGAACCCGAATGCCGCGCCGCCATGCGCAGGCTGAACCTCCAGAATCTGCGAAAAGGCAATCTCGGCCTCGGTCTTGCGGCCTTTATGATAGAAACCCAGTGCCTGTTCGTAAACAGGGCGAATGCTCCACGGATGCAGCGGTATGCCGGCCTTTCTGCCGCTCTCTCGCTTCGTCAGCACGCAGGAAATGCGCCGCTCCTCAACCCCGAATGCATATTTATAGGGTTCATTGCCGCGCAGGAAATCATAGACCCGGTAGCCCTCGGCAATCGCCTTGCGGATCGCATCGCCATGCAGCATCAGGCCGGGTGGCGGCAATTTCCATTCCTCGTCACGCCCGGTGATGTAGAAGAGGACGAGCTTTTTCTTACGGTCGAGAATGTTGGCAAGCGCGCCCAGTGGCCGTTCGCCGGCCCACAGCACCGGCACATCCAGATCCCCATCGGTAAAGCAATCCTCCAGCATCCGCCGGGACATGACGATCAGCTTTTCGGTTTTCTCCTCGCCCTTGACTGGCGTCCAGCGGATGCGCCAGAAATTGAAAAGTATATCGAGATCGCGTTCGATTGTTTCCGGTGTCGCGCGGGTGATGCGGTACTCCACACCATCGAGTTTGCGCAGGAAGCGCCGCATCTTCTGGCGCGTCTGGCTGCTCAGGTGGTTTTCCAGATAGGCCTCGAACGTATCGGGCAGAGCGATATAGGGGCAGATGGTGTTATCGATGTTCTGCTCGTTGCGCGGCGCGTTGCGACGGAATTTCACCCCCGGCCCCTCCATGGCGCCGAGAAGGGCTACTGTGCGGGCCGCGCTGCCACCGAGATAGTCGAACTTGATCTGAGTCCAGTTCTGGCGGCAGAGCCAGGCCGCAAAGGCGCGGGCCGCGATTTCGGCGATAGCGGGCAGGGCAATGAACCCAGTATAGTCGGCGGCGTAATTGCCGGCCATGATGATCTCGTCGAAGAACCGGCCATCGGCATCCTGCCGGCTTTGCATTCGCAAAGGAAAGAGCGCGATGGCGGGAGCGCCTTCCGAGGGGCGCAGAGCCAGCACGAACCAGCGCCGCCTCTTTGCCAGATAACGGCTGATCCAGCCATGCGAAAGAAAATGTTGCGCCTCTGGGTCCGCCGCGAAAATGTGCTCCCATTCCTCGCGAAGTCCCGCCAATCCCTCCGGCGTATCGATCACATCTACCCGCATCTTTCCCTCCCGAACACGATACTGCGATACGGCTGCAAAACTGATGCTAATCAAATCATAGCCGCCCAGATATGACCGGAACGGGTGAAATGGCGCTGCCTGATGGGGTTACACCAGCCCGCGCAGATGATCGCTGGCGCGAATGAAAGCCCAGAGCGCCTCGCTGATGGCGGCAATTTCCGTGATGGCGCGTTCCAGTTCACGCAACTCGCGGGCATCCAGACGCTCCTCCTTGCCATAGAGAATGGCGCGATCAGTTTCGACAAGCCGCATGAGCTGGGTGCCGGAGATCCGGCCATTCCCGTCGTGGGAGTAGATGCTGTGATTATACTTGTTGCGCACCTTGGCCTGACGCTTCAGCCGCCCCATCGCAGACAGAACCGCCGTACGGTCAGCGTCGGATACCGTATGACGCTTGGCCAGACGTTCCACGAGATCGATACGCGCGCGGGTGGTGTTGAGCGTCAGGAAGATGATGATTGCCGCCTCCTTGTCGATCTTCAGGAGGTGGGCGGTCACGTAGATGAGCAGGCTTTCGGTGTTCGTCCAGACGTAGTTCAACTGCCCGACGCGGACAAGAACATCCTGCATGTTGGCAACCGGAGGGGAAGCGGCGGCACCTGTGTCGGTTGACAGCATGTCAGCGCTCCTTGAAGGCGCGGGACATGCTGTCCATCACCGGTTTTGACAGATATTCGAAGAAGGTGCGCTCCGAATTCTGGATCAGCACATCCGCCGGCATGCCCGGTACGGGGTGGAAACCGTGAACCCGATGCACTTCATCGTCGGTCAGTTGCACACGCACGATATAGACATCCTTGGGCGCAACGGCAGAACCTTCCTCGATACTGTCGGCGGAGACGTAGAAGACCCGGCCATTCAGCACTGGTGTCGTGCGGCGGTTCAGCGCCGAAAGGCGGATCGCTGCCGTCTGGCCTTCATGGATCTGATCGATGGAGGTGCGCAACACCTGCGCTTCGATGATGAGCGGCACGCCCGCCGGCAGGATTTCCATGATTGGCTTGCCGGTGGTGATGACGCCGCCTGACGTATGGTAATAGGCGCGAACGACCGTGCCGCTGACCGGAGACCGAATGACCGTGCGCTCAAGAATGCCGGCAACTTCGCGCATCTGCTCCCGCACGCCATCAAGATCGGATTCGGCCGCATCGAGCGCATCGAGGGCGGCCTGACGGTTGGCATTGACGGCGATCACAGCCTCCTGACGGTAGCGGGCGATCTGCGCTTCACCTTCGTTCACCTCGCCCTGAAGGCGGGAAATGTCCCCCATGGCATCGGCCATGGCACGTTCAATGGCCATCAGGTCGGTCTTGCGGATATAGCCGACCTTCACCAGGTTGGCCTTGCTGTCGCGCTCTTCGGTCAGAAGGGCAAGTTGACGGTCGAAGGCTTCCCGCTGGCCGAGATAGCCGGCATTGCGGAATTCCAGCGACTTGATGTTCTTCTCGATCAGGTTCAACTGCTCTTCCAGTTTAACCCGCTTGCTGTTGAAAATGACGTTCTGTCCCTGAATGATCGAGGCGACATCAGGATCGCTTGCTGATTTCATTACGAGTTCGGGCATCTTGAATTGTTTGGCCCCCTCGGCTTCCGCTCGCAGCCGTGCCACCACTGCCTCGAGCCGTAGAAGCTTCAGTTTCAATGCCCGCTCATTGGCAAGCGCCGCCGTCTGGTCGAGGGTGAGAAGCACGTCGCCTTCCTTCACCACATCGCCTTCGCTCACGCGCATATCCTTGATGATGCCACCTTCGAGATGCTGAACGATCTTGTTGTTGCCGGTGGCAACGAAGCTGCCCTGGGCGATGATGGCCGAGGCAAGCGGCGCTGTCGCGGCCCAGTAACCGAAGCCGCCGAAGGTGGTCATCAGCACGGAAAGACCTATGACGGTGTGGGTGCGAATGGAGCGCGGTACCTCGACATACCAGTCGGTCTCCGCCGCAATCGTTTTCGTCGCCGTGAGTTCCTTGCCCATGGTTTACCTGCCTTCGATGCGTGGTGCGGGGCCGCCATCCGGCTTGCCGCCGGACAGGGCCTTCAGAACCTTTTCCCGTTCGCCGAACAGGGCGACCGTGCCTTCCTTCAGCACCATGATCTTGTCGACCGCCTGCAGAAGCGCCGGGCGCTGGGTGATCGTGACGGTGGTGATGCCCTGGCGCTTGGCATGAATGAGCGCGCGGGCAAGGGCTGCCTCGCCCTGCGTGTCGAGATTGGAGTTCGGCTCGTCCAGCACCACGAATTTCGGTTTGCCGAAAAAGGCGCGGGCAAGCGCAATGCGCTGCTTCTGACCACCCGAAAGCGGCGAGCCATCGGCTGAGACTACGGTTTCATAGCCCTGCGGAAAGCTCGCAATCAGCTCATGCACATCGGCGAGTGTCGCTGCCTCGAAGATTTCACGATCCTCCACGTCGTCACGCATGCGGCAGATGTTGGCCTTGATCGTGCCGGGGAAAAGCTGCACGTCCTGCGGCAGATAGCCGATGCACTCGCCGAACTGCCGCTGGTCCCAGTTGCGCAGGTCCATGAGGTCGAGGCGGACATTGCCGGAGGTTGGCAGGATGGAGCCGACGAGCATCTTGCCGAGTGTCGTCTTGCCCGAGCCGGAATTGCCAATGATGGCAAGCGACTCCCCCTTTTGCAGCGAGAACGAGATGCCGTTGAGGATCACCTTCTTCTGCGGCGGCGGCACGAAGAGAATGCGCTCCACATCGAGCCGTCCCTCGGGATGCGGCAAGCGCAGGCGCGGGAAATTAAGCGGCGAGTTGACGAGAAGCTGGCGGATGCGGCCATAGGCGGCGGCCGACTTGTTGAACTGGTTCCAGCCTTCGATGGCGCCTTCCACCGGTGCGAGTGCCCGGCCGGAAACGATGGAGGCGGCGATCACCATGCCGCCGGTGAGTTCACCCGATAGCGACAGATGCGCGCCCCAGCCAAGCAGGGTGATCTGGGTCAACATGCGCGCAGCCTTGGAAAGTCCGGCAAACATGATGTTGCGATCCTGCGCTTGCACATGGGCCTTCAGCGAGCCGGAGGTTTCCTGACCCCACATCTTAACAGCTTCCGGTATCATCGCGAGTGCATTGATGATTTGGGAGTTACGGGTCATGGAATCCAGATGAAAATTGGCGCGGGTGAGGTAGCCATTTGCTTCCGCGAAGGGGCGGGAGGTGAAGCGTTGGTTGAACCAGGCGATGATGAACAACGTCACGCAGCAGGACATGATGATAATGCCGAGATGCGGATGGACCAGATAAACGACCAGCACGAAAAGCGGCATCAGCGGCGCATCGAGGAAGGAGATCAGCGTTCCCGACGTTAGAAAAGAGCGTAGCTGCTGGAGATCCTGCAGGGTCTGGTAGTCCTTGCCACTGCCGTTCAGGGAGGCGCGTGCCGCAGCGCTCAGGATGGGTGCGCCCAGTTGAACTTCCAGTTCAACCGCCGTTCGCATGAGTATGAAACGGCGAATGGAATCGAGAAAGGCCTGAAGCAGGATCGCGCCCACCACGGCCACAGTCAGCATGATCAATGTATCGATGGAGCGGCTTGTCAGTACCCGGTCGGAAATCTGGAAGAGATAGAGCGGGATGGCCAGCACCAGCACGTTGATGGCGATCGTGAAGAGCATGACCACCGCCATGTTGCGGCGCATGGCGGCCAGCGCGCGGGAGAGACTGGCGGCAAAGTTGACCGGGCCACTGCGCTTGTGAAAGCCGCGGTTTTCGCCTCCGCCGCCCCCGCCGCCGCCTCGTCCACCATCCTCCGGCGCGTTACCGCCCCCGCCGCCGCCATTCTGGGGCCGGCGCTCATTCTCGCGGATAGGCCCGTTGTCGCTCTCGATCGTCCTGCCGAAGGGCACTGTCGGCGCGGGTTGGACCGGATCGCCCTCGCGGGAACGTGTCCGGCCCAGAGGTTCCGCGTCCGGCGTCTTCTTCACCTCGGCAGGCGGCGAGACGGCAACCGTCTGCTGCCCGGCCGCGGGAGATGGCACCTCCGGCAGAACGACCGTGAGGGGTATGGGGCCGGGCGAGGCGGTGGCGATGTCTACGTCCGGGCTTGCTCCCCTGGCGATCGGCGTCGGCTCCGGCGTGTCGACCTGACCGTCCGAGGACGGGGTATCGGCGAGCGTTTTCAGGCGCTCCACGGCGGCGTCGATCGCCGATATGCAGGCTTCCGTCAGTTGATCGTCGTCATCGGCGTCGGATGGACGTCCGCTGCCGGCGGGAATCGACGTAGTGCCGAGAAGCCCGTTTTTCGAATACTGATTCATGACGTTCCCCACCCATTCTCTCTCTCGTCTTTTCAGGCCAGAACGGTCTGCATGGCGTCCGCCGGGCTGGCGAGCGTCCACGAATAATCGTTGCCGCCGTTTATAACGGCGTCATCCGAGCCACCCGGATCGCTGTCATTGTCCAGAAATGCGATCACTTCATTGGCCAGTCGGCCGTTCATCGCCTGAGGCATGGTGTCGTCATGTTCGATCAGGCCGCCCTGGATCAGAACGGCGTCCGAATAGAGATTGCCGGCGAGATAGGTCGTCGCGCCGAACGTGTCGTAATCGACGATTTGGGCGATGTTGACGACAGCGTTGGCCCCGGTGGAAATCTCGACCGTGGCATTGGCGCCGACAGACGTCAGATAATCGGATGCCGCCTGTGTGACGTGATCGGCATCGCCGAGAATGTTGACCTGCTTGATAAAGGTGACATCGAACAGGTTGCCGGTGATGTAGAGGACATCCAGAACCTGCTGGCCTTCAAAGTTCGGATCCGTGCCGAGCCCTGCCGGCATGGCCGCGTCCCGCGCCTCGATGGCGTTCTGTGCTGCGGTCATGTAACCTGGCATATCCTCAAACCGATCGTTGAGCCCAACATTGGTGATCGAGGCCTGGTTCCAGAGCAGGTTACCGGAGGTCGAGGCGGTCGCCGCGCCAGCGGTGCCCGCACCCAGCACCCAGTCATTGTCGTAGAGCACGGCAAGCTGGCTGATGATGTTCATGTCGAGCACATTGCCGCCGACAATCACGAGGTCATAGGCCTTGGCAATACCAAGGAAGGACGCGAAATCGATTGCGGTGTTGCCGCCGGTCAGAACGCTCGTTTCCGTACCCGTAGTGGTCACGACCAACCGGTCATTATCGGTGACGAAGCTGTACTGCTCGATCCATTTCACGAAACAGACGTCGCCCTGGATTTCGCTTACGCGCCAATATTGCGGGAAGACCGGAGGCGAGCCGCTGACGTTCTCGCCCCCATCCTGATCCGGGGTAACGAAGCTGTCGCGATTGAAACTCGCAATGTTCATCGCCACCGTTCCGGCTTCCTTTTCCGTCGATGTGGCAAAGGCGGGATCGACCGTATCATCGTCGCTATAGACCCAGGCCTGTGTGATGACATCGATCTGGTGATAGTCACCCATCACGCTCATGACCGGTGAGATGATGCCGGTATCCGTGAAAGCCGCGATATTGGCGACGAGATTGGCCCCGGCTTCGACGGTCAACACATCCTTTGCGTCGTCGACCTCGGAAAGCGGGCCATCCGTAGGTGCGGGATCCTTCGGCGAGGCGGCCAAGCCCCGGTCGGGCAGAAAATCGTCGAGCTTCGGCGCGGTATCGACCAGTTCGCCATTGATATAGACCCCTTCAATTTCCTCACCCGCCATTACGAAATCAACCGCCGCATCATCATCAAAGCCCGTGGTTTCGTTTTCGGTCAGCGTATGGGCGTAGTCGCGCACATCATCGGCGATCGCGGTCAAGCCCTCGTAGCTGTCGGTGCGATGGAAGTCTGAAAACGGAGTGTAGATGGAGGCACTATCGGCATACTCCGCAACGCGTTCGACCGTAAAGCCGAAGTCGAGACGCGCATAATGGTCACCGGTCATGTCGAGGTGGTCGTCGTCCTGAAGCAGATTGACCTGGGCCATGTGCGAAATGGTCGAGCCGGGGCCGACATAAACGACCAGTTTTTCGTCGGTATCCGGTGTGCCGGGCGCACTATCACGGCGTGGGCGGGGAGAGCCGGAAAAGTCGTCGTCTGCTTCATTATGATGCCGCGACAGGTGAGGTCCCGCCACGTTGCGTAACGGGGGCGAGGTCAAATCCTCTGGCAGGGCGCGATATTTCACATCTGGTTCGTAATCCTCAAGGGTGAGGTTCGAAGCGAAGTTGGGCGCTCTCAGTTCATGAAAATCGTCGGGAAGGGCAGGCGCATCGTGAACCCGCCCGTCATTATGGTGGATGCGCAGGCGCGCCTCGTCCGTCAAGGCGTCGAAATAGCCCATGAAATGCGCAATAATCGCGGACGTTCTCTCAACTTGCATCCTCTCCTCCTCTGCCGGGCTGCCATTGGAGACAATGGCGGTGTCCTGGCTTCATGCCGTCAGGCTGCACCGGACGCGGCCGGTGCAGCCCTTCTGCTTTCGGGATGGATGTCAGGCGTCGGTGTCTTCGCCGACGTTGCTGTAGCTGGAATCGTTGCCGACGACGCTGCTGTCGATCGAGTTCGTCAGCAGGTTTGCACCCTGGACGAATTCGAAATGGAAGCCCGAGTTGGCAAGGATCGCCGAAGCATCCGCCGTGCTTGCACCAGAGACATCATCGCCCGACTTGAGATCCCAGGTCTTTCCGTCGAGTTCCATGCCTTCGGCACTGTCCGCACCGCCGCCATTGGCCGACAGATGGTTCTGGGCGCCGCCATTTTCCATCCGGAGATCATAGGCGATGTCCTGATCGGCCAGGTGATTGGCCTGAACCGCGCTGAAACCGGCATCATTGCCTGCGCCGTTCAGCGAGTCGTTCAGAATGTTGTCAACGTCGAGCGAGAAGGAGAAGTCGTCGCCGAGGTTGAACGCAAGATCGCCACCGGCGATGCCCAGATTACCGAAGTCCTTCAGGTCATCGAGCGTTGCGAAGTCATTGTCCGCATCGGCCGAGTTGAAGCTGCCGGTCGTCGTGGTGGTGGCGTTCGAGGTTTCCGTCACCGTCTTGATGTCGGTGTCGATATCCGTGTCCGTCTCGGTCACCGTCTTGATGTCGGTTTCCGTGTTGGAATAGGACTTGCTGTCATAGCTCCAGTCGTAATCCGTTTCCGAATTCGAGTAGTTGAAGCTGTCGGACACAGTCTTGGTGTCCGTGTCTGTCACCGTCTTGATGTCGGTGTCGGTTTCCGTGTTGGAGTAGGACTTGGCGTCGTAGCTCCAGTCATAGGAGTTGTCACGGTTGTCACCGTTGCCGACTGCGACATCAAGCTTGGCGTCCACATCGACATCCACGCTGCTGTCGGTGTTGTTGCGATTGTCGCCGTTGGCGACGCCGCCAACATAGCCGGTCGAACCGTCATCGACCTCGGTCGAGTTGATCGCGCTGTTAGCGAAGCCATCGGCCAAAGCGCCGACATTCGTGGTGTTGGTGGTCTCGTCAGAGCCCTTGGGATCGTAGTCGTGAGCCATTGTCGTTCCTCCGGAAAAAAGCCGGAGCAGCTTTTCGGGATCCCTCACATTTCGAATGGGATCTTTCCGCGCTCGCTCCGTAATCGTTGATGTAAACGGACGTCCGCAAGTACAAATCGTCCGCGCTCGAGTTTTTTGGGCATTTATTGAACGTGATGTCCCGACCCGGAACATTGCTGTTTCGGGGGCTTTCCTGCTTTTTCATTTCGTCATGAGACCGGGCGCAAACGACTGATTTTCCGGTTCCCGTTGAACTCAAAACACTTCAAAAACGGGCCGTTGCGACCGATGGAGCAACTGAATACCAAAACAGTCCGGCTTCATAGCCACGAAAAGAGGTTACTCACCCAAGGCAGAACGACGAATGTTGACGGGTCATGCTCACCCGGTCGGAACGGCCCGGGCGCGTTCACTGCCAAAGTTATTTTCGACGCAAGACTCGTTCCGGAATGGATATTTTAGGGAAATATTCAGGTTTGCGTCAGGTTCAACTGATCAGCCAAGAAAGCCTAGCCCGAAAAGGTCATTTCCAACCTGAAGTTTTAGAAGTACAGTAACTATTAATTAAGCAATAAATAGGGAGGAGGGGGGCTTGGGGCCCGTCGACATTCAGGTGTTTCAAGCACGGTGCACCGCGAAAAAAGCACTCGCGTTACCGGGGGAGTGGCATGTTGTGGAGGTCTGTTTTTACAGCCGACATCCTAGCATGAAGACTTAATCCTGGGGGCAGGATGTTATTCCTGAATGTCTATCGGTCCGTCATGGCTTTCCCGTTGTGCAGCCAGTCAAGCGTCTACAACAGCCAAGGGAGGCATAGATGTATATGTCGGAATCTCTATTCAATGATGCCGCACGTTCGCTCAGCGGCGGGCTCGGCAGCAACACGATCCTGATGATCGCAGAATGCGACCTGTTTTCGGAATGTCTGGCAGAGGTACTTTCGCGAAAATTCCCCGAATGGGACGTCTTGCTGCATGGCGGCGATACTTCCGGTGAGGACGAGGGGAATGCAAGGCTCATCATTCTCTATCGTATCGCGCCGGGCGCCTTGCCAGGAATCGTCGAGCGCATCCGCAAGACCAACCACACCGCATCCGTTGCCATCGTGGCCGACGGTTCCCAGATCCTCGATGATCGCTATGTCCGGGAGCTGGTCGAGGCGCGCGAAATCGAAGGTATCCTGCCTGTCAATCTCAGGCTCGACGTCTTTCTTGCTGCGGTCGATTTGTTGGCAAAGGGGGGAGAGCATTTCCCTTCCGCTCTTTTGCAACGGCTTCGGCATAGCGAAACCTCTCGGCAGGCGAATCGATACGATCCCTCGTTCAATCAGGCCGCGCGCTTCGATGGTGCTATGTCGCGGCCCGGCAGTGACGGCATGGGTTTGACAACCCGCGAGGTGCAAATCCTCAACATGCTGTGCGAGGGAACGCAGAACAAGAATATCGCCGACCGGCTGAACCTGTCGGAAAATACCGTCAAGGTCCACATCCGCAACATCTACAAGAAGATGCACGTTCGGAACCGGACGGAGGCCGCATCCCGCTTCTTCAATGCAGATCGAATGGCGCCCCAACCCAACCGGGGGCATTGATCCGCTTCAACGCAGGAAACAGGTTGATTTTCGACCGAAACCGCTCGGAGAGCAGATATAGGGCGAGCTTCCCAGTGACGCTGTCCTGCGCGGCTTGACGATCGGATCGCTTGCACGATCGGGAGCGGGCTGCGACAGCTTGACTGGTGTGCTGTAGCCAAACACACGCGGTGTTGTTTCGTTCCGCGCAACCGTGACACGAGGTTGATGCGGTTCGCCGGTCAGCGCCGTCATATTTGCCGTGCTGACGGAAGAGCAGGAGGAGAGAGTTGCTGCGCCCAAAAGGGCCGCAACCCCGAGAATGCGCCCAGGGCCATGGCCCGTTGAAGAAAAAGTCTGCTGTCTGGTCGTGATCGTCAATGCTGAACTCCTTCCGGCACTCATTTCGTATGATTGAAGCGCACCATGCCGCATAGCCGAATTGGAATACGATTCGAGAAAAAGCTACCATCAACAAATTACCGACCCTTTAATTTCCAAATATATGTTACCGATATACCATAATCACAATGGGTTATATTATGTAATTCGAACGTATTATTTGTAGTAATATCGTGCGTATTTCAAATAAATACATTGAATTTACGGTTGTTGAGGCGTTTAATTTTCCAGTAATGAAGCGAATAGAACCACATAAGGCGCAATACAAACCGGGGAGGACGGTTCCGCTCTAGCTGACGGGAACGCCGTGATGTTGCGCAGGAGGGGCATCTGTCATGCGTAGGCTCTCGGATAATATGCCTGGTTCCCACGAGGGGGACCAACTCACGCAAGGTGATACACCGAATCCGGGCGCATCTTTTCTCGAGCCCGTTTTTACCGGACGTCAGCGGATTGTCTATTGTCTCGGCCTGTCCTTGTGGCTGGCGACTCTTCTTCAGTTCTGGATCTGGTGGCTGGACCACTCCCACATCGTGGGAATGATGGGGTATTCGGTCGTCACGCTCGCCATTGCCTGGGTCAGCCTCGTCCCCCTCTATTTCATTCTCATCTTTCTTGGCGCCCGCCGGGTTCGACCCGACGCTCCCTTGCCTGCGGGACGGGTGGCGATGGTCGTTACCAAGGCGCCCTCCGAGCCTTTTGCCGTTGTACGGAAAACGCTGACGGCAATGCTTGTCCAGCGCGGGGTGACCCACGATGTTTGGCTGGCCGATGAAGATCCGGACGACGAGACCAAGGCCTGGTGTGCGAACCATGGGGTGCGGATTTCGACGCGCAAGGGTGTTGCGGACTATCATCGTTCACAATGGCCCCGGCGCACCCGCTGCAAGGAAGGCAATCTCGCCTATTTCTACGATCGGTACGGCTATGAGAACTATGATTTCGTGGCGCAGTTCGACGCCGATCATGTTCCCGAGCCGGATTATCTGCGCGAGGCGTTGAAGCCCTTTTGCGATCCGGGCGTGGGCTATGTCTCGGCCCCCAGCATCTGCGACGCGAATGCAGCATCAAGCTGGTCGGCGCGCGGGCGGCTTTATGCCGAAGCGCCGATGCATGGTGCCCTCCAGCTTGGCTACAATAATGGCTGGGCACCCCTTTGCATCGGCTCGCATTACACGGTTCGCACCAAAGCGCTGAAGGAAATCGGGGGGCTTGGGCCCGAACTTGCCGAGGACCATTCGACGACACTGATGATGAATGCGGGCGGTTGGCGCGGCGTGCATGCTGTTGATGCCATCGCCCATGGCGACGGGCCGGAGACTTTCGCCGATCTGGCCATTCAGGAATTCCAGTGGTCGCGCAGCCTCGTGACGATCCTGCTGCAGTATTCGCGCCCGCTCGTCGCTTGCCTGCCTGGAAGACTGAAGTTCCAGTTCCTGTTCTCGCAACTCTGGTACCCCCTGTTTTCCCTGTTCATGCTGCTATCCTTCGTCCTGCCGCTCGTGCCGCTGATCGGCGGCAAGCCGCTCGTTGCCGTGACGTATCCGGAATTCCTGCTTCACTTTCTGCCGGTTTCGCTGGTGCTGATCGTGCTAGCCATGTTCTGGCGGGCGACCGGCACCTACCGGCCCCACGATGCGAAGATTTTCGGCTGGGAAGGCATTGTTTTCGTGCTGCTGCGGTGGCCCTGGTCACTGGCTGGAAGTCTGGCCGCCGTGCGCGACGTCGCCACCCGCAGCTTTGTCGATTTCCGCATTACGCCGAAGGGCGGTCAGCAGGCCCGGCTGCTCCCGGTGCGCCTGATCGCACCTTACGTCGTGCTGGCTGGGCTGACCGCGGGCGCGATGGTTCTCGCCCCCGCCGAAAGTCAGGCACGCGGCTTCTATGTCTTCGCATGGCTGAATGTTATCCTCTATACTCTCGGTGCCGCACTTATTGTCATCCACCACGCCCGTGAAAACGGCTGGATCGCCCTGCCGCGCAATGCCGGCTTTGGCGCCGCCGTGACAGCGTCGGTTCTCGCGCTCGGCATCGGCAACATCGAACTCGGACGAAACGGCGTTGGCGCGCTGGAGGCGCTGGGCAACGGACAGAACCTTGTCAGCTTCACGTATAGCGAATTCACCGTCGCCGGGGCCGGCTTCGGTGGCCAGAACCGAATTACCAAACTGCGGATCCGTCTGAACGGTTTCGCACCGCGTGCCTGAGAGAAGAGAAAGGAGAGGGCAATGATAACGAAAACGAAAGTGTCGGGTGGCGTAACCTCCCTACTCGCCCTCCTGCTGCTGTCGCCGGTCTGGGCGATGGCTGCCGGACCTGCCGGGAAAAACACTGACCCACTGACTGCCAAGGAATTGAAGTCGCTCTATGCCGACCGGACCTGGGTCTGGAAGACCGGTGGTGGACGGTTCAACGCCGAAAACTCCCGTTTCCTCGCCTATGTGAAGGAAAAGAGTGGCGAGTCCTACGGAAAGGGGCGCTGGGATGTTGATGACAACGGCAAACTTTGCATTCGTGCCTGGTGGCACGCGGCAGATGGCGTGGGCGGCGGGGCAACCTGCTTCGGCCACGTCCGGATCGGCAACACGATCTACCAGCGCCGCTACCCGAACGGGCATTGGTATGTTTTCCGCCACGCGAAGGAACGGGCTGGTGATGAAGCGCTCAAGCTGATCGCTGCCGACCCGGTGAGCGACAAGGCCATGAACCTCAAGCAACGCATGATGAAAAAGTGACCGGAAGGAGAAAGACCATGATCAGGGTCAAGAGAAGAGCCTTCGCGGCGGGAGCAGTGGCTTCGCTCGTCGTCGGCGGCTCATACATAGCCTCGCGCGCCCAGAACAGCGGAAGCGCACCAGCCGATCCATCGCAACCCATCCGCGACAAGCGGCCCATCGTTCATGCGAATGCCGTGAAATTCGGCGCTTACGACCCGCACGGCGATTTCGGCGCGCAGGCAAGCGTTTCAACCGAAGGCCTGTTCCTGCCATGGGAGGATGTCGATCTTGAATCGCTCAAGGCGGCAGATACCTATGCGCTGCAAAGAAACCGCGACCTGCTGATCACTGTCGAGCCGTGGTCGTGGGACGTGGGCTGGCGGTTGACCTCCGGGCAATTGCGCGAAAGGGTTCTGGCTGGCGCGTATGACGCCAATATGCGGGCCATCGCCCGGTTGATCGGCGGCATGCAAAGCAAGGCCATCCTGCGCTGGGGTCAGGAAATGGAAGACACGTCCGGCCGGTTTTCCTGGGCGGGCTGGGCTCCGCGCGACTACATCACCGCCTATCGCCGCATGATGGACATTTCGCGGGCTGAAGCACCGGGCGTCGGGCGCATGTGGTCACCGAAAGGTCTCGCCAATCTCGGCGAATACTATCCCGGTGACGAATATGTCGATCAGGTCGGCCTCTCCGTTTTCGGGCTTGAAGGCTATGACCGGATTGCTCATGGCGGGCCGCAGGATTTCGTCGAGAAGCTGAAGCCAGGTTATGATCGGGTGCAAGATTACGGGAAGCCGGTCTGGGTGGCCGAACTCGGCTATGAGGGCGGTAACGCCTATATCCAGCCATGGATTGACACCGTGACAGCGCGCCACGACGAATTTCCCCGGCTGGTCGAGGTCGTCTATTTCAACGACCGCGAGGTTCACCCGTGGCCTTACAATCTTGGCCGACCAGACTGGCGCGTGGTGCGGGGCGAGGCAGTCTGAAACTGCCTCAGGTCGCCGTCAGGACCGCGAGGCCTCCGAAGAGGGCGATCAGCAACCAGCTTGCAAGCCGGGTGAGCCGAACGGCACGGCGAATGTCGGCGGGGCAAAGGTCCCGCCGTCCGCCTTCGCCCATATAGGTCGCCTCGATCATCTGGCCACCGTAGGAACGCGGACCCGCCAGCGCGAAGCCGAGCGCACCTGCCAACGCGGCTTCCGGCCAGCCAGCATTCGGCGAACGATGGTGGTGAGCATCCCGGCGAATGGCCTGCCAGCCCCGGGCGGGCGAGGCGCCCGGCACAAGGCTGGCGGCGACCAGAAACAGGACACCTGACAGGCGTGAAGCCGGCAGGTTGATGAGATCGTCGAAACGCGCGGCGGCCCAGCCAAAGGCTTCGAACCGCGCGCTTCTATGGCCGATCATACTATCTGCGGTATTGGCGGCCTTATAGATCGCGCCGCAGGTGAGGCCGCCAATGGCGGTCCAGAAGGCGGGCGCGGCTATGCCGTCGGAAAAACTCTCGGCAAGGCTTTCGATCGCGGCCCGACAGACGGCGGCTTCATCCAGTTGATCGGGATCGCGCCCTACGATCATGGATACGGCGCGGCGACCGCCTTCGATCCCCTCTCTCTCAAGCGCAACGGCCACGGCAATGACGTGCGTTTCCAGACTTTTTTGCGCCGGCAGGCTTGCGGCGGCAAAGCCCGCAAAGACGAGGCCAAAGGGAAGCGCCAGCAACGCCGTTTCCAGAAACCAGGCCGCAATACCCGTCACCGTGAGCAGGACAACTAATGCCGCCGCGCCCCAGCGGCGACGGGTCTCGAAGCCATCGGCATCCTTGTTCCAGCTTCGGTCAAGCCGGGCAATCAGCGACCCCATCCAGGTCACGGGATGGCCGATACCGTCGAAAAGCCAGCCGGGATAGCCGGCGACGCGTTCGATGAGAAGGGCGATGAAAGCGAGCGAAAAGGCCATGGCACCCGGCAGGAAAGGAAATCTGCGCCTTCCTAGCGCTGTTCGTCGCCTTGCGCCAGCAGCCAACGGGCTGCATCCGCATCTGTCACCAGCGCAGTTGCAAGCTTTGCCTTGAGCGCCGCGTGCAGGGTGTTGTGCTTGTGGGCACCGCCTGAAGCGATGATCCGGCATGGAATACGGCGGTAGTCCTCTAATTCCAGCGAGATCACCCGATGGTTCATCGGGTGATCGACCAGCCCACCCTCGCGGTCGAGATAGCGACCGAGAATGTCGCCCACCGCGCCGGCCTCCTTTAACTCGTCAATGACCTGTGTCGAGGGTAGGCCATAGCGGACCTGCAGCGATTCATGACTGAGGTCGCCGACACTGAGACAGGATACATCGACAGCCGCAGCCTCTTCCAGAAGCGTCCGGAACACCGGTTGAGCGACGATTACATCCCGAGAGGCGGCGCTGTCGGCATAGATCGGTGCGGCGAGGTAATGGCATTCACCGCCCAGCACCTTGGCGAAACGGCGCACGATCTCGAATGTGTTGATTTCGGAACCGCGCGTAAGCGCCCCCATCATCGAACGAACCTTGACCTCCGGCGCATTCGCCGGCGTCATCTGTTCCACCGTTTCCCTCAGCGTTGTTCCCCAGCCGACACCAAGGGAAGCGGGCTTGCGGACCTGGATCAACCGATCGAGAAACCCGGCTGTCGCGCGGCCGATCACCGCCTGCATCTGCTTCGGATCAACCGGCGTGGAGGTCACAATGGCCTCCTCCAATCCGAAACGCGCGCAAAGCCGGGTTTCCAGCGCGATATTTTCGGCAAGCGGAGTGGAGAAATTGACCCGGACGACCCCCTGATCGAGGGCTGCGGCCAAAAGCTCGTTCACCCGGCGGCGTGTCAGGTCCATCCGTTCGGCGATCTGAGCCTGGGTCAAGCCCTCGACGTGATAAAGCCACGCCGCCCTCACCATGAGCTGGTCGAAATCCAAATTTCACCCTCCCGATCAAATGTCACACGGGCGTAACACTTGTAACTTACCTCTTCGCATCAACAGGGAAACAGTCAAGCCGTGACCCGGCTGTTTCCGAAACAACCCTCTGATTCTTACGAACACAGTTCTTCGGTGCAATGACGATTGACCTTGTAATATTCGATTGTGACGGTGTGCTGATCGACAGTGAACCTGTCGCCAGCCGCATCCTCAGCGAGACCCTCACCGCAGCAGGCATTGGACTATCGGAGGGTGAAGTACGCCGCCGCTTCACCGGTTACTCCGACAGCGATGCGCGTATCATCTGCCGCGACGAGCTTGGCATTGCCGATCCCGAGCCGCTCTTTTCGGCAATGAGCACCCGGCTTTACGGAGAGTTTGCCCGTTCGCTGCAACCCATGCCGGGCATTGCCGAAGTCGTATCATCGGTTCGCCAGATGAAATGCGTCGCCTCCAATTCGACGATGGAGAGGTTGCGTAACAGCCTCGGCCTGTTCGGTCTCTGGAAGGACTTCGCCCCGCACATCTACAGCGCCGAGATGGTGGCGCGTCCGAAACCTGCACCGGACCTCTTCTTCCTGTGCGCAGAAACGCTCGGCGTCGATCCGGCCCGTTGTCTGGTCATCGATGACAGCCCGCACGGCATTGCCGGCGGCGTTGCCGCGGGCATGAAGGCCATCGGTTTTGTCGACCCCGCCGATCCTCGCGCAGGCCGTCATGAGGTTTTGCGTGACGCGGGCGCGGTGATGACCGTAACCGCAGCATCCGGCCTTGCTCGTGCGTTCGAAACGGTTCTCGGCGCTGGGCGGGTCCGCACACATCATCAGGCCGCGCCCGCGGCTGTCTGAGCGCTATCCCCGCGATCTTCGCGGAGGTGAATGTCACCGAATATTCATACAGCCATCAACTGACCGACACCTGAAGCACAGAAAATCGGTCAGCCCGTTTTCCATTGTCTCTCTTGAAGAAGGAGCATCTCCAATGCTTTCCATCAATCGTCGCCACGCTCTCGGCCTGATGGGCGCTGCCGCCGGCACGTTTGTCCTGCCCCGCATGTCGTTCAGCCAGACCAAGCGTCCGTCGATCACCATCGCGGTGCAGAAGATCACCAACAACAATACGCTGGACATCTGGTACGAACAGTCCAACGTCGGCGAGCGCGTGTTCTTCCCGAACCTGTGGGAAGGCCTCATCCTGCGTGACTGGATGGGCAACCAGGGTCCGGTCGCCGGCCTCGCCACCGAATGGAAGCGTATCGACGACAAAACGCTGGAGCTGAAGCTGCGCCGTGGCGTCAAGTTCCACAACGGCGATGAATTGACCGCTGAAGATGTTGTCTTCTCCTTCTCGAAGGAACGCGTCTTCGGTAACACCGAGCCGAAGAACGGCAAGACGATCTTTGAAACCGACAACAAGCCGGCCACCGTCAAGGAACTGCCGCCGTCGGTTCCCGGCAACGGTCGTCGTTTGTGGCCGGCCCTTGCCGGCGTCGAGGCTGTCGACAAGTATACGGTCCGCTTCCACAACACGACGCCGGATGTCACGCTGGAAGGTCGCCTTTATTCCGGCGGCAGCCAGATTGCCAACCGCCGCGCCTGGGATGAAGCTGCAACCTATGCCGACTGGGCTCGCAAGCCGGTCACGACCGGCCCCTACATGGTTGCCGAATACAAGCCGGACGTTTCGCTGACGCTGGTTGCCTTCGATGAATACTGGGGCGGTCGCCCGCCGCTGGAACAGATCCGTTTCGTGGAAGTTCCGGAAGTCGCCTCGCGCGTCAATGGCCTGCTGTCCGGCGAGTACGACTTTGCCTGCGACCTGCCGCCGGACCAGATCGCCACGATTGCCGCTGCGCCGGGCCTCGAAGTGCAGAACTCCACCATCTGGAACCATCGTATCTCGGTGTTCAACACCCAGAACGAAATTCTGGCCAATCCGCTCGTTCGCCGCGCCTTCACCCATGCGGTCGATCGTCAGGCCATCGTCGAAGCGCTCTGGGGCGGCAAGACGGTTGTTCCTGCGGGCCTGCAGTTCGACAGTTTCAAGACCACGGATATGTTCATCGATGGCTGGACCGTTCCGGAATACAATCCGGACCTCGCCAGGAAGCTTCTGAAAGAAGCTGGCTACAAGGGCGATGCCATCCCCTATCGCCTGCTTAACAACTACTACACCAACCAGACTCCCACGGCGCAGATTCTGGTCGAGATGTGGAAGCAGGTTGGCCTGAATGTCGAAATCCAGATGAAGGAAAACTGGGCGCAGATCCACGATCCGCAGGGTGTCAAGGGCGTGCGTGACTGGTCGGCTTCGAACACGATCAACGATCCGATCACGCCGATGGTCGTGCAGTTCGGCCCGAACGGCGAAATGCAGCAGAAGAAGGACTGGTCGAACGAAGAGCTGAACAAGCTCTCCGTCGTCATGGAAACCTCGACGGACCGTGCGCTGCGCAAGAAGGCGATTGCCCGCATGCTGGAGATCGCCGAGCGCGAGGATCCCGCCTATCAGGTTCTCCACCAGAATGCCGTGTTCACCGGCATGAAGAAGTCGCTGAAGTGGAAGGCCGCACCCGCCTTCGCCATGGATTTCCGCTCCAACAACTGGTTCATCTGAACCGTCGAATAAAGCGCCAGCCGTCTGAACAAGGCGGCTGGCGCAGCTGTTTCCGCCGCAGGAGCGGCGATGTAATCCATCAACGATGAAAAGGTGAGCGCGATGACGTCCAATCTCGTGGAGTTGCGTGACCTCAAGGTTTCCTTCGATGGCGTTCAGGTTCTCCATGGCATCGATCTCGATGTGAAGCGCGGCGAAGCCATCGGTCTCGTCGGCGAATCCGGTTGCGGAAAGTCGGTCACCTGGCTGGCAGCGCTTGGTCTTTTGCCCGGCAAGGCGCGCATTTCGGGTTCAGTCCAGATCGACGGTCGCGAACTGGTGGGCCAGCCCCGCTCAGCCTTTGAAGCCGTGCGCGGCGGGCGGATCGCAATGATCTTTCAGGACCCGTCATCCTCCCTCAATCCGGTGCTGCGGATCGGTCGCCAGATTACCGAGGCGCTGGCGCTCCATCGCAATCTCAAGGGCGAAGCGGCAAGGACGGAAGCCTTGCGCCTGATGGATATGGTCGGCATTCCCGATGCGCGTCGCCGCTTCGATCTCTTCCCCCACGAATTTTCCGGCGGCCAGTGCCAGCGCCTGATGATCGCCATGGCGCTTGCCGGCGATCCCGATCTTCTGGTGGCAGACGAGCCGACCACCGCGCTCGATGCCACCATTCAGGCGCAGATCCTCGATCTGCTGATCGCCCTTCGCCGCGAAACCGGCATGGCGACGGTCTTCATCAGCCACGATCTAGGTGCGGTTTCGCAGGTCTGCGAACGAGTCCTCGTCATGTATGCCGGGCGAGTGGTGGAGCAGGGCGAAATCGGTGCGCTGTTCGATGCGCCGCGCCATCCCTACACGCGCGGTCTTTTCGACGCCATTCCCCGGCTTGATGGCGAACGCCGTCGCCTCATTCCCATTCACGGCACCGTGCCCGATCCGCGCCGCCTGCCGGAAGGATGCGCCTTTGCGCCCCGCTGTTCCAGCGCGATCGACGCCTGTCGTCACCTCAGGCCGGACCTGACCGACATGGCTGATGGCCGGCGTCTGGCCTGTCTGCGTCCGGTGGGCGAGGCGCGGCCTGCCGCAGCACCCGCCGTTCTCGAAGGAGCGCTGTGACATGGCTCATCTGCTTGAAGCACGCGATCTCGTCAGAACCTATCAGGTCCGCCGCGGCCTGCTCGGCAAGCCGACGCCAGTCCGCGCCGTCGATGGGGTATCCCTGACCGTCAGACCGGGCGAAACGCTTGGTATCGTCGGCGAAAGCGGGTCTGGAAAGTCGACCCTTGGTCGAATGCTGCTTGGCATTGACGCTCCCCAGGGCGGTGACGTGGTCTTCGAGGGGCAAGCCATGCCCGAATTCGGCACACCGCAATGGCGCGCACTTCGGGCGAGGATGCAGCTTGTCTATCAGGACCCGCTTGCAGCGCTTGATCGTCGTCTGACGATCGCACAGCAGATCGGCGAGCCGCTCGACATTCACAAGGTCATCCCGAAGGAGCATCGTGCCGCACGGGTTGCCGAACTGATGGCCGCCGTGGGGCTGCGCCCGGATCAGGGCGGGCGCTATCCGCACGAGCTTTCCGGCGGGCAGCGCCAGCGCGCCGTGATCGCCCGCGCACTCGCCTCCCGGCCGAAACTTCTCGTCTGTGACGAACCCGTCTCCGCGCTCGACGTTTCCATTCAGGCGCAGGTCGTCAACATGCTGCGTGATCTGCAGGATATGAACAACATCGCCATGGTCTTCATCAGCCATGACCTCAAGGTGGTGCGCAACATCGCCGACCGCGTGGCGGTGATGTATCTCGGCCGGATCGTGGAGGAAGCTTCCTCCGACGTGATCTTCAAGACCCCGCTGCATCCCTACACCAAGGCGCTGGTTTCCAGCGTACCCGTACCGGGCAAGATGCTCGAGGGGCGCGTCATTCTGCAGGGCGAACCGCCGAACCCGGCCAACCGGCCATCGGGCTGCGCCTTTCATCCACGCTGTTCATTGGCAAACGACCTGTGCCGCAGCCGCGTGCCGGCGCTGCTTGTCGCGGGCGAGGGGCGAACGGCGGCCTGTCACATGGTTGAGGCACCGGCCGATGCCGTGGCCGCCTGAGGAATCCGATAATGATCCGTTTCATTCTCACCCGTCTCCTCCGCGCATTCATCACCATTCTCGCGGTTATTACCTTTGCCTTTGTCGTGCTGCGGATGTCGGGTGACCCGGCGCAGGTGATGCTCGGTCCCGATGCACCCAACGATACCGTGCTGGCCTTCCGGGCAGCCTGGGGGCTCGATCAGCCGCTCTGGGTGCAGTATGTCGCCTATATCAAATCGATC
Organism: Allorhizobium borbori; assembly: GCF_014196535.1. Lineage (GTDB taxonomy): Bacteria > Pseudomonadota > Alphaproteobacteria > Rhizobiales > Rhizobiaceae > Ectorhizobium > Ectorhizobium borbori. Next base: position 84,630 of record NZ_JACIDU010000020.1, read on the forward strand.
TTCAGCGGTGATTTCGGCGTATCGATGCGGGATAAGGCCTCGGCCATCCAACTTGTCATCGAGCGTATCCCCGCCACGCTGCAACTTACCATTCCCGCGCTGCTGCTGAAGCTTGCCATCGGCATTCCCGCCGGCATCTATGCGGCGCTTCATCGCCAGAGCATCATCGACCGGGGCGTCATCTTCGGCGCTGTACTTGGCTTCACCATTCCTTCCTTCGTCATGGGCCTGCTGCTCGTTCTGCTGTTCTCGGTCATTCTGGGCGTATTGCCCTCGGGTGGGCAGGACACCTGGCAGCACGGCATCCTGCCGACGCTGACCATGAGCATCGGCGGGATCGGCATTCTCGCGCGCTTCTCCCGCTCGGCGATGATCGAGGTGATGGGGCAACCCTTCATTCGCACCGCCTCCGCCAAGGGGTTGAGATGGAAAGACGTCGTGTGGAGCCACGCGCTGCCCAACGCGGCCGTGCCCATTGTCACCATCGTCGGCTTCATGGTCGGTTCGCTGATCGCGGGCGCGGTGGTGGTGGAATCGATCTTCTCCTGGCCAGGCATAGGTCGCCTGCTCGTGGTTTCCGTGACCAACCGCGACCTCGCCGTCGTCCAGTGCATTCTGCTGATGGTCGCCGCCACGATGGTTGTGTCCAATCTCGTCGTCGACCTGCTTTACGGCTGGCTCGATCCGCGCCTGCGCAGCCAATCGGCCCATTGAGGAAAACGATCATGACGATTGCAGACACATCTGCACCCGTAACGCCGGACCACAACACGGTTCTCTCGCGCATGCGCAGGGCGCTTCGGCAGGTGCCGTTCTCCGTCGGCTTCGGCATTGCCTGGCTTGCCGGCATGGTGCTGATCGCGATCTTCGCCGACCAGATCCGGCCCTATGGCATCACCGCCATGGACCTGCGGAGTCGCCTTGCCTTGCCGGGCACTTTTCCGCACCTGCTGGGAACCGACGAACTTGGCCGCGATGTGCTGTCCCGGCTTATCCAGTCGATCCGCATGTCCCTGGTGATTGCCTTCGGTGCCACGATCATCTCCGCCATATTCGGCACGACGCTTGGCTTTCTTGCCGCGAAGTTCCGGGGCGTCGTGGAGCATCTCGTGCTGGTACTGGCCGACTTTCAGGCTGCACTCCCGTTCCTCATCATGTCGATTGCGATCCTGGCGTTCTTCGGGTCGTCCATGTCGCTCCTCATCGTGCTCATGGGCTTTTACGGTTGGGAGCGCTACGCCCGCATTGCGCGCGGCCTTGCGATCTCGGCCAGTGCACAGGGCTATGCCGCCGCCGTCGTGCAACTCGGCGCAACGCCAATGCGCGTCTATCTCAAGCATATTCTGCCGAATGTCGCTTCGACACTGATCGTGTCGATGACGCTGACCTTCCCGGAAATCATCCTGATGGAAAGCGGCCTGTCGTTTCTCGGTCTCGGCGTGCAGCCCCCGGAAACCAGCCTCGGCAACATGGTCGGTTTCGGTCGGGAATATCTGACCCGTGCGCCCTGGATCATGCTGGCACCCTCGCTCGTCATCATGCTGACGACGCTATCCATCTCGCTTGTCGGTGACTGGCTGCGCGACAAGCTCGACCCCACGCTTCGCTGATTTTGACCGTATTCGTAGGAGACACCCATGACCAGAATCACCGGCCACCGTGGCGCCCGCAACCTTTGGCCCGAAAATGGCCTTACCGGGTTTCGCAACGTATTGGCGCTCGATGTGGATGCCGTCGAATTCGACGTTCATCTCACCGATGCCGGGGAGTTGATCGTTATCCACGACGCGACGCTTGACCGCACGACCGAAGGGAGCGGACCCGTCCGCTTCCTTACACCGGAGGCCCGCACACGAACGAATCTGACGGGATCAGGCGACGTCGTACCGTCCCTTGCCGAGGTCCTGGAGGTACTGGCCCCTTCCGGCAAGGACCTCCATGTCGAAATCAAGATCGACGAAAGCGGCAGGCCCTATCCGCACATTGCTGCGAAAGTGGCAGCGGAGGTGGCCCGCTTCGGCGCGGCGGCGCGCAGTCATCTGACCTCTTTCGACACCGGCGTCCTCGAAGATTGCCGCCGTGAAGCCCCCGAAATCGCCCGCCTCGTTTCCGTAAACCGTGACTGGGCCGAGCGGCAGGGTGGGCTTTCCGCCTTCATCGACCGGGTCGATAATCTCGTCGATATCGTCGCGATCCAGCACGAGTTGCTGGGTGCCGAGTGGGATCTCGTCACATCGAAATTGTCGCTGTCGAGGCTTTGCGTATGGACGCTGAACGAGGAGGAACTGATCCGCTCCTGGCTCGAACGCGGCATCGGTCACCTGACTTCGGATCGTCCCGACCTTGCACTTCGGCTGAGGTCGGAAATTAGCGAAATAGCATAAAATATTGCAAAATTTGGAGAACATTATGAGCAATCTTATCGGAACGGGGTTTAACGTTGGTTCGGACGACGGTGAACTTCATTCGCTGGAAAGCGATCTGCGTGCGCTGGCAGACATCGGCTGCGATACGGTCGAACTGGGCGTAACCAGCCTCGATCTCGTTGCCGGTGGCCGTATCATTCAGGACCGCGCCGATCGCCTCGTCGCGCTCACGAAGCAGTTCGATTTCCGTTACACTGTGCACGGCCTCGTTTCTTCCAACTTCATGGACCCGGCCACCTGCGGTTTCCAGCTTCAGGCGGCCAAGGCGCTGGTTGAAGTCTGTAACCGGCTGGGTGCCGGCATTCTTGTCCAACATGGCGGCGAACTTCGCCCAAGCCAGATTTTCGACCGGGCCGAGGCGGACAAGCGCGAGCGCGAGGCACTGTTTGAACTCGCCGAATTCGCCAGACCGCATGGCGTGCGCATCGCGCTTGAAAACATCTTCTCCACCGAACCCGGCCAGTATCGCCAGACCCCGGCCGAAATTGCCGCAACCGTGAAGGCGGTCGGCCATGAACATCTGGTGGCGCTGATCGATTTCAGCCATGCCTATATCGAATCCACTTATCGCGGTCTCGATTTCCGCGACCAGCTTCGCGCCATGGCACCGGTTGCCGGCCACCTGCATGTGCATGACTCGTTCGGTCGGCCGGAGGGCTTCTACGTTCCCTACCATCCGCAGGAATCGACGGCGCTCGGCATCGGCGATCTGCACATGCCGCTCGGCTGGGGTGATATTGACTGGGAAAGCATCTTTTCCGAACTCACTTTCCTACCGGGGACGGTGCTGATGATGGAGATTGGCCGCCGCTACCGGGCCGAACAGCCGGAAAGCCTGGAACGTGCCCGCAAGCTGATGGCCTTGAATGCCGCCATCGGTATGCAAGCCGCTGCCGAATAAGCAGAATAGCGCCCGCCGCCCATAGCGGCGGGCGTCTATCAATAATAATTTGTTATCGCTGGAAATAGAAAATGCAATTATAAATTATGGATCGTTTCTGTTACTCATTGCTGTGAAGAGGACAAAAGACCGGCCGGGCCTCTTTTGCAAACCCCGGTCAGCCATGCGGAACGCGGAGAGAAAAAATGGGTGGAAACGACATGAAATCAACCGGTAAATGTCCAGTGATGCACGGCGCCGTCACCGAGACCGGCAAGTCGAATACCGACTGGTGGCCGAACGCACTCAATCTCGACATCTTGCACCAGCACGATACCAAGACCAACCCGATGGGCAAGGACTTCGACTATCGCGAGGCCGTGAAGACGCTCGATTTCGACGCGGTGAAGCGCGATCTGCACGCATTGATGACCGACAGCCAGGAATGGTGGCCGGCCGACTGGGGTCACTACGGTGGTCTGATGATCCGCATGGCATGGCATGCCGCAGGTTCCTACCGTCTGTCCGATGGTCGCGGCGGCGGCGGCACCGGCAGCCAGCGTTTCGCACCGCTCAATTCCTGGCCGGACAATGTCAGCCTTGACAAGGCCCGCCGTCTGCTCTGGCCTGTCAAGAAGAAGTACGGCAACAAGCTGTCCTGGGCCGATCTCATCATCCTTGCCGGCACCATTGCCTATGACTCCATGGGTCTCAAGACCTTCGGCTTCGGCTTTGGCCGTGAAGACATCTGGCACCCGGAAAAAGACATTTATTGGGGCGCCGAGAAGGAATGGCTGGCCCCGAGCGATGCGCGCTATGGCGACGTGAACGTGCCCTCGACCATGGAAAACCCGCTGGCTGCCGTGCAGATGGGTCTCATCTACGTGAACCCGGAAGGCGTGAACGGTAAGCCTGACCCGTTGAAAACAGCGCAGCAGGTGCGCGAAACCTTCGCCCGCATGGCCATGAACGACGAGGAAACCGTGGCACTGACCGCTGGCGGCCATACCGTGGGCAAAACCCATGGTAACGGCAATGCTGCTGTGCTTGGCCCGGAACCGGAAGCCGCCGGCGTTGAGGCGCAGGGGCTTGGCTGGGCAAACCCCAACCAGAATGGCCTTGCCAGCCGTGCCGTCACGTCGGGCCTTGAAGGGGCATGGACGACGCATCCGACGAAATTCGACATGGGCTTCTTCGATATGCTCTTCGGGCATGAATGGGAGCTTCGCCGCAGCCCGGCGGGTGCGCAGCAATGGGAGCCGGTCACGATCCGCGAAGAGGACAAGCCGGTCGACGCCAGCGATTCTTCCATTCGCCACAACCCGATGATGACCGACGCCGATATGGCGATGAAGGTTGATCCGATCTACAACGCGATCTGCCAGAAGTTCATGTCCGACCCCGAATACTTCGCGGATACCTTCGCCCGCGCCTGGTTCAAGCTGACCCACCGCGACATGGGGCCGAAGGTCCGATACATCGGCCCGGATGTACCGGCGGAAGACTTGATCTGGCAGGACCCGGTTCCGGCCGGCAGCACCGGTTATGATATCGATGCCGTCAAGGCGAGGATCGCGAATGCAGGCCTTTCGGTTCCCGATCTCGTTTCCACCGCCTGGGACAGTGCCCGTACCTTCCGTGGTTCGGACATGCGTGGCGGCGCCAACGGCGCGCGCATCCGTCTGGCGCCGCAAAAGGATTGGGAAGGCAATGAGCCGGCCCGCCTCGCACGGGTTCTCGCCGTTCTCGAGGGCATTGCCGCCGAGACAGGCGCGAGCGTGGCCGATGTGATCGTTCTGGCCGGCAATGTCGGTCTGGAGCAGGCCATCAAGGCTGCCGGCTTCGATGCGAAAGTTCCCTTTGCGCCGGGCCGCGGCGACGCCACGGACGCCCAGACCGATGCTGCCTCCTTCGACGTTCTGGAACCCATTCATGACGGTTTCCGCAACTGGCTGAAGAAGGATTATGTCGTAAGCCCGGAAGAGCTTCTGCTCGACCGTGCCCAGCTCATGAGGCTGACCGCGAACGAAATGACCGTACTCCTCGGTGGCCTGCGCGTCATCGGCGCCAACTATGGCGGCACGAGGCACGGTGTCTTCACCAGCCGTCCCGGTGCGCTGACGACGGACTTTTTCGTCAACCTCACCGACATGGGCAACACCTGGAATTCGGTTGGCAACGGTCTCTACGAAATCCGCGGCCGCAAGACCGGGGAGGTGAAGTGGACCGCCACGCGCGTCGATCTGGTGTTCGGTTCAAACTCTATCCTGCGTGCCTATGCGGAAGTTTATGCCCAGGATGATAACGGCGAGAAGTTCGTGAACGACTTCGTCGCCGCCTGGGTGAAGGTCATGAACGCCGACCGCTTCGACATCGCCTGATGAGATGCTCCCGGCGCCGTAGTGTCTGCGGCGCCGGCTTTCCGTTACGGGTTCGAATGTGGACGACCACCCGTCCCCGCCGTTCCTCGCGAAGGGTTAGCAGCGTTGCGTCACATCTGTAACACTTCGGCTCCCGAGAACCCAAAGTGTAGTCACCGCCATCCCATTGACGAAGAAATCCCGCTGCAGGAGGCTGCAGCGGGTTTTCGCTTTTGGATCGGCGCTTCGTTGAGGGAGAAGGGCCGATCCTGCTGGCGTCGCGTCAGGCTTAGCCGGCGGCGAACTGGTTCATGGTGTTGTGGACGCCGCCGGCCTTCAGCGCGGCTTCACCGGCGAAGTACTCCTTGTGGTCGTCGCCCATGTCGGAGCCGGCCATGTTCTGGTGCTTGACGCAGGCGATGCCCTGGCGGATTTCCTTGCGCTGGACGCCGGCGACATAGCCGAGCATGCCCTGATCGCCGAAGTATTCCTTGGCGAGGTTGTCCGTCGAGAGCGCGGCCGTGTGGTAGGTCGGCAGCGTGATGAGGTGATGGAAGATACCGGCCCGCTGCGCGGCATCGTACTGGAAGGTGCGGATGCGCTCGTCGGCTTCCTTGGCCAGATCCGTTTCGTCGTAATCGACGCTCATCAGGCGGGCGCGGTCATAGGCCGAGACATCCTTGCCGGCTTCCTGCCAGGCATCGAACACCTGCTGGCGGAAGTTCAGCGTCCAGTTGAACGACGGCGAGTTGTTGTAGACCAGCTTGGCGTTCGGGATGACTTCGCGAACGCGGTCGACCATGCCGGCGATCTGTTCGATATGCGGCTTCTCGGTTTCGATCCACAGCAGGTCGGCGC
>NZ_JACIDU010000021.1 GCF_014196535.1 Allorhizobium borbori
TCGTGCGGGCGCTCCCGTGTAGAATTTGACCCATAGCGCATCCCTCCATTCATGGCTGAATAATGCACCATCAAATGCCGGGACTAAACACCTAGGGGCTATTCACTGTCGCGCAAATTCCTGGCCCGCCGAAACCATCATCAAGACAGCGTATTCCAGACCGCCTCAACTATGGGACGCGAGGGGCCACCCAGACGGTAAATGCAGATATCGAGATCGAGGATCCAGGCGGGGTCGTCGCTTGCTGTCACCAGCGTGCCCGTCTCGAGTTCGTCAGATACCAGGCTCTCCGGCAGCCATACCGTTCCCCAGCCGGCAAGCGTCATGGCCTTGAGGCTGACGGACATCGTATTTTCATGCGAAACTGTGCGCTCAAAGGTTGGAAGAAGCGCAAATAGCCGGCCAAGCGCCATACCGAAGAACGAGTAGTCTCCATAACTGAGGTAATCGAGCGGCGTGTTCGTCTTCAACGCATTGTCCAGCATCTTGCCCGCGCTGGCCGGGCAGACGGGAAGCAGACGCTCCTTGCCGATCAGGCGTCGCGGAAAGCGGGTCTCATCGAGCAGTATCGGCACGAGGGGGTGACTGTATGTCAGGAAAAAGTCGGCCTCCTTTTCCACAAGCGTGTTGATGTTATCTTCGATGCCGCCTCTGTCCGGTGCGATACGGGAGCGAAGGCCGCCCTTGATCGTGGCCAGCTTCTGGAGCCAGTCCGGCATGAACGTCAATGTCAACGTGTGAAGCGAAGAAAAGACGACGGTTCGTGCCACCTCTTTGCTGTCCGGTCGGAGCGCGCGCCGGGTTTCCTGCATCAACCGGATGTTGTCGATGGCAACAGGCAGGAATTTACGCCCCTCGGGGGTCAGATCGGCAGGAACCATGGCGCGATTGATGAGCGTTACGCCCAGCCATTGTTCAAGTTGCCGGATGCGGCGGCTGAAGGCGGGTTGAGAAACATGGCGCATTTCGGCCGCGCGGGAAAAGCTCAACGTTTCTGCGAGGCAGACAAAATCCTCAAGCCATTTCAGTTCCATGCCGAAGCTCCCAGCCTGAGTGGCTCCAGTGTGAGACGCTAATGCAATTTTTGCATAATGTTAAGAAAACAATGAATTGGAAGCCAACATTTTTTTCGCATAGCCTTTCCGCATCAAGAATTGAAGGCGAATGGCAGTGCAACGTCAGATTTATCTCAATGGTTCCTACGTGCCGGAAGCGCAAGCGCTTCTACCGATTTTCGATCGCGGTTTCCTGTTTGCGGACGGCATTTACGAGGTTTGCGCCGTCATCGATCGGCGGCTTGTTGACGTCGATCTCCACATGAAGCGGCTCGTACGCTCGGTCGGCGAAATCGGTATCGCGCTGCCGGTGGCGTCTGCTGAGGTGGTAGAGATCATGAAGGAACTCGTCCGCCGCAATCGTCTGGTGGAAGGCGTTGTCTACATGCAGGTGACGCGGGGAAGCGCAGAGCGCGATTTTCATTATGCCGACGATCTGAAGCCGAACTTCGTGGCCTTTACGCAGGACAGGAAGATCGTGACGCCGAAACTGTCGACCGGCATTTCGGTCGACCTTCAGCCCGATATCCGCTGGCAGCGCCGTGACATCAAGTCGGTCATGTTGCTGGCGCAGGTTCTGGCCAAGCATGAGGCGGGCAAGAAGGGCTTCAACGATGTCTGGATGGTTGAGGATGGCTTCATCACCGAAGGTGCATCGTCAAGCGCATTCATCGTCACGAAAGACGGACGCATCGTTTCGCGGGCCAATTCGCAGGCCATTCTGCCGGGCTGCACGCGCCTTGCCGTGTTGCGCCTTGCCGAGGAAACCGGTCTCCTTCTGGATGAGCGCCCGTTCACGGTCGAGCAGGCGCAGGATGCCTCCGAAGCTTTCCTGACCAGCGCCTCCAGCACCGTCACACCAGTCGTTCGCATTGGGGAATGCGTGATCGGCGATGGAAAGCCGGGGCCGCTGACCCGCCGGTTGCAAGCCATTTATCTGGATCAGGCGATGAAGGGCGAACCGCTCTTCGCGCTGGATGATGCGGTCAGTCTGGGCGCTTCGGCCTGACCGATCAAGCCGGTTTCTCTCCGGAGATCGGCACGGGAGGCCTGCGTGATTGCGCGGGCATTGAACCAAACCAAGCAAAAAGGGAACGTTATGAATTTCAAGAACCCGCTGACCTGCCGGATTGCCGGTGCCGTTCTGGCTGCCGGAACGCTTCTTTCCGCACCGGCATTCGCTGCCGGTACCTATGGCGACTGCATCCTCACCGGCACGAAGGGTGAGGCAACCATTACTCCGGCTGTGCCCGGCCAGTTCACCGTCGAGATCAATCTTCCGGCTGTCGGCGATTTCAATGGCGATACGCCCGATACAATCAAGGATGGCTTCGAGTTCTGCATTGCCGCCAACATTGCCAACCGTCTCGGCCTTGAAAAGCTGAAGCTCGTCAATGTCGCGTTCGACGCGATCGTCGCAGGCCAGACGAAGGATTACGATCTGGCTCTCGCACAGGTTTCGATCACGGAGCCGCGCAAGAAGGTCGTGTCGTTCTCCACGCCTTACGCATCGTCGGACTTCGGTGTGGCGACGCGGGCTGACAAGCCGGTGAGCGAGGCAACGATCAAGGCCGGCAGTGTCGGCGTTCAGTCCGGCACCACCATGGTGCAGTTCGCGCAGGAAGTGCTGAAGCCAGCGAAGGTTGAAGTGTTCCCCGATACGTCTTCCATGTTCACCGCTCTCATCGCCGGCAAGATCGATGCCGCCATGACGAACACCTCGATCATTCTGGGGCAGGTCGCCAATTCCGGTGGCAAGCTGACGATCCCCGGGCAGTTCGTTTCCGGTCGCGAAACGGCTGGCGTTTATCCCAAGGACTCGCAGAACAAGCCGGTCATCGACAAGATCATTGCCGATCTCAAGGCCGATGGCACGCTGAAGAAGCTGGAAGAAGCCTATCTTCTGCCGCAATGGGGCAAGTCGCCGTCCGACATTCCGTTCTGGAAGCCTTGAGAGCACGGCCTCTGTGATGACCGAAGAGCGGCAGGGAACACGTTCCCGAACGATTGAAACGCGCGCCAGCGAATGGCGCGCGAACCACCACCTGCGGGTTTACCGCGGGCTTGCGGTCACGGCATGCACGCTTGCGCTCGCCGTGACCGCCGCCACGGCCTTTACGGCCTGGCATGTCGCTAACTACGTGATCGATGCCGGTTGGTCCCAGCCGGTTGTCGTGACGGTGGCAGTCGCCATCGTTCTCGGTGCCGTATTGTTTGCCGTGACAGGTGCGCGCAGCCTTGTCCTGTCCGCCCGGGCGGCAGGCACAAGCGATGTTTATCGTGGCCGGGCGCTTGGCGCTGCGGCGGCGGAAAGCGGCTGGCGTTCGCTTGCCTATTCCCTGGCGCTTTCCGGCCTTTGCGTCGGTGCGGGCTTTCTTGTCGTCAATGATGCTGCGGTCAGCCGGACATTCTTCGATGCGGGACTTATCGTCTCGTCCGCCGGGACCATTCTCGCGGCCTTTGTGGTCAATCTCGAGATTTTCGCGGTCTCGGCGGCGCTGATCCTCGTCTGGGCGCTGGTGATTGCGGTGGCGCGTACTCTGCCGGGTCGTGCGGGGCGTCCATTGCGCGCCCTTGCCATCGCCTATTGCGACTTTTTCCGCGGGCTGCCGGTCATCATCAATATCTACCTGATCGGCTTCGGTCTGCCGTTGACGGGCCTGCCGTTCCTCAAGGATCTGTCGTCCAACACGTATGCGATCATAGCGCTGACGCTGACTTATGGCGCCTACACCTCGGAAATCTACCGTGCCGGGATCGAGTCGGTGCATCCCAGCCAGATCGCGGCGGCCCGCTCATTGGGGCTTTCCTACTTCCGGACGTTGCGGCACGTCGTCATTCCGCTGGCGGTGAGGGGCGTTATTCCGCCTCTGCTCAACAACATGATCAGCCTGCAGAAGGACACGGCACTGGTTGCCATCATCGGTACGATCGACGCCTTCAACCAGTCGAAGATCATTGCCAGCAACCATTTCAATCTTTCCGCCGTCACTACCGTGGCCCTGATCTTCATCCTGATCACCATTCCGCAGGCCCGTTTCGTCGATCGCCTGATAGAACGCGACCGCCGCCGGATGCGGGCGGGACAGTGAGGAACCGCAGATGAAACTGCTGGAAATCGACCACATTCATAAGCGTTACGGCACGTTCAGCATTCTCAACGGTCTGAAACTGGATATCGACGCGCATCAGGTCGTGTGCCTGATCGGCCCGTCCGGTTGCGGAAAATCGACCCTGCTGCGCTGTATCAACCAGCTTGAAACGATCAGTGAAGGCGAAATCCGCCTGCACGGCGACCGGATAACCGGGCCCGGTGTCGACCTCGACATGCTGCGCCGGGAAATCGGGATCGTCTTTCAGGGGTATAACCTTTTCCCGCATATGAGCGTCATCGAGAACGTGACGCTGGCGCCCCTCAAGGTGCTCGGCATGTCACGCGAGGAAGCGTGGGATCGCGGCATGGCGCTGTTGACGCGCATCGGGCTGGATCACAAGGCTGGCGAATACCCTGACCGTCTTTCGGGCGGCCAGCAACAGCGCGTCGCCATCGTGCGGGCCCTCATGATGGACCCTACCGTTCTGCTGCTCGATGAAATCACCTCGGCGCTCGATCCGGAGCTCGTTTCGGAAGTGCTCGACATCGTGCGCGATCTGGCGTCAAAGGGCATGACGATGGTTCTTGCCACGCATGAAATGGGTTTCGCCCGCGAAGTGTCTGATAAAGTGTGCTTCCTGCAGGGCGGGCTGGTGCATGAGGAAGGACCGCCGGAGCAGATTTTCGGCGATCCTCGCGAAGAGCGGACCAAGGCCTTTCTGCGCCGCATCATCGAAGCCGGGCGGCTGTAACGGAAAGGACGCATCCATGCGCGCAAGGGATTTCGGACTGGTTTGCGGCACGTTGCCGACGGGGGCCGGGAACGCCATTACGGATGTTCCGGGCGTTCGGGTCGGGCATCAGACCATTCGGGACGGCGAGGTCAACACGGGTGTGACCGCGATCCTGCCCCACGACGGCAATCTCTTCCGTTCCAAGGTGCCAGCCGCCGTGCACGTCATCAATGGCTTCGGCAAAAGCGTCGGTCTCGTGCAGGTGGAGGAACTCGGCTCGCTCGAAACCCCGATCCTGCTGACCAACACGCTTTCCGTTGCCGATTGCGCCAAGACCCTCATCCGGCAGGCAATTGCTGCCAATCCGGATATCGGGCGGACCACATCGACGGTCAACCCGGTGGTGTGCGAGTGCAATGACGGTGTTCTGAACGACATTCAGGCCTTTGCCGTATCGGAAGCCGATGCGCTTGCGGCTCTTCACGCGGCAGATGGCGGGGTCGTTGCGGAAGGCGCGGTCGGTGCTGGCACCGGCATGGTGTGCTTCGGCTTCAAGGGAGGCATCGGAACCGCCTCGCGCCGTCTCGTCATCGATGGAGAAGATCGTCATATCGGCGTACTCGTGCTTTCGAATTTCGGTCGGTCCGGCGATTTGATGCTGCCGGATGGCACGCGGGCAACCCCCGACAAGCGCCCTGTTCTGCCCGTTGAGGAAACGGAAAAGGGATCGATCATCGTGATCGTGGCAACCGACCTGCCGGCGGATTATCGCCAGCTTGGCCGCATTGCAAAGCGCGCCGGGGCGGGTATTGCCCGGCTGGGTGCGTTCTGGGGCAATGGCAGCGGGGATATCGTGCTGGCTTTCGGCACGGCAAGCCGCATCGATCACGACGAGACGCGCGATAGCGTGCCGTCGGCGATGTTGAACGAAGCACGGATCGATCGCGCCTTTCAGGCGGTCGCCGAGGCGACGCAGGAGGCAATTCTCAACTCGCTTTGCGCGGCGGACACCTTTCAGGGCAGGGAGAGGACCGTGAAGCAGTCATTGGCGGCATGGCTCATGGCCCGGCGCGGTTGAGGTGGAATTGAAGTGCGCGCGACCGACCACTTGCCATCGATTGCGGACCTGAATGAAGGCTTCAGTCACGGTCGCCTGAAAGTGCGCGATGTCATTCTCGGGGTACTGGACGCTATCGACAGGCAAAACCCGGCTATCAACGCCTACGTACGGGTTTTTCACGAACAGGCGCTTGATGCGGCGGATCGAGCCGACGCGGAGATGGTCGCGGGACACCGGCGCGGTGTGCTGCACGGCATTCCGGTCGCGCTCAAGGACAACATTGCGGTTGCCGGGACTGTGACGGCTTGCGGCTCCGCATTGTTCGCAGAACGGCAAACCGGTCAGGATGCAACCATCGTGCGGCAGCTCAAGGATGCTGGCGCCATCATCCTCGGGAAAACGGCCATGCATGAGCTGGCCTGGGGCATCGATGGGACAAATCCGTTTTTCGGCGACACGCTTAACCCCTTGGACCCTGAGAGCGATTGCGGCGGCTCCAGCGGCGGCTCGGCTGCTGCGGTGGCCGCAGGTCTTGCCTCCATTGCATTCGGGACCGATACGGCCTGTTCCATTCGCTTTCCCGCCCATTGTTGCGGCGTGGTGGGTTTCAAACCCGGCTTCGACGTTCTGTCGCTCGAAGGCGTGACACCTCTGGTGGACAGCATGGACCATCTTGGCCTTTTTGCGCGCACGATCGGCGATGCCCGTTTGGCCATGCAGGGGCTTGGTGCCGGAACCGCGGCACTTTCCGCTCGGCGGAGCGCATTGCGCGTTGGATTGCTTCGCCCCCTCATGGACGGTTGCGCTCCCGAAATCGAGGCGGCGATGGAGCGCGCTGTCGAACGGCTGCGGGCCTGCGGGATGGATGTCATTGATGTCAACGATGTGCCCGTCGAGAAGGTCGGGCCGCTCACGAGGGTCCTGTTCGCCGAAGCTTTGGGGCATTTCGAAACCGCTCTCCAGCGGCAACCGGATTGTTTCAGTCCGCAATTGCGGGAAAAACTGACCCGAAAATATGAAATTACGGCGGCCGAATATCTACGGGCAGGACAGGAGCGGCGGCAGTTCGAGGAAAAACTCGATTGCCTTTCGTCCGGGTTCGACGTGCTGCTCGCACCGGCGGCGCAGACACTGGCGATGCCCTTGCGGGGCTACGCGCCAGATTATGCGGAAAAGGCCTATCGCAACGCAACGGTCTTCAATCTCAGCCGTCAGCCATCGCTGAGCTTGCCGTACGCCCGGCTGCCGAGCGGCCGGTTTTTCGGTCTTATGCTGTCGGCGCGGCGTGGCTGTGATCTGTCTTTGTTGGCGGCTGCCGATGTCATATCGGCCATCTGGACAGATGGCGTTGCCTAGGGTGAGGCTGAAAGCAACAGAACCCGGTTGGAAGTGCTGGCGGAGATTGCCGCCAGCACGGTAGCGATATGGTTTTGCTTGCGATCAAGCTTGAGGGCGTTGGTGATGTAATCGCCCTTGAAAAGTGAACGCCGGAGGCTCCTTGCATCCGCGCACCTGAATTCACCGCCAAAGCCGGGGCCGTGTGCGGCTTCCTCTTCGAATATCGCCGTCCCATTTAATCTTGCGTTCGGACTCGAAGCAGGCTAGTTCACATATGTAACGTTATTACATATCATGTTAGACGACGTAAACTTCGCGGACGAAAGGGTAAAGGCAATGCGCAAGATGATCGGAATGCTGAGCTATGCACTGGCTGCATCCTTGGCGCTGGGGATCACGGGAACCGCAAGCGCTCAGACATCGGTGGATAACAAGCATAGCCACAGTCACGTAGCCGGTGAAAAGAGCCCGATCTATAACGGGTATTTCGATGATGCCCAGGTGAAGGCCCGCCCACTCTCGGATTGGGAAGGAGACTGGCAATCCGTCTATCCTTACCTTGTCGATGGAACGCTGGATCCGGTCATGGCGGAAAAGGCCGAGCATGGCGACAAGAGCGCCCAGGAGTACCGCGCCTATTACGACATCGGATACAAGACCGACGTCGATCGCATCCTGATTGAGGGACAGAAGGTAACGTTCTTCCGCGGCCAGGTGGCCGTCAGCGGAGAATACGAGATGGATGGCCACGAAATCCTGACCTACAAGAAGGGCAATCGTGGTGTCCGCTTCATTTTCAGGAAGGCAGCCGGTGATGATGTCGCCCCCCGGTTCATCCAGTTCAGCGATCACATCGTGGCACCGGAGAAAGCGGGTCACTATCACCTTTATTGGGGTGACGACCGCGCGGAGCTACTGAAGGAGGTCACCAACTGGCCAACCTATTACCCCGCGAAACTCGACGGCAAGCAGATCGCCGAGGAGATGCTCGCTCACTGATGCCGTGAGGTGGGGAAGGGGAGGCATCCGCTGCCGCGTGGATGCTTCCACGATTTTCAGATTGACGCCCGGGAGCGGGACGCTACAGTCCGCAACGTTATGGTTCTTCCATCAACGATGGAAGCTAAGAGGGAATCCGGTGCGAAACCGGAGCTGTCCCGCAACTGTGAGCGGCGAGCCGCCCCTACGATGTCACTGGTCGAAAGGCCGGGAAGACGGGGGATGGCGCTGACCCGTGAGCCAGGAGACCTGCCTGACACGATAGAATTCCGCGGTCGGGGTGTGCCGCAGGAATGACCGGCCTGTGAGCCTTCGGTTCGCTGTTCCGGTCGTTTCGCTGCTCGCCTCGATCGTTCTTGCGCGAGGCACGCAGTGACGACACAGACAAGACATGCGGAACGGTGCGCCGTTCTGCTCATCGCGAAATCCGCGTTCGCGGCCGCGCCGCATGCCGATATGGCCGCGATTGCCGCGCAGGTGGTCGCGCGGCATCCGGATGCGGATGTCCGGTTCGCCTTCACCGAACAGGGAATGCCCTCGCTGCGCGGAGCGCTTGCCAGTCTCGTGGATCAGGCGTTCATGCGCGTTTCCATCGTCCCGCTTGTCCTGCCCATGGAGCCCGGCTTCCACACATGGCTCCGCAAGGCGGTGCGCCGCTGGCGAAGCGAGGATGGACGACCCTGGCCGGAGATCACCCTTGCCGGGCATATCGGCCAAAGCCCGATGATGGCCGATCTCGTTGCAGGCCTTCTCTCCACCGCCCGGCCGCTCGATCTCGCCGACAATCCGAAAGCCCTTATCGAAGGATCGCTGGTGCCGGCGCAGAAGCGGCGGGTTCTCGTCTGCCATGGCGGCCCGTGCAGCGCGGCCGGTGCGGGCGCGCTCTGGTGCCATTTGCGCAACCAGCAGGAACGCCAGAAACTTCGTACCAGCGGCGAGGGCACGATGACGGCCAAATCCACCTGCCTTGGCCCCTGCAACCTGGCCCCCGTTCTGCAGGTCTTTCCGGAAGGCACCTATTACGGCGGGGTGACCGAAACGGCGATCGACCGCATCATCACCGAGCATCTTCTTGGCGGATGTATTGTCGAGGCCTTCGCCTATCGCCCGACCGGCCGCAAGCAGCGGCTGCGTCTGCCCGCCCATCCCACGCATTCGCATTAACCACCAAGGAGTATTGCCATGTCCGTCACGTTCAAGGGACGCCTGACCGGCGCGCTGATCGTCACCATGACGTTTGCCACGGCCCTGCCGGCGTTTGCGGCAGAACCGCTGCGCATCGGTGCCACCTTCATCGCCACCGGTGTCGATCCGGCCAAAGGCTCGAACGGCTGGGCATTGACCAGCCATGGCGTGGGAGAAAACCTTTTCACCGTCGACAAGGATGGCAAGCTCGTGCCGGAGCTTGCCGAAAAGGCCGAACGCACCGGCGACCTTGCCTGGACGATCACGCTCCGGGCCGGCCGGTTCTTCTCCGATGGTACGCCCGTAACGGCGGAAGCCTTGGCGACCGGGTTCGAGCGAACCTTCGCCAACAACAAGGCGGCACTGGCAACCGGCGGCAAGTTGAGCTTTACCGCGACGGGGGAGCGGACCTTGAACGTCACCACGGAAAAGCCGGTGCCGCTCATCCAGTCGCTGTTTGCCGAATGGCCGCTCATTGCCTACAAGCCAGCGGCGGAAGAAGGTAAGGCCGTCTTTTCCGGCCCCTATGAAATTGCGTCGTTCAATGCCGATGCCGCCATCGAGCTCAGGCCCAACGCCCATTCTGAAGGAGCGGACGGGCGCGCACCGGTGATGCTGAAGAAGTTCGGCGATGCGCAGGCGATGACGCTGGCGCTCGAATCGGGCGAACTGGATCTTGCCTTCGGTCTACCGTCGGAAGTGATCGCGCGCCTGAAGGCCAATCCGGCGCTCACCATCAAGTCTTTCCCCGTCGGTTATCAGTATTTCGCCTTCCTCAACACGTCCCGCCCCGCGCTTCAGGACAAGGCTGTGCGCCAGGCCATCGACCTTGCTTTCGACCGCACGGAACTGGCGGCAGCCATCAATGGCGGCTCCCCTGCGACCGGCGCCTACGCCCCCTATTTTCCCTTCGCCGGCAAGGATGCCCGGCCGACCGATCTTGCCCGCGCCGAGGCCTTGCTGGAAGCCGCTGGCTGGGTGAAGGGTGCGGACGGCATCCGCGCCAGGGATGGAAAGCCGCTGAAGCTTCTGGCGATCACCTATCCGCAGCGTCCCGATCTCGTGACAATGCTGCCGATGGCCAAGGCCGAACTCGCCAGGGCAGGGGTCGTGCTCGAAACGCAGGTCATCGACAACATCTCGCAGGTCGCTGCGGGCGGTGAATTCGACATCGCTCTCTGGGCGCAGCATACGGCGCCGAGCGGCGATCCGGCCTTTTTCCTGAACTCGATGCTACGCAGTGGCGCCTCGCTGAATTACGCGAAGTACGCCTCCCCGGACTTCGACGCCATCCTCGACCGCTTCGCCGCAACGGGTGATGCAGCAGCCCGGGTCCAGATTGCGCTCGACGCCCAGACCAGGCTGTTCGAAGATGTGCCTGTCTCCTTCCTCGTCTCGCCCGTCTGGTATGTCGGCATGTCCGGCACGCTGAAGAACTACGAGCCCTGGGGGTCTGACTATCATGTGCTGCGCGCCGATATCGGCGAAGGCAAGTGACGTGGTGAAGCGGCTGGGCGGATGGGGATTGCAGACGGCGGCGGGCCTGCTCGCCGTCTCCTTCGTGGCGTTTGCGATCATCGCTTTGATGCCGGCCGATCCGGTGGCGATCGCCATCCGCAACTGGAACCTGCCGGCAACCGATGAAACAGTCGCCGCTCTCCGGCACGGCTGGGGTCTCGACCGGCCCCTGCCGGTGCGCTATGTGCAGTGGCTTTCCGGTTTCGTGCAGGGCGACTGGGGCCGGTCCTTCCGCACTGGCGAGCCCGTGCGGCTGGAGTTCATGAAACGCCTGCCGCTGTCGCTCTTTCTCGGCCTGTCCAGTCTCTGTCTTGCCATCGCCCTCGCCCTTCCGCTCGGCTTTGCCGCGGCGTTGAAGCCAGGCGGCATTGCCGATCGGTTCAGCCGTCTTCTTTCGGTTTTCACGCAATCGACGCCGGCTTTCGCCACCGGGCTGGTGCTAATCTGGGTTCTGGGTGCGCAATTGCGCTGGATCCGGCCTTTCTCGAATGACGGTGCCTCGCTGACGCTCGCCGTCATGCTCGTCGCACTCCACTCGACAGCGGTGCTCTCCCGCATTTACAGGCAGGGGCTTGCGGCCGCCATGGGGCAGCCTTGGTTCATCACGGCCCGCGCCAAGGGGTTTTCGGAGCGGCGAGCCCTCTGGCGCCACGCCCATCCCAGTGCCTTTTATGCCGTTCTGGCCGCCATCCATTCAGAGGCCGGCTGGGTGATCGGCAGCGCCGCCGCCATGGAGATTCTCTTCGGCCTGCCCGGCATCAGCCAGTTCCTTGTGCAGAGCATTTCCGCCCGCGACCAGATGGTGTTGCAGGCCTATGTAATTGTCGTCGCGCTGTGGATGGCCATCGTCGGTCTCGTCGCACGGCTGCTGAGCCTGCGGCTGGAGCCGCGCCTGTCGTGAGACGTGCGCTCGCTCCCCTTCTGCTGCTGACGTTGCTCTTTGCCTGCGGCCTGTGGCAGCCCTGGGACCCCGATGCGGTGAATGTTCTGGCCCGGCATGCGGCGCCGGATATTGCCCATCCGCTCGGGACCGACCATCTCGGGCGTGATCTCCTGTCGCGGCTGATGGCGGGCGGGTTCCGCACCGGCATCGTCATCCTCGCCGTCGGTCTGCTCGGCTTGACGGGCGGCGCGCTGCTCGGCACGCTGGCGGCCGTGCTGGGTGGTTGGCGAGAGAAGCTGATCCTGAAAGCCAGCCAACTCTTCATCATGGTGCCGACACTGATCGTCGCCCTGACGGCGGCGGCCGTATTCGGCCTCTCGCCGTTCAGTGCGGGTGTGGCGCTCGGGCTTGCCGCCATCGGGCCGCTGGCGCTCTTTGCCCACATGCTGACGAAACGGGTGCTGTGCCAACCGTTCATCATGGCCGCCGACGCCATCGGCGTCTCCAGCGGCACGATGCTGTTTCGCCACCTTCTGCCCAACACCCTGCCGACGCTTCTCACCTATGTCGGTAACCAGTCCGGCGCGTCGGCCATCGCCTACGCGTCGCTGGCCTTCATCGGTCTCGGCGCCGACCCTTCCCTGCCCGACTGGGGTGGCATGCTGTTCGAATATCGCATGTTCCTTTTCGACAATCCGATGCTGATCGCATGGCCGGCGCTTGCGCTTGGCGCAACCGTATTCGTCTTTAACCGAACCTTTGACCGCTGAGCCTCCGGCGCAAGGCATCACCAGTTGCCATCGCGAAAAGGTACGACAGTCCTGCGGAGATGACCTGGAGCAAAGTGGACAGGTTCCGGGTGCATGGAGCCGTTATTTCGGCAGCTCCGGGAGCTCGGCGTTTCGAATGAATTCCATCCCTTGTGCGATGTCCTCACGCAGTGCTGACACGAAGCTCTCGCGGTCGCGACGCGTGAGCGCGTCCGTGGCTTCTTTGTGGTGATCGACCGTTACCGTTTGCGCCCCATATTGCCCGGCAATGAAGCGCATCGACGGACCGGACTGCAGCCACAGAATTTCGATCAGGCGAAGCAGAACCGGCGCGTCCGCCTTGCGGTAGATGTGGAAGTGAAAGGCGAAGTTCGACCGCATGTAGGCATTCACATCGTTCATGGCGATGGCCTCGTTCACTGCCATGTCATAAGCGATCAGTTGTTCGAGATCTGTCTGTGTCAGTTGCCCGAAAGCCCGTTTTCCGGCCTCCGGCTCGAGCTGCATGCGGGCGAACAGCACATCGCGGTGGTTCGCGAGGCTGAGTTTCGGCACCTCGATCGTCCGGCTGTCGATGAAGCACAGAGCACCCTCGGCGACCAGCCGGCGCACCGCATCGCGCACGGGAATGACGCTCATGCCGGAGGATTGCGCCAGTCCCCGGATCGAAACCCGGTCTCCCGGCAGGAATGCACCCTCCCAAATCTGCTGCCTCAGGGTCGCATGAAGCGAATCCGCTCCTGTAGTTGGCTCATAATTGCTCAATTTTCCCCCCAAAAAATTAAATGCGTCCGAAATGAGCAGTTGACTATCATATAACACATGTCTCAGTGTTATAACACGATGATCAATGAACTCGGATTAGATAGCATGACGCCAAACGAACCCGGCAAGGAAAGAACGGGAACCGCAAACTTATTCCTTGCCGCCCACTGCGATCTGAACGGAATTCTGCGCGGCAAGCGCGTGCCGGCCGATCATGGGCAAAAAGTCCTCAAGTCCGGCATTCGCATGCCGATGTCCTCGATCGGTGTCGATGTCTGGGGGACCGATGTCCTTGGAAACGACCTTTTCGACCGGGGTGATCTCGATGGCATTGTCGAGCCTACCGAACGTGGCCCGATCCCGCTCGTGTGGGGTGAGGCGCCGGCCCTGTTCGTGCCGATGTGGATGCGGCTGGAGGACGGTTCGCCCTTCTTCGGCGATCCTCGCCGTCTTCTTGCGGAAGTCCTTGGTCGTTTCACTGCGAAAGGCCTGACGCCCGTCGTGGCGATGGAGGTCGAATTCCATCTGATCCGCGATGCCTCGCCGTACAAGCCCGTACCCATTGCCGACCTGCCGGACTCCCACGCCGGTGCCGCGGATACGATCTACAGCCTCGATGAACTGGGTGAGGTCAGCGGCTTTCTGGACGATGTCTATGCCATGGCGGGGGACTGCGGTATCGCCCTCGAAGCCGTCACCTCCGAGAGCGGTCCGACCCAGTACGAGTTCAATCTTCTTCACCGGGCCGACGCCCTGCGGATCGCGGACGATACGGTTTATCTCAAGCAGATCATACGCAACATGGCGCGCCGTCACGGCATGCGGGCAACCTTCATGGCCAAGCCCTACATGCAGCATGCCGGCAACGGGCTGCACATGCATTTCAGCCTGATCGATGCGGCGGGCCGCAACATCTTCGACGACGGAACGGACAAGGGCACGCCTGAATTGCGCCACGCCGTTGCGGGCATGCTCGAGGCGATGCACGACACCGCGCTGATCTTCGCGCCGCATCGCAATTCCTCCCGTCGGCTGCGTCCCGGCACGCTTGCCCCGGTGAACGCGACATGGGGTTACGAAAACCGCACCGCCGCCGTGCGCATTCCCGGCGGGGCGAGAGCGGCGCGGCGGATCGAACACCGGGTCGCGGGCGGCGACGCCAACCCCTATCTGGTGATCGCGGCGGTGCTTGCCGCAGCCTTCATGGGCCTCGATGAGCGTCTCACGCCGCCCGCGCCGACGGACGGCAACGTGACCGGCGTCACCGCGCGGCCCATCCCCCCGGACTGGCGGCAGGCGATCGAGACCTTCGAGGCAAGCCCGCTGGTCGAGAAGCTGTTCCCCCGGGATTTCATCAGGATGTTCACGAGCTGCAAGCGTCAGGAACTCGAAGTGTTCGAAGGCGACATTTCCGCTCTCGAATATCGCAGCTATCTCCACACGGTCTGAGGCTAGGACGATGGAACCACATACCGGCTCTTACTATGCCGCCTCGGCGCATGCCTATCCCGCCTTTGCTTCGCTGGAAGGCGAGGTCGAGGCCGATGTCGCGGTGATCGGTGGCGGCTTTACCGGCATCAACGCCGCAATCGAACTTGCCGATCGCGGCCTGCGCGTGGTCGTTCTCGAAGCCAACCGGATCGGCTGGGGTGCTTCCGGGCGCAATGGCGGGCAGATCACCGGCTCGCTTTCCGGCGATGTGGCAATGGCGCGCCAGTTTCGCCGCACATTGGGTGCGCAGACCGAAAACTACATATGGAACCTTCGCTGGCGTGGCCATGAGATCATTCGCAAACGGGTGGCGCGTTTCGGCATCGATTGCGATCTGAAACCCGGCCACCTTCAGGCCGCCCTCAAGCCGGCCCATGTCACCGATCTGAAGGCGCTGGCGCAAGAGGCCGAAGCGCGCGGCATGGGCGATGAAGTCCGCTATGTCGAGGGCAAGGCGCTTGCCGATCTCATCGAGGCTCCGATCTATATCGGCGGCGTCCACAACACCCGCAATATGCACGTCCATTCCCTCAATCTGGTGACCGGCGAGGCCATGGCCGCGCAGAGCCTGGGGGTCCGGATTTTCGAGGGATCGCAGGTCACCGGTATCCGGCGCGGCAAGCGCCCGGTGGTGACGACGGCCAAGGGAAGGGTCATCTGCGACAGCGTTCTGCTCGCCGGCAACGCCTATCACGGGCTGGCGCAGGGCCGGATGCGCGGCGTGCTGTTTCCCGCATCCCTAGGCATCATCGCTACCGAACCGCTGCCGGAAGACGTGGCCCGCGCCATCAACCCGCAGGATATCGCCGTCTATGACAACCGCTTCGTGCTGGACTATCACCGCCTGAGCGCCGACCGGCGATTGATCTTCGGCGGCGGCACCAATTACACCGGTGCGGAGACCGTTGATCTTGCGGCCGAACTGCGGCCGGCTCTGGAACGCACCTATCCCCGGCTCAAGGGCGTAGGCATCGATTATCAATGGTCCGGCCGCGCCGGGATCATCGCAAACCGGATTCCCCATCTCGGCCGCATCGGGCCCAACATCTTCTTCGCGGAGGGCTATTCGGGCCACGGGATCGCCACAACGCATATCGTGGCAGAAATCATGGCCGACGCCATGACCGGCACCATGGGCGAGTTTGACGTTTTCGACGCCGTGCGGCGGCTGCGGTTGCCGGTGGGAAGCTGGCTAACCCATCAGGCCCTCGCTCTGGGCATGCTCTACTACAAGTTTCGCGAGCGCATGACCTGAACCGTCCGCAACGGACGGGCATCAGGACAAGAAGCAAATCCTTTCAACGCAAGCAGCAAAGGAAAGACTGAACATGAGTGACAATTCATTCGGGATCGACCCGCTGAACCCGGGCGAACCGATTGCCGGTGGACCGGCACCGGAACTGATCATCGAAGGCAACCCCTCCGATCTGACCTGGCTTTTCGACCGCACACCCGACGGAAAGGTGGAAACCGGCGTCTGGGAAGTGGCGCCCGGAACCTGGACCTTCACGGCCCCGACCTGGGAATTCATGTCCATCGTCTCCGGACATTCTGAACTCACCGAGGTCGGTTCATCCGAAACCACCGTCCTGAAGGCCGGCTCGATTTTCGTGATGCGTCCCGGCCTGCAGGTCGTGTGGCGTGTCGTCGAAACGACCCGAAAGGTCTGGGTGACCTACGACCCCGCCGCCTGAGCGTTGTTCAGCCTACCCACTGAATCCATGCAAGCAACCTTCGATAAAAGGAGCAAAAAATGAAAATTGGGGAACGTACCAGCATTTACGCCGCGCTTTTGGGAATGCTGCTTTCGAGCGGCACCGCCCATGCGGAAGGCACATTGAACCTGCTGACCTGGGAAGGCTATGCCGATCCCTCCTATGTCACGCAGTTCGAAAAGGAAACCGGCTGCAAGGTGAACGCCACCTATGTCGGTTCGAACGACGACTTCGCACCGAAGCTGATGGCCGGCGGTGGGGTCTATGACCTGATCACGCCTTCGCTCGACACCACGAAGCTGATGATCGACCTCGATCTCGTCGAGCCCATCGATACCGCCAAAATCGCCGAATGGAACAATATCTACCCGAACTTGAGGGCGCTCGAAAACATCCGCAAGGGCGATGATGTCTACGGCATGCCCTATACGTGGGGTGCGATCATCATGATGTATCGCACCGACGCGTTCAAGACGCCGCCGACTTCGATCAGCGATCTGTGGAACCCGGAACTCAAGGGCAAGATTTCCATCTGGGACGACAAGTCCTCCATCTATCTCGCCGCTCGCAAGAATGGCGACATGAATATCTACAATCTGAGCGACGAGCAGATCGCCGCCGCCCGGAAGGCGCTGGAGGAGCAGAAGCCGCTGGTTCGCAAATACTGGACCACGGCGGGCGAATTGGTCGATCTCTACAAATCGGGCGAGATTGTCCTGTCCAACACCTGGGCCGGCAACATGGCGAGCATCCTGAAGCGCGAAGGCATTCCGATGACGGAATTCATTCCGAAGGAGGGCGCGGAAGGCTGGGTGGACATCTGGATGATGGTCAAGGGCACCCCGAACACGGATTGCGCCTACAAGTATCTCAACATGCAGCTTTCCGCCGTCGGCCAATGCGCGATTTCGCAAATCAACACGAATTCCGTCGCCAACCCCGTCGCAGCCAAGACCTGCATGACGCCGGAACGGTTTGCCGAACTGCACCAGGATGACCCGACCTACCTCGACAAGCTGATGGTCTGGCAGTCGCTGGGCGATCGATACGAGGCTTACGCCAACGCTTGGAACGCCGTGAAGGCGCAATGAACGAACGCTCCCTGACCCTTTGCCGGGCTATCGGGGAGCCGGTTTGAAAAGCACCGTTACCGTGTTGGGAGGGCACGGGACCGGGCATTGAGAGGCGGGCACAATGGCCACCATCATAGAACTTGACCATATTTCCAAACAATACGGACCGGACATTCTGGGCGTCGACGACATTTCGTTGAACGTCGAAGATGGCGAGTTCGTCACCCTGCTCGGTCCGTCCGGCTGCGGAAAGTCCACCTTGCTGCGTATGATCGGCGGTTTCGAGGAACCCACCGGCGGGTGTATTCGTCTGGCGGGCGAAGATGTGACCTTTTCGCCGCCGTACCGGCGCGCCGTGAACATGGTGTTTCAGGATTACGCGCTCTTTCCGCACATGACGGTGGGCGACAATGTGGCCTACGGGCTGAAACTCATGGGATGCAGCCCGCGCGAGATCGACACGCGCGTCTTCGACGCCCTGCATCTCGTGGGCCTTTACGACAAGCTCAAACTGTATCCGCATCAACTCTCAGGTGGCCAGCGCCAGCGGATCGCGCTGGCAAGGGCCATCGTCAGGCGGCCCAAGGTTCTGCTTCTCGACGAGCCGCTTTCGGCGCTCGACGCCAAGCTGCGCGAGCAGATGCAGACGGAACTCAAGCAGTTGCAGGAAAAGGTCGGCATCACCTTCATCATGGTCACCCACGACCAGACGGAAGCGCTGGTCATGTCGGACCGCATCGTCGTGATGGAAAAGGGCCGCATCGCCCAGGAGGGGACCCCGCAGCAACTCTACGACCATCCCGCTTCGCGCTATGTCGCGAACTTCATCGGCACCACGACCTTCTTGCCGGGCGTCACCGAAAGCATCTCCGACGGCACGACACGGATTGCCATCGGCGGCGGCGCGCTCGACGCGGTCGCGGATATCGCCCTACCGGTCGGAGAGGCGGTGACCATCGGCCTTCGTCCCGAAAAGGTGCGGCTGCTCGAGGAAGGGGAAGCGTCCACGAACACGCTCTCCGGCAAGATATGCGAGGTCATCTATTACGGTCTCGGCCTGCGGCTTGGCATCGAGCTTGCGGGGGGAGCGCGGCTTTACGCGGACAAGCTTCTGCCGGACACGCTGTCGCGTTCGCATGTTCCTCCGCTCGGGCAACCGGTCAGGCTTGCCGTGCAGCCGCACAATGTCTTCGTCTTTCCCGGCGAGGTGGAGGCATGAGACATTTCTACCGCAACATTCCCGCAGTGCTCGTTCTCGGCATTCCGTTCGTCTGGGTCGTGCTCTTCATGCTCATCCCCTACGGCGTCATCGCCACCTACTCTTTCTGGGAAAAGAAGTATCCGGTCTTCATCCCGGCTTTCCAGTGGGGCAACTACCAGATGCTGCTCGCCGATCCGCAGTACATCAAGGTTCTCCTGCGGACCGCGAAAATCTCCATCCTCGTATCCATCGCCTCTTTCCTGATTGCCTACCCCTTCGCCTATTACCTGGTCTATCGCTGCCGTTCCGCCAGGGTCAGGACGTGGCTTTACATGGCAGTCGTCGCGCCGCTGTGGATCAGCTATCTCCTGCGCGCCTATGTCTGGAAAACGATCCTCGGGACCGAAGGCGTTCTCAACTCCTTCCTCATATGGACCGGACTGGTCGATACGCCGTCGCCCATCTTTCTCTACAACCAGTTCTCGATGGTCGTGACGCTGACCTACATCTTCATCCCGTTCATGGTGATGCCGATCTACACGGCGCTGGAGAAGATCCCGAAAAACCTGATCGAGGCCTCGGCGGATCTTGGCCTTGGCCCATGGCGCACCCTGATGAAGGTGACGCTGCCGATGTCACTGCCGGGCGTGGTCGCAGGCTTCACGCTGACGTTCTGCCTCTCCTTCGGCGATTTCGTTGCGCCGTTTCTCGTTGGCGGTCCGGACGGCAACCTCATCGCCAATGTCATCACCACGCAATTCGGCTCGGCGTTGAACTGGCCGCTCGGTTCGGCTTTGTCGATCGTCATGCTCATCGTCGTGCTGACTATCATATCCCTCAGCGACCGTTTCGAACGGCGCGGCACCGCGGGAGGCCACTGACATGACCGCCAATCCCTATCAGGCGTCACGCTATGCGGCCGACGCGGCCTTCATGACCTTCATCGCGGCCGTGATGGCATTCCTCTATGTTCCGATCTGGGTGCTGATCGCCTTTTCCTTCAACAGTTCCCGCTCCCTGAGCTGGCCGCCGACGGGCTTTACGCTGGACTGGTATGCGAAGCTTGCGACCAATGACGGTCTGCACGCGGCAATCCGGAACAGCTTTTACGTTGCCACCGGCGCGACGATCCTGACGCTTCTGATCGGTGTGCCCGCGGCGTTGGCGATCCACAAGTTCGATTTTCCGGGAAAGACGCTGTTTCGCCGTCTTATCCTGCTGCCGATCACGCTTCCAGGCATCGTTACGGGTATTTCGATGCTGAATGTCTCGAAACTCATCAACGTGCCGCTCTCGCTGGAAACGGTGATCGCCGGCCATGCGACGGCGCTGATCGGTGTCGTGGTCACGCAGGTCTATGCGCGGTTGCAGCGTCTGCCCGGATCGCTTGATGAGGCGGCTCTCGATCTTGGCGCCGGCCCCTGGCGCAGCTTCTTCGATATAACCTTGCCCAATATCCGTTCGGCGATCATCAGTGCAGGACTGTTGTCCTTTGTCCTGAGTTTCGACGAAATCCCGGTCACCTACTTCCTGACGGGGCGGGACAACACCTTGCCGATGTACATCTATTCCACTTTGCGGCGTGGCATTACGCCGGAAATCAACGCGGTCGGTACGATCATCGTACTGATCTCGTTCGTGCTGATCTGTATTTCGGTTATGGGCACCAAGGAAAGAGATCAGAAGTGATGTGAAAAGAAAGCCGGCAGGCCTTGTCTTGACGAGGCCTGCCGCTCCGAGCGATCATGGGACCGTTCCACACCCACTCGACCCGGTGAGACAGCCCTAGGCTGCTCCCGCGCCAAGCAGATTGCAGTTTTTGACTTCAGGCTCTCTTGTTGCCCGAAGAAACGATATCGAGATAGACGGCCAGCACGAGGATCATGCCCTTGATGATCTGCTGCCAGAACGTATCGACGCCAAGCATCGACATGCCGTTGTCGAGGCTTGCCATGATGAGTGCCCCCACCAGCGCGCCGATCACCGAGCCGACGCCGCCGCGCATCGAGGTACCGCCGATGAAGCAGGATGCGATGGCGTCCAGTTCGCCGCCGAAGCCGGCCGAAGGTGTGCCGGCGGCCAGACGGGCGGTGGTGGCGAGACCGGCAAAGGCGGCCATCAGGCCCATCAGCCCGAACACGAGCATCTTCACCAGATTGACATTGACGCCCGACAGGCGGGTCGCCTCGGCATTCGAACCGACGGCATAGACATAGCGGCCAAACACCGTGCCCTTCGCCATGACGGTGAAGAGGCCGAGAACGACGAGAAGCACCAGAACGGGGACGGGAATACCCTGATAGGAATTCAGTACCAGCACGAAGCCGAGCACCAGCGCGCCGATAGCGGCCAGACGCGCGACCTCCGCCACCGGCGTGGCCACCGGCAGGTTGTGTTTCGTCCGTTTGCCGCGCGTGAGCAGGGCCATGGCGACGAGCAGCACGAAGAGGCCGATGGCGCAGGCATTGCCGAGCCAGCCCGGCAGGTAACCCTGACCGAGATATTTGAACCCGGGTGAGACCGGGGAAATGGTGATGCCGCCCGTCAGCCCCAGAACCGCGCCTCGAAACGCAAGCTGGCCGCCCAGCGTGACGATGAAGGAAGGAATGCCGAGATAAGCCGTCAGCCAGCCGTTGAAGAGGCCGAGAACCGCGCCGAGCAGAAGCACGGTTGCAATCGTGCCCGCCAGTGGCCAGCCGAGGACCACATCGAGAATGGCTGCAACGCCGCCCAGAAGTCCGAGCAGCGAGCCGACGGACAGGTCGATCTCGCCGGCAACGATGACGAACACCATCGCCGCCGCCAGCATGCCGGTAATCGCCATCTGTCGCAGCAGGTTGGAAAAGTTGCGCGCCGTCAGGAAGCCGGAGGTTCCCGTATCGGCGTCATAGGTGAGAATTCCGAACAGAGCCCAGATCAGCGCCACCACCACCAGTAGTGCCACGATCTTGTTTTCCGAGAGAAACTTGCGGAAGCTCTTGCCGCCTGTAGTCGTCATGCGTTCCGTCCTTTCATGCCGCCCGCGAACCCTGGCCGATGGCGGCGGCAAGCACCTGTTCCTGGCTCAGGTTTTCGTTGACGAAATTGCCGCGCAGCTCACCTTCGCCGATCACCAGAACCCGGTCGGAAATGCCGAGCACTTCAGGCATTTCCGATGACACCATGAGGACGGCGACGCCCGTCTTGGCGAGGGCGAAGATCAGCTTGTAGATTTCGTATTTCGCCCCGACATCGACGCCGCGGGTCGGTTCGTCGAGGATCAGCACCCGCGGTTCGGGCAGCATCATCTTGGCCAGCACCGCCTTTTGCTGGTTGCCGCCGGAAAGCGAGGCGATCGGCAGCATGGGATCGGCTGTCTTGATCTTCAGGCGGATGATTTCCTGCTGGATGGCGGCCAGTTCGTCCTCTTCCTTCACCAGGCCGAGGCCGGCGAAACGGTTCAGCACCGAAACCGTCATGTTGTGGCCGACGCCGACGATGGGCAGGATACCGTCGCGCTTGCGGTCTTCCGGCACCATGCAGATGCCGGCGCGAACCGCATCGCGCGGCGAGCGGATTTTCAGTTCCTTGCCTTCGAGCGAGACCGTGCCCTCATACGCGCCGCGATAGGCGCCGAACAGGGTGGAGACGAGTTCCGTGCGTCCGGCGCCGACCAGCCCGGCAATGCCGAGAATTTCGCCCCGTCGCAGTTCGAAGGAAACGTTGTTGACCACCTTGCGATTGGGGTTGGTCACATCCCAGCAGGAAATGTTGCGGGCGTCGAGAATGACCTCGCCGATCGCATGTTCTTCGCGGGGGAAAAGGTTCTTCATCTCGCGGCCCACCATCATGGTAATGATGGCGTCCGTGGTCAGTTCGGCCATCGGCCGGGTGCCGATATGCGTGCCGTCACGAATGACAGTCACCGTGTCGGCGATCTCGGCCACTTCGTCCAGCTTGTGGGAAATGTAGACGCAGGCCATGCCGCGCGCCTTGAACTGCTTTATGAGGTTCAGCAGCGTGCGCGTTTCGGCGGCCGTCAGTGCCGAGGTCGGCTCGTCGAGAATGAGCAGGCGCGCGTTCTTGTTCAGCGCCTTGGCGATCTCGATCAACTGTTGCTTGCCGCCCGAATAATTGTAGACCGGCAGGGCCGGATTGATGTCGTGAATATCGAGCTGGGCCAGCAGCTCCGTCGCCCGCGCATTCATGGCATCGTAATCGATGAAGCCGTGCGAGGTGATCTCCGAGCCGAGAAAGATGTTCTCGGCCACAGAAAGATGCGGCACCATCATCAGTTCCTGGTGGATGATGACGATCCCGGCCTTTTCGGTTTCGCGGATCGAGGTTGCCTTCAGTTCCTGTCCGTCCCAGACAATTTTGCCCTCCCAGGTGCCATAGGGATAGACGGCGGACAGCACCTTCATGAGGGTGGACTTGCCCGCGCCGTTCTCGCCGCAAAGGCCGACGCATTCTCCCGCTCGTACCTTGAGGTGAATGCCATCCAGCGCCTTAACCCCGTTAAAGCTCTTGGAAATGCCGGTCATTTCGAGAAGATAGTCGGACATGGCAAACTCTTGAACGTCAGGACGATGACATTGCCCCGGCGCGGCGGTGGCCGGGCCGGGGCAATGCGGCGCTTACTTCAGGCCGATCTGTTCCTTGGTGTAGAAACCGTCCTTCACGTAGATGTCGACATTCTCCTTGGTGACGGCGGTCGGCGTCAGCAGAAGCGAGTCCACATCCTTGCTGCCGTTGTTGATCTTGGCGTTGAAGGCGGGCTTTTCGCCGCGCACCAGTTCCACCGTCAGCTTGGCGGCTTCCGAGGCGATCAGTTTCAGCGGCTTGTAGACGGTCATCGTCTGCGTGCCGTCGAGCAGGCGCTTGACGGCGGCCAGGTCAGAATCCTGACCGGAAACGACCGTCTTGCCGGCAAGGCCCTGGGCGGCCAGCGCCTGGATGGCGCCGCCTGCGGTACCGTCATTCGAGGCGACCACGGCGTCGATCTTGTTCTGGGCGGCGGTCAGCGCGTTTTCCATGATCGAGAGCGCTTCGGTCGGGCTCCATTCCTTGACCCACTGCGAGCCGACGATCTTCACCTTGCCGGAATCGATGGCGGGCTTCAGGGCCTTTTCCTGGCCGGCGCGCAGATATTTGGCGTTGTTGTCGGTCGGCGAGCCGCCGAGCAGGTAATAATTGCCCTCCGGCTTGACCTTCAGAAGCCCTTCGGCCTGCATGAAGCCGACGCGCTCGTTGTCGAAGGAAATATAGGCATCGACATCGGCGTTGAGGATCAGGCGGTCATAGGACAGGACCTTGATGCCGGATGCCTTGGCATCGGCCACCACGGCATCGAACACCTTGGAGTTCATCGGCACGATCACGATGGCATCGACGCCCTGCGCGATCAGGTTTTCCACCTGCTTGACCTGCTTTTCCTCGTTGCCATCCGCCGATTGAACGTTGACCTTGGCGCCCAGCTTTTCGGCCGCGGCAATGAAATAGTCGCGGTCGCGCGCCCAGCGCTCCACGCGCAGGTCATCGATGGAGAAGCCGATGACCGGCTTTTCCGGCGACGCATTGGCCGAGGTTGCGAAAACACCCATGACGAGGCCAAGGGCCGCGCCGGCAAGAAGTTTCATGGCTTTCATTTCTTCCTCCACTTGTGACACTGCTGCCGGCCCCGCCGGCATGCGCATTCAACGCGCGCATCCTTCTCGGACGCGCCTGTTGCGAAAGCCGGCGGCTGCCGTGATCCGCGCTTGCGTTG
The DNA here is from genome assembly GCF_014196535.1 of Allorhizobium borbori. GTDB lineage: Bacteria > Pseudomonadota > Alphaproteobacteria > Rhizobiales > Rhizobiaceae > Ectorhizobium > Ectorhizobium borbori. The sequence continues at coordinate 24,628 of NZ_JACIDU010000021.1, forward strand.
CCTCCTCTGCGACGCCTCCACGTCGCAGCGAACCCGTGCCGTCCCTCCAAAAGACCGCCTGTTCGCTCTTTACGAGCAATTGATACGCGAGCCCGGATTTAATTCAAGCAGATTTTGACGTACGTACATCAAAATTCTGATTTACGTACGTCAAAAATGGACTTATGGTCGGCCCACACTCCCATGCCGCCAGTGCAGACTGCGGCGGAGAAAACCGGACCACGTTTTGACAGGGCCGCCGCGCTGGTTTCGCGGAGGGATTTTCTGTGCGAGTGAGGGGGAAGAATGAAGCCGACCGTTCACGATCTGGCGGAAGCTGCGGGCGTCAGTCTGGCGACGATCGACCGGGTGCTCAACGGCCGTTCTGGCGTGCGCGACAAGACGCGCAACCGGGTGCTGGAGGCCATGGACCGCATCGGCTACGTTCGCGATGTCGCCGCCGCCAATCTGGCGCGCCAGCGCTTCTATGATTTCGATTTCATCGTGCCCGTCAATGACAATGCCTTCATGCAGGCGCTGCGGGCGGAAATCGTCGCGGCGCAGGCGCGGGGCGGCTTCGAGCGGACGCGCATTCGCCTTATCGATGTGCCGGCTTTCGATGAGGAGGCGCTGGAAGGGGCGTTAGCCAGCGCACTGCAACGCAAGCCAGACGGCGTCGCCTTCGTGGCCATCGATTCCGACCGCATCGTGACGGCGGTTTCCTCCCTGCGCGACGAGGGCATCGGCGCCGTCACCATCGTCTCCGATCTCGCTGAACAGAGCCGCGACCACTATGTCGGCATCGACAACGTCGCTGCGGGGCGCTCTGCCGCCAGCCTGCTCGGGCGTTTCCTGACGGGGGTCGATGGCACCGTTGCCATCATGGCCGGTTCGCTCAGCGTGCGCGACCATCGCCAGCGGTTGGACGGGTTTCTGGCCGTCATGCAGAGCGAATTTCCGGCCCTTCGCGTACTGTCGCCGTTGCAGGGACGGGACGAGGCGCACACGGTCGAGCGTCTTCTGACAAAGCTGATGGAGGAGCGCGGCGACCTTCTCGGCCTCTACAGTCTGGGTGCCGGCAATGACGGTCTCGTCCGGGCCCTGTCGCAGGCCAGGGTTCCGCCACGTTTCGTCATCGCTCATGAACTGGACATCGCTACCAAGGGTGCGCTGCGGGACGGCACCATCGATGCCGTTCTTGCGCAGGATGCCGGGCATGAAATCCGCAGTGCCATCCGCGTCCTCACCGCCCATGCCGACCGCACGCCGATCATCGCAGCGCAGGAGCGCATTCGTATCGAAATCTATCTCCGGGACAATCTCCCGCAGGAGCAGCCATGACTTTTCTCGGACTGGACCTTGGAACCTCGGGCATCAAGGCGATGCTCATCGATAGTGATGGCGCCATTCTCGGCGAGGTCAGCACGCCGCTCTCCGTCTCGCGCCCGCATCACGGCTGGAGCGAAAAGAACCCGGCGGACTGGATCGCTGCCTGTTCTTCGGCCGTTGCAGCCCTTTCCGCCCGCAACAAGGCGGCATTCGCAAGGCTCTCGGGTATCGGGCTGTCCGGCCATATGCACGGCGCGACCCTGCTGGACAATGCGGATCGCGTGCTTCGCCCCTGCATCCTTTGGAACGATACCCGCAGCCATGCGGAAGCCGCTGCGCTCGATGCCGATCCCCGCTTTCGCGCCATTACAGGCAATATTGTCTTTCCCGGTTTCACCGCACCGAAGTTGGTCTGGGTAAAGCACAATGAGCCGGAGATTTTCGCGAAAGTGGCCACGGTTCTGCTGCCCAAGGATTATCTGCGCCTGTGGCTGACAGGGGAGCATGTGTCGGACATGTCGGATTCCGCCGGCACGAGCTGGCTCGACACCGGCAAGCGTGCCTGGTCGGATGAATTGCTGGCGGCAAGCGGCATGGAGCGTGCGCAGATGCCGCGCCTTGTCGAGGGTACGGCGGTTTCGGGACGGTTACGACCCGCGCTTGCCAGCGAATGGGGCGTTTCTCCCGGCGTGGTCGTAGCCGGTGGTGCCGGCGACAATGCCGCGTCGGCCTGCGGCATGGGTACGGTGCGCGCTGGCTCGGCCTTCGTTTCGCTCGGCACTTCCGGTGTACTGTTTGCGGCCAATGATACCTATCTGCCGCGCCCCGAAAGCGCGGTTCATGCCTTCTGCCATGCGGTGCCGGGCACTTGGCACCAGATGGGCGTTATCCTGTCCGCCACCGATGCGCTGAACTGGCATGCCGGGATCACGGGCCTGACCTCGGCGGAACTGACGGCGGAGCTTGGGCAACCCTTGCGCGCGCCGACCGGCGTGACGTTCCTGCCTTATCTCTCCGGCGAGCGCACGCCCCACAATGACGCGGCGATCCGCGGAGCCTTCATCGGTCTGGCCCATGAAAGCGACCGTGCGGCACTGACCCAGGCCGTGCTGGAAGGCGTGGGCTTTGCCATTCGCGACAATCTGGAAGCCTTGCGGCTGGCCGGCACCGAACTCAGCCGCGTGACAGCCGTCGGCGGTGGCGCACGATCGCATTACTGGCTTTCGTTGATTGCCACCATTCTTGGCATTCCGGTCGATCTGCCGGCGGCAGGCGATTTCGGTGCAGCCTTCGGCGCGGCCCGCCTCGGCCTCATCGCCGCCACGGATGCCGATCCGCTGGCGGTGCTGACCCCGCCGGCGATTGCCGAAACCTTTGAACCGCAGACAGCGCTGGCCGAGCCCTTCGCGGCCGCCTATCGCCGCTATCGCGCCCTTTATCCCGCCCTCGGCAAACTTGCCTGAGGCATTGACTTATCCGTTATTTTTCAAGGAGGAGAAAACTATGGCCAGCGGCTTTTTCGGCGATATTGCCCCCATCCGCTATGAAGGACCGGAAAGCGACAATCCGCTCGCGTTCCGTCACTACAATCCCGACGAGATCGTGGCGGGCAAGCGTCTTGAAGACCATCTGCGCTTTGCCGTTGCCTATTGGCACACCTTCGCCTGGGAGGGGAGCGATCCCTTCGGCGGGCGTACCTTTGACCGCCCCTGGTTCGCGGGCGATATGAACGCGGCGAAGCTGAAGGCCGATGTCGCCTTCGAATTCTTCCAGCTCCTCGGCGCGCCCTATTACTGCTTCCACGACGCCGATGTGCGTCCGGAAGGCGCAGACTTCGCTGAAAACACCCGCAATCTCGAAGCTATCGTCGATATTTTCGAGAAGAAGCAGGCCGAAACCGGCGTCAAGCTCCTCTGGGGGACCGCCAACCTGTTCTCCCACCGCCGTTACATGGCCGGTGCCGCCACCAATCCCGACCCGGACGTGTTCGCCTTCGCGGCGGCGACGGTGAAGACGTGCATCGACGCTACCAAGCGGCTGGGCGGCGAGAACTATGTGCTGTGGGGCGGCCGGGAAGGTTATGAGACATTGCTCAACACCGATCTGTCCCGCGAACTCGACCAGATGGGGCGTTTCCTGAACCTCGTCGTCGAATACAAGCACAAGATCGGCTTCAAGGGCACGATCCTGATCGAACCCAAGCCCCAAGAACCGACCAAGCACCAGTATGATTACGATGTGGCGACGGTCTATGGCTTCCTCAAGAAATATGGTCTCGAAAGGGAAGTGAAGGTCAATATCGAACAGGGCCATGCCATTCTGGCCGGGCACTCCTTCGAGCACGAACTGGCGCTTGCCCGCTCGCTCGGCATTTTCGGCTCCATCGACATGAACCGCAACGATTACCAGTCGGGCTGGGATACCGACCAGTTCCCCAACAACGTGCCGGAAATGGCGCTGGCCTTCTATCAGGTGCTCAAGGCCGGCGGCTTCACGACGGGCGGAACGAACTTCGACGCCAAGCTGCGCCGTCAGTCGCTCGATCCGCAGGATCTGCTGATCGGCCATATCGGCGGTATGGATGCCTGCGCCCGCGGCCTCAAGGCGGCGGCCCGCATGATTGCCGACGGCGCGCTCGAAAAGCCGCTGACCGACCGTTATGCCGGGTGGAGCGGCGCGCGCGGCAAGGCGCTTCTGAGCGGAGAAACTTCGCTTGAGGGCGTTGCCGATCTCGTTTTGCGCGAGAACATCAATCCGCAACCGAAGTCGGGCCGTCAGGAATACCTGGAAAACGTCGTCAATCGTTACGTCTGAGGGTGCAACGCCGCCTCAGCGCCCAGGCAGGGTGCGGGGCGGCGGACCGACCGAATTGCGGATGGCAAGGTCGGGTCGCAACAGGATTTCACTGTCCGGCGATGCATTGCCGGACAGAAGGCCGAACAGAAGGGCCATCGCCTGCTTGCCGATGGCCGATCGCGGCTGGCGAACCGTGGTCAAGGACGGGGAGATGAAGCTTGCATGCGGAATGTCATCGAAACCGGTTACGGAAAAATCGCGCGGCACGACATGGTTTCGCGCCTGCAGGCCCATCATGACGCCAATGGCGGTCTGGTCGTTCACGCAGAGAAACGCGGTCGGCAGCGCATCGGCGATAAACAGCCGTTCCAGCGCATGGCGGCCGCTTTCGAGCGTCCCGTCTCCCTCGACAATGATACGTCCCTCGCGCGGCACGCCCGCCGCATCGAGTGCCGCGTCATAACCCTGCCGGCGACGCATATGCGACAGTTTCGTGCGCGAATCGCCAATGAAGGCAATCCTGCGATGGCCTTCGGAGAGAAGAAGGTCGGCGATCTTGCGGGCGCCCTCGACATCATCGACGCCGACATAGGGCAGGCCGCCGTTGAACACGGGTTCGAAAACGGCGACCGCCGGCGGCAGGCGCGGCGTCATCGACTGATATTCGGAGGGCAGAAGGCCGGTGAAGAGGATCAGCCCCATCGCCTGGCTGGAATTGAGAAACTTCAGATATTCGGTGCTGCGCTGCGGTTCGTTCTGCGTATGGCCGATGAGAACGCCATAGCCCTGCGTGCGCGCCTCGTTTTCCAGCCCGACGAGAATGTTGGAGAAATTCGGGTCACTGATGTCCGGGGCGATGACCAGGATCATGTTCGACCGCCCGAGGCGCAGATTCCGCGCCATGGCATTGGCAGTATAGCCGGTAATGGCAATCGCCTTGTCCACCTTCAGGCGGGTGGAGTTCGCTACCTTTTCCGGCGTGTGGATCGCCCGTGACACGGTTGCGATCGACACGTCCGCAAGACGGGCGACGTCTTCGATGGTTGCCGGTGAGGCGACTGGCATGGGTTGTTCTGTCATGGGGCTATCTTCGCCGTGACACTACACGGACTTGTGTTCACGTCAACGAGAGCAGCAGCCGATTACGCCAATAGTCACGATGTAAACCTTTACATGGCAAATGTAAAGGTTTACATTGCCTTCAAGCGATGGAGGTCGCGGGGAGGAAATCATGCTTGACGAAGCTGCTGGCGAGCAACCGATCGTGCTTGCCGCGTCGCGAATCTGCAAGTCGTTCAATGGCGTGCAGGTTCTTTTCAGTGTCGACTTTGAGCTGAGGTGTGGCGAGGTCCATGCCTTGATGGGCGAGAACGGAGCCGGCAAGTCGACACTCATCAAGGTTCTGTCCGGCTTCGAACAGCCAACCACGGGTGAAATCCGCCTTGATGGTCAGTCTGTCGTGCTGCCGCCAAATGGCGATGCCGAGCGGCTGGGTATCGTCGTCATCCACCAGGAATTCAATCTGGCCGATCATCTCACGGTGTCCGAAAGCCTGTTCCTCGGCCGCGAGGTGACGCGGTTCGGCATTCTCGACCGTCGCTTCATGCGGGCCGAAACGCGGCGGGTTCTCGACATGCTCGGCGCGCATATCGATGTCGACGCCATGATCGGCTCGCTGTCGGTGGCCGACAAGCAGATGGTGGAGATCGCCAAGGCGATCAGCCGCGACGCGCGTGTCGTGATCATGGACGAGCCGACGGCGGTTCTTTCCGCGGCGGAAACCGCCTCGCTGTTTGCGCAGGTGCGCAACCTGAAGAAAAAGGGCACGAGCTTCGTCTTCGTCTCCCACAAGCTGGACGAGGTGATGGCGATCACCGACCGGGTGACGGTGTTGCGCGACGGCCACTGGATCAAGACGGCCCCGACGGCCCTTCTCGACGGCGAATCCATCGCGCAGTTAATGGTCGGGCGCGAGCTTGCGAGCCTTTATCCCAAGAAATGCGAGCCGGATGTGGATGCCGATCTGGTGCTCGATGTGCGCCATCTGTCGACCGGCTACGTGCAGGATGCGAGCTTCGATCTGAAGCGCGGCGAGGTACTCGGCTTTTCCGGCATCATCGGGTCTGGGCGCACCGAGCTGGCGGAGGCGATTGCCGGGCTTCGCCCCCGTCTTTCGGGCATGGTCTTGATCAATGGCGATGAGGTCGCGGGCGATGTCGCTGCGCTCAACCGGGCCGGCCTCGTCTACATGACCAAGGATCGCAAGGGGCGCGGGCTTCTGCTCGGCTCCGGCATGGCCGTCAATCTCACACTGCAATCGCTCGAGCGGCATGTGCGCCACGGCTATCTTGATAAGGCCAGCGAAACCGAGGCGCTGAAGCGGGCGCGGCGGCGCTTCGATATTCGCGTGCGCGACGATGGCGTGCCGGCCGCGCGTATGTCGGGCGGTAACCAGCAGAAGCTGCTGCTGGCCAAGATCATGGAAACCGAGCCGCGCATCGTCATCATCGACGAGCCGACGCGCGGCATCGATGTCGGCACCAAGCAACAGATTTACCACTTCATTTCCGCGCTGGCGCAGGAAGGCTGCTCGATCATCGTCATCTCCTCGGAAATGCAGGAGATCATTGGCCTTTGCACCCGTGTCGCGGTGATGCGTGAGGGTCATATCGTCGGCATGCTCGAAGGGGAGGAAATCTCCGAGCAGGAGATCGTGCGTTATGCGGCGGGGCTGAAACGCAAGGCGGCGTAAGCGCGCTGGCGGACGCTTCGGGCGCCGGGACAGGGATAGACTGCATCGGGGAGGATGCCGCACATGAGCGTGAATGAAGAAACCGGGGTGCCACGCGGCCGTTCCTGGCGAGATGTCGATCTGAGAGCCGTAGCGCCGTTCGCCGCACTTGCCCTGCTTCTGGTCGTGGGCGCCATGGTGAACCCCAACTTCATCGGGTTCGCCAATCTCGCCAATGTGGCAACGCGCTGCGCTTTCATCGCCATCATCGCGGTCGGCGCCACATTCGTCATTTCGGCGGGCGATCTCGATCTTTCGGTCGGCTCCATGGTCGCCTTCGTGGCCAGCCTGATGATCTTGCTGATGAATTCCGGGCTGGTTGCCGATCCCGTGCTGATGCTCGCCATCGGCGTCGCCATGACGGTGATGGTGGGGTTGCTGTGCGGCCTGACCAACGGGCTGATCACGACCGTCGGGCGGATCGAGCCGTTCATTGCCACGCTCGGCATGATGGGCATCTATCGTGGCCTGACGACCTGGCTGTCGCAGGGCGGGGCGATCACGCTGCAATCGCGCGAAATCCAGACGCTTTACCGTCCGGCCTATTTCGGCACCATCTTCGGTGTTCCGGTGCCGATTGCCGCGATCCTGCTGGTCACGCTGGTGGCCGCCTTCATTCTTTACCGCACATCCTATGGGCGCCATGTGGTTGCCGTCGGTTCGAACAGCGATGTCGCGCGCTATTCCGGTATCCGGGTGAACCGGGTCCGCGTCATCGCCTTCGCCATTCAGGGGCTGTGCGTCGCCATCGCGGTACTGCTTTACGTGCCGCGTCTGGCCTCCACCTCGGCGACCACCGGCATGCTCTGGGAGTTGCAGGCGATCACGGCGGTCGTGGTGGGCGGAACGGCGCTGAAAGGCGGGGCCGGGCGCGTTTGGGGCACGATCTGCGGCGCGTTCATTCTGGAACTCGTCGGCAACATCATGCTGCTGTCCAACTTCATCAGCGAGTATCTGATCGGGGCCATTCAGGGCACCATCATCATCATCGCCATGCTGGTTCAACGGTCGCTGGTCCGCAAGGGCCGGTAGCCGGACGTCACATCCGGGCGGGCTGGAGGGCACCGCCGGGAGGGAGGATGAAGCCCTCGTTTCTGGGAGGAAAATCATGCGTAAACTCATGCTAGGCCTTGCGGCCACAGCCTGTGTTCTGGCCGGCGCAGCGCAGGCCGAAGACAAGAAATACACCATGGGGGTTTCGGTTCCCGCTGCCGACCATGGCTGGACCGCCGGTGTCGTCTACCACGCCGAACGGGTGGCCAAGAAGCTGATGGAGGAACATCCGGGCCTCAAGGTCATCGTCAAGACGTCGCCGGACCCGGCCTCGCAGGCCAATGCCGTGCAGGACCTCGACGTTCAGGGCATCGATGCGCTCGTCATCCTGCCGACCGACCCGGACCCGCTGGTCAACGCCATCCGCGAGGTCAAGGACAAGGGCAAGTTCGTGGCGTTGGTGGACCGTGCGCCGTCCAGCAACGATAACACGGTGCGTGATCTCTATATCGCCGGTAACAACCCGGCGCTGGGTGAAGTGGCAGGCCGCTACATTGCCAAGACCACGCCGAATGCCGAAGTCGTCGTCATCCGCGGCATGCCGATCCCGATCGATCAGCAGCGTCAGGACGGCTTCGACAAGGGCATTGCCGGTTCCGGTGTCAAGATTCTCGAGCGCCAGTATGGCAACTGGAACCGCGACGACGCGTTCAAGGTGATGCAGGACTACCTGACGAAATATCCGAAGATCGACGTGGTCTGGTGCCAGGACGACGATATGGCCGTCGGCGTTCTCGAAGCCATCGATCAGGCCAAGCGCAAGGACATCCAGTACATCGTCGCCGGTGCCGGTTCGAAGGACATGATCAAGAAGGTCATGGACGGCGACAAGATGGTGCCGGTCGATGTGCTCTATCCGCCGGCCATGGTGGGGACCGCCATGGAACTGACGGCCGCCGGCCTCATCGACCTCGTGCCGGTGCGTGGCGAATACATTCTCGATGCGACGCTGGTGACGCCCGAGAACGCCAAGGCCTACTACTTCCCGGACTCGCCGTTCTGATGTCTTGCCCGCGCCCGCACCTCTGGTGCGGGCGCTTCCCCCGATCATGACGAGGTTTGCCGACATGAAGACAATCAAGGGACCGGGAATTTTTCTCGGGCAGTTTGCGGGCGATCAGGCGCCCTTCAATTCCTGGGATGCCATCACCAGATGGGCTGCCGAAAAAGGATATGCGGGCGTGCAGGTGCCGACCTGGGCCAGCCAGATCTTCGACCTGCGCAAGGCAGCGGAATCAAAGACCTACTGCGAAGAGCTGGCGGGGAAGGCGCGCGAAAATGGTGTCGAGATCACCGAGCTTTCCACCCATTTGCAGGGGCAGCTTGTGGCGGTTCATCCGGCCTATGACGAAGCGTTCGACGGGTTTGCAGCCCCGGAGGTCCGCGGTAACCCGAAGGCCCGGCAGGCCTGGGCGGTCGAGCAGGTGAAGATGGCGCTCAAGGCCTCCGCCCATCTCGGCATCGGCGCACACGCCACCTTTTCCGGTGCGCTGGCCTGGCCCTATATCTACCCTTGGCCGCAGCGTCCGGCCGGCCTCGTGGAAACCGCCTTTGACGAACTGGCGCGCCGCTGGCGCCCGATCCTCGACTATGCGGACGAGCACGGCGTCGACATCTGCTACGAGATCCATCCGGGCGAAGACCTGCACGACGGCATCACCTTCGAGATGTTTCTCGAGCGCGTCGGCGACCATGCCCGCGCGAACATGCTCTACGACCCCTCGCACTACGTTCTGCAGCAGCTCGATTATCTGGATCACATCGACATCTACAAGGACCGCATCCGGATGTTCCACGTCAAGGACGCCGAGTTCAACCCCACGGGGCGGCAGGGCGTCTATGGCGGCTATCAGGGCTGGGTCGAGCGTGCCGGCCGGTTCCGGTCGCTGGGCGACGGACAGGTCGATTTCGGCGCGATCTTCTCCAAGATGGCGGCCAATGATTTCGATGGCTGGGCCGTTGTCGAATGGGAATGCGCCCTCAAGCACCCGGAAGACGGGGCGCGGGAAGGGGCGGAGTTCGTGCGTGCCCACATCATCCGTGTGACCGAAAAGGCCTTCGACGACTTTGCCGCCGGCGGCACGGACGATGCGGCGAACCGCCGGATGCTCGGACTTTGAGGAGGCTGACATGAGCATAGAAGCATCGGCGGAAGCGGCCCGCGTGCCGCGTATCCGCCTGGGCATGGTCGGAGGCGGAACGGGCGCCTTCATCGGCGCGGTGCATCGCATCGCCGCCCGGCTGGACGATCATTTTGACCTGGTGGCCGGGGCGCTGTCCTCGACGCCTGAAAAGTCGGCTGAATCCGGCCGCGCGCTCGGCCTCGATTCGGATCGCTGTTACGGGTCGTTTGCCGAAATGGCGCGGCGGGAGGCCGGGCGTGCGGACGGGATAGAGGCCGTTTCCATCGTCACGCCCAACCACGTCCATTTCGACGCGGCGGTCGCGTTCCTCGAACAGGGCATCCATGTCATCTGCGACAAGCCGCTGACCTCGACACTTGAGGATGCGGTGAAGCTGAAGCGCATCGCCGAACGCAGCAATGCCCTGTTCGTCCTCACCCACAATTACACGGGCTACCCGATGATCCGGCAGGCGCGGGCCATGGTGGAGGCGGGCGATCTCGGCGATATCCGTGTCGTGCAGGCGGAATATCCGCAGGACTGGCTGACGGATGCGGTCGAGCAATCCGGCCAGAAACAGGCTTTGTGGCGCACCGATCCGGCCAAGTCCGGGGCTGGTGGATCGACCGGTGACATCGGCACCCATGCCTTCAATCTCGCCTGTTTCGTCACAGGGCTGGAACTCGACAGCCTCGCCGCCGATCTCGACAGCTTCGTTCCCGGCCGCCGGCTCGATGACAACGCGCATGTTCTGATGCGCTTCAAGGCGAAGGGCGGGCAAAAACCCGCCAAGGGCATGCTCTGGAGCAGCCAGGTCGCGCCCGGCAACGAAAACGGTCTCAAACTGCGTGTCTATGGCTCACGCGGGGGGATAGAGTGGACGCAGGCCGATCCGAACTATCTCTGGTATACGCCCTTCGGTGAGCCGAAGCGCCTCATCACCCGCGCCGGGGCCGGGGCCGGAATTGCGGCGGGACGAGTGACACGCATTCCCTCGGGCCATCCGGAAGGCTATCTCGAAGCGTTCGCCACCCTCTACTCCGAAGCGGCGCTGGCGATCAACGCCCGAAAATCCGGACGACCGGTCGATCCCGCCGTGGTCTATCCAACCATCGAAGACGGCGTCATGGGCGTCGCTTTCGTGGAAGCCTGTGTCGAATCTTCGCGCCGCAACGGCGAATGGGTTTCTCCGGGCGGCGCGTCGACCGGACCGGCATAGGGCGTTGGCCGACGAAAGGGCCCCTTTCAGGCTCTGGCCACGCGCCATTGCCAGAAAGGGGCAATCCCGCGCCGCGTATGCCCACTCGTTTCAGCCAGCCGGACGGCTTCTTGCGCGAATTCTTTCGTGAAGGGGACTTGTTTCGATCGAACGGCTTCCTTTCAAAACAAGAAAACCGTTCCACCTTTCGAGGCAAGTCCAGTTCGATTCATCAAAGGTCCGCGGCCTGGGAGGTCTTGCGGCCGCTTTCGATCAGGGTTCTGGTATAATTCTCGCGTGGATGCAGGAAGATCTGCTCCGTCTCCCCTTGCTCGACAATCTCGCCGTGTTTCATGACGATGGTGCGATCACATATCTGCCGGATGACTGCCAGATTGTGCGAGATGAAAACGTAGGTCAGGTTCATTTCGGCCCGAAGCTGTTGCAGGAACTCAAGCACCTGCGCCTGTACTGAAATGTCCAGCGCCGAGGTCGGCTCGTCCAGAACGAGAAGGCGGGGATTGAGCGCAATGGCACGGGCAATGCAGACACGCTGCTTTTGCCCGCCGGAAAGCTCGTGCGGATAACGGTATTTGAACAGTCGCGGCAGTTGCACGATGTCGAGCAGAGCCTCGATGCGCGCCTCGATTTCCCGACGGCCCATCTTCGTCTGCAAACGTAGCGGCTCGCCGATGGCATCGCCGATGGTGTGGCGCCCGTTGAGGGCAGAATGCGGGTTCTGGAAGACGAACTGCATATGCCGCCGCATCGCCCTGAGCGCCTTTTCCGAGAGGCCGGAGATATTCTGTCCGTCGAAGATGACGTCGCCGGATGTCGGATCGATCAACCGCAGGAGCATGCGGGCAAGCGTCGATTTTCCCGAACCGCTTTCGCCGACGACCCCGAATATCTCGCCGGTACGCACAGAAAGACTGAGCGAATTCACGGCCGTGAAGTCTTCGCCGGACTGGCTGCGATAGACCTTTTTCAGATCGACCGCCTCCAGCAGAAAACGGGACTTGGCCGGTTCGCTTGCCGCGGGCCGGGCAGCAACCCTTTCCGGCGCCGCGTCGATATCCGGCACGGCCGAAAGCAGGCGCTTCGTATAGTCGTGCTGCGGGTTACTCAGAATATCCCGCGTCAGGCCTTGCTCGACGATCTCGCCCTTGTACATGACCGCACAGCGGCGGGCGACGGTTGCGATAGCGCCAATGTCATGGCTGATCATGATGACGGTAAGGTTGAGCTTTTCGACCAGCGAATTGATGAGGTCGAGCACCTGCGCCTGAACCGTGACATCGAGCGCCGTGGTCGGTTCGTCGGCAATCAGAATGTCCGGCTTTCCCGCCAGCGCCATGGCAATGAGCACACGCTGGCGCATGCCGCCAGAAAGCTGGTGCGGATATTGCGAGAAGAGCATGGCCGGGTTCGGAAGGCCGACCTGATCCAGCAGTTCCTCGGTGCGGGTGCGCCGCGCTGCCTTCGGGGATACGCCGTGACCGGCGGCCTTTTCATGCGCGGCGATCACGTCCGATATCTGCCGCCCGATGGAAAACAGCGGGTTGAGATAAGTCATCGGATCCTGGAAGATCATCGAGATGCGGATGCCACGGATCTTCGCCCATTCCTTTTCCGACAGGTTGGTGATGTTCTGCCCGTCGAAGCTGATGCCGCCCTCGATCACGCGCGCATTGCGCGGACCGATGCCGAGCACCGAACGGACCAGAACCGTCTTGCCCGAGCCGCTCTCGCCGACGATGCCGAGCGTGTCGCCGCGATTGATGGAGAGATTGATGCCTTTCAGCACATGGACAGGGCCGTCGAACGTGTCGATATCCAGCCGGTAATCTTTGATGTCGAGCAGGCTCATCGGTCGCGGCTCCTGGGATCGAGAATATCGCGCAGCCCGTCGCCCAGAAGGTTGAAGCCGAGCACGGTCAGGAAGATCGCGGCGCCCGGAAAGAGCGAATACCACCACCAGTCCGGCATATAGGTGCGTGCAACGGAGATCATCGCGCCCCATTCCGGGGAGGGCGGCTGCGCGCCAAGGCCGATGAAGCCGAGGCTCGCTGCTGACAGGATTGCCATGCCCATGTCCATGCTCATCTTGACGATGATCGGCGAGAGGCAATTCGGCAGAATGTGATGCCAGAGAATCCACGGGGTCCTGGCGCCGATGGAGCGCGCGGATTCGATGAAGAGTTCTTCCTTGATCGAGAGCGTCTTGGCCTCGACCAGACGCACATAACCCGGCCACCAGACAATGGAAAGCGCCAGCACGCAGTTCGTGATGCCCGGCCCCAGGGCTGCGACAATTGCCAGCGCCAGCGCCAGTCCCGGAACGGCCAGAAAAAGCTCGGTGACGCGCATGATCACGGCACGAACCCAGCCGCCGCGATATCCGGCCAGAATGCCGAGCGGCACGCCGATCAATGCGGCGATGCCGGTGATGACGACGCCGATCCACAGGGATGTGCGGGCGCCGATGATCACACGGGAGAAAATGTCGGCGCCCATTTCATCCGTGCCGAACCAGTAGGTGCCGTTTGGTGGCAAAAGCTTGCTGGACATGTTGATCGCGCCGCTTGCGGCTTCCGGAAAAGGCACGATCCAGGGCCCGAAGGCCGCCAGCAGCAGAAAGACCACGACGAGTGAAAGACCGAGCATCGACGAAAAGCTCTTGCGGAACATATGCGCATAGAGCCGCCACTGGCGGATCTCACTTGCATGACGCTCCCTGAAGGAAAGCGGCCGTGCAGCTTCGGTGTCGTTGGATGAATTCATGGGAGGCATGGAAGTTGCCGTCATCACGCTTTCCTCAGGCGCGGGTCGATCCAGGCATAGGCAAGATCGACGAGCGTGTTGGCGACAATGAAGAAGAAGCCGATCATCAGCGTGACACCGACCACCGGTTTGAAATCGGATGACAGCGCCGATGATACGGCATAGAGGCCGATGCCCGGCCAGTCGAAAACCGTCTCGACCAGGACGGTCGAGCCCAGCATCCAGCCGAAACGCAGGCCGATCATCGCAAGCGTCGGCAGCAGGGCGTTTTTCAGCGCATAGAGCGCGACGATGCGGAAAGAAGAAATGCCGTGTGCCCGCGCCGCCACGATGTAATCCGATTGCAGCACCTCGATCATCTCGGCGCGGTTCACGCGCAGGATCGAGGCAAGGCAGGGGAAGGACAGAACGATGGCCGGCAGGATGATATGCTGAAAGGAAACCCAGAATGTCGAGAACTGTCCCGCCAGCAGGCTGTCGACAAGCAACAGTCCCGTCAGGGCCTCCGGCGGGCGGGTCACCAGCGGCAGGCGGCCCGAGACCGGCAGCCAGCCAAGATCGACGGAAAACAGCAATTGCAGCAGGATGCCGAACCAGAAGGCGGGCAGGGCCACGCCCGAGATCGAGAAGATGCGCGTCACCTGATCGAGAGGGCCATCCTTGTAGACGGCCGACAACATGCCGAGCGGAACGCCAATGACGATGCCGAGCCCCATGGCGACGAAAACCAGCTCCAGCGTTGCCGGCGCATAACGCAGGACTTCTTCCAGAACAGGCCGTGTCGTGATGATCGACGTGCCGAGGTCGCCGTGCGCCAGATCGCCCATATAGACGACAAACTGCTCTGCAAGCGATTTGTCGAGGCCATATTCGGTGCGGATGGTCGCGACCATATCTTCCGTTGCGTTCGGTCCGGCCACGAGACGGGCAGGATCACCGGGCGCCACATTCGTGATGACGAAGGTGAGGGCCGCGATACCGATCATCGTGCCGACCAGCGTCAGCACCTTGCGGAAGGCGAATGTCAGCATCGTCTGCTCCAATCGTTTAAAATGCGCGCATGGCCTGCGGTTGGGGGCGGGCCATGCGCTTCAGTCTGGCTTTTGCAGGGCGAGCCAGAAAGCTTATTCAGCCTTTACCCACAGCGGGTAGAGATCAACCTCCCCGGTGAAGCGGACGGGGCTGAACTGGAAGCCCTGGAGATAGTCGCGGCGGGCCCAGCGGCGGTTCTGGAGCATGCCGAACACTTCCGGCTGATCGGCAACGATCTGCGTCTGGATATCGGCATAGAGCTTGGCGCGTTCGTCCCAGTTCGAGGAAGAGCGGGCCTTGTCGATCATCTCCGTAACCTTCGGGCTGTCATAGAACATCATGGCGAAATACTGGCCCCAACTGTTCTTGTGATACTGGTAGGCGACGGCATCCGGGTCCGTTGAGACCGGTGTCGTGTAGACCGAGGTCATGGCCGGCGAGGTCTCGACCTTCGAGCCGTTGGCCACCATGTTCGGCCACTGTTCCGGCTTGATCTCGACATTGATGTTCAGCGGCTTCAGGCTGTCGAGCAGGACGAGACCGATGCGGCGGGCTTCTTCAAGGCCGGCGACATGCACGTAAGGCAGGGTGATTCCGCCGTTTGGATAGGCGGATTTCGCAAGATATTCCTTGGCCTTGGCAAGATCCTTGCGCGGAATGCCGGGCACATCGATATGGCCCTTCATGGCATCCGGGATCGGGCTCGTCTCAAGGGTTGCTGCACCGTTGTAGACCTGGATCAACGCGTCGTAATCCATGGCATAGGCGATGGCCTTGCGCAGATTGATGTCGGCGGTCGGTCCCTGCTGCGTGTTGAACTTGATGCCGAAGGTGGTCATGCCTTTGTGATCTTCGATGGCGATGCCCGGCACGCGCTTGATCTGGACGTAGTCGTCCGGCGTCAGGCCTTCCACGATATCGGCCTCACCGCGCTGAAGAGCGGCCTTCTGGGCGGCGGGCTCGCGGATGATCTTGTAGATCACGCCAGCCGGGCGGTTTGCATCGCCCTGCGGCCAGCCCTTCCAGTAATCGCTGACAGCTTCCGCTTCATAAAGGACATTCGGCTCCCACCGGCCAAGCTTGAACGGGCCGGAGCCGGCCTCGTGGTCGGTCAGCCACTTCTGGCCGTAATCGCCGTCCACTTCGTTCGCCTTCACCTGTGCGGGATTGACGATGTACCACCAGGGCAGGAAGGACAGGAACGGCGTGTAAGGGGCCTTGAGGTCGAACTTGACGGTGTAGTCGTCGACGACGGAGATGCCTTCCGGCGCCAGGAAGTCCTTGAGCATCCAGGCGACGCCCTTGTTCAGCTTGAGGCCGCGCTCGAATGAGTAACGGATGGCTTCGGCGTTGACCGGATCACCATTATGGAACTTGGCGTTCTTGACGAGATGGAACGTCCAGGTCTTGCCATCGGCGCTGGTTTCCCAGGATTCGGCCAGCCAGGGCTTGATGTCAGCCGGGTCGCCTTCATACTTCACGAGCGCATCGTAGACGGCCTGCTGCATCATGCGCGTCGACCAGTCGTAGCGGATATGCGGATCGAGAACCGGGATTGCCTGACGCCCGCCGAACACGATGACATTGCCCTTGTCGGTGCGCTCGAAGGCACCGGCCGGCGTGGCGAGCACCGACGAGGCGAGCAGCCCCGCGATTGCGATATTCCTGATGATCTTGCCGAACATATCGTTCCCTCTCTTTTTGCGTGGCGTTCCGGTCATGATGATTTCAATGGCTTACAGCATCTGGCGCACGACACCCGCGACGAGGCGCCGTGACAACAGCACAGGCGTGTCGATCGCATCGCAAACGGCTTCATGCATGGCGGCGGAGTAGCCCATGCAATGCATCACGACGAGATCGCAACCTTCAAGCTGCTTTGCACGTTCGCCGATGTCGTCGCCGGCGTAGGGTGATGCCGAAACGAGGTGTGGCTTGCCGGGCAGCACATGACGTTCGGCGAAGTCCTTGACCTGGCGCTCCAGCGGAAGAATGACGCCCAGTTTGCGGGCAGAGGCGGCCAGCGCCTCCACGGTGGAATCCACGATACGCTGTGCTTCGATAACCAGCGTGTTGGCAAGCGGTTCGATCCTGGTGCCGGTGCAAAGAAGCACGACGATATCGAAACCTTCACCATCGATCCGCCGCAGAAGTGCATTGAGCTTCTCTTCGGTCCGGGCCTTGGAGGTGACGATTTCCTCGCCGCTCTGAAGGCGGGTTGCAAAGGAATATTCGCCGTCGCGGGCGCGCATGGCGTCCAGTTCAGCCGGGCTCATGCCATCGAGAACGCCGAATTCCTGAAATGCGATGCGTCCGTCAGGAAGTCCGACGGAAATCTCCGCAATCATTTCCGGCACCAGATCCACGCGCGGGGTCTGGCCGATCGTCACAAAAGCGATTTTGGAGGTGGAAGGCATTTCGCTCGTTCCCTGCATTTGAGATTGCTGGCAGGAAACCTAGCGTCCGGACGTACCGCTTCTCTATAGGGTAATGCCCCTAGGTCGATGCAATTGTGTCATATATTTTGCGCCTGTTTTTTGTGCGTTTCGTGTTTTCTGCGCAAATTTATGATGCAGTCCTGATTTTCACATCAGGGGTGGCCGGCCGCAACGACCATGCGGATAAGGGCATTGGACGACGTGACTTCCATCTTTGCCATGACGTTGGAACGATGAATCTCAACCGTTTTCGGGCTGATGCCAAGCTGGCGCGCGATCGCCTTGTTCGAGAGCCCCTCCGCCACGAGCGAGAGCACCTGCCTTTCCCGTGGCGTCAGCCGTTGCAGTTTGTCGGAAAATTCCGCTGGCACGCCGGGCAATGCAACGGGATGCGTGCCATGCAGGAGAAGACGGATCGCGCTGGCAACAATCCGTCGTGCAAGTACGACAGGCTTGCCGCTCGCCTTTGCGACCGTCAACCGGTCCGCTTCGGTAAAGCTCACGGAATTCAGAACGATAATCTCCGCGTCGGCGAGATCGACAAGCGCGCCCGCGAGCGACCTCTTGTCCCCATCGGCGGCATAGCTTGCGGTGATCTTGTAGGGCGCAAGCGCCGGAATGCTCAACTCATCGATCTGCTGTTTCAATGGCTGGATGAGGCCGACGGCAGACCCGTGCGCGGCCAGCGAAATGACCGTGGATTCCATGGCGCGCTGGGCATTGACCGTCGGGCAGGTGCTTTCGAAATCCCGAAAGAGACCCGTTGACAGGATAACGACCAGATCGAACTGGTTGGGCTGGAAGGCCGCGGCGATCCTTGCCATCCGCTCTGCGATGCGCGGCTTGGAAATGACGATGGTGCTGCCGTCAGCGAGCTTCGTTACAATGCTCGCTTCACCCGGACGCACCCTGAGGTCATCGAGTTCCGCCTGTGAAAGGCCGTCAAGCGCACCGATTTCCCGCGCTTCGATGGGCAGGTCGAGATTTCCCAGCATGTCGTCGATGATATCGGCACGCGGCGACTGCCCGACACTGAGAAACATGACGCGGTGAGGCCGCTCCTCGATATTGGCAAAGGGTTGGGACGGGTTATGGGGAGGCGTCGGCGCGGGCAGGGACTCGGTCCTTCTGATCGTCTGGTTCAATCCGTTCTAAGGATGCTCAAATTAAAGGCAAGTCCATTCTAGGGGCAGTCCCCTATAGGCATCCTCCGCTTCCCGTGGCTAGGTTCTAGCACATTTTTCGGAGGCAAACATGATCCGTGATTTCGAAGCAAGTGAGATCGACCCGCTTGCTGTTGGTGCCTGGATTCTCGGAACAGGCGGCGGCGGCAGTCCCTATCTGGCGCAACTCAACCTGAAGAAGCTCTACAAGGACGGCAAGCGTGTCAAGCTTATCGATCCGAATGCGCTGGAAGACGGTGATGCCGTGGCCGTAGTGTCGAAGATGGGCGCGCCGCTTGTGGGGCAGGAACGTCTGGTCGACCCCGCGCATCTGGCTCGCGCGATGCAGCTTATGGAAGAATATACGGGTCGCAAGTTCCGTGCCGTGATGAGCGTCGAAATCGGCGGCGGCAATGCCCTGTCACCGTTCCTGGCCGCCGGGATGCTGGATCTTCCGGTTGTCGATGCCGATGCGATGGGCCGGGCCTATCCGGAAGCCCAGATGACGAGCTTCGCCATCGGCGACCTGCCGATGTATCCCCTGACGCTGGTCGATTGCCGTGATAACGAGGCGATCGTGGCAAAGGCGGCTTCGTGGAAGTGGATGGAACGCATTTCCCGCAAGATCTGCACCGAAGTCGGCTCGACCTCCGCCACCTGCAAAGCACCGCGCACCGGCAAGGAAGTGAAGGAATGGGGCGTGCTCCACACCGTCACCAAGGCCGTCAGTCTCGGCCGCGCCGTGCTCGAGGCCCGTGCCGCTCATACCGACCCGATTGCGGCTGTCCTGGCGCATGAAGGTGGCAAGGTTCTCTTCCGCGGCAAGGTTGCCGATGTGGACCGCACCACCACAGGCGGCTTCCTGCGTGGCGCCGCCATTCTCGAAGGGCTCGACGACGACCGTGGTTCGAAAGTGGAACTCGCTTTCCAGAACGAATGGGCGGTTGCGTTCCGTGATGGGCAGCCCATTGCCATGACGCCGGACCTCATCTGCCTTCTCGACACGGTCTCCGGCGAAGCGATTGGCACCGAAACCGTGCGCTACGGACAGCGCGTGACCGTGGTCGCCCTGCCGGCCCCGGCCGTTCTCACCAGCCCGAAGGGACTGGAGCATGTCGGCCCGCGTGCCTTTGGCTATGATCTTGATTTCAAATCGGTGTTTTCAGCATGAAGCGGATCGGAATTGACGTAGGCGGCACGAATACGGATGCCGTGCTCATCGATGGCGAAAAGGTCATTTCCGCCATCAAGTTCCCAACGACCTCGGATGTGATGCAGGGCGTGGTCAACGCCATCGGTCACGTCGTCGCCTCGCAGGCGCCGGTCGATGCCGTGATGATCGGGACGACGCATTTCACCAATGCCGTCGTCGAACGGGCACGGCTGGAGCGGATCGCCGCGATCCGCATCGCGATGCCGGCCGGCGCCTCCCTGCCGCCAATGATCGACTGGCCGGATGATCTGCGCGAAGCGGTCGATCCGCTGTCCTTCATGGTCCATGGCGGACATGAATATGATGGTCGCCCGCTGGTTCCGCTCGCCCGCGACGAAATCCGCGACGCCGCGATGAATATCCGCGACGCGGGGATCACCTCGGTCGGTATCACCGCGCTGTTTTCGCCATTGACGGCGGAATGCGAGCTTGAAGCTGAAGAAATCGTGCGCTCGGTCATTCCGGATGCGCGCATCACCCTGTCGCACACGCTCGGGCGGATCGGCCTTCTCGAACGCGAGAACGTTACGCTCCTCAATGCCGCGCTCCAGGGTCTTGGCCGCAAGACCATCGATGCCTTCAAGGATGCCCTGCGCAAGGCCGGCGTCAACGCGCCTTTCTACCTGACCCAGAATGACGGCACCGTTGTTCTGGCGGATGTCGCGGCGGCCAACCCGGTTTACAGCTTCGCTTCCGGCCCCACCAATTCCATGCGCGGTGCTGCATTCCTGACGGGCCTCAAGGAAGCCATGGTCATCGATGTCGGCGGCACGACGTCGGATATCGGTTGCCTCGTTGGCGGTTTCCCGCGCGAAGCCAACAATGTGGTGGAAGTCGGCGGTGTCCGTACATTGTTCCGCATGCCCGACCTTCTGCCGATGGCCCTTGGTGGCGGTACGATCATCGACCCCGAAACCCGCAAGATCGGTCCGCGTTCTGTCGGTTATCGCATCACGGAAAAGGCCCGTGTCTTCGGCGGCGACACGCTGACGACGACGGACATCGCCGTTGCGGCCGGCCTTGTCGAAATCGGCGACCGGGACCGCGTCAAGGATCTGGACAAGGCCCTGGTCGGCGATCTTCTGAAGCGGATCGAGGCAATGGTGGAAGACGGTGTCGACCGCATGAAGACCTCGGCGGAGGGTGTCAATCTCATCGCCGTTGGCGGGGGCGCATTCCTCATCCCGGAAAAGCTCAAAGGCGCAAGCTCGGTGCTGCGGGTGGAACATGCCGGTGTTGCGAACGCGCTTGGCGCTGCCATGGCGCAGGTGTCCGGCGAAGTCGATCAGGTCTTCTCCGGCATGTCGCGCGACGCCGCCATTGCCGAAGCGGACCGTCTTGCCCGCCAGCGCGCAATCGAATCCGGCGCTGACCCGAACTCGATCGTGACACTGGATGCGGAAGACATCCCGATCGCGTATCTGCCGGGCGATGCCCGCCGTGTCCGTGTGCGTGTCGTGGGTGATATTGCGTTCATGAAAAGCCCGCAAACGGCGGCTGCGCAATAAATCCCGATTGTTTTCAACGCCCTGATGTCCCCGATCCCGGCAGGATCGGGGACGGGCTGCCAGTGTTGTGCGATCCGTTTGAGATGAAGCTCTTTATTCAGGCTTCACCGCATGACAAAGGGGTCGGGAAATGGTGCGTCCGAGGTATTGAGCCAGACGGTCTTGGTGCGCGTGTAATCGAGAACCGCCGCCATGCCACCCTCGCGGCCATGGCCGGAAAGGCCGAAGCCGCCGAAGGGCGCGATGGGTGAAACGGCGCGGTAGGTGTTGAGCCACACGATGCCCGCGCGGATATTGCGGCTCATGCGATGGCCGCGCGCCAGATCGCGCGTGAAGACGCCCGAGGCAAGCCCGAAGCGGGTGTCGTTGGCAAGCCGCGTGGCCTCATCTTCCGTTTCGAACGAAACCACGGAGAGAACCGGGCCGAAGAATTCCTGTTCGAGCGATGGCGAGGCGATGCCGTCGCAGTCGAGAATGGTGGGCGGGTAATAATTGCCGGGCCCCTCGGGCCGCACGCCACCGCTCACGAGCGTCGCGCCGGCGGCAATCGAAGCCGTGACCAGCCGGTCGACGTGATCCTGCTGGCGTCGCGTCGCCAGCGGCCCGACCTCGGTCGCCATGTCGAGCGGGCTGCCAATGCGGATCGCTTCGGCCTTCGTCTTCAGGCGCGTCAGAAATTCGGCCTTGATCGAACGCTCGATAATAAGGCGCGAACCCGCGACGCAGGACTGGCCGGTGGCGGCGAAAATGCCGGCGACCTGCGCATTGACCGCGCTTTCCATATCGGCATCGGCGAAGACCACGAAGGGCGACTTGCCGCCGAGTTCCAGCGAGGTGGAGGCAAGGTTTTCAGCGGAGTTACGCACCACATGCCGCGCCGATTCCGGTCCGCCGGTGAAAGCGATATGGGCGACATTGGGGTGGCTGGTGAGTGCCGCGCCGCAGGCGGTGCCGAAGCCGGTGACGACATTGACGACGCCCGGCGGGAAACCGGCTTCATGCACGAGGCGGGCAAATTCCAGAAGAGGCGCGGGACCATCTTCCGAAGCTTTCAGAACCAGCGTGCAGCCGGCGGCGAGCGCCGGGCCGATCTTGACGGCGGACAGGAAAAGCTGGCTGTTCCACGGCACGACCATGGCGACGACGCCGACCGGTTCGCGGCGCAGCCACACCTCCATGTCCGGCTTGTCGATGGGCAGGTAAGAGCCTTCGATCTTGTCCGCCAGCCCGGCATAGTAGCGATAGTAATTCGCGACATAGGCGATCTGGGTCGAAGTTTCGCGGATGATCTTGCCGGTGTCGCGGGTTTCGAGTTCGGCCAGCACCCTGGCGTTTTCGGCCACGAGGTCGGCCAGGCGGTGAAGAAGCTGGCCGCGCTGGGTGGCGGTCATTCGTGGCCATGCGCCTTCGCTCAGGGCGCGGTGCGCGGCGGCGACGGCCCTGTCGACCGCCGCCTCACGCGCTTCCGGCATGACCGCCCATGCCTGACCGGTGGCCGGATCAATGCTCTCGAATGCGCCGTCTCCGTCCTCGAAGGCACCATCGATATAAAGCTGAAACGTCCTCATCGCTTGCTCCTTGTGACAAAACCGGAATGCGGCAGGCTACGGTCGCTCAGGCCGCCGGAACCGCCAACCATTCGCGCATCAGCGCATTGACGGCTTCCGGAGCCGTAAGATTGACCATGTGTCGATGCCCTTCGATAATCCGCGCCACGCCCTGAGGGCAAAGCGCCGCCATCTGCCTGGCCATGTTCGGCGTGGAGTTCGGATCGCCGCTGCCCGTCAGGAACAGCGCCGGGCAACCGACCTTCGGCCATACACGGTGTTTAGTCCCGGCATTTGATGGTGCATTATTCAGCTAGGAATGGAGGGATGCGCTATGGGTCAAATTCTACACGGGAGCGCCCGCACGACAGAGGCAGTCCGTCGAGCGATACAACATAGTCAAGAGAGCCTG
>NZ_JACIDU010000022.1 GCF_014196535.1 Allorhizobium borbori
ATCGACACCGCAACCACTTCCGCCGCCTTGCCCGCTTCCTTCAAACGCAGCGCCTCTTCCACCGCAATCTCGTCAAACGGGTTCATCGACATCTTCACATTCGCCAACTCAACGCCGCTGCCATCCGTCTTCACACGGATCTTAACGTTGTAGTCAACAACCCGCTTAACGGGCACGTGAATCTTCATAAGGCTTCCTCCTCATTGCAAATATCAGGTGGTCTGACGCGCCGCCCTGGCCAGAATGGCGCGTGCACGAATGCGCACCGGCTCATCCACCATCGCTCCATCAACGCTCACCGCGCCATCGCCACTGACAAGAACCTTGTTCGCCCAATCGATTTCCCGGGCAACGGGCCGGAAGCCCGCCAAGATCGGCCCGACCTGTTTCGGATGAATGGCGAGCTTGCCACCGAAGCCAAGATCACATGCATGACGGGCATCCGTCGTGATGAGTTCCGCGTCTTCGATAACCGTCGTCACACCATCGACCGGTGCGGCAAGACCGGCAAGACGCGACGCCAGAACCAGTTCGGAACGGGCGCAGAGAAGCGCTTCACGCGTATGGGCGCATCCCAGATCGGCACAGAAATCCACTGAGCCGAAAATCAACCGCTCGACCCCTGCGAGAGAAGCAATCTGTCGTGCCTCGGCAAGCCCCCGCGCGGTTTCAATCAGAGCCAGAACCGGTACGTGGCTGATGGCCGCAAGCGCTGCAAGATCGCCACCCAGTTCCGCCTTGGGCACGATAATGCCTCCCAGCGGCAGGGTTGCCGCCGCCTTCAGGTCATCGGCATGCCACGGCGTTCCCTCACCATTGATCCGCAGGAAAACAGGCCGGTCGGTAAAGCTGACGTCCAGCGCCGCCCGAGCGGTCTCTTTCGCATCCGGCGCGACGGCATCCTCCAGATCGACGATGACCGCATCCGCCCCGGACGCCGCCGCCTTCATGAACCGCTCAGGGCGATTACCGGGAACGAACAGCGGTGCTGTGAAATGTCCGAGGATCATTCCCAAACGGCCTCCGCGCTTAGTCCCACAGGGCCGCCTTCCCGCGCCGTCCACAACCTGAGCCCCCGGTCACTCTCGACCGCATGTAGAAAAATCCTGTCGTGATCAAAGAGCGGCGACTGTCCGCGGAATGTAAAGCGCTTCGGCACGTTGCCCTTCAGATCGCGGGCAAAATTCAGGAGCAGGGTTGCCTGCAAGGGACCGTGCACGACAAGACCGGGATAATGCTCGACATGAACAGCATAGGGTTGATCGTAATGAATGCGGTGACCGTTGAAAGTCAGGGCGGAATAGCGAAAGAGCAGGGTGGGATCGACCGGAGCCGAGCGGGTATACGTCCCGATCGACGCTGGCTCGGCAGGATCGTCCGTCTTCACCGTCCCAGCCGCGGTCGCCGCTTCCCGATAGACGATGTCCTGCTTTTCCTCGACGACCACATGACCATCCACCTCGGAACGATGCTCGACCGTGACGAAGCAGAGCAGGCCGGTGCGACCATGCTTGATCGCGACATCCACGATACGTGAATTGCGGGTCACAGCGTCGCCTACATGGAAATCCCCATGAAAGGTCAGGCTGCTGCCTGCCCACATGCGACGTGGCAACGGAACGGGCGGCAGAAAACCACCCTTCTGCGGATGACCGTCATGCCCGAGAAGACTGCCCCGAACAACGGGTTGCGCCAGGCAGTAATTGATCAGCAGCGGGGCAATATCACCCGTCACCGGCAAATCCGCCGTCAGATCGAGCGTTGCATTGAATTTTTGGACCAGATCGATGGAAACCGTATCAATTGCCGTTTCCTGACGGCCAATCCACGAGCGGAGATGCTCGGCATCGATTGCCGTGGAATGCGTATCGCTCATCGTGTGTTCTCCTTGGGATTTCCATGCTGGCCAAGTGCGGGGACGGCGCCGTAGCTGCGCGGCGCATCGATAAAGATCGGCGCAGGCGCGGGACAGGCAACAGGACCGGCTTCGGTTTCCACCATAATCCGCCGCAAATGCGGGTGTTGCGACAACCCGGCCATGTCATTGATGGAAGCGAATGCCGTATCGGCCTTCACCATACGGCATATGGCTTCCTCCTCCGTCAGCGAGACGAAGACACCGGCAACCAGTGCGGCAGTCTCGGCATAGTTCGAGACGCGCGCCACGTTGGTCGCGTAGAGCGGGTCTGCTGCCTTTTCCTGCTGTCGCAGAACCTCGGCACAGAACTGTGCCCATTCACGCTCGCTCTGAATGGCGATGAGAATGGCCTTGCCCTCCTTCGTGGTAAAAACGCCATAGGGTGCGATGGACGGATGCGCCAGACCAAGACGCCGGGGCGGCTTTCCACCCTCCGCCTGCAGCAGCGGCACCGTCAACCATTCGGCCATCACATCGAACATCGAAACCCGGATATCCGCGCCTTGCCCGGTGATCGAGCGCGCGATCAGGGCTTCGAGAATGGCGGCATGGGCCGTCGCGCCCGTGGCAATATCGACCACCGAAATGCCGACGCGCGCCGGCTCTTCCGGGCCACCGGTTATGGAGGACAGTCCGGCTTCCGCCTGGATGAGCAGGTCATAGGCCTTGCGCCCAGCCATCGGCCCATCCTCACCAAAGCCGCTGATCGAGCAGAGGATGAGCCGCGGATAGGCTTCACGCAGCCGCGCCAAGCCGAAACCCAGCCGATCCAATGCGCCGGGCTTCAGGTTCTGAACCACCACATCGGCCTGTGCGATGAGATCGCTCAGCACCTGCCTGCCCTCTGGCAAAGCGAGATCAAGGACAAGCGACTCCTTGCCGCGATTGAGCCAGACGAAATAACTGCTCTGCCCGGCGCAGACATCGTCATAACCCCGGGCGAAATCCCCCTCCGGCCGCTCGATCTTGACGACATGGGCGCCCGCGTCGGCCAGACGTGCCGAGCAGAAAGGCGCGGCAACCGCCTGCTCGATGGCGATGACCCGGATGCCTTCGAGAGGAAGGCGGGACGACCGCGTCATCAGAACGACCTCGGCAGGCCGAGAACATGCTCCGCCACATAGCTCAGAATGAGATTGGTGGAGATGGGGGCAACCTGATAAAGGCGCGTTTCCCTGAACTTTCGTTCGACATCGTACTCGCAGGCAAAACCGAAACCGCCATGGAACTGAAGGCAGGCGTTGGCGGCTTCCCACGAAGCCTTGGCGGCCAGATACTTGGCCATGTTGGCCTGTGCACCGCACGGTTCATGCGCATCGTAAAGCCGGCAGGCCTCGTAGCGCATCAGATTGGCGGCTTCGATTTCGATATAACTTTCCGCGATCGGGAACTGCACGCCCTGATTCTGGCCGATCGGGCGTCCGAAAACCTGGCGATCCTTCACATATTCGGACACTTTCTCGACAAACCAGTAGCCATCGCCAATGCACTCGGCCGCAATCAATGTGCGCTCCGCATTGAGACCGGTGAGAATATACTTGAAGCCCTGCCCTTCTTCGCCGATCAGGTTTTCCGCCGGAATTTCAAGATTGTCGAAGAAGAGCTCGTTGGTCTCGTGATTGACCATATTGAGGATCGGCTGGACAGTCATGCCCTTGCCGATGGCATCCTTCAGATCGACGATGAAGATGGACATGCCTTCCGACTTCTTCGCCACCCGGTCGAGTGGCGTGGTGCGCGCCAGAAGGATCATCAGGTCAGAATGCTGGACACGGGAAATCCACACCTTCTGTCCATTTATGACGTAACGATCCCCCCTGCGGACCGCCGTCGTCTTGATGCGCGTAGTATCGGTTCCGGTCGTCGGTTCCGTCACGCCCATGGACTGAAGACGCAGCTCGCCGGACGCGATTTTCGGCAGATAACGCCTGCGCTGCTCCTCCGAACCATGCCGGACCAGCGTGTTCATATTGTACATCTGACCATGGCAGGCCCCGGAATTGCCGCCGGAACGGTTGATCTCCTCCATGATGACGGAGGCCTCCGTCAGACCGAGGCCCGATCCACCATATTCTTCCGGGATAAGGGCAGCCATCCAGCCCGCTTTCGTCAACGCATCGACGAATTCCTCCGGATAACCACGCGCTTCATCGATCCGACGATGATATTCGGATGGAAACCCGGCGCAAAGCGCGCGAACCGCATCGCGAATATCCTGAAAATCCTTACCACGCGTGACCTGCATGTGCCTTCTCCAATCCGCGATAACCGATGCAGGCCCAGGCGGCGGGCGGGCCGGCTGCCCATTGCTTCGCCCGGGACCAATTTCTCTCTGTTTTTAAGAGCTTGCAGATCGTGACGCCAATAGAGTTGCGCTCAATGAGCTATGCCGGTTTGCGATAGGCAGCCGCCCGGCTCACGCCAGCATGGTGCCTGCCCATCCGCGCTGGGAAACGAATTCATTCGCGACATCGATGAATGTATTGGCGATGAACTGGGCGGCATCCGTCAATCCACGATCAAAGGCCGATACGATGACCAGCGTGCGGGTTGGGGCGGGATCGAAGATCGGCACGGCCTGCAACCGCCCTTCCAGAACGGCGTCATAAACAGGCGGCAAGGGCAGAATCGTCGAGCCGAAACCATTGCGGACCAGAGCCACGATGGCATTGAGCGAATCCGCCTCGACCGACGGCTTGAGCGTGATGCCGGCGCGAAGGGCGCAGGCATCGAGAATCTTGCGCAGCCCATGCCGCTGGCTGGGCAGCACCAGCCGCTCCCCCGCCAGCCGGGAGAATGCAATGCTGGTTTCGCCATCGTCCGCGCATTGTTTATGACGGATCAGAAGAAGATTTTCGATCATCACCGGGCGAACCCGCAGACTGGCCACCCGCTCGGGATCATAGGACAATGCAACATCGATATCCCCGCTCTGCAGCCAGTCGAGCAGATAGCCGCTGAACGCCGAGGTGAAACGCACGGCAAGATCAGGATGTTCGGCAGCCGCTCTCTGGGCCAGCGGCACGGTGGCGAACTCTGCCACGGTGGGCGTAACACCAATCACGACCTCCCCTGCCAGCTTCTCGGTCCGCGAAGCGGCCAGCCTGCGGATGTCTTCCAGTTCGTCCATGACCTTTATGGCGTGGCCGATAATCTTGCCGCCCATCGTGGTGGGCACCATGCCGCGTCCGTCCCGGTCAAACAGAACGACATCCAGTTCCTCCTCGAGAAGTCTTATCTTGCGGCTCAAGGCGGGCTGGACGATGTTGAGCCGCGCGGATGCCTTGCTGATGCTTCCAAGCTCCGCGACATGAATCAGGGTTTTGAGCTGCCCGATATCCATAAGAGGCACCTTCCATCAGATTCCGGAACTGGAGAGGACGCGACCCGCACGCCTCTCCCGCTTGATGACAACATGACCCGATGAGGCGTTACGGCCAGACCGCACCTTCGAACCGGTAGCCATCGCCCTGCTTGCGCACATAACCACAGTAAGGCGCACCGAAATGCATGGGCATGATCAACGTGCCGCGCTCGGCAGCGTCCGCCAGTACCCGCGCCCGCGTTGCCCTGGCCACCTCGGGAAGCTGGCAATAGGCGGTATTGATGTCGGGCCGCAGGATCTGGATCGGTGAGTGGAACACGTCAGCGCAGAACAGCCCCTCCTCGCCTTCCGAATTCAAACGATAGCTCAACATGCCCGGTGTATGGCCTGGAACGGGCTCGACGTTCAGACAACCCGCGATGATGCCTGCATCGTCGCTGATGAAATCGACCAGTCCTGCATCGATGACAGGCGCAACACTATCCTGCCAGCTCCGATCCATGGTCAGATCCGACCCGTCGCGCGCGGCCTTGGCCAGATGCTCGTAATCGTTCTGCGGCATGAGATAGCGGGCATTCGGGAAAGCCGGGCGCCACTGACCATCATCCAGAACGGTATTCCATCCGGTATGATCGGCATGAAGATGAGTCTGCACGACGTGGGTCACGTCCGCAAATCCCGCACCTGCGGCCTGCAGCCATTCCGGCACGCGATTGTTCAAGGCATTCATGCGCGCAGGTCCGCGCGTCTTGCCGTTGCCGACACCGGTGTCGATGAGAATGACCTTGCCATCGATCTGCACGATCCAGATCTGGATGGTCACCACCAACCGATTCATCGCCGGGACATAGTGATGCGGCGCCAGTTCCGTCGACAGGCTGGCCAGATCCTCCGGCGTCAGATCGGGAAAGAGAAAGGCCGGATCGTGCGTCGGTGCCGAATATTCCACGACACGGGTCACACGCGCCCTGCCAATCATTCTGCTCTGCATCATCATGCCACGGCTTCCTTGTGCTTGCGATCCTGCCAGCGGGCAGCCTGCGCTTCCGCGTCGAGCGGCAAGCCTTGCGGATCGATATAGACAGGGCGTCCGACGAAGCCCTCCGTCAACGGCGCGAAATAGTAGAAGGTTATCTTGCGCTTGCGGAACCGCCAGACACCGTCTTCCTTGCGGAACTCATCGTCGTAATGCCCGGCAGAGACATAGGAGACCCCGTTCTTGACCGAAAGATACTGCATCGAGATGCGGCCGGTGGCCGTGATGCCATCGAGTTTCACCGTGGCGTTTGTGCAGAAGTGCCAGAAGCCCTGGGCAATGCCATCCACCGTGTCCCGGAAAAAGCGCAGAACTTCATCCCGCCCCTTCACATGGGCAAGCCCCTGGAATTCGCCGTCCTGCGTGAACAATCCGGCCAGCGCGTTCCAGTCCCGGTCATCCAGAACGTGGCAATAGTGGGCGCGCAATTCCGTAATTGCCATGCGATCTTCAATCGCACCGATGCGCTGTTCCAGTTCGCTCATGTATTCCTCCCTGACATGATCCTCGCGAATGCTTCCGCTCCTCGGCGACCGAACCGCTCCATCGGAGCGGGCGGCAAGCCCGAAAGCATCCATCAATGTTCGCAATACGAACATTTGTTCAAAATGTAGATTCCCTTACGCCGCAATGTCAAGTATAGAGAAGCGAAAGGTGCGGCTCCAAACCGCCGGAAATTCACGAACACCGGGAGCGCCGGGAAAGATGAGCAAGACGATGACACCGGAAACAGACGACGGTCCGGACACGGACGACGACAAGCGTGGTTCGGATTTCGTCGTCGCCGTCGCGCGTGGCATGAGCATACTGGAATGTTTCACCAGCCCGGCCGCTGTCAAGCAGCAGGGTCGGATGACGCTGACCGATGCCGCCAAGCTGACGGGCCTGAGCCGTGGCACAGCACGCCGCCTGCTGCTGACCCTGAAAGAGATCAATTATGTCGATTTCGATGGCAAATTCTTCTGGCTTACGCCCAAACTGGTGAACCTTTCCCGTGGCTTTCTGATGCCCCGTGGCTTGGGCGACGGTTCGTCCGCAATCCTGCACAAGCTGACGGAAGAACTCGACGAATCCGCCTCGGTCGGGATTCTGGATGGGGCAGAAATCGTCTATATTGACCGCGCGGAAATCCGCCGCATCTATTCCTCGCGCATCGTCAACGGCACGCGCCTGCCTGCCGCCTACACGTCCATCGGCCGGGTGCTGCTGGCATCCCTTGCGGACGAGGAACTCAATCGCTGGCTTTCGGCGCATCCACTCAAGCAATTGACACCGAACTCGATCACTGAACGCGACAGGTTCTGGCAGGAAATTTCCCGCATCCGGTCGCAGGGCTATGCAATCAATGACGAGGAGCTTGAAATCGGCATTCGCTCGATCGCCGTCCCAATCATGGGCGCCAACCATCGGATCACGACGGCACTGAATGCCTCGACCGTAACGGCACGTCACAGCGTGGACGATCTGAAGAACACCTTCCTGCCCGCACTGCAGAAGGCAGCCGAAAAGCTCAGCCAGACCATGGGCTGGTAACGAAAACGGCGGGCCATGGCTGGCAAGGCCCGCCGGAGGGCTTCAACTCGCGGGGCGCGGATCGTCGCGGAATGCCGTCGCGATCACCGAAGGGCGTTCGCTGAAGCCCTGATGCCAGGCCGCCAGGGCCGGTCGTCCCTCACGCCACTGATCGGCTGCGAAGCGGAAATCGAGGTAACAAAGCGCCACGCCGATTGCCAGATGACCGGCATCGAAAGGCCGCGCCTCAAGGTTCGGAACATGCGCCTCCAGCCAGTCAAGCACCGCATTCGCCTTCTTCCTGCAGGTGGCGATAATCCGTTCGTCGCGCTTGTCGTCCGGGCGCAAAACCGCCTCGATCAACCGCGTCATGGCAATATCGATCAACCCCGTACCGATGGCATCGTCGCGCAGGGCGACGAGACGCGCTTCGGGGTCGGATGGCAACAGAGTAACCGCTCCTCCGGCCTGCTGATCCGCCCATTCGATGATGACGCGTGAATCGACCAGTACCGGTTCGCCTTCCCGCTCCAATGTCGGAATCTTGGCCAGTGGATTGACCGGAAAGAAGCTTTCCGGCGGAAAGATCGGATCAGCGAGGGTCCGCACGGTCTCAACCTGATCGGCTATCCCCTTTTCGTGCAGCGCCACCATAACCTTGCGGACATAAGGCGAGCGCGGCGACCAGTGCAGTCGGTTCATTTCAATTCCTCCCATTGTTTCCATCCGTCCGGGCCTTCAGCGCCAGGCGCTGATGCCCGTCAATTCCCGGCCATGGATAAGCGCGAGAATGCCCTGGGTGCCATCCGGCACCTGGAACACGCGCGCGTCCTGCCAAAGCTGCGCCAGACCGAGTTCCTCCGTGATCCCCATTCCGCCGCAAATATGCATTGCCTTGTTGATTACATCGACAGCGGCCTGCGTCGCCAGCCGTTTCGCCATGGCCGAAACACCATTGCCCCGGCGCCCCGAATCGAGATTGGCAAGCGCCATCAGGCAGGTCAGGCGCGCGCTGACCAGAGCGGCCTCCATATCGGATAATTCCTGCTGTATCAGTTGGCGCGCCGCGAGCGGTGCTCCAAACTGCCGGCGGTCCATGGCGTGCTGCATGGCGACGTCGAACGCACGCCGGGCGATTGCAAGCGTCATGAGCCCGATCAGCGGCCGGTTGGCATTCCACACGATGGTCATGTATTTGCCGGCATCGCCCGGCTCGCCGATGAGGTGATCCAGCGGCACCTCCGTGCGATCGAACACCACTTCGCAGAGGTGCCCCTGTTTGAGACCGGCCAGAGCGGTTTCATGCAGTCCGACCCGGGCCTTGGCCAGATCGACAAAAACGCGCTGCGGAATGGGTCGCCCCTGTTCGTCATTGCCAGTGGAGCAGGACACGACCATGCAGTCGCAGATCGACGCGTTGGTGATCCACATCTTGGTGCCGGTTATGAATGCCCGGTCGCCCTCGATTTCCAGCCGCGTGGAAACGGCATTGGAATCCGATCCCGCATTCGGCTCGGAATTCGCGGTGCAGATGATCTTCCGGCCCGCAATGAAGTCCGGCAGGTAATGGTTGCGAAGGGCTTCATTGGCGCCAGCGCTGAAGCGGGTCATCGAGCCGTCATGGGAAAGAAGCGACAGGGCGATGGCCGGCGGCAACTGTTCCATCACCAGACCGTAACTCAGCATGGAAAGGCCGGAGCCACCCAGTTCCTCCGGCAACCGCGCGGCGGCAATGCCGAACCCGGCCAGATGTTCGTAGATTTCCAGCATCGCCGATTTCGGCAGCGGCTTGTCCTTGTCGTGACGGTCCAAAATGGGCTGGAGCGTGTCGGCAGACATGCGCCGCACCGATTCCACAAGGATTTCCTGTTCTTCGTCGAGTTCAAAATTCATCGTTTCGTTCCGTAATCGGGGGAAGATTGGTCAAGTCACCGGCCGGGCGTGTCATCGGCCCGCATAGGCTGGCTTGCGCTTTTCCGCGAAGGCTCTGCGCCCCTCGATCCTGTCCGCGCTATCGCGCAGAAGGCCCCAGCCGGCATTCGAGTGAGCAACGAAATCACGCGGGGCCATATGGGCCGTCTCCAGCGCCAGCTTCTTGACCATCTGCACCGCGAGCGGGCCGTTGGCGGCGATTTTCGCGGCCAGGTCGAAAGCGGTTTGCAGAAGGGCATCGCCCGGCACGACATCGCTGACGAGCCCGATCCGCAGCGCCTCGTCGGCCTTGATGCGCCCGCCCGTCAGCGCCAGCTTCATCGCATGGGCGGCAGGCAGCGCCCGCAGCAGATATTGCACGCCGCCGACTGCCGGCACACTGGCGACAGTCACTTCCGGCAAGGC
Organism: Allorhizobium borbori; assembly: GCF_014196535.1. Taxonomy (GTDB): domain Bacteria; phylum Pseudomonadota; class Alphaproteobacteria; order Rhizobiales; family Rhizobiaceae; genus Ectorhizobium; species Ectorhizobium borbori. The sequence continues at coordinate 10,129 of NZ_JACIDU010000022.1, forward strand.
AAAGCTCGCCGTCTCGCTGGCAATCCGCAGGTCGCATTGCAGGGCAAGCTCCAGTCCGCCCCCAAGGCAATAGCCATTGATGGCCGCGATGACGGGCTTCCATAGATCGAGATCGTTCAGGTCCAGCAAACGGGTATAGCCACCCAGATCGGCCTCAGCCTCGCGGCTCTTCAACACGCCCGCGGCAAACGAGGTTTCCGCCGGCATCGTCGCCTTCAGATTGGCGCCGGTGCTGAAAGCCTTTTCCCCTGTTCCCGTCACGATGATGCAACGGATGTTGTCGTCATCGCGGCAATCGGCAAGATGCCGGCGCAGGCTGCGCAGTTCCTCGACCGTCAGGGCATTCATGGAATCAGGCGCATTCAGTTCGAGAACGGCAATGTGCCCGGTATCTTTTCTCTCCACGCTCATTCGTCCGCTTCCTTTCATACGCTGGGGCTGGAAAGCGAGCGGCCACCGCACACATAGAGCAGTTGGCCAGTCACATAGCTGTTGTCAGGGTCAGCGAAAAACAGAACCGCCTTCGCGATGTCGTCCGGCTGACCGATACGGCCAACCGGCACGGTCTTCTTGAGCTTGTCGCGCACCTCATCGGCATAGCTGAGAAGAAGCGGCGTCTCGACGATACCCGGTGCAATGGCATTGACCGTAATGCCCTTGCTGGCCAGTTCCAGCGCCAGCGTGCGGGTCAGGCTCACCACGCCCCCCTTGGACGCCGAATAGTTCGCCTGCCCGAACCCGCCGAGCCAGGCACGGGAGGAAATGTTGACGATGCGCCCGAACCCCGCTTCGATCATGCCCGGCACGACGGCGCGGCAGCAGAGAAACTGCGACTTGAGGTTCACGGAAAGAACGAAGTCCCAATCCTCCTCGCTCATGTTGACGATGCGCTTGTCGCGGGAGACACCGGCATTGTTCACCAGAAGCGAAGGGGTATTGCCCTGTTCCTTGAGCGCTTCGACTGCCGCCGACACCGCCTCTCCGGAGGTGACATCGACCGTCTGCGGCAACAGACGTCCGGCATCCGGCCCTGCCTCGACGACCAGAGCATCGAGTGCCTCCGGATCACGGTCCCACACCGAAACCGTCCATCCCTTGTCCAGCAGGGCACGGGAAATGGCACGCCCGATGCCCTGCGCCCCGCCCGTCACGATGGCTGTCCGTTCCATGGCCGACCTCCTCAAACCGAAAGAATGGTGACGCAGGCAACGGCGGAATCGCCGGCAAGCTGGCCGCCATTGTTTTCCGCCATAGCGACCCGGGCACCTTCACGCTGGCGTGGTCCGCTTTGTCCCCTGAGTTGCTGGGTCAACTCCACGATCTGGGCCGCACCGGTCGCGCCGATCGGGTGGCCACGGCTCAACAACCCGCCGCTCGGGTTGACCGGTACCCGCCCGCCGATATCCGTTGCACCGGAGCGCAGAAGCCCGATGGCGCCGCCCGGTTCGCAAAGCCCGATATTCTCGTAGTGGATGAGTTCGGCTGGGGCGGAGGCGTCGTGCAGTTCCACCACATCGAGATCCTGCGGACCGAGACCGGCAATTTCATAGGCCTTGCGCGAGGCGGTGACGGCCACCGGCTCGCGCTCACCGGAGGTTCTGGCCGTGACGACCGCCGACGCACGAACGCGAACCGGCTTGACCGCAAGCTTGCGGGCAAAGTCGTCGGAGCACAGCAGGATGGCCGCAGCCCCGTCCCCGATGGACGAGCACATGAAAAGTGTCAGCGGATCGCTGATCATCCGGCTTGCCAGCACCTCTTCCACGCTCGTCTCGTTGCGAAACTGCGCTACGGGATTGAGATGACCGGCCCGCCGGCTCTTGACCACGACGCGGGCAAAGTCTTCCCGCGTTCCGCCGGTCGCTTCCATCCATTTGCGCGCCTTGGCGGCGTAAAGGTCCATGAACAGCGACCCGCTTCCGGCCTGATAGCCTTCCGGCAGCGGTTCCTCCAGATCGACCGCGCGGGCGAAAACCTCGAAGGAAACCCGCTTGTCTTCATGCGACAGCCTTTCGCAACCCACGACAAGCGCCGTTTCGGCCTGGCCGCTGGCAATCGTCAGCCAGGCAAGGTGGAATGCGCTGCTGCTGGAAGCGCAGGCGTTCTCGATGTTGAACATCGGTTTGCCATCCAGCCCGGTATTGCGTAGCGCCGCCTCGGCGCGGATCATTTCCTGACCGGTGACCAGACCGGCGGCCGCGTTGCCAAAGAACACCTGGTCGACCTGATGCGGTTGCACACCGGCATCGCTCAGGGCCGCGCTCACGGCTTCCTCCGAAAACGATTTCAGATTGCGCTCCAGAAATTTTCCGAAACGGGTAATGCCGACGCCGGCAACGATAACTTCTCTCATGTCTCTCTTCCCTCAATCGCGTGAAGCGGGTGCCCGAAGGGCCTGTCCGCTATTCGGCGCCCTGCACCGCCCAGACGTCGAGAACGCCCAGACCATCGCGCAATGGCTTGATTTCATTTTGATATTCAGTGGAACGCCAGAACCGGTCGATGGCTTCGAGCGATGGAAACCGGAACAGCGTGAAACGGTCGTGAGCGAAATCGCCCTCAAGTACCCGCGCCTGCCCGCGGCGCACGACATATTCACCGCCATGCCGGGCAATGCAGTCCGCGACGCGCGCCTGATAGGGCTCCCATCCTTCGGTGCTGATGACTTTTGTCAGCACGGCCATATAGGCAACCATCGCTTTCTCCTCCGCCTCCTGAGGTGCTCAAACCCGCTCGAACAGCGCGGCCATGCCCATGCCACCGCCAATGCACATGGTCTCGAGCCCGTAACGGGCCTTTCGCCGGTCCATTTCGTGCAGCAGGGTGGCAAGCATGCGAATGCCGGTCGCGCCGATGGGGTGCCCCAGTGAAATGCCGGAACCGTTGACGTTCACCCGATCGAAATCATCGATTTCAAGCGCCTTCAGAACCGCGAGCGCCTGCGTTGCAAACGCCTCGTTCAGTTCGATCAGATCGATCCTGTCGAGCGAAACACCTGTCCGTTCAAGCACACGTCTCGTTGCCGGTACCGGACCGATGCCCATCCGGTTCGGCTCCACACCGACCGCCGACCATCCTGCAAGGCGTGCCATTGGCTGAAGGTCATGCTGCTTCAGATAGTCTTCACTGACGACAAGGCAGGCGGCGGCGGCATCGTTTTGCTGGCTGGAATTCCCCGCCGTGCAAACGCCCTGCGGCAACAGTGTCGGCAACCGTGCCAACTGCGCCTCGTTACTGTCTTCGCGGATACCTTCATCCTGTGCGAACAGGGTCGTCTCACCCTTGCGACCGGGCACCGCGACAGGAACGACCTCGGACTCAAACCGCTTTTCCCGCCAGGCGGCGGCCGCCAGTTGGTGGCTGCGCACGGCGAAGGCATCGGCCTCTTCACGCGAAATGCCATAGTCACGCGCCAGATTGTCCGCTGTCTCCGGCATGCCGGAAATCTGCCCGAACCGCTCCACAGGCTGCGACTTTACCCGCCCCCGGTCGAGCCGGTCGTGGAACTGGACGCTCCCCATCCGGTGGCCCCAGCGCATGTCGATCGTGTAGAACTCGATGTTGCTCATGCTCTCGACGCCGACCGCCAGAACGGCATCCGCCTGACCGGTCTGGACCTGCATGGCCGCAGTCACCACGGCCTGAAGGCCGGAGCCGCAACGCCGGTCGAGTGTGAAGCCCGGCACTTCGATCGGCAGCCCCGCCGCCAGAGCGCCATAACGCCCGATGCAAGGCGCTTCGCTGGAGGCATAAGACTGCGAAGCCACGACATCGCCGATGGTTTCGGGGGGAATGCCGGTCTGCTTCAGCAAAGCCTGTATGATGTGAACCATCAGCGCGTCGGCCGTCAGAGGTCGCAGGGCGCCGCCGAAACGCCCGATAGGCGTGCGCAGGGGAGAGACGATGAAAGCGTCCTTCATGCCTGCCTCCCCGACCGTTCGGCAAATGCCGGCTGCACTTCCATTTGTTCGGTTAATGGACTTTTGTTCGCATTTTGCAAAGGGTAGACTCCCCCGTTCATTCCGTCTTTCGAGTGGTTCATTCCACCTGTCAGGGAAGGCCCGATCCTGGGTCTTCGACAGGAAGAGCCGGCGCCGCAGCGCCGGGAAAATGCCAGAAGTTCAGAAAAGCTCCACCAGACGTGCATGGTCATTCAGCGGGGCGGGATCGCCTTCGTAAATCACTCCGCCAGTCTTCAGAACCATGACGCGATCGGCGATGGGCAGTGAATATTTGATGTTCTGCTCCACCACGATGACCGAAGCGTCGAAGCGCGCCTTGATCTCGGCAATCGACTCCATCACTCGCCCCACGAGATTGGGAGCAAGGCCGATGGACGGCTCATCGAGGATCAGGACACGCGGCCCATGCATCAGCGCCATGCCGATGGCCAACATCTGCTTCTGCCCGCCCGAAAACGTCCCGGCAATCTGCCCGGCACGGTCGCGGAGAATGGGAAACATCCCGTAGATCTCCTCGATCCGCTTTTTCTTCTTGGCGGTATCGGCATCGACGAAACCGCCCAGCTCCAGATTGTCGCGCACCGTCAGGCTGGGAAAAATGCCATGCCCCTGCGGCACGAAGGCAATGCCCTCGGCCACATTGCGGGCCGGAATACGCCCGGTGATCGCGTGCCCGTCGTAGAACACCTCGCCCGACATGGGCTTCAGCAGGCCGAAAATCGCCCGCATCAGCGTCGTCTTGCCAGCGCCGTTGTGCCCCAGCACGAGAAGCGTCTCCCCGTGCGCAAGGCGAAGGTCTATACCCTGAACGGCTTTCTTCTTGCCGTAGCCTGCGCTCAGACCCCTTGTTTCCAGAATGGGACCGGTCATTTGAAATACCTTTCAGCCAGCTCGGGATTGTTCATGAGCTCGTCGGGCTTGCCGACAGCCATGGTGCGTCCCTCGTCCAGGAAGAAAACCTCGTCGCAGAGTTCCTTGATGACATCGAGATTGTGCTCGATGATGCAGACGGCCTTGCCGTGTTCCGCGAGTTTGCGGATCACCGGGAAGATGTCGTGCAGCGTGGTCTGGTCGAGACCTGACATCGGCTCGTCAAACAGCAGGACTTCCGCACCCGTCGCCAGAAGGCGGGCCACGACCAGCAGTTTCTCTTCCGCGTAGGAAAGATCGGCAGCCGTCTCATAGGCCCGGTCGTGAAGTTCGACAAATCGCAGGATATGCATGGCCTTGCGCATAGCCTCCTGCTCCCGGCGGCGAACGGCCATGGGGGTCAGGAACAGCCGCCAGATGCTGCGCACCTTCTGGCCTGGCAAGGCGACCATCACATTTTCCAGCACCGTCATATTGGTGAACAACCGAAGATCCTGGAAGGAGCGCGCCACACCGGCATCGACCAGTTCATGCGGCTTCTTGCGGGCAATATCCTTGCCATGCAGCAGGATCTGGCCGGAAGTCGGCTTGAGAAAGCCCGTCAGCAGGTTGAAGGCGGTGGTCTTGCCAGCACCGTTCGGGCCGAGCAATCCGGTAATGCGGCCCTTCTTCAGCGAGATCGAAAAGTCGGATACCGCCACGACGCCCCCGAAGCGCTTGCCGAGATTGCGGCCTTCAAGCACAATCTCATCTCGCTTGCCGCCTTCCGATGAAAGCAGTGCTTCGTCATCGGTCCTGTCATCGCCACCATCCGGAGAAACCCACATCGCCTTACGGCCTCGCGGTTCGGGAAGAAGGCCTTGCGGAGCGAAAACCAGAACCGCCATCAACACGCACCCGTAAAGAACCAGACGAATCTTGTCGGCGATGTCCACCGGCAGCGGCAGGAACTTGAGCAGTTCCGGCAGAATGATGAGGATGGCTGCCCCCAGCACGGAGCCGCGCAAATTGCCCACACCACCCAGAATGACCATGGCGAGAATGTAGATGGTTTCGTTGATGGAAAAGCTTTCGGCGCTGACATAGCTGAAATACTGCGCAAACAGCGAGCCTGCCACGGCGGCAAGACCGGCCGAGATGGCGAAAACCGCAACCTTCATGAACAGGATGTCGAGACCCACGGCCTGGGCGGCGGATTCATTGTCACGCATGGCGCGCAGCGCCCGGCCGAAGGGCGAGCGGATGAGAACCCGCGCGATGCAGTAACACAGCACGAGAGCGATGAACGCGACCATCATGAAGCGGAACGGCGTATCGATGACGAGATTGCCGAAATGGTAAGGCGGAATGCCGCCGATGCCGTCAGTGCCGCCCGTCAGTGATTTCCAGTTCAGGATGACCTGAAGAACGATGATCTGCAGCGCCAGCGACACGATCACGAGATAGTGCCCGTTCACGCGCAAGGCGGGCAATGCGATGATCGTGCTCAAGAGCATCGCAAACAGCACCGAACCGAGGAGCGGCAGCGGGAAGGCAAGCCCGAGCTTGGTGGTCAGGATCGCGGTCGTATAGGCACCGATCGCATAGAGCGCAGCATGGGACAGTGCAAACAGCCCGGCAAACCCGATGAGAAGATTGAAAGAGGTCGCGAGGATGGCGTAAAGGCAAAACAGCACGCCGATATGATAAAGAAAGTCCATTTGGTGTCCTCCCTACCTGCGCGCGAGACTGAAAAGGCCGTGCGGGCGCAGAAGGATCATCAAGAAGAGCACGATGAAGGCGATGGAGCTCTGCCATTCGGTCGATATTTTCCACAGACCGAGGCTTTCAACGAGGCCGAGCAGGAAACCGCCTGCAATAGCACCGCGCAGCGAGCCGACACCGCCGACGATCACGGCGACAAAGCCCATGAAGACGGCGGTAAAGCCCATATGCGTGCTGGCGCCATCCTTGAGGGTGACCAACAAGGCAGCAATGGCGGACAGAGCCGAACCCAGGGCAAAGACGAGGATCGAAACCCGCGCGGTATCGATACCGATGACGCGCGCCATTTCCGGATCGTCGGTCATGGCCATGATGGCTTTGCCGTAACGTGTGTAATTCACGAACAGATATAGCAGCACGCAGACGAGCAGGAAGCTGACGACCTGCCAGACATGGATCGACGTAAAGAACGCCGGTCCAAGAAAATGGATGCTCGTCTCCGCATCAATGGTGCGCGCACCGGTCCCGAAAATGATCCCGACCAAGTTTTCGAGGACGATCGTCAGGCCGAGCGAAGCGATCAGCGGAATGAGAGGGCTGACGCCTCTGCGCTCCAGCGGTTGATAAAGGCCGACATAGGAGGCAACGCCAAGCCCCATCGCAACAACGACACCCGCCGCAAGCCCAAGAAAGATCGGTGCGCCCATATAGCCGGACACAAACCAGGCTACGTAAGCACCGAAAGTGAAAATTGAACCGAAGGCGAAATGCACGATCCGCGTCGTCGCAAAGATCAGCCCGAAGCCCAGCCCGAGAAGTGCGTAATGGCTGCCGTTCACGATGCCATTCAGCAATAGCTGTATCACAAGGTCCATGATCGACCCTCTACTTGATGTCAGGAATGGATGTGGAGGGGGGCGGACAGACCGCCCCCGGGGCTCAAGCCCGGCCGCAAGGCCTTTCAATCGAGGCTGACATACTGAACGAACTTGCCCTTGCCCTCTTCAACCTTGAAGATGGCGACGCGCTTCTTGGCAACGCCGTTGGACTGATAGGTCATCGAGCCACCATAAACGCTGTCAAAGACCGGGTTTTCGCGAATGGCCGAGATCAGCTTGCGGCCGTCCCAGTAATCACCGCCCTTTGCGCGGGCACGGCGGATTGCTTCTGCGAGAACATAGACGTTCTCGTAGTAGTTGGCGGCGTAGAATTCCGGGTCTTCGCCATAACGCGCCTTATAGGCGGCGGCAAAATCCCGCGACCATGGATACTCGTCCGACGGGGTGAAGTAGTCGGAGGCATATTCGAAACCTTCGACCTGGCTGCCGGCGATTTCCTTGATGTCACCGGTATACTCGATACCGATCAGCGGTGCCTTCACGCCAAATTCACGCAGCTTCTTGATGGCCAGACCCGATTCCGGGCTGAACAGCCACAAGCCGACCCAGCTCGGATTGGAAACGCGAACCTTGGCCACCTGCGTATCGATGTTCGATGCACCCAGTTCGACGAACTCGGTCGCCACAACCTTGTGTCCGGCCTTTTCCCAGTAAGGCTGGGCCGAGGCGGCGACACTTTCGCCTGCATCGTTCTTCCAGACCATCTGGGCCATGTCGCCCAGACCGCGCGTTTCCGCCCACTTGACTGCGGCAAGCCCCAGATCAGAGGCCAGCGTGCGATTGTGGAACATGTTCTGCGAGGCCTTGAGCAGCGCTGCGCTGGTACCACCGCCGTTCAGCAGCAAAATCCCCTTTTCGTCCGCAATCGGCGCAATCGCCAGCGTCGGCGGCGAAAAGGAGGTCAGGACAGCCTGAACCTTGTGAATGCTGATCAGCCGATTCATGGCGGAAACGCCTTCCTTGGCGACACCGCTCTTGTGATCTTCGATGATCGCCTCCAGCGGAATGCCATCGACCCCACCCTTGGCGTTGATCTCGTCAACGGCCAACTGAATGGCGCGGCTCATGACCTTGCCATACCAGTCCGCCTTGCCACTCATGGCCAGAATGGCCCCGAATTTATAGCTGGCTGGGTCGTTGGGCTTTTCCTGCGCCGAAGCGCCTCCGGCGAATGCAAGCAGACCTGCCGCCATCACCGATGCAATGATTTTCCTCACCATCTTCCTCCTCCCTGAAGAAGCGTATGTTGTCTCCACAATGTCCGCAATACGAACATTTGTTCGATAAACAGCATAGACGATGTTTTGAGGCCGTCAAGCGCCCCTGCGTTCGCAAACCTCTGACAACGTGCGGAGTCTCCGGTTATCGCATTGATATAAATAAGTATTAATTGCGCTCCGCAGCAAATCCCCCACCTGGAACGCCCTCGGCAACCCGTTTGCCAGCTTGACAACGCCAAATCACATCGCAATATTTGATGGACATTTGTCCGTATTGCGAACATTTTGCACCTAAAAGATGTTCGCGGCCCGGACTACAAACGGCGTCTCTGGGAGGAGAGGGAATGATTGACAAGACCATCGCAACGGTTGCCCAGGCATTGGAGGGGCTGGAACACGGCAACACGCTCCTGCTCGGCGGCTTCGGCGCCGTAGGGCAGGCGACGCACCTGATCGAGGGTGTTCTCGAAACGGGCGCGCGCGATCTCACGGTTGTCGCCAACAATGCCGGATATGGCCAAGTCGGTCTGGCGCGGCTGCTGCGTGAGGGGCGCGTTCGAAAGCTGATCTGCAGCTATCCCCGCATTCCCGGCTCCACGATCTTTGAGGAACTCTACCGCGAGGGCAAGCTGGAGCTGGAGCTTGTGCCGCAGGGCACGCTGGCGGAGCGGATGCGCGCCGCTGGTGCGGGCATTCCCGCCTTCTTCACCCCGACAGGATTCGGCACCCGGTTGGCAGATGGCAAGGAAGTCCGCGATTATAACGGGCGCGAATGTGTACTGGAAACCGCGCTTTACGGCGACGTCGCCCTCATCGAGGCATGGGAGGCTGATCGCTGGGGTAACCTGACCTACAAGGCGTCCGGCAGAAACTTCAACCCGGTTTGCGCCATGGCTGCCAAGCTGACGATCGCGCAGGCGCAACATCTCCTGCCGCTCGGCGACATGGACCCGGAACGGGTCGTCACGCCCGGAATTTTCGTCAACCGTGTCGTCCACATCCCCTACGGTTCCCCTACTGCTTGAGGTTTCTCATATGAACAATTCATGGACAGCCCGCACCCGCGACCAGATCGCGGCCCGTATCGCCCGCGATATTCCCGAGGGCTGGTACGTCAACCTTGGTATCGGCGTGCCGACGCTGGTCGCCAACCATGTGCCCAATGATATCGAGGTCGTCTTTCACGCTGAAAACGGCATCCTCGGCATCGGCCCTGCCGCCACGCCAGAAACACTGGACCCCTGGCTCATCAATGCCGGCAAACAGCATGTGACGCTCAACCCCGGCGGAAGCTATTTCCACCACGCTGACAGCTTCGCAATGATACGGGGACGACATCTCGACCTCTGCGTGCTTGGCGCCTATGAGGTGGCGGTGGGTGGCGACATCGCCAACTGGGCACGATCGGACAGCGACTTTGCGCCCGCTGTCGGTGGCGCGATGGATCTGGCTGTCGGTGCACGCCGGGTCTGGGTTGCGATGGAACACGTGACGAAAACCGGTGCGCCGCGTCTGGTCGAGCGATGCTCCTACCCACTGACAGCCCAACGCTCGGTCGGCCGCATCTATACCGATCTCGCAGTGCTTGACGTGCTGCCGCACGGGTTCCGCGTCATCGATATGGTCGAGGGTATGTCGCTGGCGGAATTGCAGAACCGCACCGCCGCGCCGCTCGAACTGGCGGCCTGAGCAGGCTTTCCAACAAATGTCGGCGACATTTCCGGCCAACGGCCCGGCTCTTTCATTCCAGGGGAACACCATGGACACATTCCAGGGGCTCAAGCGCCGTCACCCGGTGGCTACCCGGTCTATCCACGCGGATGACCTGCACATGCAGGACTGGGTCACTCCCGGCGCGATGGTCGCGTGGGGACAGGCTGGAGCGGAGCCGGTGACGCTGACGGCCGCGCTGATGCGCGACCGTCACGCCATAGGCGGCTTTCGGGCCGGTATAGGCCTGACACTATCCGAAGCAGCCTCACCTGCTTTTGGCGACGCCGTACGCTTTATCTCATACTGTGCAAGCGCCAATAACAGGCGGCTGGCCAAAGCGGGCATGCTGGATATTCTGCCCGTGCCCTATTCGCAGTTCGCCAGTGCGCTCCAACCGGTCGATGTCCTTATGCTGCATTTACCGCCGGCCGATAAAAATGGCCGGCACAGCCTGGGGCTGGTGCAGGAATACCTGTTACCCCTGATAGGATCGGCCCGGATCATCATCGCCGAAATCAACGACCAAATGCCGTATGTGTTCGGCGAAGCGTCCATCGCGACCGACGAAATCGACGCCATCATTTCCACGTCACGCCCTTTGCTGGAACTGCCGCCGATCGTACCCGGCCCCATTGAAAGGCAGGTGGCACACAATGTCGCCGGGCTGATCGAAGATGGTTCGACCTTGCAACTGGGGCTTGGGCAAATTCCCGAAGCCGTGCTCGACGCTCTCGTGCAGCATCGTAACCTTGGCGTCCATTCGGGCGTCATCGGCGATGGTGTTGCAACGCTCATGGAGACCGGCGTGATCAACAACGCCTGCAAACCGGTCAACACGGGAGTGACAGTCACAGGCTGGCTGCTCGGCAGCCGAAGGCTCTACGAATTTGCTCGCGAAAATCCCGCGATCCTGGTCTGCGGCACGCATTACACACACGACCCCGCCGTGTTGGCCAGCCAGAATAAACTCGCCGCCATCAACTCGGCGATCGAGGTTGATCTGACCGGCCAGATCAATGCTGAAACCGTCGGCTCGTCCTATGTCGGCGGCGTTGGAGGCGCTGCGGATTTCATTCGTGGCGCCCATAGATCGCCGGGCGGCCTGCCGATCATCGCCCTGCCCTCGACGGTCGCCACATCCGGAAAGAGCAGGATCGTCGCTCGGCTTTCCGGCCCTGTGAGTACGCCGCGTAGCGAGGCCGGACTGATCGTAACCGAGCACGGTGTCGCGGATCTTCGCGGACGCAGCCTTCACGAACGGCGAAAACTAATGCTGGCTATTGCCGCACCGGAACATCGTGAGCAGCTTGAACAGGAGAAATAGGCCGGCACCTTCCATATCCGGGCCATGCTTCTAAAACAGCTATATAAGTGATCCGACCTTCACCGGACATGCGTCCGTCAAGCTATGCCTCTCAGGAAACAAGACATGATCGAACTCAACGCCGATGTCGATCCGATTAGCGAGAAGCCGCCTTTACTTCTCCTGCACGGCATGATGTCCAGCCGGAATCATTGGCAACTCAACGAAGGATTGGCGCGTCATTTCAGGCGAATTCGGGTGGAGCTCCCCGGCCACGGCTTGTCGCCTGCAACGGATGAACCACTCGACTACACCCCGGATGCGCTTGTCGCCGCACTCGATCATGTCAGGGCGCGGCTGGGGATTGATCGCTGGTATATTTGCGGCCAGAGTTTTGGTGCGGCACTCACCCTGCGCTACGCGCTGGACAGGCCCGAACACGTCATCGCCCAAGCCTTTTCCAATGCCAGTGCGGCCTTCAGAACCACACCGTCACCGGAATGGCACATGGAAAATGACGCACGCATTGCCGACATGCAGCAACACGGACGCGAAGCCCTGCGGCGCTTTCGTTTCCATCCCGCTCACGCCCGGCGATTTCAGTCCGACATTCGGGAGCAACTGACGCATGATGCGGACAACGCCTCGTTGACCGGCATCGTCAATCTGTTCCGCTTCACGCTGCCAGACCTGTCAATCCGTTCGCGGTTCGGATCGACGCCAGTTCCGACCTTGCTTGTCAACGGCCGTTACGAACGCGCCTTCCAGCCCGTCCGAGAGTACGTTGCAGCAACACTGCCTTGCGCGAGGATCGCCGATCTCGATGGAGGTCACTCCATCAATGTCGAACAACCCGTTCTGTTTGATAAGGAGGTCAGCAGCTTTTTCATGCAATTCACCTGCTGATCACTTTGAAGCACCTGCAATCTTGGGAATCATACGAAGAAAATCGGCCATCTGAAGGAAGAAACCGATGCGCACAAGCGTCGCCCGTTGGGTGGTGATCTGACGGGGTGAAAGACGGGATCGCTCGGGTCAGCGAGGTCGTCTTGTTGCCCGCATCCGGATGGCAAGCGTCAGGAGCAGCGCGAGGGTCGCCATGGCGGCACCGACCGATGAAATGGCGGGAATACCGATCGTCTGGACCAGAAAGCTGGCGAAAAGGGCAGCACCTCCGATCCCCACGTTGAACGAAGCCGTATTGAGGCTGGAAGCGGCAGCGGCAAGACCGCTGCCGCGGGCGATCCTGACGGCTTCGGTCTGGAGAATGGGAGGCAGGCTGAAGGCGAATATTCCCCAGAGAAAAAGTATGGCTGGCAGCGCGGTCGGGCTTGTCAGCGTCACCGGCAGGATCCCGAGACAGGCGATCAATCCGAAGATGGCGATGACCGCGGCGGCGGCAAAGCCGATCCGGTCACTCACCCGGCCGGCAAGCAGGTTGCCGGCCACCGCGCCGGCTCCGAACATCGTCATGTAGAAGCCGGAATTCACGTCCTGATCGCCGAACAGGGCAGGGAAATAGGTGAAGGCCATGGTAGAGCCACCGAAGGAGAGGATGGTGATGGCGTAGACCGACAGCAGTTGCGGATTGCCAAGCAATCCGACGAGCCGGCCGGCGGGCGCGATGTGCAGGCCGACGCGATGCGGCATCGCCCACAGGAGCAGCATGCAGGCAAGAAAGGCGGTCGCACCAATGGCGACGAAGACCATTCGCCACCCGCCATCCGCCCCGACATAGGCTGCCAGCGGCACGCCGAGGACCATGGCGATAGTCGGCCCGACGAAGACGACGGATACCGCCCGCGTCGAATGACTTTCCTGCACGATGATGGCCGCAGCGGCGGTGCCGAGACCATAGACCGCACCCTGAGCCATGCCGGAGACGACACGACCCGCTATGAGCAGCCCATAGGTGGGGGCTGCCGCAGAAAGCGCGTTGGCAAGTGAAAAGACGAGGATGCAGCCGAGCAGGATGGCGCGGACGCTCAGGCGCTGGCCAACCACGTTGATGCCCACCGCGCCGATGACCATGGCGGTGGCGTAGGCACTGACGATCAGGCCAGCTATAGCCGCATCTTCGTGACAACCTTCGCCGTCAGTGCGGAAACGGTTCTGGCCTGCCTCATCCTCGGGGTTCCGCTCGCCACCTTCATTTCGGCGTTGAAGCCGCACGCCGCCGCCCTTTTTGTCGGCGCCATCCTCTTTCCCTTCTGGACCTCGCTTCTGGTGCGGGCCTACGCCTGGCTTGTCATCCTGCAACGCAACGGCCTCATCAATACGTGGCTCATATCGTCGGGCGTGATCGACGAGCCGCTCCCGCTTGCCTTCAATATGTTCGCGACCGTGCTCGGCATGACGCACATCATGTTGCCGGTCTTCCTGTTGCCGGTGATCGGTGCGATGCGCGGGATCGATCGCAGCCTGATCCGGGCGGCGGCGAGCATGGGGGCTTCGCGCGCCTATACCTATCGCAAGGTCTTCCTGCCACTCGCCCTGCCCGGCATCGTCGCGGGTGCGACGCTGGTCTTCGTCATGAGCCTTGGCTTTTATGTCACTCCGGCCATTCTCGGCGGCGGCACGATGCAGGTCATTTCCATGCGCATCGCCCGCAGTCTTTCCACCTATTCCAATTTCGGTGCGGCGGCCGCCATCGGTGTCGTGCTGCTGGCCTCAACATTCGTCCTGCTTGGTATCAGCCTGCTCATCCGCCGGCTGACGATGGGCGGCTCGGGAGAAAGCCATGCTTGACGGTTTCGCCGAAAACAGACTGCTCAGTTGGACGAGATGGATCTTCGCGCTGGTGATGATGATCTTCCTCATCGCGCCGTCGCTGATCGTCGTACCGATGTCCTTCTCGTCGTCGGATTATCTCGAGTTTCCGCCGCGCGATTCCTCGCTGCGCTGGTACGAAAGCTTCTTTCATTCCTTGGCATGGTTGCAGGCAATGCGGGCTTCGCTCGTCGCGGCGACCCTGAGCGCGGTCATCTCGGTTCCCGTAGGCACGCTTGCAGCCTATGCCGCGCGGAAACTGCCGCTCAGGGTGAAAGTGGTTGTTGGTGCCTTCCTGCTGACGCCGGCCATCGTGCCCTCCATTCTCGTGGCAATCGGCTATTTCTTCGTGCTGGCGCAACTCGGATTGGTCGGCAGTATGGTGGGCCTTGTCCTGGGGCATGCCGCGCTGGCGATTCCCGTCGTCTTCGTCATCATGTCCTCGGCCTTCGCCGGTTTCGATCCCAATCAGGAACTGGCCGCCGAAAGCCTCGGCGCGGGTCGCATGACCGTCTGGAAAAGTGTCATCATCCCGCAGATTCGCGGCGCGCTGTTCGCATCGGCACTGCTTGCCTTCGTCACTTCGCTCGACGAGGTGGTGATCGCCATGTTCATCTCCGCCGGTCCGAACGCCACTCTGCCCAAGGTCATGTTCAGTGCGCTACGCGACAAGATCGACCCGACGGTTGCCGCTATTTCCACCATGCTGATTTCCGTAGCGGTTCTGGCCGTGGTGGCCCTGCTGCGCTCCGGACGAAAGCAGGATCCCACCTGATGGCCGCGTGCCTGCCGGTCCATTTCCATATTCGAGGTAACAATGAACGATCCCCAGACTGACGAACGGCGGGACGGCGGCCCCTACGATTTCATCGTCATCGGCGCCGGCTCGGCCGGCAGCGTGCTCGCCGCCCGGCTGAGCGAGAATGGCCGTCATCGCGTGCTGCTTCTCGAGGCTGGCCCGGCCGACGCCAGCCCGTGGATTCACCTGCCGCTTGGCTATTCCCGGCTCTACACCGATCCGCGCTACAACTGGATGTATGAGAGTGAGCCGGAAAAGGGCATGAACGGTCGCAACACCTACCAGCCGCGCGGCAAGGTGCTCGGTGGTTCCTCGTCGATCAACGGCATGATGTATGTGCGTGGCAACAGGCTGGATTTCGACGACTGGGCGAAAGCCGGCTGCACGGGCTGGTCCTATGCCGATGTGCTGCCCTATTTCATCAAGGCGGAGGACCAGTCGCGCGGCGCCAATGCCTATCACGGTGTCGGCGGGCCGCTGAAGGTCTCCGACCAGACCTTTGACCACGAATTGCCCAATGCGCTCTGCGCTGCCGCCCGTCAGGCAGGCCTTGCCGACAACCCGGATTTCAACGGCGAAACGCAGGACGGTTTCGGATATTACCAGATGAATATCCACAAGGGTCGACGCTGGAGCGCAGCGCGCGGCTATCTGAAACCGGCTCGTGGCCGGACCAACCTGCGTATCGTGACGGGCGCGACAGCGGAAAGGCTTGTCGTCGAAGGCGGCATCGTGCGCGGTGTCCGCTTCCGGCTCGGCGACCGCCACCTGTTCGCCGAAGGGCGCGAGACCATCGTTTCGGCCGGCACGATCGCCTCTCCGCAACTGCTGATGCTTTCGGGCATCGGTTCCGCCGCCCGGCTGAACGAACATGGAATCGCCTGCGTTCTCGACAATCCGAATGTCGGCCAGAACCTGCGGGACCATACCTGCATTCAGCTAATGTTCCGCTGCACCAAGCCGATCACCATTAACGACATGGCCAACAGCTTCGTACGCAAGGCGCTGAGCGCCCTGCAATATGCGGTACTGCGCAAAGGCTATCTGGCTGAAACCGGCATCTATGTCGGTGGCTTCGCCCGCAGCGACGCGCATCAGGACCGCCCCGACGTACAGATGGCAATGGCGGCCTGGAGCGTGGCCGAACGCACCGTCAAGGGCGCGCGCCAACATCCGTTTTCGGGCTTCAGTTTCAGCCCGGAACATGTTGCGCCGGACGCACGCGGCGAGATCACCCTGCGTTCCGCCGATCCTTCGGCCCCGCCGCATATCCGCTTCAACTTTTTCCAGACGGATTACGACATCAACGCCATGCTGTTCGGCATCCGACTGGTGCGCCGCATTGTCGAACAGCCGGCAATGCAACCCTATATCGCCTCGGAAATCCAGCCTGGCACCGACATGCGCAGCGATGCAGAGCTGATCGAATTCATCCGTGACAAGGCGGGTTTCGATATTCATGCCGTCGGCACCTGCCGCATGGGCGTGGACGACAGGGCGGTGGTTGATCCGCGCCTGCGCGTGACCGGCCTTTCCGGCCTGCGCGTCGTCGACGCCTCCATCATGCCACAGGTGGTGCGGGGCAATACCCATGCGGCAACCGTGATGATCGCCGAAAAGGCGTCCGACATGATTCTGGAGGATGCGGCGAGGTAATGGCGGTTCCGGCGTTCAAGCGATCAACGAGCGCCGGTTGACCACGGATTTCCGGCTTCCGAAAAAGGGGCTCTTTTGCAGACTGACGTGCCCGCCCACACTGCGACGGTCCGAACCCTGGTCTCAGAGCAGCCCGTGGGGCTGCATTCAGAGATGAACGTCGAAATCCGGCAACCGTGGAGCCTGCGTCTAAAGCAGGTCGTAGACCCTGATGATCCAGCTAATCTGGTAGAGGGTTCCGACCACCAGAAACACGAGCTGGAAACGTTTCCCCTTCGCCAGCATGGCCGTGATGGCGGCGGCGGTGAACAGGCATTGGCGCAGAATGTATTCGGTTCCGAGCGAGGCGAAATAGTCCTGTCCCTTGATCAGCGTGTCGCCGATATCGAAAATGAAGGTCAGCGCGAGCAGGCCGTAGAACCAGCGTTTCCGGGCTTCGAAATAGTGTTCGTAGCCCCGATAGTCGGTGATCTGGTCGGGAAACAGCAGCGCGGTCAGCGCCGCATAGAGCATCGTGTAGACGATCAGGAAGAAATAGACCTGAAAGTTCCATTGCGGCACGAGCCTGAGGTGAAACTCATACCACCAGAAATGAATGATGGTGAGGAGCAGGAAGAACACCCATCCCAGATGGATCGGATAGATCTTCACGCTGCCCGGATGCTGCACGAAGCGCGTCAGGCCGTTCACCAGCCTCGCGAGACTGAGACCGAGGACCATGCCGACGATCACGCGCACATGAGTGAAGCCTTCCGCACTGCTGGCCAGAGCATCCATTGTCCCACTCCCTCCGAAACCGCGTCACTCCGTCGGTCGGCTCGCATGCAACCCCACCAGACGTGACAGCAGGATAACCGTATAAAGCACGCCGAGCACGGCCTCGAAAGCAGCGAAGGACTGGGCATAGAACCCGACCGGCGTTATATCGCCGTAACCCACGGTCGTCAGCGTCACGAAGCTGTAGTAGACGAGTTGCTGCCAGCCGATCGCAGCACCCGAAGACGCCACGAAGGAACCCGGCTGCAGCCAGTCGATCAGCGCGAAGATCGCCGCAAAGCATGAACCGATGACGAGATAGAGCGAGGTCGCCGCCAGCACGACATCGGTGACGACGATGCGTGCCGTAAACGTGTAGCGGATCAGCACGGCGATCATCAGCCCATGATAGACGATCGAGGTCACATAGACATCAAGCGCCGCCAGAGGTCCCGGCCGGTAGGAGTTGAGCAGTCCGACGACGAAAACCGCAAGGCCCGAAATGCTGATCGCCGCCCGCCAGCCCCTGCCCTTTTCCAGCGCCCAGGTGCCCGCGACGAAGATCGAGGCATAAAACAGGTAGAAGATCAGAGGCCCGACGCCGCCGAGCGTCGATAGCGGATAGGTCAGGTTGTGCAGCAGGATCGCGACCAGCAGCAGGACATTGGCCGTCAGGGTCCGTTTCGATTGCCTTGTAACGTCGGGCTCCGTCGTCATTTGTGAGCGGCCTCCCCTTCCCGGCAGCTCAGTGCCAGGAAAAGCATGACGACCAGCACGCCGGCGCCGAGCGCAAGCGTTGGAAGATGCATGACGAAGGACAGCGCCGCCCACGCGCCGATGGTGCAGACGGCGATGGGGTAGCTGAATGGCACCTTCTCGGCCATGGTGCGATGAAAAAGCGCGCTGCCCGCCAGGAAAAGCGCCGGGCCGGAAAACGCGATCAGCGCGGTGGAAGCATGGGTGGCTTCCGCCGGGTGGGATGCCATCTGCTCGATGGCGACGGCGACCACGATCGCACCGCAGACCATGATGCCATGGGCATAGGCGAGCCCCGCGCGGGCAAGATTGGTGTGGTCGGAGGCATGGCTGAACCTGTGTTCGCCCGCCTCCGAAAGTTGCACGAAATAGATCCACCAGATGGCCACGATCACCAGGAAGCCGACGAGTGCCGCGCCGAGCATCGGTGCATCCAGTGGCTTTTCCACCAGCATGGCACCGAGCAGGAGCACGGATTCCCCGAGCGCGATGATGAAGACCTGTTGGTTACGCTCAAGCAGGTGCAGCCCCTTCAGCGGCCAGGAGGACATCGGCGTGGAACCCGCACCGGGCAGCCAGAAGCCGGCATAGGGCGCTCCGTAATCGACGGCGACCGCGACGATCCACAGCCAGATCCGGTGCTCCGGCAGGAAGACACCGGCCACCCAGAACAGGCCGGAAAGCACGCTCCAGACGCAGAGCTGCGCGTAGTTGCGGCTCATGCGCGCCCCCCGGAAGACGAGCGCCATATAGGCGGCACGGACCACCGCCATCGCCACGTAAGCGCCGACGAACAGGCCGGGCCGTTCCGAATAGGCCTCGGGCACTGCGGCCGCCATCAGCAGCGCACAGCCCATCAGGAAGACCATCAGCAGCCGGCCGTTGCGATGGTCGGGGTTGAGCCAGTTGGTTGCCCAGGCGGTGTAGTTCCATGCCCACCACACCGCGGCGAACAGGGTCGCGGCTTCCACGACGCCTTCCCAGCTCTGGTGAGCGAGCAGGAAATGCGAAAGCTGGATGATGGAGAAGACATAGACCAGGTCGAAGAACAGCTCCATGTTGGTGACACGGGGCTGCGCGCCGGCATCCAGTTTACGCAGGGCATCGGCGGGAAAGAGGCGGGCGAAGAGTGACTGGCTCATGGAAACCTTTTCACGAGTGAGGAATTCCGTCCCAAGCTACGACCACGCTCAGGACTTCAGCAAGAGCCATGCGGCAAAACCGGCAATGGCGGCGGGAACGGCGAAGACGACGAGAAGGATCGGCAGTTCCTCCGACACGCCGTAACCGGCCTTGGTCACGCCCACCCACATGTTGGTCAGCGCCACAAGCAGCCACACGGGCACGAAATACCGGACGGCCAGCGCAATGCCGGCGGCATCCCCGCCCCACAACTTTCCAAACAACGCAAAAACACCGAGCAGAACAAGCCCGGCGAGAATAACAAGCAGCATATGCATGAAACAGGCCCCCTCTTCCTTTGCTCCCGAACCGATTGCGGACCGCAAAGGAAGGGCCGCAATGCTGATTTTAATTGTACGGTCATTCCACGACCGAACGCCACCGCTCACGTCGTCTCGACATCGCCGACTTTCTTCGCTGTCTCCGGATGAATTCGGCATGGGCATCACGGTCAAACCGCAATCCGTGTTTCGTTGCTCTCCAATCACGGCTGTAGTTGGTGACAGAACCGGTCCGACCGAAAGGAACGGTATTGAAGGCCGTTGTGATTGTGATGTCCAAAGAATGCCGACTGCAGTGATATGCGTTCGACCGTCCCGACCTGTTTGCGGTGGCAACACTTCGACTGCATCCTGACCGGAGCCAAGGATAATGGTCAGTGGCACCTGCCGTCGTCAGGCCGGCCTGACGGGCGATCGCTTGGGCGCCGCGGGCAGCGAGATCGCGCGCGATCGGCCAACCGCGATTTTTCGCTCCGCCGGCAATGGTGACGATTCTACCTTTGATGCTGTGATCAGTCACAGGCGGTCTCCTGACCGGGTTGCAGCCACACGCACGACCGCCGTTGCGATGGGAGCATATCGCCTACAGTGAACTGATAAAGTCGAACGTCCTGACATAACTTGTCAGAAATTCCGCACAATGCGGACGCCGAGGCCCCTCAACCCTGGACCCTGTCGAAGATATAGAAAATCTCTGCCGAACACCCCTGTCTTGCAAGGCAATGCCCGCAAAAGCGGGCATTGCTTCTTCTTAACTGCTAAAGGTCGGGCGAAATCTTCCAGTCCCTCAGCTTGTAAACTGTGCCGGGACGCGCGAAGGGCGTATCTGCCTTCTCGCGAAGACGCCGTTTGAACGAATGGATCGGCGTCGCCCTGTCATCGATGCGGACTTCAACGACTGACGGGCCATCATAGGCGAAGGCACGATCCAGCGCCGGACCGATGTCATCCGGGCTCTCGACATAAATGCCGAGCAATCCCAACGCCTGTGCAGCGCCCGCGTAGCCGGGCTTCACACTTTGCGTTTCCAGAACGGCTGACTGCACGTTGTTGAAGTAAAGCTCCTGCCAGAGCTGGATCCAGCCGAGCTTGCCGTTGTTGATAACGACATTGACAATCTTCTGATTGTATTGAGCCTGCGTTGCCAGTTCCCCGATGGTGTAGGAAAAGGCACCATCGCCCGCGACGGTGACGATACGGGCATCGGGCCGGACGGCAGCGGCGCCGATTGCGGCCGGCACCGAGTAGCCAAGACCGCCCTGTCCACGCGCGAAGAGGAACTGGCGGCCGGGCTTTCGGGCCGGAATATAGCCGGAAATCCATCCGGCCGCGAAGGATGCATCCGAAACCATGATGTCGTCTTCCGCCAGCCGTTTGGCAATTTCGTTCATCACCCGTGGCGGCTGAACGGGCACGAGATCAGAGGTCATCTCCGCCTGCTTGTCGGCGTCGCATGCGCTCTTCACCTCCGCGATGCGGGCCGCCCATTCCCGTCTAGCGGGAAGTTTCGGCAGCGCCTTGCTGAGCGCGGCGACCGTCTCACGAACATCGCCAAGCATCGCCACGGTCGGGCGGAAGGTGCGGCCATGCTCGAGCGGGTCGAGGTCAATCGTAATGGTCGCCTGCTCCGACATCGGCAGCGTCCAGTTCATGCCGGTGTTCTGGCTGACCTTCGAACCGCACCAGATGACCAGATCGGCTTCCTTGATGAGATCGATGGCCGCCTTGGACCCCAACGGATTGAGAACGCCGGCTGCGTAGTCACGGGTTTCCGGCACGGCTCCCTTGCCGGACAGGCTGGTGACGACGAGGCCGCCAAGCTTGTCGGCAAATTCGGTGACGACTGCCGTGGCGTCAGAACCGTGAACGCCGCCGCCGCAAACCAGCGCCGGGCGCTTCGCCTTTGCGATGAGGGTGGCCGCCTCCCTGATCTGCGCTTCCGGTGCACAACTGCGCAGATAGGGGATCTTCTGCGAGCGATCATCCACGGTGATCTTGAGAACATCCTCATCCCACTCCGCATCGAAAATGTCGTGCGGGATAATGAGTGCAACAGGACCGGGTCTTGGCGCGGTCGCCACGCGGAAGGCCGTGCGGATCATCTCCGGCAACGCGGTAACCGAAGGCACCAGGTAGGCTTCCTTGCTGCATGTCTTGAAGAAGCTCAACTGGTCAAACCCCTGGCTGGCGATCCCTTTCTCCTTCAATGTCAGCCAGTCGAGTGGCAGCTCTCCGATGATACCGATCATCGGAATGGAAGCGTTAAGCGCCTCGAGGAACCCGGCAGGAAGAAGATTGGCGCCGGGGCCGACAGTCACATCGCAAATACCCGGCTTTCCCGTCAGGCGCGCATAGGCATCGGCGGCATAGGCAGCGTTGCGTTCGTCGCGCATCAGAATATGGCGAATACGGTCCGTACGGCGGGAAATACCGTCGTGGAGCGCGGTGGTCTGGCCGCCCGGCATGCCGAACACGTATTCGACGCCGTATTGCGCCAGCATCTCTGCAATCAAGTCTCCGATGTGAGCCATGTCATTTCCTTTCACTTGGCAAAGGGGGAGCGACACTGCGGCGGGGGCCGCAGCCTGAAAATTCGTTATTGTCGGGATGGGGGACGGTATCAGGTGGCCATGGCGGACCTGCTTCGTTCGGCCATGTCGTGCATCAAGGGGCTGAGCGCCGAATGCGTCTGGATGTAGAGTTCCATCAGCGCCCTGTATCGCTCATGGTTTTCGCGGTCCGGCTCGATCCTGTCGCGGATACGCACCATCTTCCGGGCGGCTTCGTCGAGCGACGCGTAGGCGCCGAGACCGACAGCCGCCGTGATCGCCGCCCCGAAGACGGTCGCTTCACCCACTTCCGGGATCAGCAGGTCGATGCCCGCCGTATCCGCGTGCATTTGAAGCCAGAAGCGGGACCTAAGCGCAGCGCCCGCTACCGTCATCGAATTGACCGGTAGCCCCTGCCCCGAAATGCAACGCAGGATGTTAGCGGTGCCGAGGCAGACGGCCTCCATCAGCGCGCGGGTAATGTCCGCACGCGTGTGCTTCAACGTCATCCCCCAAAGCGCGCCCTGCAGGTCGTAATCGGTATAGGGATTCCGGTTGCCCTGCCAGAAATCCAGCGCGACCAGACCGTTGGCTCCGAGTGGAACCGCTTCCGCCTCGTGCAGCGTGGCCTCGATCCCGGCACCGCCACCGTTCGAGAGTTCATGCCACCAGCGGAGAACGGCACCGGTTGAAACCTGCCCGCCTTCCATCACGTAACGACCGGGCGCGACGCAATCGGGATGCGGCCCGAACAGGCCAAGGATCTCGACATCGGCGTCGATGGTGGGCAGCACGAGATGAGACGTGCCGGTGATCAGCGCTGTATCTCCCGGCTTCAGCGTATTGAGGCCAACGGTTGCCACATAGGCATCCGTGCCACCGCACACGACGATCGTTTGCCGCGTCAGCCCCATCTCAGCGGCCGCCATGGCGCAGACCGGTCCGATCGCCTCGCCAAGAACCGGCATCCGTTCAGGGAAAAAGCGGGTGATGCCGCCAAGCCCGATCCGCTCGAAGAAATCCTCCGGCCATCCGCCGTCGCGCGGCGAATAGAACCAGCGGTTGATTGTGTGGTTCTGACCGAGTGTCAGTTCTCCCGAAAGGCGAAGGGCGATGAAATCGGCAAGTTCAATGAACCAGCGGGCGCGGGCGTAGAGTTCGGGCCTGTTTTCCTTGAGCCAAAGGATTTTCGGGATCGCCGTTTCCGCACTCACCCCTGCGCGCGAACGGCGCAAGGCCGGATGGCCGGTGGCGCCGATCCGTTGCGCCTGGGGCGATGCCCGATTGTCCATCCACAGGATGGCCTCGCCGATCGGTTCACCGTCCTCATCAAGCATCAAAAGCGTACTCGACGTGCCGTCAGCGCAAATGGCGGCAACCTGCGAGGGGGAAACTTCGGCGATCCTCATCGCTTCGCGCACCGCCTGGCAGCAGGCGCTCCACCAATCCTGCGGATTCTGGGTCGCCCAGCCGGATTTCGGATATTCGGTCCGGTATTCGCACGCGGCGGTCGCCAGGACCCGGCCATTGAGATCGCAGATCATCGCCCGCGCTCCGCCGGTGCCGCAATCAAGGCCGATGGTGACGGTTGGTGTCAGGCTGACCATATCAATGTCCCCTCTTGTTCGCGCCGTGATGGCGCGAGGCCACCGCTGCAACACCGAGACCGAGCGCCAGCAGCACGCCCTGGATAATCTGGCGCTGGTAATCGGGCAGACCAAGAAGGGCTGCGCCGCTGAACAGCACACCGAGAAAGAGCGTTGCCGTCATGGTGCCAAGAATGTTGGGCTTGCCGATCCTCACCATCATGGCGCCAAGCAGGACAACCGTCAGACCATTGATGAGATAAGGCCCACCGATCATTGGCTGGCCGGAGGAGAGATTGGCCGCAAGCAGGACGCCGGCAATTGCTGAACTGAGACCAGAGAGACCGAAGAGTAGCATGGTAAGCCGGCCGACGGGCACGCCCACACCGCGCACGGCGGCTTCGTTCTGCGCCATGGCATAGATGTAACGACCGATGGCCAGACGTTCCTGCATGTACCAGGCCAGTGCGCCGACGGCGAGCACAGGAATGGCGACAACCGGCACGGCGCCCCACAGGGTCGTATTGAGGAGCCAGCCGACCGGCCCCACATCCGCGATGCGGATAACCGTACCTTTGCCGAGCGCTGCCGCTGCCGAGGCGCAGATACCCGCAACCGAAATCGTCACGATCAGGGACGGCAGACGCAGGAAGGCCACGAGCCAGCCGTTGACAAGGCCGACGACGAGACCGACGCCAAGGCTGGCGAGGATCGCCCAGCCCCAGCCATAGCCGGCAAGAGACGCACAGATCATATTGGAAAGGGCAGCAATCTGCATGAAACTGACGTCGATCTTTCCGGCCGCGATCACCCAGGTCAGACCAAGCACCATCGTCACCATGATGGAGAACGTCTTGAGCAGGGCCGCGATGTTGGAAACATCGAGCAATTGCGGTCGCATGCTTGAGATTGCCAAAGTCAGGATGACAAGTGTCGCCGCCAACCAGAGATCGATCGTCACCTTCGCCACGCGGGCGGCCAGAGGACGGCTGCGATCCTTGTGAAAGGAGTTTGTGGAGTAGATCATGGTCATGCCTGCCCTCCGGAAACGGATCCCGTCCGTTTGGTTTTGCTGGTGAATAGCTTGAAACCGCCGGCCCAGGTCCGGATGGTGTCGGAGAAGGCGATCACGCCGAGAAGAAGAATGAGGCTGACGACCCCGTCGCTGTAGTAATAGGGCACGCCCATCAGGGAGAAGCCGTCGAGCAGCATGGTAATCAGCAGGATGCCGGCAAACGTCGAGATGACCGATGTGCCACCCATGATGGCCGCACCGAGGAAAACACCGGCATAGGCCGGCATCATCAGGTTGGCGCCCTTGTTGGTTTCGGCGTTACCGGATTCAGCGAGAATGAGCAGCACGGCCAGCACGGTGAAAATCGCGCAGATCACATATGCAGAACCGATGAATTTGCGTGTGGCGATGCCGGAGAAATGCGCCGCAGTCGGGTTTTCACCCGTCGCATAGAAGGCAAGCCCGGTTCGCGTCCTGTGCATCACCAGCCAGGCGATGCCATAGGTCAGAAGCAGGAACCAGAGGGATACGCTGATCCCCAGAAAGCGAGCGTCATTGAGATCGGTAATGCCGCTCTGGAAGAAGTTCTGGAAGATCGAGCGGCCGCCAGTGTAGAGGAAGGCCATGCCCGCACAGACGGAACCGATGGCGATCGTCGTCACGATATCCGGAAAGCCGGCCTTGCTGATGGCAAACCCCGACAGGCCGCCGATGGCGGCACCGAGCATGATGCCCACGACAATGGCAAGCCACAATGGATAGCCCGCAGCGATCACCGCTCCCATGGACATGCCGGTAAAGGCGGCCACCCCTGCGATCGACAGGTCGAACTTGCGGACAATGACGACGAAGGTGAGGCCGAGCGCAGCCAGACCGTTGGCGGCCATGTGGCGGGCGATACCGCTCAGGCTGGCATGGGTGAGGAAGCGGGGTTCGGCAAGCGCAAATGCCAAGGCCAGCGCCAGAACCAACACGACGAAGGCCACTCCCCTGCCCGCACCCTTGGGCAGTTGCTTTAAGACAGTCATTGCTTTCTCTCTCCCATGATACCGGCAAACAGCAGCGCATCGCGGTTGAACACGCCGCTGCCCGGCTCCACCTGCCGGCCCTTGTGCATGGCAATGGTGCGGTCGGCGACGCCGAACACTTCATCGCAATCGCTGGAAATGACGATGACGGCGGCCGTTTCAGACAGCTCGCGCATCAGGCCGTAGATCTTGGCGCGGGCGCCGATATCGACGCCGATGGTCGGCTCAACGAAAATATAGACGTCCGCCTGGGTGTAGAGCCCCTTGGCCAGGACGATCTTCTGCTGGTTGCCGCCGGAAAAGCCACTGGCCGGTGTCGAAAGACTGGGAGGATGCAGCGCCACCTGCTCCGTCAGGGATTTCGAGTCGGCGCGCACCGAACGGCCCCTTAGGGCCCAGCCGCCGCCGGCGGCGCGCCGGAGATTGGCCATGGGCACATTGAAGACCGCCGGACGGTCGAGCGCCAGACCTTCCGTGCGACGGTCGCCCGGCACGAGGAAAATACCGGCGTCGAGCGCATCTCGAGGCGTTTTCGGAGCAACAGCCTTGCCGTTGACTTCGATTTCGCCACGGTCCAGCGCCTCAACGCCGAAGATCGCCTTGGCAAGCTCCTCGCAGCCGGAGCCGACCAGACCAAAAATGCCGAGGATTTCGTTCTTGCGAGCCTGAAACGAAATACCGGAAAATTTCGAGGCACTGGCCAGGCCGGAAACCTTGAGCACCACCTCACCGGCGCTGTCGGGATCGGCCTTCGGCGGAAAAATGTCGCCGATCGCCTCGCCCAGCATCATGGTCGCCAGCGACACGTCGGAGGCCTTGGCATCGGCAACGCTCATGCGTGCAACGCAGGTGCCGCCGCGGAACACCGAGAAACTGTCGGCAATGGCAAAGACTTCCTCGAGCTGGTGGGTGATGTAGATGATCGAGATGCCCTGCGCACGAAGCTGGTTCATCAGTTCGAACAGGTCTTCCCGCTCGACATCGGTCAATGTCGATGTCGGTTCATCGAGGATGAGCACCTTGATGTCGTCATCGGCAAGCGCCTGAAGAATGGCGACGGCCTCGCGTTCGACGGCCGCCATGCTGCCAACCTCGCGGGCAAGATCGAGCGGAACGGAAAACCGCGCAAGCAAAGCCTCGGCGCGCGACTGCATCGCCTTGCGGTCCACCCGGCCGAACAATCCAGGCCGGCGGCTTTCCCGACCAAGGAAGATGTTGTCGAGCCCGTTCATGTCATGCACGAGTTCCGGATGTTGCTGGACAGTCGCGATGCCGGCACGGATCGAATCTTTCGGTGACCTGAGGTCCACCTCCTGCCCGGCGATCCTGATCGAGCCGGTGTCCTTCTGGATCATGCCCGAGAGGATCTTGATGAATGTCGATTTTCCGGCGCCGTTAATGCCCAGAAGCGCATGGATCTCCCCGCGCTCCACATGAAAAGCGACGTCCCTCAGGGCAAGGACGGGACCGAAGCGTTTCGATATGCCGGTCGCAGTCAGTACGGGTTGTGTCATAACCTTGCTTCCTCACCTTGTGCGCGGCTATGGAGCGCTGGGCCCCGTAGCCGCGCGGCCGTGTCAGACAGCGCGCATCCAGCCAAGCTCGGAGCCTCGCCCGGGAACGTCGTAATCGTCCGGAATGCCCTTCTGGAGCATGTCGCTCGTCACCGCATAGGTCGGCGTCACGACAAGACGCGGCGCCTTGCGACCGGCGAGATGCTCATGCGCGTAAAAGACGCTCGAATAGGCCATTTCGTAGAAGCTCTGGGCCATGGAGAGCTTCAGCGGCGTGTTGCCGGCGATATAGTTGAAAGCCTGCGAACCGCCGTCGATACCGGTCAGGATGAGATCGCCGCGATTGGCGGCGCGAGCGGCAAGGGTGCCTTCGACCGCCGCGCCGTCCCAGGCGCACCAGATGGCATCGACATCGGGATTGGAGGTCAGGATATTGTCGACAGCCTGGCGCGGGGTGACATTGCCCGCCAGCGCAAACGCCCATTCAGCCACGATCTTGATGTCGGGGTAGCGCCGCAGCGTCCATTCCATGCCGAGCGTACGCTGGTCCCAGCTCTCGTTTTGCGGCAGCATGACGCGGGCAATCTTGCCCTTGCCCTTCAGTTGCTGGCAGATGTATTCGCAGGAATATTGCCCCATGCCGAAGTTGTTCGACATTGAAGTGGTGGTGGCGGTGGCGCCGGGCACCGCGCTGTCTGCACAGAACACGGGAATGCCGGCGGCGATGGCGCGCAGTACAGCCGGGGCAATGGCAACGGCATCGGCAGGCGTGATAAAGAGCGCATCCGGCTTCGAAGCGATGAGAGAATCGATCTGATCCGACTGAACGCGGGCATCGAAACCGGCATCCGTCATCGAGAGCGTGCCGCCCAGTTCGGCCACGGCTGCCTTGAAGCCATCCTGCAGGTGGCGGCCGGAATCGTAGGTGGTCCAGCCAAGCGCCGCTGCAAACGTTCGGTTCGCGGTTGCGGCGCGCATGTCTTTCGGCCAGAGCGCAGCCGCGCTTGCAAGGGCAAGCGTGCCGGTCATGAATGCACGGCGGCCAAAGCCACCCATTTCGATAGTCTCTGACATTGTCTTCTCCTCCAAGGTTAATGAGCCCGACTTGATGTCGGTCTATTCGGCACCGCCACTCCTCTGACGGCGCAAATCTTTCAGTTCGCCCGAGCCTGCCGTTTCCAACTGCGGAAGCTTGCCGCATAGCTGTCGGCATAGGCGGCGGCCGGGGGGACGACATCGAGAATGTTCGGCCGACGCAGAACTTCGCTCGGCCGGGCTCCCGTGGCCGCGATCATGCCCAGGCGCGCCGCGCCGAAGGCCGCACCCAGCGCACTCGCATCCGGAAGTTCGAGTTCCGTGTCGAGCGCCGTCGCGAGGATCGAAAGCCACAGCGGCGAGCGGGAACCGCCGCCAATCGCCATCAGCCGTTTCAGTTCGGTACCGCTCTCACGGAACGCTTCCGCACATTCGGCGATCGCGAATGCAACACCTTGCAACACGGCCTGCGTGAGCGCCTCGTCATCGTGCTGGTGGGCAATCCCGTGGAAGCTGCCGCGAATGTTCGCGTCATTGCGGGGTGACCAGCATCCATCGAGGAAAGGGGTGAAAATCACATCGGTTGCCGGGCGTGGCGCGGCTCCGAGGCTTTGAATCAGGTCTTCCGGGCTGCGCTTCAGCCGTTTGGAAAGCCAGGTCAGGCAGGAGGTCGCCGAGAGGACGACCGACATCTGGTGCCAGCGGTCCGGCACGGCGTGGCACAACGTTTCGATGGCAAAGTCCTCGGCAATTCGGGGACTGTTGTTGGCCACGAAGAGAACGCCGGAGGTGCCAAGCGAAACCGTGCCATGACCATCTTCGATGACACCCGTCCCACAGGCGCCACAGGCATTATCGCCCCCGCCACCTGCAACCACAGGCAGCCTTGCCATGCCCCAGCGCTGGGCAAGGCCGGGGCGCAGCCTGCCGGAAACCTCGGTTCCCTCGCACAGACGCGGCATGTGATCCTCAGACAGGCCCGTTGCCGAAAGCAGTTCCGCGGACCAGGTCCGGCTTTTGAGGTCGACCCACATCGTGCCGCTGGCGTCGGCAAGGTCGGAGACCTTTTCGCCGGTGAGCAGCATGCGGATGTAGTCCTTCGGCAGCAGAACCTTGCGGACCCGGCTGAAGGTTTCGGGCTCGTTAGCGGCAAGCCACATCAGCTTGCTGGCGGTAACGCCCGGTGTCGGCTTGCGGCCGGCGATCGATTTGATGTCGGGCACACGCCGTTCGAGTTCCGCGCATTGCGCGGCGCTGCGTGTGTCGTTCCAGAGAATGGCAGGCCTCAGCGGCCGGTCAGCCTCGTCGAGAACGGTCGCGCCATACATCTGACCCGACAGGCCGATGCCTTCGACGGCGGACATTTCGACGGGATGGGCGCGGCCCAGGCTGTCAAGCGTTTCACAGACGGCTCGCCACCAGATCTCCGGATCCTGCTCGGACCAGCCGGGCATTGCTCGCACGACGTCGAGGGGTGCCGATGACGCCTCCCCGATCAGTCGCTGCTCGTCATCAATGAGAATGGATTTGACACTGGACGTGCCAAGGTCGATGCCCAGATACATCTTTCTCCTCCCAATTCATGTGTGCCTCGGTGCCTTACCGGTCGACAGGGCTCCTCTTCCCTGTCGACACGCACCGTATCGCTATGCGCTTCTTCGCTGTTCGTAGGTTCCCTTCAGGTAGGCTTCGAGACCGGCGATCTCCGCAGCCGTCATGCGCAGACCAAGTTTGCTGCGGCGGAACAGGATATCATCGGCGCTGCGCGTCCATTCGTTCGCGCAGAGAAAGTCGACCTCCGCCTGTGTCAGATCTGCGCCGAAGTGGCGGCCAAGATCGCCCAGCTTCTCCTTGCCTGCCAGGAGACGCCATGCGCGGGTGCCATACTGGCGGACCAACCGGGTCGCGAGCCCATCCGGCAGGAACCCATATTCCCTTTTAAGGCGAACTACTTGCACATCGAAATCGCCTGGGGCGAAGTCCCCGCCTGGCAACGGGGTGGTGCCGGTCCAGCCCTTCGAGAAGCCGGATTGCCGCAGCGTCTGACCGAGACGCTCTTCCACCAGGTCCAGCGCGGATTCTGCCAGACGGCGATAGGTCGTTATCTTGCCGCCGAAGATCGAGAGCACCGGTGCCTTCAGGCTGTCGTCCACCTCCAGCACGTAGTCGCGCGTCGCCGCCTGCGCGGCAGAGGACCCGTCATCGTAAAGCGGGCGCACACCGCTATAGGTCCAGACGACGTCCGCAGGTTCGACCGGCATCCTGAAATAGGTGCTGGCCAGATTGCAGAGATAGGCGATCTCCTCTTCTGAAGCTGCGACATCGGCAGGGTCCCCTGGGTAATCCCGGTCGGTGGTGCCGATCAGCGTGTACTGGTCCTCATAGGGAATGGTGAAGACAATGCGCCCGTCGCTGTTCTGGAATATGAAGCAGCGGTCATGATCGTAAAGCTTCGGCACGACGATGTGGGAACCCTGCACCTGACGCACACGGCCGCGCGGCACGCGGCCGGCGATTTCACGAACGATGGCGTTGGCCCAGGGGCCACCGGCATTCACGAGCATCCGCGCCCTGATGGTTTCGCGGCGACCGGTTTCAGCATCCTCGGTCACGACCTGCCATCCGCCTTGCGGAAGGGGACGGGCGGCGACGCAGGCCGTGCGGGTGCGGATCACCGCGCCCTTTTCCTGCGCATCGATCGCGTTTAGCACCACCAGCCGGTTATCCTCCACCCAGCAGTCGGAGTATTCGAAACCGAGCCTGAGATCACTGCGCAGGCCCTGGCTGAACTGTCCCCGCGCCAGGTCGACACGACGGGTGCCAGGCAGAAGCTTGCGACCGCCAAGATGATCGTAGATGAACAGTCCCAGGCGGAGCATCCAGGCAGGACGCATGCCCTTGCTGTAGGGCAGGATGAACCGCAGGGGCCGCACGATATGCGGCGCGATGGACCACAGGGTCTCCCGTTCCAGCAACGCCTCTTTCACCAGTCGAAATTCATAATGCTCGAGATAGCGAAGGCCGCCGTGAAGAAGTTTGGTGGAGGCAGACGATGTCGCACCACCGATATCGTTCTTTTCACAGAGATAGACGGAGTATCCGCGTCCCGCCGCGTCGCGCGCAATGCCGCAGCCATTGATGCCGCCGCCGATGATCGCAAGATCGTAAAGCGTATCAGACATTGGCCACCATCCGTTCCGCAGTTGCTGACCGCGCCGCAAGGATGCGCTCCGCCACTTCAACGAAGCCTTCCCCACCCTCCGCCTCCGTTACGAAGGCTGGCGGAGTGAAGCTGCCCTCGGCGAATTCGCGCACATTCGCCACGCCGCAGGAATTCGGAAAGAAGCCGAACATCGGCCCGTCATTGGGACTGTCACCAACGAAAACCACGCGGTCGCGCATATCATCGATATCGAAACCGAGGACGTCACGGGTGAAGATGCGCGCCATCGATAGCTTGTCGTAATCACCGAACCAGCCATTGACATGGATGGAGGAGACTTTTGCCACCGCGCCCGCCTCCTTGAAAAGATCGAGAATGCGTTGCACGGCGGCTTCCGGCAGGGGGGGCACATCCTCGCAGAAATCGATCGCCAGATCAGCTTCACGGTAAAGCTGATCGGAGGCGATGCCTGCGCCCGGCACCTCGCGAAGGATCTTTTCCCTCAACGCGTTGAGTTTTTCCCGATTGTGGCGACGCTCGTCGTCCGTCGCGAAGAAGCGCTGGTTCATGACGCGGGCCTGGCGGTCATAGGAGAAATAGAAAGCGCCATTTTCGCCGACGATACCGGCCACTGGCCAGAAACGGGCGATCATGTCACACCAGCCGGCCGGGCGACCGGTGATGGGCACGACCTGCAACCCGGCAGCCGCAAGACGTTCCAGCGCGGCGTAGGCAGCGGCTGGCAACTGCCCGCCGGTGGTCAGCGTGTCGTCAATATCGGTGAAGACGGCCAGACAGTCGGACAAAACGCCCCGGTCAAGTTCGCTCAAGGGTCGCATCAGACATACTCCTCAATGAAGTCTTCGAGGATGCCCATCCCGATCGCGAGATCGAGCATCGAATAACGGTCGCGCATTTCCGGGCAGCGACGCAGCGCCTCGACATAAAGATCACGGTCCATGCCGATTTCGGCATAGGTTGCGCCACCGCCGGCGGCCCGCAAATGCGCCGCCATCTCGTCCGGGTCGATTGCCATGGCACTGAGCGTGCGCCGCAGTTCGGGCCAGATCGCCGCAAGCCTCGCATTGAAGCGTTCGGCAGCCTCCCCATCCATCGCCTTGGCCCTCGCCGCCGTCAGGCAATCGGCGACCGCAGCGTGTGGGTAGCGGGCCATGATCCCGGCTTCGTCGGGAATATTGGGGCCGATGCGCGGCGCTTCTTCCATGGCGAGAATGCGCTTCTGGAGACGGGCCATGGTGACGGAAGCAACCCCGACCTGCTGGCCGTGAACGGTTCCCGGATGCCGGTCACCCGCAAAACTGTCGATCCAGTGGGAAATCTGGTGTTCGCCCATCGAACCGGGATGGCTGAGGCCGACAACGGCAATACCAAGGCCTGCCAGTGTCAGCAGGCGCTGGAGATAACCGATGGCATCGTGGTCACGCTGACCGAGGCCGCTGGAACGGTCGAGCACGGAGCACTCGTCTTTTTCCTGCATCAGATAGGGCGCCGTCGCATAGCGTGTGCCGAACATGACATGGGAGAAATACCAGTCGATCTGCGCCGTCGGCCGGCAGAGGCTATCGCCAAGCCCGGCGCCGATCAGATATTGCGGGGCCTGCGCCGAAACATCGATATCGATAAAAACGCCCTTGGCTGCGTGGGCTTTCTGCGTGGTTTTTAGGCCGGAATCCAGCGTGATGGAAGCAGTCGAGGACGTGTATCCGTTCATGGACGGCGCCGTGCCGAACACGCTGTATGGGCGACCGTCCAGATAGGTCGCATATTTGCACAGATCATTGATCGTGCCCGATCCGACAGCCACCAGAGCATCGACATTGGCGGTCCTTTTCTGCAGGCTTCGCACCTCGGCTTCATCAGCATGGGGATGATCAAGCAGCACCAGACGCGCCTTCCCGCCGAGCCTGCGGGTGATAGCCTCCCCCATCACCTGTGCGGTGTCATGGTCGCACACCACCGCATAGGTCTCAGCCGGCATGACACTTTCCAAGAGGCTGTCGGCGTCATCGGCGAGACCATCGCCGATGTGAATGTGGCGGAAGGGAACATCGACCGGCCGCCCCTGATCCGGGTCCTGCCAACGGCCCGCAGTCACATCCTCGATTAATCCGTTCCAGTTGATCGCCCTTATGCCGGGCTGCGCTTTCGGCAAGATCACTTGTTCCTCCCAAGTCATCGGCATTTCGTTGATATGAAATATGTCAGTCATCATTGGCATATGTCAATGGCAATTTTCACAACGTGATGGCTTATGACAAAAATCGCACTCAGGGCCTGTAAATCACGCCAAAACTCGCGTAGTGCTAGCCATCAACCAACCTGACAACGGAACCGACCATGAAGAAGACTGACGCATCCACGCCCAAGGCATCCGGCGGCCGCAAGGAAACGCCGGCGCAGTTCGGCATGGATGAGGTTCTCTGGGCCGCCTGGCTGTATTACGAGCGCGGCCTGAAGCAGGACGAGGTTGCCGATCAGCTCGGCGTTTCCCGTGCCAGCATTTTCAACCTGCTGCAGAAGGCCCGAGATGAGGGCGTGGTGCGAATTGCGATCGACCCCACACGCATGTCGCGGATCGATCTGGCTCTGGAACTGGCGGAGATGACCGGGATTTCGGAGTTTTACATTTTGCCGGCCACCCGCCAGGGCGGATCGCTGTTCGACCAGTTGGGCACGCTCGGCGCGCGCGTCCTCGAACAGAAGCTGACGGAAAACGATACGATCGGCGTAGCCTGGGGCCGTACGATCATGGCACTGTCGAAGGCGCTGCTGCGCGCCTCCTTGCCCCATGTGACCGTTGCGCAGGTCACAGGCAGTTCGGCTGCGACCTTCGACTTCTCACCGGTTCTCTGCACCTCGAACATCGCGGAGCGGCTGAATGCACGCGCAGTAAACCTGCATGCGCCGGGTGTCGTTTCATCCTCAACCGTCAAGCAGATCCTGCTCAACGAACCCGCAATCCGCGATCACTTTTCATTGCTGCGCCAATGCACGAAGTCGATCTTCGGCGTCACGCAGCTCGAAGGCGAGACGCTGCTTGTTCAAGGCGGTTTCATGACGATGGAAGAGGTCGCCGTTTACCGCAAGGCCGGTGCGGTGGGCTTCGCCTCGGGCTTCTTCTTCGACCGGCAGGGCAACATCATCCGCAGCGAATTCGATGATCGCCACATCACGATGGCGTTCGACGATCTGCATAAGGTGCCGGCCCGCATCTGCGTCGGCGGCGGGATGGAAAAGGTGGAAGCAATTTGCGCAATGCTGAAAACCAAGATGGCCAACGTGATCGTGATTGATGAGCAGACGGCGACTGCTGTCTACCAGAAGCTGAAGGAATGATCCCTCTCCAACGGATCCGGACGTGAAGCAGAAGCGCTGCCTTGCCGACAGACCTCGTCAATTTGATGCCGGAATGCTCCATGACGATGCCCTTCTTTCGTGCCGGCTTCGTCATTCGCTGTTTAAGCGCCACAGCTACTGATGGGGCATGCAGCGGAGTGATCAAGCGACAATTCCGGCGATGCCTTTCCAGTGGACCATCGCTGCAGGACGATGCGCAGTGGACTTGCCCGGAAAAAGTGGAGAGCGAACTCCTCAAATTTGATAGGAGTTTGATCCATTAAAGAAGAGAAGAAGACATTGGGCGGTCGTGGCCGCCATGCGGGCGTGATGCCGGAGTTCCGTGCAGAAGCAGTGCGTCTCGTTGAGACGAGTTGACACCCCTGCTTCTTCATCAAACGGAACAGCGGGCGCCTGACAGCCTTGGCATTGCGGCGGATTTGAACGACCTCATTGAGGACTTAGCCGTCCTAATCCACAGCGCGCCAGAGCCAGCATCCCGGCCACTGATCATCACGACCACCCGTCCAGATGCCAAATATCATTTAGACTTGGCGGCTTCTTACGCAAGCGAGTGGCGTAGCCCAGGCCGCATTTCTTTGCCCAACATCAGATTGTCTCATAGGAAACGATAGTGCCACGCTTGTCTTATGATTTCCGTGCTTCTTCATGAGATAAAGAAGCGCCGGAGAGGACGGCCATCCTTCTCCGGCGATGGGGGACGGATCGTGAAATG
>NZ_JACIDU010000023.1 GCF_014196535.1 Allorhizobium borbori
TGGATTACATAGACACGCCTTGATGACCATGATCGCCTACGCCTTTCTCCAAGCCCGCCGCCTCAAAGCTGCGGGACGGAAAAAAGAGTCGGCGGTCCACCGCCACAACCGAGCATGCCAGCGATTAGACAAGCCATTCTCGACCTCTTCACACGGTCGCCACCCGGCAGATGCCCGCACTGTCAGAAGCTGCTGGCACACGCCCGAGAATCTAAACTGCCAAAGTAGTGCTAGGCATGGAAATCGGCACTTCCGAGGCCGAACCGATCTGGACGGAGCTCCTGCGCAAGCTGGCGCGCCGCGGCCAGCGCGGTGTTAAGCTCGTCGTATCCGACGCTCACGAAGGCATCAAAGCCACTGTTTCCAAGGTCCTATCCGCGACCTGGCAAAGATGCCGGGTTCACTTCATGCGCAATGCATTGGCGCATGCTGGAAAGAGTGGACGGCGCGTCGTCTCAGCCTTCATTGCAACGGCCTTTGCCCAGGACACGCCTGAAGCTGCCAGCCAACAGTGACGTAGTGTTGCCGATCAGATAAGGCCAAAAGTGCCGAAACTCGCCGGCCTCATGGATGCCGCAGAAGAAGACGTCCTAGAGCATTTCACCTTTTAACGGAACCATAGCCAGCATTTGTGAGATAGTTTTCGCATTCGGCGGGCTGGATTGTTTCGACCAGCCTGCCGATATGACGCCAGGTATCTTCGATGGTCCGCTTCTGTGCGTTTCGCATCCAATGCTTTATCTTCGAGAAGGCCTGCTCGATCGGATTGAGGTCTGGCGAGTAGGGTGGCAGGAACCAAAGCCGGGCACCGGCGGCCTTGATCAATTATCGGATTGTCGCCGACTTGTGACTGCCGAGATTGTCCATGACGACGATGTCTCCTGGCTTGAGCACCGGCACTAACTGTTGCTCGACATAGGCGCGAAAGCACCCGCCATTGATCGGTCCATCGAAGACACAGGGCGCGGTCAGCCGGTCGGCCCTCAAGGCACCCAGGAATGTCAGCGTGCGCCAGTGACCGTGCGGCGTAAACGCTCGCAGACGCTTGCCTTTCGTTGCCCAGCCCCTGATCGGCGTCATGTTGGTTTTGATCCAGGTCTCATCGATGAAAGCCAACCGTTCGGGATCGAGGTGCTGCTGCAAGGTCCTCCATCGCTCTCGTCTGCGGGCGACATCGGCACGAGACTGTTCAAGGGCGAACAGCGTTTTTTTTGAAGCGTAGCCCCTCGCTGCGGATGAACTTCCAAATCGTATTATGCGAGACGGTGAGACCTCGCGAAGCGAGTTCGGCCTTCAGTCCATGTAGCGTCAGATGCGGATTTTGAGCGAGCCGCTCGGCAATGAAGTCACGATGCGGCTCCAGAACAGGTTTGCGATAACCACCCATCTTGCTTGGACGAACCGATCCGGTCGCGCGATGGCGCTGAGACCACTTCACTACCGAAGACGCAGCCACTTCGAAACGCGCAGCCACAGCCCGGATACTCTCGCCGCTCGATACAGCGGCAACAACACGCTCACGAAGATCATTCGAAATCGGCGCGGTCATGTGATGCTGACCTCCATCCAGCCAGCATCAGTGAATCAGAAAAGAACTGAGTTGGGAATCAAACCCGATTCAGAAAAACGCGGAAACGCTCTAGCCTACATGACCTTTCCAAAGCAGCACTGGACAAAGCTTCATAGCACGAACCCAATCGAGCGGCTGAACGGTGAGATCAAGCGAAGGACGGAGGTCGTGGGCATCTTTCCCAATAACGACGCCATCGTCAGGCTCGTCGGTGCGCTGCTTTTGGAGCAAAATGACGAGTGGGCCGTTCAGCGCTCGCGCTACATGACGCTGGAAACCATCGCCACAATCAGTGATGATCAGCTTATTAACTTGCTAGCTGCGAGTTGACCCATTCCCGGTCTTGGGCGGAAAGCTCGAGAATCAACTGAGCTACATCATTCCATGGGACGCGATCTTGAGACGCATGCGAACCTCCTCTGCCTCGGATCTTGCCACCGATCATTTCTCCCAAGCGACCTTAGTCATTGTCGATGCTTCCGTAATTCTGGCTCTGGGCAGGGTGCCTGGAACCAGATGATGGCGGGCGCTGCCGAAATCTCTCATGAAAAACTCAACAGGGCTTGCTTTTAAAAAAGCATAAGACTAGCTTTTAGAGAATTGCGCTCGGGAAGGGGCGTGGGAGGACAGATGCGGGGCAGAGCGTCCCGGTTGGCGTGCGCGGTGAGGCGTGACGTTTTCCGTCCGGTGGAAATGGGAGGAACGCAGTTATGACACAACTGACCGTGTCAAAAGCCAAAGCGGAGTTCGTGACCCTGAGTGATGGGCAAATCATTGCCGCCTATCCGCAGGTTTTCCACGCCCGCGCACCGTGGGTGGTCTTCTCCAATTCGTTGGCCACCGATCATTCCATCTGGTCTGCCCAGGTCGAGGCGCTGGCGGGGCGGTGGAACATTCTTCGCTACGACCAGCGTGGGCATGGTGCATCGCCTGAGCCGTCAGCGCTGTCCGGTTTCGACCGGCTTGGCGCGGATGTCGTGGAACTGCTCGACAGGCTCGGTGTGAAGCGCGCCGCTTATGTCGGTCTTTCGATGGGGGTTCCCACAGGGCTCGCGGCGGTCGCAGCCGCCCCGGACCGTTTTTCCGGCTTGCTGCTGGCGGATGGTCAGGCACGGACGGCGCCGGGCGGCGGCCAGCAATGGCGCGAACGTGTCGCTTTTGTGCAGGACCAGGGGCTTGCGGCTTTCGCTTCGGTGACGGCCTCGCGTTGGTTGGCTGACCCGACCGGAGAGCGGCTGGCGCGGCTTGAGGCCATGATCGCCCGAACGCCGCTTGACGGTTTCGTCGCCTGTGCCGGCGCTCTGGCCGATTTTGATTTCACGGCTGGCCTTTCGCAGATCGATTGCCCCGTGTTGCTGGTCGCGGGAGAGCGTGACGGAAAGCTTCCCGAAACGATGCGCGCAATGGCCGACCTCATTCCCGGGGCGCGTTTCGAAACCATTGCCGAGGCGGGCCATGTGCCCTGTTTCGAGCGTCCCGACGCGTTCAATGCGCCCATGCTTGCTTTTCTGGAGACCCTGACGTGATGAAACTCCACTGGTCCCCGCGCTCGCCCTTCGTGCGCAAGGTGATGATTGTTCTTAATGAAACCGGTCAGATCGATCAGGTCGAATGCGTTCGTTCGGCCGTTGCCATGGCGACGGAACCCAATCCGGACGTTCTGGCCGATAATCCCCTCGGGAAGATCCCGACGCTTGTGCTGGAAGACGGCACGGCACTGTTCGACAGCCGCGTGATCTGCACTTATCTGGCCGAGCGCGCGGGAATGTTTCAGCCCGTTTCAGCCGCCGAACGTTTTCGCCAGCTTCGCTGGGAGGCGCTGGGGGACGGCCTGACGGATATCCTGCTTCTGTGGCGGATCGAGCGAACGCGCGAGGAGAAAGCCGATTCGGTGATTTGCGCCGCGTTCGAAACCAAGGTGCGGGCGACGGTGGCAAGGCTCGACGCCGAGGTGGACCCACTTTCGCAAACGCCGCTTGGTCTTGGCCAGATAGCCATTTTCTGCGCGCTTGGCCAATTGGAGTTCCGCTGGCCCGGCACGGGTTGGCGCGAAGCCTTCCCGCGCCTTGCGGAATGGTTTGCCGGGCTGGAGATGCGACCCAGCTTTGCCCGAACGGCGGTGGTTGACGATGCGCCGGCCTCCGTGCCGCCGGTTGCCAGCCAGCCGGCTGCCTTCACGTTCGGAGGTTGAGGCATGGCCGGACCGCTTTCCAATATCAGGGTTCTGGATCTCAGCCGCATCATGGCCGGGCCGTGGGCCGGGCAGATTCTGGCCGATCTCGGCGCGGATGTCGTCAAGGTCGAGCGTAAGGGCGTTGGTGACGATACCCGCAAATGGGGGCCGCCCTACCTGAAGGACACCGAGGGCAAGCCGACGGCGGAATCCGGCTATTACCTCTCGGTCAATCGCGGCAAGCGCTCCATCGAACTGGATCTGGCCTCCCTCGAAGGGCAGGACGTGGTGCGCGAACTGGCGAAGCAATCGGATATCGTGCTGGAAAATTTCAAGGTCGGAACGCTCGATCGCTACGGTCTGGGGCAGGCGCAGCTTCGCGAAATCAACCCGAGGCTCATCTATTGCTCGATCACCGGTTTCGGCCAGGATGGGCCGATGGCCGAGGACGCTGCCTATGATTTCATGATCCAGGGCATGGGCGGGCTGATGAGCGTGACCGGCACGCCGGACGGTGAAGCCGGTGGCGGCCCGCAGAAGGTGGGCGTGCCGATTGTCGATATCATGACCGGCATGTATGCGGCCATTTCCGTTCTGGCTGCGCTGTCCGAGCGCAATTCCAGCGGCAAGGGCGATTACATCGATCTCGCCATGCTGGACGTCGCGACCGCGATGCTGGCCAATCAGGCCATGAACCATCTCGTGTCCGGCAAGGTGCCGGAACGCAAGGGCAACAAGCACCCGAACATTCAGCCGCAGGACGTGTTCGCCGTCCGCGACGGGCATATGGTTCTGGCCGTGGGGAACGACGAGCAATTCGCTCGCTTCGCCGAGGCGCTGGATATGCCCGAACTGGCCACGGACCCGCGTTACGCGAAAAATGCCGACCGCGTTCGCAATCTCGATGTGCTGCATCCGCTGATTTCCGCTCGCCTCAAGACACGGGATCTCACCGACTGGCTTGCCCGGCTGGGCGAGAGGAAGATCCCTTGCGGCCCGATCAACACGGTGCCGATGGTATTTGAGGAAGCGCAGGTCAAGCATCGGCAGATGCTGCGGAAACTGCCGCACCCGCTTGCAGGCGAGGTGGCGCAGGTCGTGTCGCCGATGCGGTTTGAGCGTTCGGCACTCGAGTTCGACCGGGCTCCGCCGCTGCTGGGGGCCGATACACAGGCAGTTCTGGCGGAACTGGGTCTCTTTAAGGAGGATAACTGAATATGGGCAGGATCAGCTTTCCCACTCCCGATGAGATGTCGAAGGAGCAGCTCGCTGTCTTCAACGATATCATTTCCGGTCCGCGTGGAACGCTTGTGGGGCCGTTGCGCGCCGCACTTCACAATCCGGTGCTTGCCGACCGCTGGCAACGGCTTGGGCAGGTGCTGCGTTACGAAACAAGCATACCGTTCGCGCTCAATGAAATCGCCATTCTGGTCACGGCCCGCCACTGGAGCAGCCTGCTGGAATTTGCGCTTCACGCACGCGAGGCGCGCCGGGCTGGCGTCGA
Organism: Allorhizobium borbori; assembly: GCF_014196535.1. Classification (GTDB taxonomy): domain Bacteria; phylum Pseudomonadota; class Alphaproteobacteria; order Rhizobiales; family Rhizobiaceae; genus Ectorhizobium; species Ectorhizobium borbori. Next base: position 5,248 of record NZ_JACIDU010000023.1, read on the forward strand.
TGAGGGCTGGATCGAGGCGCTTCGCTGTGGGGCGCGTCCGAATTTCGCGGGCGATGATGCGGCTGCCGAGGTCTATGAATATGTGCGCCAGCTTCTGAGCGCCGGCGATATTGCCGATACCGCCTATGAGGCGGTGAAAAAGCGCTGGGGCGAGGTCGGCGTTGTCGAACTGACGGCGGTTGCCGGTTACTACTCGATGGTGGCTATGACCTTGAACGCACATCGCATCCCGCTGCCGGAGGGCGTGGAATACGAGATTCCGGACAATGACAAGGGCGTGTTCAATCTGCCGCCCTTGCAGGAGAATGAGCCGCAACCTGTTCTGTAAGTGGCTTTCGCCTTGTATAAATCATAAAACTGATTTATAGATATTTTGGGCTGATCGGTCGCGCCTGGAGGAAGCGGCGCACCGTCACTGGGAGGAGTTGGAGATGAAATCTGTTGCAAATGCAATGCTGGCCGCCACGGTTGCCGGTCTCGTGTGTTGGGCGTCTTCGGCGCGCGCGGCCAGCGACGAACTGATTGCCGCCGCCAAGACGGAAGGCAAGGTGGTCTGGTACACGACGATGATCGTCGATCAGGCTGTCCGGCCGATCGCCGCCGCCTTCGAGAAGAAGTATCCGGGCGTCAAGGTGGAGTTTGCCCGCGGCAACAGTGGCGACATGGCGCTCAAGGTCATCAATGAAGGGCAGGCCCGCAACCGGATCGGCGACGTGTTCGACGGCACAGGCACCTATTCCTCCATCCGTGCGGCCGACATGGTGGCGCCCTATACGCCGGATTCGGCCGCGAGCCTCGCGCCTGAATTCAAGGACCCCAAGGGTTACTGGCACGCGGAGAATTTCTACTATCTGACCGCCGCCTACAACACGGATCAGGTCACCGCTGAAGAAGCGCCGAAAACCTACGAGGATCTTCTCGATCCCAAATGGAAAGGCCAGATGGCCTGGGCCGTGACGCCCGAACCGACCGGCGCAGCCGGCTTCGTTGGCAATATCCTGATGACCATGGGCGAGGAAAAGGGGATGGACTATCTCCGCAAGCTCGCCGCTCAGAAGATCACGAACATGACCTCGAGCCAGCGCACGGTGCTGGATCGCACCATTCTGGGTGAATCCCCGATTGCGTTGATGATCTTCAACCATCACGTTCCCATCAGTCAGGAAAAGGGTGCGCCGGTCGAGTGGATCCGCATGGAGCCGCTGGTCTCGAGCGCAAGCCTGATTGGCCTCGTCAAGGATGCGCCGCATCCGAATGCGGGCAAGCTTCTGATCGACTTCATTCTTTCCGACGAGGGCCAGGAAGCGGTTGCGGCCGCCGGGTACCTGCCATCCAATCCCAATGTGAAGATTCCGCATTCGGAGCTTCTTCCGACCGGCCCCAAGCCGTTCAAGGCGAACTTCATGTCGCCCGAGGTTGTGGACGAGAACCTCAAGAAATGGATCGAGATCGTCAACAAGACGTTCATGTGATCCTGTTTGCCCGGGTGGGCATCACCCGGGCTTTTCCTGCAAGAACAGTGCCGTCACGGTCGCATATGCAGGCCGTGGCAAGGATTTGATCAGCCGGAGGCCGCTGATGGCTATGACCGAACAGATTTCCATGAACCGTGCCGGAGCAGAGGCTCCCAGTTTGCCTCGAAGGAGCCGTAACCCGACATTCTGGCTCACGGCCGTGCTTGGGGTCGTGCTGGCCGTTCTCGTCCTGCCGTCGGTCGCCATCCTGATCGCGCGCTCGGTCATGATCACCAATCCGGACGCAAGCTTCGGCGGCCTAACCATTGCGCATTTCACGCGCTTCTTTACGACGACCGGCGTTCTGACGAGTACCTACAATTCAATCGTGTTCGCGGTGTTTTCCACCGTCGTGGCGCTGTTGTTCGGCGGCGCGCAGGCATGGCTCGTGGAACGCACCAACATGCGTTTCAAGCCGCTGGCCTACATGACCACCATCATATCGCTCGGCACGCCCTATATTCTTTATGTCGGCGCCTGGCTGTTCCTGCTGGGTAAGGCCGGGCCTATCAACGATGTCTTCCGCATGGTCACCGGTTCGCGCGGCGTGCTTATCGATGTCTACTCGATGTTCGGCATGGTGCTGATCGAGGGCTTCCTGTGGTCGCCGCTCGTTTTTCTGCTGCTCTCGTCCACGTTCCGTGTTGCCAATGCCGATCTGGAAGAGGCCGCGCGCATGAGCGGCGCCAATGTGTTCCAGACGATCTGGAACGTGTCCATCAAGATGGCGATGCCGGCTATTCTGGCGCTTGCCCTCTTCGTGTTCATTCGCGCCGTCGAGGCGTTCGAGGTGCCTGCCATGGTGGGCATGCCGGGCGGCATCGACGTTCTGACCACGGATGTCTACAAGTCGATCAAGGAAACCATTCCGCCTGATCTCGGCTATGCCAGCGCCTATTCGGTGGTTCTGCTCGTGATCGTCGGTATCCTGCTTTATTTCTACGGCAAGCTGGCCAAGAATGCGGGCAAGTACAGCTCCATTACCGGCAAGAGCTTCCGTCCGCGTCCGTTCAATCTCGGTCCCTATCGCTGGGTTGCCGAGGCGCTGGTGATCTTCAACTTCGTACTTCTTCTGCTTCTTCCGCTGCTTGCGCTGCTCTGGCTCGCGCTTCAGCCGTTCATGCGCGCCATTCGCCCTTCCGCTTTCTCGGCCATGTCGTTCCATAATTTCGCAACGGTCTTTTCGTCGGAGTATTATCGGGACCTCGCCGTCAACACGATCCTGATCGGCGCCATTGCCGCCACCGCAGCCGTCGTCATCACCTTTTTCGTCGGCTGGCTCAGCGCCCGCCGCAAGCCGGGCGGCGTCGTTCTGGACCAGCTCGCCACCGCGCCTTTGATCTTCCCCGGCATTGTCATGGGCGTGGCGTTCCTCATGGTGTTCCTGTCCGTACCGGTTCCGATCTATGGAACGCTCTGGGCGCTGGCGATCGCCTACACGGTGCGCTACCTGCCCTATGGCCTGCGCTACAGCTATGCGGGCGTACTCCAGATCCATCATGAGCTTGAAGAGGCCGCCGGTGTGGCGGGCGCGGGGCCGCTGACGATGCTGCGGCGGATCATGGCGCCGCTTCTTTCGCCGGCTCTCGTTTCCGCATGGCTGTTCATTTTCCTGATCGCCACCAAGGAACTTGCCGTGGCCGCCCTGCTGGCCGGACCAAACAGCCAGGTGGTCGCGGTCGGGATGTATGACCTGTGGGTCAACGGGCAGGGCGGGGAGCTTGCCGCCTTCGGTCTGGTCTGGGCCGCAGTCATGACCTGCCTTGCCTTCGTCTTCTATGCGTTCGCCCGAAACAAGGCGTGATCGACCAATTCCATGCGGGAGGAGTAATCCCATGTTGAAGCTTGAACATATCAGCAAAGTCTATCCGGCCGGCCGCAACGAGTATGCCGGCGGTATCCGGGATGCGGACTTCAACCTTGAGCCGGGCACGTTTTTCACCATGCTGGGTCCGTCCGGCTGCGGCAAGACGACCACGCTGCGCTGCATTGCCGGGCTGGAGGAACCGAACAAGGGCCGCATTTTGCTCGACGGACGCCCGATCTTCGACAGCGAGGCCGGCCTCTCCATTCCCATGCACCGCCGCAACATCGGCATGGTTTTCCAGTCCTACGCGATCTGGCCGCACATGACCGTGTTCGAGAATGTCGCTTTTCCGCTCAAGGTTTCGAAAGCGCAACGCTACACCGCCGCTGAAACCGACAAGGCCGTGAACGAAGCGCTGGAAGTGGTGGGGCTTGGCGGTTATGGCGCCCGCTCGGCCACGCAGCTTTCGGGTGGCCAGCAGCAGCGCATCGCGCTGGCGCGCGCCATCGTACACCGTCCCAAGCTTCTTCTTCTCGACGAGCCGCTCTCCAACCTCGATGCAACGCTGCGCGAGGGGATGCGTGTCGAACTGAAGCGGCTCCAGTCCGAACTGGGGATCACGGCGGTTTATGTGACGCATGACCAGACGGAAGCGCTTGCGATGTCGGATGTCATCGCCGTCATCGAAAAGGGGCGCGTCCAGCAGTTCGGCTCACCGGAGGATATCTATTTCCGCCCGGCCAACGAGTTCGTCGCCGGCTTCATCGGCCACACCAACATCCTGCGCGGCAAGGCTCTTGGCGGCGCGCCGGATGCGGTCACGGTGGAACTCGGCGCGGGTGTAACGATCCGGTGTCATGCCGATTGCGAACAGAAGCCCGGCGAGACGGTTGCGGTGTCGATCCGTCCCGAAAACATCACGCTGGCCGGTCTCAGGGAAGCCGCCGCCAACGAGAACAGCAACAGCCTGTCCGGTCAGGTCGGATCCGTCAGCTTCCTTGGCAACGTGCTGCATTACGAGATCAGGGTGGGCGATCAGACCATGCAGGTGGAGAGCAATCCGGACCGGCGTTTCGAACCCGGTGCGGATGTGGCCATCAGCTTCGCCCCGCGCCATGGTCGGGTTCTGCCGGTCGTCTGAAATGTTTTACGATCCGCGCAGCGAAGACCCCAAGGCGTTGGGCTTCACCCACAATCCCTGGAACGCCCTGATAGCGCCGCGCCCGATCGCCTGGATTTCCACGCGTTCGGGCGCGGGTGTCGCCAATCTCGCCCCGTATTCGTTTTTCAATGCGGTGTCGGGCGCTCCGCCTTTCGTGATGTTCTCTTCCGCCGGTCGCAAGGATACGCAGCGCAACATCGAGGAAACCGGCGAGTTCGTCGTCAACATGGCGACGGAAGACCTCGTTGCGGCACTGAACGACAGTTGCTTTCCGTTCGGGCCGGATGTCGATGAATTCCAACGGGCTGGCCTGACGGCTGTGGCGGCGCGCCACCTTCACCACGCACCCCGCCTCGAGGAAACACCCGTCTCCATCGAGTGTCGCCTGTCACAGATCGTCGAGCTGAAGACCGCTGCCGGCGCTCCGGTGCGTTCGGCCGCCATTTTCGGCGAAGTCGTCGGCATTCATGTCGATGAACGGATCATTCGAAACGGTCGCGTCGATCTGGCGCTGGCCCGTCCGCTGTCGCGGCTCGGTTACATGGACTATGCGGGTCTCGGACCAATCTTCGAGGTTCTCCGGCCCGAATCCGAACCGCAGGAGAGGGTGGCGCCCTATGGCTGACGATGCCCTCATCCGCCGGCTTGGCGGCGAACTGTTCAACAGGGCCGTGCGGCGCGTTCCTGACGACACTGTACATGCCTTGCGGCAGGCGATGGAGCGGGAACGGACGGAAACAGCGCGCAAGACGCTGGCCATGCAGTTGCGCAGCGCCGAACTGGCGGCGGAGCGCAATGCGTTCGTTTGCTCGGATAACGGTATTCCCGTCTATTTCGTCAGGCTGGGCAGTGAAAGCCCGATCCGTGCCGACTTCAAGGCAGCGCTCAAGGCCGGTTACGAAGCGCTCGTTGAAAATGTCCAGCCACCCTTTCTGCCGCACGTTACCAATCCCCTGACGCGTGAGCGCTCGCACACTGGCAAGGGTGTGCCCATCGTCACCTTCGATCAGGAAGGCGGGGTCGACTGGGTGGAAATCGTCTGTTCGCCGAAAGCGCTCGGCTCCGGGCGCTGGGCGGCGCTTGAGCTTTTCACCTTTCCAAGCATCGCCGAAATCGAGGCCTATGTGCTCGATGTGGCGATCCGGGCCGGCGGGCAGCACTGTCCGCCTGTCGCGGTCGGTGTCGGGATCGGCGGCACCTTCGACTATGCGGCGAAGATGGCGAAGGAGGCGACGTTGCGGCCGCTCGGAACGCCGCACACCGATCCAGAGGTCGCGGCAATGGAGGACCGGCTGACGCGGGCCATCAATGCGCTCGGATACGGACCGATGGGAACGGGCGGCGACACAACCACCCTCGGCGTTCATGTGGAATGGTGTGCCGGCCACGGCTTCACCCCGGTGGCCGTGGCGTTCAATTGCTGGATCAATCGCCGCTCCCGCGTGCGCATTCATCCTGGCGGCGATGTGGAGTGGATCGAATGAGCCGCGAAATCGATCTTCAGCTTCCACTCGGGCGGGCGGACCTTGCCGGGCTGCAGCTTGGCGATCGCGTGTTCCTCACGGGCGAGATCGTCTCCAGTGCCGGCTTGCCGACCTATGAGCGGCTGGTGCGGGAACTGTCCGAAGGCATCGCGCCGCCCGTGGCGTTGCAGGGCGGCTGCATATTCCATCTCGGTTCCGCGCTGGAGGCGCGCGATGGCGGCTGGCACCTGCATTACATCAACCCGACGACCAGCACGCGTTTCGATGCGCTGATGCCTGCTCTGATCGAAGGCTTCGACCTGTTGCTGACCGGCGGGAAGGGCGGTCTTTCACCTGAAAGCGCCCGGGCACTGGCCCGCACGGGTGGCGTCTACCTGTCCTTTCCCGGCGGCGGTGCGCCCATCCTGACCGATGCCGTCGAGGCTGTGGTGGAAGTTGCCTGGCCGGAAATGGTGTCCCATTACCGCATTGTGCGCCTGCGGGTGAAGCGGCTTGGGCCGCTGACCGTGGGTATCGATGCGCGTGGCAACAGCTTGTTTGCGCAAATCGATACCGTCGCAAAAGGGCGTCGGGACGAGATCCTTGCAGCGTTGGCGCAGTCGCGGGGCTGAGGGGGCTTTTCGACAAAAAGCAAAACTCTATATGATAGGTTTGAGTGATCGGCACGGCGTCGCGCGTCTGATTCACGGAGTCTGATCGACACGAGGAAAGCTGCCATGTCAGAGGCTACAATAAAATCACAGACCGCGAGTGCGCTGGAGAAGAGTGCCGTCGCCCGCTATATCCAGCTTGCCTCCATGTTTCGGAAATGGGTTGAAAACGGCCAGTGGCCTGTCGGTTCGCAAATTCCGACGGTGGGGATGCTCGCGAAGGAATGCGGCGTTGCCGGCATGACCATCCGCCAGGCGCTGGATATTCTGGAAAAAGAGGGGCTTATCGAGCGGTTTCGCGCCAAGGGCACCTTCGTTCGCCAGAAGCCGCGCCGCGAATTGTGGTGTGAGGTGCAGACCGACTGGAACGGCCTGCTGATGTCGCGCATCGATGCCGATATTTCCATTCTGTCCGATGTCGCCAACCAGACGCTCGATCAGTCCGGTTTCGATGTCGGAACCGTCGTGCCCGCCTATCGGCACCTGCGGCGCCTTCACCGGCGGTCAGGCGTTCCTTTCCTCGTCGCCGATGTCTTCGTCGATGAAGGATTGCGTGGCCTCATTCCCGAAGAGAACTTTTCGAAGACCACGGCCATGCGTCTGGTTGCCGATTTGCCGGGAGTCAAGATCGCCGATGCGCGGCAGATCCTGACCATCGATTCCGCCGATCTGGAAACCGCCACCCTGCTCGATATCGCTCTGTCTGATCCGATCGCCAAGGTGCAGCGACTGGCGGTCGATGAGAACGGCAAGTTGCTTCTCGTCGCAAACGGTCTTTATCGCGGCGATATGGTGCGGATCGACATGAAGCTCATCAAGTAGGGTCAGTCGGCCTTTACTGCTTTTATAAGTCAATAAATCATGTTATTGATTCAATGCGTGCAAAGAGATGCACGATTGGGAGGATATCATGATGTTTCAAAGGCTTGCTGGCGCATTGTGCGCCGGCGGAATGATCGTGCTTGCGCATGTGACGCCTGTCCAGGCGACGGAAGAAAAGACCGTGACGAACGGTGAGGCGACCATAGCCTATTCCGTGCGCGGCGAAGGCCCGCTGGTTCTGGTAATCGCCTCGACAGGCCGCGGCACGTCGGAGTTCGGCCCGCTTGCAGATCGGCTTGTCCAGCGGGGATACCGGGTTGCCCTGCCGGAACCGCGCGGGATCGGAGGCTCGCGCGGGCCTATGGAAAACGTGACGTTCCACGATTTCGCAAAGGACTTTTCCAAGGTGATCGAAGCGGAAGGCGGCAAGGCCGTCGTCGCCGGTCATGCCTATGGCCAGTGGATCGCCAAGACCATCGCGTCTGACCATCCCGGCATGACGAAGGGCGTCGTTCTTCTGGCGGGTGGCGCGAAGAAGTGGCCTCAGGAGCTTTCGGATGCCATCACGATGATCAACGATCCGGCATCCTCGCGCGAGCAGAAACTGGCCGGTCTCAGGCTTGCCTTCTTTGCGGAAGGCAACGACCCGACATCATGGCTTGAGGGTTGGTATGAAGACGTGACGAAGAGCCAGCGCGCCGCGCGCAAGCTGACCAACCAGAGCGACTGGTGGGCTGGCGGCACGGCGCCGATGCTCGACCTTCAGGCCGGCTCCGATCCGTTCCGTCCGGAAAGCTCGCGTCAGGAGGTCAAGGACGAGTTTGGCGATCGCGTGACCGTAGCCGTTATCCCGAATGCCAGCCACGCGCTTCCCGCCGAAAAGCCGGTGGAAACCGCTGACGCCATTGCCGACTGGGCTGACAAGCTGCCGAAGTAACGGTGTCAATGGAGGGCCGGGCCGCCTGCCTGCAAGGGGTGTCCGGCCTTCCGCTGTGTCAATCGCCTTTGCCGTAAAGTTCGGCAAGAATCCTTTCGCGATCCTGATCCAGATCAGGGACCGGGCCGCGCTTGGCCGTATCCGCAAAGGCGGAGAACTTGATGGGATTGCCTGACACGGCAAAGGTTTCACCCGTGCTGTTTCGGGTTTCGCACACCATGTTGCGGGCCTTGACCTGCGGGTCGTGGATCAGGTCCGCGATGGTGTTGATGGAGCCGCAGGGAATGCCTGCCGCCCGCAGAAGGGCAAGCCATTCGTCACGCGTGCGAGTGGTGAGGGTCTGTTCGATTTCGACCTCGAGTGCCTGATGGTGCCGCTGGCGCATCAGCCTGCTGACAAACAGGGGATTGCCGGCCAGTTCCGGCCTGCCGATGGCGTTCGTGAAGGTTCTGAAAAGTTTGTCGTTGCCTGCCGCGATGACGATCCATGTATCGGCGGTTCGGAAGGCCTGGAACGGCGCGATGAGCGGATGCTTGTTGCCCATGGGGCCGGGAACCTCGCCGGTGGCAACGTGGCGCGTGATGGCGTTCTCATGCAGCGCAATCTGGCAATCGAGCATTCCGACATCGATCATGCCGCCTTTGCCCGTCCGTTCACGGCTGAAAAGTGCGGCGGAAATGCCGAGCGCCAGGAATGTGCCCGCGCCGATATCGCCAAGCGAAGTGCCAACGCGGGCGGGCGGTGCGCCGGGAGACCCGGTCACGCTCATCATGCCGCTCATGGCCTGCACGACGATATCGTAGGCGGCGCGGTCGCGATAGGGACCGGTCTGCCCGAAGCCGGACACTGACGCATAGATCAGCCGGGGAAATCGGTTCTCCAGCGCCGGCCAGTCCAGCCCCAGCCGCTCCATCACGCCCGGGCGGAAATTCTCGATCAGCACGTCGGCGCGCTCCAGGAGGTCGAAGAGTATGGCCCGGTCGTCCTCGGCCTTCAGGTCCAGCGCGATGGACTCCTTGCCACGATTGACGGAGGCGAAATAGGTCGATGTCCCCGCATGCATCGGGCCGAAACCGCGTGAATCGTCGCCGCTTTCAGGCGCTTCCACCTTGATGACGCGCGCACCGAGGTCCGCAAGCAACATACTGGCATAAGGGCCTGCAAGCACGCGCGTCAGGTCGATGACCGTCACGCCTGAAAGAAGGCCGGGGTTCTGTGTCATGATCGAAGATCCTCCCAATCTTCACCCGTTTTCCCGGCACACTACAGGCAATGCGCCGGGAAATCCGCAGGATTTCGCAATCAGGCCCCGGCGAGGACAGGTGCGAGATCGGCGCGGTGAAAGCCAAAGCCCGCAGCCTGCGCCAGTTCGTCCATTGCCGCTTCCAGAACCGCCGGTGGCTGGCGCGCTGCCCAGAACAACGGCCCGCCGCGATAGGCGGGGAAGCCGTAACCGTTGACCATGGCGAGGTCGATATCGGAAGCGCGCTGGGCGATCCCTTCGGCCAGAAGCAGGGCCGCTTCGTTTGCCATCGCCGCCAGCGCCCGGCGCACGATTTCGTCATCGGTGAACGGGCGTTGCGGCCTGCCGCTCGCAGTGCGGCATTCGGCGACGATCCGTGCCGTTTCCAGAGCCGGTGTTCCCCGCCCGCCGGCAGGCGGGTAGTCATACCACCCACCGCCCGTCTTGCGGCCAAGGCGGCCCGCCTCGCAAAGCCAGTCGGCGATCATGACATAGCGCGTGCGGGGATCGCGCGTGGCGGCAAGCCGCTGGCGCATCTTCCATGCGATGTCGAGGCCGGAGAGATCCGACACCGCAAACGGGCCCATGGCGAAGCCGAAGCGCTCCAGCGCGCTGTCGATCTGTTCGGGGGCTGCGCCATCTTCCACCATGAACTCGCAATGGCGGCGGTAGGCGGCGTAGATGCGGTTGCCGATGAAGCCTTCGCCGACACCCGCGACAACCGTGGCCTTCTTCAGCCGCTTGCCGATGGCCAGTGCGGTTGCCACCACCTCGGGCGAGGTTCTGGCGCCGCGGACCACTTCGAGCAGCTTCATGATGTGGGCCGGGCTGAAGAAATGCAGGCCGACCACATCCTGCGCCCGGCCGGATGCCTCCGCCAGCCGGTCGAGATCGAGATAGGAGGTATTCGAAGCGATGATCGCACCGGGCTTTGCCAGCGCCCCAAGCTGGCGCATGACTGGCAGCTTGACGTCGTATTCCTCGAAAACCGCCTCGAGCAGCAGGTCGCAGCGGGCCAGCGCTTCATTATCCGTCGTGGTCTCGATGCGCGCCAGTGTTTGCGTCGCGCGGTCTTGAGCGATGCGTCCGGCGGCGACCGATTTCGCATAGTTTTCGCCGATCCGCGCACGGCCCGCGGCCAGCGCCTCGTCGGTGCGGTCGATCAGGATCACCCGGTAGCCGGCATCGAGGAAGGCGATGGCGATGCCGCTGCCCATCGTACCCGCGCCCAGAATGCCGACCGTCTCGATGTTGCGTGGCGCGACCTTTTCGAGACCGGCGACCTGCTGGGCCTGCCGTTCGGCGAAGAACTGGTGGCGAAGCGCGGTTGCCTGCTCGCCGTAACGCAATTCATCGAATGCGGCCCGTTCGAGAGCCAATGCGGCATCGAACCCGATCCCGGCGCCTTCCCGCAGCACCCTGAGCGCGGCGGGAACAGATAAAAGGCCCCTGGCGCCCTTCATCGCGGCGGCTTCGGCCGCCCTTATCCGCTCTTCCTCCTCATTCGGGATCGGCAGGTCGCGAACCCGCCGCTTCTCACCGGCGAGCGCCTTTGCCGCCCGCAGCGCCTCCAGGCGAAGGTCACCTGTGGCAACCGCATCGATCATGCCAAGTTTCGCCGCTTCGGGGGCCGGCACGCGGCGGGCCGAGGTGATGAGGCCGATTGCCGTGCTCATGCCGGTGAGGCGCGGCAGGCGCTGCGTGCCGCCCGCGCCGGGAATGATGCCGAGCCGCACTTCCGGCAGGCCGACAACGGCGTCCTGCGCGGCAATGCGATAATCGCAGGCCAGCGCTATCTCGTAGCCGCCCCCCAGGCCTGCGCCGTGAATGGCAGCGATCACCGGCTTTGGACAGCATTCGATGGCCTGAATGACCTGCGGCACCTGCGGTTCGCGCAGTGGCTTGCCAAATTCGCGAATATCCGAGCCGGATATGAAGGTCTTGCCGCCGCCGATGATCATGACGGCTTCAATGCCGTTATCCTGCGTTGCAAGCGCCATGGCGTCAGCCAGCCCCTGCCGTACGCCCCACGATCCCGCATTGACGGGCGGGTTGTCGATGATGGCGATCAGAACGCCATCTTCCCTTTCGAATTTCACCAATGTCTGCTGCTCGCCCGCCGGGGCGGTGCTTTCGGCTTCCGCTGCCATGTGCGGCTTTCCTCCTGAAGGTTTCAGCGGCCCTGGAAGGCTGGCGCACGCTTCTCGACGACGGCGCGGGTCGCTTCGCGCGCATCCTCGGTCGTCATCAGGCGGGTGCTGAACCCCTGTTCGAGCTGGTAACCGTCCTCGACGGTCATGAACTCCACGGCATTCAACGCTTCCTTGCCCAACCGCAGGCCGAGCGGCGCCTTGGCGGCGATGATGGCAGCCAGAGCCAGCGCCTCGTCCATCAGCGTTTCATGGGACACGATGCGATCGACGAAGCCCCAGCGTTCGGCTTCCTGCGCCGAAATCGGCAGGCCCGTGAAGAACATGCGCCGCAACACGCCCTGCGGCAGGTGGCGCCCCATGTGGGCGGTGGCGCCGCAGCGGCCGACATTGATTTCGGGCAGGCCGAAGCGGGCGTTTTCCGTCGCCAGACGGATGTCGCACACGGAGGCGATCACGGCACCCGCGCCCAGCGCAGGACCGTTGACGGCGGCGATGGTCGGCAGGGCGCATTTGCGAATGTTTTCGAAGCAGCGACGGATGATGCGCGCGCGGTAAGGGTCTTCTTCAACGGTCGCCGCCAGAAATTCGTTGAGATCGAGTCCGGCGCAAAATGCCTTCCGGCCCGAGCCCGTGAGCACGATGCAGTTCACGTCCGTCCAGTTGCTCGCGTCCTGGAACAGATCGGCAAGCTCCTTGTAGAGCGCCAGTGTGACGACATTGACAGGCGGGTTGTCGATCGTGATCGTGGCGATCTTGTCTGCTTTGGTAACTTTCAGGCGATCCGAGAGCTGGGTCGTCATCGATGGTGCTCCTCCCGTGGAAAATAGATGGCATAACCGCAAAATAGCAGCGAGAATATCATAAAACTATATATATGACATATATAAGTCCAGCCGTTTTCGCAATTGGTGGCGCGTGGCGCGCGGCGGCTGGTCCAGCATCTTGGAAACACGGGTTTCGGGATTGACGACGATATAAAAATCAATAAACTGATTTATAGAGTTTTGATCTTTCTGGAGGAGGAAAGATGACTGATCTGGCTGAGATCGAGATGATCCGCGACAGTGCGCGCGCCTTTGTGCCGCCTGGCGGTGATCTCGTGAGAATAAGAGGTTTGCGGTTTGGCGAAGCGGGTTTCGATCCCGCGATCTATCGTCAGATGGCCGAGATGGGCTGGCTCATGCTGCGCCTGCCGGAAGAGGAGGGCGGGCTTGGCCTGGGAATGAGGGCCTATTGCGCGCTTGCCGCCGTTCTGGGCGCAGGGCTGGTGCCGGAACCGCTCATTCACGCCAACCTTGCTGTTCGTCTTCTCGGTGCAGGCGTCGGGGACGCCGTTCTTGCCGGCACGAGGATCGTGCTTCCGGCATGGCAAGCCGGTTTCGATGGCCTCGATCTTGCCGCGGGCGTCACAGGTGCGGCGGGCGGACTTTCCGGTGAAAAACGTTTCGTTTATCAGGCAGCCGGCGCTGACGCATTCCTTGTCACCGGTGCGGAAGGCGGCTGGCTGGTCGAGGCTGGGGCGGAGGGTGTCTCGCTTGAATGCGAGGGCACACAGGATGGCGGCCACTTTGGCAGCCTCCGGCTCGCGGGCGTGTCCGCCGAACGGATCGACCTGATCGATCCGGCGGCGGCGCTCGACGAGGCGGCGCTGGCAACCTCGGCCTATCTGCTCGGGGTTGCAGAAACGGCGTTCGAAATGACGCTGGACTATCTGCGGGTCCGCAAGCAGTTCGACAAGCCGATCGGCAGTTTTCAGTCCCTCCAGCACCGTGCCACCGATCTGAAGATGCAACTCGCGCTTTTGCGAGCCGGTGTCGACATGGCTGCGGGCGCGCTCGATGCGGGCGTCGACGATGCCCGCCGCTCGGCCCTTGTCTCGCAGGTCAAGGTGCGCGCGGCCGACACAGCCATGCTCGTGGCCCGGGAGGCCGTACAGATGCACGGCGCCATCGGCTTTACCGACGAGCATGATGTGGGGCTTTTCGTGCGCAAGGCCATGACGCTTGCCAACCAGTTCGGCAGCGCTGCCTTTCACCGCCGCCGCTTTGCCGCCATGCAGCCTTATGCCGCCGCCTGAGGCGTGACGAGGATTTTCCGATGAGCCTTCACTCCAGAAACGACATCTACGCCGTCATGAGCGATGAAGAATTCCGCGCGCAGGCCCGGGCCTTCATCGAAGCCAATTATCCGGACATTCCGCGCTTTTCGCAGAAGCGGCTGCATTTCAGCCAGAGCAAGCCATGGTACATGGCGCTGGCCCGCAAGGGCTGGGTCGCACCCGCCTGGCCCGTGGAGCATGGCGGCATGGGGCTTTCCGCGACCAAGCAATTGATCTGGATCGAGGAAAACGAACGCTTCGGCGCCGCGCGAATCAACGATATCGGTCCCGTCATGCTGGGGCCGCTGTTGATCCAGTTCGGTACCGATGCGCAGAAGGCGCAGTTTCTGCCGAAGATTCTCAGTGGCGAGCATATATGGGCGCAGGGCTACAGCGAGCCGAATGCAGGGTCCGATCTCGCCGCCGTCCGCACCGAGGCGGTGCTGGACGGTGACGAATGGGTCATCAACGGCCAGAAGACCTGGGCGACGCTGGGCAACGATGCCAACTGGATTTTCATTCTGGCGCGGACGGACAAGTCCGTGAAGAAGCAGGCGGGCATCAGCTTCATTCTTGTGCCGATGGATTTGCCGGGGGTCACGGTGCGTCCCATCGAAAACCTCGAGATGCACGATGAATTCTGCGAAGTTTTCTTCGATGATGTTCGGGTTCCCCGAGAAAACCTGGTCGGTGCGGTCAATCAGGGCTGGACCATGGCCAAGGCGCTGCTGGGCCATGAACGTGTCTTCATCGGTGCGCCGCGCCTGTCGTCGTCAGCGCTCGCCCGGCTCGATCTTCTGGCCCGAAAGGTTGGTGTCGCTGACGATCCGGCTTTTCAGGACCGCTTCACGCGCCTCAGGCTCGACGTCGCCGACCTGACAGCCCTGTTCGAGACCTATATCGAGAAACTGCGTCACGGCGAGGCGATCGGTGCGGATGTCTCGATCATGAAGATTTTCCAGAGCGAGCTTTACCAGCGCATTTCCGAGGAAATGATGGCAATTGGCGGCGCGACGGCAGCATTGCTGGAACCCTTCGAACATGATCCCAGACTGCATGCGGCCGGCACATATCTGATGGCCCGGCCGACAACCATTTTCGGCGGCTCGAACGAGGTGTTGCGCAACGTTCTGGCCCGAATGGTTCTCGATCTGCCCGCCTGACCGGTTTCCCTTCCGCAATTTCACTTACAGAAAGGGTGTCCTGTACCATGTCAGAACCCGCTCGAACGCCATCCGCCGGCTGCCTTTCCCATCTTGTGGTTCTTGATCTCAGCCGCGTTTTCGCCGGGCCGCTGGCAGGCCAGATTCTTGCCGATTTCGGTGCCGATGTCATCAAGATCGAGCATCCCGTGCATGGCGACGATGTGCGCCATCTCGGCATACACCGCAAGGACGCCGAGGGCCGCGAGACCGGGGAAACGTCCTCCTTCCTCGCGATGAACCGTGGCAAGCGATCCGTTGCCATCGATCTCAAGGCCCCCGAAGGACAGGCGCTGGTCCGCAAGCTGGCAGAGCAGGCAGATGTCGTGATCGAGAATTTCAAGGCGGGAACGCTCGACCGGTACGGACTGGGTTACGAGGATCTGAAGGCGATCAATCCCCGTCTCGTCTATTGTTCGATCACCGGCTTCGGGCAGACCGGTCCGAGCGCCGACCTGCCGGGCTATGATCCGCTTTTTCAGGCCCTGAGCGGGCTGATGAGCATTACCGGTGTGCCGGATGGCGACCCCGGCGCCGGGCCCAATCTTGTTGGTTACAGCGTTTCCGACATCACGGCGGGCCTCTATGCGACGATCGCTATTCTGGGTGCTATTGCCCATCGCGATCAGGGCGGCAATGGTCAGCATATCGATCTGGCGCTGCTCGATGCGCAGGTTGCAGCCCTTTCCCACATCGCCATGAATTATCTGGTTTCCGGCCGTACACCCGTGCGGGCCGGCTCGGCGTCGCAGATCACCTGCCCTTGGCAGGCCTTCCATTGCAGGGATGGCGATCTCATGATCGCCGTCGGTAACGACCGGCAGTTCGTTCGTCTTTGCGATGTGCTCGGCATTCCCGGGACGGGCGCCGATCCGCAATTCAGGACCAACCGCGACCGGATGGCAAACCGCAAGATGTTGCTTCCGCGTCTCGACAGCGCCTTTCTGCAACGGGATGTTCAGGAATGGACGCGGCTTCTCACGGAGGCCGACGTGCCGTGCAGCGCGATCAACTCCATTCCGCAAATGCTGGAAGATCCGCAGATCAGGCACCGGCAAATGGTGATCGAACTTCCCCACGAGCAGACCGGCACCGTGCAACTCATTGCCAATCCGGTGCGCTTTTCCGAAACGCCAGCGGTCTATCGCCGCCCGCCGCCAGCGCTGGGGGCCGATACACAGGCCGTGCTGGCGGAAAAGCTGGCGCTTTCTGCGGCGGAGATCGCAGCGCTCAGTGAAGCCGGGATCATCCGGTAACTTCGGTTCGTCGGCATAAGCAATGCACAGTCGTTCCGCGCTTGAATTCGCGGGACGACCTTACGCCGGTGACCGACTGCTTCACGGCCATCGTCGCCGGACCGGCGGCAAAATCTCTATCGCCGTCAATCCGGCATTACCCGTGCTGCCGCATCAGGGTGCCCCAAGGCGGCGGGAAAGGGCGGCGGCGGCCATCTGCATTTTCCGGCCCAGTTGCGGAACGGTCTCCGGCGTCACCTCGTCACGCAATATGCTGATGGCGATGCCGGCCACCATCTTGCCCGTAAAATCGCGTATCGGCGCGCCGAGACAGATCATGCCCTCGCGGATCTGGCCGTCATCGATGGAAAAGCCACGGGCGCGAATATCGGTCAGTTCCGCCTTGAGGGCGGGCAGTTCCCGGACGCTGCGCGGGGTCATGCCAGGCGGCAGGCCATCGGGAAACAGCGCATCGATCTCACCATCCGACAGCTCCGAAAGCAGCATCTTTCCGGTCGCCGTGAAGGCCGCCGGCAGGTGCGTTCCCAGCACGAAGGTGTGGCCGAGCGGTTTATCGGAATTGCGGCAGCCGATATAGACGACGTCCGCCTCCTCCAGCACCGTCAGGGTCACCGTGTAGGACGACCATTCCGGAGCGTGCTCGAAAAATTCCTGAAACGCGGAAACCACGCTGGTTTGAGACAGGAAGCCACCCGCCCATCGCATCGGGTGCGGTCCCAGACGATAGCTGCCATCCGCCCCGCGTCCAAGAAGACGAAGCTCCACCATCGCGCCGATAAGACCATGCGCCGTACTTTTCGGCAGGCCGAGATGGCGCGCAATGTCCGTCGCCGTAAGCCTTTGATTTGTACCTGCCAGCAGGTCGAGAATCTGAACCGCCCGTCGCAGAGCGGGCACGGCACCACCGCCGCGTGTCTCGGCGTTATTGTCTTTTTCCATTCCCTCTCCTTGACACCGGCCGCGAGATGACGTTAGTTCAATATATTGATCAAAGTTCAATATATTGAACTACACCTGCTGGAGGAGCAGATGCTTAAGCTGAATAATCCAGATTTACTGCGTAATGCGTGTCTTGTCGCGGGAGAATGGGTTCGCGCGGGCAGTGGCGAGACGATTATCGTCACCAATCCGGCTAACGGCGAGATTGTTGGTGAGGTTCCCTCGCTGGCAGCCGACGAGATCGAGCAGGCGGTTGACGCCGCGCAGAAGGCGTTCACCACCTGGAGCCGCCTCGCCGCGAAGGATCGTTCGGCAGCCCTGCGCCGCTGGTTCGATCTGATGGTGGCCCATGCCGACGATCTGGCGGCGCTGATGACCGCCGAACAGGGCAAGCCGTTGGCAGAGGCAAGAGGCGAGGCGCTCTATGCGGCGTCCTTCGTCGAATGGTTTGCCGAAGAAGGCAAGCGCATCTACGGCGACACGATCCCCGCTCCGACCAATGACAAACGCCTGATCGTGCTCAAGCAGCCGATCGGCGTCTGCGCCGCCATCACGCCCTGGAACTTTCCGGCGGCGATGATTACCCGCAAGGCTGCACCGGCGCTTGCCGCTGGCTGCACGATGATCGTCAAACCTGCGGAACAGACCCCGCTGACGGCGCTGGCGCTCGGCGTTCTCGCCATCAAGGCCGGTATTCCCGCGGGCGTTTTCCAGGTCGTGACAGGCAAGGCCCGCGAAATCGGCGGCGTGCTGACCGGCAGTGATGTCATTCGCAAGCTGTCCTTCACGGGGTCCACCGAGGTTGGCCGCATCCTCATGGCGCAGTCGGCGCCCACCATCAAGAAGCTGTCGCTGGAGCTTGGCGGCAATGCACCCTTCATTGTGTTCGATGATGCCGATCTGGATGCTGCGGTCGAAGGCGCCATCGCCTCGAAATATCGTAACGCCGGGCAGACATGTGTCTGCTCCAACCGGCTTTACGTTCAGGCTGGCGTCTATGATGCCTTTGCCGAAAAGCTTGCCGCCCGCGTGGCGGCCCTGCCCGTAGGCGTCGGCACCGAGGCCGGCGTTCTGATCGGCCCGCTGATCGATGGCGACGCGATCGCCAAGGTGGAATCCCACGTCGCGGACGCTGTGTCCAAGGGCGCGAAGATCGTCACCGGCGGCAAGCGTCATGCGCTCGGTGGAACATTCTTCGAACCGACGGTGTTGACCGGTACGACCCAGGACATGAAGATCGCCCGCGAGGAGACCTTCGGTCCTGTTGCTCCGCTGTTCCGTTTCGAGACCGAGGAGGAGGTCGTGGCTATGGCCAACGACACGGAATTCGGTCTTGCCGCCTATTTCTACACGGAGAATGTGCGCCGCACCTGGCGGGTGGCCGAAGCCTTGGAATACGGCATGGTGGGTCACAATACCGGCCTCATTTCCAACGAGGTTGCCCCCTTTGGTGGTGTGAAGCAGTCGGGCCTCGGGCGGGAAGGCTCCCGCTACGGCATCGAGGAATATATTGAAATGAAATACCTGTGCTCGGCCATCGGCTGAGCCCTGTCTTTCCCGGGAGGAAACGAGATGACCATCAATCCCTTTGAGTTCAGAACCGTACCGTCCATGGAGGTCGCCTGGGGCGGTGCCCAGCGGCTCGGCGAGATCCTTGCCCAGCGCTTTACAGCCCGTAAAGCGCTCCTCGTCACCGATGCCGGTCTCGTCAAGGCCGGGCTGATTGCACCGATCATCGAGAAGATGAAGGTTGCCGGCTTTGCCGTCACCATCTTCGACAAGGTGGTCGCCGATCCGCCGGAACAGGTGCTGTACGAATGCGTCGACATCGCCAAGGGCGCGGGCGTCGATATCGTCATCGGCCTTGGCGGCGGCTCCTCGCTCGACATCGCCAAGCTTGTCGCCATCCTCACCGTGTCCGAGCAGAAGCTGTCGGATATGTACGGCATTGGCAATGTGAAGGGTTCGCGCCTGCCCATGGTGCTGATCCCCACCACCGCCGGCACCGGTTCGGAAGTCACGAACATTTCGATCATCACCACCGGCGAAACCACCAAGATGGGTGTCGTTTCCCCGCAGCTCTATGCCGACTTCGTGCTGCTCGATGCCGAACTGACCGTTGGTCTGCCGACGCTTCACACGGCCGCGACCGGTATCGATGCCATGGTGCACGCCATCGAAGCCTATACCAGCAAGCACAAGAAGAACCCGCTTTCGGATGCGCTGGCCCGCGAGGCGCTGCGCCTGCTCGGCTCCAACCTCATTGCCGCCTGCAAGGACGGCACGAACCGCGCGGCCCGTGAAGGCATGCTTCTCGGCGCAACGCTTGCCGGCCAGGCCTTCGCAAACTCACCGGTTGCCGCCGTGCACGCGCTCGCCTATCCGCTGGGCGGCCATTACCATGTGCCGCACGGTCTTTCCAACGCGCTGATGCTCGGTCCGGTGCTTCGCTATAACGCCAAGGCCGCCGCCTCCCTTTATGCCGAGCTGGCCGACGTCATGGGCGTGCCGGGCACCGGCGATGCGGTGGCGCGTTCCAACGCCTTCGTCGAGCACATGCAGGCGCTGATGGATGAAAGTGGCGCACCGCGCCGCCTGCGCGATGTCGGCGTGACCGACAACACCCTCGCCATGCTGGCCGCCGACGCGATGAAGCAGACCCGCCTGCTCGTCAACAATCCCGTGGAGGTTGGCGAGGAGGACGCTCTCAACCTTTACCGCGAGGCGTTCTGAGCGAACGCTTCGCAGCTATCAACCGTTCACCAACCGGGAGGATCAAACGTGACGGACATCAGACTTTACATGCTTCAGTCGGGCACCCTGAAATGCAAGGTGCACAACATCAAGATGAATGAAGGCAACGGGGCCGATTACGAAATCCCCGTTCCGTTCTTCCTCATCACCCATCCGAAGGGCCACACGATCATCGATGGCGGCAATGCCATCGAGGTCGCCACCGATCCGCGCGGCTACTGGGGTGGCATCTGTGACGTCTACCAGCCGGTTCTCGACAAGAACATGGGTTGCGTCGATCAGGTGAAGGCTCTCGGCCTTGATCCGGCCGATGTGAAATATGTCGTGCAGTCGCACCTGCACCTCGACCACACCGGCGCCATCGGCCGCTTCCCCAATGCCACGCACATCGTCCAGCGCTGCGAATATGAATATGCCTTCACGGCAGACTGGTTCGCTGCCGGCGGTTACATCCGCAAGGACTTCGACCGTCCGGGCCTGAAGTGGCAGTTCCTGAACGGCAATGTGGACGACTATTACGACGTCTACGGCGACGGCACGCTGACGACCATCTTCACGCCGGGCCATGCACCGGGCCACCAGTCCTTCCTCGTGCGTCTGCCCAACAGCAAGCCGCTGCTTTTGACCATCGACGCCGCCTATACGACGGATCACTGGAACGAAAAGTCGCTTCCCGGCTTCCTCGCGTCCACCATCGATACCGTTCGTTCGGTGCAGAAGCTGCGCACCATTGCAGCCCGCGAAGACGCCATCGTCGTCACTGGCCATGACCCGGATGCCTGGTCGTCCTTCAAGCATGCTCCGGAATACTATAGCTGATCTTGGATCGGCGACGATGAAACGGTGATGAGTATGGCGGGGCCTGGTTTTCGGATCAGGCCCCGTCATGCTTTGGTTCAGTGAGCTTGCGTGCAGCGCAGCGTGTTCGTCGGAAAGCTCGTGTCTGCATATTCAGGAGCGTGCGAAGCTGACGGGTCGTGAACGGCGGCGGTTCGGGTGAGATTTGTTACTCGGTCAGAAATTCGATAAATCTTTCAGCGATATGGGAGATAGTCCGTTTAGCCGAACGCACGATGTAGAGCGACCGGGAGAGGTCCAGATCTTCGATCCTGACAAATGCGATGGATGTGTCATTGAACAGCAGAACAGCTTCGCGGGGCAGCAGTGCCACGCCAACCCCGGCGCGGATCAGGCACAGTTGCGCGATGGTGGAGTGCGCTTTGAGGCAGCCCTGGTGGAAGGCCGCCGGAAGGGAAGGGTGCGATGACAGCAACCGTGCGGTGCCGGTGTTTTCATCCAGATGAATGAGGCTATCCGGGTCGATGTCTTGCAGGCGTATGGAGCCCGCCTTCATAGCAAGGGGATGATCGATCCGGCACGCCAGACCAAACGGGTCCGTGCTTATCTCCGTCTGCAGAAGGTCCGTCGAGGAGCCGGCGCGACCGGCGATGGCAATATCCAATGTCCCCTCGGAAACAAGGGCCGCAAGGCGTTCGGCAATATCGTCGTGCAGCGTGATGGTGACAGAGGGGTAGGCCTTTCTGAACGTCGCGATGGCGGGCGCAACAATTCCCGAAATCGCAGACGGGGATGCGCCGATGGCCAGTGAGCCGTGTTCCAGCCGGGCGCTTTGCCGCAGGTGAGACAAGGCCCTGTCAAAGCTCTCGATCAGCGGGCGGGTTTCCTCCAGATACCGAAGGCCCGGCGCGGTTGGTCGGGGTGGTCTCAGGCGTCTGTCGAAAAGCGCCAGTCCGGCAGCCTCTTCCAGTTGCCGAACAGTTTCCGTCAACACCGAGGGGACGACACCGAGGCTTTCTGCGGCGCGCGCGAATGAGCCTTCCCGCCAGATGGCGTGAATGGCGCGCAGGTGCCGCAAATTCACATTCGTGTTTTCCGAATTTATTTTCATGATTTTCTAATTTTACGAATGTCCGTTGTGTGGTTCAAGGGGTCTCAAAGGAAAGAGGGTAGGTGATGTTTCACGAGACGAATGACCGCATTTCCGGTCTGATGCAGGCGCTTGTTGTGGCGGGCTTTCGCGGTGAGATCGAGAGGAACAGCGCCTTGCGGGCGGCGATGTCGACCGACAACTCCGTCTACCAGATCTTTCCCGATCTTGTTGTCGCGCCGCGCGATGCTGCGGATGTCGTCTGTCTCCAGGCGGTTCTCGACAGGCCGGAATTTGCAGGCACGAGCCTGACGGCGCGTGGCGGCGGCACGGGCACGAACGGACAGAGCCTGAACCGCGGTGTCATCCTCGATTTTCGCAGGCATATGAACCGGCTTCTGGACGTTAATGTCGAGCAGCAATGGGCTGAAGTCGAGCCGGGAATTGTTCTGGACGATCTCAATGAGAAGCTGCTTCCGCATGGCTTGTTCTTCGCACCGGAAACATCCACCTCGACCCGCTGCACGGTGGGCGGCATGGTCTCGACCGATGCTTCCGGCAAGGGATCGCGTGTGTATGGAAAGACGTCGGACAATATCGTCGGCATCGAAATCGCCCGCGGGCAGGGGTTGGTCGCTTCCTTCGAGCCGACACCGGACTGGGCAAAGCCCATGCTGGCGGCGGCTGAAAAGGCGGCCCGGACAGGACGTGACGCGTTCATAGCCAACACGCCCAGGCTGAACCGTCGCTTCACCGGCTACGATCTTGAACGCGCCTGTCCGGAGACGGGCGGTTTCGAATGGTGGCGGCTCTTCCTCGGCGCGGAGGGAACGCTCGGGCCGATGACCCGCATTCGCGTCCATTTGCGCCGCATCGAAACGGAAAAGCGTTTGATCGTCGCCGGCTTCGACAGTTTTCGCGACGCCCTGTCCGCCGCCATGCCTTTGATGGAGGATGAGCCGACGGCCGTCGAGGTCATGGACGAGCGCGTTCAGCAATTGGCGCAGGAGGCCGGGATCCTCGCGCGCCTGCCGGAAGCCCTGCGGCCGAAGGGCGAGGGCCGCGTGGCCTACGTCTTCGTCGAGTTCAACGGTGACGATGCCGCTTTGCTCGACCGGCGCGTCCTCCAGTGTCGCGAGCACCTTGCCAGATTACCCGGCATTGGCGCGGTCTATGTGGCTGGGGACAAGACGGAAATCCGCGATCTCTGGGCAATCCGGTCGGCGGGCGTCGGTCTTCTGGGCAAGGTCGATGGGCTGGCGCGCCCGGTCGCCTTCGTCGAGGATTGCGTTGTCCCTCCGGAAAATCTCACGCCTTTTGTGGACGAGTTCCTGGCCGTGCTGACTGCAAACGGCCTCGGCTTTGGCATGTATGGCCATGTCGATGTCGGCTGCCTGCATATCCGCCCGGCGCTCGACATTGACCGGCAGGCCGACCGCGACAAACTCGCCGGCATCTCCCGCAGTGTCTTTGACCTGACCCGCAAATATGGCGGGATTTTCTGGGGTGAGCACGGTAAGGGCGTGCGCGGTGCGTTTCTGGCGGAATGGATCGGTGCGGACGCTTACAAGGCCCTGCAGGGCGTGAAGGCCGCGTTCGATCCCGGCGAGCGCTACAATCCCGGCAAGCTTGTCGTTAATGGCGGCGAGATCATGGGCATCGCCACCACGAACTTTCGCCCTTTCAATGCGCAGGAGGGCGATGCGCTGGAACGGGCCTTTCGGTGTAACGGCAATGCGCAGTGTCTGAGCTATCAGGCGGCGACGCCGATGTGTCCCTCCTTCAAGGCAAGCGCCGATGTGCGCCACTCGCCAAAGGGCCGGGCTGACGCGTTACGGGCCTGGAAGGCCGCCCGTGATCGCGGCGCGCCCGATCAGGTGATGGAAGACGACCTGATGGGCGTTCTCGATACCTGCCTCGGCTGCAAGGCCTGTGCATCGACCTGTCCCGTTCAGGTCGATGTTCCGCACATGCGCGCGGCCTTTTACGCGGATTACTTCAGCCGTCATGCCCGGCCTCTCGCCGACAGGCTGACGCTTCTGGCCGAGCGGTTCGCACCCCTCACGGCTAAGATGACGCCATTCATCCGGCCCTTCTGGCCGCTGGCGCGCAAGGTTGCCGCCACCGTGATGCAGGCGGTCGACCTGCCGGAAACCCTTGCCCGTCCGCAGCCCGGCAGGGACCGCATTGCGCTTGACGCTCTTGGTCGACCGTTGCCGGAAGGGACGGTGCTGCTCTGGCAGGACTGGTTCACGGCGCTGTTTGATGAAGCCCTGCAGCGGGATGCGCTGGCGGGCTTCAGGGCGCTGGGTTATCGACCTCTTCTGGTCGAGATGCTGCCGGCAGGAAAAGCGGCCTTGAACCTTGGCGATCTCGCAGGCTTTCGTGAGCAGGGCGCGCGGTTGGCGGATGCGCTTCAGCGTGCCTCGGCTTCTGGCGTGCCGATGATCGGGCTCGATCCGGCCTTCGTGATGATGCTGAAGCAGGACTATCCGAAATACGGCTTTGCCGTTGGGCAAATTCTTTCTCCGCAGGAGTTTCTGAGTCGTGAGATCTCCGGGGGCAAATCCTTGCCAAAGGCCGCTGCAGGCGTCTCGGCCAAATTGCTGAACCACTGTACGGAAGCGACGGCGAGACCCGGTTCCGGATCGGAATGGAAGGCGGTGTTCAAGGCGATCGGCGTCGCACTCGAAGCGCCCGCTACGGGTTGTTGCGGCATGGCGGGTCTGTTCGGTCATCAGGAACGCCACCAGGCAGTTTCCCGCAAGCTGTTCGATCTCTCCTGGCGCCGGCACATGGATGACGAAAAGCCGGTGATCGCCACGGGCTTCTCGTGCCGGTGCCAGAGCGAGCGGTTGGCCGGGCGAGACATCCAGCATCCCCTCGGACTTGTTGCAGCGGTGCTGCGACGCTGACCGGCCCGGTCGGGTGAGGGGGCGCCCCACCCGACCCGTGCCACGGATGAGCACGGTTGGCGAACCGTTTGGTGGCCGGATGAAGCATGAGAAAGCATGCTTCATGCCGCTTCCGGGATACCTTGCTGAATCGATACGCCAAATTAACTTCAGCACCCGCATACAATACTGCGAAAAATGGGATTAACGGCACCAGACAGAGGACTTGGCCAGGATGGATGCAACTGCTGACGCGCAGGTTCTGAACCAGCTTTTTGCCTGTGCGCGCTACAATCGCGGCCGCGATATCATAGCCGCCAATCCTGGTTTCTGCCGGCTGTTCAATACGCAGCTTGAGGCCTTGCAGGACAAAGGCGAAGTTGCGTTCCGTCCACTTGCGCATAATCCGGTCGATGACGCCGCCTGGAAACATATCCTTTCGAGCGGCAAGGCCCAGTTTCAGTGGCAGGCCCCGGATCGCCGCTGGTTTCTGTCCCGTTTCGTTCGGGTGGGAGAGCGGGATCAGGTGGGAACGGAGATCTTCGAGGTCGTGGCGGAAATTTCCGCAATCAAGAAGAAGGAAGTTGAACTGACATCCCGCATGATCGCTCTTGGCAATGCCACGGGGCTTATGCGGTTGTCTCCGGATGGCTTCATCACCGAGGTCAACAGCCAGTTCGCAGGTCTGATCGGCCAGGGCGCCGATGCATGTGTCGGACGTCATTTCACGGCCCTCTTTGAGAAGAACACGCAAAAGGCCGCGGATTTGCACCGCATCCTTCCGACCTTGCACAAAGGTGAGCCCTATTCGGCCGAATTGTGCTTCATGGATCGCGATCGTCTCAGGCGCTGGCTCCGGTGCACCTTCGCGCCGGTGATGGACGACGAAGGCCATCTCTTCGAAATCCTGCACTATGCCTTCGACATCACCGAGCAGAAGACGGTGCATGCCGAGTTCAGGGCACAGGTTACGGCGATTGAGAAGTCGAATGCCATGGTGACCTTCGATATGGCCGGCACGATCCTTGATGCCAACGCGCATTTTCTGCAGGCGACCGGTTACGCCCGCGAGGACATCATCGGTCGTCATCATCGCATGTTCGTGGAGCGTTCTTCAGCTTACGGGGTCGATTATGCAGCTTTTTGGAGCGATTTGAGGCAGGGCAAGCATCGTTCCGGTCTGTTCAAGCGGTTTGGCAAGGATGGTCGCGAACTCTGGTTGCAGGCCACGTACAATCCCATTGCCGACACCAACGGCGAGCTGATCAAGGTCGTGAAATATGCTTCGGTGGTAACCGAGGAAAAACTCCTGCAGGCGGAGCATCAAAGCCAGATAGCCGCCATTCACCAGACGCAGTGCGTCATCGCGTTCGACCTCGATGGCACGATCCTCGATGCAAACGACAACTTCTTGAATGCAATGGGCTATCGCTTCTCTGAGGTAAACGGCCAGCATCACCGCATGTTCGTGGACCCGACTTACGCAACGTCACCGGACTACGCACAGTTCTGGCAGGATCTTGCGCAAGGACAGCACAAGTCCGGCGAATACCGGCGCCTTCGAAAGGACGGAAGGGATGTCTGGCTTCAGGCAACCTATAATCCGATCATGGATATGAGCGGTCGCACGTTCAAGATTGTCAAATATGCGACGGATATTACCGCCGAACGCGAACGGCATGTGGACGTACAGGGGCAAATTACCGCCATTCAGCGCTCGCAGGGCGTCGCCTTCTTCGACATGGACGGCACCATTCTGGAGGTGAACGACAACCTTCTGGAAACGCTGGGTTACCAGCTCAGCGAGTTGCAGGGCCGTCATCACAGCAAGCTTGTCGGGCGGGAAGCGGCCGAAAGCCCGGAATACCTCTCCTTCTGGCAGGAGTTGCGCAAGGGCACCTATCAATCGGGATTGCAGAAGCGCTTCGGGAAAGATGGCAGGGAAATCTGGCTGCAATGTTCCTATAACCCTATCCTCGATCTCAACGGCAGACCGCTGAAGGTCATGAAGATTGCGACGGATGTCAGCGCCAACATCGCGCTTGCGGAAGCGTTCGAGGATGCGAAGCGACAGGCCCAGCACGATGTGGCGACCTCCCTGCCCAACCGCGCCAAGCTGATGAGCTTCATGAATGCCATGCTCGCCAGTCAGGGCGGCAGCATGGTCGTGTTCTACATCGACCTCGACCGCTTCAAGCCCATCAACGATACGCATGGCCACCATGTCGGGGATCGCGTTCTCGGCGAGGTCGCCGACAGGCTGCGCCGCGTGATCCGCGACGACCAGCTGGTCGCCCGCGTTGGAGGCGATGAATTCGTCATTGCCGCTCCGGGCCTGCCGACTGAGGCGATTGATCGGTTCTGCCAGAGGTTGCTCGAGACGGTCACGGCGCCCATCCACCACGAAACCGGAGAAATATCCATTGGTGTCTCTGTCGGGATTGCGATTGCGCCGACCGATGGCTCCACGCCGGACGAGCTTTTGCGGGCGGCGGACAGCGCACTGTACAAATCGAAGCAGAACGGCAGGGGCCAGTACAGCTTCTTCTCGAGCGAAATGAATGAGAGGATCAATGCGCGGCGGCGTCTCGCCGAAGACATGCGTCACAGTCTTGCTGCGGGCGACTTTATCGTCGAGTACCAGCCGCGCTTCGACACGCGGGCCAGAAAGATCCGCAGCGTCGAAGCCCTCGTGCGTTGGGAGCATCCTGAACGCGGGCGCATCAGCCCGGCCGATTTCATTCCGCTCGCCGAACAATGCGGCATCATCACGCCGCTCGGCGAATGGGTGCTGCGGACAGCCTGCGCCACGGCGGTCAACTGGGAGGGCGTCGGCGTTTCCGTGAACGTCTCACCTGTCCAGTTCCACGATCCCCAGTTCGTCGAGAAGGTCGCGGCCTGTCTGCAGGAAACGGGCCTGCCACCCCACCTGCTGGAACTCGAGATTACGGAAGGTGTGCTGCTGGACGACGCTGCACGCGCGACGGAAACGCTTGAAGCGCTGAAAAAACTCGGCTTGCGCCTGGCGATGGATGACTTTGGCACCGGCTACTCATCGCTCAGCTATCTGCGCAACTTCCCCTTCGATGTCATCAAGATCGACCGCAGTTTTGTTTCCGACATTGCCACGAACCAAGGGGCACGGCACATTGTGCAGGCGATTCTGGGGCTTGGCCGTGCTCTCGGTCTGTCGGTGACTGCAGAAGGCGTGGAGACGAACGAGCAACTGACGCTGCTGACCGCCGACCATTGCGACGAGGTGCAGGGTTTCCTGCTCGCCAGACCGCTGAGATCCAGCAAGATCGATGAGTTGATCGTCGAGCTGTCGTCGCAGCAAAGCAAAAGACACGCAACGTAAGCCTTTGCTCATGTCCAGGCTCTGCGCCGACAACGACCGCGAGGCGTGTCAGCGATGGTATCAGGCAGCCAGACGACAGACAGTGCAGCAATAGAGGTGTGTCTTGGCCACCGCAGCCCATCGGCGACGAAGGTCAATCCCGTCGCCGTTGCTGTCCTTGTTGTCCCGGTCTGATGTCTACACAGTCGTTACGGCGAGGCCGGTTCGCCGGAGGGGCGAAATCGCGCCTCCAGTTCGGCCACGTCGGTCACGTCCCCGAAGAAGAGGTAGAAGTTGACCAGAGCTGCGGCATGCTCATCGTCACGCAGACTGGCGTTTGCATCATGCACCATGGTCGTCCGGTAGTTCAGCATCATCGCATCCCGCGCCGTCGATTCACAACAGGCATTGGTCATCGTTCCGGCCACGAGGACCGCTTCGATGCCGCGGGCGCGCAAAATGCCATCAAGATCCGAAGCGCCTTGAATGAACGCACTGTAGCGGGTCTTGCCAACGACGAGATCCTCTCCCCTGACATCCAGTTCCGGCCAGAGCTGAGAGCCGTGGGCCTCTTCACTCAACGCGGCGCAGCGCGCTTCGAACCGTTGTGGCGTTAAAAGGGTCTGGTGGAAATGCGGGATCGTGTGAAGCGCGCCGTGCGTGAATAATGTCCGCACCCATACGACAAGACCGCCCGCCTGCCGCAGTGCCGCGGCGGCGCGATTGATGGCCGGAACAATGGATTGTGCCGGCGGTGGTGCGTCTGCTTCACCCTGATCCAGAAAATGATTCTGCATGTCGATAACCACCAATGCTGTGCGTTCGGGTGCAGCATCATCGTGGGCAAGCAACTTGCCCTGACGGGCCAGAACCCGATCGATTGCCCATTGGGGCATTTTGAAATCATGCATCTTCTGCTCTCCTTTTGTGCATTTGCACCCGTGCCTGATTAAAATCATTTCACACACTGCCGTGTGACCCCTATGAATCTATTATCGTTCATTGTATACAGTCAACAGTCTTCCGAGAACGATAGTGGCACGGGCTTTGCATGGAACGTGTGGCGCCAAAACATGCGCAGTCTCGAAAGGAAGGAAAAGGGCAATGAGCCTTCGAAAGATGATAGCCGGCGTCGTTTGCGCCGCCACGCTTGCCGCCGCGCCGGTCACGGCCTTTGCGGAGCCGGTTCAGAAAATCAAGTTCATGGAAGTCATCCACTCGCTCTTTTATTCGCCGCTCTACGTGGCGCAGGGCAATGGCTACTTCAGGCAGGAAGGGCTGGAATTCGATCTCGTTGCGGCGCAGGGCAGCGACAAGGCAACCGCAGCGCTTCTCTCCGGTGCCGCCGACATCGTGCTCGCCGGTCCTGAAACGGCGGTCTACATCGAAAATGGCCAGTCGCCTGAGAAGATCCGTATTTTCGCGGGGTTGACCGCCACCGATGGCTCGTTCCTCATTGGCCGCAGCAAGGACGAGAAATTCGATTGGGCGTCGCTCAAGGGAAAGACGATCCTCGGATGGCGAAAGGGTTCGGCGCCCGCGCTTTTCCTCGACAAGGTTCTCAAGGATCATGGGCTTGATCCCGAGAAGGATGTAACGGTCATCACCAACATTGCTATTCCGGCCCGCGTCGGCGCCTTCATGGCTGGCACCGCTGATTACGCCACGTTCTTCGAGCCCGATGTTACCAAGATCGAGGCATCCGGTCAGGGCTATTCGCTTGCCAATGTCGGCAAAGCCGCCGGCCAGATCGACTATACAGTCTTCACGGCCAAGGAGGGGTACATCAAGGCCAACCCAAAGGTCATCCAGGGATTTACCAACGCCATCGCCAAGGGTGAAGCCTGGCTTCAGACGGCATCGCCGGCAGAGGCCGCCAAGGTGCTTGCTCCCTATTTCAAAGGTGTTCCGGAAGATGAGATCGCATCCTCGGTGCTGCGCCATCGGGAAGCCGGGGTCTGGAAGGCCTCGCCACTCGTCACGCCGGAAGCCATGAGCGAGTTGCAGAAACTGCTGGTCGCATCCGGCGTTCTCGATGCCGGCAAGGAAGTTTCCTACGACAAGCTTGTCGACCCGACCTTTGCCAGGGCGGCGCAGTGAACAGCGCCGTTACGGAGTAAGAAATGACAGTTCCCAAGATCGAATTTCGCAACGTCAACCTTCGCTATTTCACCACGAAAGGCGAGACACTGGCGCTCAAGGATATCAACTTCAAGGTCGAAAAGGGCGAGTTCGTCAGCATCGTCGGCCAATCCGGTTGCGGCAAGAGCACATTGCTGTCGCTTCTCGCCGGGCTCATCAGGCCAACGGATGGAGAAGTCCTGATTGACGGAGTGCCGGTTGGCGGTTCATCGCCCCAGGTAGGCTTCATGCTGCAGCAGGACAGCCTGTTCGAGTGGCGAACCATCGTGGAAAACACGATGCTTGGCCCCGAGATCCGGCGTCACAATCTGCACGAGGCGCGGTTGCGGGCGGAAGGAATTCTGAAGCGGTACGGTCTTGGGGACTTTCTCGAAAGTAAACCATCCGAGCTTTCCGGCGGTATGCGCCAGCGTGCGGCGCTGGCCCGCACCATGTGCCTGCAACCGGATATTCTACTGCTCGACGAGCCGTTTTCAGCGCTCGATTTCCAGACGCGACTTTCGATCGCCGACGAGATCGGGGACATTATCCGCAAGGAAAACAAGACAGCCATTCTGGTGACACACGACATTCCCGAGGCTATCGCCATGGCCGATCGTGTCATCGTCCTCAGCCGTCGTCCCGGCCGCGTCAAGTCGATCCACCCGATCACTTTCCCAAGTCACGGCGAAGAACGTCCCGGCAGTTTCGCTGCCCGCGAAGCCACCGAGTTTCCGGCCTATTTCAATACCGTCTGGGAGGAGTTGGAAGTTCATGTCGAGTAATGTCAAAGCCATCGTTGCACCGAGTGCCGAATATCGTGCGTGGCTCGCGGCCCAGCGCCGGAACAGGTTGCTGATTATCGCTGCGCAGGTCGGTCTGATCCTCGCCTTGCTCGTGGCCTGGGAAGTTGCGCCGCGCCAGCATTGGGTCAATCCGATGCTGACGAGTTACCCGAGCGCCATCTGGACCGCCTTTTTGGAAATGGTTTCCAGCGGCGAACTGGGAAACCATGTCATGGTAACGCTGATGGAGGTGGTTATCAGCTTTGCCCTCGCCATGCTTTTCGGGACTGCAATTGCCGTTGTACTGTGGATGTCGCCCGGTCTTGAGCGGGTTCTCGATCCTTTCCTTGTCGTGGCCAATGCGCTGCCGAAGATCGCTCTCGTTCCGATCTTCTACATCTGGCTTGGTGCCGAGGGCTCAATCTATGCGGTCGCCATCGCGGTGGCGTTGTTCATCACCATTCTGATGCTCTACACCGGCTTTCGCCAGTCAGATCCGAACAAGATCAAGCTTGCCCGCACGCTTGGCGCCACCCGCTCCCAGATCCTCGGCAAGGTCATCCTGCCCGGCAATATCCATACGTTCATCGCCACGCTGAAAGCCAATGCCGGCCTTTCCCTGGTGGGCGTTATCGTTGGTGAGTTCCAGGCCTCCAAGGAAGGTCTTGGCTATCTGATCGTCTATGGCAGCCAGATCTTCCGGATGGATATGGTCATGGCATCCATTGTGATCCTCGGCTTTATATCGCTTGCGATCTACGCCCTCATTCAATGGACAGAAACCCGGATCAACAAGCCGTCCGGACGGGTCTGAAGCCAACGACAGCAGTCGTCCGTGCCGCAGTAAGCGTGTGGCGCCTGACGATTATACCCGCAAAACAGAGATATGACGGCGCCGGTGGCATTCGTCATATCCATATCTTCGTATACAATAGACAGAATGTTGATATCGATATGATGGACTTCACAAGTGTTGCCAGCGTAGAACAGTGGGTTGCAACAAGCGTTCTGGTTCTTGTGGGCGCGTGCCTGCAAGGCGTGAGCGGTGTCGGCTTCGGCATGTTCGCGGCACCGATCCTTGCCATAGTCGCTCCCGAACTGGTGCCGGGGCCCATGCTTTTCCTGTCCCTTGTCATTGCTGTTCTCTCCGTCATCCGGGAGCGTTCGAGCATCGACACCAAGGGGCTCGGCTATGCGCTGCTCGGGCGGATACCGGCCTCGATCATTGCTGCCGCCATGATCGGCGTGCTTCCGATCCGCGAACTGTCAATCCTGTTTGCCATCGTCATTCTTGCCGGGATCGTTATGAGCCTGACGCGCCTTGAAATTCGCCCCACTGCGCCCGTGATGTTTGGGGCAGGGTGCGTGTCAGGGTTCATGGGCACGTTGACCTCTGTCGGCCTGCCGCCGATCGCCTTGATGTATCAGAGCGCACCCAAGGCGACGCTGCGCGCTTCGCTCGGTGGCTTCCTCATCTTCGGCACGATAATTTCCATCGCAGCACTCACCGCCGCGGGGCGCTTCGGCATGCACGACGTCGCGCTAGGCACCTGGCTCATTGCGCCATTGTCGCTTGGCTTCTGGATTTCCAATCCGCTTGCCCGGCGCGTGTCTCCGGGTATCGTCCGGCTTGCCGTGCTTGCCCTGTCGGGTTTTGCCGCGCTGTTGCTACTCGTCCGTCAGTTTTGGGTCTGAGCAGTCAGGCTGGCGCGCATGTAGGGCGAAGCGAGGCTACACGTCGCCTTGTGTCGCCCCGTCGGCGTCGCGGATCGACTTCAGATGCGCTTCCCCCGCGCCGAGAACGTGGGACATGGCCCGCCTTGCTGCCAGTTCCTCGTCGCCGTCGAGAATGGCTTGCAGAATACCCGCATGCTCCTCCCAGCTGATCGCCTGCCGCTGGGGGTTCTCCGGCGAGAAGAGAAGGGCACTTCGCGCGCGCAGCGAACCGAGCATTTCCGAAAGGAGTTGATTATTGCCAGCCTCTGCAAGGGCTTCGTGGAACTGGTCGTTCAACTCACGCAGCCCTTTGTGACGCCCGGCCCCGACCGCGGCCTGGCCCTTGCTCAATATTGCCTCGACCCCTTTGAGGGTGACGGGATTGCGGTGGCGGGCGGCGAGCCGCGCATTGTGCGATTCGAGAAGGGCGCGAATCTCGATGATTTCACCGATTTTTTCGGGCGCGAGTTCCGCGACATGGGCACCCTTGCGGCTTGAGACATCGACCAGTCCTTCCGAACTGAGCGCGCGGATTGCTTCCCGGACCGGGTTTCGCGATACGCCATATTCCTCGGCAAAACGTTCTTCAACCAACCGTTCGCCGGGTCTCAGACGTCCGCTGACGATGGCGGCCCGGATCTCCTGATAGACGAGGCTGTGGAGGGAGTTGTGCTGTTCACCCAACCGTTTCCCGGCCGCTTTGCTTGCCTTCGCCATGCGATCATCCTACGCGTCTTCTATCGGCCCATGCGTAACCGATCTGTCCCCGCATGAAAAGGGCACCCGGTTGTCTACAGTGCACAGAGGGCTGGCGCCTTTTGCCGCGTACAGGCCGATTTTCGAGTCGGGCGGTGGCCCAATGAAATGAATGACTGGATCAAGCGGCGCCGATCGCCACCGGTTCACCCATTCCATCACATTTTTCACCGTCACGTTCACGCATCATTTGTGCGATAATCGAACAAAAATCATATAACGCACAAAAAAGATTGCCGTCGGGCCGCGTCCGGCTTTAATTTCGAGGCCACACACGGAGGTTTCAGACATGGACAAGACAATCGCGAGCGCGGCGGAAGCCGTGGCCGGGATCGGTGACGGTGCGACCGTGATGATCGGCGGCTTCGGCGGCTCAGGCGCGCCGATCGAACTCATTCACGCACTGATCGACAAGGGGCCGAAGGGGCTTACCGTCATCAACAACAATGCCGGCAACGGCCGTATCGGCATCGCCGCAATGATCGATGCGGGGCTGGTTGCGAAGATGATCTGCTCCTTCCCGCGCTCATCGGACCCGCGCGCCTTCACAGATGCCTATCTGGCCGGCAAGGTGGAGCTGGAACTGGTGCCGCAGGGCACGCTGGCCGAACGCATTCGCGCCGGCGGCGCCGGCATTCCCGCTTTCTATACGCCGACCGGCTACGGCACGGAACTGGCCGAGGGCAAGGTGATCGCCGAATTCGACGGTCGTCCTTACGTGCAGGAGCGCTGGCTGAAGGCCGATTTCGCGCTCATCAAGGCGCATGTCGGGGACATCCACGGCAACCTCACCTACAACAAGGCCGCCCGCAACTTTAACCCCATCATGTGCATGGCGGCCGCCAGGACCATCGTGCAGGTGGCGACGCTGGTGCCGCTCGGCGGCATCGACCCCGAACAGGTGATCACCCCTGGTATCTTCGTGGATGCCGTGGTCGAGATCGCCAATCCGCAACAGGAAGAAGTTCTTATCCGGTCGGGAGCCGTCTACGCATGACCACCGAAACTCAGGACGACATCAAGCTCTCCAACGCCCAGATCGCCTGGCGCGCCGCGCAGGACATCGAGGACGGCGCTTACGTGAACCTCGGCATCGGCTTTCCGGAAATGGTGGCGCGCTACCAGCCGCCGGGCAAGCAGGCGATCTTCCACACAGAAAACGGCATTCTCGATTTCGGCGAGCCGCCGGCGGAAGGCAAAGAAGACTGGGATCTCATTAACGCCGGCAAAAAGGCTGTGACGCTGAAGCCGGGCGCGGCCTTCTTCCACCACGCAGACAGCTTCGCCATGGTCCGCGGCGGCCATCTCGACGTTGCCATTCTCGGCGCCTACCAGGTGGCCCAGAACGGTGATCTTGCCAACTGGCGCGTCGGCTCCAAGGGCGTACCGGCCGTCGGTGGCGCGATGGACCTCGTCCATGGCGCAAAGCAGGTCTTCGTCATCACCGAACACGTCACCAAGGACGGCAAGCCGAAGCTGGTGGAGGCCTGCACCTTCCCGCTGACGGGTGTCGGTTGCATTACCCGCATTTATACCAGCCATGCCGTGATCGACATCGTGAAGGGACGCTTCGTGCTCAGGGAAAAGCTGCCGGGTCTTTCGCTCGAAGCCCTTCAGGCCATGACCGGCGCGCCGCTTCATATCGATGGCCCCGTGGCTGATCTCATCGCGCCCGATCTCTGAGGAACTGACATGACCGACGTTTTCATCTGCGACTATATCCGCACGCCCATCGGCCGTTTCGGCGGTTCGCTCTCCGCTGTCCGCGCCGACGATCTCGGCGCTGTGCCGCTCAAGGCGCTCATGGAGCGCAATACGGCGGTGGATTGGGAAGCCATCGACGACGTGATCTTCGGTTGCGCCAATCAGGCCGGCGAAGATAACCGCAACGTGGCGCGGATGTCGCTGCTTCTGGCTGGCCTGCCGGTTTCCGTCACGGGCACGACCATCAACCGCCTGTGCGGCTCGGGCATGGATGCGCTCATCACCGCCGCCCGCGCCATCAAGGCCGGCGAGGCGGAACTGATGATCGCCGGCGGCGTGGAAAGCATGAGCCGCGCGCCCTTCGTCATGCCGAAGGCAGACACGGCCTTTTCACGCAACGCCCAGATCTATGACACCACGATCGGCTGGCGTTTCGTCAATCCGGCGATGAAGGCGGCCTATGGCGTCGATTCCATGCCGGAGACCGGCGACAACGTGGCGATCGATTACAAGGTCACCCGCGAGGATCAGGACGCCTTTGCCGTCCGCAGCCAGGACAAGGCTTCCGCCGCGCAGGTCAATGGTCGTCTGGCCAGGGAAATCGTGCCGGTTTCCATTCCGCAGAAGAAGGGTGATCCGGTTCTGGTGACGAAGGACGAGCATCCCCGTGCCACGAACCTCGAGGCGCTCGCCAAGCTGAAGCCTGTGAACCGCATGGATGGCGCAACCGTGACGGCTGGCAATGCGTCCGGCGTCAACGACGGGGCGGCCGCGCTCATCGTCGCTTCGGCGGCGGCGGTGAAGAAATACGGCCTCACGCCGATTGCCCGCATCGTTGGCGGTGCCACGGCGGGCGTTCCGCCGCGTGTCATGGGCATCGGCCCGGCGCCGGCCTCGCAGAAGCTGCTCGACCGCATTGGCTGGAAGGCCGGCGATCTCGATGTGATCGAACTCAATGAAGCCTTCGCCTCCCAGGGGCTGGCGACGCTCCGCCTGCTCGGGATCGCCGATGACGATCCGCGTGCGAACCCGAACGGCGGGGCGATCGCCCTTGGCCATCCGCTGGGCATGAGCGGTGCGCGCATTGCCGGCACGGCCGCGCTTGAACTGTCGCTGACGGGCAAGGCCAAGGCGCTCGCCACCATGTGCATTGGTGTCGGGCAGGGCATCGCCATCGCGCTCGAGCGCGTTTGATCGCTGACGCCCCGGCCTTGCGCCGGGGCGACTTTCGGCATGTTGCATTCTTCTGACTTCCGGGCACAATGCCGACGGGATGGAGGAGGATGGAAACGTGCTGGAACATGCGCTGCTTTACGACGCGCAGGGCCAGCCGCTGCTCAGCGGAAAGCTGAATGCTTCCCGCGAGTGGGCGGAGGTCAATGCGTTCTGCAACCGGGTCTATATGCCGCTTGCGGCGCGCCCGCTTGTGGCCGGGTCTGACCCGAATGCGACATTGCGTACCTTGTCGATCGGCCGGATCGTGCTTAGCCGCTTCTGCTTCGGCGTGCCGACCAAGGCCGATGATTTCGATCCCTCGTCCGGCAATATCATCGTGGTCAACACCATGCGCGGCAGTGTGCGCCATCCGCTTGGCGATGGTGTGAGCATCGATACGCAGCCCGGCGACAGCTATGTCGTGGATTGCAGCCGCACGGACTACTGGAACGTGGCGGATGGCAACGACCTCCAGTTCAACCTTACCATCCCCCATGCGCTGATGGAGGAAACTTCGCATCGCTGGTATGGCTTCGTGCCCGAGGACGACCTCTGGACCAAGCGTCTGGTTTTCGGCCGCGGCCCATCGGCCTGGCTTTCTCTTCTCGATTACGCAACGCGATCTGTCGATGCCCGCAGCGAAGGGATTGCCAGCCCGCTGATCGAGCGGCGGATCGAGGAAACGCTCTGCCTCGAACTGCTGCGCGGCTGGGCCGAACAGTCCGGGCTCAACCTCGAAACCGGTGCGCGCGGGGCAGCCCCCCGCTATGTGCGCGAGGCCGAACGCCTGATGGTGGAACAGGCGCACGAGGCGCCAACGGTGACGGATATCGCGGCGCAACTGGGCATTTCCACCCGCAGCCTTTCCGAAGGGTTCCGCCGGTTCCGTGGCATTACCCCGCATGATTATCTTACGGCACGACGCCTTGACGGGCTTCGCAAGGCGCTTGAGCGCGCGGCCCCCGGCGAGACGGTTTCCTCGGTTGCCGCAGCCCTCGGCTATGTGAACCTCACGGCGATGACCGTGAGCTATCGCCAGCGCTTCGGTGAAAGCCCGCACCAGACCTTGCGCAGCCGTCCGATGTCATCCTGACGGTCATCCCGCTTTTCTTCCCGTATGGATCATCATCTGCCGGAATGGATCATCCCCCGGCCTGCGTCTGCCCGCCCTGTTGGACTAGAGTGAAAACGGGTGTCGGTTCACACCCCGCTACCCGGACAGGAGACCGGTTTGTGCAATCTTTGCAATATGATGAGGGGCATGGCCCCCAGGGAGGTTATGATGAAAGCGCTTGTCTATTACGGGCCAGGCAAGAAAGACTGGGTTGAAAAGCCGAAGCCGGTGGTGCTGGAACCGACGGACGTCATCGTGAAGATCACGAAGACGACGATCTGCGGTAGCGACCTGCACATTCTCAAGGGCGATGTGCCGACCGTCACGGAAGGTCGCACGCTCGGCCATGAGGGCGTGGGCATCGTCGATGACGTCGGCAGCGCCGTGCGCAACTTCAGGAAGGGTGATGCGGTCCTCATCTCCTGCATCACTTCCTGCGGTTCCTGCCCGAACTGCAAGCGGCAGCTTTATTCCCATTGCGATGATGGCGGCTGGCAGCTTGGACATACGGTGGATGGCACACAGGCCGAATATGTTCGCATCCGCCACGGCGATAATTCGCTCTACCCGATCCCGGCGGGCGCGGATACGGAAGCCCTCGTCATGCTCTCCGACATCCTGCCCACGGGGCTGGAAATCGGCGTGCAGGCCGGCGGCGTAAAGCCCGGCGATGCCATCGCCATCATTGGCGCGGGACCGGTCGGCATGTCGGCGCTTCTGACAGCGCAGTTCTATTCGCCTGGCCGGATCGTGATGATCGACATGGACCCGGCGCGTCTGGCCCTTGCCCGCCAGTTCGGCGCCACCGATACGATCCAGGTGGGTGCTGAAGATGCGACGGCGCGGATCATGGACATGACGGAAGGTCGCGGTGTCGATGTGGCTATCGAAGCCGTTGGCGTGCCGGCCACCTTCGATATTTGCCAGAAGATCGTTTCCGCTGGCGGCAACATCGCCAATGTCGGCGTGCACGGCAAGCCGGTGGAACTGCATATCGAGGATCTCTGGATCAAGAACATCAACATCTCCATGGGACTGGTGAATACCAACACCACGCCGATGTTGCTGAAGACGGTTCAGGCCGGCACGTTCGACCCGACGAAGCTCATCACCCACCGCTTCGCGCTGGATGACATCCTCGCAGCCTATGACGTCTTCGGCAACGCGGCCCGTGAAAAGGCCATGAAGGTCATCCTCGCGGCGGCCTGAGTTCGCGACAGACAAGCGTAGATCCCCACCGGCCCGGATGACAGGTCCGGTGGCTTTTTTCTAATCGCGGTTGTTAGGCTGGTCGCAGAGGGCATCGCAGGTCGGACTCATGGTTCTCGTCGAGGTCGGTACTTTGACCGCCTCATCATGGCGTTGGATAGGTTCAGTCGACCAATGTGGTGTTTGCGGTTATCTGAACGACCCAGCACTCGCATTTGTGGGATAAGCTTCGCACCGCACAACTAGGACATCGTCCGGTACGGAATCCATCGGGTTGCCATGCATATGCGTCATGTCCTCGATCGCCGAAACGCTAGGTGTTTGATCCCACAGTTTAGCACTACTTTGGCAGATTGATTATTTAGGGCTTCCCTGCGCGGAGTTTCGGTGATTCATAAGGAACCAGCTTTTGAAGGGAGCTGGTGATGAATGCTGATTGGATGGACGACCTCGAGCACTGGCTTCAGCCATTTTTGGCGGGTCTTTCGCATTGAGCCCGACGCAGGATGTGTCCGCTTTACATTGGAGGACTGATTGGGCCAGGCGACCGTAAGAGCGTGCAACCGATGGCCGCGCGCACAGACGATGTCGGCTACGATCAGCTTCATCATTTCGTTGCGGCCGGGGTTTGGGACAGCTCTCCGCTGGAGGTCGCGCTACTGAAGGAGGCCGATCGTCTGGTCGGTGATCAGGCGGGCTTTCTCGTCATCGACGACACAGCATTACCGAAGAAGGGACAATATTCAGTTGGCGTCGCGCCTCAATACGCTTCGTCGCTTTGCAAGACATCCAATTGCCAGTCACTGGTGTCTGTGACCCTGGCCTCGCGCGAAGTGCCCGTGATGGTGGGCCTTCGGCTCTTCCTGCCCGACACATGGACGAATGATCCTGAGCGGATGAAGCGGGCGCGCGTCCCGAAGGGTCGACAGGTCGCTCTTACAAAGCCGGAGATCGCCATCGAAGAGATTGATCGTGTCATCGCTTCAGGCTCGCGTTTTGGCTGTGTGCTTGCTGACGCGGGCTACGGGTCGAGCAGTGCTTTTCGTCAGGCTCTGAGTGAGCGCGGTTTGCTGTAGGCAGTCGGATTATCGCGGCGTCA
>NZ_JACIDU010000024.1 GCF_014196535.1 Allorhizobium borbori
CGTGCGGGCGCTCCCGTGTAGAATTTGACCCATAGCGCATCCCTCCATTCATGGCTGAATAATGCACCATCAAATGCCGGGACTAAACACCTAGGCTGGAACATGCTTCACAAATCCCGGAATTAAAGATGTGTGAAATTATCAAGATTATCGCGCGATGGCAATCACAAGAATCAGTGGCGTGAATACGTGACGGGAAACCTTGAATGGGGGTGCCGGCATCGTTGATGTCCAGCTGTTCGCCGCAATGGGAATCAGGTCATGACCCGCTGCGGGCTGACTCATTTGCAGGGCCCGTTTCGTCGGCAGGTCGGGCCACAAATGCAATGGCCCCTTCCTCTGCCTGACAGGGGAAGGGGCCATTTAATCGATTTCAGCCTCGCCAATAGACGGGGCCGATCAGGCAGGCTTAGAGAACGGTGACGTTTTCAGCCTTCGACTTGCCAGTCTTGCGGTCCTGGCCGACTTCGTAGCTGACCTTCTGGCCGTCCTGAAGTGCGCCGCCGAAGCCAACAGCCGAGATGTGAACGAACACATCCGGACCACCATTGTCGGGGGTGATGAAACCAAAACCTTTGTCCTG
This sequence comes from Allorhizobium borbori, assembly GCF_014196535.1. Lineage (GTDB taxonomy): Bacteria > Pseudomonadota > Alphaproteobacteria > Rhizobiales > Rhizobiaceae > Ectorhizobium > Ectorhizobium borbori. The sequence continues at coordinate 584 of NZ_JACIDU010000024.1, forward strand.
GGCGAAGAATTTTACCGTGCCAGTTGCCATAATGTCCTCTGTGACTGCTTAGCGTTCCGCACTGCCTTATCAATCAACGTCGCACGCGGCAAGCTTGTTCCGTCGATAGAGCCGTTCTTTGGCACGAACGAGCGCAAGATTAGTGTCATGCGGCCTTCGGAGACCAGCTTGCGAAGGGGTCGGAAAGGGTTTTCCACTTCTCTGGCGTATAGCCTTCCGCTTTGACAAGGCAGGAATCAAGCGCGGCGCGGATCTCCGCCTCGTCCATAGGTTCGGCCCCGATGAAGACGATTTCCTGGCGACGGTCCCCCCAGACCGGATCGAGATAGGGTTTCATCATCTTGAGAAAGCCCGGATCGTCGGGCCATTGCGCTTTTGGCACGGAGGCCCACCACAGGCCCATCTTCTGTGTACGCACCAGCGCGCCGGCCTGACTGATCTCGCCGACATAATGCGGCCGTGTCGCCAGCCAGAAGAAACCCTTGGCGCGCACCACGCCCGGCCAGCTCCTGTCGAGGAAATGTTTGAAGCGTCCGGGGTCGAAGGGTGCGCGGGCGCGATAGACGAACGAGCGGATGCCATATTCCTCGGTTTCCGGCACATGATCCTTGAAGCCGTAGAGCTCCTTGAACCACAGCGGATGCTGTTCTGCCTTCGCGAAATCGAATCGCCCGGTGCCGAGTACCTGTTTGAGATCGACCTGGCCGAAATCGGCCTCTATCAGCTTCGCATCCGGGTTCAGGCCGACGACGATCTTGCGGGCGGCGTCGCGCTGCTCCGGTGTTGCCGTGCCGATCTTGTTCAGGATGACGACATCGGCGAACTCGATCTGCTCGACCAGAAGGTCGACAATGGTGCGGTTGTCGCCATCGCCTGCGATTTCACCACGGTCCGAGAGGAAATCGGCGGAACCGTAATCGGCCAGAAGGTTGGCGGCATCGACCACGGTCACCATCGTGTCCAGACGCGCAACATCCGACAGGCTCATGCCGTTCTCGTCGCGAAAATCGAAGGTGGCGGCGACGGGCAGCGGCTCGGCAATGCCGGTCGATTCGATCAATAGGTAATCGAAGCGATTCTGCTCGGCGAGTGCCCGCACTTCCGTCAGCAGGTCGTCGCGCAGCGTGCAACAGATGCAGCCATTGGTCATTTCGACCAGTTGCTCCTCGGTGCGGGAAAGATTCGCGCCGCCGTCGCGTACCAGCGCGGCATCGATGTTCACTTCACTCATGTCGTTGACGATGAGGGCGACGCGCAAGCCATCGCGATTGGCGAGAATATGATTCAGAAGCGTAGTCTTTCCTGCGCCGAGAAAGCCGGAAAGGACGGTGACGGGAAGTTTTCTCTGGGTCATGGAAGCTTGTTCCTGTTGGTGTCTCGATAAGGGTGGCGAAGGGGTGGTGGCTATCGGCACTCCCGGCAGATGCCCTGCATTTCGATGGAGGTGTTGCGGACCTTGAAGCCGTCGAGGCGAGCCCGGCGTAGAAGCGCGTCCTCGACCCTCTCGTCGTGGAACTCGCTGACTTTTCCGCAGGCCTCGCAGATCTCGAAAGCCGTAATGCGCGGATGAATGTGTCCGTCGCGGGAGTGACAGCAGATGACGAAGGCGTTCATGCTTTCCAGGCGGTGAACCAGACCGGCCCCCATGAGCCTGTCGAGTGCGCGGTAAACCTGAAGCGGCGCCTTCAGGCCCTTGTCGCGCAGGCGATCCAGAATGTTGTAGGCGCTGAGTGGTTGGGCAGAACCCTCCAGCGTGGACAGGACCAGTTGCTGGTTTCGGGTCAGCTTGTTGCGCGTTTCCGGATGGGCATCCCTTAACATCTGAGCCTCGCGGGTATGGTTTGAACGCCGTGTCCGGAGCCGTCGCAACGGCTCCGGACATTACGGTTTCGATCTCAGTCTCAATGGGCGGCACCGGAGCCGCCCACCGCGACAATCGAGAAGGGCTGGCCCTCGACGGCAATGGTGCGGCTTTCCTGCAAGGTTGCGGCATCGACGACGCGCACGAGAGCGTGGCGGGGATCGGTGATGGCGATCTGCCCGTCCGCCACGGCCAGCCGCGGACGCGGGTCGCGCCAGTGACCGTCCTTGCTGTAGGGTTCCGTGACATTGGCCTTGCGAACGATCTCGCCCTTGATCACGTCGAGGACATGCAGGTCGCCGTCTTCTGTCAGAATATAGGCATTGCGCGGATTGGCGGCGTCGAGCAGGAAATCGACGCGTCGTGTCGGCAATTCCACCAGACGGTAGGCGTTGTCGCTGTCGGGGTCGATCAGGACAACCTTGTCTTCACCGTAATTGCCGAGGAAAAACTGCATCGCCTTACCACCCAGCAGCGTGCCGGTCTGGCCCTTCGGGAAGCTGGCGGGGTAGGGCAGCATTTCGATCTTCGGCCCGTTAATCCCGTCCGGCCGCGCCACAAGCACACCTTCCTTGCAGCCGAAGGCAACCAGTCTGGCCGAGGTTGCCTCTCCATGCAGGTCCGTGCACTTCGCAATGTCGCCAATCTGGGCACCATTGGCGTCGATCACCCGCAAGCCGATCCGCGGCGGCAATTCCTCCGGATTCGTTGCGACCTCCGTGTTGGGAGCGGAAAGAAGAACGTGATCGCCCATTGTCACGGCAACACCATGATGCGGCTTCACCGTATCGAGGGTGCGGACATCCGTTCTGCCTTCGAGAAGGGCCGCTTCGTTGATGATTTCCGCCTTGCCGCCGCGATCGTAGAACAGGATCAGGTGATCGTCGTGCGGCACGACGTGGAAGGGGCGTTTACCCTCGAAGGTTACAGGCAAAAGGCCGGTTTCCGACACCGCGAGATCGCGGTGATCGCCGTGGTCGGAAAAGTCGATGCCGGTTTTGATGACATGCACAATATCGGCGTCGGATTGCGTCGCGAAAACGGTCTGACCGGAGGCGCTTACCGTCAATGTCGCATGGCCCTTCAGGTCATAGCGGCCAAGTTCCTTGCCGTTTGCGAAGTCGATGGCGCGCACGACGGGTTGCGTGTGGTCTGCCACGAACAGCCTCCAGGCCTCCTGCGTATCATGGCTTTCCTCTGCCATTGCAAAGGGGGCCGTGAAAACAAGTGCGGCGACGGCGGCGGTGACCAGAAGATTGCGGCGCAGTGACGTGTGCATGGTGTCATCCCTGATGTTGTTGATTTTGTGAAGCTAAGCTCTCTTGCCGCCAGCACATGACCGGAATGGCAATTGTCTTTTGAAATGTTATTACATTACTTTTCGTTTGACGAACGTAATAACATTACATAATTAGGCGCTGTCAACCCCCGAGGATGCGATGTCTGACACTTGCCTGAAATTCGATAATCTGACGCTGGGCTATCAGGGCCATGCGGCAGTCCACCACCTGAGCGGCGAGATCAGGCGCGGTACGTTGACGGCGGTTGTCGGCGCCAACGGCTCGGGAAAATCGACGTTGATGAAGGGTATTGCCGGCATTTTGAAGCCGATCAGCGGTGCCTGCATTTCGGAGTTCTCCCGGTTGGCCTATCTGCCGCAGCAATCCGAACTGGACAGAACGTTTCCTGCCCGTGTCATCGACCTCGTGTCGCTCGGCTTCTGGCAGAAACGTGGACTTCTTGGTCGCATGACGCCGGCCGATAAAACCGACCTTGCCGCCTGTCTTGCGGCCGTCGGCCTCACCGGGTTCGAGAAGCGTCCGCTGGACAGCCTGTCCGGCGGGCAGATGCAGCGCGCGCTTTTCGCCCGTGCCATGGTGCAGGATGCCGATCTCATTCTGCTGGATGAACCCTTCAATGCCGTGGACGAGCGCACGATCGGCGATCTTGTTGTGCTGGTGAAGCGCTGGGTTGCCGAAGGACGAACCGTGTTATGCGTTCTTCACGATCACGCTCTGGTGCGGGCGCATTTTCCTCGGACGTTGCTGATGGCCCGTACGCTGGTGGGCTGTGGTGCGACGGATACCGTGCTGACCGTGGACAATCTCCTACGCGCCCGCGGCTTTCAGGAGGCATGGGACGATAACGCCGCCTGGTGCGGCGACGGTCGATCCCTTGACGATGCGTCCGGACAGGTTGTCGCCCATGTTTGAATATTTCATCTGTCCCTTCCTGCAATATGGCTTCATGCAGCGTGCTCTGTTCGGCTCCATCGTTCTGTCGGTCAGCTGCGCTCCCGTCGGCGTTTTCCTTATGCTCCGGCGCATGAGTCTGACGGGCGATGCCATGTCGCACGCCATCTTGCCCGGTGCGGCGCTCGGCTTTCTTTTCTTCGGTCTCGACATTCTGCCGATGACGATCGGCGGGCTGGTCGTCGGACTTCTGGTCGCGCTCGGTTCGGGTGTCGTCTCTCGCTTCACCGTTCAGAAGGAGGATGCCTCGATGGCCGCCTTCTATCTCATTTCGCTGGCGGTGGGGGTTTTGCTCGTCTCCTGGCGGGGGTCGAGTGTCGATTTGATGCATGTTCTCTTCGGTTCGGTGCTGGCGTTGAACGATGAGGCGCTTGCCCTCATCGTCGGTATTGCGCTCGTTACCTTTGTTGCCTTCACCATCTTCTGGCGGGCGCTGGTGGCCGAATGCCTCGATCCGCTGTTCCTGCGTTCGGTCAGCCGCATTGGCGGGCCGGTCCATTTCCTGTTTCTGACGCTCGTGGTCCTCAACCTCATTGGCGGGTTTCAGGCGCTTGGAACGCTGTTGTCGGTCGGGCTGATGATGCTGCCGGCGGTCGCCGCCCGCTTCTGGTCGAACGATGTTCGAAGCCTCTGCCTGATTGCGATCACCATCGCGGTGGCTTCGTCGCTGAGCGGCCTGCTTCTTTCCTACCACGCTTCCATGCCATCCGGGCCGGCCATCATTTTCTGCGCCGGCGCCATCTACGTTTTCTCCGCTTTGGCGGGCCGTCGGGGAATGCTGTCCAGCCTTCTCCGCTCCAGCCGCCACAAGACAGCCTGATCAACAAAAGGAGCTTTCCATGTTCAGGACGTTTCGTATCGCAACGGCTGCAAGCCTGCTCACCCTTTGCGGGTTTGCCTCCGGTGCTTCGGCCGCCGATCTCAAGGTCGTCGCCAGCTTCTCGATCATCGCCGATCTCGCGAAAAATATCGGCGGCGACCGGATTGACCTCAAGACGCTCGTTCCCGTCGATGGCGACGCACATACGTACGAGCCGCGCCCGGCGGACGCGGCCGCTCTGGCCGAGGCCAATGTGGTTCTGGTCAATGGCCTCGAACTCGAAGGCTTCATGTCGCGCCTCATCGAGACGAGCGGCACCAAGGCATCGGTTGTTCAGGTGAGCAAGGGCGTCAAGCCGATCAAGGGCGAAGAGGACGAGCACCACGACGAGAAGAAGGCCGATGCCGGCCATGAGGAGCATCACCATCATGGCGAGTTTGATCCGCATGCCTGGCAGTCAGTCAGGAACGGCGAAATCTATGTGAAGAACATCGCCAAGGCCTTCTGCGAAGCCGACAAGGCCGGTTGCGACACCTACAAGGCCAACGAGAAGGCCTATCTTGAAAAGCTCGACGCGCTTGACAAGGAAGTCCGCGCTGAAATCGACTCCATCCCCAGGAGCAAGCGCGTCATCATCACGTCGCACGACGCTTTCGGCTATTTCGAGCATGAATACGGCCTGAAGTTCCTCGCACCTGAAGGGATTTCCACCGAGGCGGAGGCCTCCGCCGCCGATGTTGCGAAGCTGGTTGATCAGGTGAAGGAAGACAAGGCCTCGGCCATTTTCGTGGAAAACATCACCAATCCCCGGCTGGTAGAGCAGATTGCCAAGGAGACGGGGCTGAAGGTCGGCGGGACGCTCTATTCCGACGCGCTGTCGGCAGCGGACGGCCCGGCCTCGACCTATATCGACATGTTCCACCACAATGTGAAGACGATGAAGGCCGCCATCCTCGGCAGTTGATGATCTGCCGTCCTGCCCGGGCAGAGACCGGGCAGGACGGCCTCTGGTGCATGGCGCGCGCGAGGCGCTTTCCGTCGCCGATGTGGCAACAAGCCTTTTGCCGCCAGTCGCATCAAGGATATGCGAAGGCTTGCATGCAAAGACGGCGTGCAATTCGGCCGGTAACGCTCAGCGCTGGCTTTGTTCCGTAATGTAGTGGTTGAGGATCTGCGCGATATCCGGCTCGGCATCGCCATCGTCCGCCTTGGCGCGGTCTTCGACGGCGTGCAGGTGATGATCCATGATCTGGATTGCTGTCTCCTTGTCCAGATTCTTCAACGCCTCGATCAACTGGATATGCTCGTCGATGCCGCATTCCGCCGAATGCGGACGCCCGAACCGCGCGAGGATAAGCGATGAGCGCGAAACGATCTGGCTGATGAAGTCGATCAGGAGTTTCGAACCCGTCAGTTCGGCCAGAAGGATGTGAAACTCACCGGCAAGCCGGATCGAACGCGGCGAAGAAGCCCGCAACGCACGCTCCTCCTCGCGGATATGGGAAACGAGCGCGTCTATGCCGTCCTTCGGCATGCGCGTGCAAAGGCGCTCGATCACCTCTCGCTCAAGGCAGCGGCGCAGTGAAAAAACCTCTTTGGCCTCTTCCAGAGTCGGCATGGCAACCGCCGCGCCGCGATTGGGCCTGATCTCCACTAGTCCATCCGATGCCAGCCGGAGCAGCGCATTGCGGGCGCTGGTGCGGCTGACCCCGAACGTGTCGCCGATCGAATCCTCCGGCAGCTTGACGCCGGGTTTCAGCGCCTGCTCGAGGATCGCCCTTCTGAGCGAAGCATAGATCGCATCGCTGCGGCTTTGCTGTGTCGACATTGGGGCCTCCGGCGTGTCGCTGATTTCGACTTCGGGCCGTTATACCCCAAACCGTGCATTCTTTCTAATGCAAATTATTGAATTCAATATTTTCTTGAGATTGCATTCAATTTGCGATAAAGCTCGCTGAGAAGCGCAGGCAATGCAACATTCGAGTGGCGATCGTTCAATTGAATTGCCGAAATTCCAGTGCGCATTGAATACGATTTCGCAAACTCTGGCAACAATATCGCATACAATTATAGGGGAACGATATGAGCAGAATTTCCAGAATCCTTCTGGCCGGCGTAACGCTACTCGCCGTAGCCGCACCGGCTGCCGCCGAAACCTTCCGTTGGGGCGCATCGCGGGACATCGGCTCCCTCGACCCCTATTCCTATGGCGACAGCTTCACGCTTGGCGTGCTGAACCATATCTATGAGGGCCTTGTGCGCTACGATCGCGACCTGAAGATCGAATCCGCGCTGGCGACGTCCTGGGAAATCGTTTCGCCCACCACCTGGCGGTTCAAGCTGCGCGAAGGGGTGAAGTTCCACAACGGCGCCGATTTCACGGCAGAAGACGTGCAGGCCTCGCTGAAGCGCGCCGCCGATCCCAAGTCGCCGCTCAAGGGCAATATACCGGCCTATAAGGGCTCGCGCGTTATCGATGATCACACGATCGAGATCGACGTGACGGAGAACTACCCGCTTCTCCTCAATGACCTGACGACCATCTACATCTTCGACGCCGGCTGGCTGAAGGACAACAATGCCGAAGCCCCGACCGATGTCGGCGCCGGCGTGGAAGGCTACGCTACCTACAACGCCAATGGCACTGGCCCCTTCAAGGTCGAAAGCCGTCAGCCCGACGCCAAATCCGTCTTCGTCAAGTTCGATGGCTGGTGGGACAAGCCGGTCCACAATCTCGACCGTATCGAGTTTTCGCCGGTCGCCTCGGACGCGACGCGCGTCGCCGCCCTGTTGGCCGGCGATATCGACTTCACCGACAAGGCTCCGGTGCAGGATATCCCGCGTCTTGAAGCCTCGCCGAACGTCAAGCTGCTCGAAGGCACTGACCTGCGTACGGTCATGCTGGGCTTTTCCCAGCGCGACCAGCTCATCTCCGGCGCGCCCAACCCGATGAAGGATTTGCGCGTGCGTCAGGCATTGCAGATCTCCATTGATCTGGACCTCATCCAGAAACGCGTCATGCGTGGCAAGTCCCGCAATGCCGGCACGCTGGTCGCCCCGCCGATCCCCGGCTATGACGCCGCCCTCGACACGCCGGTGAAGGCCGATCCGGAAAAGGCGAAAGCGCTGCTGAAGGAAGCAGGCGCCGAAGGCTTCGAATTCGATTTCAACTGTTCGGATACGCTGGTGAATGAGGAGCAGATCTGTCAGGCCATCGCCTCCATGTGGTCACGCATCGGCCTCAAGCCGAAGCTCGATCAGGGCCCGCGCGCCGTGCAGACGCCGAAGCGTTCCGGCGGCAAGGTCGATGTCTACACGCTCGGCTGGGCGACCCTGCCGATGCTGGACGGTTACAGCCTCACGTCACAGGTTCTGCACACCAAGGAAGGCACTTTCGGCATCTTCAACTGGGGCGGCTGGTCCGACAAGGAATTCGACAAGCTGACAGAAGCCTCCTCCACTGAACTCGACCGCACCAAGCGTCTCGCGCTCGTGACGGAATCGCTCAAGGTGGCCAGGGATCATGCCCTGATGATCCCGCTGCACCAGCAGCCGCTGACCTGGGCGACGACCGACAAGGTGGCCGACCTGCCGCTGATGCCCGACAACCTGCCGCGTCTGTGGCTGGTCAAAAAGTAAGACACAGCGCACCGCCAGCCCCTGCCGGCCGGCGGTGCGCTCTCTTTCTGTCCATCCCGGATCGGACTGTCGACCATGATCGTCTTTCTCATCAAGCGCATCGGAAACGCCATCCTTGTGATGCTGACCGTCGCCTTTCTTGCCTTTCTGATCTTCCGCTTCCTCGGCGACCCCGTGGAGATGATGATGAACGAGAGTGCGACGCAGGTGGAACGCGACGAACTTCGCGCCCGTCTTGGCCTTAACGACAGCTTCCTCGTTCAATATGGACGTTTCGTCGTGAATGCCGCGCAGGGCGAATTCGGCCTGTCCTGGCGCAACCAGCAGGCGGTTACGACGCTGATTGCCGAGCGGTTTCCGGCCACCTTCGAACTCGTGCTCATAGCGACGTTCATTTCGCTCGTGATCGGCATCCCGCTCGGTGTCTTTACTGCCATCGGGCGCGGGCGCTGGTGGGCGGAGAGCCTGCAGTTCACATCGGTCGTCGGCGTATCCCTGCCAAGCTTTCTCGTCGGCATCCTGCTCATCCTGACGTTTTCCGTATCCCTCGGATGGTTGCCGGGATACGGGCGCGGCGAAGTGGTTCCGCTCGGCTGGTGGACGACGGGCCTCCTCACGTCATCCGGCCGCGCGGCGGTGGTGCTGCCGGCGCTTTCGCTTTCGCTTTTCCAGATCACCCTCGTCATGCGTCTCGTGCGGGCTGAAATGCTGGAAACGCTGCGCGCCGACTTCATCAAGTTCGCCCGCGCTCGCGGCGTTCCGCGCCGGTCGCTGTGGTTCCGCCATGCGCTGAAAAACTGTCTCATGCCGGTCATCACATTGACCGCCATGCAGATCGGCAATCTCATCGCCTTCGCGCTCGTCACCGAAACGGTTTTCCAGTGGCCGGGCATGGGCATGCTGTTCATGCAGGCGGTGACCTTCGTCGATATTCCGGTGATGGCGGCCTATCTCTGCATCGTCTCGTTCATCTTCGTCGTGCTGAACACGGTTGTCGACATCGCCTATGCGGTTATCGATCCGCGCCTGCGCAAAAGCTGAGACAGGAAACCGCCATGACCGCTATTGCCGCAAAACCACGCGCCTCACGCCTCGCTCGCCTGCGCAATTCCGACCTGTGGTGGAGCTTCAAGCGCCATCCCTCGGCCGTCATTGCCGCCATCGTGCTTGCGGTGCTCGTCCTGTCGGCCCTTTTTGCGCCCTTCATCGTGCCGCAGAACCCCTACGATCTCGCGGCGCTGGAACTGCTTAACGCCGAGATACCGCCGATCTGGCATCCGGACGGTCAATGGCCCTTCCTGCTCGGTACCGATCTTCAGGGCCGCGACATGCTGTCGGCCATTCTTTACGGATCGCGGGCATCCCTCATCATCGGTGCGGCCTCCGTCGCGGTGTCGCTCACGGTGGGCGCGACGCTCGGCCTCGTCGCCGGCTATTACGGCAAATGGGCCGATGGCCTTCTGATGCGTGTCGGCGACGTGCTCCTGTCGATGCCGACCATGCTGATCGCCATTCTTGTCTCGGCCATCGCCCGCTCGCTGCTGCCGCCGGGTCTGCGCGAGGCGGGAGCCTCCGCCGTTATCGTTCTCGCCATCTCGCTTTCCGGCTGGGTGCAATATGCGCGTACCGTGCGGGCACTGACCATGGTGGAGCGCGACAAGGAATATGTGCAGGCCGCCCGTCTCATCCGCGTTCCCGCACGCCGCATCATGCTGCGTCACATCCTGCCCAATACCACGACGCCGCTGCTCGTCACCGCGACGCTGAATTTCGGCCTCGGCATTCTCATCGAGGCGACACTCTCGTTCCTGGGTGTCGGCATGCCGCTGGAGCAGCCCTCGCTTGGAACCTTGATCCGCATCGGCAACCAGTATCTGTTTTCCGGCCTGTGGTGGATCGTCCTCTTTCCCGCACTCCAGCTCTGTCTTCTCGTCGTGTCGATCAATGTGCTCGGCGACTGGCTGCGCGATGCGCTCAACCCCAAACTTCGCTGAGGTAATGTCATGTCCGATCTTCTGATCAAGAACGCGAGACCCATGGGGGAAGCGACCGCCGATATTCTGATCCGTAACGGACGGATCGCGGCGATCGGCGCCGGGATTGAAGCTGAGGGTGTCGTGACCGAGGATGCCGGGGGCGCCATCGCCATTCCCGGCCTCGTCGACGCTCATACCCATCTCGACAAGTCTCTCCTTGGCTTTCCCTGGTATCGCAACGAGGTCGGCCCCCGGCTCATCGACAAGATCGACAATGAACGCAAGGTGAAGCGGGACTACGGGCTCGACGCCCATGTGCAGTCGATGCGTCAGTCGCTGCAATCGGTGTCCTACGGTACGACGCTGATCCGCAGTCATGTCGATGTCGATACGGATCAGGGCGTTATCGCTATCGAAGGCGTGATGGAAACCCGTCGCCAGCTCGCCGGCGTGGTGGAAATAGAGATCGTCGCCTTTCCGCAATCCGGCCTGATGCGCCGTCCCGGCACGCTGGAGCTTCTCGACAGGGCGATGGCGATGGGGGCGGATCTCGTTGGCGGTCTCGACCCCTGCGGCATGGACCGCGATCCCAAAGGCCATCTCGACGCCATCTTTGCTCTGGCCGAAAAATACGGCAGGGGCATCGATATCCATCTGCATGAGAGCGCCGAGCTTGGCGCCTTTTCCATGGAGATGATCTTCGAGCGCATCCGCGCCCATTCCATGCAGGGCAAGGTGGCTGTCAGCCACGCCTTCTGCCTTGGCGACCCCGACTGGACCATGACGCAGGGCCTGATCGACACCTGCGCAGAACTCGACGTGCCGATCCTGACCACCGCGCCGCCCTCGCGGGATGCGCCGTCCCTCAAGCGACTTCACGCAGCCGGTGTACGCTTCGGCGCGGGTGTGGATGGGTTCCGCGACACCTGGGGGCCTTATGGCAACGGCGACATGCTGGAGCGCGCCATGCTGCTCGGCATGAAGAACAACCTGCGCCGCGACGACGAGGTGGCCATGGCGCTTAATGTCTGCACCACGGGCGGCGCGGCGGTCATGGAGCGGAGCGACCACGCACTCGTTGCCGGCGGGCGCGGCGATGTCGTGCTTTTGGCGGGAGAAACCCTTGCCGAAGCGGTTGTCACCCATGCGCCGCGCAAGCTCGTCGTCACCGCCGGCAATATCGCGGCGCGCGACGGCAAGAGCCTGAGAGAACGCCCATGAGATGGTCCGATCTGCCGCTTGGCAAACGGCCCGAGGGCCGCTGGGCGCTTTGTGCCCGTTTCGTGATTGCCGATCTGCCGGAAGGACGCCGGCTGATCGAAAACGGCGAGGTTGTGATTGAGGCCGACCGCGTGATCTTTGTGGGCTCCCACTTCGAAGGCGAGGTCGCTGCACGCTACGATATGGGCGAGGCGCTGGTCGGTCCGGGTTTTGTTGATCTCGACGCGCTCTCCGATCTCGATACGACCGTGCTGGCCATGGACAACCAGCCCGGCTGGAAAAAGGGGCGCGTCTGGGCCCATGACTATGCGCCGCGCGCCTATGAAATGTATTCACCGGAGGAACTGGCCTTCCAGAAGCGTTTCGCCTTCGCGCAGCTTCTTCTGAACGGCATCACCTCCGCTCTGCCGATCGCCTCGCTATTCTACCGGCAGTGGGGCGAAACCGTTGCCGAATTCGAGGCGGCGGCTCTGGCTGCCGAAGAGCTTGGCCTGCGCGTCTGGCTTGGCCCCGCCTATCGCACCGGTGGCGTGATCCTTGACGAAGCGGGCGCGATGCAGCCCTTTTTCGATGAGGAACGCGGCCTTACCGGGCTGAAGGAGGCCGCCGATTTCGCCGCCCGCATTCACGGCAGCGCCAATGGGCTCGTCTCCGGCATGTTCGCGCCCGACCGGGTGGAAACCTCCACGGAAACGCTGCTACGCGAAACCTTCGCGCGGGCCGATGAGCTGAACGTGCCCGTGCGGCTGCACATGGCCCAGGGCGAGATGGAACTGCAAACCGTGAAGCGGCTTTACGGTATGACCGCGCCGCAATGGCTGGACGGGCTCGGCCTGCTGTCTTCCCGGTTGATCGCGCCGCACGCCACCGTCGCGACAGATGACGACCTCGCTCGTTATGCTACCCATGGCGTCACGGTTGCCCACTGTCCGCTGGTTTCTGCGCGTCACGGTTCGGCGCTGAACTCGTTCTCCCGGTTGAAGGCCTTGGGCATTCGCATCGGCATGGGCACAGATACCGCCCCGCCCGATATGGTGCTGAACATGGCGGTAGGCCTGATGATGAACCGCGTCGCCTCGGGCACCGGTGACGCCGGTTCGGCTGCCGATTTCTATGACGCCGCAACGATTGCCGGGGCCGACGCGCTGAACCGCGGCGATCTCGGTCGTCTCGCCGTCGGCGCAAAGGCCGATATCGCCGTTTTCGACATGGCCGACGGCATGATCGCGCCGCGCATCGATCCCGTCCAGACGCTGGTCTATGGTGCTACGGGCCGGGTTACGAAGGCGACCATCGTCGATGGCCGCCTTTCGATGCGCGACGGCGCGGTGGCCGGCTTCGATCTCAAGGCAGCGCGCATCACGGCACAGAAACAGTTCGACGGGCTCGTCGCGCGCTATCCGGAACGGACCTATCTGCACCCGTCCGTCGAGGTGATCTTTCCCCCCAGCTATCCACGCCCGGAGCCTTCGCGATGACCAAAGCACTGGACGTCAGGGATCTGTCGGTCGAGTTTCCAACCCGCCATGGCGTTCTGAACGCGTTGAGCGATGTCTCGCTCACCGTCAATCAGGGTGAAATTCTCGGTGTCGTCGGTGAATCCGGAGCCGGAAAATCCATGACCGGCATGTCGGTGCTCGGTCTGCTGGAGCCGCCCGGAAGGATCAGCGGCGGCGAAATTCGCATTGCTGGCGAGCGTACGGACAATCTCTCGGAAAAGGAGATGGCGAAGGTGCGCGGGCGCCTGGTCGGCGCCATCTTTCAGGACCCGCTGACATCGCTCAACCCACTGTTCTCTGTCGGCCAGCAACTCGTGGAAACGATCCGGCTTCATACCGATCTCGACCGCGTTGGCGGTCGCCGCCGGGCCGTCGAACTCCTGAAACAGGTCGGTATTCCCGGCGCGGAGGAGCGGATCGATCATTACCCGCACCAGTTTTCCGGCGGTATGCGCCAGCGGGTGGTCATCGCTCTGGCGCTGGCCGGCAATCCGAAGCTCATCATTGCCGACGAACCGACGACAGCGCTTGACGTCTCCATTCAGGCCCAGATCACCGCCCTTTTGAAGACGTTGTGCCGCGAACACGGCGCGGGCGTCATGCTTGTCACGCACGATATGGGCGTGATCGCCGAAACCGCCGACCGCGTGGCGGTGATGTATGCCGGGCGGGTGGTGGAGATCGGGCCGGTCGATGAGGTCGTCAACCGACCGCAGCATCCCTATACGCGCGGGCTGATGGGATCGATCCCGGCGCTGGGTGCGCGCGTCGAACGTCTCGCCCAGATCGACGGGGCCATGCCCCGCCTCAACGCCATTCCGCCGGGCTGCGCCTTCAATCCGCGCTGTCCAGATGCCGGACCGCGCTGCCGCGAGTTGCGGCCATCCCTTGTTCCCGCTGGCGCAGGCTCCGCCGCCTGCCTCATCCATGACGGAGGCGTCGCATGAGAAGTCCCGACAATGCCCTTGAAGTGGATCAACTGACCCGTACCTTCGATGTCTCGGCGCCCTGGCTGAACCGGGTGCTGGAGCGCAAGCCGAAGCGCTATCTGCGCGCCGTCCAGGACGTGACCTTCACCGTCGGGCGCGGCAAATGCCTGGCGCTCGTCGGGGAATCGGGCTGCGGCAAATCGACGGTCGCGCGCCTCGTCACGGGCCTCTACGCCCCGACCGAAGGTTCCATCGTCTTCGCACCCGACCGCAACGGCGCGCCGATGGAAGCACAGATGATCTTCCAGGACCCGCATGCAAGCCTCAACCCTCGTTGGCGCGTCGGCGACATCATCGCCGAGCCGATCCGGGAATTCGGCCTTCGCGACAGCGACGAGGCGACGAACGCCCGCGTGGCGGAGGTGCTGAAGATCGTCGGCCTCTCGCCGGATGACGCAGGCCGTTATCCGCATGAGTTCTCGGGCGGCCAGCGGCAGCGTATCTCCATTGCCCGCGCACTCGCCTCCGAGCCGGAATTCCTCGTCTGCGACGAACCGACCTCGGCGCTCGACGTGTCGGTGCAGGCGCAAATCCTCAATCTCATGCGCCGCCTTCAGGATGAACTCGGCCTCACCTATCTGTTCATCAGCCACAACCTCGCCGTCGTGCGACACATGGCTGACCGCATCGCCGTCATGTATCTCGGCCGCATCGTCGAGGAAGCGGAAACGGAAGCGCTGTTCGCCAATCCGCAGCACCCTTATACCCGGCTTCTCCTGCAGACGATCCCGGATGTCAGGGCGCCGAACCGGACGCGGGCGCTGATGGGTGGCGAACCGCCGAGCCCCCTCAATCCACCTGCTGGCTGCGCCTTCCATCCCCGCTGCCCGATGGCCACCGAGCGGTGCGGACGTGAGGCGCCTTCGGTGCGCCCGCGCCCGGAAGGCGGCCGTGTTGCCTGCCACTATGCGGGAGACAGCCTTTGAGCGCGAAAGCCTGCCGCATACCGGGGGATGCATGACGACAGTCGATCTGCTTATTCGCAACGCGGTCGTCGGTAACACCGGCGCACCGGTCGACATCGCGGTCTGCGGGGATCACATCACGGCGCTTGCCGCCGGTCTGCGCTGCGAGGCTGTCGAGGTCGTCGACGCCAGGGGCGCCTTTGCCTTCGGCGGTTTTGCCGACAGCCATGTCCATCTCGACAAGGCGTGCATTCTCGACCGGTGCTCCATCTGCGAGGGTACGCTTGCCGAAGCGGTCAGGGAGACTGCGGGGGCAAAACGCGACTTCACCGAAAGCGATGTTTACGCGCGGGCGGCGCGGGTGGTGGAGAGCGCGATTACCCACGGCACGACGCGTATGCTGAGCTTCGTCGAAATCGATCCGCGCGCCGGCTTTCGCTCCTTCGATGCGCTGAAGCGCATTCGCAGCGAGTATGCCTTCGCCATCGACATCACGCTTTGCGCCTTCGCGCAGGAGGGACTGACCCAGGAGCCGGAAACCTTCGGCATGCTCGACAGGGCTCTCGCCGATGGCGCGGATCTCGTCGGCGGTTGCCCCTATACGGACCCGGATCCGGTGCGGCATGTGGCGATGATCTTCGATCTCGCGCAAAAGCATGACGTCGCCGTCGATTTTCATCTGGATTTCAGCCTCGACCCCGATCGCAGCGACCTCGCGGCCGTCATTGCCGAAACGATCCGACGCGGCTATATCGGGCGGGTTTCTGTTGGTCATTTGACCAATCTCTCCGCGATGGCTCCGGATCGGCTGGAGGCGAGGGGACGCCAACTCGCCGAGGCCGGCATCGCGCTGACGACCCTGCCGGCCACCGATCTTTTCCTCAACGGGCGCGACGCCGACCGGTTGGTGCCGCGCGGCGTGGCTCCGGTGCACCGTCTGGCCGAACAGGGTGTGGCGACCGCGATCGCCACCAACAATGTTCTCAACCCGTTTACGCCCTATGGCGATGCCTCGCTGATCCGGATGGCCAATCTCTATGCGAATGTTGCTCAGCTTTCCCGCAGGGATGACCTCGAGCGTGTCTTCTCGTTCGTCGCGGAAACGGCGGCCGGGATCATGGGACAAACGGCGGCACTGACGGTCGGGGGCGAGGCAACCATCGTTCTGCTCGACGCCCTTGGTCCGGCGGATGCCGTGCAGCGCGTTTCGCGGGTCATCGGCGGCTGGCACCGGGGCCGGCGTTCCTTCTGGAACGGCTATCCCGAAATTTTCCACACGGGGACAGGCGGTATTCAAAAAAGCTTTTCAGCCGACACCGTGTCACATCCGAAATTGCAAGGGCAGGAGGTTGCTGCCGATGACACCTGAAAACAAATCGACAGCCGAAGCCGCCTCTACCGGCTTCGATTTCGCGGCCCTTTCTCCGCGCGACAAGTACAAGCTGATGATCGGCACCATCGTGCCGCGCCCCATCGCGCTCGTCACGACGGTGGACGAGGAAGGACGCATCAACGCAGCACCCTTCAGCTTCTTCAACTGCCTCTCCGCCGATCCGCCCATTCTGGCGCTTGGTGTGGAGAACAATCCGGACATGTCGTTCAAGGACACCGCCCACAACATCCGCATGACGGAGGTGTTCACGGTCAACATCGTGTCCTTCGATATTGCCGAGGCGATGCATGCCTGCGCGGCGAGATATCCGCGCGGTGTGGACGAGTTGAAGGAAGCGGGGCTGACGGCCATGCCCGGCAGGAAGATCGCCGCGCCGTGGATCAGGGAAGCGCCCGCCGCCTTCGAATGCCGCCGGCATATCACCCTTGAGCTTGGCAAGTCGCGACAGATCATCATGGGCGAGATCGTCTATGCCCATTATCGCGAAGGCGTGGTGGACGAGCGGCTGCATGTCGATCCCGCCGGCATCGACGCCATCGCCCGGTTGGGTGGCGACACCTGCTCGACCATTCGCGACCGCTTCGACATGCTGACCCCGAAATTATGAGCAGGGTTGCCGCCCTGTTCACCTGAGCCTTCCCTGTGTCAGCCGGTCAGTTCCTGCGAACTTTCTGGATCGCGCGATCCTTCAGCAACAACTCCATGACCTCGCATTCCGCCGTGCGCAGCATATAGGCGAGGAGATCGAGCTTGCTCTCCTCCGCCATCTGCCGGATGCGTGTGATTTCCGCAAAGATGGTCGGCAGGTTGTCGTTCTTGTCGTTCTTGTTTGCGTTTTCCATGGGCAGAAGCCTGTTCCGGTTTGACTGCGAGGCAGCGTTCAGTGTTTGCGCGCTGCAAGGGAATGGTGAGTTTCAAGAAGGGGAGGGGCGAAGGGACGACGTTGGCCCACGGTATTGATGACGAGCGCCAGAAGGATGCCGGCGGCACCCAGCCATTCGGCCGTATTCAGTTCGGCGCCCAGAAAGAACCGGGCACTGGCAAGGCCAGCGACCGGAACGAGCAATGCGAAGGGCGCGACACGGGAGGCCGAATATTTCTGCATGAGATTGCCCCAGACCCCGTAAGCGAAAATGGTCGAGACCGCAGAGGTGTAGAGGATGGTGAGCGTACCCGGCAGCGATACACCCTGAAGGGCCGTCGAGATGGCTTCGGGGCCTTCGAAGACGTAGGAAGCCAGCAACAGGGGCAGCGGTGGAACGAGGCTGATCCAGACCATCAGGTTCAGCGCGTTGACGGGAGGAAGGCGTTTCATCAGCACGTTGGACACGCCCCATGCGAAGGCGCCGCCAAGGGTCAGGCCGAAGCCGAGCACGGTGAAAGAGGCGTCTCCTCCGGTCGCGATAAGGACGAGGCCTAGGAGAGCGACCAGCGACGCGACGATTGCCCGGCCGGTCAGTTCCTCACCGAGAACCACGCTGGCCAGCAGCAGGGTGAAAAACACCTGGGCCTGCATGACAACCGAGGCAAGACCTGCGCCGAGGCCAAAATGAATGCCGAGATAAAGCAGCGCGAAGACCAGAAGCCCGAGTGTCGTGCCGAGAAGAAGAAGTTGCGACCAGGGGATATTCGGCCTGGCGACCCCGAACGCGATCGGCACAAGGCAGACCGCGAAACGGAGCGCTGAAAACAGCAGTGGAGGGAACGCATCAAGCCCCCAGCGGATCACGATGAAGTTGAATCCCCACAGGAACGCAACAAGGCAAAGAATGAGGATGTCTCTCAGTCGCATGATCGTGATCCGCCGATGGCTTTGATGTCATTCAGCGGCTTCGCGAAAATCACGTTCCACCGGTGCCCCGCCGATCACGACGGTGCGCTCGGGAATCTGCGCGAAAGCCGTCTCGGGGATTTCGTACATCTTGGCGAGCGTCTGCTTGGGAACGCCGGAATACATTTCGGAAAACTCGATGGTCTGCGGCTCTTCGTGGGACAGCACGACGAGGAAGGAGAGCGGTTCGTCCCCGACATTCTCGATCCAGTGCAGATAGCCCTGCGGCACGAAGGAAATGTCGCCCGGCCCAAGTTCGAGATAGTGGGTTTCGCCTTCCGGCCCGACGATGCCGACCACGCCCTTGCCGCTGATGCAGAAATCGAGCTGGTTGGCATTCGGATGCGTATGCGGTTCGCGCACGCCGCCCGGCTGGAGATCAAGCGCCTGAACGGCAAGGCCCTTCAGGACGGGGAAGTTCTTGGCGTTCGCACGATAGAAATCGCCAGCCGGAAACGACTTATAGACGTTGGACTTGAACGGAAAACTGTTCGACATTCATAATCTCCTCGGTTGCAGATAGGCGCACGGCGACAAACCCGCGGAAGCGTTCAGGCTCCGCAGCCGGCTGGTGCCGATTGGCGATCAGGGTGAAAATCAATGAGGGACGCGCCCTCTGACAAAACGCTATCTTCTTGACTTCATGAGAACAATCGAATTGTATTCACCTATCTGGTCAAAAGGGTTGAACTGTTTGGATGTCCGGCTTTCGGAAAATTGACCCATTGCTGCTGGAAGTGTTTGTCGCAATTGCTGATAGCGGCAGTTTTGCTGCGGCTGCCGACAGGGTCGGGCGCACGAAATCGGCCGTGAGCATGCAGATGAAGCGTCTGGAGACGCTTTTCGAGCACAATCCGATTTTTGAATATCAGGGGCGGACGAAGCGATTGACGGCCCATGGCGAGCAGCTTCTCGCCCACGCCCGGATCATTCTTCAGTTGAACGATTCGCTCTGGCAGAAAATGGCGCAGACGCATGGACCGGGTTGCGTACGTCTCGGTGCGCCGGACGATTATGCCTACACGCTTTTGCCGGATATCCTCAAGCGCTATGCCCAGAAGTTCCCGCATGTGCAGATCGATGTGACCTGCGAGCCCAGCGAAGACCTGTCCGAGCGGATAGGCCGCAACGAACTCGATCTCGCCATGGTCACGCGGCGACCCCATGACGAGATCTCGCGCACCGTTCGCCTTGAGCCGATCGTCTGGGCAACAGCCAAGGGCAAGCGGTTTGATCAGTCCGAGCCGCTGCCGCTCGCCATGTTTCAGCCGGGATGCGTGGCGCGCGCCAAGACAATCGAGGCCTGCGCGAAGGCGGGCCGCGATTACCGTATCGCCTATTCCAGCCCCAGCATTGCCGGTCTTCTTTCACCGGTCCGGGCCGGGCTCGCGATTGCGGCCATTGCCCGCTGCTCGGTTCCCGATGATCTGGAAATCCTCGCGCCGGGCATCGGACTTCCCGAGGTAAAGGGTATCGACATCGCCCTCATGCGGGGTGGTACAAGCGAACATCCACATTTTGTCCAGCATCTTGCCGATGAGATTCATGCCAGTCTCCGACAGATATGAAGCAGTATGGCCTGGATTCTCGTTGGCAGAGGCATTCGCAGGGATTGACAACACGCGAATTTGAAGGACCTTAGATTGTCGCCAGACGACCAATATTCGGGGATTCAAATGACAAAGCAGCCGCATCACGTTGACATTCAGGTTGGCACGCGCATTCGCCAGGCGCGCGTGATGCGAGGGATGTCGCAAAGCGGCCTTGGCGAACAGATCGGCGTAACCTTCCAGCAATTGCAGAAATACGAGAAGGGCACCAATCGGGTCAGCGCCAGCAAGCTTGTCGCAATTTCCGAAGCGCTCAACCTCGAGCCGAGCTACTTCGTTCAGGGCCTGAAAAAGCCGGAAGCCGAGACCTCTGGGGCGGAACCGGAATGGCAGTTCTCCAAGCAGGGTCGCGATCTGGTTGAGGCCTTCTACCAGATCAAGGATCAGGATGTCCGCAAGCGCATCGTGAGCCTTGTGCGGCAGTTGGCCAATACCGGTCATTCCGAAGAGGATGAAGCCTGATCCGGCCTGATGGTCGTTACCCCGTGGCGTTGACGACCGTACGTAGCATTTTTCGATCGAAATGAAAAAGCCGCCGGTTTCCCGGCGGCTTCGCTATGTCATGGGTCTCAACCGCGCTTGGCGGCGTCGGCTTTTTTCTTGTCGTCGATCAGCTCGTACCACATGGCGTTGAGCACGGCGAAAGCGGCGGCCAGCGGCAGACCGAGAAGCCAGGAAAAATACCACATCAGCGTTTCCTTTCCTCAATAGGCGTGGTTCGAGGGATCGGTGACATCCTTCGCAGCGACCTTGCCCCACAGCACCTTGTAGACGAAGGAGGTGTAGGCAATGATGATCGGAACGAAGATGACGGCACAGACGAGCATGATGAACAGCGTCATGTGACTGGACGAGGCATCCCACACCGTCAGGCTGGATTTCGGATCGACATTCGACGGCAGGATGAACGGGAACATCGAGAGCCCGACCGTCGAGATGATGCCGAGGATCGACACCGAACTCATCAGCCAGGGAAGGCCATCCTTCTTTGCCGCAAAGGCAAGGAGGGAGCCGAGCGCGCCGAGAAAGCCGAGCGCCGGAGCGATCATCATCCACGGGTGGGCGGCGTAGTTCTGAAACCAGACGCCCGAAGTCACTTCCACGGTCTTGTAGAGCGGGTTCGAAGGGCCTCCCGTATCGATGGTGCTCGTGAAGCGGTAGCCATCGATCAGGGTGAGCCAGAAGCCGCCGATCGCAAAGAGCGCGATGGTCGCGATGGCAGCGATCATGCCGATCCTGCGGGCGCGGGCATTGACCTCGCCTGCGGTCTTCAGCGTCAGCCAGCCCGCACCGTGCATGGCCAGCATGGCAACGGAGAGGAGGCCGGCCAGAAGGCCATAGGGGTTCAGGAGTTCGAACAGCGTCGTGCCGTCATAGAAGATGCGCAGATCGTCCGAGAAATGGAACGGCACGCCCTGGAGCACGTTGCCGACGGCCACGCCCATGACCAGCGCCGGCACCAGACCACCGATGAACAGTGCCCAGTCCCAGCTTGTGCGCCAGACGACGCTTTCGCGCTTCGAGCGGTATTTGAAGCCGACCGGACGCAGGATGAGCGCGAAGAGGATCGCGAACATCGCGAGATAGAAGCCGGAGAAGGATACGGCATAAAGCGGCGGCCAGGCGGCGAAGATGGCGCCGCCGCCCAGGATGAGCCAAACCTGATTGCCTTCCCAGACGGGGCCGATGGTGTTGATGACAACGCGCCGTTCGGTGTCGGTCTTGCCGACAAAGGGCATCAGGGTCGCCACCCCGAGGTCGAAGCCGTCCATCACGGCAAAGCCGATCAGCAGCACGCCCAGCAGCAGCCACCAGATGACCCGGAGGGTTTCGTAGTCGAGAAGCGTATGAAGGATCATGGTCTTACTCCGCCGGTACGATGGTCGTGGAAATGAGTTCCGGCTCCGGACGGTGATCGTCCGCTTCCGGGCCCTTGCGTATGGAGCGAACCATCAGACCCATTTCGATGATGAACAGGACGGTGTAGATCGCGGCGAAACCGCCGATCGTGACGAGCAGTGTGGTCGCGCCGAGGTTGGAGACGGCCGCCGCTGTGGGCAGAACGCCTTCGATGATCCACGGCTGGCGCCCCATTTCAGCGACGATCCAGCCCAGTTCAGCGGCAATCCACGGCAGCGGGATGGAGAAGACGGCGAGTTTCAGCAGCCACGGACGCTTGGTGTGGGTGTGGCGACTGGTGACCACGAAGAACACCAGGAACAGCGCGATGAAGTAGAAGCCGAGCGCGACCATGAAGCGGAACGCCCAGAACAGGGTCGGAACGCTCGGGATCGTGTCGTTGGCCGCCTTGACGATCTGCTCTTCGCTGGCCGTGCGCGGATCGTCCACATAGCGCTTCAGCAAAAGCGCATAGCCGAGATCGGCGCCATTCTCCTCGAATTTCGCCTTGATGGCCGGATCGACCGTGCCGGTTGCGCCGGCGGCGCGAATGGTCTGGAGCGCATCATAGGCGACGATGCCCTTGCGGATGCGGGCTTCCGCACTCTTCACGAGATCCTCGATGCCGGGAATTTCCGTGGTGAGAGAGCGGGTGCCGATGAGGCCCATGGCCCACGGAATATGCACCGCATAATGTGTTTCACGGGCTTCCGTATCCGGGAAACCGAAAGCGGTGAAGGCCGCGGGCGCCGGTTCTGTTTCCCACATGGCTTCGATGGCGGCGAGCTTCATCTTCTGGTGTTCGGCAGCGCCGTAACCGCTTTCATCGCCGAGAACGACGACCGAAAGCGACGCGGCAAGGCCGAAGGATGCGGCAACCGTCATGGAACGCTTGGCGAGTTCCGCGTGCCGGTTCTTCAGGAGATACCACGCGGAAACGCCGAGCACGAAGATCGAGGCGGTGACGTAACCGGCGGAAACCGTATGCACGAACTTGGCCTGGGCGACCGGGTTGAACAGGACCGCGAAGAAGTCGCTCACTTCCATGCGCATGGTCTGGGGATTGAAAGTGGAGCCGACCGGGTTCTGCATCCAGCCATTGGCGATGAGGATCCACAGGGCCGAGAAGTTGGAGCCGATGGCCACGCACCAGGTTGCGATCAGATGCCCGACCTTGGACATGCGATCCCAACCGAAGAAGAACAGGCCGACGAAGGTCGCTTCCAGGAAGAAGGCCATGAGCCCTTCGATGGCAAGCGGCGCGCCGAAGATGTCGCCGACATAATGACTGTAATAGCTCCAGTTCATGCCGAACTGGAATTCCATGACGATGCCCGTCGAAACGCCGAGCACGAAGTTGATGCCGAAAAGTGTTCCCCAGAACTTCGTCATCTGCCGCCAGATCGCGCGACCGGTCATGACATAGACCGTTTCCATGATGGCAACGAGGACCGACAGGCCTAGGGTGAGTGGCACGAAAAGGAAGTGGTAGAGCGCGGTAACCGCAAATTGCAGGCGCGATAGCGCCACGATATCGAGTTCCATATCTCGATCTCCAGAAATGTAATGCCGGAATGTTGCCCGATGCCGCTGGCGGGTGCGGCATTGGGCGCGCTGGAGCCTTCAGGCGCGAGGCGGTGCCCGTGGCGCTGCCTCGGATATCAGCACGGGTGGCGCGTCGAAACGCGCCCTGTCCGGTCGCAGGACAAAGCCCTGTGGCATCGGGCGAGGGCCGACCTCAGCCGCAGGCTGGGGCAGGGTGATCGCCCCGGAAATCAGACAGGCATCACAGCTTCCATCACGATAATGAAATTGTCCACTCGCATCCTTGTCTCCAAGCGTGAGACAGAGATCAGGAAGCGAGCCATCGGGCAATGCATAGGCTGTGGCGACGAACTCGACGGCGCGCACATCCGGAACCCGGTGGCCGAAGCCCACCGAGAGAAGGGCAACGGCGCACAGGATGCGCACGAATTGCGATATGAAGCCGGAAAGGTGCATGATGTCTCTGGACTGCTGAAAACACCGTCTGTAATTTGCTTATTGTTATCCCGCTTTGCACGCAATGCGACAAAATGGCAGCGCGTCAATCCTTCCGCAGTCGGGATGCAACTTCGCCGTATCCTGCATCCATACGCTTGAAATTTCCGGATATTTGACCGCTTTCAATAACAATCATGCGGTCGGAAATGGCGGCTTCATGGGTTCTGTGGGTTGCAATCAGCAGGCTGCGATCGCCCCGGGCCAAGGTGAGGCGCGCCATGATGTCGCGGGCGGTTTCGAGGTCGAGCGCCTCGGTGGGCTCGTCGAGCAGAAGAAGCGGGCAATCGGTGAGCAGGAGGCGTGCCAGCGACAAGCGTCGGCGCTCGCCACCGGAAAGGCCGGCCCCACCTTCCCCCAGCCAGGTGGCAAGCCCATCCGGCAGGGCGCGAACGGTTTCGGCAAGGCCTGCGGCCTCCAGTGCCGCCCATAACTCCGCATCCGTCGCGCCAGGTCGCGCAAGCCGCAGGTTGCCGGCCAGCGTGTCGGCAAAGAGTTCGGCACGCTGGGTGAGAAGGCTCGCTCGCGCTACGGCGACCTCACCGCTTTCCGCGATAATTTCACCGGCAATCAGGGCCATTAGCGTGGATTTACCGGCACCGCTCGGGCCGGTAAGCGCCACGATCTCCCCTGCGGTGATCGTCAGCGACAGGTCCGTCAGGACCGCGCGTGCGGCACCCGCATGCCGGGCGGTGACGTTGGTGAGGCGCACGACCTCGCCTTCCGGCGGCGATTGGTGGATGATTTCCGGTGCTGTCGCGGCGAGGCGTGGCGCAATGCGGCGGGCGGCGACAAGAATGCGGCCGGCTTCCAGCGCCCCGCGCCGCAATCCGGTGAAGGGTTCGGCGGCGGCAAGAACCAGAAGCAGCGCGAAGGCGGCCCCTGGTGCGCCGATCACGCCGCGTTCCACGAGAAGGGCAAGCACGAGGAGCAGCCCGCCACCGGCGAGCGGCGCCAGCGCTGCAAGCCCGAAGCCGGTGATGGTTTCGATGCGGTTCAGCCGGTCGTCCGTTGCGGCAAGGCGTGCTTCGGCAGAGGTAGCGGCTTGCCGGCGGGCGGCGATCTGTCCGGTCATGAGCAGATCGGTGGCGCCGGAGACGAGATTTATGACCTGTCCTCGCAGGGCTTCCAGCGCCGCCGCGCGAAAGCGCGCCGGCTTCTGCGCCCGCAGTGCGGCGACGGTGGCAATCGTAAAACCCGCTCCGATGAGGAACAGTCCGATGGCGATGCTCGCCCAGCCATCGATGAAGGCGAGACAGAGCATGGTGAAAAGCACGGAAACGAGTGCGACGCCGGCGGGCATCAGCAGACGCAGGTAAAGGCCGTCCAGCGCATCGACATCGAGCGTCAGGCGAAACAGCAGCCGGGCGGGGCTGAGCGCCAGCGCGCGGGCTTCGCGGGCAGTCGCGAAGGCGCGAAACAGGGTTTCGCGCATGCCGGCAAGGACCGAAAGCGTTGCATCATGGCTGACCACGCGTTCACCGTAGCGCGCGGCGGTGCGAAACAGCGCGAGAAAGCGGATGCCGGCGGACGGCGCGAAAACATCGAACGCAAGGGCCGCTGCACTGGTAAGCCCGGCAAGGGCGGTTGCCGTGATGAACCAGCCGGAGACCGATAGAAGCGCAATGCCCGCGAGCGCGGTCAGCGCGGCCAGCAGGAAGCCGAGCGCCAGCATCAGCCGTTTTTCGGCCAGAAAGGTCTTGAGGACGATCAGCAAGGCCTTCATGCGTTCACCTCCGCTGCAAGCATGACGGTGCGATCCATGCGGGCGGCAAGTTCCGTATCATGGGTGACGACGATCAGCGTGCGGCCCCTCGCGAGATCGAGCAGGCTTTCGGTGACGAGCCGGGCCGTTTCGGCGTCGAGGTGTGCGGTGGGCTCATCGGCAAGGATCAGCCGTGCGCTTTTGCTTGCGGCGGCCCGCGCGACGGCCAGTCGCACGATTTCTCCGCCGGACAGGCCGGTGCTGCCTTCCCCAAGCGGTGTGCGTCCGTGCAACTCGGCAACCCGCGAAAGACGCGCGACCCTGAGCGCTTCAGCGATGGCGGACGCATCAACCTCCGGGCGGCCGAGCGCGATATTGGCGGCGATGGAGCCGGAGAAGACATGCGCGGTCTGTCCCACCCAGGCGATTTCCCCGGCTTTGCGTGCCGCAGCCGGGTCCTGGCCGAAAATGCTCACCGCGCCGCTTTCCGGGCTGGCGAGCCCGGCCAGTAGCGAGAGCAGTGTGGATTTGCCTGCACCGCTCGGCGCCATGACTGCGATCTTTTCGCCGGGTGCAATGGAAAGCGAAAAGCCGTCGAGGGTTGCGGCTTCGCGACCCGGATGCGTGTAGCGCAGGTTTTGGGCGCAAAGCGCAAACGTTCCGGCGTCAAGGGTATCGGTTGCGGTGGGCAAGGCCATGCCTTGCTCGGAAAGGGCGGACAGCGCCTTGTGCGCAGCCTCGCCCGCCGCCCGGTCATGCCAGACGGCGGAAAGTTCGCGCAAGGGCTCGAAGAAGGCGGGTGCGATCATCAGCACGAACAGGCCTTCGGCCAATGTCAGCCGTGTCCCCCAGGTGCCCACGTCGATGAAGCCGAGCAGGTGAAAACCGATATAGACCGCTGTCAGCGCCACGCCGAGTGCCGAAAACAGTTCGAGCGTGGCCGAGGTGAGGAAGGCGATCTTCAGAACTGTCATGGTGCGGCGCTTCAGGTCGTCGGCTTCGGTGCGCAAGCGTGTCGCTGTATCCGCCACGGCGCCAAGGGTGCGGATGGTGGCAAGGCCCCGCAGTCTGTCGATGAGGAAGGCATTGACATCGCCCATGCGCGCTAGCTGACGCTCACTGGCCTTCTGGGCGCGCATTCCGACCAGCGCCATGAACAGCGGAATGACCGGAGCGGTGACAAGCAGCGCAAGCGCAGCGATCCATGAAAATGGCAGGACGGCGGCCACGATAACGAAGGGAACCGTCATCGCCTTGATCTTGGCGGGCAGGTAACGGGAAAGCCAGGGCGTGATCATTTCCGCCTGTTCGGCAAGGACACTGGCCGCCTGTCCGGAAGAGGGACGGGAAATATCGACAGGCGAACGTGCGGTGAGCGCCGCAAGCGCCCTGTCGCGGCTTGCGCTCAATTCGCGCCGGGCGGACTTGAAGGCGAGGCGTCCGGCAAGTGCATCGAGGGCGGCGCGCAACAGGCCGAACAGCGCGAAGCCGATGGCGCCCGGAAGAATATCGCCAACGCCTGCGCCCTCCGCCAGTCGCCCGATGGTGTGGGCGGCGAGTGCCGCCTGCGGTAGCCAGCAAAGGGGGGCGATGACGGCAAGCATGACCGCGGCGCGGCCCGGACCGGGAAACGCACCATGACGGTCCGAACGCCTGCGGCGGACGGCTTTCTGAGAGACGTTCGGCAAGATGGCGGGTTCCGGTGGTCTCGTTGATCGTTTTGCCGAGGGTATAAGGAGGCGTTTTGCCCATCGCAAGCGGCGAAATGTCGCCGGGGTCGAGCGCGGGCTGGCTCAGCCCAGCAGCAACCCGCCTCGGGCGTGGGAGATCAGCAGCGGCACCACCTCTTTTTCAAGCCGTTCGGCAGTCCAGCTTCGCACCGGCGCGGAGACGACGATGGCGCCGCAGGGCCGACCGTCTGGGCCCGGAACGGCGGCAGCGACATTCACCTCGTCGCGGATCGACTGGCGGTCGGTAAACGCAATGCCCCGCGAGCGTGCTGCAATGATATCGCTCCGGATCGCCTGCTTGTCGGTGATGGTGTAAGGCGTGCCGGGCGCCATCGCGCTGGCTGAGAGGATGGCGTCCATTTCCGTTTCCGGCAGCCAGGAGAGCAACGCGCGGCCCCCTGACGAGGAAACTGCCGGCAGACGCCGGCCGGGATAGGCTGTGCGGAAGGCCGGTTGCGGCCGGCTTTGCACATGCAGGAGATGCACGATTTCCGTGCCGTCGAGAATGCAGAAGGAACAGCGCAAGCCGCACTCCTCGCGCAGGCGGATGAGGCGCGGCCACAGCGAGCGAATGAGATCATTCCCCATCTGGAAGCGGTAGAGGAGATCGAGCGATCGCACGGAGATGTGAAAAGCGCGCTTGCGCTCGTCCTTTTCCAGATAGCCGAGGCCAATCAGCGTGTCGGTGATGCGCTGGACGGTGGGCACGGGAAAGCCCGTCTGGCGAGAAAGCCCGGTCAGGCTCAGAAGCGGCGTGTCCGGATGGAAAAACTGCAGGAGATGGAGGCCCTTGGCCACTGCCGTTACCGCCAGAGGATCGCCCTCGTCATCGATGAGCGGCCAGATGTAGCGGGCGTTGGGTTCGATATTGGCGGGCCGGACCGTCGGCGTTACCCGCAGGTCGCCGGCGCGCGCTGCGGCCTCCACCAGTCGGGCCGCGATTTCGTGTACGGCTGCTTCATTGCGCAGCCCGGAAGCGGAGATCGCGCCGACGGGCTGACCTGCTGCATCGCGAAAAGCAGCGGCCACCACATGGCCCGCCTCGGTTGCGCGAGGGGTGTCATGGGCATAACCGGCCTCGCGTTCGCCGATGATACGCGCGGCTGTCTGGTCGTTCATAGGGTGGCGGCCGGCATTTTCCGGTGTCATGGCGGCAAGGATGGCGCGGCCGGGGGCGGCTTCCGAAAGGGCGACGCGACTGCCGACCGGTGTCAGCGCCAGCGAGGCCGCGGGCGAGGGCACGCGTGCCAGCGTCACGGCGTCGCCACCATCCAGCAGCCAGAGATCGCAGCTCAGACCGGTGCGGGCATTCAATTCCACGACCAGTGGCATGACCAGATCGATAAGCTGGTTGGAGGTGAGGTAGACATGGGCCGGGTAACCGGCCCGGTGCGCCAACGCGAAAACCCCGCTTGCCGGATCGCGCCGCAGCCAGCCGGACTTCACAAGCGTGTGAACGAGACGCTGGGCGCTGGACCGGTTCATGCCGGCGCGCGATGCTATGTCGGCGATCCTCAGTTCCGGCGCCTCCGGCCCGAACAGTTCGAGCACGGCGAAAGCCTTCTCCAGCGCTGCGATGCGGGCGCGACGGTCGGCGGGTGCGGGAGAGGCGATTGCTGAATTCATCTTTCGCGATGCGGCATAAAGTTGACAACCTTATTCGGAACTCTATAATCGAATAACAAGAATGGCAATCGCATCGCGGTAAAATAATCCTAAGGGGAACGCTATGCATCAGATGCTCCATTCCACATGATTTAACAGGAGGTGCACGGGGATCGGTCCGGATGCGAATGAAGGTTTGCACCTGCGGCGATCATTGATCGCTATGGTTCCCGGCTTCCGCTGACGCTGTTTTTGACGCCTTTCCGGCGTGTGGAAACGTGCGTCCTGCGCTCTGCCTTGCCCTGACGGGCACGGTGGTCAACGGTTTCCCGTTGCCTGCATTCCCGCGAATGACGGCGACGGGTGTTTGAGAAAACGGTCCGGCCTGATGACGGGTTCCGTGCGTTTGCGCACGGGCCAACGCCCTCGGCTTGCCGGCTCGTGACCTGCAAATCATAACAAGGGAACAGCGAATAATGCATGCACCAGTGACCAGAAAAGCAGGCCGGCTGAAAAGCCATATTGCCGCCGCCTTCCTCGCCCTTTCAGCCTGCGTGACCGGCTTTGCGGAAAACGCATCCGCCACCACGCTCGTTGCCGTTCCGCATTCGGGCCTGCGCATTCTCGACCCCATCATCACAACGGCCCACATCGTGCGTAACCACGGTTACATGGTGTGGGACACGCTTCTGTCCTATGACGCGGATTTCAAGCCGCAGCCGCAGATGGCTGATTTCACCGTTTCCGACGACAAGCTGACCTATACGTTCAAGCTGCGCGACGGCCTGAAATGGCATGATGGCGCGCCGGTGACGGCCGAGGACTGCATCGCTTCGCTGCAGCGCTGGGGCAAGCGCGACACCTCCGGCCAGGTTCTGTTCGACAAGACGGAAAGCCTGACAGCCGCCGATGACAAGACCATCGTGCTGAAGCTGAAGGAACCCTTCACCTATGTGCTCGACGTGCTGGCCAAGCCGTCTTCCGTCGTGCCGTTCATGATGCCGAAGCGGATTGCCGAAACGCCTGCGGACACGGCGATCACCGAAATCATCGGCTCCGGCCCGTTCAAGTTCGTCAAGGAGGAATACCAGCCGGGCGTCAAGTCGGTCTACGAGAAGTTTGCCGATTACGTGCCGCGTTCGGAAGCGCCGAGCGGGCTTGCGGGGGGCAAGGTCGTCAAGGTCGACCGGGTCGAATGGATTTCGATGCCGGATGCCCAGACGGCGGTCAATGCCATTCAGTCCGGGGAAATCGACTATCTGGAAACGCCCTCTGTCGATCTTCTGCCGCTTGTCGAGGGCAATGACGAGCTGACCGTCGAGGTCATGAACCTCGGCTCGCAGACCATGGGCCGCATGAACTTCCTCTATCCGCCCTTCGACAACAAGAAGATCCGTCAGGCGGCGATGAAGGCGATGAACCAGAAGGACGTGCTCGACGCCCTGATCGGTAATCCGGATTACTACACGATCTGCGGCTCCATGTTCGGTTGTGGCACGCCGCTGGAATCCGAACTGGGTGCGGATACGCTGACCAAGAGCGGCGATATCGAAGGCGCCAAGGCACTGCTGAAGGAAGCCGGCTATGACGGCACGCCGGTCGTGCTGATGCAGCCGACCGATGTCGTGACCATCAAGGCGCAGCCGGTTGTGGCCGCCGCCGCACTGCGGGCCGCCGGCTTCAACGTCGATATGCAGGCCATGGACTGGCAGACGCTTGTCACGCGCCGCGCCTCTCAGAAGCCACCGGCGGAAGGCGGCTGGAACCTCTTCTTCACCAACTGGATCGTTCCGGAAATCATGACGCCGCTGAACAACCCGATGCTGAACGGGCGCGGCACCAAGGGCTTCTTCGGCTGGCCGACGGACGCGAAGATGGAAGAGCTGCGCGCCAAGTACATTGCCGCCAAGACGCTGGACGAGCAGAAGGCTGCGGCCGCCGAGCTTCAGGCGCATGCCATGGACGAGGTGAGCTACATTCCGCTTGGCCAGTACAAGATCCCGAGCGTGTGGCGCAATGAACTCACCGGCCTGCTGAAGGCGCCGGTTCCGGTGTTCTGGAACGTCGAAAAGAAGGACTGAGCCTTCCGGCCCGGTTCGCCAAAGCCGGCGGCGCGCCCTGCGATAGCGCCGCCGGCCGTCCCGAATAACCGACGTGAGGATGCTCATGCTCGCCTATACGTTTCGCCGGATTCTTGCGGCCATCCCGGTGATGGTCACGGTCGCGGTCTTCGTTTTCCTTCTCCTTCGCCTGACGCCGGGTGACCCTGCCGCGATCATCGCCGGCGATATGGCCACACCCGAACAGCTCGAAAAGATCCGCACGTCGCTCGGCCTCGACAAGCCGATTGCGGTGCAGTTCTTCTCGTGGTTCTGGCTTCTGCTTCAGGGCGATCTCGGAACGTCGCTGATTTCCAATACGCCGGTCACGGCGATGATTTCCAAGCATATCGAACCGACGATCAGCCTGGCGCTGATGACGATCACGCTTTCGGTGCTGATCGCCGTGCCGCTCGGCGTGCTGGCCGCATGGCGTCATGGCACCTGGATCGATTACGCGGTCATGTCGGTTTCGGTCATCGGCTTTTCCGTGCCGGTCTTCGTCATCGGCTACATCCTGATCCAGATTTTTGCCATCGATCTGAAATGGTTCCCGGTTCAGGGGTTCAAGAGCCTGTCGGCCGGGCTGGGTGCTTTCCTTGAACGGGCGGTGCTGCCGTCCTTCACCCTTGCCTCCATCTATGTGGCACTGATTGCCCGCATGACGCGCGCCTCGGTTCTGGAAGTGCTGGGCGAGGACTATATCCGCACTGCCCGCGCCAAGGGCCTGCGTGAAAACATCGTTCTTTTCCGCCACGCGCTGCGCAATGCGGCGGTGCCGGTTCTGACGATCATCGGCACAGGTTTCGCGCTGCTTATTTCCGGGGTGGTCGTCACCGAAAGCGTCTTTAACATTCCCGGTATCGGGCGTCTCACGGTGGATGCGATCCTTGCCCGCGACTATCCGGTCATTCAAGGCATGATCCTGCTGACCAGCGGCATCTACGTGTTGATCAATCTGCTGATCGACCTTTCCTATTCCTTCTTCGACCCGAGGATTCGGTACTGATGGCCCAGTCTTCACCCTTTGGCGCTGCCATGCGCCTGCCCCTCTTCCTGAGCAAGGGCAAAAACCGCCGGTCGATGCTCATTCCCGCTCTGGCGCTTCTGGTGCTGGCGGTCATCGTCCTCCTCGCAATCCTCGCACCGCTGCTTTCACCGCACGATCCGGTGGCCATGACGCCGTCCGCGCGCCTCAAGCCGGCAAGCGAACTCTATCCGCTCGGCACGGATGCCTATGGCCGCGATCTGCTTTCGCGCGTTCTTTATGGCGCCCGCATTTCGCTGTTCATCGGCGTTGGCGCCGCAGTCATTTCCGTCGCCATCGGGCTCGGCATCGGGCTTGTCTCCGGCTTCTTCCGTATTCTCGATGCCATCGTCATGCGCATCATGGATGCGTTGATGGCCATTCCGAGCCTGCTGCTCGCCATCGCCGTGGTATCGCTCACGGGGGCGAGTATCTGGACCGTAATGTTTGCCATCACCGTGCCGGAAATTCCCCGCGTCGTGCGCCTCGTGCGTTCGGTGGTGCTGTCGGCCCGTGAGGAACCCTACGTGGAAGCAGCAATTGCCGCGGGCTCCAGCCTGCCGAAAATCCTCTGGCGGCATCTCATGCCGAACACGCTGGCGCCGCTTATCGTGCAGGGGACCTATGTCTGCGCCTCGGCGATCCTGACGGAGGCAATCCTGTCCTTCCTCGGCGCCGGTGTTTCGACCGAGATCCCCACCTGGGGCAATATCATGGCCGAGGGGCGTGCCTATTTCCAGATCAAGCCGGAACTCATCTTCTGGCCCGGTATCGCGTTGTCGCTGTGCATTCTCTCCATCAACCTTCTCGGCGATACCGCGCGCGACCTGCTCGATCCGCGCATGAAGAAGAGGGAGGCCTCGAAATGACCACGACGACCCCATTCGATCCCGCCGGTGCGCCGGAGGTTCTGCGCGTCAACAATCTCGTCATCGCATTGACCGGCGACGAGGAAAGCGCGCCGGTGCTGAACGGCATTTCGATTACCATCCGCGCCGGGGAAACGGTTTGCCTCGTCGGTGAATCCGGTTCCGGCAAGTCGGTGACCTCGCTTGCCACGATGGGGCTTCTGCCGCGCCAGTCGCTGGAGCCGCGCGGCGGTGAGATCCTGTTTGAAGGCGAGGACCTGCTCAAGGCCGACGCCGCCCGGATGCGGGCACTGCGCTCGCGGTCGATCGCCATGATCTTTCAGGAGCCGATGACCGCGCTGAACCCGGTTCTGACGGTCGGGCACCAGATCTGCGAAGTGTTGCAGGAGCATACGAAGCTTTCGGCCCGTGAGCAGAAGGAAGCCGTGCTGGAGATGATGCGTGAGGTGCATTTGCCGGAGGTGGAGCGCATCTTCGCCTCCTATCCGCACCAGCTTTCCGGCGGCCAGCGCCAGCGCATCATGATCGCCATGGCGCTGATCCTGAAGCCGAAGCTGCTGATTGCCGACGAGCCGACCACGGCGCTCGACGTGACCACCCAGAAGCAGATCCTGAAGCTCATCGACGAGCTTCAGGAAAAGCAGGGCACAGCCGTTCTCTTCATTACCCACGACATGGGCGTGGTGGCCGAGATCGCGGATACGGTCTATGTCATGAACCGGGGCAATCTCGTCGAAAACGGCCCGATCGATAAGATCCTGACCGCGCCGGAAAAGGACTATACCCGCGCGCTGCTGTCCTCCGTTCCGAGTCTCGTGCCGCGCGAACCGCGTCCGCCGGTGTCCGACGAGGTGGTGTTGTCGGCCTCCGAACTGGAAAAGGTTTATGGCAAGAAGAGCTTTTTCGGCAAGGCGCCCACCGGCGCCAAGGCGGCCACGGATGTGTCCTTCACGCTGAAGAAGGGCCGCACGCTCGGCATCGTCGGAGAAAGCGGTTCGGGCAAGTCCACCGTTGCCCGCTGCATCATGCGGTTGATCGATCCGACTTCGGGCTCGATCCGCATTTCGGGCCAGGAAATCGCCGATTTCTCGCGCCGGACGCTGCAACCCCATCGTCAGCATATCCAGATGGTTTTCCAGGACCCTTATCGCTCGCTCAACCCGCGCATCACCGTGGGCGAAAGCATTGCCGAGGGGCCGATGAATTATGGTACTTCGAGGGCCGATGCGTTGAAGCGTGCGCGCGAACTGCTGGCCATCGTCGGTTTGCCGGAAGATGCGGTGAACCGCTATCCGCACCAGTTTTCCGGCGGTCAGCGCCAGCGCATCGCCATTGCCCGCGCCGTTGCCATGAACCCCAAGGTTCTGGTGGCGGATGAGGCGGTGTCGGCGCTCGACGTTTCCGTGCAGGCGCAGGTTCTCGACCTCCTTGCGGACTTGCAGGAAAAGCTCGGTATCGCCATCCTGTTCATCACGCACGATCTGCGCGTCGCCGCGCAGATTTGTGACGATGTGATCGTGATGCAGAAAGGCCGCATCGTGGAATATGCCACAGGCTATGAGGTGCTGACCAACCCGGCCCATGCCTATACCCGCCAACTTATCGATGCCGCCCCCGGACGGCATTGGGATTTCGCCAATTTTCGGCCGCTTGCGCCGGAAGCCGCATAATCATCAGGAGAATGAACAATGAAGTCCCGGCGCGTTGCCTTTGCCGGTTTCATTCATGAAACCAATACATTCGCTCCGACCAAGGCGAGTTACGAAGCCTTCCTGAAAGGGTCCGGCCATCTGCCGCTCTGCCGGGGGGAAGAGATGATCGAACTTGTGAAGGGCGCCAATACCGGGATCGAGGGCGCGCTCGATTATGCCCGCGAAGCGAACTGGGAGGTGGTGCCGGTGCTGCGCGCCAGTGCAGTCCCCTCCGCCCATGTCACGGAAGAGGCGTTCGAGCGGATCGCCACCGACATCGTGGCTGGCATCGTCGCGGCGCTGCCGCTCGACGGTATCTATCTCGATCTGCACGGCGCGATGGTGTGCGAGCATCTGGACGACGGTGAGGGGGAACTCATCGCTCGCATCCGCAAGGCCGTGGGTTACGACATCCCCGTATCCGTCAGCCTCGACCTGCATGGTAACATGACCGAGCAGTCGATGCGGGACGCCGACGTCATGGTGGGCTACCGCACCTATCCGCATGTCGATATGGCGTTGACCGGCTACCGCGCCGCCGTGCTGCTCGACAAGCTCATGAACGGTGACCGTTTCGCCAAGGCGTTCCGCCAGATCGATTACCTCATTCCCATCTCCTGGCAATGCACGGAAATGGAGCCGGCGCGGTCGATCTATGCGAAGCTCGAAGCGCTGGAAGAACGGGATGGCGTGGTGTCCATGTCCTTCTTCACCGGCTTTCCCGCCGCCGATTTTGCCGATTGTGGTGCGACGGTTCTGGCCTATGGCGAAACACGGGACGCGGCGGACAAGGCTGCCGACGACCTGAAGGCGCTGATCGATGCCAGCGAGGAAGCCTTTGCCGGCAAGGTCTATACGCCGGATGAAGGGGTTAAGGAGGCGATGCGGATTGCCGACACCGCCGCAAGGCCGGTGATCATTTCCGACACGCAGGACAATCCCGGTGCCGGCGGTGATTCCGACACGACCGGCATGCTGCGGGCGCTGGTGGATAACAATGCGCAGAATGCCGCGCTCGGCCTGCTCTATGATCCCGAGGCCGCGCTTGCGGCGCAGGCCGCTGGTGTCGGAGCGACGATCCACATCGCCCTTGGCGGCAAGTCGAACATTCCCGGCGATGCGCCGTTCGAGGCCGATTTCGTGGTGGAAGCGCTGTCGGATGGTTTCACCCGCGTCAATGGTCCCTATTACGGTGATACGCTGATGCGGCTCGGGCCGTCGGCCTGCCTGCGCATCGGCGGCGTTCGGGTGGCCGTGGCCTCGCACAAGGTGCAGATGGCCGATCGGGGCCTGTTCCGCTATCTCGGCATCGAGCCGGAGACGGCGAGCATCCTCGTGAACAAGAGTTCGGTGCACTTCCGCGCCGATTTTCAGCCGATTGCCGAAACCATTCTCGTTTGCGCCGCGCCCGGCCCGATGGCTGTGGACCCTGCGTCCCTGCCGTGGATGAAACTCCGTCCCGGCCTTCGCCTTTCGCCGCTTGGCCCTGTCTTTTCCTGACCCCCGCCTGTTGATCTGCAAGGATATGTAGAAATGCCCGTTATCGAGAAAATCGCCTCCTGGCACGATGAAATGACCGCCCTTCGCCGCGATATTCACGCTCACCCCGAGATCGGCTTCGAGGAGGTGCGCACCTCCGGCATCGTTGCCGAAAAGCTCGAAAGCTACGGCATCGAGGTGCATCGCGGCATCGGCAAGACCGGCGTTGTCGGCATCTTGAAGGGGGCGAAGGGCGAGGGCCGCACCATCGGGCTTCGCGCCGACATGGACGCGCTGCCGATGGAGGAGCGCACCAACTTGCCCTATGCCTCGAAGATCCCGAACCGGTTCCACGGCTGCGGTCATGATGGCCACACCACCATGCTGCTTGGTGCGGCGCGCTATCTGGCCGAAACCCGCGATTTCGCGGGCACCGCCGTCTTTATCTTCCAGCCGGGCGAGGAAGGTTGTGGCGGCGCGCGCGCCATGATCGCCGACGGCCTGTTCGAGCGCTTCCCCTGCGATGAAATCTATGGCCTGCACAATGCGCCGAACGACGATCCGCTGAAGATCGGCATCAAGCCCGGCACGTCGATGGCGGGTGCCGATTTCTTCGATTTCCGCATCAAGGGCCGCGGCAGCCACGGCGCGCATCCGGAAGTTTCCAAGGACCCGATCATCGTCGCGACGCAACTCGTCTCGGCGTTGCAATCCATCGTTTCGCGCAACATCTCGCCGCTTCGGGCCGCCGTCCTCTCGGTTACGCAGATTCATTCCGGCACGGCCTATAATGTGGTGCCGGAAGAGGCGACGGTTTCCGGCACGGTGCGCTATCTCGACCGGGAGGTGAATGAGCAGATCCGTTCACGCATGCGCGCCATCGCTGCCGGTCTGGCGGCCTCCTTCGAGGTCGAGATCGAGACGGACATTCGCAACGTCTTCGACGTGCTGGTGAATACCGATGCGCTGGTGGAAGGCTTTGCCGACGCCGCCCGCGACATCGTGGGGGTCGAAAACGTCTACACCAAAAGCGAGCCGGTGATGGGTAGCGAAGACTTCGCCGACATGCTGTTCAAGGTTCCTGGTGTCTATTGCACCGTTGGCCATGCAGGTTCGGTCCCGCCGCATAATCCCGGCTATGTGCTGGACGATGGCATTCTGCCGGTCGGGGCAAGCCTGCTTGCCCGCATCGTGGAAAAGCGCCTCGCCGCCTGATTTCCCTCCGCCTGGCCCGGCCTTGCAAGGGGCCGGGGCTTTTCCGGATTTTTACCTGTCGCCCGGTCAGTCAGCCGGCGAAACGGGAGAACTGAGCCATGGATTTCACGGAACTTCCCTTCGATACCCACACAATGCTGCAGGGCCTCAAGCCCTGGGTGGAGTGCGAAAGCCCGACTTATGATGCCGATGCGGTCAACCGCATGATGGACCTCGCGGCCCACGACTTCGCGACGCTCGGCGCAACGGTGGAGCGCATTCCCGGGCGGATGGGGCTGGGCGGCAGTCTGCGCGCCCGCTTTGGCCATCCCAGGGCCAACATGCCGGGTATTCTCGTTTCCGGTCACTTCGATACCGTTCATCCCGTTGGAACGCTCGGTGCCTTGCCATTCCGCATCGAGGGAAACCGGGCGTACGGCCCCGGCATTCTCGACATGAAGAGTGGCAATTTCATTGCCTTCGAGGCCATGAGGCAGTTGATCCGGGCTGGTATCGAAACCAAACTGCCCGTCACCTTCCTGCTGACGCCGGACGAGGAGATCGGCACGCCATCCACCCGCGAACTGATCGAGATGGAGGCGGCGCGTAACCGTTATGTTCTGGTGCCGGAACCGGCGCGCGAGAACAACGGCGTCGTCACCGGGCGCTACGCCATTGCCCGCTACAATCTCGTTGCGCGCGGCAAACCTTCCCATGCGGGTGTTTCGCCGAAAGCGGGGCGTTCGGCCATTCGTGAAATGGCGCGCAAGGTGCTGGAGATCGACGCGATGAGCGGCGAGGATTGCACCTTCTCGGTCGGGGTCATCCAGGGTGGCCAATGGGTCAATTGCGTGTCGTCGCTCTGCACGGCGCAAGCCTTGTCCATGGCCAAGACAGATGAGGATCTGGAGGCCGGGATCGCCCGCATGCTGGCCCTGTCGGGCGTTGAGAATGAGGTGGAGTTCACGGTTTCCCGCGGCGTGACGCGCCCGGTGTGGAAGCCCGGGCGGCCGGAAACCATGGCGCTTTACGACAAGGCGGCGACGCTGGCCGGCAGGCTGGGCGTTGCCTTGCCGCATGGCAGTTCCGGTGGCGGGTCGGATGGCAATTTCACCGGCGCCATGGGCATTGCCACGCTGTGCGGTCTCGGTGTACGGGGCGCGGGCTACCACACGCTGGAAGAACATATCGAAATCGACAGCCTGATCGACCGTGGCCGCCTGATGGCCGGGTTGTTCGCCCTGCTGGATTGAGGAGACGTGCATTGACTGACGACCTGACCCGGCTTTCCGCCGTCGCCCTTTCGAACGCCATCCATGAAAAGCGTGTCTCCTGCGTCGCGGTCATGGAAGCCTATCTGGACCGCATCGACCGGCTTAATCCTGATATCAACGCCATTCTCTACCTTCGCCCGCGCAACGAACTGCTGGACGAGGCGCAAACCTGCGACCGCGAGTTGGCGGATGGCCATTCGCGTGGCTGGATGCACGGGTTCCCGCAGGCGGTGAAAGACCTTTCGGAAGTGAAGGGCATGCCCTGTTCCTGGGGCTCCCCCATCTTCAAGGGCTTCGTCTCCACGGTGGACTCCATTCATGTCGAGCGGGTGCGGCAGGCGGGCGCCATCTTCATCGGCAAAACCAACACGCCGGAATTCGGCCTTGGCTCGCACACGACCAACCCTGTCCACGGGCCGACCCGCAATCCCTTCGACCGCACGAAGAGCGCCGGCGGCTCCAGTGGCGGTGCTGCGGCGGCATTGGCCACGCGGCTTCTGCCGGTGGCCGATGGCAGCGACATGATGGGTTCGCTTCGCAACCCCGCCGCGTTCAACAATGTCATCGGCTTCCGACCGAGTTTCGGGCGCGTGCCGAATGGCAAGGGTACGGAATTCTTCATGGGCCAACTCGGCATTTCCGGCCCCATGGGCAAGACGGTTACGGATACAGCCCGGCTTCTTGCCACCCAATCCGGCTACGATCCGCGCGATCCGCTGTCGCTGGCCGATGAGGATCTGGCGTTGCGTGGCGCAGCGCAGACGAAGGGCATGAAGATCGCATGGCTCGGCGATTTCGGCGGCTATCTGCCTTTCGAACCCGGTGTGCTCGACGTGGATCGTCAGGCGCTCTCCGTTCTTGCCGGGATTGGCTGCGAGATCGATGAAATCACACCCGATTTTGACCTGCCGAAGCTCTGGGAGGCATGGATCACCCTGCGCAGCTTCAACGTGACGCACGGGCTACGCGGCTTCTACGACAAGCCTGCAACGCGGGCGCTGTTCAATCCGCAATATCTCTACGAGTTCGATCTGGCGCTTTCGCAGAGCGCGGCGGATATCCATGCGGCCTCCGTCGTCCGCACGAACTGGTATAAATACATGTGCGTGCTCTTCTCGCGCTACGACTTCGTCCTCCTGCCAGCCGCGCAGGTCTTTCCGTTCGATGTGACCCTGCCATGGCCGGGCGAAATCGCCGGAAAGCCGATGGACACCTACCACCGCTGGATGGAAGTGGTGATCGGCCCCACCATGGCGGGCCTGCCCGTCGCGGCCATGCCCGCCGGTTTCGGGGCGAACGGCCTGCCGAGCGGCATCCAGATCGTCGGCCCGCCGCGGGGAGACCGCGCAACGCTCGAATTTGCACTCGCTTATGAACAGGCCGCTGGTTTCGAAACCGGTCATGCCGGCGGCTGATCGCGCGTTGGCCCGCGCGATGCGACCATGATGAATAGTAAGTATTTTGAGTTGGAACCATCAAATCTGATTAAACAGATTTGATGGATGCGGAGTGATTGAATGCCGATAATGTTAAATTTATATTGTTATTAATGTTTTATTAATCCTCGGTGGCGGGTGGTGTTGTGTATGGGTTCAGAAGAGAATGGTCTGATCTTTGAAGTTTCGTCTGTTGAAGAAATAGTGACGCCTTGAGGAATTTACCATTGCCCGGATGAGCCTTGGCAAATCTTACATTCACTGTGGTGCTTCAGCGCAAAAGATCTTGATCTCCTGAGTATATCCTATCCAACACAGGACCGGTAATCCCGGCTTCTCGCCTCCGGAAGAGAATTGCCCAGAAGGGCGACAAACCAGGGGGAAGATCATGTCGAGGCGTATTCTGATCACCGGTGGCGCCGGATTTCTCGGTTCTTATCTTTCGGAGCAGTTGCTCGCGCAGGGCAACGAGATCCTGTGTGTGGACAATTTCCTCACGGGAACGCGCAGCAATATCGAACATCTCGCCGGTCATCCGCGGTTCCAGTTTATGCGTCACGATGTATCTGTGCCGCTCTATGCGGAGGTTGACGAGATTTACAATCTTGCCTGCCCGGCTTCGCCCGTCCACTATCAGCACGATCCAATGCAGACGACGAAGACCAGCGTGATCGGGGCGATCAACATGCTGGAACTGGCCGATCGCATGAAAGCGAAGGTGCTTCAGTCCTCGACATCGGAGGTCTATGGCGACCCGCTCGTCCATCCCCAGCGTGAAAGCTATTGGGGCAATGTCAATCCGATCGGCATCCGGGCCTGTTATGATGAGGGTAAGCGTTGCGCTGAAACCCTGTTCTTCGATTATCACCGGCAATACAAGGTCGCCATCAAAGTGGTCCGTATCTTCAACACCTACGGCCCGCGCATGCATCCGCAGGATGGTCGCGTCGTGTCGAACTTCATCATGCAGGCGCTGCGGGGCGAGACGATCACTATTTTCGGCGACGGCTTGCAGACCCGTTCCTTCTGCTATCGGGACGATCTGGTGGAGGCGATGATCCGCATGATGGCGACGGACGGCGAGGTGATCGGTCCGGTCAATATCGGCAATCCCGGTGAGTTTACCATTCGGGCGCTGGCGGAGATGGTGATCGATCTGACAGGATCACACTCCAAGATCGTGTATTATCCTCGCCCGCAGGACGATCCGATGCAGCGTCGCCCCGATATTTCGAAGGCGCGGGAGATACTCCGCTGGGAACCGCGCGTGCCCCTGCGAGAGGGTCTGGTGAAGACGATCGACTATTTCGCGGGCTTGCTCAGCGGCGGGCATGCGATCGCCGCCGAGTGATGCTTTCGGGCTTCTTTGCAGGCAATGGCCCCGGTTGTTTGTGAACCGGGGCCCTTTGTTTGAGCGGTCTGGTTCAGTCGATGAGAGGGAGGAGGGCGTCGAGGCTCTTCTTGGCGTC
>NZ_JACIDU010000025.1 GCF_014196535.1 Allorhizobium borbori
CTCAACCGCATACCTCAAGCTCAAACACCGTGAGTGGAACACATACTGCTCACAGTTCTCACAATGGGAACACAACACTACTCTCGATGTCTGAGTGACGCTCTCGCTGAAACAAGAACAATGGAGCAGGCGGCGCGCCCACACCGCCTGTTTTTAACCACGGACCGTTTCGACCATGCACCGGGGAGCAAGTCGCCATGCTTGCGGGAAAGAAAATTGTGCCTGATCCGTCGTCCCGCCTTACGCCGAATGCCGGCGTCGACCGATCGCTGCGGCTGATCGTTGATCGTCCCGCGCACGGCGTCGAGGACCCGTTGCTCGATGCGGTCCTGAACGACCTTGATCGGCTGACCAACTGGGAAAACCGTCCACGCGGGGCGATGCGGGTGAACCTCGATTGCATTCGCGACCTCTCCGAGCGTCTGGACTATCCTGAACTGCATTTCCGCTCGATCCATGTGACCGGCACCAAGGGCAAGAGTTCCACCGCCGCCCTTCTGGAAGCCTCGCTCCGAAAGGCCGGCTTCAAGGTGGGGCGTTATTCCTCGCCGCATGTCGATCATATCGGCGAACGCATGACGCTGGACGGCGAGCCGGTGGGCGAACGGGCCATGGCGGAGGTTCTCTCCCGCGCGCTGGATGTGTTCAGGACGGCGCGGCGGGCCGGCACCGCCGGACAGGATGCGACCTGGTTCGACCTCATGACCATCGCTGCCTTCGACCTCTTTCGAGAGCGGGGGGTGGAATGGGCCATTGTCGAGGCGGGTCTCGGCGGGCGTCTCGATTCCACCAATATCGTCGATAGCGATATCGCGATCATCACCAATGTGGAGCTGGAGCACACCGATGTGCTGGGTGACACCCGCACGAAGATTGCCTTTGAAAAGGCAGGCATCATCAAGCCCGGCAGTGTAGCGGTTACGCCACTGACGGAAATGGATGACGCCGGCGCCGTCATCGCGGTCAAGGCGCGGGCGATGGGCGCAACGCTTGCCGTACCGACCATCCCGCGCGACGCGACGCTTGAAGAGCGTAATGCCCTGATCGCCGGGGCGGCGCTCGATACGCTCGGTGAACGCGGCGTGTGGGAGAAATCGGGTTCTCCCTATCCCCGCTCGCTGGGGAACTGGCTGATCGATGACGCGGTGCTAAAGGCCGCACGGCTGCCCGGGCGCATGGAGCGGTTGGCTGTTGCCGTCGATGCGGCGGGTGATGTGCCGGTCGTCATCGACGGCGCGCATGTACCGTTCAATCTGCGTGCCGTGCTGAACGATCTCAAACGTGAATCCGATTTTTCCGGTCCGTTTACGGCAGTCTTTTCCGTTGCCCGCGACAAGGATGCCGAGGGACTTCTCCGCGTTCTTCAGGCCGAGGATGTGGAACTGGTTCTCACCCGCGCCACGACCCGCTCCCGCGATCCGGGGGAACTTGCGGCTATTGCTGCCCGGCTTGGCCTGAAACATGTGGTGGAACCCGACCCGCTTGTCGCCTATAAGGGCGCCCTGCACGACGCGGTCGAGAACGGGCGGTGGGTTCTGGTGACCGGATCGCTTTATCTGACCGGTGTGGTGCACGGATAGGACGGGTCCGGCGCTGGTATGCGCTGGGTCTTCGAAACAGCAATGCTCAAACCAGCCGGAGCCTGAAGACATGCTGGAAATCGCCCTCGATTATAGGCCGGTCGCTGATGTGGCCGCGCGTCTGGCGGGGCGGCCGGGCTTTGCCTTCCTGGACAGCGCCGGTGACTACGGTGAAATCGGGCGCTACGCCTTCGTTGCAGCCGACCCGTTCGGCACGTTTGTCGTGCGCGATGGCGTTGCGTTCTGGGACGATGCACGGCTGCCCGGCACGTCGCTTGAAGCCCTTCGCGACGTGCTCGGTCGCTACCGGATCGCAGGTGATCCCGCATCCTTTCCGTTCCGGGGCGGCGGCATCGGCTACATCGCCTATGACTTCGGGCGGCACCTTGAGCGCCTTGCAACGCCCGCCGATCCCGCGACCCCGGTCGATGATCTGCGGTTCGATTTTTACGACGTCGTGCTGGCCTTCGATCTGCGGGAAAAGCGGCTTGTGCTGTTTTCATCCGGCTTTCCGGCGGAAGGCGAGGCGCGAGAGACACGGGCTCATGAACGTGCGGCGGAGATGATGGCTTGGTTGACCGAGGAGGTGGATACGCCCGGTTTCAGGTCATTCCCGGCCATTGGCGCATGGCGCTCGAACTTCACTGAGGCGGCGTACCAGGCGGCTGTTGCGCACGTTCAGGCTTACATTCTGGCTGGGGACATTTATCAGGCCAACATTTCCCAATGCTGCACGGCCGACATTCCGGCCGATTTCGATCCGTGGGCCTTTTACCGGACGTTGCGGGCGGTCAATCCTTCACCGTTCGGGGCGTTTCTGCGGTCCGGTACGGTTGCGATTGCCTCCAGTTCGCCGGAGCGGTTCTTGAAATGCCGGGACGGAAAGGTGGAGGCGCGACCGATCAAGGGCACGGCGCGGCGCGAAGTGGATGCCGTGCGGGATGCGGCGGTGGCGGAAGCGCTGCTTTCCTCCGATAAGGACCGCGCAGAAAACACCATGATCGTCGATCTCCTGCGTAACGATCTCTCGCGGGTCTGCCAGCCGGGCACGGTGAAGGTGCCAACCCTTTGCGGGCTGGAAAGCTACGAGGGGCTGCATCACCTGACATCGGTGGTCACGGGGACGTTGAAACCGGGCTGCGATGCGGTCGATCTCGTCGCCGCGAGTTTCCCCGGCGGGTCGATCACTGGCGCGCCGAAGCTTCGCGCGATGGACATCATCACGGAAATCGAAGGTGCGGCGCGGGGTGTCTATTGCGGTGCCATCGGCTATCTCGGTTTCGATGGCGGGCTCGATCTCAACATCGCCATCCGCACAGTAACCTTTGAGCCGGGTCGAGCACGCTTTTCGGCGGGC
The DNA here is from genome assembly GCF_014196535.1 of Allorhizobium borbori. Classification (GTDB taxonomy): domain Bacteria; phylum Pseudomonadota; class Alphaproteobacteria; order Rhizobiales; family Rhizobiaceae; genus Ectorhizobium; species Ectorhizobium borbori. Next base: position 2,938 of record NZ_JACIDU010000025.1, read on the forward strand.
GGTGGCGTAACGCTCCTGTCCGATCCGGCTGCGGAATATGCGGAGACGCTGGTAAAGGCCAGCCGCATCTTCGCGGCTTTCCGGGCTCATGCCGGTGAGGAGGGTGCCTGATGCTGCTCATCATCGACAATTACGATTCCTTCGTCTTCAATCTCGTTCGCTATTGTGAGGAACTGGGGCAGGAGACGCGAACGGTTCGCAATGACCGGATGACGCTGGAGGACATTGTCTCACTGAATCCGCAGGCGATCCTGATTTCTCCGGGGCCATGTTCGCCGACCGAGGCGGGAATTTCGCTCGATCTCATTCGTCGCTTTTCGGGGCGCGTTCCGATTCTCGGCGTATGCCTCGGTCATCAATGCGTCGGGGCCGCCTTCGGTGCGCGGGTGGAGCGGGCGCAGGTGCCGATGCATGGCCGAACCTCGCTGATCTCCCATACGGGGAAAGCTCTCTTTGCCGGCTTGCCGCAGCCGTTGCAGGTGGGGCGTTATCATTCGCTGGTCGTTGCGCCGCCCGAAAGGGCCGACTGTCCACTTCGGATCGATGCCCGCTCGCCGGAGGGGGAGGTGATGGCGCTTTCGCATGTTGACCACCCGACCTACGGGGTTCAGTTTCATCCGGAATCCATTCTTTCCGATCATGGCCACGACCTTCTGGCCAATTTCTTTGCCATCGCCCGCGAGTGGCGCAACCCCCCGCACGAGTGTAATCCATGACCGACCGCGTTTTCGTCTCCAATCTCTGCCTTCATGGCCATCACGGCCTATTCCCGGAGGAAACCCGGCTCGGCCAGAAATTCTATATCGACATCGAGTGTGCTGTGGATCTGGCGCCCGCCGGGCTTTCCGACGATTACGAGAAGGCCGTGGGCTATGATACGCTATGCGACATCGCCACGGCGGTTTCTGCGGCTGGCCCCTATAAGCTCATCGAAACGCTTGGTCATCGCATTGCCGAAGCGGTTCTCGCCCGCTTCTATATCATCACCGAAGTCGTCGTGCGGGTTCGCAAACCCTCCGCTCCCATGGCGGCGATGTTCGATAATGTCGGCGTGGAAATCCGCCGCCGTCGCCGCCGTCGCATCGGTCTGTCGCTTGGATCGAATGTGGGGAACAAGATCGCCAATATCGAGACGGCGCTGTCGTTGCTCAGGACGGAAAACGTCGTGGAGTTCGATGGCATTTCGAAGTTTTACCGCACGGCGCCTTGGGGCAACGAGGATCAGGACTGGTTCGTGAATGTCTGCGCCATCGGTTGGACGACGATGACGCCGCAGGATGTGCTGAAAGCTTTCAAGCGCATCGAATTCCACGTCGGCCGCGTGCCGACCGTTCGCTGGGGGCCGCGCGTCATCGATATCGACATTCTCTTCATTGACGATATCGAAGCCGATGGCCCGGAACTGACGCTGCCGCATCGCGATATGTTCAATCGCGCCTTCGTGCTGGTGCCGCTCAACGAAATTGCGCCCGATCTTTCGATCGGTGGACGGGTGATTCACGCCGAGGTCGAGCGTATGGCGCTGAAGGCCGGCGAGGTCGAGCCGCTGGCGGAATGATACGCTGCAACATTTCCTGAGGGGAAAGCCGCACCGCGCTGCAACGCGCGGCGCGGCGCGTTGTAGCTGTTGGCTACGGAATTTCTTTAATACTGTTGTATTTCAGTTGTTTAAAACTGCATAGCGCGACTTTTATTCGTGGCGTGTGTGTGGTCGGCGATCTGTTTACTGGTGTGCGGATGCGTACAAAAGTCACCGGAAACGCAGAAAAATAGTTTCGCCCTAGTTGATTTAATTTCATGTGGGTGATATTCACTCGACCTATGGAAGGTTCGGAACGGCGGCTCCGATCCAGCGGGCCAGGGGCGCGGCTGGGTGGGATTGCAACCGGAAAACCTCCGTGCCGAGTGTCCTTTATGTGCTGACGACGCCCCTTCGGCGCGCGTCAGGGGTGGGGATGTGAGGCTTCTGGCATACGGCGGCATGGAACCGGCTGATCCGGCTTTGCCGCGGCGCGTCACAACCGAATGAAGAACGAACAGGGTGTGTCAGTTTCTGACGCAAGGAGATGCAATGTCCACGACTGCGAATTACGTCCTCACCGTCACCTGCAAGTCCGCGCGCGGTATCATCGCCGCCATTTCCGGTTATCTGGCAGGCCGAGGTTGCAATATCGCCGATAGCTCGCAGTTCGACGACTTCGAGACCGGCAAGTTCTTCATGCGCGTCTCCTTCCGCTCGGAAGAAGGCATTCCGCAGCAGGATCTGGTCGAGGGCTTCAAGCCAGTCGCCGAGAAGTTCGGCATGGAGTATCAGTTCCACGATGCCGACAAGCCCATGAAGGTGCTTCTCATGGTGTCGCGTTTCGGTCATTGCCTGAACGATCTCCTCTACCGCTGCCGCATCGGTGCGCTGCCGATCGAGATCGTCGGCGTGGTTTCGAACCACTTCGATTACCAGAAGGTCGTCGTGAACCACGACATTCCCTTCCACCACATCAAGGTGACCAAGGAAAACAAGCCGCAGGCCGAGGCCCAGCTTCTGAGCATTGTCGAGCAGTCCGGCACGGAACTCGTCGTTCTCGCCCGCTACATGCAGATCCTGTCCGATAAGCTGTGCCAGAAGATGTCCGGCCGCATCATCAATATCCACCACTCGTTCCTGCCGAGCTTCAAGGGCGCGAACCCCTACAAGCAGGCTTATGAGCGCGGCGTGAAGCTGATCGGCGCGACGGCTCACTACGTGACCGCCGATCTCGACGAAGGCCCGATCATCGAGCAGGATACGGTGCGCGTGACGCATGCCCAGTCGCCGGACGATTATGTCTCGCTCGGCCGTGATGTCGAAAGTCAGGTTCTGGCCCGCGCCATTCATGCCCACATTCACCACCGCGCTTTCATCAACGGCAACCGCACGGTGGTCTTCCCGGCGTCGCCTGGCTCCTATGCTTCCGAGCGGATGGGCTGAGACCGATGACCCAGATCATCAACGGAAAGGACGTCGCCGCCTCCGTGATCGCCAAGATCAAGGCCGCGAGCGACACCCTGGAGGCGAAGTCCGGCGTCAAGCCGGGTCTCGCTGTCATCATCGTGGGTGACGACCCGGCCAGCCACGCCTATGTCGGTGCGAAGGGGCGGATGGCGAAAGAATGCGGCTTCAATTCCGTGCAGCACACGCTGCCGGAAGAGACGACGCAGGAAGACCTGCTGAAGCTGGTGGCCGAACTGAACGCCGATGCGTCAATCCACGGCGTGCTGGTCCAGCTTCCGCTGCCCAGGCACTTCGACAGCGAAGCCGTGATCCAGTCCATTCTACCGGAAAAGGATGTCGATGGCCTCCACGTCGTCAATGCCGGCAAGCTGGCGACCGGCGATCTTGAAACCGGCCTTATCTCCTGCACGCCGGCGGGCTCCATGCTTCTGGTGCGCACCATCCACGGTGCGGATCTCTCGGGCTTGAACGCCGTCGTCATCGGTCGCTCGAACCTGTTCGGCAAGCCGATGGGCCAGCTTCTGCTCAACGCCAATGCCACGGTGACCATGGCGCACTCGCGCACGAAGGACCTTGCCGGTATCTGCCGCACGGCGGATATTCTGGTTGCGGCTGTTGGTCGTCCTGAAATGGTCAAGGCGGATTGGGTGAAGCCCGGCGCGACGGTCATCGATGTTGGCATCAACCGCGTTCCCGCGCCTGAAAAGGGTGAGGGCAAGACCAAGCTGGTGGGCGATGTCGCCTATGCGGAAGCCTCTGCCGTTGCCGGTGCCATCACCCCGGTTCCCGGCGGCGTTGGCCCGATGACGATCGCCATGCTGATGGCCAATACGGTCATCGCCGCCTACCGCAAGGCCGGTGAAACACCGCCTGCCTTTTGAACAGAAAAAAGACCCGGACGGCGGTGCGCCGGCCGTCCGGGATGCGGGTTCTGCCGCACTGCAAGTACCGTGCCTCACTGTTTTTCAATCATCTTCTGCGGATGAAATGACGTTTGTCAGAAGTGATGCCGCAATGCCGGAAAGGCTTGCCAGAAAAGGGAAAATCGATATAGTGAGGAAATAATTATTCTGGATAGGAAAGTCCGGAAAGAAAAAGGGGAACTGACATGACCACAACCTGGCGCTTTACCGCGCTTGCCGATCGCCACCGTGCCCTTGGCTCCAAGCTCGAAGACTGGAGCGGTATGCAGACGCCTTGGACTTACGATAAGGATATGTCTGCCGAGCATGTCGCGATCCGCACCAAGGCCGGCCTGATGGATGTGTCAGGCCTGAAGAAGGTGCACCTCGTCGGCCCGCACGCTCTGGCCGTTCTCGATTACGTCACCACCCGCGATGTCTCGAAGATCTACCCCGGCAAGTCCGTTTATGCCTGCATGCTGAACGAGCGCGGCCATTTCACGGATGACTGCATCATCTACCGCACCGGTCCGAATTCCTGGATGCTGGTTCACGGTTCCGGCTCCGGCCATGAGGAAATCACCAAGCAGGCCGCTGGCCGCAACGTGGCCGTCCTCTTCGATGACGACCTGCACGATCTCTCGCTCCAGGGCCCGCTTGCCGTCGACTTTCTCGCGAAATACGTTCCTGGCATTCGCGACCTCAAGTACTTCCATCACATCCAGACGACGCTGTTCGGCGTTCCGGTGATGATTTCGCGCACCGGCTACACCGGCGAGCGCGGCTATGAAATTTTCGTGCGCGGTCAAGACGCTCCGCTGGTCTGGGATACGATCGTTGCCGAGGGTGCTGAAATGGGGATCATTCCCTGCTGCTTCAGCGTGCTCGACATGCTGCGCGTGGAAAGCTACCTGCTGTTCTACCCCTACGACAATTCGCAGATGTATCCCTTTGCTGACCAGCCTCCGGGCGACAGCTTGTGGGAACTCGGGCTCGACTTCACTGTCTCCAAGGGCAAGACTGGCTTCCGCGGTGCGGAAGAACATGCCCGCCTCAAGGGCAAGGAGCGCTTCAAGATCTTCGGCATGCTGCTTGAGGCGGACGAGCCGGCAGAACTGGGCGACGAAGTCTGGGCCGATGGCAAGAAGGTCGGCGTCATCACCTGCCCCTGCTATTCGTCGTTGACGAAGCAGTCCATGGCGATTGCCCGTCTCGATGTCGACAAGGCCGTTCATGGCACTCCGCTCGAAGTCAAGGGCAAGACGCTTCAGGTCAAGGCCATCGCCCACACGCTGCCGTTCGATGATCCGGAGAAGAAGAAGCGGACGGTCGTCGGTTAAGGGAGGCTGGCATGCTGGTTGAAGGTATCAAGAGCCGGCCTGTCTACAAGGGGATCGATATCGATCCCCGCGCCCGCCGGCACATTTTCGTTCTCGAAGGGGAGGGCGCTCTCGCCCTTCTGGAGCGCAAGGACGCGCTGACTCCGGCCATTCTGGCGGAGTCTGATATTCTCTACGTCGCGCGCGGTTCCGCCGGGCGCGATCACGGTGCGGCTCTGGCCGCGCTCGATGCCGGTTCCGACTGGACGGCACCGACCGTCGAAACGCTGTTTTTCAGGCTCAAGGTCGTTCTTTCCTCTGCCGATATGGGCACGCGTCTCTACATTGCCGGCACGGAAGGCTTCATCGGTCAGGCCATGCAGGCGGCTTTCAGCCTGGGCATGGATGCAACCAGCATCCTGACTGAACATCGCGGGTCGCTTGCCCGCCGCGTTCAATGCGTTCACTGCAAGGGTATGACGGAGAACGTGACCACCAGTCCATTCAACTGTTCCCATTGCGGCCTCCCGCTTCTGGTTCGCGATCACTACTCGCGACGCCTTGGCGCCTTTCAGGGCGTGAATATCGATGCGGAAGAACCGGGCACTGCACCCCAACCGGAGGAGCTGTTCCTGTGAGCACCACCGATTTTTCCGTCCGCGTGGCCAAGGTCACGCCCGTTGCCGAAACCGTCAAACGCTTCCGCTTCGAGCGGGTTGACGGTGGCGCTCTGCCGGTCTTTTCCGGTGGCGCACACGTCGTCGTCACGATGAAGGACGGCAGTCAGAGCCGTCGCAATGCCTATTCGCTGATGTCCGATCCGGCGGATTGCTCCGCTTACGAGATCAGCGTTCTCAAGGCCGATGAAAGCCGGGGCGGGTCGGTTTTCATGCATGAGAAGGTGAACGAAGGCGATGTTCTGACGATCAGCGCCCCGGTCAACCTTTTCGCGCCGGACTGGCGGGGCCGCAAGCATATCCTGATTGCCGGCGGCATCGGCATTACGCCCTTCATGGCTATGATGGCGCAGTTCGAGCGGGAAGGCATTGCGTTCGAACTCCACTATGCCGTTCGTGCCCGTGCCCGTGGCGCCTATCTCGATGATCTTGTGGCCCGCTACGGCGCCAGCCGCGTGAAGATTTATGTCAGCGAGGAAGGCACGCGTATTCCGCTTGAGGACGTGTTGCTTCGCCAGCCGCTCGGCACGCATCTTTATGTCTGCGGTCCCGAGCGGATGATCGAGGGCGTACTGGAAGCGGGTATCAATGCCGGCTGGCCGGCAACCAGCCTGCATGCGGAACACTTCCTGACGCCGCCGCCCGGCAAGCCGTTTACGGTGGAACTGACGCGCTCCGGCAAGACCGTTCCGGTCGGCGAACACGAGAGCATTCTCGAGGCGCTGGAAGGCGCGGGCATCGATGCGCCCTATCTCTGCCGTGGCGGTGCCTGCGGTCAGTGCGAGACGGGGGTTGCGGCCTGCGAAGGCATCATCCTGCACAACGACGTCTATCTCTCCGATGACGAGAAGGCATCCGGCAAGAAGATCATGATCTGCGTGTCCCGCGTCGAGGGACAGCGCGTGCAACTCGAACTTTAACGGACTTCACGCATGTCCGGGAGGCAACCTCCCATCCTCCTGGACGTGCTTCAACGCCGGTATCGGCAGGAGATCAGACCATGGCGATCGTCTTCCGTCAGGAAACCTTCCGCGACGATTTCACCTACCGCAACAGCCCGGAAAACATCCGGCGCTTCCCGTTCCCGTTCCCGGACGACAACTACATGTATTCCGTCAACATGGAGCCGCATGTGAAGGGTGCCAAGGGCACGGTGTTCGAAAACCTCATCGATGTCGATGAGCACTACGTCTCCGAAATGGCGGACCGTGCGCTGGTTCTGAAGCAGGACCCGCTGCGCTGCCAGGCGCTGCCGCATATGATGCAGGCCCAGTGGGACACGCTGGAACTCATCATGGAGCAGAAGGCCGAGGGCTATCCGGAGCATTTCACCCTGACGAAGGATGGTAACCGCTGGCGCTGGATCAACCGCCCGCTCGGCATTGACGACACCTTCACCTTCGGTGACGCGACGACGCTGCCCATGGAGCCGCTGGAATATATCGGCCGCCAGACGCAGGGCGACCTCGCCATTGTCGACCAGCGCGAAAACAATCTCTGGATGGATGCCGGCATCGTCACCACCCAGGCCGATTGGTCACTCGATTTCGACGTGGGTATGAACTTCATGGAATGGCACGGTCCCGTGCCGCTGGCTCATCAGCAGGGCGTTTTTGAGCGCGCGCTGAAGTTTCTTCTGAATTTGCCGCTCGGCAAGCCGACGCGCCGCTTCAACTGGACGATGACGATCAATCCGCGCCTCGACACGAGCCCGGAAAACTTCCCGAAATGGGGCACGGACCGCACGACGGTGACACCGGAAAATGTCGGTGAGAAGGTGCATCTGCGCGTGGAGCTCCAGACGCTGTGGCGTCTGCCGCGTTCCAACGCCATGCTGTTCGTCATTCGCTGCTACCTGATGAACATGAACGAACTGGTGACCGTTCCGAAGTGGGGCCGTCGCTTCCACCGCGTTCTCGGTTCGCTGCCGCCCGAACTCATCGATTACAAGGGTATCACCCGCTACCGCGACGATACCGTGGCCTGGCTCTCGAAATATGATGACGGCGCGCCGACCAGCGCCGGCACGTTCGCAGATTGACGGCGTTCCCAAGACGCGCCGTCATTACCACCTAGAGGGGAATAAAAATGAAACGTATTGCTGTTATTGGGGCTGGCCCGTCCGGCCTTGCGATGCTGCGCGCCTTCCAGTCTGCCAAGGCCAAGGGTGCGGAAATCCCGGAAGTCGTCTGCTTTGAAAAGCAGTCGGACTGGGGTGGGCTGTGGAACTACACCTGGCGCACGGGTGTCGATGAAAACGGCGAGCCGGTACATTGCTCGATGTACCGCTACCTTTGGACCAATGGTCCGAAGGAAGGCCTCGAATTCGCCGATTATTCCTTCGAAGAGCATTTCGGCAAGCAGATCGCCTCATACCCGCCACGCGCCGTGATGATGGATTACATCGAAGGTCGCGTGAAGAAGGCGGACGTCCGCAAGTGGATCCGCTTCTCGACCGTCGTTCGCTGGGTCGAGTACAACGAGGCGACCGGTGATTTCACCGTGACCGTCCACGACATGGAAAAGGATTCGGTCTACAAGGAGCGCTTCGATCACGTCGTCTGCGCCTCGGGCCATTTCTCCTCGCCGAACGTTCCGGAATATCCGGGCTTCGACCAGTTCTACGGTCGCATCGTCCACGCCCACGACTTCCGCGATGCCCGCGAATTCGCCGGTCAGGACGTGTTGCTCGTCGGCGCGTCCTACTCGGCCGAAGATATCGGTTCGCAGTGCTGGAAGTACGGTGCGAAGTCTGTCACGACCTCTTATCGTTCGGCGCCGATGGGGTTCAACTGGCCGGATAACTGGGAAGAAAAGCCCGCCCTGGTCAAAGTCGAGGGCAAGACGGCTTTCTTCAAGGACGGTTCCAGCAAGGAAATCGACTCGATCATCCTGTGCACCGGTTACAAGCACTACTTCCCCTTCCTGCCGGATGATCTGCGCCTGAAAACCAAGAACCGCCTCGCCACCGCCGATCTCTACAAGGGTGTGGTTTATGTCCATAACCCGAAGATGTTCTACCTCGGCATGCAGGACCAGTGGTTCACCTTCAACATGTTCGACGCCCAGGCCTGGTATGTCCGCGATATCATCCTTGGCCGTATTGCGGTTCCGGAAGACAAGCAGGTTCTGCTTGATGATGTCGCCGAACGTGAAGCCCGCGAGGAAGCACAGGACGACGTGAAGTATGCGATCAAGTACCAGGGCGCCTACGTCAAGGAACTGATCGCCGATACGGATTATCCGAGCTTCGATGTCGATGGCGCGTGCTATGCGTTCTTCGAGTGGAAGCAGCACAAGATCGACGACATCATGGGCTTCCGCAACAACTCCTACAAGTCGCTGATGACCGGCACGATGGCGCCGACGCATCACACGCCCTGGAAGGACGCGCTGGACGATTCCATGGAAGCCTACCTCAAGAACTGATGAGTGCAGCCGGCCGCTGAGCCTGTACTTTGAAGGAGGCAGGCGAGACGGTTGAAAGAAATGACAGGCGGTCGGTCGAAGCAAATTCGGCCGGCCGTTAACATTTGTGACGGTGACTATGGCCGTAGGGCAGGCTGCGCGCTGTGTGCGGCGCGAAATAAATTAACAATCCGCAATTCGCCTTTCACGTCGTGGTAACCATTTGCGGAAAATATTATTATCCGTATTCAAGTATCGCGACAGAGGCTAGCCAATGAATTTTCAGGAGAGCGTACTCGGCCGAATGAACGGCTTCCTTTATCGTTGCCGTGCAGATGCCGATTATACCATGCTGCACATGACCGATGGGGTTGAGCGGGTCTTTGGCTATCCGATGGATGAAATCGTCGGTAACCGGATACGCAGCTTTTCTTCACTGATCTCCGAGGATGATCTGGCGCGGATGGATGAGATCGTCGGCGAAGCGCTCGCCAGCAGGACCGACTGGTCCATGGAATATCGCATGCGCCACCGCGATGGACATTACATCTGGGTGGCGGAAACCGGCGGTGGTATCTGGGACGACAAGGGGGAGTTGCTTTATCTCGAAGGCAGCATCATCAATATCGAGTCGCTCTACAGTCGACTTGACGCGCAGACGGCGGAGATGCGGATTACCGCCTCGAAGACGGGCGAGATCCTGCATTCACTTCGCTATCTCAAGCTTCTGGCTGTCAATGCCGGCATCGAGGCCGCACGCGCTGGCGCATCGGGCGCTGGCTTTGCCTATCTTGCGGCTGAAATGCGCCAGCTTGCCAATACCTCCGAAGAGGCCGCGCGGGCGATTTCCGTTGCGCAGAAGAAGTCGGCCTGATGGCATTCAGGCCGCAAGACGCTGAAATTGCTTTCGAATACGGTCTATGTAGTGCTGGCCGGGCGATTTCGCCTCGCACATGGCAACAACTTCGCTTTCCGGTACGCCGGTAAAGTTGCGGATTTCTCCATTCTTGAACCAGATGCGTAGCTGGCCATCCTCCTGGCTGAAGAAAACGCCCTTGATGATGCGTGACTGAACCGGGAACTGTTGCATCTTATGTCTCCTGTGCCGTTCTGCCCACTCTAGCCGGCACCCGGAAATTTTCCGCAAAGGCATGTGGTGAGCGAAAGCTTACCCCTTCTCCCAAAGCGGCTCATGGATAAAAAGACGCCCGGAGAAACCAGGTTTCTACCGGGCGGATTGCCTCGACAGGGCAGGGGAAAGGGTGGCGTATCGCAATGCGTATAGTTGCGCGCGGTATCCGGAACGGAATGAAGGGGTTCAGGAGCGCGGGCGGGTCTTTTCCGGGTCATAGTGCGACAAGGGCACGATGATGGCGGGAATGCGTTTCTGGTGACCGTCGAGTTTCCCGATTTCGATCTCCGTGCCAACGGCCGCATGGGTGATATCCACACGGGCGAGTGCAATATTCTTGCCGAGAACCGGCGAATGGGTCGCTGACGTCACGACGCCGATCTGCGCGCGGCCGATATGCAGGCAATCGCCGTGGCTGACCGTTTCGTTGGCGCCGATATCGAGGCCGACGAACTTCCAGCGCGGGTTTTCCTTGCGGCGCAAAATGGCATCGCGACCAATGAAGTCGTCCTGCTTGGACTTGAGCGGAACGGTGAAGCCGATACCGGCCTCGAACGGATCGGTCTGGTCATCGAAATCATAGCCCGCAAAGATCAGGCCAGCCTCGATGCGCACCATGTCGAGCGCCTGCAGGCCCATGGGTTTCAGGCCATGCGGTTCACCGGCCTCCCAGACGGCCTTGAAGACGGCCGGGGCATCTTTCGGATGGCAGAAGATTTCGTAGCCGAGTTCGCCGGTGTAGCCGGTGCGGGAAATGACAACCGGCACACCCTCGAAGCCGCCGATGCGACCCACGGTGAAACGGAACCAGCCCAGTTCTTCCACGGTTTGCTGGGACGGCGCGGTCCAGAACAGATCTTTCAGGATTTCGCGGCTTTTGGGTCCCTGGACGGCGATGTTGTGCAACTGGTCCGTGGAGGAACGCACCCAGGCGTGGAAGCCCTTTTCCTCCGCCACCTTGCGCAGCCATATGCCGGAATAATCGTCGCCACCAACCCAGCGGAAATTGTGGTCGCCGAGCCGGAAGAGCGTGCCGTCATCCACCATGCCGCCGTGTTCGTAACACATGGCGGAGTAGACGACCTGACCAGTGGTCAGCTTGCGGACGTCGCGCGTCAGGCAATATTGCAGCAGCGCTTCGGCATCCGGTCCCGTCACCTCGAACTTGCGCAGCGGTGAAAGGTCGATCACGGCGGCTGCCTCGCGGCAGGCCCAGTACTCCTCGATCGGACCGGTCGTGGCATAGCGATTGGCCAGCCAATAGCCGCGATACTCGGTAAAATCGCGGGTCATGGGCGAAAGACTGGAGTGGAATGCGGTTTCCCGCGTCAGTTCGGCGTCAGCATCTGGGGTCATGCGATAAGCTACGGCTCTCGTGAACTTCTTTTCGGCGGAATAGGTACGGACGTGGATATCGGTCGGGTTCCACCCGTTGGCGGCATCGATGTCATCGGGGCATGACGAGGAGACGCAAACGATGTCGGTCAGCGCGCGCATCAGCACGTAGTCGCCGGGACGTGACCAAGGCTCGTCCAGATAAAGCTGGTTATGGTCGTCAACATGGGTGTTGTAGAAGAAGTTCAGCGCTTCCCAACCCTTGCGGCCCTTGACGCCGTAAGGTGCGAGCTGGGCGTTGAAATTGTCCGTGCAGTTGACGTGGCCGGGATAGCCCATGTCATCGTAGTAACGCGAATTGCAGGCCGTGGCGAAGGCATCGTGCCGGCCAACCGTGTCCTGCACGATCTCCACCAGCGGTTCGAATTCGCGGTCGAAGGCCTTGGAGGGCAGGCCGGGTGTCGGGTAGGAGCGGCCAAGCAGCGTGCGGGTGATCGTCGCATCGAGCGCGTGCTCTATGCCCTTGTCCAGCTTGCGGGCTGAGAAGGCCTGAAAGTCCGTGCACTGGCGCCCCTGCACGTCGAGGATCTGGATATATTCGCCGGCCCGCACGAAGTAGGCGTTGGCGGTGGCGGCGCGGATGCGGATATCCTGCAGCGGATCGGCCAGCGGTTCAGGCAGAAGCGTTTCGTAAGCGCGCTCGATGCGCGTGCGACGCAGACGAAGCTCGATATCCGTTACGGTCGCCTGTTCACCGGGTGTCATGCCATCGCCGGGGGCAGCGAGGATAAGGAGACCGTCAGCCAGAATGGCGAATTCGGCGCTTTCTTCCGGGCGCGACTGGCCACCGAAAATGCGCAGGGCTTTTGCGTCTGCAATGTTGCCACCGCGGCGTTCAATGGCGCGGCGCAGTCGAGCAGCGCTTTCTTCTTCACTCGATAGAATGGCCTTCAGACCCTCGCCATTGCAGGTGAAGCGATGGCCGATGCCGTGATCCGAAAAGCGACCATCCCTAGCCAGAAAGCTGATTTCGCAGGCCTGCATGCCTTCGATGTCTTTCAGCGTTGCATGATCGCCGGCGGAAACCGGAACAACCAGCGCTCCGCCGCCGCGAACCTTGTAACGCTGCACATCGCGCGGAAGCGCTGGCCTGCTCGGATAGCGAAGGATACTGCCGGAAACAGGCCTTGCCAGCAGCATGGCCGCATCGTGATCCTGCATGTCTCCCTCCTTCGCCAGCAACCTCTTGATCTGCGCAGGATACTGACAAAAGCAGCCGTTCTTGTAAAGCGAAACTTGCCTGTAAAGAAAAATACTTTACTGAAAAAGAGAGCCAACAAGGTGTCGGTCGCACACTGAAAACTGAAAAGGCCCCCCAGTCTGCAAGGCCGGGGGGCCTGAAAACCGGTGGAAATCAGGACTTCTTCTTGACGTAGTTATAGCAGGCGTTTTCGTGCCGGATCATGCTCACCAGCGTGTAAGCGCCGACGATAACGCCAAGTGCTGCGATGAGCATGAGGACGGCCGGCTTGTCCGCAAAGGTGAAGTAGGCCTCTGCGCCTTCCCAGGTGGTGATAGGTGCGCTGTTCATTGCATTCTCCTTGGCTGTGAGATCACTCGGCAGGCGAAACGTGAGGTTCGTTCTGGGCAAAGGCCGGAATATGCGATTCCGGATAGGCCATCGCAGGCACCTCTGTCTTGTCGAGGCCGACGAGTTCCGCATCGGGGCTGGCGCGCAGCAGGCCGAAAGCCTTGAGGACGTAGGATGCGGCATAGCCGGGGACGAAGCCGAGAACCGCGTAGACGACCATTGACGCGAACTGGCCCGTGAACGAGATCGCCGGTCCCTCCATGTTTGGATAACCCGACGCGAGAACGCCTACGGCCAGAATGCCCCAGATGCCGGTGAAGCCATGAACGGCGATGGCACCCACCGCATCGTCGATCTTGAACTTGCGGATCACGATGTCATTCAGCTTGGGAATGACGCAGCCGGCAGCGAACGAGTTGAGGAAGGCAAGGCCGGGGTAATAGAGGTCGAGGCCGGAGCCGGACGCGATGACGCCGATAAGGGCGCCGGACATCATCCAGAACGGGTCGCGGGTGACGAGATAGGCGCCGATCATGCCGCCGCCCACGCTCATGAGCGTGTTGAAGCCGAAGGCGGAAAGATTGGCGGGAGTGTTGTAGATCGTCGTCCAGCCCTCGGCCGTGTAGATGATGCAGCCGCCGAGGAAGCCGAAGAACCCCATGACGATCAGCATGAGACCGATCAGAGACATCGGCATGGAGTGGCCGGTGATCTCGTTGACCTTGCCATCGGCGCTGTAACGGCCGATGCGCGGGCCAAGGTTGAGGAGTACCCCGAGCGTAAAGAAACCGGCGATCATATGAACGGCGCCGGCGGCGGCAACATCATGGAAGCCGAAGGAGGTGACCAGCCAGCCCTGCGGGTGCCAGCCCCAGGCCGCACCGAGATTCCAGACAAAAGCGCCGCAAATGACAGCGAGAATGGTGAAGCCGGAAAGGCGGATACGTTCGATGCAGGCGCCCGACATGATTGACGCCGTCGTGGCGGCAAAGAGCGTGAAGGCGGCGTAGAAAATACCGGACGCCTGGTCCGCAACGTTCGGGCCCATGTTTTGCGACCAGGGCAGGCCGGCGGAAGCGGCTTCGGAAATGGTCAGGCCGGTCGGGAATGCGAGATAGATCCACCAGCCGACGAAGTAGAAGGCGGGAATGAGGAAGGCGAAAGCGAGCAGGTTCTTGATGCCCGACGCCAACGCGTTCTTGGAGCGCGACGCGCCCATTTCATAAGCTAGGAAGCCTGCGTGGATGGCGACCATCAGTGCGGTACACCACCAGTAGAAGATTTCGGCGTTAAGCGTGTGGGCAAGCGAAAGCGACTTTTCCAGCGCTTCGAGCTTTGCCGCCACGTCGACGGTTGTTTCAGTCATGGCGCGAGTTCCCCAATTATTGTTTAGGCTCCTCGCGGTATTTCATCCCCATATATTTTCTTGGCGGGAAATTTATGTGCCCAGCAATAAACTACACTCTTCGATCGTATTTGCTAGGGAGACGCGCGCTACTCACGATTTCGTGACATCGTGCTGCGACCGCGGAAATCGAAACGAAAAGCGGCCCGGATATTCACCGGGCCGCCTGTTCTCGAAAGGGGATATGTTGGTTGGTGCCGTTCAGCGTCTTCCGCGCGTCTTTTCCGGATAACAGATGATCGACAGGAAGCGGGCCGGAAGTTTGACGAGCACCTCGGGGCCGTGCGGGGCATCGGCATCGAAATAAAGACTGTCACCGGGCGTCATCGGGTAAAGCCGGTCGCCGTGGCGGTATTGAACCTCGCCCTCCAGCATGTAGAGAAACTCCAGCCCCTCGTGCTGGAAGGTCGGAAAGACGTCGGAACCAGTCGTCAGCGTGATGAGATAGGGTTCGACGACAACGCCCGCCGTGTTGTTGCCGATGTGGCCAAGCAGATTGTACTGATGGCCAGCGCGCGTGCCGCGGCGCTCAAGTTCCACGCCCTCGCCTGCCTTGACGTGAACGGCGTCGTGCTGTTCCTCAAAGCGTCGGAAAAAGGCTGTGACCTGCACACCAAGTGCCTGCGCCAGCGATTGCAGCGTCGTCAGGGATGGCGAGGTATTGCCATTCTCGATCTTGGACAACATGCCCAGCGAAATGCCGGTGGCCGAGGCAAGGTCGGCTCCCGTGATGCCCAGCTTCTTGCGAAGCGTGCGCACTTCGTGGCCGATGGCGCGCTCCAGATTGTTGTCGCGCGCGTCGTCGCGCACGGCATGCGGATTCTGAAACGGAAGCACTTCGCCCGGTGCGGCGGTCTTGGTCATCAAGGGGTCTCCTGCGGCTTTCCTCAAAGGAAACATTTTGTGGGGAGGTAATTCAAGTCAAATGATGCAATTTATTAGAGTTGGCCCCCGCTTTTGCCAACTTCGGATGTCTTTTTACCGGATAATCGCTCATTGGACCACTTTTTTGCATCCCGCTCGCTGCAATTTTCGCCGCCATGGACGGGGTGGACCGCAGGCCCTTGTCCGGCTTTCGTTTTTCCGTAAAGTGAAAGAACTGAAAGGGGAGGGCGGTTCATGTTCTATACGGCGCGACAGACGGAGATCGTGGCGCTTGCGAGATCGGAAGGGCGCGTGACCGTCGACGAGCTGGCAGCACGCTTTTCCGTGTCGCCGCAAACCATCCGCAAGGACCTTAACGACCTCTGCGATGCCCGTGCCCTGACCCGTGTTCATGGTGGCGCGGTGTTCCCGGGCGGAAACGAGAATGTGCGCTATGAGGCGCGGCGTTCCATGGCCTCTTCGGAAAAGCAGGAGATCGGTCGCGCGGCGGCGGCGATCATCTCCTCGAACGCCTCGCTTTTCATCAATATTGGGACGACGACCGAGGCCGTCAGCGAGGCCCTGATCGACCATGACGAATTGATGGTGATTACCAACAACATCAACGTGGCCAACCGATTGCGTCTTTCTGAGCGGATCGAGGTGGTGATTGCCGGTGGCGTGGTGCGCCGTTCGGATGGCGGTATCGTCGGAGAGGCGGCCGTCGATTTCATCCGGCAGTTCAAGGTCGATTTCGCAGTCATCGGCGTTTCCGCCATCGATGAGGATGGCGCACTGCTGGATTTCGACTATCGCGAGGTGAAAGTGGCGCAGGCGATCATCGCCAATGCCCGACATGTCATCCTGGTGTCGGATTCGTCCAAGTTCGAGCGAACGGCTCCCGTGCGGATCGGTCATCTCGGCCAGGTCCACACCTTCATAACGGATCACTGTCCATCGGACCGCATTCGCGCCCTGTGCGCCGAAAGCGATGTACGGCTGATTGAAACGCGGCCAGCGGCCTGACGCACGTTCGTTTCTCATTCGCTTATGTTCACTTCAGGCGTCCACTCTGCAAAGAGGAGAGATGAAGGAACGCGAGTGCGAGCCCTGCATGGCGGCTCGCCGCTCAGGAATTGGCCTGATGTTGGCCGGTGCGGGCCTTGGCAATCCAGGCCGCACCTTCACGGGCATAATGAAAGCCGTTGGAAAGCGGTGCGGCGGGATAGAGCGCCTCGAGCCGCTCCGCCGCCGCACCGGCTTCCATCGCGCCGTCCAGCACGGCGCGGTAGAGCGTGGCCACCGCCGACATGTCGCAGTCCTGTGGGGAAAGACGGAAGCGGGCAATGCCGGCGTCCGTCAGGTCCGCCGTTTCGCCGATCAGGGACTGGCACGAGTGCGAGAGGGTCTGCACGCCATTCAAGGTTAGAAATGGCTGCCGGTCGAGGGTTTTCACTGCCAATCCGTCAGGCTCGTCACCGCACACAAAGCGGCAATTATCCTTCACTGCGCCCTTGGCGCGGGCATGCGCGCAGCGGGCCGAAATGGCGAGTGGCACGCGCCCGAACGCGAAAATCTCGTAGTCCGCGCCGCCGGTAATGGCTGCGATCTTCTCGACGGAAGAGAAGGGCAGTTCCGGCGGCAAGCAGATGGTTTCGGCTCCCCGCGCGGCGAGAAGCTTTGCGGTCGCGGCGTTGTAGACGTTCACCAGGGGGCCGATGACGTGCGGCTTACCAGCCAGAAGATGCAGGGCCGAAAGGTCGTTCGCTTCCACCTTTCGGGTTGCTTCGCCAATCAACTCGCGCATCAGCCGGCTTTCGCGCTCAAGCGTTACAAGTGCGGGGGAAGAGAGGATCACTTCCTTGCCGGCGCGCTCCAGATGCACGATGACCTCTTCCATATACGGCGCGGTGAAATGATTGCGCTTGGAACAGATGGTCTCGCCGATCACGACGCGCGCAATCGGTGCCTCATGGGCGATCTTCTTATAGAAATCCCGCCATTTCGGGCCGTCCCAGAGAAAATAGACGGGACCAAGCGTTAGCGTTGCCATGCGCATTGTCATCTCCACCGCTTTTCATAGGCGCCGGTCGTCGTCTTGCCGCCCTCGCTCAGCGCCTCCAGCCGGGTGAGCAGCCGGGTGCGTTCCTGCGGCGTGGCGGAGAGCGCCTTGCGCAAGGTCGAAACAGCTTCTGCCACATAGGCTTTGCCGCGCTGGCGACCTTCGATCTTCAGCGCTGTCACGCCGGCTTGCGTTAGCGCATCGATCTCGTTCATCACGTCCAGCGAAACCGGGTCTTCGAAGGCGTACGCATGGGTGGAGGCAAGGTCGAAACGGCCCTTGCACAGCGTAGGATAGCCAGCGGCCTCGCCTTCCGGAAAGCGGTTGATCGTGTAATCGCCGAGTTTCGAGACGAGATCGTGACCCTCGGCCACATAGCGCACATGGCTGGCGGGGGAGCAGACGCCGTTCATGTTGGGTGACTTTGCTGTGGCATAGGAGGACAGCGAGCACCGCCCTTCCGCCATGACGCAAAGCCCGCCGAAGACGAAAACCTCGACCTCACAACGGATTTGCCGGGCAATGCGGGCTATATCGGCAATGGTCAGCGTGCGCGGCAGTACAACGCGGCGGGCGTTGAAGGCTTCGACGAGAAAGTTGATGGCATCCGGGTTCGAGGCGGACGCCTGCACCGAAACATGCAGCCGCTGTTCGGGATAGTGTTCGGCCACATGCGCCATCAGTCCGAAATCGGCAAGGATCAGGGCATCTGCGCCGGCGGCGACCGCATCGGCCGCGCCGCGATACCAGATGTCCTCATCGCCCGCGCGCATGAAGGTGTTAAGCGCGACAAACGTCTGCACGCCGCGCGCCTTGGCATAGGCGATGGCCTGTTTCAGTTCCGGGCGACTGAAGTTGAGGCCCGGGAAGTTGCGGGCATTGGTTTCGTCTCGGAAGCCGCAATAAACGGCGTCGGCGCCAGCCTCGACAGCTTCGCGGAAGGCGGCAGGCGTTCCTGCCGGGCAGATCAGTTCCATAGCGGGGGCTTTTCCTTGAGAACGCGCTTGCGGATTTCCACCATGGCGCGGGTCGCCGCGCCGGAAAACGGCCCTGCGAACACGGCGAGATCACGGGTCAGGTCGATGCCCGTGTCATCCAGCGCATTGCGCATGGCAAGCATGGCCTCCATATCGCCGGTCACGGTCAATTCACGCGAAAAGAAGAAGGCATCGGCATCGAGACGTCCTTCCAGCAGCGCCAGCAGCAGGAAAAGGGGGCCTTCCACGGCGGCATCGACGGCAAAGGGCGTCGATTTCGAAAAGACACGAAGGCTGGGCTTGACGGGATCGACCACGAAGCCGAACGGCAGATCGCTCGGCAGAAAAGCGAAGCGCCTGTTGCGATAGTCATCGAGCCGCTCGAACAGGCCGGGATGTGTCGTGACAAGCCGTTTAAGCAACCTGTTGGCCATTGCCTCGATCAGCGCAGGCGGAAGGGGCCGAGCCAGTCGGGCAAGCGTTGCGGGAAAAGCGGCGACGGAAGAGGGTGAAGCGTTCATAGGGGCTTTTTCTATCAGCCACCGCGCACGGACAATTTGAGCCATCGCAAAGCGAGGAATTTTTCCTTGGCCTCATCCGATATGAAAAACCGCCGCAACCGGTTGTCCGGTGCGGCGGTTATCAGGCCAACGCCAGGCGGTGCGCCGGCCTGAGCAGGGTTTCGGGCGCTTCAGCCCCGGCGGAAAAGCCTGCCCACGGCAATCAGGATACAGGCGCCGATGAAGCCGGCGACGAGATAGCCGATGGCGCCTGTCAGCACGACGCCCAGAATCGCCAGAAGAAAGTTTGCGACGACCGCACCGACCATGCCCAGCAGGATGTTCATGATGAGGCCCATATTGCTCTTCATGAACTGTTCCGCCAGCCAGCCGGCAACGCCGCCGATGATGATCGCTGAAATCCAGCCGATACCTGCAGCACCCATGTCCGTCTCCTTGTTGTTTTCGCAGAGTTAAACGGATGACACGGAATAAGGTTCCATAAGTTTCAATCGTTGCGGTGCTACCCAATCCGTTGCGAGTTGGTCTATGGTTTTGCAATCTCGTGCCGCCGG
Organism: Allorhizobium borbori; assembly: GCF_014196535.1. Classification (GTDB taxonomy): domain Bacteria; phylum Pseudomonadota; class Alphaproteobacteria; order Rhizobiales; family Rhizobiaceae; genus Ectorhizobium; species Ectorhizobium borbori. Next base: position 22,674 of record NZ_JACIDU010000025.1, read on the forward strand.
AGAGCGAAGTGACGCAAAATCATATCATCCACCCGCAGGACTTCCTTATCGACAAGGCCGCTCTTCAGGCGCGCCGCAGTTATAAATGGCGGCACTACCCTGCCGACGTGCTGCCGGCCTTTGTCGCTGATATGGACTTCAGGGTGGCGCCCGCAGTGCAGGCCGCGATTCTCGAGACGGTCGAGGCACAGGATTATGGCTATCCGTTGCGTGGCGGGGATCGTCCCCACTTGCCGCTGGCAACAGTTTTTGCGGAGCGGATGGCATTGCGTTATGGCTGGACCGTGCCGGCCGAACAGGTCATAGCGCTGGCCGACCTCGTGCAGGGCATTAACGCAGCGATCCTCGCCTTTTCAGAGCCGGGTGATGGCGTGATCGTACAGGTGCCCAACTATCCGCCCTTCCGTGAATCCATCCTGACCACGGGGCGGAAGCTTGTGCCGTTGGAGATGGTTCGTACGCAGGGCAGCTACGGCTTCGATCTTGAAACGTTGGAGGCGGTTATTGACGAACGCACCCGCATTCTGGTGCTTTGCAACCCGCAGAACCCGACGGGGCGAGCCTTTTCCCGCGCTGAGCTGGAGGCTGTTCTGGTCTTTGCCGAACGGCATGACCTGATCGTCCTGTCGGACGAAATTCACGCGGATCTCCTTTATCCGGGCGCTCGCCACATCCCCTTCGCCTCGCTGTCTGCAGCGGCCGCCGCGCGGACAGTGACACTGAGTTCGGCGACCAAGGGCTTCAATATTCCCGGCCTGCGTTGTGCTGTCGCCGCTTTTGGCACCGACGCGCTCCTGAAACGCTTTCACGACCGCGTTCCATCCCGGGTGCTGGGCTCGGTCAATCACATCGGCATCGACGCAACCATTGCAGCCTGGACGGAGGGGCAGGCGTGGCTGGATGGTGTCCTCGCGCATCTCAATGCGATGCGCGATCATGTGGCAGAAACACTGCGGCGGGAGTTGCCAGCCGTCAGGTTTCACCTGCCTGACGCGACCTATCTGCTGTGGCTGGATTGCACGGATCTGGGCATCGAGGGAACGGCCCACGACTTCTTCCTCGAGCACGCGCGGCTAGGCTTCAGCCCCGGCGAAGCCTTTCACCCCGACGGTGCAAAGCATGTCCGCATGAATTTCGCCACGTCGAAGCCCATTCTGGACGAGATTCTCGAGCGCATGGTGAAGGCGGCGCGCGCCAACCAGCGCTAGGATCAGGCCGCGTTTTGCGAACGGGCGTAAGCTGCCGCCGAGCCCGGCTCCCGGATCGTCTTGCGACGGTTCAGCTTGAAGCGGCGCACGAGGGCGGCGAGCGTTTCCGCACGTTCAGCAAGTGCCCGGCTGACCGAATTCATGCCGCCGACCATATCGATGTTCTCGTGTGACATGCGGTCGATGGCGTTGACGGCAGTGGATATTTCCGAAAGCTGCTCCGATTGCACCACGGATGCGCGGGCGATGGCTTCGATATTCTCATCGATGGTGTGAACGAAGGTTTCGATCCGCCGGAGCGCATCGCCGGTATCGTTGACCAGACGCACACCGTCCTTCACCTCGCCGGAAGAGTGGCTGATGAGGCGGGCGATTTCCTGCGCGGCCTGGGCTGAACGCTGGGCCAGCGCCCGTACCTCCTGCGCCACGACGGCAAAGCCCTTGCCGCTTTCCCCGGCGCGGGCCGCTTCCACGCCGGCATTGAGCGCGAGCAGGTTGGTCTGAAAGGCGATTTCATCGATCACGTCGATGATGCTGGAAATTTCCTTTGATGCGGCTTCGATACGGTCCATGGCCGCGACAGTCGAGTTGAGAACGGAGACGGAATCGGTTGCCGCCTGGCTTGCTTCGCGCACCAGAGTCCGCGTCTCGCTGGTACGAATGTGAGACTCGCGAATGGTCACGGTGATATTGTCGAGTGCCGTCGTGGTCTGACGAAGCGCTGTCACCTGCTGGTAGGTGCGTTGCTCAAGGCTGTCGGAACTGTCTCGCATGGCGTTACCGTCTTCGGTCAGGCTCGCGGTCTGGCTCAGAACCTGTTCCAGCGTCTCCTGGAATTTGCCGATAGACGTATTGAAGTCGTTGCGCAGGCTTTCGAATTCCGGCGTGAACGGATGGTCCATGGTGAAACGGATATTGCAATCGGACAACCGGTGCAGACCAGCAGCGAGTTCATTCATCGCCTTGACGCGGCCGGAGATATCCGTCGCGAACTTCACCACCTTGGTGACTTTGCCGGCCTCATCGAAAATTGGATTGTAGCTGGCCTGAATGAACACCTCTTCACCAGTTTTGGTAATGCGCGTGAACTGATCGGTCTGGAACTGGCCAGCGGCGAGCTTCGTCCAGAATGCGGCATAGGCGGCCGAATGGGCATAGGCCGGCTCACAGAACATGGAATGGTGGCGACCGACAATCTCGTCGCGCGTATAACCGAGAACGGACAGAAAGTTTTCGTTGGCATCGATAATCGTGCCGTCCGGCTTGAACTCGATGATTGCCTGCGATCGCGACAGCGCCTCCAGTTTTCCCGCGTCGTCCAGGGTCTTCGCCTTGGCACAGGTAATGTCGGTGGCAATCTTCACGACCTTGTAAGCGTGCTTGCCGCGAAAGACCGGGTTGTAGGTCGCCTCGATCCACACCGGCCGGCCGCCTTTGCCGTAACGCTTGTATTGCTTCTGCTCGAAGTGGCCTTCACCAAGGCGCGCCCAGAAGGCCGCGTATTCAGGTGTGCGGATCTCGTCCGGGTCAACGAAAAGGCTGTGATGCCTGCCGATGATCTCGCTTCGCGTGTACCCCATTGCGCGGCAAAAGTTCTCGTTTGCATCGAGAATATTGCCCTTCAGGTCGAACTCGATGATGGCGAGCGAGCGGCTCAAGGCTTGAAGAACGTTCTTCGAGTCCGGCGAAAAGCCGAGGGAAAGCGAAGGCATGGTGTGATCCGGCAGCAATCTGAATTGGATCGAATGTTACCAATTATACTTAAGATAGTGATAAGTGCCCCAAAAAACTGGAGCGTAATGATTGCATGGGTTCGCGATATGGTGTGCGAGCGTCATGTCGGAACAGCGCACGGATGACCGGTCCGCTCATCCGTGCGCTGTTTATGTCGGTGATCCGCTGTACGTCAGCCGGATTTCAGCAATTCGCGGATTTTTGCGACAGCCGAATCCGCAGCCTCGCCATAGCCGATCGTGCCTTTGAAATTGCCGCGGGAATCGAGCATCAGCACGGAGGCAGTATGGTCCATGGTGTAATCGCCGCCTTCGGTGGGAACCTTGCGGGCGAAGATACGCCAGGATTTCATGACCTTCTGCACCTCGGCGGGATCGCCGGTAATGCCGACGATGCGGTCGGTGAAGGCTGCGGCATAGTTGTGCATCAGTTCAGGTGTGTCCCGTTCCGGGTCAACGGAGAAGAAGAACGCCTTGAGGGGCTTGCCCTCTTCGCCAACCGTATCGAACCAGCCGGCCATCTCGTAAAGTGTGGTCGGGCACACTTCAGGGCAGCGGGTGAAGCCAAAAAAGATCAGCGAGGGGTGGCCCTGAAACGCCTGTTCGGTGATTGGTTTGCCGGTATCGTCTGTAAGATTGAAAGCGGTGCCGAACGCGACGGGTATGCGCTCGGGCGCGCTGCGCAGCACCCAGGTCATGACACCTGCGAGCAGCACGAGCGTGATGCTGAGAGCCACGATAATGTGGCGGATTGCATTGTTGCGTTTCATCTGGCCACGTCCTTTGCAGGGTGGGTGCGCAGAAAAAGGATCATTGTCATCTCCTTCGCGAAGCATTGGCTTCACGGATTTTCTCAACGGGTTCAGGCTGCCGGAGAAGCTGGAGGCGCGCGAGGTGCTGCGTGGTATTGAAGCGGGCGTCTAACCTCGGGCGGGGCGATTGCCGGACCCAGTCTGGCCACCTCCCTGAGAAGAGGCGGGGTTGTATCGCCGCAAGGTGTCGGAAGCAGGATCGCTGCCGCGAGGCGGCATGCTTCGCAGGCGCTGCCATAGAGCGGGTGATTGTGATCAGTGTCGCTGGCGAGGCAAATCGACGGAACAGACCCGTCCGGCAGCGTATAGAGCGCCACCTCCGTTGCGTCGTTTGCAGCGGATCGATGGGCAAAGCCGAAGACAAGCAGGCTCACGGCGCAAAGAATGCGCAACGCAAGTCCGAGCCGCTTCGCGGATTTGATCATGTTCCAGTCTCCATCGGCGGAGAGGTAGCGCGTTCGGCATGCGCCCACAATGCGGCAAATAGCCTGCTCTGCCGTGCGTCCGACGTCGCAGAGCGCGACAATAAAGATGGGGCTAAAATATAAAGCGTTTATTTACCCGTATTGTCGATATTACTTGCGATTGTCTTTTAAGGAGACATTCGCGCCGAACGATGCAGGTCGGACGAACAGATGCAATGAGAGCATGACGGCTTTTCAGACGCATTGCGATCGGAACGATTACAAAGACTCGGGTGCCGCGCATGTCGAAAAGTCTATCGCATCTCGTCAGCATGATCATGGTTTCGCTCATCATCGGACTGGTGGCGCTGCTCGTGATCGGAAACCATGTCGTTTCCAGCTTGCAGATCGGCAGCCCCATGTATCGGGAGATCATCGACGGCAAGGATGTCATTGCCGACGTTCTTCCGCCGCCGCTGTTTGTCACCGAAGCCTATATGCTCAGTCTCGAGACCGGCGCTTATCCCGAAAAGCGGGTTGAGAATGCGGCCAAGCTCGCAGAACTCAAGAAGGAATTTCTCGACCGCGAAGCCTATTGGAAGCGCGAGGGATTGCAGCCAGACCTGCAGGCGCAGCTTGATGGTCAGGTCATTCCCACCGGCAAGGCGTTCTGGGCACTCATCGACAAAACCGGCCTTGCCGATCCGAATGCATCGATGGATGCAGCAGTGGCGGCGCTGCCCGCCATCACCAAGGCATTCTACGTCCACCGCACGGAGGTGGTGAAACTGGTGGACATTGCCGGGGCGCATCTCACATCCGTTGAGCACAATGCCCGGACTTCCGTTACATTCTGGAACATCGTTGCCATGGTTGCCGGCGGCCTCAGCGTTGCTGGTTGTGTGCTGGGTGGCGCGCTTATTCGCCACCGCGCCATTCAGCCGGTGGCGCGGATGACCGGTATTATGGGAGACCTCGCTGGCGGCAACCTCGATATCGTCGTGCCTGTCAGCGGTCGCCGCGATGAAGTCGGCAAGATGGCAGAAGTCATCGAAGTGTTTCGCCGGTCCGCCCTCGAACGTGAAAAGCTGCAATCCGAGGCGGAGGCCATGCGCCGACAGGGCGAAACCGACCGCATTGCCGCCCAGGAAAAGGCAGAGAAGGACGCGGCCCATCGCCTCAAGGTGGCAACCGCCGGTCTCGCGGGCGGACTCGATAAACTGGCCCACGGTGATCTCGCCGTCCGCCTCAATGATCGCTTCGCCGAGGATTTCGAAACGTTGCGCGCCGATTTCAACGGCTCCGTGGGGCGTCTCGGGGATGCCTTCATCCGCATCGCCCACTGCGCTGGCAATCTGAACGGCGCTTCGGTTGAAATGTCGAACGCTGCGAACGACCTTTCCCGACGTACAGAGGTTCAGGCCGCTTCACTGGAAGAGACGGCTGCCGCGCTCGATCAGATTTCGGTCAACGTAAAGAATTCCGCCAAGCGTAGCGGCGAGGCCCGGTCGGTTACGGGGCAGGCAACGAAAAGCGCCGCCCGTTCCGCGGAGGTCGTGGAAGCGGCGCGGGGCGCGATGCAGAGGATCGAGGACAGTTCACGCGAGATTACCAACATTATTGGCGTGATCGACGAGATTGCATTCCAGACCAATCTGTTGGCGCTGAATGCCGGTGTCGAAGCGGCCCGTGCCGGCGAGGCTGGCAAGGGGTTTGCAGTCGTGGCGCAGGAAGTGCGCCAGTTGGCCCAGCGTTCGGCCGAGGCCTCTAGGGAGATTCGCGCCTTGATTACCAAATCGAGCGACAACGTGGGCGATGGTGTTGAGCTGGTGGCGCGAACGGGAACGGCACTTGCCGAAATAGGCGGCTTCATCGCCGAGATTGAGACCCATATCGATGCGATCGCCACGGCTGCGCATGAACAGTCGGCGGGTGTTGCCGAGGTCAACAATGCGGTCAACCAGCTTGATCAGATGACCCAGAAGAATGCGGCCATGGCGGAAGAGCAGACTGCTGCCGCGATGACGCTGGCGACGGAGGCCGGCGAACTGGCGTCATTGGTCGGAGCTTTCCGCCTGCCAATGGCGGGCGATGCCGATCGGCAATCCTGGGCTCTCGCCTCGTAAAGCGAGAACCCTCCGGATTTCAGCCGATGACCTGAGCGATCCAGTCGTTCAGGTTATAGGTGTTTGAAATGCGGGCGACCTTGCCGTCGCGGATTTCGAAGAAGGCGCCGGCGGGAAGAATGTACTTCTGGCCATTGGCTTCCGGCAGGCCCTCGTCCGTCACGAGATATTCGCCATTGACGACGAACTCGGCGGCCCCGCGCGTGCCTTCGGCATTTTCCATGATGACGATGTCGGTCAGGACTTCGCGATAGCAGTGGTTCATGTGCTCCATGAATGCGGCAAAGGCCTGCTTGCCAGCCTGACGCCCACCCTGGTTGATATCATGCGCGACATCATCCGTCAGAAGTGCGAGGAATGCTTCCATATCCTGCTTGTTGAAGGCATCATAATAGGCGCGAATGACGTCGGTGGCGCTCATCGTGTTTCCCTGCTGTCTGAAAAGGCATAGCTAAATCGAAACCGATTTCCTATAGCAGGGCCGAGGCGTTGCATAGTACGGAAATACACATGCGAATTCTGGTGCGTCAGGGCTGCGACATTACACCTTTCATCGATGATCTTGCCCGGCTGCGGATATCGGTGTTTCGCTCGTTTCCCTATCTTTACGAGGGAACCCTCGAATACGAACAAACCTATGTCGCGACCTACGCGGCCTCGCCCGACAGCGTGTTCGTGTTGGCGCTGGATGGGGATTCCGTCGTCGGGGCTTCGACGGGCCTGCCCATGGCGGATGAAACGGTGGAGTTCAAGGCGCCCTTCCTCAAGGGTGGCTTCGATCCGCAACGCATCTTCTACTTCGGTGAATCGGTACTGATGCCTTCCTATCGCGGTCTGGGCATCGGCGTACGCTTCTTCGAGGAGCGCGAGGCGCATGCCCGCCGCCTCGAACGTTTCGACATATGTTGTTTCTGTGCCGTCGAGCGTCCCGTCGATCACCCGCTTCGCCCGGCCGACTATCAGCCGCTCGATGCCTTCTGGGCGCATCGCGGCTATATTCACCACCCGGAGCTGAGAACCGAATATGTCTGGCGCGACCTTGGCGAGGCCGGGGAAACCGCCAAACCCATGTCTTTCTGGATGAAGGAAATCCGCTGATGGTGAAGTTTGCAGCCTGCCAGTATGCCATAGAGCTTTTCGCGGATTGGGAGGCCTATGCCGCACATCTGGATGCTCTGGTGGGTCAAGCGGTTGCCTCTGGAGCCGAGTTGTTGCTCCTGCCGGAATATTCCGCGATGACGTTGACCGGACTTCTTCCGGAGCAGGAACGCGGCGATCTGCAGAAGTCGATCTTCGGCATTCAGCCGCTCATTCCGCGTTGGCTGGAACTGTGCGAGGATCTCACTCGCCGACACTCTGTCCTGTTTTGCCCCGGGTCGGCACCGGTGGCCGATCCCGACGGTAAATATCGCAATCGGGCCTTCCTGTTCGGACCGGATGGATCGCTTGGCCATCAGGACAAGATCATGATGACCCGCTTCGAGCGCGAGCAATGGTTCATCGCCGGCGGTATCGATGGTTTGCGCACCTTCGAAACGCCGTTTGGACGCCTCGGAATTCTCATCTGTTATGACAATGAATTTCCGATGCTGGCCCGCCGACTGGCAGAAATGGGTGTCGATCTCGTGCTGGCGCCAAGCTGTACGGACACGGAGGCGGGCTATCATCGCGTTCGCATCGGTGCACAGGCGCGAGCACTGGAAAACCAGTTTGCCGTGCTCGTTTCGCCAACCGCGGGTTTCGCGCCCTGGTCGCCGGCGGTGGACGAGAATGCAGGGCGTGCGGCACTTTATGTGCCCGCCGATTACGGTATGCCGCCGAGCGGTGTCTGGGCAGAAAGCGAGGCCATCTTCACTCCCGACAGCCGGTGGCTCTATGGCGAAATCGATCTTGCCGAGGTCGCGAAGCTTCGCAAGGAGGGGCAGGTCGCGCTTTATCGCGACTGGCCCGAGCAGTTCATGGTTTGATCGCTCGCGGCCTCAGTCGATCAGTGTTCTATCGTAGGCTGCAACAATCCGCGTCGTCAGTGCCCGATAATCGCCGTCAAAATGGTGTCCGCCGGTCAGTCTGACGATCTCGGCCCCTGTGCCGTCGAGGCCAGGGCAGCCGCTCTCCGTGTCCTCCTCGCCGTAGATGCACTGGAGGATGCCCGAGGGAATGTTACGGGCGTCCGCGATCGGGTCTCCACCGCGTCCTTCCGGCGGCTTGCCGGCCCAACCAAGAACGGACACCTGAAAGTCGGCTTTCTTTTCGATCGAGAGCAGTGAAACGAGCTTCACCTTGTTCCGGTGCGCTTCGTCCATGGCCAGATAGGTCGCGGGCATGACATTGGCACCGAAGGAATAGCCGATGAGCAGGATATCCGTCGATCCGTTGCGGGTCGCATGAGTATCGATGATGCCCTGAAGCGCAGCCGCCGTTTCATTGGCCGTACGCTCTTTCCAGAAATAGCGCAGTGCATCGAGGCCGACGGAAGGGATGCCATCGTCCTGAAGAAAGGCGGCGATCTTCTGGTCGATGTCCCGCCAGCCGCCATCGCCAGAAATGATGATGGCGAGGGCCCGGCGGTCGCCCGTGGCGTCGAGGACGGTAACGGGCAGTCCATTGGAAGCGGTCCTTGCGTCCTTGATGCGGGCCGACAGTGCTGATGCCAGAACAGCCTCCGCGTCGCCGGAAACATGCGTGATGGTCAACAGCGGCAGCGGCGCTAAACCTGCCAGCGGCACGTCACCCTGCGCCTTTTCCGTTAGGCTAATGTCGACCGGATTGGCTAACCCGCTCTCCGGCAGGCCATAGCGCATGCCGCCGGCAACCCGTTTCTTGTCGGCGGGGGTGCAGAGTTGCTTGTCCAGTCGCACGAAGGCTTCCGGGTCCACGGCAATTGTTCGCTCCACCGTCGCATCGGGGGTCTGGGCGGCGATGGCCAACGCCAGCGCCCCGCCAGCGCCGTGCCCGGCGATGATCGGGGCACGGTAGGTCCCGTCGCCAAACCGCCGCTGGATCTGCTTGCTCAGGCTTTCGATAGGGGCAACGAGATAGGCGCAATCCTGTGCCTCGGATTGAAGCGCGGCGAGCCATTGCGGCTGATCGATGCCGATGACGATGGCGCCTTCGTCGCTCAGGCTTTCCGCCATCCGGCTATCGGCCTGTGTCCAACCGTCGCTGTCGGAGAGAAGGACGATTTCGGAAACCGCTTCGCCTTCCGGCAGCAGGACGAGCGGATCGGGAATGCCGCCGGTCTTGAGGCGCGTCTCGTCGAGATCCGAACCGAGGCCGGTCAGAAGCGCCAGCGCCGCAAAGACACCGGTAATGGCGCGTTTCATCGACGGAATATCCCCGACAGCCCGCCGGCGATCAGCGTTGCGGTCGCCGCTGCGGAGAGATAGGGGTTGGAGCCGGCGGGAACGGCGATGTAGCGCGGGCGCCACTCCGGCTCGAATTTGGCCTTGAAGCTGTAGAGCCCCTGGAACCCATAGAAACGGTTGCCGTTGCGGGCGACGAATGCGCCGGTTCGCTCCCAGAGCGTTGCTGTCGTCCCGGAGCGAAGACCGGACAACGGCGCCATGCCCAGGTTCAGCGTCTCGAAGCCCCTGACTTTCAGGTCCTCGATCAGGCGTACCATGAGGAAGTCCATTGCACCCCGGTGGGCGCCCGGCAAAAAGCGCATGAGGTCAACGAAAGCCGCTCCTTTTTCCGTTGTCAGCACATTGGCGAAGGCGACGATGTGGCCGTCCATCCGAACGATTGCGACTGGAGAGGTTGCGACGTAAGCGGGGTTGAAAGCTCCGAGCGAGAAGCGCTTTTCACGCGTGCCGCCATGGGCCAGCCATGCATCTGAAATTGTACGCAGTTCATCGAGAACGGAGGGCACATTATCAGGCGACAGGAATTCGTAGGTCAAACCGTCGCGGGTGGCGCGGTTGATCGCCCGGCGCAGGTTGGCCCAGTCGCCGCCACTCATGGTAAAAGCTGGCAGCGTGATTTCCGCCAATTCACCCAGCTTGTAACCGCGAATGCCGGCCATGGCGCTGGAGGAAAGAAAAGCTTCGGATACCTGATAGAAAACGGGGATGCAGTTGCGGCGGCGTGCGAGCGAACGAAAGGCGCTGGTCAGTTCGTTCCAGTTAGCGCTCGGGCCGACGGGATCGAACAGGGCGATGAGCTTGCCGCCCTGACGCGCATACATCAGGAAACTCTTGCCATCGGCAGACCAAAGAACTTGCTTGTCGCCAAGTCTTACCAGTTGGGCGTCAGCGGCGGTTCCATCGTTTGCCACGCTGACGGCGCGCGCCATTTCCGTGCCGGACAAGGGTTTCTGGCGCGAAAGTTTGGGCAAGAGGGGAAGGCCGGCGAAAAGTCCGACCTCCCGTTGGCGCACCTGCAAGGTAGCAAGCGCGAGGGAAAGGACGGCCAGTTCATCCAGAAAAGCTTCGTGGAACATGCAGAAGGTCAGGGCGCGAATGCCGATGCGGGCAGCGTGCCTCAGGAATCCGTATCGCCGTTCCGATCCGCCGGGCATGTCCAGCGTCGGTTCGTCCTGCCTTGCCTGTTTGGTGGACCAGCCACCGACCGCATACCACCCGCGCAGTGCAATATGCAGCATGTACCCTCCTGTTGTTCCACCGCCGCCGGAAGTGGGCAGATAAGCAGAAAATAACTTCGATTTTACGAAGGCCGAACATCGGCTTTCGTTCCTTGTTTTTCGGGGTCGAGGCCGTCCCCGGAATGGCTACAGCCCACGCGATAAAGAGGCGGCGGAGAAACTTGTCAATGGTCGACGCGAACTCCCGCCTGCGAATGGTTTCCCATTTCTCAGGAGCGGCATTCGACCTGTTGCGTTTTTCATCATTGCTGTCTTTTTCGTTCATTTTGCCGATGCACTCTTGGCGGATAAAGCTTACGCTGGCCTTGCACGCCGGGAAGAACGCACGCAGAGGAGGCAATCCGCCATGCTATTTCACACCGAACCCGTTCGCCTGAACCGCCGTACGCTGCTGGGCGGCATTGCCGCATCTTCGGCGCTGGTGTTCCTGCATCCCTTTGCTGCGCGGGCTGCGGCGAATCAGGCCCATCTGCGCATCATGGAAACGACGGACATTCACGTTCACGTCTTTCCCTATGATTACTATGCCGACAAGCCGAACGACACGCTGGGTCTTGCCCGCACCGCCGCCATCATTGACTCGATCCGCGCCGAGGCAGGCAACTCGATGCTGGTGGATAATGGCGATTTTCTTCAGGGTAATCCGCTCGGCGATTACATTGCCTATGAGCGTGGCATGAAGTCAGGTGACATGCATCCGGTCGTGCAGGCGATGAACGTGTTGGGTTACGAGTGCGGCACACTTGGCAATCACGAGTTCAATTTCGGCCTCGATTTCATGTTCAATACGCTGGCCGGCGCGAAGCATCCTTATGTCTGCGCAAACCTTACCAAGGGGCAGCTTGCCGCCGATCCGAAGAACGACGACCTGTTTTTCAAGCCCTATGTTATCCTTGAAAAGGAGATCGTCGATGGGAGCGGCGCAAAGAGCCTCGTCAAGGTCGGCGTCATCGGCTTCGTGCCGCCGCAGATCATGCTGTGGGATGCGAAGAACCTCGAAGGCAAGGCTCAGACCCGCGATATCGTGGATGCAGCCAAGGCCTGGGTGCCGGTGATGAAAGAGGAGGGCGCCGACATCGTGATCGCGCTCTCCCACTCCGGTATCGATGGCAAGGGGCAGAGCGAGCGCATGGAAAACGCCTCGCTCTATCTCGCCGGTGTTTCTGGTATCGACGCCGTATTCACCGGTCACCAGCATCTCGTCTTCCCCGGCCCGAAGACGTGGGACGGTATAGCCGGCGCCGATCCGGTGAAGGGCACGCTGATGGGTAAGCCAGCGGTGATGGCCGGTTTCTGGGGCTCGCATCTTGGCCTCATCGATCTCCTGATCGAAAAGGATGGCAAGGGCTGGAAGATCGTGGACTTCACGACGGAAGCGCGTCCGATCTATCACCGCGACGAGAACCGCAAGATCGTCGCTGATGTGAAGGACAAGCCGGAAGTGACAGCTTCCATTCAGGCGGAACATGACGCCACACTCGCCTATGTGCGCCGGGCCGTCGGCAAGACGTCTGCACCCCTCTATTCCTATTTCGCGCTGGTGGCGGACGATCCCTCCGTGCAGATCGTTTCCAATGCGCAGACCTGGTACATCAAGGACATGCTGAAAGAGGGGCCTTACAAGGATCTGCCCGTGCTTTCGGCTGCGGCGCCCTTCAAGGCTGGCGGCCGTGGCGGCGCGGACTACTATACGGACGTTCCGGCGGGGGACATCGCCATCAAGAACGTTGCGGACCTCTATCTTTATCCGAATACGGTGCAAGTGGTGCTGGTCACCGGCGCGCAGGTGAAGAACTGGCTCGAAATGTCGGCGGGAATGTTCAATCAGGTGAAGCCGGGCGACAAGGATGTAGCGCTGCTCAATCCTGATTTCCCGTCCTACAATTACGACGTGATCGATGGCGTTACCTACCGGATCGACCTTGCGCAACCCGCCCGCTTCGACAAGGACGGCAAGTTGGCGAACCCTGAGGCAAATCGCATCGTCGCGCTTGCCTTCGAGGGCAAGCCGGTCGATCCGGAGCAGAAGTTCGTGGTGGCGACGAACAATTATCGCGCCGGCGGTGGCGGCAAGTTCCCGGAAATCGCCGCCGACAAGGTGATCTTCGTTGCGCCCGATACGAACCGCGATGTCATCGTTCGCTATATCGTTGCGGAAGGCACGATCAATCCCTCGGCCGACGCCAACTGGTCGTTCGCACCCGTGAAAGATGCTACGGCGTTGTTCGAGACGGGCCCCAAGGCGAGGGCCTATGCGGCCGACGTCAAGGGCACGAAGATCGAGGATGCCGGTGACGGTGACAACGGCTTCGCAAAATTCCGGCTCGTGCTCTGAAATCGCACATGCAACGGGTGTCGCGCTCCGGCGGCGTCCGTTGCGTACTACTCTAGCTGTTCAGTCCCGGCATTTGATGATGCGGATTGAGTTTAAACCGTTTTGGCTCTGTTGCCCAGATTTTGCAGATGAATTCGTAGGGCGTCAGGCCGCGCAG
>NZ_JACIDU010000026.1 GCF_014196535.1 Allorhizobium borbori
CCGCCAGTCTCAGGAGCGAGTTCGTCGGTCGCCAGCAGCGCCGCCGCCCTCGTCAGTGACACGGCTTATAGAACCACCACACCCAAACCGTCAACCGGGAAATTTGCCTGACTGGCACTTTTTTTATAACCATCTGAAAATAAAGAAATTTTTATAGGATCTTCGCAGCTATGCCTATACATGTGCTTGAAATGGTGTGTTTTTCCGTGGAACATCGGGATCCGGTCATCTTTTGCCCCGCGAAATCCACAATTGCCATGCACCACCGGTGTTGATGAATCGCGCATGCCCGCATGTGAGGCAGCCCGGATTTGACTCGGTAACTGGAAAGATGCACATCTTCCTGCGTTTTTACCAAGAGCAACAGCGAAAGGACCGGTACCCCTGCAATGATACCCGATCCCGCTTTGACCCGTTCGATCGGCAATGAGGCCCCGGTTCTCGCCGATGGCCGACGCGCGCCGGATCGTCGCGAAATCTCGCTGCGCTGGCTTTCGGGCACCTTTCTGACCGGCATTACCTCAAGCGTGCTGATGGGCGTCGCCCTTTTTGCAGCCCTGGACGGACGCCAGCAGCTCGGCATTCCGGCGGAAGCCTATGCCAACACCAATACGGATCACTCCGACGAGGACGTCGTGCGGGGCGGCCGCCTGTTTGCGGCAACACTGACCGCCAAGCCGACCGACCGGGCCATCATGGATGTCTCCACAGTCGTCCGCCAGGGCGACAAGGAAGTCGTGCGCCGACAGCCCTTCGCCCATGTGAAGATGGTGTTGGCCGCCAATCACGTTACCTCGGAAGACTATCCGAGCTTCAATCCGCTGACCGTCTTCTCCTCCGATGACAAGCCAAGCGCGGCGCAACCGGCACGCACGGGCACGATTTACGGCGCTGATGTCGATTCCGAAGTCAGCCTGAAGACTGTCCCCTTCCCCACGCGTCATTCCCCCTACCCGTTCACGGCATCGATGACGCTGGACGAAGTGGAGGAAAACGTCCGTACCAACGGCTCGGTGCTGACGGATGGCACAAAGCAGGTGGCCGCTCTCTATTACGTCGACCCCCGCCGCTTTGAGACGGATAATAACGATCTTGACCTGACGGCCGGCATTTCCGCCCGGGTCGTCGAGCAGAACATGACTGTGTCCGCTCCTGAGACGCTGACACCGGCCATGCCGGAATATGCCGAAGACGTGATTCCGGCCCGCGAGGACGCACCGATTGCGACCTTGCTGACGAATGCAGGTTATTCGAAAGCTCAGGCAAGCACCCTTTCAGAGGCTCTCGCCTCCAAGCTCGGGTCCGACACGCTCAGCGAAGGCAGCGTCCTGCGCGTCGGCATTTTGCAGAAGGGTGAGCAGGCAACAGTTATCCGCTGCAGCGTCTATCGCCATGCCCGACACAATCTCACTGTCGCCCTTGATGACAAGGGGCAGTATGTGCCGGGCGAGGCACCACCCGATCTCGATGCTGTCCGCACCGCGTTTGAGACCGGAGCACCGCCGGTTCAGGCCGGCCGCGACCTGCCCCGTGTTTATGACGGCATCTATCGCGCCGCTCTCTCTTACGGCATGAACCAGGCGATGACCCAGCGCGTCATCAAGCTTCTGGCCAGCAGCGTCGATTTTCAGGCCCAGTTAAAGCCGACCGATACGCTCGAAGCCTTCTTCTCCGTGTCGGGCGATGACGGCAAGGCGACCAAGGATTCCGAGCTTCTTTATGTGAATGCCCATTTCGGCGATACTGCCACACGCTTTTATCGTTTCCAGGACCCGTCCGACAATTCCGTCGATTACTTTGATGAGAATGGCAAGAGCATCCGGCAGTTCCTGCTGAGAAACCCGGTGCCGAACGGCATTTTCAAATCGCCCTTCGGCATGCGCCGACACCCGATCCTTGGTTTTGCCCGTATGCATACCGGCGTCGACTGGGCTGCCCCGCGTGGCACGCCGATCATCGCAGCGGGCAATGGCACGGTCGAAAAGGCAAGCTGGGATTCCGGCGGTTACGGCAACCAGACCCTCATTCGCCATGCCAACGGCTATGTCAGCTCCTACAACCACCAGAGCGCGATCGCCAAGGGCGTGAAACCCGGCGCACAGGTTCGCCAGGGTCAGGTGATCGGCTGGGTCGGCTCCACCGGCCTTTCCACCGGTCCGCATCTGCATTACGAACTGATCGTCAATGGCAACAAGGTCGATCCGTTGAAGATCCGCCTGCCGGGTGGCAAGTCGCTGGAAGGCGAAGCTCTGGCCAAGTTCCAGGAAGAACGCAAACGCATCGATGCCCTGCTGAACACAACCGACAAGTCTAAGCAGGTTGCCAGCAAGTAAGCCGTGACGACCAAAGCCGCGCTACAAACGCTCTCACTGAAAAGTGCAACCGGGAAAGAAGCTGAATACGAAAATGGCGGCCCGACGGCCGCCATTCTGTTTCATGTACCCGGTGATCAGGCCGCCTGGTTAAGCGTCTTGCCAACCCTGAGCAAAAGCCTGTCGGACCCCGCCGTAACATGCACGGTCGAACCATCCGGCACCTCGCCGCCAAGGATCATTTCGGCCAGACGATCCTGAACTTCCTTCTGGATCACCCGCTTCAGGGGACGGGCGCCATAAGCGGGATCGTAACCCTTGTTGGCAAGCCAGGTGCGGGCATCCGCCTGCAGATCAAGCGTCACCTTGCGGTCGGACAGAAGCGAGGTCAGACGGCGGAGCTGGATATCGACGATTGCACCCATCTCATCTCGCCGCAGGCGGTGGAAGAGGATGATGTCGTCGATACGGTTCAGGAATTCCGGCCGGAAATGCGAGCGAACCCGCTCCATCACCAGTTCGCGAACCGAGTTCGTATCGTCATTGTCGCCCATCTGCGTCAGGAACTCGGAACCGAGGTTCGAGGTCATGATGATGATGGTGTTCTTGAAGTCGACCGTGCGGCCCTGACCGTCAGTCAAACGACCATCGTCCAGCACCTGCAACAGGATGTTGAAGACATCCGGATGCGCCTTCTCGATTTCATCGAACAGCACGACCTGATAGGGCCGACGGCGAACGGCTTCCGTCAGCGCGCCGCCCTCCTCGTAGCCGACATAGCCGGGAGGCGCACCGATCAGCCGGGCCACGGAGTGCTTCTCCATGTATTCCGACATGTCGAGGCGCACCATGGCGGTGTCGTCATCGAACAGGAAGCGCGCGAGCGACTTCGTCAGTTCCGTCTTGCCGACGCCCGTGGGGCCAAGGAAAATGAACGAGCCGATCGGCCGGTTGGGGTCCTGAAGCCCGGCGCGCGAACGACGCACCGCCTTGGAAACGGCCTGAACCGCCTCGCCCTGACCGACGACGGATTTCGCCAGTTCGTCTTCCATGCGCAGCAGCTTTTCCCGCTCACCTTCAAGCATCCGGTCCACCGGAATACCGGTCCAGCGCGACACGACCTGAGCGATGTTGTCGGCACTCACCACTTCCTGCACCATTGAAGAGGCCGAGCTTTCACGGCTTTCGGCGTCCTTCAGTTCCTTTTCAAGGCCCGGAATGATACCGTAAGTCAGTTCGCCCGCCCGCTGGAACTGACCGTTGCGCTGGGCAATCGCCAGTTCGTTACGCGCTTCTTCAAGCTGCTTCTTCAGATCGGCGGCCAGGCCGAGCTTCTGCTTTTCCGCCTGCCAGCGAGCTGTCAGCGCATCCGCTTCCTCCTCGATATGGGCAAGCTCTTCCTCCAGCTTGTGCAGCCGGTCGGCCGAAGCGGTGTCGGTTTCCTTCTTCAGGGCCTCGCGCTCGATCTTGAGTTGCATGATGCGGCGATCGAGTTCGTCCAGCTCTTCCGGCTTGGAGTCCACCTGCATGCGAACCCGCGATGCCGCCTCGTCCATCAGGTCGATGGCCTTGTCCGGCAGGAAGCGGTCAGTGATATAGCGGTTGGACAGCGTGGCCGAAGCGACCAGTGCCGAATCCGAGATGCGGACCTTGTGGTGCTGCTCGTACTTTTCCTTCAGACCGCGCAGGATCGAGATCGTGTCCTCGACCGTCGGCTCCGTGACCATGACCGGCTGGAAGCGACGGGCAAGAGCCGGGTCCTTTTCCACATGCTTGCGATATTCATCGAGTGTGGTCGCACCGACGCAATGCAACTCGCCGCGGGCAAGGGCCGGCTTCAGCAGGTTGGAGGCATCCATGGCGCCATCAGCCTTGCCGGCACCCACCAGCGTGTGCATCTCATCGATGAACAGGATGATGTTGCCGTTTTCGGACTGGACTTCGCTGAGAACCGCTTTCAGGCGCTCTTCAAACTCACCGCGATATTTCGCGCCGGCAATCAACGCACCCATGTCGAGCGCCATCAACTGCTTTTCCTTGAGGCTTTCCGGCACGTCGCCATTGACGATGCGCAACGCCAGACCTTCGACGATGGCCGTCTTGCCCACGCCGGGTTCACCGATCAGAACCGGATTGTTCTTGGTACGGCGCGACAGAACCTGAATCGTGCGGCGAATTTCATCGTCGCGACCGATGACCGGGTCGAGCTTGCCTTCTCGGGCCTCGCTGGTCAGGTCACGCGCATATTTCTTCAACGCATCATAGCCCTGTTCGGCGCTCGCATTGTCGGCGGTGCGGCCCTTGCGCAACTCGTTGATAACGGTATTCAGCGCATTCGGCGTCAAACCGGCCTTCTTGAGAGAGGCGGAGGTCGAGGCCGAGGATTCGATCAGAAGCGCCAGAAGCAGGCGTTCGACGGTAACGAAACTGTCGCCGGCCTTCTTGGCTGCGTCTTCTGCGGTCGAGAACACCCGCGCCAAAGGCTGCGTCAGAGACAGGCCGCCATTGCCACCGGAAACCTTCGGCAGCTTGGCAAGTGCTGCATCATTGGCGATCTTCGCTTCCTTGGCGTTACCGCCAGCGCGCTCGATCAACGCGGACGCCATGCCCTGATCGTCATCGAGCAATACTTTCAGCACATGCTCAGGCGTGAACTGCTGATGACCTTCAGACAAAGCATGGGTCTGGGCCGATTGCAGAAAACCACGCACACGCTCGGAATATTTTTCGATATTCATTAAAACACCTCCAGTAGCCACCCTGCCCTTGCTGGCACAGAATGACGGTTCCAAGGATAAGGCTCCCTCATGCGGCAAGCCCCGGACGAACCCTTCGGTCCATCCCTCGACCGAGATATGGGAGGGAATATATTCCGTTTAAAGAGCCCATTACATCGAAAATTGCCGCAGGCTGTCGCAGGTGTTCAAACTGTTCAAATCATCAACGGAATAGAAAACTCCTTATGCGCTCAACGGAACACATCAACCCGCCACAGCAATGAACAACGCAGAAGAGTGCCCCAATAAACCTGCAAACAAAAACAAAGGGCTGGCCACGAGATGCGACCAGCCCTTTAGTCATAAAATATTATCTAAGCGCTTACTCGGCAACCACCGGCTGCTGTGCTTCGCCGGCGGGCTCGCCGCCCTCGGCAGTGCCTTCAGCCGCTTCCTTGCGGCGCGGCGTGCGGCGCGGGCGGGCGGCGGCTGAGCGGCGGCGGCTCTGGCCACGTTCGCGGCCCTGACCATCCGCATTCGCTTCTTCCTCGGCAGCAACCACCTCGGCCGGCACGTCCTCGATCACTGGCTGCGGACCGGTTCCGTCGATCACGACAGGTGCGGGCGCTGGAGCAGGCCGTGGAGCCGGAGCAGGCCGCGGCGTCGGCGCGGGGGTCTGCACGACAACGGGAGCGACATTTTCCGTCTCGTTCGACAGATCGCCGTCTTCGTCGCGGTCATAGCTGTCGCGCTCATTGAATTCGTTGCGATCTTCGCGCTGGAACCGTTCCTGCATCTGGGCCTGGGCGGCGGCAATGATGCGGTTATAGTGTTCGGCATGCTGAAGATAGTTTTCGGCCATGACGCGGTCGCCCGAGCTTTGGGCGTCGCGAGCAAGGGCTCCGTACTTTTCCGCAATGTGCTGGGCCGTACCGCGAATTTTCACATCCGGGCCAGAGCTGTCATAGGTCCGCGTCAGCGGATTTTGGCCCTTGCGGTTGAAGTTACCGTTGTTGCCGTTATTGCCGTTGTTATTATTGTTATTGTTGTTGCCACGCCCGCGACCACGCTTGTTCTGCTGTCCTGGCCTCATAGATCGGTCACCTGAACTCTTTTCCGTTCTCTTCGCATAAGCCACCAGACTGGCGCGAACATGCCGCCCAGACCTGACAGGCCATCGAGGAACCTTGCGAAACCTTCGTTCGCCCTGATGAAAGTCAAATTATTGATTCACGCACCGGGAAATGTTCACCCTGCCGTATCTCAAGAGAAGACGGACCCGAGGTCTATTCCAACCCGAACGAATCGCCGTTCATTCCCAGTTACCCTGTGCGTCGTTTCACGCTAGCCGCTTTCCTCAACGAATCCAAGTGTTTTCTTGAAAGATTCGAAAAGAGCTTTCGCAGTCGCAGCAAGTTTCAAGACGCCTTCGCGACAAAGACGAGAACACGGTCATTTCCACCGTAATCCCGCGCTGCCTCGATCAAGCGAAACCCTTCCGCATCGAACAGTTTCGAAACAGACTGATGCTGATCGTAGCCGATTTCGACGCCGATAATCCCGTCAGGCTCGAGATAACTTGAAGCTCCAGTTGCAATGCGCCGGTAGGCTTCAAGCCCATCCGGCCCGCCATCAAGAGCAAGAGCGGGATCGAAATCCCTGACTTCCCTCTCCAGACCGGCAACCACATCCGTCCTTATATAGGGGGGATTCGACACGATTATGTCGAAACAGCCATGAACGGCAGAAAACCAGTCACTTTCCACTACCCGAAAACGCGCAACGAGCCCGTTGGCCTCGGCGTTGGCCTGCGCCGTCCGCAAGGCACCGGTTGCCGCATCGACACCAACGCCCGTCGCCTGCGGGCATTCGGCAAGCAACGCGAGCAGAATGGCTCCGGTGCCCGTGCCGAGGTCGAGAATGCGCACATGCCCCTTCGTCTCAGCGATGCGTTGGACATGGGGCAGCATGCGATCTACCAGAATTTCCGTGTCGGGCCGTGGCTCGAGCGTTTCCGGTGAAAGCGCAAGCGTCAGACCATAGAATTCACGTCTACCGAGGATACGATGGACCGGCTCACGCGCCCTGCGCCGCTCCAGTGCATCGACAACACGGGCGAACTCCTCGTCGCCCACCGGTCGGTCGCCCTGCGTGAGAAGCGCCGTCGGTGAAAGGTCGAGAAGACCGGCGAGCAGAACCCGCGCATCTGCTGCCGGATCGTATACCCCGGCCTCACCAAGCCCGCGCCGCAACCAGGCCTGAAGGGCAGCCAGCGTCTGCGGTCGCGTCACAGGCCGGTCTCGCCAAGCCGGGCAAGCTGGTCGGCCTGGTGATCGGCCACCAGCGCGTCGATCACCTCGTCGATTTCGCCCATCATGATGCGGTCGAGCTTGTAGAGCGTGAGGTCGATGCGATGATCGGTCACACGGCCCTGCGGGAAATTATAGGTGCGAATGCGCTCGGAGCGATCGCCGGAACCGACCTGCGCCCGACGATCGGCGGAACGCTCGCTGTCAGCGCGCTGACGTTCGATATCGTAGAGACGGGAACGCAGAACCTGCATTGCCTTGGCGCGGTTCTGGTGCTGGGATTTCTCCGAGGAGGTGACGATCAACCCGGTCGGCAGATGGGTGATACGCACCGCCGAGTCCGTTGTATTGACGTGCTGTCCGCCAGCACCCGACGATCGCATTGTATCGATGCGAATATCCTCAGGGCGGATCTCGATGTCGATATCCTCCGCCTCCGGCAGAACCGCAACGGTGGCGGCTGAGGTATGAATGCGCCCGCTCGCTTCCGTTTCCGGCACGCGCTGCACACGATGCACGCCGGATTCGAACTTCAGCTTGGCGAACACGCCGCGCCCGGAAATCGTCGCGATGATTTCCTTGAAACCGCCGGCTTCCCCCTCGCTCGATGAAAGGACTTCGACCTTCCAGCCATGGGCCGCCGCGTAGCGCTCATACATGCGGAACAGATCACCGGCAAACAGTGCGGCTTCCGAACCGCCGGTTCCAGCACGGATTTCGAGGATCGCGCTCTTTTCGTCGGCTGCATCCTTTGGCAGAAGCAGAATACGGATTTCGCCTTCCAGTGCCGCAATCTTCTCGCGCACCTCCGGCAATTCCTCCTCGGCCAGCGCCCGCATCTCGCGGTCGCCATCCTTCTCGGCCAGCAACGCCTCGAGATCTGCCACCTCCGCTTCAGCACGCTGATAGTCGCGGATGGTCTTCACCACCGGCTGCAACTCGGAATATTCGGCGGCCAGCTTCACATAGACATCCGCCGCCGGGCCGGCCGACATGCGCGCTTCGACCTCGCCAAAGCGACGCTCAAGCTCGCGCATTTTCTCGACGGGAAGTTTCGCCACCCTCTGCTCCAGAATGTCTGTTGTGTCTTGTTAAACCGGGATGTTGTTACGCTCGGCAAACAGCGTCAGCAGTTCCCGAACCGGCACCACCGGATGCGGATCGTCAAGCGCTGCATGCAGCTCTTCGGAGAGCCCATCCACATCCAGCCCCAACAGCATGGCCTTCACCGGACCAATGGCTGTCGGTACCATGGAAACCGCGCGGAAACCGATGCCGATCAGCGCCATGGCGGCCAGCGGCTTGCCCGCCATTTCGCCGCACAGCGTCACCGGCGTCCCGTTCCTGTCACCGGCCCGCACGATATCGCGCAGGATGCGCAGGAACGGACGGCCGAGAATGTCAAACCGGTCAGCAACGCGGGCATTGCCGCGATCGACCGCCATCGAGAACTGGAACAGGTCATTCGAACCGACGGAGACGAAATCGACCTCCTGCATCAGTTCGTCGATCTGCCAAAGCAGGGCGGGAACCTCCAGCATGGCGCCGAGCTTCAGCGTGCGCGGCAGACGATGGCCGAATTTCGAAAGATGCTGCACTTCCTTGCGCAGGATCTCGCGCACGGTCCGCACCTCGGCAACCTCGGTCACCATGGGCAACATCATCTTCAGCTCACCGCCGGCAGATGCCTTCAATAGCGCACGGAGCTGGGTACGAAGAAGACCCGGCCGGTCGAGCGCCAGACGGATGGCCCGCCAGCCGAGCGCCGGGTTTTCTTCCTCATGGCCGCGGAAGTAAGGCACGACCTTGTCGCCGCCGATATCGAGTGTGCGGAAGGTTACCGGCTGCTTGCCGGCCTGCCGCAGAACCGAGCGGTAGAAGATTTCCTGCTCGTCGGCTTTCGGCATGGTCGAGGCGATCATAAACTGCAACTCGGTGCGGAACAGGCCGATACCATCGGCACCGGATTCCGAAAGCTGCGGCAGATCGACGAGAAGGCCGGCATTCATCAGCATGCTGATGCGCTTGCCATCCTTCGTCACGGGATCGACGGTGCGCAAAGCGCGGAACTGCTCCTGCCGCTTGGCGCGCAGCTTGACCTTCTCCTCGTAGGCACGCTGCAGATCGACCACCGGACGCAGATGAACCTGCCCCTCGTCACCATCGATGATGATCGCATCGCCGTTTTCGGCAAGCGCCACGATACCAACCGCCTGCCCGACGACCGGAATGCCCATCGCGCGGGCCACAATGACGACGTGGCTCGTCACCGCGCCTTCTTCCAGAATGAGACCGCGCAGACTGTTGCGCGGATAATCCAGAAGCTCGGCAGCGCCCATGGCGCGCGCCAGAATGACGGCATCGGTCGGGAAACTGTCGCCGGAAAGGCGGCCGGAATGACCCGTCAACTGCCGGAGAAGCCGGTTGGCCAGATCCTCGAAGTCGTGCATCCGCTCGCGCAGATAGGGATCGGTCAGGCGCATCATCCGCGCCTTCGTGTCGCTCTGCACCTTTTCGACGGCCGCTTCCGCCGTCAGGCCGTTGCGAATCGCCTCTTCCATGCGCCGCACCCAGCCCTGATCGTGGGCGAACATGCGGAAGGTTTCCAGCACTTCACGATGCTCACCTTCCATCGGCACGTCGCGACGCGACAGCATGTCATCGATGGAAATGCGCAGCGAACCGAGCGCTTCGGCCAGACGCAGGATTTCCTTTTCGGCATCCTCGTTCAGCAGGTTGGTGACGACGATGCGCGGCTCATGCAGCACGACGCGCCCGAGCCCGATTCCTTCGTTATAGGCATCGCCCTCGATGGTCACGGGCCGCGACAGGTCGAGTTCGACACCGGGGCGGGTGATCTTCTTGAGGTCGCCTGTGGCGATGATCTCGGCAAGGATCATCGCGGTCGTTTCGAGCGCCTCGACCTCATCTTCGCGATAATTGCGCTGCGCCTTGTTCTGAACGGTCAGAACGCCGAGCGTGCGACCGGCGCGCAGGATCGGCACCCCGAGGAAGGACTGGAAGATTTCTTCACCGGTTTCCGGCAGATAGCGGAAGGCCGGATGCGCCTGGGCATCGGAAAGGTTGAGGGGTTGCGCGGCTGCCGCAATCGTACCGACCAGACCCTGCCCCATCTTGAGCTGGGCAAGGTGAACGGCATCCTTGTTCAGACCTTCGGTTGCGTAGAGTTCGAGAACCCCGTCCGAACGCAAAACGTAGACCGAGCACACTTCGGCCACCATGTTCTGCGCAATCTGCAGAACGATCTGGTCCAGCCGCTCCTGTGGCTCGAGCGGTTCCGCCATCAACTCGCGCAACCGCTTGAGAAGAACGCGCGGACCCATGGAAAGGTCTCTCATCGCCTGGCGCTCCCGAAAACAAGGTCTATTTCCGGAAAACCCCCGTCGCTACCTGCGATTCGCCGACGGGGAATAACCGGCGTGAATCACTTTTTATCGAGGCCGTAGGCGGAATGCAAAGTCCGGACTGCAAGTTCCGTGTATGCGCCGTCGATCAGCACCGAAATCTTGATTTCCGAGGTGGTGATGGCCTTGATGTTGATGCCTTTTTCGGCAACTGCGCGGAAAGCGGTTGCGGCAACGCCCGCATGGCTGCGCATGCCGACACCGATGACCGAAACCTTGGCGAGCCCCGATTCGCTCTGCACAACGTCGAAGCCGATCTTTTCCTTGTTGGCAGTCAGCACCGTCATGGCCTTTTCCAGATCACCCGAGGGCACAGTGAAGGTCATGTCGGTATGGGTGCCGTCCTCGGAAATGTTCTGGACGATCATGTCGACGTTGATGTGGGCTTCAGCCAGCGGGCCGAAGATCGCGGCGGAAACGCCCGGCCGGTCGGAAAGACGGCGCAGCGAAATCTGGGCTTCATCCTTGGCGTAGGCAATACCGGTTACGACTTCCTGTTCCACGATTTCATCCTCGTCACAAATCAGCGTGCCGGGCGGGTTCAGAAGGTCGCCCATGCCCGGCGCATCGGGATCTTCAAAGCTGGAGCGGACGAAGGTGCGCACCTTGTGCACCATCGCCAGCTCAACGGAGCGTACCTGCAGCACCTTGGCGCCAAGCGATGCCATTTCGAGCATTTCCTCGAAGGCGATCTTCTTCAGGCGGCGCGCCTTCGGCTCGATGCGCGGATCGGTCGTGTAAACGCCGTCCACGTCGGTATAGATATCGCAACGGTCGGCCTTGACGGCGGCGGCGATGGCAACAGCAGAAGTGTCAGAGCCGCCGCGACCGAGGGTCGCAATGCGATTGTCGGGCCCAAGCCCCTGGAAGCCGGCGATCACAGCCACCTGACCCTCGCCCATACGGCGAATGATATCCGAACCGTCGATTTCGAGAATACGGGCGGCACCGTGGGCGTTGTCGGTGCGGATCGGGATCTGCCAGCCCTGCCAGGAGCGGGCATTGATGTCCATCGACTGCAGCGTGATGGCCAGAAGGCCGGACGTGACCTGTTCGCCCGAGGCGACCACGGCGTCGTATTCGCGCGCGTCATAGAACGGGGACGTGGCGCCAGCCACCTTGGGCGCATCCTGAACCCAGCCGACGAGTTCGTTGGTCTTCCCAGACATCGCGGACACGACAACTGCCACTTCGTGGCCGGCATCGACTTCACGTCTCACATGGCGGGCGACGTTATGAATGCGTTCCAGATTGGCGACGGACGTGCCGCCGAACTTCATCACGATGCGAGCCATGGCCTTGATTCCGGTATTCCGACAGACGCCTTCTGAAGAAGGCTTTCACCAACAAAGCCGCCCTCTGGCAGGCAGGGGCAGCGGTCGGCGTGTCTCATAGCGAAAACGGGCCCCGGGCG
Organism: Allorhizobium borbori; assembly: GCF_014196535.1. Classification (GTDB taxonomy): domain Bacteria; phylum Pseudomonadota; class Alphaproteobacteria; order Rhizobiales; family Rhizobiaceae; genus Ectorhizobium; species Ectorhizobium borbori. The sequence continues at coordinate 12,178 of NZ_JACIDU010000026.1, forward strand.
CAATGGCATCCAGCCCCGCAAGCGGCGGCATTTTGACAATCGGCACCGGCATTCCGGCGTAGAAGGCGGCAAGCAGCGCCGCATGATGCCGTTCGGTCACAATTCCTTCTTGCGCTTGTAGGGCATGGTCATGACTGCCGTGCCCACCACAACGCTGCCGAAGGTGAGCGCCAGCGGCACGAAAAGCAGAAGTGCGCTGACGAAAGGATGGCGCGCGCGCACCAGGTGCGTCCAAAGGCCGCCAATGTCGAAAAAGAGCAGGCTCGCCGCCAGAACCACGCCTATGCCCATGCCGAAAAGCGCGTTGATGGCCAGAAACCGCAGCATGTCCCAATGGTCCTGCCGCGCCTCCTCGGGCGTGAGGTCATAGCGGTCATAGACGCGTTTTTCGTCCTTGTCCTTCTCCTCCGCCATGTTGCCTCTCCTCGCCTCTTGACTTCACGTCGTCATCGTCCGACTTCATACCACGAATTGAAGGAGCAGACCATGAGCGAAACAGCGCGCACGACCATCGACCAGACCGAAGTGGACCGCTTCTCGGCCATGGCGGCGGAATGGTGGAGCCCGACCGGCAAGTTCCGCCCGCTGCACAAGTTCAACCCTGTCCGCCTCGGCTATATCCGCGACAAGGCCTGCGCCCATTTCGGCCGCGATCCTAAATCCGCCCGCCCGCTGGAGGGCCTGCGGGTTCTCGATATCGGCTGCGGCGGCGGTCTGCTTTCGGAACCGGTGGCCCGCATGGGCGCAAACGTTCTGGGCGCGGATGCCTCGGAAAAGAACATCGGCATTGCCAGAACCCACGCAACCCAGACGGGCGTTGCGGTTGATTACCGTGCTGTGACGGCCGAGGCGCTGGCGGAGGCCGGCGAAACCTTCGATATCGTCCTCAACATGGAAGTGGTGGAACACGTCGCCGACGTGGAATTCTTCATCCGCACCTGCGCCTCCATGGTGCGGCCCGGCGGCATGATGCTGATCGCCACCATCAACCGCACGCTGAAGGCCAGGGCGCTCGCCATTTTCGCGGCGGAAGTGGTCCTGCGCTGGCTGCCGCGCGGCACGCATCAATATGAAAAGCTGGTAACACCGGAAGAGCTGGAAGCCCCGCTTCTGGCCAGCGGCATGGAAATCGTCGAAAAGAACGGCGTGTTCTACAACGTGCTGCACGACCGGTGGAATCTTTCGGCAGATACCGACGTCAACTACATGCTGCTGGCAAAACGCCCCGCTTGACGTTTCAGTTCACGTCGTCCGGAAGTACCGGCAGCGGCGCGACTGCAATGCCCTCTTCCAGCAATTCGCGCGCCTCATCTGGGCTTGCCTGACCTATGATGCCGCGCGTTTCCGTCTCGCCGTAATGGATGCGCCGCGCCTCTTCCGGGAAGCGCTCGCCGACATCCTCGGAATTGGCCTTGATCTCGGCAACGACGGCCTTGATCTTGGCCACGACTTCCTTCTGAGCGGTCTCCATGGCCAGCGCCTGCTGCGCCTCCTTCTGCCGCGCAGTGGACACGGAGGGCGCCATCAACGCCTTGGAGACGGTTTTCGATCCGCACACGGGACAGCTCACCAGCCCGCGCTCCATCTGGCTGTCGAAATCGGCGCTGCCGGAAAACCAGCCCTCGAAGCCGTGGCCGCTCTCGCATGTCAGGGTATAACGGATCACCTGGACCTCTCTCCCGGCCCTCAGACCGCATCCACGAGCGCAAAATCGCGCGAATTCCTGAGGTTCGGAATTTTCGCCCGGGCGGCAGCCACTGCGGCAATATCGATTTCAGCGACCAGAACCGCCTCGCCCGTGCCCCCGGCTTCCGCCACAACCTTGCCCCAGGGATCAACGATAATCGAATGGCCGTAGGTCTCGCGACCGTCCTCGTGCACGCCGGCCTGCGCGGCAGAAATCATGAAAGCGCCATTCTCGATGGCGCGAGCCCGTTGCAGGATGCTCCAGTGCGCTTCGCCCGTCTGGCGGGTAAAGGCAGCCGGCGCCGTCAGGATTTCAGCGCCGGCCAACGCCTGCGCGCGGAAAAGATGCGGGAACCGCACGTCGTAGCACACCGCCATCCCCAGCTTTGCAAAGGGCAGGGCAATCACCCTCGCCTCGCAGCCGGGTTGATAGGTCGCGCTTTCCCGCCAGCTTTCGCCATTGTCGAGGTCCACGTCGAACATATGGATCTTGTCGTAGCTGGCGATTTTCTGCCCGTCCGGCCCGAACAGAAGCGCCCGGTTGGCGACCTTGCCTTCGCCGAGATCGATAGCGGTCGAGCCGATATGCAAATGGATGTTCAGTTCCCGTGCCAGTTCGGAAGCGGCCTTCGCCACCAGATCCGTCTCTTCAGGGCGGATCGAGGCAAACAGGGCCTTGCGGTTGCGCTGAAGCGAGCCGGTCATTTCCGGTGTCTGGATGTAGATCGCGCCTTGGCCGGCGGCATCGCGCACCAGTGCTTTCAGCGTCTCGACATTGCGCTCCACATCCATTCCGGAACACATCTGGATGGCGGCGACCTTGATGCTCATCTCAGGCCTCCTCAGCCAGAAGCGGATCGAGCTTTCCGGCACGATCGAGCGCATGCAGATCGTCGCAGCCGCCCACATGCTTGCCGTTGATGAAAATCTGCGGGAAGGTCGAGCCGCCGTTGGCGCGTTCGATCATCTCCTTGCGCAGATCCGGGGAATAGGTGGCGTCCTTCTCCTCGAAATCGACGCCCTTGGAGGCGAGCAACGCCTTGGCGCGCGCGCAATAACCGCAATATTCCCGTGTGTAGATCGTTACCGACACCATCATCTTCTCCGCACCTGCGGCCAGCGGTCGCAGGCCTTGTTCAATCTGTCATATAGGACCGCCAAGCGCCATTGCAAAGGTCAAAACCGTGACCTCCGCAGCACCCGCCCGCTTCAGCGCCCGGGCAGCCGAAGAAACGGTCGCACCCGTCGTATACACGTCGTCGATCAGCAGGATGTGCTTGCCGCGCACATCGTCCAGACACCGCTTGTTGACCCGGAAAGCGCCGCGCACATTCGCCGCCCGGCGGCGGGCCGAAAGGCCGACCTGCCGCCGGGTCGGCTTGATACGCTGGAGCGCGCTCGCCAGAAGCGGCTTGCCGGCGGCCTTCGCCAGAGCCCGCGCCAGTTCCGCCGACTGGTTGAAGCGCCGCGACAGCAGGCGTCGGGCGTGCAGCGGAACCGGCACGATAGCGTCGCAGGCTTGCGCATAACCATCACTGGCCCGGAGCATCCACGCCGCCATCATCGGCGCCAGATCGGTGCGGTCACGGTATTTGAGGCCATGCACGAGGTTGCGCGCCACGCCCTCATGCAACGCCACTGCCCGCAGCCGATCGAAGACGGGCGGGTGAGCAAGCGCGGCCGGGCTCAGCATCCCGTCTCCCTCGTCGCGCTTGAACGGCATGCCCAGCGCCTCGCAATAGGGACGCTCGATAAACCGCATCGAAGCCCAGCAGGACGGACAAAGTGCCTGATGGCGGGCCGTCGCCCTGCCGCAACCGGCACAGTGGGGCGGATAGACGAGATCGACAGCCGAAGCCACCCACCGCCGCAGCAGGGTGCGAAGGGCCGTACCGGGCCTTGGAAATGCAGAGGTCTCGTCACTCATATCTTGACAATAAGCGAGGTGTGGCGCCTTTGCGAAGTCCCAACATTCGGGAGCGGAAATCCATGGACCTTCTCTTCGATCAGGCACTTGTCGCCGCCAACCGCCGCCGCGCCCTCAAGGCGGGCGACCCGCGCGCCGCCTTCCTGATTGACCTTGCCGCGCAAGAGATCGCGGAGCGCCTGTCCGTCGTCGAACGCAGTTTCGAAAAGGGCGTTGAACTGTTTGGCGTCACCGGGGCGACCGCCGCCGCCTGCCTCGGCACCGGCAAGGTCGGCGCCATGCAGCGCATAGAGTTGCAGGACACGGGCGCAACGGGCGATCTGACAGAGGCCCCGCTCGAAACCCTGCCGCTTGCTCCCCGCTCGGTCAATCTTGTCGTCTCCCCGCTCAACCTGCATGTTACCAACGACACGCCGGGCGTGTTCGTCCAGATCAACCGCGCACTGGTTCCTGACGGGCTGTTTCTGGCCGCCATTCCCGGCTCGGGTACGTTGCAGGAATTGCGGGAGGTCCTTCTGGAGACGGAGGCCGAACTGACCGGCGGCGCAAGCCCCCGTGTCATCCCTTTCGCCGATGTGCGCGATATCGGCGCGCTTCTCCAGCGGGCAGGCTTTGCCCTGCCCGTGGTCGACATGGAAAACTACACGGTGCGCTACGATACGCTGTTCGGCCTGATGAAGGATTTGCGCGCCATGGGCATGGCCAATCCACTTGCCGGGCGCAGCCGCAAGCCCCTGACCCGCGCCTTTTTCCTCAGGGCCGCCGAACTTTATGCGGAACGCCACTCCGACCCGGACGGTCGCATCCGCGCCACTTTCTCGATTCTCTACGTCTCCGCCTGGTCGCCCCACGAAAGCCAGCAGAAGCCGTTGAAACCCGGCTCGGCCCGCATGCGCCTCTCGGATGCGCTGAAAGCAGCGGAAGGCAAGAACTGACAACAAAGCCGGCGCGAACATCTGCCCTGCGCTGGCTTTGTTCAATCCTTACGGGCCTACACCCGCGTCATCAGTTGGTGGCGTTGCTCAGCTCGTTGCTGACACCATTGAACACGCCGCCAATGGTGTTGCCGAGGGTGCCGGCGCCCGCGATGATGCCAACGGCGATCAGTGCTGCAATGAGACCGTATTCGATGGCGGTCGCGCCATCCGTAGACATGAGAAACTGACGGCAAAGCCGAACGATAAACATGGGAACCCCTTGAGAACCAGGCTGGATGGCATGTTGTCAAAACGACCGGTCAAAGCGGTCACGGCAATTCCCTGCAACTCAGCTCAGCAACCGCCGTTGCCATATCCTTCCACGATACAGACCGAACCAGGTGTTTCCTGAAGAACGCTGCGGCGTATGGAATAGGACTTTCCATGCTCCTTGGGAGGCACGGAACCCGTCGTGATCGTATCGAAATCATCGGCGATCAGCGCCAGGCTGCGGCTATCCTGCTTGCTGGCGAGTATAGGCGTGAGGATGAGCGTCAGCGCTACCGCAGCCGTACCGAACAGCAACGCAAGATTGAGCGCTCCTGTCTTGTAGGAGGCGTGAGACATCCGGCGTCGGGTCCGGACTTCATTCCAGAACTCCTCATTTGCCATTTTCAACCCCGTCAACGTAAATCACATTGAATTCGATGCAACTTTGACAGAAGGGAATAAAGCAACTGTTAACGCAGACAGCCCGTGCGAAACGGGGCTGTGGATAAATTCAGAGAAGGTCGAGAAGATAGGGAATAAGCGGCTCGTCGGCCGGCGGCATCGGATAGTCACGCAGGTTTGCCGGACGCACCCACTTGATTGCCTGGCCTTCCATGCCGGTCGCGATCCCCTCGAAACGCCGGCAGACATAGAGCGGCATCAGCAGGTGGAAGGTCTCGTAGGTATGGCTGGCGAAGGTCAGCGGCGCAAGGCAGGGCACCTTCGTCTTGATGCCAAGCTCTTCTTCAAGCTCGCGAACCAGCGTTTCCTCAGGCGTCTCTCCCTTTTCCACCTTGCCGCCGGGAAATTCCCAGAGGCCGGCGAGGTTTTTGCCCTCCGGGCGCTGCGCCAGAAGGATGCGCCCGTCCGTATCGACCAGTGCACAGGCAGCGACGAGAAGAATCTTGCGTTCGGCGGCAGGTGCGGCGTCGTTCATGTCAGGCTCCCTTGCGCCAGTAGCGGTGGCGATAGGCCTCGGTAAAGCCGAAACGGTCGTAAAGCGCCAGAGCGGGTGCATTGGTGGCTACGACCTGAAGCCACGCCGTGCGCGCCGACCGGACCCGCGCCCAGCGAAGGGCGGCTGCCAGAATTTCCGCGCCATGCCCCTGGCGTCTGCCCGCAGCGGCAACGGCCAGCGACATGATGCCGGCCAGATCGTTGTCCTGAACGCAGATCACCGCCGCCTGCGGGTCGTTCTCCACCTCTTCCTTGAGGAAGAGGCCGACGGTCGGCTTGATCGAGCTGATGATTTCGGCAAGCGCCGCGCGCAATGCAGGATCCGCCTCGGTGATTTTGATATAGGCTTCGACGAAGCGTCCGATGTCGTGGCCCGGCAGATGATCCATCGTATCGGGCAGGTCGAGCTTTTCGAGATTGCAGGTCATCACCAGCACTTCTTCGAATACGGACCAGCCACTTGTCTCCAGATGCTCGCGAAGCTCCAGCGGCATCAGCGGCGTCTCGCGAATTGTCAGCGGTCGGCCATAGGCTTCGAATTTGCGGCGAGCCCGCTCCAGACGAATATCGAGATTGCCGGTGTCGGAAGGATCGAGAGGCACAACACTGTTGAGCCGCTTCGATGGATGACCGCCGGTCAGCCGGATTTGCCAGCTCCCGTCATACTGGGCCGACGCCGCCGGCCAGGCACGGAAGCCAACGGCCTCCAGACGGCGAACGAGGGGAAGCGTTCCGGTCGAGGACTCAATATGCATGCGCGTTCAGCTCCGGTAGTCGCCGTTGATCGCGACATATTCCTTCGTGAGATCGCAGGTCCACACCGTTGCCGTACCTTCGCCAAGGCCAAGATCGACGCGGATGGCAATGTCTTCCTGCTCCATGACAGCGGTCGTCGCCTCCTCGGAATAGGCCGGATCACGCTCGCCATGAACGGCCACGCGCACATCGCCGAACCAGATGGCCAGACGGTCGCGGTCGGCCGGTTCGCCGGCCTTGCCGACAGCCATGACGACACGACCCCAATTGGCATCCTCGCCGGCAACTGCGGTTTTCACCAGCGGCGAATTGGCAACGGAAAGGGCGATGCGCTTGGCGGAAAGATCGCTCTCGGCGCCCGTGATCGTCACGGCAACCATCTTGCGTGCGCCTTCTCCGTCACGAACCACCTGGAGCGCCAGGTCCTTGAGCAGATCGTTGAGCGCGGCACGGAAGCCAGAGAGATGCGGATCGTCCGGCGTTTCGATCTTGCGCTGGCCCTGATCGGCGGCGGCGCCCGTCGCAAACAGCAGAAGCGTATCGGAGGTGGACGTATCGCTGTCGACCGTCACGGAGTTGAAAGTGGGGCCGACGCCCTGAGCCAGCAGAACCTGCAGCACCTGCGGATCGATGGCGGCATCGGTCACGACGAAGGACAGCATGGTCGCCATGTCGGGCGCGATCATGCCTGCACCCTTGGCGATGCCGTTTATCGTGACCTTCACGCCGTCGATCTGGGCCGTGCGCGTCGCAACCTTCGGATAGGTGTCGGTCGTCATGATTGCCTTGGCGGCTTCGGTCCAGAAGTCACCGGTCGCATCTTTCTGCATCGCGCCTAGAACGCCGGCAAACTTGGTAGCGTCGAGCGGCTCGCCGATCACGCCGGTCGAGGCGAGGTAAACCTCGTTCTCGCCACAGCCCACGGCTTCCGCCGCCGACTTCGCCGTCAGCGCCGTCGCGGCCTTGCCCTTCAGGCCGGTAAAGGCATTGGCATTGCCGGAATTCACCACCACCGCCCGGGCTACGCCATGGGAAAGGTTTGCGCGGCAGAAATCGACCGGAGCCGAAGGGCACTTCGAGCGCGTGAACACGCCGGCGACTGAAGCCGGACGGTCGAACACCATCAGCAGCACATCGGTACGGTTCTTGTACTTGATGCCGGCAGCGGCGGTCGCCATGCGGACGCCGTCGATGGCGGGCATGGCCGGGTAGGATTTCGGGGCGAGCGGGGAAACGGAAGCGGACATGGACGTGCCTTGAAATCGTAACGAACGTCGAGCGTTGAGTGATGCGCGCCGCCCGTCAAAACGGGCGGCGCGACGGAATTACTGCTTGTTCACTTCCTCATAGCCCTTGCGCAGGGCTTCGTCGGTGATTTCCACCTTGACGCCCTTCTTGGCGGCTTCGAGTTCGGCAAGATACTTCTCGCGCATGACAAGCTGGCGAACCTGCGGCTCGACTTCCTCAAGCGTCGGCGGAGCGACGTCACGCTTTTCATCGACCTTGATGACGTGATAGCCGAACTGGGTCTTCACCGGGGTCTTGGTGTAGGAGCCGGGTGCCAGTGCGAAAGCTGCCTCTTCGAATTCCGGAACCATGCGGCCGCGGGCGAAGAAGCCGAGATCGCCGCCCTCGTCCTTGTTGCTGTCGGAGGACTTTTCCTTGGCGAGCGCAGCGAAGTCACCGCCCTTGTCGAGCGCTTCGATCACGGCCTTCGCCTCATCCTCGGTCGCAACCAGAATGTGACGGGCATGGACCTCTTCCTGCTTCGGCAGGTCGGCGAGTTCCTTGTCGTAGCGGGCCTTCACCTCTTCCGGCGTCACCTTGTCCACGATGTTCTTGCGGAAATAGGCGTTGTGAAGCTCGCGGTCGGCGAGGTACTTCATGCGCGCCTTGTAGTCCTCGGTCTGGTCGAGCTTTTCTGCCTTCGCCTTGGCGACGAACAGCTTGACGTCGATCGCCGAAGACAGCGCGGCGATCTTCTTCTGATCGTCGGGAAGCTGGGCAAGTTGCGGGTCGAGATTGGAGACGGCGAGATCAAGCTCGGACTGGAGTATCTCCATGTCGCCGATCTTGGCGACAACCGCATCCGCGGCGTGCGCCTGAACAGTAAGGCCGGCCAGCGTAACGACGGCGACCGCAGCGAATTTCTTGTAGGCGAACATTACGTAACCCTCTTTAAGATGAACGCCGGGTGGCTGGAGTTACCGGCGCGAACCGTGCTTAGAGCATTTCGAGGGAAAGTGCGAAGCGGTTTTCCGTCCGAAAATGCCAGACACAAGGCTATAAGTCCGGGAATGTGGCCTTTTCGAAGCAGCCTGTCCCGTTGACATCACTCGGCCCCCCTCTTATCTGTCACGCAACCCCGCGTCCAGAACAGTTTCCGGGCAAAGCCGGTGAAAAACGCCCCGCTCGGGAAGAGCAGCGAAGTCACCCGGTCCGGAAGATACTTCAGAAAGGACCATGACGATGGTCAGCCTTGGCGGCATTGCCCGCAAGTTGTTCGGCTCCTCGAACGATCGCCGCATCAAGGGGCATCGCCCGCGCGTTGCCGCGATCAGCGCGCTCGAAGAACAGATGAAGGCGCTTTCCGACGCGCAACTGGCGGCCAAGACCGTCGAGTTTCGCGAACAGCTTGCCGCCGGCAAGACCCTCGATGATATCCTCATCCCGGCCTTCGCCGTGGCCCGCGAAGCCTCGCGCCGCGTTCTGGGCATGCGCCCCTTCGATGTCCAGCTCATCGGCGGCATGATTCTGCACGAGCGCGCCATTGCCGAAATGAAGACCGGCGAAGGCAAGACCCTCGTCGCCACGCTTCCGGTTTACCTCAACGCGCTCGCCGGCAAGGGCGTGCATGTCGTGACGGTGAACGACTACCTCGCCAGCCGCGACGCCGCCACCATGAGCAAGCTCTACAGCTTCCTCGGCCTCACCACCGGCGTCATCGTTCACGGCCTCGACGACGACGAACGCCGGGCGGCCTATGCCTGTGACATCACCTACGCCACCAACAACGAGCTTGGCTTCGACTATCTGCGCGACAACATGAAGTTCGACCGCGCCCAGATGGTGCAGCGCGGCCATTTCTTCGCCATCGTCGACGAAGTGGATTCGATCCTCATCGACGAAGCGCGCACGCCGCTCATCATCTCCGGTCCGCTGGACGACCGCTCCGACCTTTACAACACCATCGACGCTCTCATTCCGGCGCTGACCCCGGAAGATTACGAGATCGATGAAAAGCAGCGCACCGCCATCTTCTCCGAAGCAGGCACCGAGAAACTCGAGAACCTGCTGCGCGACGCCGGCATGCTGAAGGGTGAATCGCTCTACGATGTCGAGAACGTCTCCATCGTTCACCACCTCAACAACGCGCTGAAGGCCCACAAGCTGTTCCAGCGCGACAAGGACTACATCGTCCGCAACAACGAAGTCGTCATCATCGACGAGTTCACCGGCCGCATGATGCCGGGCCGCCGCTATTCGGAAGGCCAGCATCAGGCGCTCGAAGCCAAGGAAAAGGTGCAGATCCAGCCGGAAAACCAGACGCTGGCCTCCATCACCTTCCAGAACTATTTCCGCATGTACGACAAGCTGGGCGGCATGACCGGCACGGCTTCGACCGAAGCGGAAGAGTTCGGCAATATCTACGGCCTCGATGTGGTCGAAGTACCGACCAACCTGCCGATCCAGCGTATCGACGAAGATGACGAGGTCTATCGCACGGTCGATGAGAAGTTCACGGCGATCATCGCCGAGATCATGGATGCCCACAAGAAGCGCCAGCCGGTGCTGGTCGGCACCACCTCCATCGAAAAGTCGGAACTGCTGGCCACCATGCTGCGCAATTCCGGTTTCAACGATTTCCAGGTCCTGAACGCCCGCTACCACGAGCAGGAAGCCTATATCGTCGCCCAGGCCGGCGTGCCGGGTGCAATCACCATCGCCACGAACATGGCCGGTCGCGGCACCGACATTCAGCTCGGCGGCAACGTCGAGATGCGTCTCGAGCGTGAGCTGGAAGGCGTCGAGGATGCAGACGAGCGCGCGGCGAAGGAAGCGGCGATCCGCGAGGAGATCAAGAAGCTGAAGGAAGAGGCGCTGGCTGCCGGCGGCCTCTATGTGATCGCCACCGAACGCCACGAAAGCCGCCGCATCGACAACCAGCTTCGTGGCCGCTCCGGTCGTCAGGGCGACCCCGGTCGCTCCAAATTCTACCTGTCGCTTCAGGACGACCTGATGCGTATCTTCGGCTCCGAGCGCATGGACTCCATGCTCCAGAAGCTCGGCCTGAAGGATGGCGAAGCCATCGTGCATCCATGGATCAACAAGGCGCTGGAACGCGCCCAGAAGAAGGTCGAGGCCCGCAACTTCGACATCCGCAAGAACCTTCTGAAATACGACGACGTGCTGAACGACCAGCGCAAGGTGATCTTCGAGCAGCGCATCGAATTGATGGACGCCGAAAACATCACCGAAACCGTGGCCGACATGCGCCAGGAAGTGATCGAGGCCATCGTCGGCAAGCACATCCCCGAAACCGCCTACGCGGAACAGTGGGACGTGGCCGGCCTCAAGGCGGATGTCCAGCGCATCCTGGCCTTTGACCTGCCCATCGAGGATTGGGCGAAGGAAGAAGGCATTGCCGAGGAAGAAATCCTCAAGCGTCTGAACGGCATTGCCGAAGCGCACATGGCCGACAAGGCCGCCCGGTTCGGGCCGGAACTGATGACTTATGTCGAGAAGTCGGTCGTCCTGCAGGTGCTCGATCACCTGTGGCGCGAACACATCGTCAATCTCGACCACCTGCGTTCGGTCGTCGGCTTCCGGGGTTATGCCCAGCGCGATCCGCTGCAGGAATACAAGTCCGAAGCCTTCGAACTGTTCCAGGCCCTGCTCGCCAACCTGCGCGAAGCCGCCACGGCCCAGCTCATGCGCGTCGAACTGGTTCAGGAACCGGCGCAGCAACCTGACATGCCGCCGATGGAAGCCCACCATCTCAACGCCTCGACCGGCGAGGACGATTTTACCGAGGTTGCCGATCTCCAGCAGCCCGGCTACATCGCCCCCGAAAACCGTAACCCGGCCGATCCTTCGACCTGGGGCCGCATAGGCCGCAACGAAGCCTGCCCCTGCGGTTCGGGCAAGAAGTACAAGCACTGCCACGGCGTTCTGGAAGCTTGAAGCTTTTTTAAGTCTTTGAGCTCAAAACTACCCTGAGTATAGAAAACCGGTTCATCGCGACCCGGTTTTCTTGTTTTATTAGGGGCGAGGCATGACAACACCACCAAGACGCGAACATGACTGGGACATGTTGCGGGCATTGTTGATGGTGCTGGGGATTCCCTACCATGCAAGCATGGCCTACAATGCCAATGTGCCCTGGGACATTCACTCACCCGAAACCAGTGCCCTTCTGACCTATCTCAGCGGACTTCTCGTCACCTTCCGCATGCCGGCCTTCTTCATTGTCGCAGGCTACTTCGCCATCATGGTGCTCGACCGCAAACCGGTGGGCGCCTGGCTGGCGAACCGCTATATACGGCTCGGCGTGCCCTTTATCACCGGCCTGATCCTGCTCATTCCTCCGCAGATCGAACTGATGCACATTGCCGATGCCTTGAGCGGCCGCACGACACTTGAAGTCGCGCTCGGAGAGGCACGCAACGAACTCACCCATCCCGGCCCGGACTGGATCATGCATCTGTGGTTCCTGCCGACGCTGATGGTCTATTGCACCATGCTGGCCGTCGCATTCATAACCGCCTCCCATCCCGTCATGACCCCGGTCGTGAGCCGTTTGCGGCGATGGCTTGAAATCCGCCGCGACGTTCTCTTCCTTGTCGCCATAGCCCTGCTGATGGTCTGGGAACTCACGCTCCGCGCCGCCTTCATCGAGTTCAACCGGCTTGGCCCCGGCCTGCCGGCCGCCGCCGCGCGGGGTCTTGATCCCTATCTGCGCTACCTGCCCTATTTCATCATCGGTGTGCTTCTGCGTCGGGAACCCGCGGTTCGCCATGCCTTTCGCATGCCGAACGGCTGGATCATACCGGCAGCGGCTTTTCTGGCGGCCTCGATTGCCTCCTTCACCCATTATCGCGGCATCGAGATCCTCGAACTCGTCAACGCCTTCGCGACCGGCGCCGCAGCCCTCCTGATCAGCCGTCTGTTGATCGGCCATGCTCATCACCACTGGAACCGCCCAGACGCAAGGATCGACCGCATCGTCGATGCCTCGTTCACCATCTATCTGGTGCACCATCCGATCATCTATGCGCTGGCCACGACCTTCCTGCTCGTCTCCTGGCCGCCGGTGATCGAATTTACCGTGATCGCAACCCTCACCGCGCTTCTGTCCTATGGCTTTCACCGCCTGATCCGCCGCAGTTCGTTGGCCCTGTTCCTGTTCAACGGTATCCCGCCCCGCCGGCGCAACCACCGTGCCGTAGAGACTGGCTGCACACTTCGTTAATTCTGTTCTGGCAAGACTGAACGCAGTCTTTCACACCTCACGGGAAAGTATTGCGTTCACACCATGGGCATTTGGGAAGCAGCGGATAAGGTCTTGCCTACGGGTCGGCGTTTTGCCGAAGCCCTCCGCGCGGGCGACGAAACCGCCCATGCCCAGCGCATGGCGCTGATTGCTTTCGCCATTCGCGTCGCAAGCGCCGGCATCGCCTTCATCTCCCAGATCGTTCAGGCCCGCCTCATGGGCGAGTTCGAATACGGTATCTTCGTGTTCATCTGGATGATGATGATCATGGTCGGCAATCTATCCTGCCTCGGCTTCCATTCCGCCGTCATCCGCTTCCTGCCGGAATACCGGGTGCTGGACGCCCATGGGGAAATCCGCGGCCTTGCCTTCACCGCCAGGGTTTTCGCCATCGCCTCCGCCACCACGCTCGCCGCGCTGGGCTTCGCCGGGCTGCACCTGCTCGGCGACCGGATCGAACCCTTCTATCTCGCGCCGGCGGTGCTGGGCTTCGTCGCACTGCCGATGATCGCACTCGGCGACGTGCTGGACGGCACGGCGCGCGCAAACAGTTGGGCTATCTCGGCCTTCAGCCAGACCTATATCATCCGCCCGACACTCATTCTCGTCTTCATGGTCGGCGCCGTCCTGATGGGGCAACCGAAGACAGCGACGACGGCCATGCAGTCAGCGCTTGCCGCCACCTATGTCACCACGCTTGGCCAGTTCATCGGCATAACCTGGCGGATGCGCAAACGTTATCAGACCGGCCCGCTGAAAATCGACTTCCCGGCCTGGTTTCGCGTCGCATTGCCGATCTTCCTGATCGAAGGCTTCGGCTTCATGCTGACCAACGCCGATGTCGTGATCGTCGGTTTCTACATGCCGCCGGATCAAGTCGGCATCTATTTCGCCGCTGCCAAGACGATTGCGCTGGTTCAGTTCGTCTTCTTCTCCGTGAAAGCCGCCGCAGGCCCGCGCTTTTCGTCCCTCATTGCCGCGCGGGACACGCCGGCGCTCGCAACCTTCGCCGCAAAGACGACGCGATGGACCTTCTGGCCGTCGCTCACGGTCGGTTGCGGTGTTCTCATCCTTGGCGATTTTCTGCTGTCGCTGTTCGGATCGGCCTTCACGGCGGGTTATCCGCTCATGGCCATCCTCTTCGCCGGCATCATGATGAAAGCCATGGTCGGGCCGGGTGAGGTCCTGTTGACCATGGCAGGCAAGCAGAAGCTCTGCGCCACGCTTTACGCCGGTATCCTCACGGCGAATGTCATTCTCAACATCCTGTGCATTCCCCTCTTCGGACTGGTCGGAGCAGCACTAGCCTCCGCGATCGCCACGGGCATCGAGGCCGTGCTTCTGCACATCACTGTCCGAAGAACCCTCGGGATTGCCCTGTTTGCCTTCGCCAGCCCACAGCCCGTTCCCGTTCCCGCAAAGGCCTCTTCACCATGACGCACACACCCGTCTACAATGAGAGCATGAATTCCAACGCCAACCGCATGGTCGGCGCGCTGAGCGGCAGCGTGATGGAGCGCCCCGAAGCGGAACGCACCTTTGCCGTGGGGCGCGAAGGGCGACACTTCAGCGTCTACCCCGCCCGTTCCGGCTACGATCTGCAAGAGGAACTCGATTTCCTGTCGCATCGCGCCATGGAGCCGAACATCTTCTTTGTCGCGCGTTTCCTCGCCCCTGCCATGCCTCGCCTGGATGATCGCCAGATCCGCGTTGCGCTCATCAGTGACGATAGCGTCAACCGCAGCCGCATGCGTCTCCTGATGCCCTTTTCCGTGGAAAAGCCGGGCTTTTCCGTCGGCCCCTCGATCATTCGTGCCTGGGCCAACCCCTTCGCGCCGCTCGGCACACCGCTGGTCGATGCGGAAGGTGCCGCCGAAACCATCGACAATCTCCTGACCGCGCTTGCAAATCCCAAGGCGAGCCTGCCGGGTGTCCTCGTCCTGCCGGACCTTCGCCTGAACGGCCCCTTCGCGCAGATGATCCGCGCTGTCGCCATGGGCCGCAACCTGCCGGTGGCCGTGACGGGCAATGCGCAGCGCCCCATGCTGGAAAGCTTCCTTGATGGCGAAGCCTATCTGCGCAAGAGCATTTCATCGAACCATCTGCGTGAAATGCGCCGCCAGTGGAACAAGCTGTCGGCCAAGGGTGAACTGACCTACCACGTCGCCCGCCAGCCGGAAGACGTGCGCCTGCGTATGGAGGAGTTCCTGGCACTCGAGGCAAGCGGCTGGAAGGGTCGCAAGCGCAGCGCCATGGTCATGGACCGCTTTCACGCCGCCTTCGTGCGCGAGGCGATCACCAACCTCGCTGAAGTGGACGCCGTGCGTATCCATACGCTCGATCTCGACGGGCAGGCCATCGCCTCGCTGATCGTCTTCATCACCTCCGGTGAGGCCTATACGTGGAAAACGGCCTACGACGAAACCTTTGCCCACTATTCACCGGGCAAGCTTCTCGTAGCGCGGCTGACGGAATGGCACCTCGATGATGCCAACATCGAGCGCACCGATTCCTGCGCCGCGCCGGACCATCCGATCATGAGCCGCATGTGGGAGGAACGTTCGGAAATGGGCACGATCCTGATCGGTCTCAGCCAGAACAGCGACCGCGACGTGCGCCAGGCGACATCGCAACTCCACCTCTATCGCAACACGCGCAACATGGCGCGCGCACTGCGCGACAAGATCCTGTCGATGGCGGGACGCGGATGATCCCGACAGGGATCAGTGGAGAACGACCAGCTTCAGCCCGACATAGGCTCCCACAGCAACCACTGCAACCGCTGCAAAAAGCTGGCTGAGACGCCGCTCGATGAACTCGCGGATCGGTTCGCCATACTTCGCAATCAGGAAGGCGAGGACGTAGAAGCGTGCGCCGCGGGCAATCACCGCCGACAGGATGAACAACGGCAGGCTCATATGCACGACACCGGAGAGGATCGTCACGATCTTGATCGGCGGCAGATGTGCAAGGCCAGAGGTCATGAGCAGGATCAGGATCCAGCGATCATCGACATAGGACTTCATATGCTCGAAGGCATCAAGCTTGCCGTAGAAGGACAGGATCGGCTTGGCGACGGTCTCATAGGCGAAATAGCCGAGCGCCCAGCCGGCAATACCCCCGAGTACGGACGCCACCGTCGCGATCAGCGCATAACGATAGGCCCTTTCTGGCTTGCTGAGCGCCATGGGAACGAACAGCACATCCGCCGGAATGAGAAAGACCGAACTTTCGACAAAGGCAATCACTGCGAGCCAGACTTCGGCAGACTTGCGGGCGGCAAGCGACATAACCCAGTTGTAAAGCTGACGGAACATATCAAATCCTAACGGCAGCAAGCGAAACCATCCAGATGCCATAGCCAAAGACGCCGGGCGGCACAACAGCCATCAATTCACGGCGGATACCCGATCGATGCATCGGGCACCAGACCAGTTCTTCCTGAAGACAGCCTGAACGAGGCGTGGACGGCTCGCGACATACGCCATGCACATCATCAAGCGCACGGTGGGTTGGCAGGCGGCATCGCACAAATGAAAAATGGTGCCCCATGCCGGGGTCGAACCAGCACTCCTTGCGGAACTCGATTTTGAGTCGAGCGCGTCTACCAATTCCGCCAATGGGGCAAAGGCCCGAAGACCTTGAGAAGCGCGAATATAAGAAGCAAGGGCAGGCGGTCAACCGGTTTTTTCCATGGAACGGCATTCACGCAATATTTGATGCCGCCGAAGGGGGCGCAACAGCCGGGGTCATTTACTGAACGGCGCGTCGGGCGTATGAGAAGCGGCAACGCCAGCCGCTGCATCACTCCTCCCCCGATGCGCGCAGCGTTCCACACAAGACAGGACCACGCCATGCTGCTTTCGCGCGAATGCCTTTTCTCCCGCACGGGCCTCGCAACGCTTCTCACCCTCGGCTTTGCAGGAACGGTCGGCTCCGCGCTCGGTTTCGAACATATCGGCGGCTATATCCCCTGCGCGCTCTGCCTCATCCAGCGCATTCCCTTTTACATCGCCGTGCCTGTCGGCATCCTGACGATCGCGGCTTCCCGCTTCGGGGCGCCGGCCTGGGCAAGCCGCGGTCTCTTCGTCATCCTCGGATTGATCATGCTGGTCAGCGCCGGTCTCGGCGTCTATCACGCCGGTGTCGAGTGGCAGTTCTGGGCCGGGCCGGCGGGCTGCTCTACCAGCGTCAACGCCGTAACCATGAATGCCAACGATCTTCTCGGCGATCTCAACCGCCTGAAGCCACCATCCTGCTCGGAAGCGTCGCTGCGCGTGCTCGGCCTTTCCTTTGCCGGCTGGAACGTCATCGCCAGCCTCGTCCTTGCGGCCATCGCCTTCTTCGGCGCCCGCAAGACGGCCTGAAGCGTGCCGGCTGCATCTGAAAGATCGCGGCACACGCTTCAGGATCAGGGCTGCAACTCGCTGTCCCAGTAGAGATAGTCGAGCCAGCTTTCATGCAGATGGTTCGGCGGGAAAAGCCGGCCATTGTTGTGCAGGTCCTGCACCGTCGGCGCATAAGGGGTCTGGCGCGGCACCATGCCAGCCTCCTTCGGCAGCTTGGACCCCTTGCGCAGATTACACGGCGCGCAGGCTGCCACAACATTTTCCCAGGTTGTCTGCCCGCCATGGGCGCGCGGAATGACGTGATCAAAGGTCAGGTCGTCATCACAGCCGCAATACTGGCATTCGAACTTGTCGCGCAGGAACACGTTGAAACGGGTAAAGGCCGGATTGCGCGCCGGCTTCACATAGGTCTTGAGGCAGACCACGCTCGGCAGGCGCATGGAAAAGCTGGGCGAAGAGACCGCGTGATCGTATTCGGCGATGATGTTCACACGGTCGAGGAAAACCGCCTTGATCGCGTCCTGCCAGGACCAGAGCGATAAGGGATAATAACTGAGCGGCCTGTAGTCTGCGTTCAGAACGAGCGCCGGCAAGGCCTGGGGAGAGACTGCAATCGTCAAGCTATTCTCCTGAGCGATTCGGCATCTGCCCTCATATATTAGGCCCGCCGTGACAGGATTGTGAAGCCCCGCTTTCGCGTCTGCGACAAAACTTCTTGCGTCCTGCGTCAGACCGCCGGCAGCACGTCCCGTCCCATGTGCCGGGCGTAGTAGGCCCAGAAGAGCCGGGCAGCCACCGAGCGCCACGGCGCCCACCGTTCCGAAAGGCGGTAGAGCGCCTTGATCTCCGGCACCTCTGGCAAATCGAGCCCGTGCGCCACGGCCTTGCGCAGCGCCACGTCTCCCGCCGGAAAGAGGTCGGGATGACCGGCCGCGAACATCAGGTAGATTTCCGCCGTCCAGGGACCGATGCCGGAAAGCGCCGTCAACCGCCGCATGGCCTGCGCCGCCTCATCCTCGCACAGGGCAGCAAGGTCGAGATCACCCGCCTCCACCGCCTCAGCCACCCGCTTGAGCGTTGCGGCCTTGGCCCGCGACAAGCCGAACCGCTTCGTACCCTCGTCATCGAGCCGGCAAAAGGCTGCGGCCGTCACCGGCCCTTCCGCTTCCATCCGCGCCCAGATGGCCTGCGCGGCGGCGCGCGAAATGAGCTGCGAGACGATGACATGAGCAAGCCCGGCAAAACCCGGTTCGGATAACCTGAGCGGCACCGGCCCGGCTGCTTCCGCAATAGCGACAAGTGCGGGATCGGCGGCGAGAAGTGCCGCCAGCCCTTCGCGAATATCCTCCTCGCCACGAATGATCGCCATTGCGGTCCCCCTCGAAATCGGAGAGGAAAAGACCATGGCCGCTTCCTCCTGTCAAAGACCCGTCTCCCGTTTTGCCCCAAGCCCCAATGGCCGGCTGCATCTCGGTCATGCACTCTCGGCCTGCCTGAATTTCGACAGGGCGAAGGCATCGGATGGCCGCTTCCTGCTGCGCATCGAAGACATCGACCAGACCCGCTGCACGCCGGCGCTGGAACAGGCGATTTATGATGACCTCCACTGGCTCGGCCTCTCCTGGGAAGAACCGGTGCGCCGCCAGTCCGAGCATTTCGATGCCTACCATGCCGCCCTCGACAGCCTCATCGCGCAGGGCCTCGTCTATCCGTCCTTCATGACGCGCGGCGCGGTCAAGGCCTGGGTGAAAGCGTGGGAGGCCGAGCATGGCAAAGCGTGGCCCTGCGATCCGGATGGCGCGCCGCTCTACCCGCCGCTCGACAAGGCCCGCCCGGACAGTGAGCGCCGGACACTCATCGCGGATGGCCATCGCCATGCTTTCCGGCTCGACATGGAAGCCGCCTCCGCACGTCTTGCCGTTGCGCTCACCTTCACCGAAACCGGCGATGGCAAGACCGGGGTCATTGTTACCGATCCCGCCCGCTGGGGCGACGCCGTTCTGTCACGCTCGGATGCACCGTCAAGCTATCATCTCTCCGTGGTGGTAGACGATGCCGTACAGGGCGTCACCCACGTCGTGCGCGGGCTCGACCTCTTCGCCGCCACCGATCTGCACCGGCTCCTGCAATTCCTGCTCGGCCTGCCGGAACCGCTCTATCACCACCACCGGCTGATCCTTGGAGCGGATGGGCGCAAACTCTCCAAAAGCGAGGGATCGACCGCGCTCGGGCTTCTGCGCGAGGAGGGAGCCAGCCCCTCAGATATCCGGGCCCTGATCGGGTGTTGAAGGTGGCCGCCGCCGGATGCGACGGTCCGGACTGAACGGTCCACCATGGGTCAGCGTGTAGCGCACCCGGTATTTCATCAGCGCGGCGTTGAACTCGGCGCCGATCATGAAGATCACACCCACCATGTAAAGAAAGACCAGCACGATCATCACCGAGGCAAGACCGGCATAGGTGGCTGTGTAATTGGCGAACTTCGAAAGATAGAACGCGAAGACGATACCGCCGACGAGCCACGCCACCAGCGTCAGGATGATGCCGGGCACCACATCCAAAAGCCGGCGATGCCCTGCCGGCAGGAAGAGGTGGACGATGAAAAGGCCGACAATGAGGATCAGAACGGTGAAATAGACGCTCCAGTCCGACACCGTCGTCAGGATTTCCGTCAGCCAGGGCAATCGCTCGCCGATGATGCCGATGGCGACCGGCACGGCCACCAGCACGGTGCTGACCGCCGCGAAGATGATGGAGGCTGCCAACACGTAACCAAGGCTGGTCAGGCGGGTGTGATACCAGTACCGCATTTCGGTGACGCGATAGGCGCGGTTCAGCGAAACCCGCAGCGCCTCCACCCCGTTCGAGGCGAAATAGAAGGCGGCCAGCACGGAAACCGTCAGAAGCCCGCCGCGCGGAATGGTCAGAACCTGCTGCACCTGCGCGGCCAGCGGCTCGGCAATCGCCTCCGGCCAGGTGTCGAAGATCAGATGCACCGCCGTTTCGGCGAACTGTTCCGCGCCCAGAAAACCGGCCAGCGTGGTGGCGAAGATCAGAAACGGGAAAACCGCAAGCAGCGTGGACAATGCGACATGGCTTGCCATTGCCCAGCCATCGTCCAGGGTAAAATGGTAGACCGCATCGAACAGCACCTTGTAGAGCATTCGGATCAGGGTCGGCATCGGCTCTCCGTTCGTCACGCCGATCAAAAACCCTATTCGCCGCCGCGATGCAACGAAAACCTGCTCTCCCCCGCCATTGTCTCGCCCGGGAGAATATGGAACATCGGCCAAACCTCACAAAGGATTGATTCCATGGCAGAGCGTCCCGTCATCATCATCACTGGCACATCGTCCGGCATCGGCGCCCATTGCGCCCGCGCGCTGAAGGCCGATGGCTGGCGGGTCTTCGCCACCGTACGCAAACCGGAAGACCTCGCCCCCCTCGAGGCCGACGGGCTCGAAGCCCTCATTCTCGATTACACCGACGAAGCCACCATTTCCGCTGCCGTGGCCGAAATCGCCTCGCGCACCGGCGGGCGCATCGATGCGGTGTTCAACAACGGCGCCTACGGGCAGGTGGGCGCGGTGGAAGACCTGCCGACAGCGGCGCTTCGCGCCCAGTTCGAGACCAATCTCTTCGGCGTGCACGAACTGACACGGCAGCTCATTCCCCACATGCGCCGTCAGGGTCATGGCCGCATCGTGCAATGCTCCTCCATTCTCGGCCTCATCTCCTACCGCTATCGCGGTGCCTATGCTGCCTCGAAATTCGCGCTGGAGGGGCTGACGGTGACGTTGCGCATGGAGCTGGAAGGCAGCGGCATCCATGTCAGCCTCATCGAACCCGGCCCGATCACCTCGCGCTTCACCGCCAATGCACTTGCCCACCTCAAGGGCACGATCGATCTTGAAAACTCCGTGCACGCCGAAGACTACAAGCGCCAGCTCGCCCGCCTTGAGGCAAAGGGCGCGATCAACCGCTTCAAGCTCGGTCCGGAAGCCGTCTATGATGTGTTGAAACACGCATTGACGGCACGAAAGCCGAAGCCCCATTATCCCGTGACCGTCCCCGCCAAACAGGGCATGCTGCTGAAACGGCTTCTGCCGGCCACGCTGTTCTACCGGCTGATGGGACGCGTCGAATAACAGACCGGAGGAACCATCGTGGTCAAGCTGAACAAGATCTACACCCGCACCGGCGATGACGGTACGACCGGCCTGGTGTCCGGCCCGCGCCGCCTGAAATCCGACTTGCGGGTCGAGGCCTATGGCACGGTGGACGAAACCAATTCGGTGATCGGTCTTGCCCGTCTCCACACCGCCGACCAGCCCGATCTCGATGCCATGCTGGCCCGCATCCAGAATGACCTTTTCGATCTCGGTGCCGATCTTGCCGCGCCTGATACCGGCGAACCGCTGGAATACGAACCGCTGCGCATCATCGACAAGCAGGTCCAGCGTATCGAGCAGGAAATCGATGCGCTGAACGCGACGCTCGATCCGCTGCGCTCGTTCATTCTGCCGGGCGGTTCACCGGCAGCCGCCTGGCTGCATCTCGCCCGCACCGTCGCGCGGCGGGCCGAACGCCATATGGTCGAACTGTCGAAGCGGGAGGGCGAGACCGTCAGCCGCGCGGCGGTCGAATATATCAACCGCCTGTCGGATTTCCTCTTCGTCGCCGCCCGCCACACCAATGATGGTGGCAAGGCGGATATTCTCTGGGTACCCGGCAAGAACCGCTGAACCAGCCCTCTCCTCTCACAGAAGCAGGACGCGCCATGTTCATTCCCCTGCATGACCGCAACGGACTGAAGCACATCAAGGCGCAATATGTGACGATCACCCTGATCGTGCTCAACGTCCTCGTCTGGCTGGTCACGGGGCCGCTGGTCGGTGAACAGGCGGCCATGCGCGCCGCCACCGGCCTTGGCTTCATCCCCGCCGTCGTCTTCGATTACGCGATGCTCGAACCCTCGCTGGTTCTCGTGCCGCCGGATGCGACCTTCCTCACCTACGCCTTCCTGCATACGGACTGGCTGCATCTGGCCTCCAACATGCTGTTCCTGTGGGTCTTCGGCGATAATGTCGAAGATGCCATGGGCCATGTCCGTTTCCTGCTGTTCTACCTTGCCTGCGCTGCCGCCGGCGCGCTGACCCACGGACTGGTCATGCCGACATCGGCAGGCCCGCTGATTGGTGCATCGGGCGCCGTCTCCGGCGTTGTCGCGGCCTATGTCCTGCTTCACCCCAAGGTTCGTGTCTGGGTTCTCGTCTTCTTCCGCCTGCCGTTGCCCCTGCCAGCGTGGATTCCGCTGATACTGTGGATCGGCCAGCAGTTCTTCATGCTGGTGATCGATACGGAAGGCGGCGTTTCATGGGGCGCGCATGTCGGTGGCATTCTCGCCGGCAGCCTTCTGGTGCTCGTCCTGCGACGCAAGGGCGTGCCGCTTTTCGACCGCGCCATCGTCACGCCGAACGCCGTCATTCCGGCTCCCGCAGCCGTGAGCGAACGCGGCCCCTGGGGCGACCGCACAGGCTGAATTCGTCCGCACCGCTTGAATGACGTTGACGTAAACGGAAAACAAACCTACAGGAAATAGCCCCCTCGGTCCGGGAGAGATTGTAATCGGGGGAAAAATGCGTATCCATGTCCGCCGACCGATCTTAGCTTGTCATCGGGCGGCCGAACATTGCTGGACGCTCGCTGAAGGAGGAAGCCTTATGAAGATTCTCGTGCCCGTTAAGCGGGTTGTTGACTACAACGTTAAGATCCGTGTGAAGACGGATGGCAGCGGCGTTGAGTTGGCGAATGTGAAGATGTCGATGA
>NZ_JACIDU010000027.1 GCF_014196535.1 Allorhizobium borbori
AAAACCACCAAAGGTCGCCATCACTGCCATCATGCGAAAACTCATCGTTCTCGCTAACGCACTGCTGAAAAACAATCGCAAATGGACCCCAAAACTAGCTTGATCAAAACGGATACTCCAACGTCTTGCTTTCACGCATCTTCCGGACATGACATCCGATCAAGCTCTCACTGGATCACGCGTTAGTGGACACGTTCGCGCCGTCTTGCGGCCATCGCTCCGAAAAGCCGGTCGGCGACGATGCCGATGAAGGCGATGGCAAGACCGGCGACGATGCCACGCCCGGAATCGGCCTTGGAAAGCGCAATGAACACTTCCTGCCCGAGATCGCGGGTGCCGATCATGGCGCAGATGATGATCATGGCAAGCGCCATCAGGATGGTCTGGCTGACACCGAGCATGATTTCCGGCAGGGCGACCGGCAACTGCACCCGCCAGAGGATCTGCCGTCTTGTGCAGCCCGAAACCAGCGCCGCCTCGATCAGTGTCGGCGGCACCTGCCGGATGCCGTGATTGGTGTAGCGAATGGCCGGCACAATGGCGAAGGAAACGGTCGCGATCATGGCCGTGACATCACCGACGCGAAACAGCATCACAACAGGAATGATAAAGCAGAAGGACGGCAACACCTGCAGCGTGTCGATGATCGGTGTCACGATCTTCTCCACCCGGTCGCTGCGGGCCGCCATCAAGCCGATCGGGATGCCGATGAGGCAGGAGAGCACCACCGAAATCCCGCAGAGATAAACGGTCGCCATGGTCTTTTCCCACAGGCCGGCGAAGGCGCAGAACGCCGTCAGCCCGCCGACGATCAACGCCAGCCGGGAACCGCCGAGTTGATAACCGGCAAGCCCGACCAGCGCCACGGCGCCCAGCCAGGGAAACCCCTCGCAGATCGCGCGCACCGGATTGAGCACATAGAGGATGAGACTGACGCGGAACGCCTCGATCACGTCGAAAAGATTGACCGTGACCCAGTTCAGCGCGTCCTTCCATAGCGGTGCCGTCGTCAGTGTCATATCCTTCGGGATGGCGGCAAGCGCCGGGATGTAGAGACTGCCGAGCGTCGTCACGACCAGCGCCGCGATGGCGAGCGTCAGATGGATATGCCGGCGGTAGAAGGGTCGCGACGCCAGGTCACCCGATTTCTTTGCCTGTCCGCTGGTGGCCATGGCCTGGCTGAGACGATCCAGCGCAATGGCGAGCGCGACGATGGCAAGACCTGCCTCCATCGCTTCCCCCACCTTGAGCGCACGCAGCGCCAGAAGCACGTCATAGCCAAGTCCGCCGGCGCCGATCATCGAGGCGATGATGACCATGTTCAACGAGAGCATGATGACCTGGTTGACGCCGACCATCAGTGTTGGCCGCGCGGAGGGCAGAAGCACCTGCCAGAGTTTCTGGCGTGGCGTACACCCGGCCATGTCGCCAAAATCGCCGAGATCGGATGGCACCCGCGACAGGCCCAGCATCGTGGCGCGCACCATTGGCGGCGTCGCGAATATGGCGGTCGCGATCATTGCCGAAACCGGGCTGTTGCCGAAGAGCAGCAGCATCGGAATGAGATAGGCGAAAGTGGGGATGGTCTGCATCAGATCGAGGACCGGCGAGACGAGAACCCGGTCGACCTTCGGATTGCGCCACGCCCAGATGCCGATCACGACCCCCGTGACGATGCAGGCCGGAACGGCGATCGCGATGAGCGCAAGGGTCAGCATGGCGCTCTGCCATTTGCCGAAAAGCGCGATGTAAAGGAAACAGCCTCCGACCAGCGCGGCCAGTCGCCTGCCGCCGAAGGCGTGGCCGGCCAGAAAGGCGGCAATGCAGACGCCAAGCCAGGAGAGGCGGGGAAAGATGACGGCGTTCGCCCCGGCGCCGAATTTCAGGTTCTTGGCGAAAAGTCCCAGCGCGAAGTCGAGCGGCACGCCGAGAATGTCGGTGATCGAACGCGTCAGCCAGCTTATGTTCGCCTTCAGCCAGACCATCAGCATCGTCATGCCATCGGAAAAAGGAATGACGGTATCGGCCCGGAAGGTGACGGCGGAGGGAAACTCGTCGCGCAGCAGATAAAGCCCGAAGACCGCCACAAGCGCGCAGCCCCATATGGCCGGCCAGCTTCTGACAAGGCGCTTTATCCCGGCATCGGGCAGATCAGAGGTCAGGATAGCCATGAACGCTCCCCTCTTCCGGAATGCCGGCCAGCAAGGCCACGACTGAGCGCGGCGTCACCTCGCCCAGGATCTGACCGGCGGCATCGACGACGGCAAAAGGCTTGCCGACCCTGACGATATCAGCGGAGAAGGTGGCGACGCGCGCATCCGGCGCAACCGTTCCGCCATAATCGGCCCCCGTTGCCGGACGCATGAGCCGCCGGGCGGATACGACCTTGGAACGCGGCACATCGCGGGTAAACTCGGCGACATAGTCGGTGGCCGGGTTCAGCACCAGTTCTTCGGGCCGGCCGATCTGGATGACCTGCCCGTCCTTCATGATCGCAACGCGATCCGCCAGCCGGATGGCCTCGTCAAAGTCATGGGTGATGAAGATGATCGTCTTGTTCAGCACGGATTGCAGGCGGATCAGTTCATCCTGCATTTCGCGGCGGATGAGCGGATCGAGCGCCGAAAAGGGTTCGTCGAGAAACCAGATATCGGGTTTGGTGGCGAGGCTGCGCGCGATCCCGACGCGCTGCTGCTGCCCGCCGGAAAGCTCACGCGGATAGAAATGTTCGCGGCCGCGGAGGCTGACGAGTTCGATCATCTCGCGGGCGCGCGCCGTGCGCGTGGCCTTGTCCACGCCCTGTACCGCCAACGGAAAGGCGATGTTTTCGAGGACGTTGAGATGGGGCAGCAACGCGAAATTCTGGAACACCATGCCCATGCGGTGGCGGCGCATCTCGATAAGTTCGGCATCGGAGACCTTGAGAAGGTCCTTGCCCTCGAATTCGATGGTGCCGAAGGTGGGGTCGATGAGGCGTGACAGGCAGCGCACCAGCGTCGACTTGCCCGAGCCGGACAGGCCCATGATGATGAAGATCTCGCCTTCGTGGATATCGAAATTCACATTGCGGACGGCACCAACAAGATTGGCCTTGGCAATATCATCGACGCTGGCGATCCCGTCGCGGGTTTCGAGAAATTCCGTGGCGTCAGGGCCGAACAGCTTCCACACCTTGCGGCATGACATTTTCACGGGCCGTGGCTGCGCAGCGCTCGCAAGGGGCGCGGCCAGACCGCCGATATCGGCAATCGTGTTCATGGATAGGATCCTCGACGTGCTGTTGTCAGGAAGAGGCGGCCCTTCGGAATGGAGAGCCGCCGCACAGTCTCCGGCTTCGGGCGTTATTGCGCCCAGGCCTTCCATTCAGCCTCGTGCTTGGCGATCCACTCGGCAGCAACGTCTTCCGGCGCCTTGCCGTCAAGATCGATCTCACCGCTCATGGCGTTGAGTTCGGCGGTGTCGATCTTGTAGTTCTTGGCCAGCTTGTAGGCGACGGGCCACTTTTCCTGCATGCCCTTCCAGGCATATTTGAAGATGTCGCCATGCGGCTTGCCGCAGTCATAAAGCGCGTTCGGGTTCACGCCCCACTTCGGGTCCGTGTAGCATTCCTTGGTATATTCCGGGAATTCGACCCATTCGCCCTTATACTTGGCAGGGGCCCAGTGCGGCGAATAGACCCACAGGATGATCGGCGCCTTGCGCTGGTAGGCCGAGTCGAGTTCGGCGAACATGGCGGCATCGGTACCGGCATGGATAACGGTGAACGGCAGGCCGAGTGAGACGACACGTTCGTCATCGAAGCCTTCCCAGGTCACGGGACCACCGACGTAACGGCCCTTCGGCGCGGTCTCCGGCGTCGAGAAGGCGCTCGCGCAGGCCGGGTCCTTCAGCGCTTCCCAGTTTGGCAGGCCCGGGCATTTTTCCTTCATATATTCCGGAAACCACCACTCTTCCTTGGCCTTCGGACCCAGCGGGCCGAGGTTTTCGGTCAGGCCCGTGGCATCGGAGGCGGCCATGGCTTCGCCAGCGGTCGTCGCCCAGAATTCCATACCGATGGTCAGGTCACCATTGGTGAGACCGGTGGTCAGGCTCGAAAGATAGTCGGCGGTCGGATACTCGACCGTGTAGCCGAGCTTTTCGAGAATGCCGCCATAGATCTTGGCGTTCAGGTTGACGCTCGTCCAGTCGAACAGCGCAACCTTGATCGGATCGCTGGATTCGGGTGCCTGGGCATGGGCGGCGGCTACGCAGGAGGAGGCCATCGCAAGCGCGATCGCTCCCATTTTCATTTTCGTCAGCAGTCTCGTCGTCAGCATTTTTGTGGTTCCCCTTTGGACACTGCATGCAAATGCTTGCCGCCATGGTCTCGGGTATGGGATTGCCGCACCGGCCTGCGCCGTTGTGGCCCCTGCATTCCCAATGGCGTCGCAGTCCGCGGGCGACCCCTGATGCAAAGCGATTCTGGCGTCGCTTTCCGAATTCACGTTGTCGTGATTTTTCGTATAAGGAATATGATTGTACTGACAGGAATAATTCAAGCGAAAATTTCGACGTAGCTCACATTTTTTTGAATTGCCACCTGCCAATACACACAGTGCTCAAGTCACAAGCACAAAGAACCTTCCTCCCGCCGCAAGTGCGGCGAGCCTGAACCTTTCCAGCAATGGAATCCGGGCTTATGCCTTTATTTTCATCATGCCCGGATCATAGAGCGGCGCGAGATGAAGTGTGGCCGGAACACGCTCGTCCGCCACCACCAGTTCATAGGTTCCGCCCTCGAGAAATTCATCGCTCACGCCGTCGGCGTTACGCACATAGCCAAGACCGATATTCGCCCCGACAGTATAGCCGAAACCGCCGCTCGTCAGATAGCCGACCGGCTCACCATCGCGCAGAATGGTCTCGCGCCCGACAAGCACCACATCGGCATCGGCAACGGTGAAGGTAACAAGGCGCTTTTTCAGCGGCGCGCCTGTAACCTTTTCCAGCGCCGCACGGCCGAGAAGCGGCGTCGCCTTCTTCAGCTTGACAGCCCAGCCGAGGCCGGCCTCGAATGGCGTATCGTTCGGCGTGATATCCGAACCCCAGGCCCGGTAACCCTTTTCAAGACGCAGGGATTCCATCGCACGATAGCCGACGGGCTTGAGGTCAAAGGGCTTGCCCGCCGCCATCAGCGCATCGAACACCTCGCCGGCGGCATCGATCGGCATATGCAGTTCCCAGCCGAGTTCGCCGACATAGGTGACGCGCAAGGCCCGCACAGTGTGACCGGCGATGGCGACTTCCCTGACATGGCCGAAGGGGAAGCCGGCATTGGAGACGTCGGCATCGGTGACGGCCGACAGAATGTCGCGCGCTTTCGGGCCCATCAGCGACAGCGTGCCCCATTCCTCGGTAATATCGCGAACGGTTACATCGAGCCCGGCGGGAATATGATCGGTGATCCAGCCGAGATCATGGGTCCGGAAGCCAGTGCCCGTGACGATGTAGAACAGATCGTCGGCGATCCGGGCCACCGTCAAATCGGCCTCGATGCCGCCACGGGTATTCAGAAGCTGCGTATAGGTCAGGCGACCCGCCGGGCGCGAGACATCGTTGGCGCAGACCCACTCCAGCGCCGTGACCGCATCGGGACCGGCCAATTCGTACTTTGCGAAGGAGGACTGGTCAAAAAGACCGGCCGCCTTGCGCACATGGGCATGTTCCTCGCCGACCGGTCCGAACCAGTTCTGCCGGCCCATCGAATAGATATCCTTCGGCTCCGTGCCCGCAGGTGCGAACCAGTTCGGCCGCTCCCAGCCCAGCTTGGAGCCGAACACTGCGTTATGCGCCTTCAACCGCTCATAAATCGGCGACACGAGACGCGGGCGTCCGCTCTCATATTCCTCGTGCGGGAAGCCGATCGTGTAGTGTTTTCCATAGGCTTCCAGCGTGCGGTCTAGCACCCATTGCCGGTCGCGATGCAGACCCGAGAAGCGGCGGATATCGACCGTCCACAGATCGAGCGGCGCCTCGCCATCGACCACCCATTGCGCCAGAACCCAACCCGCGCCGCCACCGGATGCGATGCCGAAGGCATTGAAACCCGCGCCGACAAACATGTTCGGGCATTCCGGCGCCACACCCAGAATGAAGTTGCCGTCCGGCGTGAAGCTCTCGGGTCCGTTGATCATCTGCTTGACACCGGTCTTTTCAAGGATCGGCACGCGCACCATGGCTTGTTCGATATGCTGTTCGAAATGATCGAAATCGTCATCGAACAGGCGGAAGGCCCAGTCGTTCGGCAGGTCGTCGGTCATCCACGGCTTGGGATTGGGCTCGTAGCCGCCCATCACCAGACCGCCAACCTCTTCCTTGAAGTAGGTACGGCGGTCGGGATCACGAATGGTCGGCGCGTCGGTCGCCAGTCCCTCGATCCTGTCGGTGATGATGTACTGGTGCTTGACGGCCTGCAGCGGCACGTTGATGCCAGCCATCGCCCCCACCTGCCGCGCCCATTGCCCGGCACAGTTGACGACCTTTTCGCAGGCAACGTCGCCAAGCGTCGTCTTGACCTTGACGATACGGCCGTCCTGCATTTCGAAGCCGGTCACCTGCACCTTCTCGACAATCTTCGCGCCATGCATGCGTGCGCCGCGCGCCAGCGACTGGGTTATATCGGAAGGGCTGGCCTGCCCGTCGGTCGGCAGCCAGCTTGCGCCGACGAGATCATCGACATTCATGAGCGGCCACATGCGCTTCACCTCTTCCGGTGAAACGAGATGCATCTCCATGCCGAAGCTTTTTGCCGTCGTCGCCAGCCGCCGGAACTCGGTCCAGCGGTCCTGATTGGTGGCAAGGCGCAGGCAACCCGTCATCTTCCAGCCTGTCGCCAGGCCGGTTTCCGCCTCCAGCCCCTTGTAGAGATCGACCGAATATTTCAGCACACGGGTGATCGAAGCGGACGAGCGCAACTGCCCGACGAGACCCGCGGCATGCCAGGTGGAACCGGAGGTCAGCATGTCCTGTTCCAGAAGCAGTACATCCGCCTTGTGATCGCGGGCCAAATGGTAGGCTGTGGAGCAGCCGATGATGCCGCCGCCGATAACGACGATCCCGGCGTGGGAAGGCAGGGTCATGATGAGAATTTCCCGTAGGTTTCGGTATAGGAGGAAAGTGCGGCTTCAAGCCGCTCGAGATTTTCGGTGGTGTAGGCGACGTAGTCGGCACCTGGAGCGGAAAGATAAAGTTCCGACACCATGCTCCACATCGCCTCGCGCAGCAGCGATGCGCATTGCATCGCCGCCATCGACCGGCGGATGGCGGGTGCCGGCTCGGCACCGAAATAGGCGGTGAGGAACTCCTCCGACTGCTCCGCCGTGAACCCGGCATTCGAGGATGCGCCCGCCAGATCGAACATCGCAGTGGAAAAACCCGCATATTCGAAGTCGATCAGCCAGAGCCGCTCACCATCATCGAGAAAGTTCGACGGCAGGAGATCGTTGTGAGCGAACACGACAGGCAGCGGCGCCTGTGCGGCTTCCAGTTCGGTGGCAAGGGTCAGATAACGGGTCAGTTCCGGCTTCATGCGGCTGCCGCCGGCATCAAGCGTGCGGGCATAATCGCGGATGACGTGAAAGGCCCAGAAGATGAAACCGGCCCCCGAGACGTGATGCGGCATCGCCGCATGAAACCGCCGCAGAAGCTCGGCCACCCGCAAACGCTCGGCCACCACATCCGCAGGCGAAAAGGTTCTGGCCTCCAGAAAGGTGGCGACCATCACACCGGGCTCGGCGTATTCAACCTTGGGTGCGAAGCCGGCTTCATGCGCGGCCCGCGCGCTCATCAGTTCCCGATCGCGATAGACATGGTGAAACGGGTAGTCCTTGCCGAACCGCACCACATGCCGGCCTGATGCGTCGGTCACCACGAAACTGTCATTGCTTAAACCACCCTTGAGCGGTTCGAACGTGACGGGGCCGTTCCAGCACGGAAGCCGCGCAATGCGCGCTTCGGGCGGTGCAGCCGGACTTTCGCTCATCTCGCCATCTCCCGGTTGCCTAGGTCGGTCAGCCACATAGCGCACGAACAGGCGTTCGCACGGCCTTGCAAAAGGCCGCCCGGTCCGGGTTCGTCGCGCCGGCCTGAAGACCGTCGCCATCATTCAGCTTGAGCGCCCCGCCGTTCCCCGTTTTCTTATGGCTTCAACTACCGAGCGCGCAGCCCTATGACATGCGAGGCGGCGCGGCTTGTCAATCCGGTTTTGTGGCTTTTTGTGTTTTTATGCCCGTTTTCGTGGCTGCGGTTGCGGGACGCTCCTCTTCCCATTAGGATCGCGTGAAAGAGGATCAACCGGAATGCAGCCATCGAAACGCCACCGCGATATTTTTCGCTTGCTTGAGCGCGACGGCACGATTGCCATTTCCGAACTTGCCCGCGTTCTCGACGTCTCGCTGGAAACTATCCGTCGCGATATCAAGCCCCTCGTGGATGAGGGCAGCGTCATGCGCCTGCACGGCGCTGTCAGCCTGCCCTCGGAAATCGGTGAAGCGCCCTTCGAAAAGCGCATGCGCGAGAACAGCGAGGCGAAGAAGGCCATCGCCGCCGCCGTCGCCGCCACCATCCGCGACGGCGATTCCATCATGCTCGATACCGGCACTTCGACCAGTTTTCTTGCCCGTGAATTGCACGGCCATCGCCGCCTGACGGTCGTCACCAATTCCTCCGACATTGCCCGGACACTGGCGACCGTCAACGGAAACCGGGTCTACATGGCCGGCGGCGAGTTACGCAGCGATAACGGCGCGGCCTTCGGCTCCACCGCCATCGAATTCATCAACCGGTTCAACGTCACCCATGCCGTCATCACCGCTGGCGCGATCACGCCGGACGGGATTGCCGATTACGATCTGGAAGAGGCGGAATTTGCCCGCAACGTACTTTCCCGCGGCAAGCGAAGGCTTGTCGTCACCGACCACAGCAAATTCTCGAAGCCGGCGCTTGTCCGGGTCTGTGGCTTCGACGGCATCACCACACTGGCCACAAACCAGCCGCCGCCGCCCGATATCGCCGAAGCGATCCAGGCCGCAGAAGCCGAATTGCTGATTGCCTGAGAATGTTCATGCCGCCTCTGCATTGCGGCAGCGGCCGGCACACCGCATCGGCTCGTGACGGGAAGGCAAGATTGCGATAGAATTGTTAAGATGTGGCGCTAACCTGTCATTTGCCTGTTTTCACGGCGTCGATGGCTCACTAGATAACAAGGAGAAAATGCGCCATCGCGCATTGACCTTCGGTTTCGGAGCGGTGTCATGACCGGTTTCAATTATGGACGCTCGTTGCAAAGGCGCATCCTGGCCGCTGCTGCAATGACCGTGCCCCTGCTGATTGCGGGAGCATCCGGGGCCGCGTTTGCAGCCGACTGTCGGGGCGGTCCACAGCCGGGCGCTGACTGGAGTGGCTGCAAGAAGTCGATGCTGGTCATCCCCGGCAGCCAACTCGACAATGCCAACCTCGCGAAAGCCGATCTCAGCTTTACCGATTTCCGCGGTTCATCTCTGAAATCCGCGGACATCGAAAAGGCGAAAATGATACGCGCCTCATTTGCCGAGGCCGATCTTCAAGATGCCAATCTCAGCCGCGTCGAGGCCTACCGTGTCAATTTCAACGGTAGCACGGCCAACGGCGCAAAGTTCACAAACGCCGAGGTTCAGCGCGCCGATTTCCGCGGTGCGAAGCTGCGTGACGCCGATTTCACCAAAGCCGAACTCGGGCGGGCAGATTTCCGCGGAGCGGATATTACCGGCAGCCGCTTCACCATGGCCAACCTTGCCCGCGCGCGCGTGGCCGGTGCCGCATTCAGCGGGCCGATCGATTTCGACAATGCCTTCCTGCTCCTGACCCGTCTTGATGGCGTCGATCTTTCCGCAGCCACCGGTCTCGTTCAGGAACAGATCAATCTGGCTTGCGGCGACAACAAGACGAAACTGCCGCCGGGCCTAACGGCCCCGGCGCATTGGCCCTGCGCCGACGAGGTTGACGACAGCAACGATCCGGATTGAGTGCCGCCGACCGGACCTCGCATTCCGATACGATCCACCCATCGCTTCGGGCGCCTCCATATAGAGCGGAACCGCGGCATAGATCGACCACAGGCTTTCACTCCAGCCGGCAAGCACAAGCAGCGGAATCAGGCCAGCGGGATCGTGACCTTCACCTCCACGCCGTCCTTGCCGATTGCACGGGGCGAGGTGACGCTGATATCCGCGCCGGCCCGGTCGCAAATCACCTTGACGATGGACAGCCCAAGCCCGATCCCGCCAATCTTGCCGTTTCCGCGTTCGAAACGGCGCATCAGCTTTTCCATCGCCTCAGGCGGCAGCACCGGCCCGTCATTGGCCACCCGCAACACACCATCGGCCTCCAGCGCCACGTCGACACGACCGCCGTCCGCCCCGTGTTTCAGGGCGTTTTCGATGAGATTGCGGGCAAGGATCCCGACCGCATCGGGATCAAGCAACGAGGGGACCGGCACATCAGGGACGCTTGAGACAATCCGGGCCTCTCCGGCGCGGGCGAAATCCTGAATGACCATTTTCAAGACCATGCGGAGGTCGGAGGGTTCGTCGGCGCGCAGACGCCCGCCTTCGGCCCGGGCAAGCTGCATCAGTTTTTCCGACATTCGCATCAATCGCTTCAGCGTCGTCTCGATTTCCGCCGCCCGCTGGCCAGTCTGCTCTTCCTGCGTTTCCGAGCGGATGCGCTGGGCCTGGGCAATGGCACCGGCCACCGGCGTTCGCAGTTCGTGCGCGGCATTGGCCGCAAAGCTGCGTTCGGCATTGAAGGCGGCCTTCAACCGTTCGAGAAGCTGGTTGATCCCCGCCGAAATCGGGCTGAGTTCGCTCGGCAGGCCACCATCCGGCAGTGGCGAAAGATCCTGCACGCCGCGATGGGCCAGATCCTGTTGCAACACCTGCACCGGGCGCAGCGAGCGGCGCACGGAATAAAGGATTGTCAGCAGGCTGATGGGAATGACGACGAGAAGCGGCGCGAGCAGGCCGAACAACATCTTGCGCGACAATTTCTGTCGTTGTTCTAGCGGTTCGGCGACAGCGATCGTCAGGTTCCGATCCGGGCTTGTGTCGTAATAGAGGCGATGGGTGGCGGTGCGCAGGAAGCCACGCTTCTCGAACGCCGGAAAGATCGCCGCATCGGCATTCCTCGAACCCAGCAGAATCTGCCCATCCCGGTCCCGGACGATGAAGGTTACATCCTCGCCGTAGCGCGCCTCGCGTCCGATGCGCGCCGGGCGGGCATCGTCGTCGTCCTCATCATCGTGACCCGGAGGGGCATCCTTGCGCTGACGCCCCTCGCGCAGATCGTGCCGGATGATCGGCAGAATGCGCTGGGCGGTGGCTTTCAGCCCGTCGTCGAACACCTCTTCCATTTCCCGCCCCACCCGATGCGCGGTGACAGCGGCGGCCGCGAGCCACAGCAGCGTGACAGACAAACCGATGGCGATGGCGAGCCGCGCCTGAAGCGATGTAAACATCCTCATGGCCGGCCCAGCCTGTAGCCGAGGCCGCGCTCGGTCTCGATAACGGAAGCGCCGAGCTTCTTTCTGAGACGGCTCACGTGCACCTCGATGGCGTTGCTGTCGATTTCGGTATCGAAAGAATAGAGGCGCTCTTCGAGTTGCGCCTTCGAAAGAAGCTGACCGGGGCGTTGCAGAAAGGCTTCGAACAACACCCATTCCCGCGCCGTCAGAATGACCGGCTTACCGTTGGCCCGCACATTGCGGGCCGCAATGTCGATTTCCAGCGGCCCGAGCGTGATGATCGGGTTTGGATTGCCGGTGTAGCGGCGCGCAACCGAGCCGATGCGGGCGGAAAGTTCGGCCAGATCGAAAGGCTTGACCATGTAATCGTCCGCACCGGCATTCAACCCGGCAATGCGGTCTGACACCTGATCGAGCGCCGTGAGGATGATGACCGGCGTCACGTCGCCCCGCGCCCTCAGCGCCCGCAGGAAGGGAATGCCGAGCCCATCAGGCAGCATCAGGTCGAGCAGCACGAGATCGAAGGCGGCGGCGGCAAGCGCATCGCCGGCACGATCCAGCCGCTGAACCCAATCGACGGAATGGCCATCGGCGGCGATCTGGTCGCGAATGGCCGCACCCAGCGCCGTGTCGTCCTCGATCAGCAATACGCGCATATCCGCTTCTCCTTTTGCCTGAAACCGTAGTCCACCCGCCAGCTTACGGGAAGCTGAAGCAGGAAGGAGCAATCCGTCAGGTCGCCGTCAGTTTACCGCGGGATTGATGACCCCGACAACGAGAGGAAACGATGATGAAGACCGGCATCCTGCCCATACTGGCCCTGACCATTCTGGCCACCTCGCCCGTTCTGGCCTTCGCCGATTGCGATGCCCCGACCGGCGAGTGGAAATCCCGCGAGGCGGTGCGTGAACTGGCCGAACAGCAGGGCTGGTCGCTGAAGCGCATCAAGATCGATGATGGCTGCTACGAGGTCTACGGCACAGACAGCGCCGGTCGCCGCTTCGAGGCAAAGATCGACCCCGTAACCCTTGAGATCAGGGAAATCGAGGGCCGGCACGGCCGCCGCTGATTTCACAATCCCCTTTTTCCCACACCACTGCAGGAGAACCCCATGCGACTGAAGTCCCTTTTCGCCATGCTCGCCGTCACCACGGCGCTCACCATTCCCGCCTTTGCCCAGGCCGGTCAGGTAACCCTGAGCACCAACATGCGCAACTACGGCGGCGACGGCGCCTACCTCGCCTATTACGTGACGGATGCGCAGGGCAAATATGCCGGCAGCCTGTGGATGGCGGGCGGCAAGGCGAAATATTACGAGCATCTGAGCGGCTGGTATCGCGCCTCCGGCGGAGATACCGGCGAAATCAGCGGCATTTCCGGCGCCAGCGTCGGTGCGGGACGCTCACTCAAGATCACCGTCGATCTGGCCGATACGCTGTTCGATGCAGGCTACCAGTTACACATCGATTCCGCCGTGGAAGACATGCGCGACAGCCCGAACGAGATCGTCATTCCGCTAACCTCGGCCGGCTCTGGCCAGACGGTCAAGGGCACCCGCTACATCGCCGATTTCAGCTACACACGTTAAGGACAGGTCATCCATCATGATCCGGTCTCTCCACCGCTGGTTCGGACTTGTTGCCGCCGGGCTTCTCATCGTCATCGCACTGAGCGGAACCGCGCTTTCCGTCTTCCCCGCCGCCGAAGTGTTCGGAACGCCCGCCGCGCAAGCCATCAGCGTTGCCGAACTTGCCGCGCGTGTACAGGCCGCCGAACCTTCGGTGGAGCAGATCCGGCGAGCACCTTCCGGGCGCATCACCGCCTATTATTTCGAAGGCGACCAGCCTGCCTCCGCCATCATCGATCCGGCCACCGGCCAGCCGGCCGGCAGCGCCGGCACGTCCAGCCTGCAACGGCTGCTGACCAACGTCCACCGCTCGCTTCTGCTCGACGATACCGGCCGGCTGGTGACGGCTGGCGGTGCGGCAGCGATGCTTCTCCTGTCGGTGTCCGGCCTCTTCGTCATGGCACGGCGTGCCGGAAGCTGGCGGGGTATTCTGAAGCCGGTGCGCGGCAAGGGTAACGGGCGTCTGCACACCATCGTCTCACGCCTTGCCCTGCCCGGCCTCTTTCTCTCTGCCCTCACCGCGCTGTGGATGACCGCCGCCACATTCGACATTCTGCCGGAAGGGGCCGGCGCACCACCCTTCCCCGCCACGGTCAGTGGCGAAACGCATGTCCCGGTCGCGTCGATAGCCGCCCTTCAGGCCATACCGCTGGAGGAACTCAAATCGCTGAATTTTCCGGCGGATGGTGACGCGACGGATGTCTTCACCGTGAAGACGGAGCGCGGTCAGGGCTACATCGATCAGGGCAACGGCGCGCTTCTCGCCTGGAACGACGCCAACTGGGTCGACACGGTCAATGATACCGCCGCCATGCTGCACACAGGTCAGGGCATGGCCTGGCTCGGGCTTCTTCTCGGCCTTTCCGCCCTGGGTGTGCCCGTGCTCGGCTGGACCGGTGTCAAGGTCTGGCTCGACAGCCGTCGCGACCGCAAGAGAGCCTCCATTGCCGCGGGCGAGGCCGACACCATCATCCTCGTCGGCAGCGAGGGCGGCACGACCTGGGGCTTTGCCGAAACCCTGCGTGGCACGCTGGCTGAACAGGGCTTTGCCGTTCACGTTGCCGCCATGTCTGCCTTCGCGCCGGAACGCTGGACGAAAGCGAAGCGCCTGCTGCTGCTTGCCGCCACCTATGGCGACGGCGAAGCTCCGACATCTGCCGCAGGCTTTCTCGAGCGTTTTGCCGGTGCGCCGGTGCGCCCCGACCTGTCGCTGGCGGTGCTCGGGTTCGGCGAACGAACCTTCCCCGCCTATTGCGGCTTTGCCGCGAAAATCGCCCGCGAGGCCGAGGAAAAGGGATGGACCGTGCTCACCCCCTTCGAGACGGTCGACCGCCAGTCGCCGCAGGATTTCGCCCGCTGGGGCCGGGCACTGGCGCAGGCGCTGGGGCAGGATTTCGAACTGAACCACCAAACCGTTGCGCCGAAGCTCTGGACCCTGACGCTCGTTTCCCGCCGCGATTACGGCGCCAATGTTCAGGCAACAACCGCCATCCTGCGCTTTGCCCTGCCGGTGCCTTCGCTCTGGCAGCGGCTGACGGGCAAGGGCCTGCCGCGGTTCGAAGCCGGCGATCTCATCGGTATCGTGCCCGAGGGCTCCGACCTGCCACGCTTTTATTCGCTGGCCTCGGGCGCGAAGGACGGCTTTCTGGAAATCTGCGTGCGCCGGCAGGCCGGCGGGCTTTGCTCCACCCGATTGACGGCGCTGGAACCTGGTGAAACCGTGACGGCCTTCATTCGCCCGAACCCGGCGTTTCGCCCGGCGCGCGGCCGCCAGCCGATCATCCTGATCGGTGCCGGCACTGGCATCGGACCGCTTGCCGGTTTTGCCCGCGCCAACCGCGCTCACCAGCCGATGTACCTCTATTTCGGCACCCGCCACCCGGCAAGCGATGCGCTCTATGCCGAGGAACTGGCGGACTGGAAGGACGACGGACGGTTGACCTCCGTTTTCACCGCCTTCTCCCGCACGGCGACACCGGCCTATGTTCAGGATATCCTGCGCAGGGATGCAAGCCGCCTTGCCAAGCTGATTGCCGCCGGCGGACAGGTTCTCGTTTGCGGCGGGCGCGACATGGCAGCGGGCGTCGCCGCCGCCCTTGCCGATATTCTTGCTCCGCAAGGCATGAGCCTTGCCAGCCTGAAAGCAGAAGGCCGCTATGCCGAAGACATTTACTGATCTCACCCGCCACGCCCTCAACGGGCCAACCATGGGCACCCGCTGGTCTGCCCTGTTCCACATGCCGCGCGATTTCGACACCGGCGAAATCCGCGCCGCGCTTGAAAAGGCCGTGGGCGACGTGGATCGGCAGATGTCCACCTGGAAGCCGGAAAGCGACCTCAATCGCCTGAACGCGGCAGCGCCCGGCGCATGGGTGGACCTGCCGGAGAACCTCATGGCGGTGCTCGATGCCGGGCTGACCATCGGTCGCGCCTCCGGCGGCGCCTTTGATATCGGCCTGGGCGATGCCATCGTCCCCTGGGGCTTCGGCCCGGAGCAGGCGAGTGAAGCCGCGATCAAAGCCGCCCGCGTTGCGTCACGCAGCCCTGCCTACGACCTGCTGGAACTCGACCGCGCCAACCGCAAGGCTCGAAAGCACGCGGCCATGCGCTTCGATCTCAACGGCATAGCCAAAGGCTTCGGCGTCGACCGGCTTGCGGAAACCGCTCTCCAACACGGCGTGACGGCAGGTCTCTTCGCCATCGACGGCGAACTGCGCGCGCTCGGCACCCAGCCCGATGGCCGTGGCTGGGCCATCGCCATCGAAACGCCGGACCGCAAAGCCCGCGCGGCGCACTCGATCCTTGAGCTTCAGGATGCCGCCATCGCCACCTCGGGAGACTACCGACACTTTGTAGAGGTCGACGGACGGTTGCTTTCACACACCATCGATCCGAAGCGCGGCATGCCGCTCCTCCAGTCTCCGGCCTCCGTCAGTGTCATCGCGCGCGACTGCATGAGTGCTGACGCCTGGGCGACGGCGTTCATGGTTCTGGGCGCAGAACGGGGGCTGCCGCTGGCCGAACAACTCGGTCTTTCGGCGTTGTTTCTCTGGCACGGCGAAGCCACAGGCGCAGGATGCGGGACGTTCGGTTTGCCACATAGCTGACCGCCCGTGATCCACTCGAAACCGTGCCCGGGATAAACAAGGTGCTTTCACCGGCATCATGCGCTTCGATCCGGTTTTCATCGCCTCGTTGCCGTCTCCCGCACTTGCGACTACCGTGACCGTCACTGCAGGGCGGGCCGGTCAGCACCGCCCCGTGAACCGTTCAATGCGTCATGGACGGCGAACATTACATCGCCGCCTTCAGCGCCTCATTGTGCATGAGTGACAGGATCTGCCGCTTGTAGCCCATGAACTCCTCGGAGATCAGCGTGTCGATGTCACGCGGGCGGGCGATGGTGTTGGCAATGGACGCCTTGATCCGTCCGGGCCGCGCCGTCATGACGTGGATGTCATCGCCGAGCAGGATCGCCTCGTCGATATCATGGGTGATGAACAGCACCGTCTTGCGCTTGCTCTGCCAGATTTCGAGAAGCAGTTCCTGCATCACCTGTCGCGTCTGGCTGTCCAGCGCGCCGAAGGGCTCGTCCATCAGCAAAATGCGCGGATCGTTGGCCAGTGCTCGCGCAATGGCGACGCGCTGGCGCATGCCGCCGGAAAGCTCTGTCGGGTAAGACCGGGCGAAATCCTTGAGATGGACGGCCTCGATCAGTTCGTCGGCAATCGCCGCGCATTCGCTCTTGGGGAGGCCCTTGAGCTTCGGTCCGAACATCACATTCTCGCGCACGGTCAGCCAGGGAAAGAGTGTGTAGCTCTGGAACACCATGCCACGCTCGCGCGACGGACCTTCGATCGGCCTGCCATCCAGCGTGATGCTGCCGCTTGTCGGTTCCTCCAGCCCGGCCACCAACCTGAGCAGGGTGGACTTGCCGCAGCCTGAGGGACCGACCAGCACCGAAAACGTGTCGTGAGGCACGGTCAGCGACACCTCGGCCAGCGCGGTGACGGGCGGCTTGCCCTTGGGTTCGAAACGGACCGAAACATCCTTGAGAGTAAGAAGGCTCATGGGGCGGCTCCTTAAAGATTGACCGACCACGGCAGCAGACGCTGGCGCAACCACTTGAAGAAGAAATCGGTGATCAGGCCGAGAATGCCGATCGTGAAGACACCGAGCAGGATGACATCGGTGAAGAGACCGCGCATGGCGTTGAGGATCATGTAGCCGAGGCCGCTATCGGCTGCGACGAGTTCCGCCACCACGAGATAGGTCCAGGCCCAGCCCATCGTCACACGCAAGTTATCCATGACGCCCGGCATGCAGGCGGGCAGGAGAACGCGCATCACGACCTGTCCGCGCCGGGCGCCCAGCGTGAAGGCGCAATCGATCAGATCCTTGCTGACGCGGGCGGACACGTCCGAGATCAGGATAAGCTGCTGGAAGAACGTTCCGAGGAAGATCACCATGATCTTCTGCTCGATGCCGATACCGATCCACAAGATCAGCAGCGGAATGAGTGCCGAGACCGGAATATAGCGCATGAAGCCGGTGATCGGTTCGAATATGGCCTGCACCGCCGGGAACGAACCCATGAGAATGCCGATGGGCACCGCCAGAACGGACGCGAGGATGAAGCCGGACAGGATGACCTCAAGGCTCGAGGCCATGTGTTCGAACAGCGAGAGATTGGCAATGCGGTGAATGGCGGCGGCCAGCACCTCGCCGGGCGTGGCAAGGAAATCCGGCGGCGTGAAACCGCCATAGGTGAGCAGGCACCACAGACCGAAAATGGCCAGCACCGATGCAACGCTCAACCCGACATAGGTGGTGCGGGGAATGGCGGTTTTCGGCGAGAAAAGCGATCTGGTCTTCATGGTGCCTGCTCCGTTCGTGGCTTACTTGACGATACCCGTCGCGATCATCGAGGCCGGTTCGGCCGATACCTTGAACAGGCCGGCTTCCTCGCCCAGCGTCTTTGCCTTGACGATGGTGCCGAGAATGCCATCGGCATTGGCCGGATCCATGAAGCTCTGGTTCATGGCGTTGTCGTAGAAGGCGATGCCGGCGCGGGTTTCGGCAAACACCTTCGGGTCTTCCAGCCAGCCGCCGACGCCTTTGGCCATGATCTTGTCGGCGTCTTCCACATGCGCCTTCTGCCAGTCGACAGCAGCGGCCCATGCGCGGTAAAGGCCCTTCATCGCCGCTTCCCGTTCGGAAAG
This sequence comes from Allorhizobium borbori, assembly GCF_014196535.1. Lineage (GTDB taxonomy): Bacteria > Pseudomonadota > Alphaproteobacteria > Rhizobiales > Rhizobiaceae > Ectorhizobium > Ectorhizobium borbori. The sequence goes on from NZ_JACIDU010000027.1 coordinate 18,386, forward strand.
CGTCTTCTTGGTCGTGACCATGACATCGGTGATCAGGCCGGGTTTCTGCGCGCTATCCACCAGAACGGAACCGTGCGGCGCGGCCTTGCCGCGGCTCAGCCACGGTTCCCAGGTCACGGCTGCATCCACCTTGCCGGCCACGAAGGCCGCACCGGCATCCCCCGCCGTCATGTTGAGCGACTGGACATCCTTCAGCGAAAGACCGGCGTCCTTCAGAAGCACGCTGAGAAAGAACTGCGACACCGAGCCCTCGGTATAGGCGACCTTCTTGCCCTTGAGATCGGCGACCGACTTGATGTCCTTGGTGGCGACGATGCCGTCACCGCCACGGCTGTCGTCCACGGCGAAGAGATAGGTCATCGCGTGTTCGGCGGAGGAAAAGCCCAGCACCGTGTCGATGGTGGTCACGGCGGCATCGATACGCCCTGCGGCAAGCGCCGGCATGCGGGTCTTCACGTCTTCCATGATGATGAGATCGACATCGAGACCCTCCTTTTCGAAAAGGCCTTGCGACTTGGCTATGAAGAGCGGGCCATAGCCGACCCAGGTGGACAGGGCCACCTTGAGCTTTTCAGCGGCAAGCGAGGGCGAGGCAAGGCCAAGCGTCGTGACGACGGCCAGCAGGGATACGCGAAGGCGGGAACGGGTCTGCTTGTTCATGCGTGGTCTCCAGATTGAGGGGCTTGGGAGGAAGGATCAGGCGGATTTGCGGGTGGCGGGCGAGGCCGCAAGCACACAGAGAAGTTCGAACATCATGGAAATACCGACCCAGGCGGTGCCGCCGGCCGGGTCGAAGGGCGGCGAAACCTCGACAAGATCGGCGCCGATCAGGTTGAGGCCGGCCAGTTTGCGCACCATGCGCTGCGCCTCGCGGGTGGAGAAGCCACCGACTTCCGGCGTGCCGGTGCCCGGCGCCACCGAGGGATCGAGGCTGTCGATATCAAAGGTGACATAGGTGGGAAGGTCGCCGACAATGGCGCGGGCTTCCGCCATCACGTCATCGACGCCGCGTTCCTCGAATTCCTCGATGCGGATGATGCGCACGCCCTGTTCAAGACCCCAGGCCACGTCGCTGCCGTCATACATCGTGCCGCGAATGCCGATCTGCACCACCCGCTTCGGATCGAGATAGCCTTCCTCGATGGCACGGCGGAACGGCGTGCCATGGGTGTATTTGAAGCCGCCGAAATAATCGTCGAAAAGATCGGTATGGGCATCGAAATGGATCATGCCGACCGGACCGTCGGCGGCAAGAGCCTTGAGGATCGGATAGGACATGAGATGATCGCCGCCGGCGCTGAGCGGCGTGATGCCGCGCGCCTTGAGCCCGGCATAAAAGCCGGTGATGCGGGTCAGCGCATCCATCACATCGGCCGGGTTGACCGGGCTATCGCCGAGATCCGCCACGTTGCAGATTGTATAGGGGTTCATGCCGGTGGCCGGATGGATCGGGCGCAGCATGGTCGAGAGATCGCGAAGCTGGCGCGGCCCGTGGCGCGTGCCCGGCCGGTTGGTGGTGCCGCCATCCCACGGCACGCCGACAATGCCGATATCGACGGCATCGATATCCGACGCGTCCAGACCGAGCAGCGGCAGGCGCATGAAGGTCGCCGCCCCGGCATAGCGCGGGGAATCAAAGGCAGAAACGGGTTGAAAGCTGCGGCTGGACGGTTTGGAAGCGGTCATTTTTGGGCTCCGGACAGGATCGAGTGCCCTGACGTTGCCATAGAGAGAAACGTCCGATAATATCGAAGTTCAAAACTAAACGTCCGATTTTACAGACGCATCATGTCCCAGCACATCCCCCCGTTGAGCGATGTCGATCTACGGCAATTGCGGATTTTCCGCTCCGTGGTCGAGAATGGCGGCTTCACCCATGCGCAGGAAGAACTGGGCATTGCCCGCTCGACCATCAGCGCCCAGATGGCGGCGCTTGAAACCCGCCTCGGCCTCACACTGTGCCGGCGCGGACGGTCAGGCTTTGCGCTGACCGAGCATGGCCAGAAAGTCTATGCGGAAACGATCAAGTGCTTTGCCGCGCTCGACAGTTTCCGCAGCGAAGTGGGCGTGATGCGCGGGCGGCTGGTGGGCGAACTGCGTATCGGCGCAGTGGACGCCGTAGTCGGCAACCCGCGCTGCGCGATCCATGCCGCCATCGCCGCATTCAACCGGCAGGTTCCGGATGTGCATGTGACGCTGCTCGTCGTTTCGCCCAACCAGATTGAAAACGCGCTTCTCAACCGGCAGATGGAAATCGCCATCGTGCCGAACCAGCCGATGAATGCGGCGGTTCATCTCCAGCAGCTTTTCCACGAGGAGCAGAACCTCTATTGCGGCGCGCAGCATCCGCTATTTACAGCGGATGCCCGGCAACTGACGCTGGAACGTATTGCCGAACAGGCCCATGCCCGGCGAGGTTATGCGATCGCCACCGGCTATAGTTCGCTTTTTGCGCAAACGCCGATTGCAACCGCCTATTCGATGGAAGGGCTCGCGCACCTCATTCTGAGTGGACGCTATGTCAGCTTTCTGCCGAAGCATTATGCCGGGCAATGGGTTTCAGCCGGCAAGATGCGGGCGCTGCGGCCCGATTTGCTGAGTTTCAAGATCGCACTCTGTCTCGCCCATTTTCCGGTCAGCACGCTTTCCGAAATCGCCCGCGTCTTCCGCAATCACCTGATCGAAGCGCACAGGCCGAAGGTTGCCGAACCGGCCTAGCGATCAGCGAAGACAGTCGAGCGCCCTCGCCGTGCGAACCGCCCAGGCCTCAATGCTATCATCATCGCCCAGAAGATCCTGACGGATCTCCAACAGGAGCGCGGGAATGTCACGATCCTCGCCATGAACGGGAATGGTGTAATCGCTCTCCCGGTCGATGACATAGGGCACATTGGTTCCGGCAACGATGCCTTCTTCCGCGGCATAGGCGGCGGCCAAATGCTCCGCGAGCAGCCGGTCGCGACCAAACAGAACGCCCACATGCCATGGCCGCGCCACCCCATGAAAAACAGGCGTGAAGGAGTGGACCGCAATGATGAAACGGGCGCCGCCCGCCTTCTGCCGGTCATCGATCAGCGCCGAAAGCGCCGTATGATAGGGCGTGAACATCCGTTCCACCCGGCGCTGCCGTTCTGTGGATGAAACGTCTGCATTCCCGGGAATGTCGGTCGCTTCCGAGCGCTGAGGTATGCTCGACGGCACGCCTGGCGGCCGGTTGAGATCGATCAGCAGGCGCGAGTAACCGCTCAAGATGGCCGGTGCGTCGAGGAGGGCAGAAAGCCGCTCGGTAAGCGCAGCGGCACCGATATCCCAAGCGATGTGACGACAGCGGTCCTCCTCCGACACACCAAGACCGGCATACTCAGCGGGCATGTGGTTGGACGCATGCTCGCAGGTCAGAAGAAAACGCGAGGGCCCGCAAGCGTTCAGCACGCGGAAGGGGGCTGGCCAATCGGCAAGCGGGGATGAAACAGATGGCATCAATAGCGGTCCCGATACATGGCGCAAATCGTATCCGCCGTATTTCCGTCCGCGATTTTCAGTTCTTCGCGCTTAACGCCGAGATAGGTTTCCTCGAAGACGGGAGGAAACCACGACCGCACTGTTTCGTCGGCCTGATAGGCTTCGATGGCCTCCTGCAGGCTGCCGGGAAGACGGTAAAGGCCGAGACTGACACGCTCATCCGCTGAAAGAAGCGCGGGATCGCCGGAAAAGACAGGCGGCGCTGGCAATTTCTGACGCAGGCCCTCAAGGCCAGCGCGGATCAGGACGCCGAGCGAGAGATAGGGATTACCCGTGGCATCGGCGGCCCGGTACTCAAGATTGAACTGGCCAGCGGGATCCTTGCCGCCAAGCGTCAGTACCGGGCAGATGCGAAGCGAGGCCTCGCGGTCCTTTTCGCCGAGCCATGTCCAGGCAGCACTCCAGTAATGGGGCTGGAGGCGGTAATAGGAAGACGGACCGGGCGCGGTGAACACGGTGAGCGCCCGCATGTGACGCAAGATGCCGGCGGCAAACGAACCGGCAGCCTGCGAAAGCCCGTGCGGATCGTTGGCATCGTATGTGGCGGGGTTGCCTGCGGCATCGACCAGCGAGACGTGAATGTGTACGCCGTTACCGACACCGGCAAGGCTGGTTTTTGGTGCAAAGCATGCCCGCCAACCCCGGTTAGCGGCGATTTCGCGAACGATCTCGCGTATCGCCACGGCCCGATCGGCCGCAGTCAACGCATTGGCCGGGCCATGCGTTACCTCGAACTGGTTGTCGCCATATTCGGCAAGGAACATTTCCGGATCAACCCCAGCCTGCTCGAGCGCCAGAAGCACCGTAGAGGCGAAGCCATCGGCCCGGCGCAGTGCCCGGACAGAAAAGGGATGCGCCGCTTCAAGCGAGGCCCCGCTGACCTGAAATTCCTGCTCGAAAGCCGAGATGACCGAAAGCCCGGTCTCGGCTTCCAGATCCTCGATGGCCCGCTTGAGAAAGCTGCGCGAGCAACACGACCAGGGCGCTCCGTCAAGCTCGACCACATCGCCCGGCACCATCACAAGCGGCGTGGCGGCACCCGTCGCATCGGTGAAGAAAACGGCGTCGAGATCCGGCAGGATGCGCAGGTCGCCCGCCGAACCCCAGGGATTGGGATCGGCGATCACGTTGAAGGGCGTCAGCGAGATGTTGGCGGGCACCCAGCCAATGCCGCCGGCGCGGTATTTTTCCAGCCGGTCGAACCGCACCGGACGGCCACGGGTGATGGCCGTGAAATCGGTGGTGACAATGCTGGCGAGCGTGGGCAGGTCGGCGCTCATTTCAGGCCTCCATCGTGGCGAACTTGGCGATAACCGCTTCGGTATCGGCAAGGTGGCAATAGCCGCCGAAGGCGTTCAAGGCGCCCTCGTGCCGTTCCGGGGTAATGCTCGCGCAGGCATCCGAGACACAAGTCACGAGAAAGCCGCGGTCGGCACCGTCGCGCACCGCCATGTCGACGCACTGGTCTGTCAGCACACCGCAGACGACGAGATAACGGATACCGAGATTACGCAGCAGATAGTCGATATTGGTGGAGTTGAAGACGCCGGAGGAGGTTTTCGGCAAAAGGATTTCATCGCCCTTCGGACCGAGATTTTCGGGCGGCAAGCCTTCCGGCAGATCGGGTGAGACATGGATCGGCGTCAGCTTGTGATCGAGTGAGCGGTCACGGCCATCCCGGGTCAAAGACTGGATGATGGTGTGCAGCACCTCGACACCGTTTTCGCGGGCAGCCTTCAGCAGCTTTTCGGTGTTTGGAATGGCAACTTCGTTGACCTGACGATAAAAATAGTGGTCCGGGCCGCGTTCGGGATGGTGGGGATCGAGCCCCGGCTCCAGCCAGATGCGCTGCATGTCGACCAACAGAAGGGCCGTCTCACCCTTGCGGAAAGGGGCGTCGCGACGAATGTCAGCGCTCATGGTTCGTTCTCCTCGTTCTTGGACTTGGGTCCGGGAAAATCGCGAAAGGGCAAGGGCTCGTCGCCTTCGCGGTCGATGGTAACGGCATTATCCGAGCGAATGGCCTCCAGCCGCTCGATGCGCGCGCGCGCCGAACGGCCGATTCCGGCCAGTAGCTGGGCCGTCAACGCCTCCAACTGGGCTAGCGCCGGCGCCATCGTGTCAAACGGGCTTTCCGCCTCCAGAGAGCAGGTGAAAACCACCTCCGCCTTTTCCGCCAGCGGCGATTTCCACGGGTCGGTGAACAGCACCAGCCGTCCACCCTGCGCCAGCACCTGATGACCGTAGCGGATCGTATCGTTCTGGTAGCGGCGATAATCGAACACGATCAGCACGTCGTTGCGGCCAAAATCGACCAGTGCGTCGATGCTGCGGGCGTTCACCTCGCCAAGATCGGTCACATCCTTGCGCAACTGCGACAGATAGCCGGCCAGCATACCGGCCAGATGCCGGCTGAAACGGCCGCCGAGCAGGTAGACCTTGCCCTTGGCTTCCATGATGAGCTTCGACGCCTTCTCGAACAGGGCATCGTCCCCCGGCGCTGCCATGCGCGCCAGTGCATCGGATACCGAGGCGAGATAGCGTTCCGCCGCCGACTGGCTGCCGCTCAAGGGGCGCTTCGCCTCCATCATCAGGAGCGGCGAGTGAAGCCGGGCTTCGATTTCGTTCAGCAACTGTTTCTGGAACTCGCCGAAGCCCTGAAAGCCGAGCTTGGCCACAAGCCGCAGAACAGTGGGATCGGAAACGCCGGCCCGGCGCGCGAGCGCGGACGCCGAGCCCAGGCCCGCCGACGGATATTCGGTCAGCAGCACGGCCGTGATGCGCTCCTCGGCCTGCGTCATGCCCGGCCGGGCGTCGATGAGCATATCCCTGATAGTCGGCTGCACCATGAAGCGAGGGTCTCCAAAATGTAGAGATCACTACATACGTGCATTTTTATGTCAATAATGAAGAGTTGTTGACATTGCCTGTTTTTCGTTCTTAGCTCACGGAAAAGGCAAAATGGGAACAGTTGGGCGGTGAAGCGTCGCGTGGACATTCTTTCCTTCGTCACGGCGAAGGGGAGAATGGGTTTGCTGGCCGCCGTCTCCTGCCGCTCTTAGCCTGCCGGCTTGGCCGGGATTGAGGAGAACAGCGAACATGGATACGAAGAAAGGCTTCGACCTTTTCATTCTCAATCAGGAGCGGATCGTCCTGGCGATCACCGCGGTGATTTTCGTCGTGGCCTCGTTCGGCTTGCCGGGATTCCTGACGCCGGACAATCTCGTTGCCGTCGTCCGCTCGGTGTCGGTTCTCGGCATCCTGGCGCTCGGCATGGCCGTCGTCATCATCGGCCGGGGCATAGATCTCTCGGCGGTGGCGGTCATGGCGATGTCTGTCGCCTGGTATCTGCAAATGCTGAATGCAGGCTGGTCCGAGGCAGGCGCGCTGGCGCTGGTGCTGTCCGGCGTCATCCTGATCGGGCTCGTGAACGGCTTTCTCGTCGCCTATGCCGAAGTGCCGGCCATTTTCGTGACGCTTGCCTCGGCCTCGTTCGTCTTCGGTTATGTCCGCTCGCAGATCATCACCGCCGATGCGGTGCCCGTGCCGAACGGCCACTGGCTCCAGAGCCTCGGCGCCGTCCAGTTTCTCGACGTTCCGGTCGAGGTGTTCATCTTCGCCACCTTTGCCCTTATCGTCTTTCTGTTCCTGCGTTTCACCAAATGGGGCCGATACGTCTATTTCGCCGGCGACAATCCCGTTGCCGCGCGCAATGCCGGCATGCCGGTTCGCCCGATGCTGGTGCTGCGCTACACCATTTCGGCGATACTATCCTTCATCGCCGGCCTGCTGACTGCCGCGAGCCTGCATTCGATGAACACTCGCGTCGTCAATTCCACGCTGTTTTATGACATCGTTCTCGTTGCCGTGATCGGCGGCATCGGCCTGTCGGGCGGCAAGGGCGGCGTGCGCAATGTGCTGATCGGTGCCGCGTTGACCGGCATCCTGCTCAATACCATGACGATCATCGACATTCCGCTGATCTACCAGAACCTCATCAAGTCCACGATCCTGCTCGCCGCCATCATCATCGACGGCGTTCTCAACCCGCGCGACGAGCAGACGGCCCAGCAAGGCGATATCTGAAACCTGCGCCGAACCCCCTCGGCAATGACCGAAACGAGAGAGGAACTCGACATGAAGAAATGCCTGAAAATGCTTCTCGCCGCTGCGATGCTGAGCACGGGCCTCGCTGCCCCCTCGCTTCACGCCGCCGATGACCCGAACCCCGCGGCCTATGCCGCGGCGCTGAAAGGCAAGCGTGTCCTGCTCGTGCCGATGGCCATGGGCTTCGATCTGGCTCAAGGCTGGTCCGCCATCCTCAAGCGCGAAGTCGATGCCTTCGGCGGTGTCTTCGAAACCCGCGACCCCAACTGGAGCGTCGAGGCCGGCGCCCAGGCGATTACCGAAGCCATCTCTTCGGAAACCAAGCCGGACGTGCTGATCGTCATGTCGCCCGACCTCAACTCCTATTCCAAGCTGATGAAGAAGGCGCAGGCCGAGGGCATTTATGTCGTGCTCGTCGACAACCCCGCCAATTTCAAGGCTGACGCCTATGTCGGCGGCGACTGGACACAGCTCGGCCGGCTGGAAGCCGAGGCGGTGGTGAAGGGCTGCGGCCCGAACTCCTCCAAGAAGATCGGCCTGGTGCAGGGAGATCAGGTGAACGCCACCAGCCTCTACCAGTATGCCGGCATCATGGAAGTGCTGGAAAAGAAGTATCCGGACTTCAAGGTCGTCGCCAAGCCCGATTCCAACTGGGACGCCACCACCTCGCGCAACGTCACGACCACCATGCTGCAGCAGACGCCCGACATCTGCGGCATCATCGACTTCTGGGACGGCGACGCGACCGGTGCCGCCGCTGCCATCCGTGAGGCGGGCAAGCAGGACAGCGTTTTCCTCGTCACCACCGGCGGTGGCGAAAAGACGGCTGATTGCGACAAGATCGCCGACGGCACCTATGGCGCCGTCGTCATGACCGAACTGGCGCAGGAAACCCACAATATGGTGGCGATCATCAAGTACCTGCTGCAGAGCGGTCAGAAGCCCGGAACCGCCTCGCCGCTCATCTACACGCTGATGAAGGCAACGACGAAGGAAAACCTGCGTCCCGATAGCTGCTGGGACCTGAAGGCCCTGCAGGCCGACGCCGAAGGGAAGTAAGCCTGAAAATGACAGGCGGGCGGTCAAGTCGCCGCCCGCACCCCCATCCCCATGCCGCCGGGCGTTACCCGGCGCTCCAGACGGAATTCAGCCCGATGTCCTTTCGCGAACGTCTTCAGGCCTGGCGCTACAATCTCATTCCCGACCATCTCGTCGGCGAGATCCTGACGAAACGCTGGACGGACAACGCCATTCCGTTCCTCGTGCTGGTCGCCACTGTCGCCGCGTTCGGCACGTCGATTCCCGGCTTCTTCAAGCCCTTCTCCCTGCAGGAATCGACCCGCCAGCTTGGCGAGTTTTCCATCGTCGTCACGGGCCTGACGGTCGTCATGCTCGGCGGCGGCATCGATCTGTCGGTCGGCTCCATCTTCGCGCTGGCAACATTCGCGGCGGTGTCCGGCTTCTTCATCTTCGAACTGCCGGTCTGGGCGGCGTTCCTGATGGCCATCGGCACGGGCATCGCCTTCGGAGCGCTCAACGGCTACCTGATCGGCTTCAGACGCCTGCGCGCCTTCCTGACAACGCTCGTCACCTTCATCATCGGGCGGGCCGTATTCGACATCCTCGTCGTCAATTACGGCGCGGCGATCCAGACCTCCAGCGCCAGTTCCGATGTCTGGGACTTCATCGGCGACGGCAGCATCTACCGCATCTCCATCCCGGTCCTGACAGCGCTGGCGCTCGCGATCATCACCCATATCGCGCTCACCCGCTCCCGACCCGGCTGGCATGTGCTGGCGGTTGGCGGCTCACGCCGCTCGGCCCACAATGCGGGCATCAAGGTGAAGCAGACCGTCTTCATGACCTACGTGTACTCCGGCTTCTGCGCGTCGCTCGCCGGCTTCCTCATCGCCTGCCGCCTCTCCGGCGCGGGACCGGGCACCGGTCTCAACATGGAAATTCTGGCGCTGACCGCGGCGGTGGTCGGCGGCAATTCGCTCGGCGGCGGGCGCGGTTCGGTGGTCAAGGGCCTGATGGGCGCGATCATCGTGCTCGTCATGAACAACGGCCTCATCCGTCTGGGCTATGGCACAGGCACCAACCAGATGGTGATCGGCCTGATGCTCGCCATCGCGGTCATCATCGACATTCGCTGGCTGAAGAACCGCCACAAGGTGCTGAACGAGGTCTATGTCGCACCGGTCTATCTGAAGATGGGCGAAACGCAGTCCGCCGTGCCGGGTTCAGCCTCACCCTATGCCCTCAACAACGCCATTTCGAAGACCGATTACATCGGCCTTGGCGCACTGGAGGGGCCGGAAGACGTCATTCTCGACCGCGACGACCATCTCTATTGCGGCACCCGCCACGGCGAGATCATCCGTTACTTCGCGCCGGATTACAGCCGTTCGGAAGTCTTCGCCCATATTGGCGGTTTTCCGCTCGGACTGGCGTTCGATCGTGACGGCAACCTCATTTCCTGCGTCGGCGCCATGGGCCTCTATTCGATCTCGCCGGATCGCGAAGTAAAGCGGCTGTCCGCCGAAACCCGCCGTTCCTGGACATCGGTACAGGACGACGCGCGCCTGCGTGACCCGAACGACCTCGACATCGCACCCGATGGCCGCATCTATTTCACCGACAGCACCAAGCGCTATGACGCGCATGACTGGGCACTCGATTCCATCGAAAACCGCGCCACTGGCCGTCTTCTGGTCTACGATCCGAAAACCGGCGAGACGAAGACGCTGCTGGATGGCTATCGCTACATGAACGGCGTGTGCATGGCCCATGACGGCAAGAGCCTGTTCTTCGCCGAAAGCTGGGCGTGCCGCGTGCATCGCTACTGGCTGGAGGGCCCGAAGGCCGGCACCGCCGAATGCGTCATCAAGGATATGCCGGGCTATCCCGACAACATCAACCGCGCCTCGGACGGCACCTACTGGATGGCGTGGCTTGGCATGCGCACCCCAAGCTTCGACCTTTCGCTGCGCCACCCCGGCTTTCGCAAGCGCATGACCCGCCGCCTGCCGCAGGACGACTGGCTTTTCCCGAACATCAACACCGGCGGCGTGGTGAAGTTCGATGAAACCGGCCGCATTATCGGCACGCTCGGCGATCTGACCGGCCAGTCGCACCCGATGGTGACCTCCATGCGTGAGCATAAGGGCCACCTCTTCATCGGCGGCATTCTCAACAACCGCGTCGGACGCCTCAGGCTCGAAGGTGCGGACGAAGGCTGGACCGGTCCGCTATCCTACTGGGGAGAACGGGCATGACGATCTTCGATCCGATCCTCGATTTCTTTCGCGGCAAGGCAGTCACCGTTCCACCGCTCGACGGTGCGTTCCGGCCCAACCGCCGGTTGGACGAGGCAACGGTCGCCGGCGCGATCGCCAGCCCCATTGATCTTGCTGTTTACGACGGTGCGCTGGTCGTTGCCTCCGGCAATGCCGTCCACCGACTGGAAAGCGATGGAAGCTTCGCCGTTCACGCCATTTTCCCCGCACCCGTCTCCGCCCTCGCCGTCTCCACCGACGGCCGGCTGGCGGTCGCGCTGGAAACCGGCGCACTGTCCGTCGACGGTCAAGCCATCGCCCTGCCCGACGATATCCGCTCCATCACCGCACTGGCCTTTTCGCCGGACGGCACGCTCTTTCTGGCCAATGGTTCACAGAAGAACGCGCCATCCGCCTGGAAGCGCGATCTGATGGAAAAGCAGGCCTCCGGCTCGCTATGGCGCGTCGGCAGCGAGGGCGCCCGAAAGGTGGCGGGCGGGCTTGCCTGGCCGCAGGGCATCGCCTTTGCCGGCGGCAGGCTCATCGCCAGCGAAAGCTGGACGCGGCGCCTCGTCGCAATTGATCCGGATACGGGCGCCATCTCGACGGCTCTCGCCAATATTCCGGGTTATGCCGGCCGTATCACGCCGCTTTCAGTCGGCGGCTTCGCGCTTTCGGTCTTTGCCCCGGTCAACCGGTTGATCGAGTTCGTGCTGCAGGAAGATACCTACCGCACCGATATGCTGCGCGAGGTCGATCCGGCCTGCTGGATCGCGCCGATGCTGTCGTCCGGTCGCAGCTTCCTCGAACCGCTCCAGTGCGGCGGCATCAAGACGATGGGCATCCACAAACCCTGGGCGCCGAGCCTTTCCTACGGGCTTCTCGCCCGGCTCGACGCGTCGCTGCATCCTGTCGACAGCTATCACAGCCGCGCCGATGGCAACCGCCACGGTATTTTCGGCGCCGCCGAAAAGGATGGACATCTCTATACGATTTCCGCCGGCGGCGACGTGCTGCTCGATCTCGGCGAGGGACAGACCGCATGACGACCGACACGATCATCCGCCTTGAGGACATTTCCAAGCTTTATCGCGGCGTGCCCGCCGTCAAGGGCGTGACCTTCGAGCTGAAGCGGGGCGAAATCCATGCGCTGCTCGGCGAAAACGGCGCCGGGAAATCGACCCTGACCAAGATCATCGCCGGCGTGGTCGAGGCCTCATCCGGCCGCATGTTCCACAAGGGTGAAGAAAAATCCTACGCCTCGCCCAATGAAGCGCTGGATGCCGGTATTGCCATGGTGTTTCAGGAGACATCGCTGGTACCGTCGATGACGGTGGCGCAAAATCTCTATCTCGGCTCGGAAAAATTCCTGAACCGCCTGCGCGGCATCTACATATCGGCCCAGCAATTCCTGCAATCGCTCAACTTCGCCGTCGATCCGACCGCGCTGGTCGAAACGCTGGGCGCCGCCAAGAAGCAGATGGTCGAGATTGCCCGCGCCGTCCATCACAATGCCGAGGTCATCATCTTCGATGAGCCGACCGCGACGCTGACGCCGGAGGAAAAGCGGCATTTCTTCGCGCTGATCCGGCGCCTGAAGGCGCGCGGTGTTTCGATCGTCTTCATCAGCCACGCGCTGGAAGAGGCCTTGATGCTCTCCGACCGCATCACCATCCTGCGCGACGGCGAACTGGTCGCTTCGGGAGAAACCAAGGACTTTGACCGCGAGAAGATCATCGCCGCCATGGTCGGTCGCTCGCTTTCGGCCGAACTCTACCGCCAGCGCGATGAGGCTACGGTGCGCAAAGCGGGCCACAAGGTGCTTTCGGTGCAGGACATCTCGATGGGCGCGACCGTGCGCAACAATTCCTTCTCCGTTTTCCAGGGGCAGATCACTGGCATTTTCGGGCTGATCGGTTCGGGCCGCACGGAAACCTTCAAGATCGTTTCCGGCATCTACAAGCGCGACTTCCTGCGCGGCGGCTCGATCGAACTCAATGACAGGCCGGTGCGTTACGTCGTGCCGCGCGAGGCGGTGAAGGACGGCATCGTCTACATCACCGAAGACCGCAAGTCCGAAGGCTTCTTCGAGACCATGTCGATTGCCGAAAACATCTTCGGCGGACTTCTGGCCGCCGACCGGGAGAAGCATGCGATCATCAGCTACAGCGAAATGCGCGAGGCAGCCGCAGAATGGACCCGGGCGCTTTCCGTACGCGCCATCAACGACAATGCCCGTGTCGTCGAGCTTTCCGGCGGCAACCAGCAGAAGGTGGTGATTGGCAAGGGGCTCGTGCAAAAGCCCAAGATCGTGATCTTCGATGAACCGACGCGCGGCGTCGATGTCGGCGCCATCGCCGAGATCCACCAGATCATCAACCGGTTGGCCGACGAGGGGCTTGCCGTCGTGGTCATTTCCTCCTACCTGCCGGAAATCATGAACCTTTCCGACCGCATTCTGGTGTGCCGGCAAGGCCGCATCGTCGAGGAGTTTTCCCCGATCGAAGCGACCGAGGAAAAGATCATGTATGCTGCGGTTCACTGAGCAGAACGCGGCCGGCTACAGGAGGAGACACGAATGGCAACGGTGAAACTGCTGACCGACGCGGAGATCGAGGCCATTCCGGCCGCGAAGGCCGTGTTCGACGACATCCGCGCGACGCGCAAGAGCGATTTCGTCAATAATTTCTGGCGTGCGCTTGCCAATGACCCGGCGAACCTCAAACGTGTCTGGGACACGCTGAAATCAGTGATGACGGTAGAGGGCGCCCTTGATCCGCTGGTGCGGGAGATGATCTACATCGCGGTTTCCACCGCCAATGCCTGCCAGTATTGTGTCCAGTCGCACACGGCAGCGGCCCGCGCCAAGGGCATGACCGACGCCCAGCACGGCGAGTTGCTGACGATCATCGGCCTTGCCGCCCAGACCAACCATCTGGCGATTGCCATGCAGGTTCCCGCCGATCCGGAATTCGAGGTGCAGTAAAATGAAAGCTATTGTTCTCGACGCACCGGGCGACGCCGATGCCATGCAATGGCGCGAGGTGTCGGTGGCTCAACCCGGCCCCGGCGAGGTGCTGCTGCGTCACACCGCCATCGGCGTCAATTTCATCGACGTCTATTTCCGCAGCGGCCTCTATCCCTGGCCTTCGCAAACGCTCACCCCCGGCGCTGAAGCCGCGGGCGTGGTGGAAGCGGTGGGCGAAGGCGTGAGCGATGTGAAGGCGGGCGATCGCGTCGCCTATGTCGGTCGCCACGGTGCTTACGCCGAATACCGGTTGATCGAGGCCGATCGCATCGTCGTGTTGCCGGATGCCGTTTCCGACGAACAGGCTGCCAGTGGTCTGCTCAAGGGCCTGACGGTGCATTTTCTGGTGAATTCCACCTATGCGGTGCAGCCGGGCGACACCGTCCTGGTGCATGCGGCCGCCGGCGGTGTCGGCCTCATTCTCGGACAATGGCTCGCTTCCATTGGTGCAACCGCCATCGGCACGGTCGGAACGGCGGAAAAGGCGGCATTGGCCGCTCGCTCCGGCTATGCTCACACCATCCTCTATCGCGACGAGGATTTCGTGGCCAAGGTGAACGAAATCACCGGGGGCAAGCTCTGTCCGGTCGTCTATGACAGTGTTGGCGCCGACACATGGCGGGGATCGCTGAAATGCCTGCGCAAGCGCGGCATGTTCGTGAATTTTGGCCAGTCCTCCGGCATAATCACCGATTTCAAGCTCTCGGATCTTGCCCAGAACGGCTCGCTCTCGGCCTGCCGGCCGGTGCTTTTCGATTACGTTGAAACGAAGGAGGAACTGCGCACCCGCGCTGCCGATCTGTTCGATCGCATCGGACGCGGCAGTCTGACAGTCAAAGCCGGAGATCGCCTGCCACTTGCCGATGCCGCCGAGGCTCACCGCCGCCTCGAGGCCCGCAGAACAAGCGGCTCCACGATCCTCATTCCCTGAACTGGGAACGGCATCGTAAGGTCAGCGGAACTTGGACTGCTGACTTGGGTTACGACCTGTTGATTTTAGCTGACGGGCGTGATTCAGGCTTCGCGAGAAGGAGCCTGGCCGATGAGTAATTTGTTTTGGCTGACGGACGAGCAAATGGCTCGTCTTCAGCCCTATTTCCCCAAGAGCCATGGTCGCCAGCGCGTTGATGATCGACGCGTTCTGAGCGGCATCATTTTCGTCAACCGCAACGGCCTCAGGTGGTGCGATGCGCCAAAGGAATATGGCCCCTCCAAGACGCTTTATAACCGCTGGAAACGTTGGGGTGACAAGGGCATATTTCTCCAGATGATGGAAGGCTTGGCTGTGCCTGAGGCTGCAGAGCACAAGACCATCATGATCGACGCGACCTATCTCAAGGCCCACCGCACGGCTTCCAGCCTGCGGGTAAAAAAGGGGGCTCGGGCCGCCTGATTGGGCGCACGAAAGGCGGCATGAACACCAAGCTTCATGCCGTAACGGATGCGAATGGTCGCCCGATCAGTTTCTTCATAACGGCCGGTCAGGTCAGCGATTACACCGGTGCTGCCGCCCTGCTTGATGAACTTACCAACACCAAATGGCTACTGGCCGATCGTGGATACGATGCCGACTGGTATCGTGAAGCTTTACAGGCGAAGGGGATCACTCCCTGCATTCCGGGTCGGAAGTCCCGCAACAAAACCATCAAATACGATAAACGCCGCTACAAACGCCGCAACCGGATCGAGATAATGTTCGGGCGACTCAAAGACTGGCGGCGTGTCGCTACGCGCTACGACAGATGCCCAATGGCCTTCCTCTCCGCCATCGCTCTCGCTGCAACCGTTATCTTCTGGCTCTGATCAACGAGATGCTGTAACGGGGCCTGCGCCGTGCACGACCAGCCCAAGCATCTTGCAATTGCTCATGGCAAGCTGTCGCTGTTCCCGTATCAATCTCAATCGGAGGAATACGGGATGAAGTTGTTTATCGGACTAGATGTATCACTAGCGAAGACCGCCGTCTGTGTGATCAATGAGTATGGCAAGATCGCCAGGGAGGCGCAGGTTCCCAGTGATCCCCAGGCGATCGTGGACTTTGCAAACACCCTGGAGGGAGCGGTCGCCATCATCGGACTGGAAGCCGGACCGCTGTCCCAATGGCTGCATCGCGGCCTGGCCGATGCCGGGCTGGATGTTGTCCTGATGGAAACCCGGCAAGTGAAGGGTGCTCTGAAGGCAATGCCGATCAAAACGGATCGGCGCGACGCAGAAGGAATTGCCCGACTGCTTCACATGGGGTGGTTCAGGCCTGTACATTGCAAATCCGTGTCGGCACAGGAGGTTCGCGCGCTTTTGGCTGCCCGCAAGGCGATCCAGCAGGGCATGATCGCGCTGGAGCTATCTCTACGCGGACTGCTGAGAAACTTTGGCCTGAAGGTTGGCGCCATCTCACGCGGCCAGTTCGACGCCCGGATTAGGGAATTGGTGGATGGCAATGCCATGCTGGAAGCAGCGGCTGGGCCGATGTTACGTGCGCGCGCAAGCCTGCGCCAGGAACTAGCCGGTCTCGAACGTCAGGTCCGCCTGCTTGCGAAGGATGACGCGGTGTGCCGACCGTTGATGACGATGCCGGGGATTGGGGCGGTCGTCGCCTTGACTTTCCGATCCGCTGTCGATGATCCCGCGCGGTTCTCGTCATCCAAGAAAGTTGGTCCATGGGTTGGCCTTACACCATCGCGCAACCAGTCGGGGGAGCGCGACGTGATTGGCGGCATTACGAGAGCTGGCGACGCCAATCTACGAAGAGCCTTGTGTCAGGCGGCTACCGTTATGATCCATCGGGGTCGCTCGACATGGCTGAGAAGCTGGGCCGCACAAGTCGCCAAACGCCGAGGTGCAAAGCGCGCGATGGTGGCTTTGGCA
>NZ_JACIDU010000028.1 GCF_014196535.1 Allorhizobium borbori
CCATAAATCGCGATCCCGGCCGAATCCGGACCACGGTCCGTCATCGTTACAAGCATGTCGCTCAGCAACTCACCCAACCGACCCTCAAGAGAACGGTCCTTCAAAAATAATCCTACTATCCCACACATGGCATATGCCTCCGTCTGCTCGTGAGGACATGGCTACCACAGGGCGCCGCAACAATCAACTGGTAAGAATAAATTTTTCCTAAGGTTCAATATTTCGATTAAGCCAGGCCCGTCGGCTAGGATCGCGGTTCTTCGGCCATCCGCCTGCGCAGCGCATTCGGCGTCAGTCCGAAAAGCGTTGAAAATGCACGGGAAAAATGACCGGCGCTGGAGAAACCGGTCGCAAACGCAACCTCTGTGACGGACAGCGGGCTCTGCTCGATCAGTCGTCGCGCGTGCATCAGACGAATATTCCGGTAGGTATCGAGGTAGCCTTCTTTCATGTGAGTGGAAAAAAGCCGGTCGAGATGGCGCACGCTGGTGCCGGCAAACCGCGCCATCGTCGCCCGGTCGAGCGGCTGCTCGATGCTCGCCTCCATCTTTTCCAGAACCGTCAGAAGCACGGGGTGATGGGTGCCGAACCGCTCCGCCGCCGAACCGCGCTGCGGCGCCTCCGACTCGGCAATGCCGGTGTGCAGGTACCAGTCCGACACCCGTCGCGCGAAATGGGAGCCCATGCGCTCCCCGATCATCGCATGCATCATGTCGAGCGGCGCGACCCCGCCGGCGCAAGTGATGCGGTCGCCATCGATGACATAGCGGGCATGGCGAGGGCTCAAGTGACCAAAAGCCTCGCGCAGCACCGGCGCATGTTCCCAGTGGATGGTAAAATCACGGTTATCCAGCAGACCGGCTGCGGCCAACACATAGGAACCGCTCGAAATACCGCCGATGCGGATGCCGAGCCGCGGCAGGCGGCGCAGCTTGCCGTAATCGGCCTCGGGCAACACCCAATCCTGCGGCCCGCCACCGGCTACGACGAAAACGGTATGACACGTCTCCCCGAGCCGTTCCAGCGCCTCGCATTCAAAGGCTGTGCCGGACGAACTCTTCACCGGGCGTCCGTCCATGGACAGCATGACGACCTCATAGAGGTCGAGCCCGCCAATGAGATTGGCCGCGCGCAGTGGCTCGGTGGCCGAGGCGAAGGACATAAGCGCGAAATTCGGGATGAGAACGAATCCGATTCTCTGGGTGCTGCGCGGGTCGGGATGAACAACGGCCATAAAACGCTTTCACCCTCCACCCTTCGCTCGCGCCACCTTAAGGTAAAAAGAAGCGCTGCCTCCAAAACATCGCCCCGCGTTCACGATGGCCTATTTTTATATAGAAATGTCCCTTTGGTGCAATAGCTCCATGCAGGACTGCGTTAGCCTTTTCTCATATCGGAAGAGGTGCCCGCCCCCATGCGTTATTCAGCTTTCTCCATTCTCATGAACGGCCTGCGCGGCAATACGTCGTGGAAGCCCGCCTGGCGCGAGCCGGCGCCGAAGTCGCATTATGATGTCGTCATCATCGGCGGCGGCGGCCATGGTCTTGCCACGGCCTATTATCTGGCCAAGGAATTCGGCATTCGCAATGTCGCTGTTCTGGAGAAGAACTATATCGGCTCCGGCAATGTCGGCCGCAACACGACGATCATTCGCTCGAACTATCTGCTGCCGGGCAACAATCCGTTCTACGAGCTTTCGATGAAGCTGTGGGAAGGGCTGGAACAGGATTTCAACTTCAACGCCATGGTTTCCCAGCGCGGCGTTCTGAATCTCTTCCACTCCGATGCCCAGCGCGATGCCTATACGCGACGCGGCAATGCCATGCGTCTGCATGGGGTCGATGCCGAACTGCTCGACCGGGCGCAGGTGCGCGACATGCTGCCCTTCCTGGATTACGACAATGCCCGCTTCCCCATCCATGGCGGCCTCATTCAGCGCCGGGGCGGCACGGTGCGCCATGACGGCGTAGCCTGGGGCTATGCTCGCGGTGCCGACAGCCACGGCGTCGACATCATCCAGAATTGCGAAGTGACCGCCATTCGCCGCGAGAACGGCAAGGTCACAGGTGTCGAGACGTCGAAGGGCTTCATCGGCTGTGGCAAGCTCGCTGTGGCGGTCGCCGGCAACTCCTCACAGGTGGCGAACATGGTGGACATGAAGCTGCCACTCGAAAGCCATGTATTGCAGGCCTTCGTTTCCGAGGGACTGAAACCGTTCATCGATGGCGTTGTCACCTTCGGGGCCGGGCATTTCTACGTGTCGCAATCCGACAAGGGCGGCCTCGTCTTTGGCGGCGATATCGACGGTTACAACTCCTACGCCCAGCGCGGCAATCTCGCCACCGTGGAGCATGTTATCGAGGCCGGCAAGGCGATGATCCCCGGCCTTTCCCGTGTCCGGGTTCTCAGAAGCTGGGGCGGCATCATGGATATGTCGATGGACGGCACACCGATTATCGACAAGACGCCCATCGACAATCTCTATCTCAATGCCGGCTGGTGCTATGGCGGCTTCAAGGCCACGCCCGGTTCCGGCTGGTGCTTTGCCCACCTCATCTCGAAGAACGAACCGCACGAGGTGACGCGCCAGATGCGTCTCGACCGCTTCGAGCGCGGCTATATCGTCGATGAAAAGGGCCAGGGCGCCCAACCGAACCTTCACTGAATTTCGCAAAGCAAGGATACCGGCAATGGCCAGCCTCGTGCCGTGCCCGCATTGCGGGCAAAGACCCAAGGAAGAATTCACCGTCAAGGGTGCGGCGCTTGCCCGCCCCACGGCGGACGCAAGCCCCGAAACGTGGTTCGACTACGTTTACCTGCGCGACAACCCGCGCGGCCTTTATGACGAATACTGGCACCACACTTCCGGCTGCCGCCGCTGGCTGGTGGTGACACGCGACACCGCGACCCATGAAATCGAGGGCGTGCGCGACGCCTCTGCGAAGAAGGAGGCCGCGGAATGACGTCCTACCGTCTGACAAAGGGCGGTCTTGTCGACCGTTCCAAGCCACTTTCCTTCACGTTCGATGGCAAGCGTTTCGTCGGCCTTGAGGGCGACAGCCTCGCCTCTGCATTGCTCGCCAACGGGCAATTGCTCATGGGCCGTTCGTTCAAGTATCACCGCCCGCGCGGTGTGCTGACCGCCGGCGCCGCCGAACCGAACGCCCTGATGACCATCGGCGAGGGCGGACGCACCGAGCCTAACACCCGCGCCACCATGCAGGAGCTTTATCAGGGCCTTGTCGCGCAGAGCCAGAACCGCTGGCCCTCGCTCGACCACGATATCGGCGCGCTGAACAGCCTGCTTTCTCCCTTCCTCTCCGCCGGTTTCTACTACAAGACCTTCATGTGGCCGGCAGCCTTCTGGGAAAAACTCTACGAACCCTTCATCCGCAAGGCCGCCGGTCTCGGCAAGGCAAGCTATGAAGCCGACCCGGACCGCTATGAAAAGTGCTGGGCGCATTGTGACCTGCTGGTTATCGGTTCCGGCGCCACGGGTCTGGCAGCAGCGCTCACCGCCGGACGGGCCGGCGCACGCGTCATCCTGATCGATGAAAACGCGACGATCGGCGGCGGGCTTCTTGCAGAAACCGCCACCATCGGCGGCATCTCTGCCCCCGATTTCGTCAGCCGGACACTGGCCGAACTCGAAAGCCTGCCGAACGTACAGGTGCTGGCCCGCACCACCGGCTTCGGCTGGTATGACGGCAACGTCTTCGGGGCCGTGCAGCGGGTGCAGAAGCATGTGCGCGATCCGCGTCCCGAGGTTCCGGTGGAACGGCTGTGGCGCATTGCGGCCAAGCAGGCCATCCTCGCCACCGGCGCGGAAGAACGTCCGCTGGTATTCGGCGGCAACGACATTCCCGGCGTGATGATGGCGGGCGCGATGCGCACTTACCTGAACCGTTATGGCGTCGCCCCCGGCCAGAAAGTTGCCATCTTCACCACCAATGACAGCGGTTACGCGCTGGCGCGCGATCTGGAAGCCGCTGGCGTCAAGCTTGCCGCGATCATCGACAGCCGCGTCGCCGGTGCCTCAAACGGCGTCTACTCCGGTCCGGCCCGCATCGTGCGCGGCGGCTTCGTATCCGACGCCGAAGGCGGCAAGGCGCTTTCCTCCATCACCGTCTTCAAGGATGGGCAGACGGAGAAGCTTGCAGTCGATGCGCTCGCCATGTCAGGCGGGTTAAGCCCGGTCATTCACCTCGCCTGCCAGCGCGGCGGCCGTCCGGAATGGTCGGATACCCATGCGGCCTTCATCGTCGCCGAAGACCGGAAGGGACTGTCGCTGGCCGGCGCCGCCGCCACGGTCAACGGGCTTTCCGCCTGCCTCGAGGCGGGCGTCGCCAAAGCCATCCACCTGGTTGGAGGCCTTGGTTTCAACGCTGAAAGGACCGTCTTCGGTGCGGTCGAAGGCGATGTGATCCCGGCAGCGGCGAAGCCGGTCTGGAACATTCCGGGCATCAAGGGCAAGGCCTTCATCGATTACCAGAACGACGTTCACCGCAAGGATATCGGCCTTGCTGTGCGTGAAGGCTATGGCCATGTGGAACTGGCCAAGCGCTACACGACGAACGGCATGGCGACCGATCAGGGCAAGCTCTCCAACGTCAACGCCATCGGCCTGCTGGCCGAAGCGCGCGGCATTTCGCCCGCAGATGTCGGCACCACGACGTTCCGCCCGTTCTACACACCGGTTTCCTTCGGCGCGCTTGCCGGCACTTCGCATGGCAAGCATTTCCAGCCGGTGCGCCAATCGCCCCTGCACAACTGGGCGAAAAAGAACGGCGCGCAGTTCGTGGAAACCGGCCTGTGGTATCGTTCGAGCTGGTTCCCGCGGTCGGGCGAAAAGACCTGGCGCGAAAGCGTGGATCGTGAGGCAAAGACCGTTCGCCTCAATGCCGGGCTTTGCGACGTTTCGATGCTCGGCAAGATCGAGATTACCGGCAAGGATGCGGCGGAATTCCTGAACCGTGTCTATTCCAACGCTTTCCTGAAACTTCCGGTCGGCAGGGCCCGCTACGGTCTGATGCTGCGGGAGGACGGCTTCATCTATGATGACGGCACCACCAGCCGTCTCGAGGAAAACCGCTTCTTCATGACCACCACCACGGCCTATGCCGCCGGTGTCATGAACCATCTGGAGTTCTGCGCGCAGGCGCTTTGGCCGGACCTCGATGTGCGGCTTGCCTCCGTCACCGACCAATGGGCCCAGATGGCGCTGGCCGGCCCGAAGTCACGAGCTATCCTCCAGACCATCGTCGACGAGGATATCTCCAACGAAGCTTTCCCCTTCCTGGGGGCAAAGGAAGTGTCGCTCTTTGGTGGCAAGCTGACAGGCCGGCTCTTCCGCATCTCCTTCTCCGGCGAACTGGCCTATGAACTGGCCGTGCCTGCCGGGTATGGCGAAAGTGTTGCCGATGCGCTGATGGAGATCGGCAAGGAGCACGGCATCTGCGCCTATGGCGTGGAAGCGCTTGGCGTGTTGCGCATCGAAAAGGGCCATGTGACCCACAACGAAATCAACGGCACCGTCGTGCCCGCCGATCTCGGCTTTGCCAGGATGGCTTCCGCCACCAAGGCGGATTTCATCGGCAAGCGGATGCTGGAGCGCGAGGGCCTCAACGACCCGAACCGCCACCAGCTTGTGGGCGTCAGGCCACTCGACCCGGCAACGTCGTTCCGCAGCGGCTCGCACATCCTGGAAAAAGGTGCTGCGGCGACGCTGGAAAACGATCAGGGCCACATCAGCTCAAGCTGCTATTCACCGCATATCGGCTCCACCATCGGGCTCGCGCTGGTCAAACGCGGTGCCTCCCGCCACGGCGAGGAAGTGCTGGTGTGGAACGGCCTGCGCAACGAATACACCCCTGCCCGCCTTTGCGATCCGGTGTTCTTCGATCCGGCTAACGAAAAGCTGAAAGTCTGAGGTTCCGATGACCGATTTCATAATCGAACACCGCGCCGCGCTTGGCGAAAAGAAATCCTCGAGCTTCATGGGCGTGAAGCTCGAGGTGCTTCCCGAAGGCCATGTTCTGCATGCGCTGGCGGGAAGCGCGGATGGCGACCTCTCCGGAGCCATCCGCACCGCTCTTGGCCTGGAGGCTCTGGCCGTGCGGTTCGTGACACCGGGCCAATGGTTCATCGTGGGCGACAATGCCCTCTCCCACGCCGAACTCACCGGTCTTGCTGACCGGCTGAAGCCCATGGTGGATATTGTCGACCAGAGCCACGGCCGCATTCGTATCGGTCTCAGCGGAGAAAAGGCGACGGCCGTTCTGGCCAAGGGTACGGCGGCCGATCTGGCGCTGGCCGCCTTCCCGGTCGGTCACGCCACGATGACGCTCATCGGCCATATCGGAGCCCATATCACCCGAACCGGCGAAAACGCCTTTGAACTCATGGTTCTGCGCGGCTTCGCGGAGAGCCTGTGGGACGAGCTTGCGGATATGTGCGCGGAGTTCAGGTAATCCGCCGAACGCGGGAACGGTTCTGAGGACCGTTCCTACGCCACCACCTGCTCCACGCCGAACTGCCGGAACTGTTCGGCCAGAACGCCGGTGGCCGGCGCGTCGGTCACGAGCTGGTTGATATCGCGCCACTGGGCGTAGCGGGCCGGAAAAAGCCGGTCGTGCTTGGAATGGTCGGCAACGACGATCGTGCGCGCCGCCTGCGATACCATGGTCTGATAGACCGCGCTGCATTCGATCAGCGCATCGGACGGCCCGTCTATACCAAGGCCGGATGCGCCGAGGATCGTGTAATCGGCATGAAAATCCTGCAGGAACGAAATGGCGTGCGCGCCATGCGTCGCGCCTTCTCCTGCCAGATATTCGCCGGGGATAAGGATCACCCGGATCGTCGGATTGATGGCGAGCACCGTCGCCACGCCGAAGGCGTGGGTCAGAACGGTCAGGTTCTTCATTTCGACCGCGATGCGCCGCGCCACATGCACGGTGGTGGAGCCGGACCCGATCATCAGCACCCGTGCGCCTTTGAGCAGCGGCACGGCGGTGCGGGCAATCCGCTCGCGCTCGGAAACGAAAAGCGCATGGCGTTCGGTGACGGATGGTTCGGTGCTGAGCGAGCGAACGGCACCACCATACGTCCGGTTCAAAAGGCCCTGTCCGGTCAGTTCATCAAGATCGCGACGAATGGTTTCAGTCGAAACCGCCAGACGGCGGGCAAGTTCCGCGACGCGCAGGCTGGGCGACTGATTCAGCTCGTTCAGGATGCGCTCCTGACGCACCGATTTCGGCTTCTTCATCCGCTCAATCCCCGCTTGCATCTGTCTGTTGCGTTTCTGTCAGGAACGGCAGGCCCCTGCAAGCCCCGCACCGGGATCACCCGGCATTACGCTCCGGCAATAGCGCCAGAAGTTCGTCCGTGTTCATCACATTCGCGTAAATCATGTGAAGCCGTTCCAATTCGCTGACGTGCAGGTCGTGGTGACCCGCCGCGCAGGCATCATCCAGCACGATCACATCGAAGCTTTCATCGGCAAGGCTGCGCACGGTAGACGAAACGCATTGATCGGTAAAAATGCCGGTACAGACAACGTGAGCAATGCCCATATTGGCCAGCACAAGGCGCAGGTTCGTGCCGGTCAGCGCACTGTCGGTCGTCTTGGTCACGACAATCTCGTCGTCCAGTGGCGCAAGCTGCGGCACGATCTGCGAGGCCCATTCGTCCTTCGGCAGCAGCAGATTGTTCCAGCCGGGTTTCTTCTGGGAAAGGGAGCGATCGCGACCATCGGGTTTCAGGCAGGCAATGCGGGCAAAGAGAACATCAAGCCCACGCGCCCGGAAACTGTCGATAAGCGTGCGGTTGTTCGGAATAACGGTCGTGTGCATGCGTTCATGAAACGGCGTCCACGCGTGGTAGCGGGCAAGTTCATCGCCGGAAAGCGTCGCCGGGTCGGGTCGCTCCAGATAGGTGTTCTGCACATCGATGACGAGCAGCGCGACCTTGCCCTCTTCCAGAACCGGATCGTCCGGCTCCGGCGCACCGTGATAGTAGAAGGAACGGCGTTCGGTTTTCCAGCCCATGCCAGCTCCCTATGCTTCCGCGCGGCGGCGGCGCAGCAGCATGCCGATAAGACCGCCGCCGAGCAGAAGGGCCGCGGCGGAAAGCGTGCTCATCGTGCCGAGTGCGGGCACCATGGGCGTATAGCCCGCCACCATCTTGGAATAGAGCCACTTCGGAATGGTGGAATCCACACCCGCAGTATAAAGCGACAGCGGAAAATTGCCCCAGGACAGAAGGAAGGCGAAGAGCGCGCCCGACCAAATGCCGGGCCATAGGATCGGCAGTGTCACCTCGCGCAGGATGAACCAGCGGCTGGCGCCGAGATCGCGCGCGGCCTCCTCCAGCGTCGGATCGAAACCATAGACCTGAATGGCGATGACGAGCGTCACGACCGGTACGATCCACACGAGATGCGCAATCACGGCAGTCATCCAGCTTGGATTGATACCGAGCGCATTGAACCAGAGCAGCAGCGCCAGGCCCAGCACCGGCTGCGGGAAGAAGATCGGCAGCAGGATGATCTTCTGATAAAGCTTGCGACCCTTCCATTCATACCGGGCGAAGGCAAGCGCACCGAAGAAGGCGAAAAGCACCGACACCAGCGTGACGATGACGGCAATCAGCAGCGAGTTGTGGACGAGCGTCTGGATTTCCAGCGAACTCAGCGTCTTCTCCCACCATTCCCCGGAAAAAACCTTCACCGGAAACACGAAGTAGCGCCCCTTCGTCAGCCCCGCCAGCGCACCACACAGGATGGGGAGGTAAACGAGAAGAAGAACGAAGGCGGTCCAGACGCGAATGGCGAAGCGGGTTCGGATTTGTGCGCGGGTTTCCATCAGATCACCTCCGGCCCAGAATGCGGTCAAGATCGAGTTTCGACAGCACGGTCAGCGCCAGCCCGCTGACGATGACGACGAGAATGAGCGCCAGCGCCGAGCCAAGCGGCCAGTTCTGCGCGTAGGTGAAGGCGACCTCGATATCCTGCGCGATGGTAATGACCGATTGCCCGCCGAGGATCTTCGATTCCGCGATGGCACCGGCTCCCAGAACGAAAGTCAGCAGCATGCCGATCAGAATGCCGGGCATGGCGAGCGGCAGTTCCACTTCACGCCAGATCATGAAACGACCGGCCCCCAGATCCCGCGCCGCATCGATGAGGTCCTTCGGCACCATGGCAATGCCGAGCGTCATCGGAAACAGCATGAACGGCAGATAGACGTAGAGCATCCCGAAGAGAATGGCGCCGGGCGTGTAAAGCAGTTCCGGTCCGCCGGAAAAGCCCAGCGCTTTCAGCGCGCCGTCCAGCACGCCATTCTTGATGAAGAACAGAACCCAGCCGTAAAGCCGGACATTTTCCGAGACGAACAGAGGAAAGACGAAGAGAACAGAGACGAAGCCGGCCCACTTGCCAAACAATCGGTGCAGACCGTAGGCGATGGGATAGGCGATGATCGCAAGCAGCACGACGGTTGCCACCGCATAGGCGATCGACCAGGCGAACGAGGTCCAGACCGTGTTGGCCGGATCGAAGATCACCGCGAAGTTTGCCAGCGTGAAGGAGCGGAAGGCATCGAAGCTTTTCGGTGTGGCAAAGGCATAGGCCGCCACCGTCAGAAGCGGCGCAAGGAAACCGAGACCCAGCAACACCACAACGGGGCCGGACGCCCGAAGGCCCGGCGACACCTGGATGCCTTTCGGTGACGTATCGACAGTCTGGCTTTGGTGCTCAATCGCAACGGCCATTCTCAATCCCCCACCACGATGGCATCCGCCGCATCCCAACCGATGGTCACGGCATCGCCGGCGCTCACGGCACCACCGCGCGGAGCCTCCACCAGATAGATGCGCTCACCGGCATGGACCTGATACTGCATGCGCGAACCGAGCGAATATTCGTTGTAGATCGTGCCCTGGATGGCATTATCGACGGCGGCGCCGGTCGGCACGAAGCGCATCGTCTCGGGCCGCACGATCACGGTTGCCGCGTCGCTCACCCCTTCCGGCAGGCCGGAAACAACGAGAGCCTTGCCATCGGCGGCTTTCCAGCCATCTGCACCACGCCTCACCTCGAAACTGTTCACCTCGCCGAAGAATTCGGCGACGAAACGGTTTGCGGGCTTCGTATAGATTTCCTCCGGCGTGCCGATCTGCACGAGTTTGCCACGGCTCATGACGCCGACGCGATCCGACATCACCATCGCCTCTTCGAGGGAATGGGTGATGTACACAAAGGTCTTGCCGCTGACCCGGTGCAGATCCTTCAGCTCCTTTTCCAGCGCCTTCTTCAGCTTGTAGTCGAGCGCCGACAAAGGCTCATCGAAGAACAGAACGTCAGGGTCATAGGCAAAGGCGCGTGCCAGCGCCACGCGCTGCTTTTCACCGCCGGAACAGCGCATGACATTCTTGCCATAATAACTTTCCGGCAGGCGCACCATGCGCATCAGTTCCAGCGCGCGCGCCTTGCGCTCGGCCGGCGGCATCTTGCGCACCTTCAACGGAAACTCGATGTTCTCGCCCACCGTCTTGTGCGGAAAAAGGGCCAGCGACTGAAAGACGAGGCACGTCGGTCGCTTGTCGGCCGGCACATCGTTGATGAGATTGCCGCGCAGCGTGATGTAGCCCTCGCTCGGGCCCTCCATGCCGGCAAGCATTCTCAAAAGCGTTGTCTTGCCCGAACCGGATGGGCCGACGATGGAGACGAATTCACCTTCCTTGAAGTCCACATTGACTCCATCAACGGCGGCGAATTCGCCGAACACCTTCCGCACGCCAACAAGCTGCAGCACGGGTTTCGCCTGCGGCACGGCACTGGCAAGGGGCTCCGCAGCGATGGCGGAAGAAGTCACAGCAAGGGTCATTTCACGCTCCGGAAAGAAGCGTTTCGCCGCCACGGACGGGCGTCGAAACGCTTTGTCACTCAGCCTTCAGACGGGTTGGTGAACCACTCAACCACGCAGACGCTTGGCGGCAGTCATCAGGTCCAGCGCCTTTTCGTAATCGGGCACGATGTCATATTCGGCCGAACGCGCCATTTCCTCCTCAAGGCTATCCCACTGAATAGCTTCCAGTTCGTCCTTCGTGAAGAGATCGAAGCACTTCTTGTTGCCCATCTGCGAGACGGGATTGAACGTACCCTCGGCAAAGGCGACCGTATGGGCCACTTCCGGTTGCTGAACATATTTCAGGAACTCGGTCGCGAGCGGCGAAAGATCTGGGTTGTTGACGGTCGAGGTGATCTCGATCCACGAAATGCCGCCCTTGCCATCGATCGGCCCCTTGAGCGGCGTTACAGCACGCAGGTTGAGATAGCCATCGGCGCGGGCCGGCGAAACGGAATAGGTGCCACCGGTGAGATGCAAATCGATTTCGCCGGAGACCAGCGCCTGATTGAGCGAGGCGATATCGCCCACCATCTTCGCCCCCTTGAACACCTTCTCCGCCGTCTCTGAGAACAGCTTCATTTCGGCATCCGTATGTTCCTTGAACGGGTTAATGCCGGCGACCATGAAGATGCCGAAGACGTTCCAGTCGTCCGATTCCAGAATGCCGTACTTGCCCGCCAGCGCCGGATCGGCAAACAGCGCCCAGCCCTGCTCTTCCGCCGTCGCACGGCTCACCTTGTCGGTATTGACGACAAAGGAATAGGGCCCGAAACGCTGCGCCATGCCCAGCAGGTCCTTACCATCATCACTCATGGCCCAGCGATACGGCGACTTGAACTGGGGCAGCATGGTGTCGAAATAGGGCTCGAACTCGGCCTTGGGCAGCGGCTTGATGAGGCCGGCAGGCGCCATGACCTTGCGCGCCCAGGGATTATTGACGTTGATGAGGTCCCAGATCCTGGTTTCGCCAGCGCGCAGGCGGTTGATCATGGTCGGGTCATTGGTCAGCGATTCCGCCTTGACGGTCGCACCCTTTGAAGAACGGAACGGATCGAGCACCTGCGCGGAGTTATAGCCCTCCCAGCACAGGATGTTCAGCTCCTTTTCGCGGCCGGCAGCAAGCGCCCGGCCGGCCGTCGCCATCGGGCCGGCAACCGCCGCCGCACCCACGGCCTGCATGAAATTGCGTCTGGTGAGGTTCATCATCATCGTTCCCCTTTGTTGATGCCGGCTCCGGCTTTTCATGTTGGAAGTGTGTCGTAAAAATGTGTGGTTTACAACATTTATTTTCTGCGTCATTCTGCTTTTTAGAGGCGGCTCCGGACCATGGAAATGTTCCGGAGTTGCCTTTCGGGAGTGCGGGATCGTCGCCCATTTTCCTTGTATTTCCACGGTAATTTTCCATCCTGCCGTGGATAACAGGGCTCTGGGACCAAGCGCCGCCGAACAGGTGGGCAGATGCCGCAAATTTCAGCAGCAACCACAACGGAAAATGAGCGAAAAATGTTGAAGTCGCTACAGGGGAAAACAGTCATCGTGACCGGCGCCAGCCGCGGGATCGGCAAGGGCATCGCAAAACGTTTCGGCGAGGCGGGCCTCAATGTCCTCGTCGTTTCGCGCAACCAGGCGGATGCGGATGCCGTCGCAGCCGAAATCGGCCCGCACGCCTCGGGCTTTGCCGCCGATGTTTCAACGCCGGCTGGAACGGACGCCATGGTGAAGGCCGCTGTCGAGCGCTTCGGCGGCGTCGATATTCTTTGCGCCAATGCCGGCATCTTCCCGGCGGCAAAACTGGGCGAGATGACCGCTGCCGATTTCGACCACGTCCTCTCCACCAATTTGAAGAGCACCTTCCTCTCCGTCTCCTCCGTTCTGCCGGAAATGACGAAGAAGGGTTCGGGCCGCATCATCATCACCTCCTCGATCACCGGGCCGATCACCGGCTATCCCGGCTGGTCGCATTACGGCGCATCGAAGGCCGGCCAGCTCGGTTTCATGCGCACGGCGGCCATCGAGCTTGCGCCGAAGAGTATCACTGTCAACGCCGTCATGCCCGGCAATATCATGACGGAAGGGCTGGAGGGCAACGGCCCCGAATATATCGCTGCCATGGAAGCCTCCGTTCCGCTGCGTCGCCTCGGCACGCCGGAGGATATTGCCAATGCCGCCCTCTTCTTCGCCTCGGAAGAAGCCGCCTATATCACCGGCCAGAGCATTGTGGTCGATGGCGGGCAGATCCTGCCGGAATCGCTCGGCGCGCTGGAAGCCATGTAACGGGATTTCGGCGGCTCGCCCAGCGCGCGGCCGCCGCTTTCTTAACCTCGCACGCCACCCCTTGAATATGACAGTCTTCCGCCCCAGACTTGCAACAGGATCAATGCGCATCTGGAGTTTCAAAGTGGGCGACAAGATCAAGAAGACATACAAGGCGCTGCTGGATGGCGCCGAACTCGGCCTTTCCGGCCAAGCGCTCTACAGGTTTGTGACGGACAAATATCCGAAGGCTACCAGCAAGCGCATCGTCAAAGCAGCGCTTCTGGCCCTGTCAGACCCCGATGTGACGAGCGAGGCGACCTTGCACGCCATTTATGCGCTGGCCATCAAGCACCGCCTCGACCCCGCCACGGCAGAAGATGGAGATGACGACGCGGTCGCCTTCGCCAAGGCGCCTAGCGCCAGCGCCATTCAGGACGACCATAGCGTCCAGCTTCTGGACGCGACGGACGACGCCTGAATCAGCGATTGCCGAGGATAGTGGAGAGGACGCCGGTGAAGTGATCGGCGTCCGCCTTCGAGAAGCATAGTGGCGGACGAATTTTCAGCGTCGCGCCGTATTTTCCAGCCGCACCGATCAGGATGCCGCTCTTCTTCATTTCATTGATGACATGGGTGGAAAGCGCCGTATCCGGCTCGCCATCCTCCAGTCCGATAAAATCGAGGCCGATGAAGAGACCGGCCCCGCGCACCGCGCCGATGGTGACGTGGCGTGATTTGAGGTTTCGCAAGCTGTCAGCGAAATAGCTGCCGACATCGCGAGCGTTTTCCGTCAACCCCTCATCGGCGATCACATCGAGTACGGCAAGGCCCGCCGCAGCAGCGACCGGATTGCCGCCAAAGGTATTGAAATAGCCGGTTTCCTCGCAAAATTTCTGCAACAGGTCAGGCCGCGTGACGACGCCGCTCATCGGAAAGCCATTGCCCATCGGCTTGCCCATGGTCACGATATCCGGCGTCACGCCATGGCGCGCGAAGCCCCAGAGATTGAAGCCGGTGCGCCCGAAGCCCGGCTGAACCTCGTCGGCGATGAAGAGGCCACCCGCCTTGCGCACAGCTGCCACGGCCGGCTGGAGAAAGCCGGCGGGATCGGCATAGATCCCATCGCTCGAGAAGATGGAATCGACGATCAAAGCGGCGGTGCCATAGCCCTCCTTCCTGAGATCGGCGATAGCCGCCTCGACATGGGCCGCAAAGCTTGCGGCAACGGCGGCGGGATCATTGCCCGACGGCGCCGGAACCGTGCGCACGAAAGGCGCTGGCTTGCGCTTCTTCAGCGCCGAGGGCGAAATTTCCGTCACCAGCGCGGTGTTGCCATGATAGGCGGATTCCGTAACGATGAAGCCTTCCGCTCCCGTGCCGATGCGGGCAATCCGCATGGCCAAGTCGTTGCTTTCGCTGCCGGTGCAGGTCATCACCAGATTGGAAAGACCTTCGGGATAGGTCGCCAGCAGTCGCTCCGAATAGGTCTCTACGATTTTCGTGAGGTAGCGGGTGTGAATGTTGATTTCCGCGGCCTGCTTGGCCATCGCAGCAACAACACGTGGATGGCAATGGCCGACGGAAGGCACGTTGTTATAGACATCCAGATATTTGCGGCCATCCGCATCGTACATATAGGTGCCTTCGGCGCGGACCATCTCGATGGGCTGCTCATAAAACAGCACCGAGGACGCACCAAAAGTGGCCGAACGGCGACGGACCCGCTCGGCAAGTTCTTCCGGAAAGCCTTCCGTACGGCTGGCATCGAAACGGTTGAGCGCCAGAATTTCCTTCAGGGGAGCAGCAGACATGGACGGCCTCCTTAAACCGAAGCCAGAAAACGTTCGGCGAGCGCCACCGTGCCATCGGTGTAGCCCGACCCGAGCGCCTGCGCGGTCGGGGTTTCGGCATGCGACGCGATCCAGGCGGTCAACTGCATACGACGCAGCATGACCAGCATGGGCAGCGCCGCTTCCTGTTCCGGCGGCAGCGGCGCAGTGTGTCGATAGCCCTCCAGCCAGGCGGCCATCAGTTCCGGCACGATCGGCTCATGCTCCATGAAGCTGATTGCCGCAGCAAAATCATAGGCAAACCACGAGAAACCGCAGTCATCGAAATCGATCACACCCAGCCTGTCGCCCTCCACCAGAAGGTTGGCTGCACGCATATCGCAATGCACGAGGCCGAAGCGATCGGGACCATAGCCAAAGGCAGCCGTGCGGGCTTCAAGCGCGGTGTGGGCGCGTTCGAGAATGGCTTTGCCATCCTGCGTCAGGCCAAGCGCCGCCCGCCAATCACCCCACCAGGCATCAGAGCCGAGAATATGATCGAAATCCCACTTCTTGCGGACAAAATCCGGCGATCTTGCCCAGTCGCGGCTATGTTCGTGCAAGCGGGCATTGATCTCACCAAGCACGCCGTACCACTTCACGAGGTCGGATTCGGCATCCGGCTCCTTGCCGGACATGAAATCGAATGCAACGGCGTAACGCTGTGTTTCGCCGTCCGAGAAGGATTGCAACAGGCTTCCATTCGTCGCCGGGATCGCCTCCGGCGTCACCACCACGCCATCCTTGCGCAGCGCCTCCGTCCAGGCAAGCTCGGAGAGGATCTCCGCCTCGCTGTGATAATCGGGCCGGTGCACCCGCACGATCATGTCGCGGCCTGAAGGGTTCGAGACCCGAAACGTTGCGTTTTCGGAAATGGTCAGAAGCTTGACCGAGGCATCCGAACCAAGGCCCCAGACGGGCAGCGTCGCGGTGAGGCCATTGGCAAGTCGCGTCAGAAAATGTTCGTCATACAACATCGATTGCGAGTCCGAGACTATATTGTTGGCAAATCCAACATGATTTATGTTGGATTTGCAACATTGAATTTTGCCACTCCCACAGATTTGAACGGTTTACCCCGACCTGGCTCTGTGGCTACATCCAGATCCACTCTCCGTTTCCGGCAGGCCGACATGACGATATCACACACTCCCCCGAAGAAACCCCGCGCCCGTGCGCTCGGCCTGCCTTTTACCGGGCAAACGGGGCCCTATAACGCCATAACGGACGTGGCAGGCCTCGGCGTCGGCTTCCGCACGATCATCGAGAACGAGCCCCGCACCGGCCGCACGCAACCGGTGCGCACCGGCGTCACCGCCATTCTGCCCCATATGAATTCGCAAACGCCCGTGCCGGTCTATGCCGGCGTGCACCGGTTCAACGGCAATGGCGAGATGACCGGCACGCACTGGATCGAGGATGGCGGTTATTTTCTGGGGCCGGTGATGATTACCAACACCCATGGCGTCGGCATCACCCACCATGCCACGGTGAAATGGATGATCGACCGCTACCCCTCCACTTACCAGACCGGCGATCATCTTTGGATCATGCCGGTCGTGGCGGAAACCTATGACGGGGTGCTGAACGACATCAACGCCCTGCCGGTGACGGACGCGGATGCGCGCGCCGCGCTCGACGCCGTGGCTTCCGGCCCTGTGCAGGAGGGCAATTGCGGCGGCGGCACGGGCATGATCACCTATGGCTTCAAGGGTGGCACCGGCACATCCTCCCGCCGCATCACCTTCGATGGCCGCGATTACATGCTCGGCGTTCTCGTGCAGGCCAACCACGGCCAGCGCGACTGGCTGACGATTGCCGGCGTTCCGGTCGGCAAGCACCTTACTGACGATACACCACAAAGCCAGTTGAAGGAACGCGGCTCGATCATCGTCGTCATCGCCACGGATCTGCCGATGATGCCGCATCAATTGAAGCGTCTCGCCCGGCGCGCGGCCATTGGCATTGGTAGAAACGGCACACCGGGCGGCAACAATTCCGGCGATATTTTTCTCGCCTTTTCAACGGCCAATGCCCACGCCATGCCACACCGGATGCCGGGACACCTGACTGTCGAAATCGTCGCCGATGAGCCGCTCGATCCCGTCTATCTGGCCACCGTGGATGCTGTCGAGGAAGCCGTCGTCAACGCCATGCTGGCAGCGGAGACGCTGGGCGGAACGCCGCATGACAAATTGATCGTCAAGGCGATCGACCACGAAGCCTTGCTTAGAGTTCTCGCACACTATGGCCGCCTGAACGAGGGCGCCTGACCTCAAATCACCTCGCGCACGCCGGGCATCGTGACGAAGCCCGGCAGAGCGTGGATCTGTCGTGCCCAGATGAGAAGGCGGGGGAATTCCTCCATGCCGATACCGATATCGGCGGCCAGCGCCACCGCCGGAAAGATGGCGATGTCGGCAATCGTCGGGTAATCGGCAGCTATGAAGGTCAGACCATCGAGCGACCGTCGGACAAGGTGCCCTTCGATAAGCCGGAATGCGGTTCTGGCAACCGCAAACGCATCGGCAAAGCTGGGAGCGAGGCCGAACATGGCCTGCAATCGCGCAGCTTCCGTCGCCGTGAGCTCGCCGGCTGCGAAGGCCAGCCATTCGAAGACATGTGCCCGCGCCACGGGATCAGCGGGAAGCCAGCGCCCGCCTTTGTCGTGGCGTTCGGCAATATGCACCAGCATCGCCTCGGGCCGGGTCAGCACGATATCACCCTCCACAAGCATCGGCACGGTGCCGGCAGGGTTTATCTCCCGATAGTGAGGAGCGTCGTTGCCCTTGCCGGGCAGAATACCAACGGTACGGCGCTCAAAGTCCATGCCAAGAAGGCTCAGCAGCAGCCTCACCTTGTAGGCATCGGCCAGAAGATCGTGATTGTAGAGGATGATGGCCATGGGTCAGGCCTCTTCATATTCGTAGGAGCCGTAGCGCAGCGCTTTCGTCTTGAGCCAGCGGCGATAGGCGACCGAGGAGAGATCGGCACGGGTGGGAATTTCGGCACGCGGATCGAGCGGCAGGGTGCGCGGGCGCTGGTTCTCCAGAATGATGCGGTCCTGCAGGAAGATTTTCTGCTGAAACATCACGATGTCCTCATCCGTGCTGATGGAATCCACCACCACCATCAGCGGATAGGCGATGGAGCGATCTGCCTCGACCGGCTGACTGAACAACGCGATGACATCGAAGCGGTCGGGCGCCTCCGGGCAGGTCTTGTAAAGCAGGACGTTGAACGGCGTCACGACGCGGTAGACGTAATGGCTCATCTGCCCGCCCTTCGAAGCGGCAGCGGCCAACGGTTGCCAGAACCGGCAATTGGTGGCCCAGACCTCATCGACATCGGCGCGGATTTCCGCCTGATACTGTTCCACCTCCGGCTTGTCGAGCGCGCCGAGAATATCGGTGTGTACAAAGGGAAAATGCGCCATGTCGAGGAAGTTTTCGACGAGACGCAGACCGGATGCACCCACATCCACCGTGCCGCACGTCACCACCCGGCGATCCGGTTCAAAAGCTTCCGCAAGCGGGAAGATGCCACGATTGGGTGCCCCGAAGGTGGTCCAGATAAAGCCGTAATGCTCTTCGGCACGGGCCGCGCGGCCATCCTCATCGCCTCCCTCCAGCGTCACGGCAACGGTGCCATCGTCCTTACGGGTCACCAGAATGTCCTGGCCGAGCAAACGCGTGCAACGCGGGGCAGCCGGTCTCACATCGGCGGAAATGCCCACGACATACCAGTCGTTGAGCGCTGCCATGTCCTTGGTCATCGTCATGGGTTCACTCCGCAGCGATAAGATCCGAGGTTTCGAAACGGCGACGCAGCGCCTCAGCAAAGGCGATGGCTGCCTTGAGGCAATCGCGCTTTGCCGTCACATGCACCCGACAGCGCGCGGCGAGAACCGGCTGCACTTCGGCTTCCATGTCATCCGGCAGCGTCAGAATGGCCTTCACGCTTTCGGCCGGTGCGTCGATGGTCACGCTCATCGCCCCGTCCAGCCCGGCATCAGCCACAGCGGGCGCATCCGCCCCCTCGCCCATCCGCACCCATACGAGGCCCGCCACTTCCGCAGCGCCGTAGCGCTCCACCGTGATCGTCTTCGGCGGCACGAGATCGGGATGGGCCGGAATACGATCGCAGCCGCCGCCTTCGCCGCGATAACGCCAGCCATGATAGAGGCAGGAGAGCGTGTCGCCACGCACAAAGCCCAGCGAAAGCCGCATGCCGCGATGCGGACAGCGGTCCACCCACGCGCGCACAGCACCGCTTTCTGCCCGCCAGATGACGATCTCACGACCACCTAGAATGACCGGAAAGGGTGCGCCGGCCGGCAGATCGCGGGAAAGCGCCACAGCATGCCAACCATCGGCAAGCGGCAGAATGGGATGATCGCTATAGGTTTCGGCAGGCATCCAGGTCTCCTTCAGCGGCGTCTGTCGGGCACGCCCGCACGGCTGGTTCCAGCGATTTGGAGCTGAAAATCACCACGAGGGCAAGCCGTCAAATACGGGGTAAGGCGAGGACTTCATGACAGCGTTCGGATGCAAGAATCGGGCCGTCCGCTTTCGCGGCGCAGCGAAGAATCCGCTTGAATTTTTCCGAAACCTGTCCCTATTCTGCCGTCCATTGAGGCATGGCCGCAAAATTAAGCAGGCCTCCAAGCATTCTTTCCCGCCAGACCGCCGAAATTTAGGAGACACGCCATGCGCACCAACGAAGCCGTGCAGTTCGTGTTCGAAGGCTCCATCCGCAGCGACAGCTTTGTCGGCTTTGCGCGTCATCGCGCCGCCCGCCTCGACCTGCATCTGACGCTCGGCCCCTGCCAGGATGACCGCGTAGCACTCGCCATTCGCGGCCAGAACGATCTGGTCGACGCCTTCGAGATGGCCTGCAGCCTTGGGCCGCAGGACTGCATCGTTCATGACGTTCACCGCATCGGCGGCAGCCAGGACTGAGAGGTCAAAGCCCCTCGGCAATGCCGCGATAGCCATTCGGTTCCGGGAAGGGCCAATCGGTGAGCAAAGCCATGTCGGGCCGGTAGATCTCAACCTTCAGCGGGTAGCAGGCGGCGGCATCGCTGGAATGCTCGGCACTGCAATCGCCGCCGGGACAAGCCGAAAGCGCACCGAGCAGATCGATTTCCGCGAATAGCTCGAGATAGTCGCCGGGCCGCACCGGGCTAGCCTTCATGAAATACTGCTTCGTATCCGCCGTAAAGCCGGTGCACATGAAGACGTTGAGGACATCGTGCACGAAGGGTTCGGCATCGCGCATCGAAATTCCCTGCGCCTTGCCAAGCGCCCGGCAAAGGTTCGAATGGCAGCAATGATGGTAATCGCCACCGGACAGCAGCCGGTTTGTATAGGGGTCGCAGCGGGTGCCGATCACGTCGTGAACGCCGCCGCCATCGGCATCGAACCCGTACCAGCCAAGTGTGTCATGGCTGATCGTCGCCATGGGGCGAAGGCTTGGCAGCGAACTCCACAACCGGTCGCCGGTCGAAACATGCGTGGCGTGCAGCGCCCGTGTCTTGCCGCTGTAGAAACGCTCGGTCAGATCGTTTGCATTCCATAGATTGAGATCGCCCACCTGCGGTCCCTCGACACTGACGATGCGGATAAAATGGCCCTTCGGTGCCCGGAACGTGCCGCCCTCACGCGGCGGAACGATCACTTCATCGACCTTTTGCATCGTGGCGCGGGCCCGCTCCAGAAGGGCAAGGTCCGGCGATGGCAGGGTCCCGTTCGGATAGACCACCACAGGCTTTATCGCCCGGCGGGCAGCGGCATCGGCAGGCGGAACGATACGGGGATCAACAGACATAGGCATGGTCCTTCGGAAGGGTTTGGAACTGAAATGTTCACATCGACGCCGCCGAACGGGCGGCCTGATCGTAGTGACCGGACAAGGCGCGCAGCTTGCCGGCCATGGCAGACAAGCTTTCGCCGGAGACTTCCGCTCCCAGAACGGACTGCACCAGCAGCGCCTCGCGAATTTCAAAGTAGCGCGCACAGGCCGCCTCACCGGCGGGCGCGATAGACACAAGCTTTTCCTTGCCGCGCTTGCCGGAGCGCACCAGCTTCAGCCGCTCCAGCTTCTTCACCGCATAGGTCACGACATGCGTGTCCTCGATGTTGAGGATGAGGCAGATGTCGGCGATAGTCTTCGGTCTGTTCCGGCTCTTGATGTTGTGCAGCACGAGAATATCGATCGGCGACAGATCCGGCACCCCAGCCGCCGCCATACACCGCACGATCCAGCGATTGAAGGCGTGGTTCAGCATGATGAGGCCGAACTCGATTTCGGACAGCCCCGGCAGTTCGCCGCTGGCCAGATGGCC
This sequence comes from Allorhizobium borbori, assembly GCF_014196535.1. Taxonomy (GTDB): domain Bacteria; phylum Pseudomonadota; class Alphaproteobacteria; order Rhizobiales; family Rhizobiaceae; genus Ectorhizobium; species Ectorhizobium borbori. The sequence goes on from NZ_JACIDU010000028.1 coordinate 21,342, forward strand.
CGACGCCACCACGGGCGCGAAATCCTGCCCCTTGCCGCTCATGCCCAATCCCTCCGGCTTCAATTGCCTCAACTATAATACGTTGACGATTTATCGACAAAATGTTTTCTATGTGCAACGGCTTTTTTCGAGGAGACTGACACAATGAGCGGGCTTTGGGATTTCTGGATCGATCGCGGCGGCACCTTCACGGATATCGTCGCCCGCCGACCGGACGGCTCGCTCGTCGCCCACAAGCTGCTCTCCGAAAATCCCGAGGCCTATCGGGACCCCGCCGTGCAGGGCATCCGCGACCTGCTGGGGATCGGCAAGAACGACGCTGTGTCGGCAAACCGGATCGGCGCAGTAAAGATGGGCACCACCGTTGCCACGAACGCGCTTCTGGAGCGCAAGGGCGAACGCGTCGCGCTTGTGACCACCCATGGCTTTCGGGATGCGCTTGATATCGGTTATCAGGCCCGCCCCGACATTTTCGCGAAAAAGATCGTCAAGCCGGAATTGCTCTACGCCTCCGTGATTGAGGCCGACGAGCGGGTGCTGGCGGATGGCACGGTGGAAAAGGCGCTTGATGCGGCAGCACTCGAAGACGCACTTCAAGCCGAGTTCCAGACCGGCACGCGTGCCGTCGCCATCGTCTTTATGCATGCCTATCGCTTCCCCACGCATGAGAAGCAGGCGGCAGAAATCGCCCGGCGTATCGGCTTTACGCAGGTTTCCGTGTCACACGAGGTTTCACCTCTCATCAAGTTGGTCGGGCGCGGTGATACCGCCGTGGTCGATGCCTACCTCTCCCCCGTTCTGCGCCGTTATGTCGATCAGGTGGCCTCCGAACTCGGGCTTTCCGGGGAAGACGGTCCGCGCCTGATGTTCATGCAGTCGTCAGGCGGCCTGACCGCCGCCCATCTCTTTCAGGGCAAGGACGCCATCCTGTCCGGCCCGGCCGGCGGTGTCGTCGGCGCAGTGGAAACCACCAGGCTCGCCGGGTTCGAAAAGATGATCGGCTTCGACATGGGCGGCACCTCGACCGACGTCTCCCATTACGACGGAGAGCTGGAACGGGCCTTCGAAACCGAAGTGGCCGGCGTGCGCATGCGCGCGCCGATGATGAAGATCCATACGGTGGCCGCCGGTGGCGGCTCCATTCTCACCTATGATGGCGCCCGTTTCCGCGCCGGGCCGGAATCCGCCGGTGCCAATCCCGGCCCCAAGGCCTATCGCCGGGGCGGACCGCTCGCTGTCACCGATGCCAATGTCATGGTCGGCAAGCTGAAGCCGGAATTCTTTCCGGCCATTTTCGGCCCCGCGCAAGACCAGCCGCTGGATGCGGACGCCGTGCGCGACGCCTTCGCCGCGCTCGCGGCACAGGTGGGCGACGGGCGCACGCCGGAAGAGGTGGCGGACGGCTTTCTCGCCATTGCTGTCGAGAACATGGCCAATGCCATCAAGAAAATTTCCGTGCAGCGCGGCTACGACATCACCGATTATTGCCTGACCTGCTTCGGTGGCGCCGGGGGGCAGCACGCCTGCCTCGTCGCAGACAGCCTCGGCATGAAAACGGTTCTGGCGCACCCCTTCTCCGGCATTCTCTCGGCCTATGGCATGGGGTTGGCCGATGTGCGCGCCGTGCGCCAGCACGCAGTCCTGCGTGAGCTTTCCGAGGCTGCGCCCGCTATCACGGAAGCGCTGGGCGGATTGGAAGCGGAGGTGCGCGGTGAACTGGCCGGCCAGGGCGTCACCGATCCGCGCATCGTTTGCCGCCTGCATCTCAATTACAAGGGCACGGATACCGCCCTTCCCGTACCGCTCGGCCCCGAAGCGGACATGACCGCCGCCTTCGAGGATGCCCACCGCAAGCAGTTCGGCTTCATCTTCGAGAACCGTCCGGTGATCGTGGATTCACTTGAGGTCGAGGCCATTGGCGGCGGTGCGGGCATCCACGAACCCGAGGATGCGATGGCAGAGTGGCTCGCCGACGCCGAACGCGAGACACGCTTCTTTTCCAACGGTACATGGCATGACGCAGGTATCTACCGCCGCATGAGCCTGACGCCCGGCGCGCTGGTGAAAGGCCCTGCCCTCATCATTGAACCGCACCAGACCATTGTTGTCGAGCCCGGCTGGCAGGCGAAGATCAACAGCCGCAACCATGTCGTCCTGACCCGTATCGAGGCTCTGTCCCGCCGCCCGGCTATCGGTACCACCGCCGATCCGGTGATGCTGGAAGTGTTCAACAATCTCTTCATGTCCATTGCCGAACAGATGGGCGTAACGCTGCAAAACACCGCCCATTCCGTCAACATCAAGGAAAGGCTGGACTTTTCCTGCGCGGTTTTCGATGCCGCAGGCGCGCTGGTGGCGAATGCACCGCACATGCCGGTGCATCTCGGCTCCATGGATCGTTCGGTCGAAACCATCATCCGCCTCAATGAAGGCCGCATTCGCCCCGGCGATGTCTTCGCGCTCAACGCTCCCTATAATGGCGGCACCCACCTGCCGGACATCACGGCGGTCACGCCGGTCTTCGATGATGCGCAGGAGAATATTCTCTTCTACGTCGCCTCGCGCGGCCACCACGCCGATATCGGCGGCAAGGCGCCGGGTTCGATGACACCGCTGGCCACCACGGTGGATGAAGAAGGCGTGCTGTTCGACAACTTCCTCGTGGTCGATCAGGGTCGGTTCCGCGAACAGGAACTGGAGGCCATGCTGACCAACCATGCCTGGCCCGCCCGAAACCCGGCCCAGAACATTGCCGATCTCAAGGCGCAGATCGCCGCCAATACCAAGGGCGTGCAGGAATTGCGCAAGATGGTCGGCCATTTCGGGCTGGATGTCGTGCAGGCCTACATGGGCCATGTGCAGGACAATGCCGAAGAGAGCGTGCGCCGCGTCATCGCAAGGCTTTCGGACAGCGCTTTCACCTATAAGACCGATCAGGGTTCGACCATCGCGGTGAAGATCACCGTTGACCGTGACAGGCGCGAGGCAACGGTGGACTTCACCGGCACCAGCCCGCAGCAACTCAACAATTTCAACGCACCGGAACCGGTCGCCCGCGCCGCCGTGCTCTATGTCTTCCGCGTCATGGTGGAACAGGACATTCCAATGAATGCCGGTTGCCTGCGCCCGATCCACATCGTCATCCCCGAGGGTTCCATGCTGAAGCCGGTCTACCCGGCGGCGGTCGTTGCGGGCAACGTCGAGACGAGCCAGCACGTCACCAATGCCCTGTTCGGGGCGCTCGGCGCACTGGCCGCCTCACAAGGTTCCATGAACAACCTTACTTTCGGCAACGAGACCTACCAGTATTACGAGACGATCTGCTCGGGGTCGGCGGCTGGCGTGTTGAACGACGGCACCGGCTTCAATGGCGCGGATGGCGTCCATGTCCACATGACGAATTCGCGGCTGACGGACCCGGAAATCCTCGAATTCCGCTTCCCCGTGGTGCTGGAGGATTTCCACATCCGTCGCGGTTCGGGCGGCAGGGGCAAGTTCCATTCCGGTGGCGGCACCACCCGCACCATCCGCTTCCGCGAAGACATGGATTGCGCCATCCTCTCCTCTCACCGCACCATCCGCCCGCATGGGCTTGCTGGTGGCGAAGCCGGCGAAATGGGCCGCACCGAAGTGCGCCGTCTCGATGGTTCCGTGGAGGTTCTACCCGGCTGCGCCCAGACCAGCCTCAAGGCGGGCGAGGCCGTGACGGTGGTGACGCCAACCGGCGGCGGTTACGGCAAGCCCTGATCGACACAGAGAGAGGGGCTAGGCCCCTCTCTTACATATGCGAGGGCAGGAACAGCGCCATGGCCGGAAAGGCGATCAGAAGCAGGATGCGCACGATGTCCATGCCGACGAACGGAATGAGGCCGGTGAAGATGGTCTTGAGCGACACATCCTTCACCACGGAGCGCAGCACGAAGGCATTCATGCCAAGCGGCGGATGGATATAGCTGATTTCCGTGACCATCACCACGAAGATGCCGAACCAGATGAGATCAAAGCCCGCGCCGGCCACGACCGGATAGAAGATCGGCACGGTGAGCGTGATCATGGAAAGGCTTTCCAGCAGGCAGCCGAGCAGCAGGAACAGCGCCAGAATGACGAAGATGATCGCCATGGGATGCGTGAAGCCGGACAGCGCGCTCTGGAGATCGGTCGTCATGCCCGAAAGGTTGACGTAATTGGTGAAGGTCAGCGCGCCGAACAGGATGAAGAACATCATTGCCGTGTTCTTTGCCGTTTCGTAAAGCGTGCGGAACGTTTCCCCCAGCTTGAAGCGCCCCTTGAGGATGGTCAGAAGCATCGCGCCCGCGGCACCCATGCCGGCGGATTCGGTTGCCGTGAAGACCCCCGCATAAATGCCGCCCATCACGAAAGCGAACAGCAGCATGGCGCCTGCCACACCCCGCGTGGCGACCAGCCGTTCCCTAAGCGACAGCTTCGTTTCCGTCGGCAGATCCAGCTTCATGTAGCGCACGGAAAAGACGACAGCGAGAGAATAGAAGGCAATGCCGACCATGCCGGGCACGATGCCGGCCAGAAACAGCTTGCCGATATCCTGCTGGGTCATGATCCCGTAAAAGACAAGGATGACCGAAGGCGGAATGAGAATGCCGAGCGTGCCGCCCGCCGCGATGGATGCGGTCGAGAGGCTGTCCGGATAACGGTAGCGACGCATGGAAGGCAGCGCGATCTTCGCCATGGTGGCGGCCGTGGCAAGCGACGAGCCGCAAACGGAGGAAAAACCGCCGCAGGCGAGAATGGTCGCAATCGCCAGTCCCCCTTTGCGGTGGCGCAGCCAGGCATGCGCGGCCTTGTAGAGATCGTCGGCAACACCGGACTGCACGACGAAATTACCCATCATCAGGAACAGCGGGAGTACCGAAAGCGAATATTCGCGCCCGTTGTCGAAAAAGGTCTGGCCGATCAACGACAGCGCCGGCTGAACACCGATAATCGACATGGTGCCGACCAACCCGACAAGCGCCATGGAAAAGGCAATCGGCATGCCCGTGAACATCAAAGCCAGGAAGATCAGGCTTCCGACAGGCCAACTCATGAAACGCTCCGAATGCTCAGAAAGGGCGGCGCGAAACGCCGTGCCGGAAGGTGATCAGGGCTGCGATGGCCGTGCAGACCGCACAGACATAGGCGAACGGCGCGACCGGTATGTGCAGGCTCACCGTCGTTTCGCCGTAGGAGGAAAGCGCCTGTCCGTGCTCGACCAGCCGCCAGGTGACGACGGCGAGAACTCCCGCCGAGAGAATGCGGATCAGGCGAATGCGCAACGGGTGTATCCACGCCGGAAAGAAGCCGACCAGCAGATCGACCGTCACGTTTTCCTCATCCAGACACACCGCCGGCAGACCGACGAAGATCGTCGAGACGAGCAGCATTGCCGTCAGTTCCGTGCCGCCCTGCAACGGGCTGTTGAAGATATAGCGACCGAGGACGTCGATGAGGGTGACGAACATCATGCCAAACAGCATGACGCCGCACATCACCGAGAGCACGAGATGCGCACCATCCGTAGCGCGTCGCTGATCGGGCTTCGCGCCGGTATTTCCGCCGCTCATTCGCCTTTTTCCGCCTTTGCGATTTCGGCCTTCAACTCTTCATAAGCGGCCTTTTCATCGATGCCCGCCGCCTTCACCTCGGCAAGCTTCGCGGCAACGATCTCCGACAGGCCGGCCTCGATGGCCTTAACCTGTTCGGGCGAGGCCGCAACCATCTTGATCTTGCCATCCATCGCCGCCTTGCCGGCTGCGTCAGCGGCATCCCAGGCCTTGCCGGCCAGCCGGGCGAGGGCTTCGCCGGAAACGCTGTCGATGGCCGCCTTGTCGGCGTCCGAAAGCGCATTCCACTTGGCCTTGTTCATGACCACGAAGAACGAAGTGTTATAAAGACCGCCCGGCACGAGGAAGGCGCTGTCGAGAAGCGGAATGAGCTTGAAGAAGGCAACGGATTCGAACGGGAAGGTAATGCCGTCAGCCACTCCGCTCGACATGATTTCATAGGTCTTGGACGAAGGGCCTTCGACCGGCACACCGCCCAGCGCCTTGACGAGGTCAGCCACGATGCCGCCACCGACGCGGATCTTCTTGCCCTTGATGACTTCAGTGCTCGAAAGATCGATACCCTTGGTGAAGATTTCGCCGGGGCCATGGGTGAAGACGCCGAGCACCTTGACGTTGTCATACTCGCCCGCCTTGCGCAGCGTCTTGTCAAACACGCGCCAGTAACCGACGGAGTTGAATTCAGCGCTGTCACCGAGGAAGGGGAGCTCGGTCAGGTTCGTGGTCTTGAATCGACCGGGATTATAACCTTGCACACCGTAGGTAATGTCGGCGACGCCGTTGACGGCAAAATCGAAATGCGCGGCGGGCGGCCCGAGCGGCGCAGGCAGCACGTTGATCGTCACCCGGCCCTCGGTCGCCTTCTTCACGGCTTCCGCATAGGGAATCATCACCGAAGTCATAAGCGGGTGGGACGGCGGCAGCCAGTTTGCCATGTTCAGCACGGTCTGGGCAGCGGCACTTCCGGCAGTCGCAAGGCCAGCAGCGGCGGCAAAGACAAGAGAAACAAACGTGCGGGACAGACGCATAACCAAGGCTCCATTTTCGTCGGGCTGGTGCAAGGCGGCGGCGAAAACGAACGCACCCTGCGAATATAAGGCCCTATTTCAACCGAAATGATGCTGCGCCGCAAGAGCGCGATGTCGCGACACAGAGGATTCTCTCAACCTGTGAGATAGCTTTGCGGCGCACAGCCAAAATGGCCCCGGAAGGCGGCGATAAAGGCGCTCGGGTTGGCATAGCCGAGCGAATGGGCGATTTCGGTGCTGCTCTGGCCCTGGTTCAGCCGCTCGATGGCCGAAAGCAGGCGCAGACGGCTGCGCCACTGCTTGAAAGTCAAACCCGTTTCCTTGCGGAAAAGCCGCTCCAGCGTGCGGGGGCTGGCCCCCGCAACCGCCGCCAGTTCGCCCAGCAGACGAGAATCATCGGGCCGCGTGCCGAGATAGCGGGTAAGGCGCACAAGACGCGGATCGCTACCGCCCGGAAGCGACAGCGGCGCTTCTTCCAATGTGGCCATTTCGTCGAGCACGACGGCGCTCAACCGCATGAAGCGTTCGTCGAACGGGGCATCGAGATCGCTGGCGCACAGTTTCAGAACCAGCGCCTTCATCAGCGGCGTCATAACCCGCACCGAACATCCCGCCTCGCCCAGTCCCGCAAGCCGGATGAGACAGGAGGGGTCGACATGGAGATTGCGGATATGCGCGTCTGTCTCCGTCACCAGATTATGCAGCGTTCCGCCCGGTATCCAGACTGCGTGGGTGGGCGGCACGATCCAGACATTCTCTCCGCTTGATACCCGAAGAACGCCGTCATATGCCCAGAGCAACTGTCCGCGCGGATGGTTGTGAGGATGCACCGCTCGCCCCGCCCGCACGAGACGGGCATGGGCCAGAACCGGTCGCGCGGCATCGATCACGAAGGCCGTGTCACTCGGCTCGAAAAATGGCGCTTCATCGACATCTATTGTCATGATGACGATCTAACGCAAATCTTCGCTTTGCGCTAGGGTCCGATCAAAGATCAAGAACCGGAGGATCACCCTTGCCTTTCAAACTGCCCCTCAAGCCGGTGATGGTTGCCGCCGCCATCCTTTTCGCGCTGGCGCTTGCCGCCTTCGCACCCGCCCCCTTCGACCGGCCTCAGGCAGCAACGCTCGGGATCGTTCTCATTACACTGACGCTCTGGGCGACCTCGGCGGTACCCAACTATCTCGCCGCAATGATCTTCTTCGCCGTGATACTCATTCTCCACCTCGCCAAGCCAGAACTCGTCTTTTCCGGCTTCTCCTCGGCTGCAGTGTGGCTCATCGTTTCCGGCTTCGTCATCGGCAGCGCCATCAACCTATCCGGCCTCGGCGATCGCATGGCGGCGGCGATCGCGCCCGCCCTCACCGGCAGCTATCTGCGGCTGATCGGCGGACTGACGCTGGTGGCGATGCTGCTCGGCTTTCTGATGCCGTCTTCCGTCGGTCGCGCGGTGGCGCTGGTGCCGATCGGAATGGCGTTGGCAGAGCGGGTCGGCTTTGGCCCGGGCTCGAACGGGCGCATCGGCATTGCCGTCACGCTGGCCATCGCCTGCAATATGCCGAGCTTTGCCATTCTGCCCTCCAACATTCCGAACATGGTTCTTTCCGGGGCTGCGGAAACGATCTACGGCACGCGTTTCGGCTATCTCGATTACCTGATGCTGCACTATCCCGTTCTCGGCATCCTGAAATCGGCGGTCGTCGTGGCTCTGGTGATGAAGTTCTTCCCGGCCACCGTAGGAGAGCCTCTCGCTACCAGCCCCGCCGAGGGCCCGAAGGAGACAAAACCGGCGCCCAAGCCGGGCATGGCGGGACGGGTGACCATTATTTTGCTGATCACGCTGGCGCTTTGGGCAACGGACAAGCTGCACGGCATCAACCCCGCCTGGATTGGCCTGGCCACCGCCGTCGTCCTGCTCCTGCCCAAAATCGGTGTCGTGCCACCGCCGGTTTTCAAGGCCTCCGCCGATTTCGGCACGGTTCTGTTCGTGGCCGGCGCGCTGGCGCTCGGCGCCGTCGTCAACACGTCAGGGCTCGGCGCAATGGCCGGACACTGGCTGGAAAGCGCGCTCCCGCTTGAACAGGGACGGGATGCGATGAATTTCCTCTCGCTCACCTTCATGTCCTTCGCCACCGGCCTGCTGGCCACCGTGCCCGGCGTGCCGGCAGTCCTGACGCCGATGGCTCAGGATCTGGCCACGCAAACCGGGTTCGGCCTGGAAACGGTGCTGATGACACAGGTGATCGGCTTTTCCACCGTGCTGTTTCCCTATCAGGTGGGACCTCTGGTCGTGGCAATGCAGCTTTCAGGCGAAAAGCTCGGCCATATCGTCAAGGTCACAATACCCCTTGCGGCGATCACGCTCGTGGCGCTCGTCCCGATCGACTATCTCTGGTGGAGGCTGCTCGGCTGGTTCTGAGCAGAGCCGAAGGCTCAAGCCTTCGGCTTCTTCGCCGCCGGGGCCTTCTTTTTGGCCGGGGCCTCGACCGGCAGGGCCTCGCTCACGGCGGCCGCCTTGGCGCTCGTTTTCCGGGCCGGCTTGGCAGCCGGCTTTTCGGCCCCCTCCACCCCGGAGGCGGCCTTGCGGGCGGCGGGCTTCTTCACGGGCAGCGCGCGGAATTCTTCCGTTGCCGCGCACCAGTGGTCGAAGTCCTTGCCTTCCGGCATTCCCTCGGCGACCCAGATTTCGTGGGCGCGCTGGCGAACCCATATTTCATCGATACCTGGCATATTCCATCCTCTCCAAACGGCACCACCGGAACGCCCAAAGGGCACCTTCCCGCGTGAGGCGGCCATCGTTATGTGTGATCGAAAGGAAGCGGCAACGCAGACCAAGAACGCTTCGCCAGATCAATTTACGCGGCTTGCCGAAACAAGTCACGCGCGAACCCCGATACAGGCACATGACGAAACCGTGTATGCTTGACAAATGCCAGAACAGACGGGTTCCTCGCAGGATATCCGCGAGATTCTCGTGTAAACGTCAAATTTAAAGCCCCTGTGAAGGAGAAGACATGGCGCGCGCACTTCTGGAAGACCTGTTTCGCGCGGCTGTGAAGGCTGCCGATTCGCTGGAATCCATCCGTCCGGTCCTGCCCAATCCACCACAGCGGGGAAAAACCGTGGTGATCGGCGCTGGCAAGGGTGCTGCACAGATGGCGGCTGCGCTGGAGGCCCTCTGGCCGGGAGAACTCTCCGGTACCGTCGTGACCCGCTATGGCTATGGCTGCGCCACCCGCACCATCAAGGTTCTGGAAGCGTCCCATCCCGTACCCGATGAAGCCGGCCTTGTTGCCGGACAGCACCTCGTGGACCTGATCGACGGCTTGAGCGAAAACGACCTCGTCATCGCACTCGTCTGTGGCGGAGGGTCGGCGCTTCTGCCGGCACCACCGGAGGGATTGACGCTCGCGGACGAAATCCACCTAAACGAAATCCTGCTTGCGTCGGGCGCACCGATCTCTGCCATGAATGTCGTGCGCAAACATCTCTCGACGCTCAAGGGCGGTCGTCTGGCCGCGTTGACGAAGGCGCGCGTCGTCAGCCTGATCGTGTCCGACATTCCCGGCGATAACCCGGCGCAAGTTGCTTCCGGCCCCACCGTTCCCGACCGCTCCACCCGGCAGGACGCCCTTGATATCGTCGCCCGTTATCGCTTGCCGCTGACGGATGCCATGATGGCGCATCTGCACTCGCCGCAGGCCGATGCGCCATCGCCCGACGACGCCATCTTTGCCCGCCACGAACACCACGTCATCGCCTCGGCGGGGCGCTCGCTGGAGGCGGCGGCGGCGCTTGCCAGCGCCCGCGGCATAGACGCTCATATCCTCTCCGACAGCATGGAGGGCGAGGCGCGCGATGTGGCAATGGCGCACGCCGCCATCACCCGCGAAATCGCCACCCGCAACCGGCCCTTCACGCGGCCATGTCTGCTGCTTTCGGGCGGCGAAACGACAGTCACGCTCTCGGGCAAGGGCGGCAAGGGCGGGCGCAACGGCGAATTCGCACTGGCCTTCGCGCTGGCGGTGGAAGGTCTGCCAGTGACGCTTCTCGCAGCCGATACCGACGGCATCGACGGGACGGAGACCAATGCAGGCGCCTTTGCCGATGGCGAGACCGCCCAGCGCCTGCGCGATGCCGGCTTCGATGGCCGCGCGCTGCTTTCCGGTCACGACAGCCATACCGGCTTTTCCGCCATCGGCGACCTGTTCATCACTGGCCCGACCGGTACGAATGTCAACGACTTCCGCGCAATTCTGATCGAATGAGCGCCTCACCCCTCGGCACAAGCCTCCCGCGAATGAACAGGACCGGATTCAGGCGGCCTTACAAGTTCTCGTGAACAAGGGCGTCCGGGGCAAAAAATCGGCGCACCTAGCACTACTTTGGCAGTTTAGATTCTCGGGCGTGTGCCAGCAGCTTCTGACAGTGCGGGCATCTGCCGGGTGGCGACCGTGTGAAGAGGTCG
>NZ_JACIDU010000029.1 GCF_014196535.1 Allorhizobium borbori
CGAGGCAGAAGAACGATACTATGCCATGCTGGACGAGCCGGCCATGGCCGCATAACTTAAACCAAACGGTCTCCGGTAAATCCGGCGCGGTTCACACTCGTATCGGTTCGTCACCCTCCTCCGTTGGGCCTCAGTTGCAGGCTGCTGAGGTGGGCTTTAAGTGCTGCGCGTCTTTGCGGCGACCAGTCGTCAAGGCCAAGGGTCGCATGCCAGGCATCAACATAGTGGGAAACGGCATAGACGTGGCCATAACCGGCAGGTGTTGCGGCCGCAACCAGCATGTCGAGCGTCAACTGAAAGCCAGTTACAATGGGATACCACCGCATGGCCGGCGAGACATCCGGGCCACGCGGCTCACGCATCCAGTCCGGTCTACGAAAGAAGGAGCGATAGTCGAAGAATACGATGGGGTCGCTTGCATATTGCAGGTAGACGACGCGCGTACTGCCCCAAGGCCTTTCATCCGGCACGGAAAATCCCTGTTGATTCATGAACCGCACCAGCCGCCCGTCGCGAAATTCCGGCAGGCGTTCGGGTGTGCCGGTGGCGCGTTGTCGGGTCAGCCATGCCCAGGTGCCGCTGACGAAGGGCGGGCCGCTCCACAGGGCGCCCTGAACGGGATCGCCAAGCATCTCGAACAGTTCCGCCGAGATTTGCGAGTTCATCGCGCCGAGGCTCAGTCCATGCAGATAAAGTTTCGGACGCTTGTCCTTCGGCAGTCCCGTCCAGTATCCGTAGATAGTCGAAAACAGGGCCTTCGCGGTTTCCGAGCCATATTCCTGTTGTGCCAGAAGCGAAAGCGGGCTGCTCAAATAGGAATACTGGACAGCAACGCTCGCAACATCGCCACCCGTCAGATATTCTAGTGCATCCATGCTCGCGGGATCGACCCAGCCGGTTCCGGTTGGCGTAACGATGACCAGATAGGTGCGTTCGAACCCGCCCTGTCGTTTCAGTTCCTCGAGCGCCAGCCGGGCCCTGTCCTCCACCGTTTCGCCGGAAGGCAGGCCGACATAGACGCGGATCGGCTCGCGCGCCGGTGTCCCGGCCAAGCGAGCGATATCGTCTGGCATTGCTTCAGAGGCGACGAATTCCCGTCCAGCCCGGCCAAGCTTCTGCCATTCGATCAGCGAAGCCGCACTGCCCGTTTTTCCGCTTGCCAAAGGCTGTGGTCGCTCAGGCTCGAACCGGGCGTCGAGCTGCCGATACGACGAATCCAGAAGGCGGAACACATTCCTGACAAGCAGATCATTGGCCAGCGACCAAAGCACAATTCCCGTCAAAAGATAGGCGCTGAGCATCGCAAGGCGACGTGGCACGAAGCGCACAATCTGCCTGTCGATCCGCCTCGCCAACCAAAGCGCGCTTCGACCTATGGCAAGCAAGATGGCGCAAACGACGATAGCAACGCCAAAGATTTTCAGCGGATGTCCACCATCCACCGGCGCCATGTTCATGACGCTCCGCACCGCGTTCTGCCAGTCTTCGGAGTGATAAAGACAAGCAAGACCAATTGCCCCACTGCCGCTGCAACCGGACACGCGCACCCAACGCGGCAGTCTTTGCAGCGATGGAAGCTGGAGATAGGTCACTATCCAGTCAAGAAGGACGCCGAGCGCGTACCCCAAAAATGCGCAGAGACCGGACAGGACGCCCTGCGGCAATGTCTCGCGTGGCACCAGTGACGGTGTAAGCGACATGGCAAAGAACAGCCCAGCGAAAACGACGCCTGGAAACGAAAGGCCCCTGATAAGGTTTGCCACCACGCGCGTCACCGACGCAAATACTGGCACGCTCTGCGGTCGTGGTGTCCTCATTTCGTTCCCTGTGCCTCTGCCTCCCCCACGGTCATCGAACGTTAGAAGCGATAGGTCAAGCCGATCACCGGGCCCTTCAGCGTGGTGTCGAAAATATGCCCACCGGAATCATAGTCGACATCGAGGATCTTGTAGCCGGCCGAAACCGACAGATTATCATTGAAGACATAGTTCGCCGTCGCAAGAGCCTGCCATGTGTGTTTTGAACCAGCGCCAAAACCACCGAGATCGGCCTGTGCCTGGAACGACAGGTTGGGTGTCACCCGATAGAATGTCCTGAAGCCGACAACCGGATCGACCCAGCCGAAATCCTCGCCATATGAGCGGGAAAACCCGCCATAACGAACCGTCAGATCGTTGGACACATGCCAGATGCGTATCCCGCCGAGGAGATCGACGGTAAAATCGGAATCGTCATACACACGATATCCGGCCTTCAGCGTTGCGGTGAACTGTGCCGTATCCACATCGGCGCTCAGGCCGGGCGTGGCTCCTACCATCGGCAGGGACCCAACCGCATGGCTGTCCGTGGTATTGACATACATCAGGTCGCCGGAAAAGACGTAGCGGTCGTATCGCCCCCAGATATCAACGAAGCCGCCAAAATTCAAATGATCCAGAACATCAGAGAATGACTTGTCGACGGCGAGTGTCGGTGCTCGCCGAAAGGGGGAGATATCACCTTCAAGACCTGCGGCCCAAAGATAAGGCGTGACCTGGAATGCCCATCCCTGCCCCCCATGATCCGCAGGAAGCTCGCCGGCATTTGCCGCACCGGCGGATCCAAGCATGGATACGATTAAAATTGCGGTCGTCGTTCTCATCCAGTCCTCTCCTCACAGGCGGCGTTCATCACAAGCCCTGGAACTTGAACGGCTTGGCTTCCTCAAAATAGGCGGTTGAATCGCCGCTGAAGGTGTGAACCTGGTTTTCGCCCAGATCGAGCCTCATGACCTTGCCGCTTCCGGCGGCGAAATCGATCTTCTTGAGATCAACCCAGAAGGTATTCGGCGTCATGGCGGATTCGAAGAAGTAAAGCTGGCGCTTGTGATCGAACACCGTCCGCCAGCGTGTGGAGGAAATTTCCGGTTCGTCCGGTGTCGCTATGCCAAGCGGCACGGAGACATTGCGGATAACACCGAAGACACTGGCCAGAAGGCTGTTGGGCTCTCCGCTCTTTGGAATGGCATTCGCATAGAACGAGGCGCGGGTGAAGCGGTCGGCCGCACGGTTCGTGCCCGGCAGCATCACCGTTCCACCAATGCCTTTCCAGTAGGATGCCAGCGCCAGTTGTTGGTCATAGACCGGGGAATTGGTCATGACCTGATACTGGCGCCCGTGATGGATGATCTGCTTGCCGTCGATATATTCGATGATCGCGCTGTCGCCACTCGCATCGGAAAGTGACAGATGCAAGGTTGTCAGCCGGTTTTGTCCCGGCACGTTGTCGGTCACGATTGTAAACGGTTCTTTTTCGAAATCCGCGACCGCTTCGGCAACGGTTGCGAAATTGTCGAGTGCATATTGCGCCCATGCGGCGATCGTCAGACCAGGCTTGCTACCTGCCTTGAACTCCGGATAACCGGCTTCTGCCAGCCATAGAACGTTTGCAACCAGACCGGCTTCATTGGCGCCATCTGTCGTCGAGACATCATAGCCGGTCGCCACAACTGAGCCATAACGTGATGTCCACTTCAAGGAGTTGGGGCCAGCCTCCCCGCTCCGCTCCATGCCGCGCGGCAGGACATAAAGGTTCGTGCCGATCTCATAACGCCAATCCATCGACCGGGCAGTGACGACGTTTCCGTTATCGCCGAGAAACACGAAGCGGGTGCAAGCCAGCGCCTCAAGCGGCGTGATCAACGCATAACCTCCCAACAAAGCCGCCGACAATACTCTCCGAAAGGCTGAACTACGCATAATCACCTCAAGAAAACAGCGTTAAGTTGTGAGGTGATAGTGAGGTGACATACAGCGTCATGACAAGTCGTAACTCGAATTACCCCAAATTATATGCGGGAGTCGACAATTCACATTGGCGTGATCGGACCCCGGCCGACATAGCCAGCCCGAAGAAGCATGGACTGGAATGCAGGATGCGCGGCATGACCGTTTGGGCGAAACAACCTGAGACATCAATCACGGTGAACGAGACGGACCGAACGGCGGGCGTAGATGTGACGTGCCTCATCGTATCGGCTCCGCCTGCGCACTACCGATTTCATTCAGCCAGGCGAGAGGGCCTGTCGCATGGACGAGCGGCCGAGTTCCTGTCCGTAGGCCGCGATCTCGCGTCCGACGGCAACTCTGTCGGCTTCAAAGCCTTGCAGCGCCGAGCCAAGGCTTGTTGCCTGCCTGATATGCGCACGAAGTGACAGGACGTCGCCGGCTGCCTTGGCGACACCCATTGCGGTATGGGGGCGCACCACGAAGGCCGCATCTCCGATCAGTGCGATCGAAGACCCACTCATGCGATCCGCCCGATAATCGAAAATACCCTGGATGGAAGGGGTTTCCTCCGCATCAACCGCCGCGATGAACTGTGGCGGGAGAAACCTTGCTGCGTCCTCACGCAACAGCCGGCGTCGCGGGTCGGAAAGCTCGCCTCGTGCAAGCGAGAAGCGGGAAGACCGTCCGGATTGACCGATAAAGGTCTGTTTCAGGTCACCCTCATCGACAAACCGATACCAGACCCAGTTGTAACGACGTTCGCCTTCGGCGGTCTCTCCGCCGGCACCGGGCACCAGATAGCCGAGAGCATGGTTTCCGGGCGCGATGTAAAAGGCGAAATTGCCGGGGAGCGGGGAAACGGACGGTGGTAGCGCGCGTTCTGGAACGAGGCCGCGCCAAGCGACATACCCGGCATATCGGCTGATGGCATCGGCATTGATGGCCGACCTCACGACCGATCCTATGCCGTCGGCGCCGACGACCAGATCGACCGCTTCGGTGGAACCGTCGTCGAACTCGATGACGGAGGATCCGCCTTCTTCGCGTACCGATCTCACGGGCTTTCCGAGAACATAGTTGTCGCTCCCGAGTTTCGAGACGACGGCAGAATAGAGAAGGTCCCATGATATCTGGGTCTGCGGCATATGCATGCGCTGACTGACGGCGCCGGTTTTCGCCAGATAGATCCTGTCCCTGGAGACAACGCCAAACGTGGCCAGATGCTCAACGCCAATCTCGCGCAGGATCTGGAAGACCTCCCGTTGCGGGACGAGCCCTGCGCCCCGGCCGGAGAAACCGGTCGAGGAGCGTTCGTAGACCTTGACATCGTGGCCGTCACGACCGAGCAGAATTCCTGCGAAGAGCCCGGCAAGCGAGCCTCCGACGATACGGATGCGAAGCGGTATCATGACCGATTTCCCTGGTGAGCGGGCGTTGTCGCAGGACGATGCTCGAATGACTTGATGACCAGTGCAACGATCCCGAGCGAGCCGCCGAGCACGGCGACGCCGATCCAGCCATCATAGCTCCAGGCCGCAGAGGCAAGTGCAGCGCCCGCAGCTCCGCCGAGGAACATGGCGGTCATGAAGATCGTATTCAATCGACTGCGGGCCTCATGATCGAGGGCATAGACGATGTGCTGGTTCGATACGAGTGCGCTTTGAATTCCGAAGTCGAGGACGATGACGCCGACGACAAGCGCGATCAGAGAGCTCCAGAGCCCGAACATCAGCCAGGCGACGATCGTCAGGATGATGCCGAGCCAGACAACGAAATGCGGTCCCTTACGATCGGCAACCCTGCCTGCGAGCGGGGCGGCAAACACCCCAACCGCACCGACGATACCGAACAGTCCGGCGACGTCCGCTCCAAGACCGAACTTCGGTGTCGCGAGATAGAGCGCAAGCACCGTCCAGAACGCCGTGAACGACCCGAAAAGAGCCGCCTGCATGAGGGCCGCGGAGCGAAGGGCACCTTCCCGCTTCCACAGGTGAGCCAAGGACTTCAGTGCGTTCCTATACGCCATGCGCGATACCGGCGCATGGTCGGGCAACGTCGCATACATCATTGCGGAGGCGATCAAAGCCATCGGTACGCCCAGCCAGAACATTTCCCGCCAACCGAAATTCTGGCCGACGAACCCTGAAAGCGTTCGGGAGAACAGGATCCCTGAGAGGACACCGGCCATGACAGTTCCGATCGTCGATCCACGCTTTTCCGGCGCCGCCAGCGAGGCCGCAAAGGGCACGATCTGCTGCGCGACGGTGGCGCTGGCGCCGACAACCAGCGAAGCAGCGATAAGGCTCCATGCGGTTGGCGCCAGGGCGGCAAGTATGAGTGCGACGGCAAGAATGAGGAACTGACCGATGATCAACTTGCGGCGGTGTATGATGTCGCCAAGCGGCAGCACGAAGAACAGGCCGATGGCATAGCCGAGCTGTGTCGCCGTCGGAACAAAGCCGGTGACCGATTGGCTCGGGAAATCCTGCTCCATGATGCCGAGCATCGGCTGGTTATAGTAGATATTGGCCACGGCAATGCCACTTGCAGCAGCCATGGCAAAAAGCGTTGGCCGCCCAAGATGTGCCGGTCTTGCTGACTCCGAGGTCGATTTGATGTTCATGACGATGTCCATCTGCATAGAGTTGAAATCTGCAGGACATCTAGCGCTTTATCCGATATCGGTTTAGTTGGCTTCTATGTTCTACCTCTATAACGAAAGCAGATAGAATGGATACCGGAGACGTTTTGGTGTTCACGACGGCGGTCAACGCCGGGAGCCTTGCGGAGGCTGGAAGGCGGCTTGGGCTCGGCCCTATGGTCACAAGCCGCCGGCTTGCCAATCTCGAGGCAGAGCTTGGCGTTCGGCTGCTTCACCGGACGACGCGATCCCTTTCGCTCACGCCCGAAGGGGAAACCTTTCTGCCATTCGCACAGGCGTTGGTCGACAACGAGGCCGAGGCCGTGTCGCGGCTTCGGTCTGATACGCGCGGGGCGTCAGGATTGCTGCGCGTGTCAGTCCCGGTATCTTTCGGGCTGAAGTTTGTGACGCCATTCATTCCGACAATCCTGGACGATAACCCGGAATTACGGATTTCGCTGGACCTTACGGACAGCCTTCCCGATCTGGTCGCGACCGGTACGGACCTGGCCATTCGCATCGCCAGGCTGCGCGACAGCAACCTTATCGCCCGCAAGCTTTCCGACAATCCCCGCGTGCTCGTGGCAAGTCCATCATATCTCGGCGAGCGGGGAACCCCAGCCCTCGCCGATGAACTGAGCCAGCATTCATGCTTGCCGCTGCGCAGCGCGACCCATTGGACCTTCATTCAGGATGGCAAGGAACGACACATTCGTCTGAACTCCCGGTTTACCAGCAGCAGTATCGAGGGCTGTCACGCGATAAGCGTTGCCGGCGGCGGGATCGCGCTTTTGTCCTGGTGGAATGTTGCTGACGATATTCGACAGGGTAAATTGGTCGCCGTTCACCTGAAGGATGCCGAACCCGAACCGCTGGGCATCTGGGCCGTCTATCCAACGACACGTCTGGTCCTTCCGAAGGTGCGGGTCTTTATTTCCGCCCTTGAGACGAGGCTCTCCCAGATGCCGGATATTGCCCCTACCCGGTCGCGAGATTAAGCGGGAACGACGAAATGGGCTCGCAGTTCGCCGCCAGTGCCGGCAGCGCCACATCCGCTACCCGGCAGTGGCCAGGGTCTGGATCGTGACATGAACAAGGTGCCCCGGATGGAAAGTGAAGAGATCGCAGTATGATCTATCCCGATATGACCGGGTATCGTCAATTTAACCTCCGTTAGGCGATGGGATACCTTCCTGCGCGGCCTGGCGATAAAAGGCGGCCTCGTTGAGACGCCATTTATCGCCAGGCCAGCCGAACAAGCACCGACCAATCAGTCACGAATGATGCTTGCGAACTCCGCCGCAGCAGCAATCGCGGCCTGCTGGTGAGGCTGCAATGCCTGTGCGTGATAATCCTTGAACAGGTAGAGGAAAGGATCGTCGATCTTGGTCTTGATGCCCGAAAGCTGTTCCATCACCGCCAACCCGCAATAAGGCACATAGGCCGAGGAATAGCCGCCCTCGTGCGACATCATCAGGCGCCCGCCGCACAGTTCGTCGGCCGCCTCCATCAGAAGCCGTGTCATTTCACGGTAGGTATCGCTGTGGAGCAGCATCCGGCCCAGAGGGTCGGCGGACGAGCCGTCGAAGCCCGAGGGCACGACGATCAGGTCCGGCCTGTAGGCTTTCAGTGCAGGCAGAACGATTTGCTGGAAAGCGGCGATATAGGCGCCGTGACCGCTACCGGGGGGAAGCGGGATATTGATGTTGTATCCCTCGCCCGCACCGGTTCCACGTTCCTCGCGAAAGCCGCTATCCGGCGGGTAAAGCTGTTCCTGATGCAGCGAAATCGTCAGAACGCCCGGATCGCCATAGAAGGCGGCCTGCGTGCCGTTTCCGTGATGCACGTCCCAGTCCACCGTCGCGACGCGCTCGAAACCGTGTTTCTTGCGGTTCTTGAGGATGGCCACAGGAATGTTGCCGAACAGGCAGAAGCCAAGTCCCTGATCGCTCTCGGCGTGGTGACCGGGCGGGCGCACCAGCGCATAGCCATTGTCGATTTCGCCGGACAAAACGGCATCCATCACCGCAAAGGTGCCGCCAGCGGCGAGGCAGGCGATCTCATAGGAACCGGGCCCGAAGGGCGTGAGATAACTGGCATCGCCGCCCTGTGCTGCGGACATCGCCTTGATTTTTGCGATGTAGTCCCGCGTGTGGAACAATGCGAGATCATCCTCGTCGACCGGCACCGACTTGATCGAAACGAGGTCTTCGGTCAGGCCGGACACTTCCATCAGGTTCTTGAAGCGGCGCTTGGTTGCCGCGTTCTCAGCGTGCTCGCCCGGCTCGATGGTCAGTCCTGCCGGAAAGAACATCGATGAGACACCGGTACTGTGCCAGAGATAGAGTTCGTGGAAATTCCAGCCTGTCGCCATGTCATCAACTCCCGATCTGTCCCGTTATCCAATCGTTGCCCAGACACTCTTGGTCTGGGTGTAGGAAATCAGCGCGTCCATGCACTTGTCGCGGCCGTTGCCGCTTTCCTTCCAGCCGCCGAACGGGAATTGCATGTCGCCGTTCATGTAACTGTTGATGTAGACCATGCCGGCCTCCACATCGCGGGCAAAACGGTGCGCCTTGCCAAGATCCGAGGTCCAGATGCCGGCGGCCAGGCCGAAATTGGTATCGTTGGCGATGGAAACCGCCTCGTCATAACCGTCGAAGGCGATGATGCTTGCCACCGGTCCGAAGATTTCCTCGCGCGCGATGGTCATGTCGTTGGTAACCCCGGTGAAGATGGTTGGCGCGACATAGGCGCCCTTTTCCAGCCCGACCGGCACCCCGCCACCCGTCAGGCAGGCGGCACCTGCCTGCTTGCCGATGCCGATATAGTTCAGCACCCGCTTCTGTTGACTGAAGTCGACCAGCGGCCCCATGCCGGTTGCGGGATCAAGCGGGTCGCCGGGCGCGTAGCTCGCGGCCTTGGCGCGGAAAATCTCGGTAAATTCCGGCAGGATCGCCTTCTCGACCAGAATGCGGGATCCGGCGCAGCACACCTCGCCCTGATTGCCGAAGATACCCATCGCCGCCCAGGTCGCGGCGGTCTCCAGATCGGCGGCATCGGCCATGATGACATGGGGCGACTTGCCGCCGCATTCGGTCGAGACCTTCTTGAGGTTCGACTGGCCGGAATAGGTCATCATCAGCTTGCCGATCTCGGCCGAACCGGTGAAGGCGATCTTCTCGACATCGTTGTGCAGTGCCAGCGGTTTGCCGGCTTCCGGCCCGAAGCCGTTGACCACATTGAAGACGCCTGCCGGGCCGCCCGCTTCGACGAAGAGGCGGGCCAGAAGAAGCGCCGATAGCGGGGATTGCTCGGCAGGCTTCAGAACCACCGAATTGCCCGCGGCAAGCGCCGGCGCGATCTTCCACGCCGTCATCAGCAGCGGATAGTTCCACGGCACGATGCAGCCGACGACGCCAAGCGGCTGGCGCAGCACGTAGGAAAGGACATCCGGCGATGTCGCCCCAACCGAGCCCTGCACCTTGTCGATGCATTCCGCCGTGAAGCGGAAGCACAGCACGGCGAGCGGAACATCGACGGCGAGCATCTCGGCAATGGGCTTGCCCATGTCGATTGTGTCGATGATCGCGAACTCGTCCTTGTGGGCTTCGATCAGATCGGCGAAGCGATAAAGGACAGCCATCCGGTCGCGGGGAGACATGCGCGACCAGACGCCCGCCTTGAAAGCCTTCAGGCCCGAGGCAACCGCCCGGTCGATATCCGCCGGGCCGCCGCTCGACACCTCGGCCAGCACCGAGCCATCGGCAGGGTTGATACTCTCGAACACCTTGCCGCCGAGGGCGGGAACGAAATCCCCGTCGATGAACAGACGTCCCTCAAGCTTCAGACGGGCGGCCTTTTCATGCCAGGTGGCCGATTGCGCAACGATGGTCATGGCGTCCTCCTCAGGCGGCAAGAATCTTCTGGCAGGCGCGTTCGGCCACCATGATCGTCGGCGCGTTGAGATTGCCGGAAACCATGATCGGAATGGCAGAGGCGTCAATGATGCGAATGCCTTCGAGCCCGTGCACCTTCATCGTGGCGGGATCTGTGACGGCGAGCGCATCGACACCCATGCGGCAGGTGCTGGAGGGATGGTAGAGCGTGGTCATGTGACCGCGGACATACTCGCCAATCTCCTCATCGCTCCGGCATTCGGCGCTGGGCGAAAGTTCGTAGTCGATCAACTCCCGGATCGGCGACTGCTCGACAATACGACGATTGATCCGCACGCCGGCAACCAGGGTTGCGAGATCCTCGCCGCTTTCGTCAGAAGCGAAATATTTCGGGTCGATGGCCGGATATTCGGTCGGATCGGCGGAGCGCAGGCGGATCTCGCCGCGGCTGTTTGGACGCTGGAGCACGCAATGGGCGGTAATCCCGGAACGCCCGCCGAGGAAGCGCGCGTAATCACGATGCGGGCTGATGGCGCCATAGAGCTGGAGATCGGGTTCGACGCCTTCGCGGCTGCACACATGCCCGCCCGAAGCCACCCATGGGGAGGTCCGGATACCGGTGCGATGATCGCGCCATTCCGCAAAGCTCTGTTCGATGGTTTCGGCGGTCCAGGCGCCGATGCCCATGTCTTCCTTCGTGTAGAAGGAAATCGGGATATTCAGATGATCCTGCAAGTCCTTGCCGACACCGGGAAGATCATGGACCGGCTTGACCCCCGCCTCCTCCAGTTCCGCCGCCGGGCCGATACCCGACAGCATCATGATCTGGCAGGTGCCGATGGCGCCGGCGGCCATCACCACCTCGCTGGACGCATAGCTCACTTCCGGAACGCCGTTGACCAGATACTTAACCCCGGTCACGCGACCGTTTTCGACCACCAGCCCGGTGACGAGAACGCCCTTCTTCAGCGTCACATTGCCCCGCTCAAGCGCCGGGCGCAGATAGGCCTTGCCGGTGCCCCAGCGCTCGCCGTCCTTGATGGTGAACTGGAACAGGCCCACACCTTCCTGTGTCGCGCCATTATAGTCGGGGTTATACGGATAGCCTGCGGCCTCCGCCGCCTCGATCCACAGCTTCTCGTATTTGTCGACATAGGGAACGTTGCCGATATAGAGTGGCCCTTCGGTGCCGTGATATTCGCTGTCACGAAAATGCGCGTTGTTTTCCGATGCAAGGAAGGTCGGCAACACGTCCTTCCAGCCCCAGCCGGCGCACCCCGCCTTTTCCCAGGCGTCGTAATCCGAAGCGAGGCCGCGAATGTAGATCATCGCGTTGAGAGCGCCGGAACCACCGACCATCTTGCCACGCGGCCAGAAGATGCGACGGCCGCGGCAACCGGCCTGCGGCTCGGTGTAATAGCCCCAGTCGGCGCGGGTGTTGAACATTGTCACCCAGTCGGACGGGACATCGGAGGCGACCGGTGCGGCCTGACCCGCTTCCAGAACGAGTATCTTGCGGTTGCCATCGGCGCCCAGCCGAAAAGCGGCGACGCAACCGGCGGAACCGGCACCGACAATAATCGTATCGTACATGATCAGAACCCCTTTTATTTCGCGGTCAGCGCCGCGTTTTCCTGAGGACCCATGGCCGACCGCGGCGAGCGACGGCGCAGGAACCGGACGAGATCGCCGATGCGCCCGACGAGGCCCTTCGGCATGAGAACGATGGAGAGCGCAATGATGATGCCGAGCCCGAGCGTGCGGAATTCTCCCGCCTCGCGCATCAGTTCATCCGCCAGCACCAGGACGATCGTTCCGACCAGAGGCCCCCAGAAGCTGCCGAGACCACCGACGACCGTGATGGCGATGATGAACATCAACTGCGACATCGACAGAACGCCGGGACCGATGGCCTGGAAGTGGGCGGCATAGAAACCACCGGCCAGTCCGGTGAAGAAGGCGGAGATACCGAATACCAGAAGCTGGGCCTGAAAGCGGTTGACGCCACGCGCGATCGCATAGGCCGGATCGTCCTTCAGCGCCCGGAAGGCGAGCCCGATGGGGCTTTTCACAACGACGTAGGTGAAGATCATCGTCACCGTGAACAGGGTGGCTATGATCGCATAATTGCCGACCAACCACTGGCCCTTGAGAAGCGTGCGCATGCCGAGGTCACCGAAGCGGGCAAAACCCACCGCCCCACCGGTGAACTGCCGGCAAATGGAACCGACCATGACGAAACATTCGGTATCCGTCACGATCAGCAGATACATGGCCTGGGCAATGGCCAGCGTCAGAAGCGCGACGTAAACGCCGGTCAGCCTGAGGCATGCGAGGCCGACGACGAGCGAGAACACCATGGCGGCAATCGCACCTGGAACAAGCGCCGCCCAGACATTCAAGCCGAAATAGAAGCAGATCATTGCGGTCGCATAGCCACCGAAGGCGAAGATCGCCATCTGCGCCAGCGAGAAGATGCCGGAGAAACCGAAGAGCAGGTTCCATTGCGAGGCGATCGTCGCGTAAAACAGCGCCAGCACGATCTGCCCGAGAATGTAGCGGCTTTCCACCATGAAAGGCAGGGTGACGGCAGCGGCAATCAGCACCAGTGCGATGACGGCGTCGAGCTTTGCCGATCCGGAAATACCCTTGCCGGTTGATAGCTTGGTCATGATCGGCTCCTTACATGCGACGGATCTGGGCACGTCCGAACAGGCCGGACGGACGCCAGATCAACACGGCGATGACGACGAAAAGCAGCGAGGGAAAACCCCAGCGGGCCCCTGCGACGAACTGCACGAAGGCTTCGAGAAGGGCGAGCCCGAAGGCGGCGGTGATCGCGCCCGGCAGGTTGCCGAGGCCGGCCACCACGCACATGATGAAGGCCTTGAGCATCGGGTCGTTGCCAAGCGGCGGGGAAAGCTGGGTCATGGAACTCACCATGACGCCGCAGACACCCGCCAGCGCTCCCGAAAGCACCAGAACCTGAAAATAGACGCGGTTCACCGCAACACCGAGCAACTGCGCCGCATCGCGGTTCTGGGCGGTGGCGCGGATGGCGCGGCCCATGCGGGTCTTCCCGAGCAGAAGGGCGACGATTGCCATGAGCACCAGAACGACCGCAACGATCAGGATGTTCTGATAGGGCAGCGTGACCGGCCCGATCACCAGTGCGCCCGATACCGAAAGCGGCTGTTTGAGCGGCTGGCCGCCATAGGTCAGCAGAATGGCGTTCTCGAGCGCGATACCAATGCCGACGGTAGCGATCATGACGTTGGATTCGAAAGTGCTTTTGTCATGACGCAGAAGGTTCGAGACAATCAGCACGTAAAGCAGGCCGCCGGCAACGGCACCGGCCACGATGGCGGCGAGGAAACCGAGGCCTATGGGCAGGCCGAGCGAGGTGGAGGCGGTGAAGGCGACATAGCCGCCAAGGGTCAGCATGGCGGCATGAGCCATGTTGAGCATGCCCATGGAACCCCACACCAGCGACAGGCCGACAGTGGCCAAGGCGTAGAGCGCGCCCGTGGTAAGGCCGGCAACGATGATGGAGACGAAAATATCGAGCATGCCGGTCAGCCTCCGAGATAGGTTGCGAGAAGCTCGTCGCGGGCCAGAAGGTCGGCCGGCGGGCCGGACCAGACGATGGCACCGTCATCGAGCAGGTGAAGCTTGTCGGCGAGATCCGCCACGCGGGCCGGGTTTTCCTCGACCAGCAGAATAGTGCGGCCGCTGCGCGACAATTCGGCGATCACACCGTAGATCTGTTCGATGATGAGCGGTGCAAGACCAAGTGACGGCTCGTCGATGAGGAGGATCTGCCCGCCCATCATCAGGCCGCGACCAATGCCGACCATGCGCCGCTCGCCGCCGGAGAGCGACGAGGCGATCTGGTGCCGCCGTTCCGAAAGCTTCGGCAGAAGCGTGAAGACCTCGTCGAGACGACGATCGATCTCCGCCCGGTTCGGTGCGAGATAGGCACCCATCAGCAGGTTTTCGAGAACGCTCATTTCCGGAAACAGGAGGTCGCCCTGCGGCACATGGGCGACGCCGAGCGCGGCAATCGCGTGCGGCTTTGCGGAAACGAGCTGGCCATTGACGCGGATCGCCCCGCCCCGGAGTGGCACAAGGCCGGAAATGGTGCGCAGAAGCGTCGTCTTGCCATGGCCGTTGGGGCCGACGACGGTCACGAATTCGCCGGCTCCCACATCAAAAGAGATGCCCTTGAGGACCTGCAATTCCTTGTAGCCGGATACAACGTTGGTGAGGCTCAGAACGGGAGGTTTGGCAGCAACGCTCATGCCTGTTCTCCTTCCGCAAAAAAGGTCTTCAGACGCTTTTGCGTTCCCTCACCGAGATAGGTCGCGACCACGACCGGGTCCTCGGCCACCTGGTTGGGCAAGCCCTCGAAGATCTTCTTGCCGTGATGCATGATCAGCACCCGGCTCGACAGCGCCAGAAGGAAGCGCATGACATGCTCGATCAGGACGACCGTCATACCTTCGCCCTTGAGCTTGAGCACGAGTTCCATGATCAGGTCGATCTCCGTGGTGTTGAGGCCACCGACCGGCTCGTCGAGAAAAAGGATTTTCGGCCTGGTGGCGATCGCACCGGCAATCATCAACAGTTTGCGGTCGAGCACGGGAAGCTGGCCCACCGTCTGGTCTGCCTTGGCGGCCAGACCGACGAAGGCCAGCGCCTCCTCTGTCTGCTCGCGGGCCTCGGGCCCCAGTCGCAGGCCGGGAAAGGTCCGCTTGGCGCGCCCGAAATAGGTGGCGACATCGATGTTTTCCCGGACGGTCAGGCTCTCGAAGGCCGCATTGAGCTGAAAGGTGCGCGCCATGCCAAGCTGGCATATGCGGTCGGCCCCCAGGCCGGTGATGTCGTGACCATCGAAGGCGATGCTGCCCTCTGTCAGGGGGGTTATGCCGGTGATGACATCGAAGAACGTGGTCTTGCCGGCGCCGTTCGGCCCCCCGATACCGACGATCTCGCCGGCGGCAACCGACAGCGACATGCCGTCGACTGCGGCAAGCGATCCGTAGCGCTTGACGACGTTCTCGCAGTTCAGCAGCACCTGCTTTTCGTCAGTCATGATCCCTGTCTCCGTGGTCGGTTCCGGCATCGGCCGCTTGCGCGCCCGATGCCATGGCGAAATTCGGTCACAGGTGCATGATCACTTGATCCACGGCGGCAGAACGAAGCTGTCGGTGGCGTAGAGCGCCGGGGCGACAAGCTTCGCATCTGTCTTGTAGTCCTGATGCTGAAGGAACTGGTGCGGCATGCCCAGCGAAGGATCGGCCACCTGCGTCGGATAGCAGTAGGCCGATTGTCCCGCCGGATCGGCGCGGTAAGTGCCGTTGACGCCGCGATAGACGTTACGGCGCATGGCAGCGGCGACTTTCGCCACCTGCTCCTTGTTGAAGGGTTCACCCGGGCCACCGGCAAGGGCAGCGGCAATCGCCCACATCCAGAGGCCATCATAGGTCTGCGACCCCGTCAGATAGGCCGCCGTCGGACCGAACTTCGCGCGGTAGGCTTCGCGGAACGGTTTCGCGTAGTCGTCGGGCAGGCAGCCGATCACCGTTGAATAGAGGACGCCGTTGATATTGGCGCCCCCGATTTCCCGGAAGGCCGGCAACGACGGACCATACTGCATGTAGACAAGGCTGTTGGTCGGCTGCTGCAGGAACTGCACCATGAACTGGGCCAGATCCTGCGGCAGGAAGTGGGTCACGAGAATGGCCGCCGGCGGGTCCTGACGCAGCTTGGCAAGCGTCGGACCCCACTGGTTGGTCGGGAAGGGCACGGTCTCGAACAGGCTGACCTCGAAGCCGTATTCCTTGGCCTTGTCGCGGATCGCGTTGGCGATCACAATCGAGTATTCGTTGGCGGAGGGAATGATGGCGATCTTCTTGTTGGGCGCCTTCCACTGGCCGGTGTCGGCAAGGTTCTTGAGAAAGTTCAGGCAACCCGGACCATACCAGTATTCCGGCGGATCGCCCTGAAACGAGCCGTAATAGCGATCCGGATCGGTCTTGAACTTCTCGTTATGCGAGATCAACGTGTTGTAATGCATCATGATGACGTCGTTGTCGGCGGCGACGTCCATTTCGGCCATGTTGGTGCCGAGGTTGTAGCCGTTGATGATCACCGGCGTCGAATGCCGGTCGATCAGGCGCTGCATGGCCTGCGTCACGAGATCGGCACCCATTTCCTTGGTGTCTTCGATGTGAAGTTCGATCGGGCGCCCGAGAATGCCGCCGGCGGCATTGATTTCTTCGGCCGCGAGTGTCAGGCCGTTCTTGAACTCGATGCCGTCAGCGGCGGCAAGACCCGACATCGGCAGGGCCGACCCCACGGGGATAGGCGTGTCCTCGGCAGCCCTGGCCTGGCTGTTGAGGTCGGATAAGAGCGTCCCGCCGGCGGCGCCGGCGCCAAGGACGCCCTGAAGCATTGCACGTCTGTTCATCATAACGGTTACCCCTTTTATGGTTGGTTCTGGTCGTCATGCGTCATGCGGTGCTTATTGGGAAAAGAGCACCTCCAGGCTTGCGGCAGCAGCAAGAACCCGCGCGTCTTCCCCACGCGCGCCAACGATCTGGAAGCCGACCGGCAGGCCCGCCTCCGTCAACGCGCAGGGAACGATACAGGCCGGCTGCTGGCTGAGGTTGATGGGGAAGCTGAAGCCTGCCCATTCCGTCCAGCGTGCGTAGTCACCGGCGGGCGGCACTTCCAGACCGGCATCGAATGCAGGCAGCGCCGTCCCGGGCGATACGAGAAAGTCGTAATCCGAGAGCAACCGATCCATCGCCGCACCGAAATCCGCCCGGCGCACCTGCGCCTTGACGAGATCGATGGACGAATAGGCCGCTCCCTGACTGGCGACTTCGAGGAAGCCGGGATCGACCTTGCCGCGTTCGCCCGGCGGGACGGTAGAAAGCCGGGCGGCTGCACCCGTGAACCAGTGATGATGGAACAGATCGAGGAGGCTGTCGGCAGGCAGGGATACCGGCTCCACGATGGCGCCAGCCGCTTCCAGCTTCCTGACGGCACCATCAACCAGTGCTCCGATCTCGGGATCGAGCCTGCCGCTGGCGGGTTGCGACCAGTAACCGATCTTGCGTCCAGCCAGCGAACCGGTTTCCTGCGAAAGCGGTGAAAGCACACCGGCGCCCTGCGCCCAGTCGCGAAGATCGCGCCCGGACATGGCCTGCAGCATGGCGAGCGCATCCGCTGCGCTTCGGGTCATGGGGCCGATATGGGCAACCGTGCCGAAGGCACTGGCCGGATAGGCTGGAACCCGCCCGAAGGTCGGCTTGTGGCCGACGATGCCACAAAAGGAGGCCGGCACGCGGATCGAGCCGCCGCCATCCGTACCGAGGTGGAAAACCCCTGCGCCCGTGGCGGCCGCAACCGCCGCACCGCCAGACGAACCGCCGGATGTCTTTGCGGGGTTCCAGGGATTGCGCGTCACGCCACACAGGGCGCTGTCGGTCACGGCCTTCCAGCCGAATTCCGGTGTCGTCGTCTGGCCGATGAACACCGCTCCGGCCTTGCGCAGCAATGCAACGGACGGAGCATCGATCTCGTAGGGGGTGACGGGCGTTGTGGTGCTGCCGTAGCGCACACTCCAGCCCTTGACCCAGACGATATCCTTTAACGTCGTGGGAATGCCGTCGGAGGGCGAAAGCGGTGCGCCATCGCGCCACCGGCGTTCGGAGGCCGACGCAGCCTCAAGGGCACCCGCAATATCCAGAAACGTGAAGGCGTTGAGCGTGGGATTGATGTCTTCGGCGCGCGCGATCGCCGCCCTGGCGACATCGACAGGAGAGAGCGAACCTTTGGCATAGGCCTCGGAAAGTTCAGCGGCGGAAAGACGGCACAGGTCACCCGCCCCTGCGAGAGGGTTGGTCAGCGACATTCGCAATGTTCCCCTTATTGTCGGCCCGCGTCTTTGGCGAACCGCTTGATTAAGATCAGTTTGACGCGATCGCTTGGTTCGATAAAATGTATTCTTTCGCGGAATTTATTTCATTTTATGTAAGGATGAATATCCCGATGAACCTGACCGTACGACAGTTGCGGTATGTCAGCGAAGTCGCGCGCCTGGGAAGTGTTCAGGCGGCCTCGACCGCACTCCATATCTCGCAGTCATCGATACTGGCGGCGATCACCCTTGCAGAAGGAGAGATAGGTGCCCGTATCTTCGAACGCCGCCCGGCCAGGGGCGTACAGATCACCCCTGCGGGCGAACGCTTCGTAACGGCTGCCCGCATCATGCTGTCGGCGGCCAACGAGTTCGACCGGGCCATCGGCGACCTTTCGGAACGTGTGCCCAAGATCCTGCGGATCGGCTGCTTCGAACCCTTCGGCGCGCTGTTCCTGCCTGCCGCACTCAGGCGGTATGTCGACAGCGTCGGTGACGTTGAAATCGTTCTCATCGAGGGCGATCAGGTGGAAGTACAGCGATGGCTCGCGGACGGCCTCATCGACCTCGGCGTCATCTACGACATCGGCCACATCGAGGTCGGGAGCATGACGAAGATCTGCAAGGTTCCGGCCCATGCCGTGCTGCATGTCGACGACCCGCTTGCGCAACAGGAAGCCGTGTCGCTGTCTGAAATCGCGACCCGCCCGCTGATCCTGCTCGACATGCCCCAGACATCAACCTACCTTCTGACATTGTTCGATATTCTGGCCGAGCGCCCGCAGGTTCGCTTCCACACACGCTCCTATGAGACCGTGCGCTCCGCCGTCGCTTCCGGTTTTGGCATGTCGGTGCTCAACATGAAGCCGGTGGGCGGCGCCAATGCCGATTCCGCGCTCATCGTCAGACGCCCGCTGGTCGATGAACTGCCGCCGCCCTCGATTTCCATCATCGATCTCTACGGCCATTCAAAGCCGCTTTTCCTGCGGCTTTTCATCGATGTTTGCCGCCAGTTTTTCCGGGAGGTGGGCCCTGCTGGCTTCTCGGTTGCGCTTAGGCACACGCATCAGTCGCTGTTGTGGAGTTAGATGGTGACAGGCCGGCATCATCTCGAACTACGCCCTTCAGGATCATTCCGGAAGGCAGAACTCTTGTGCCACCGCTCCCATGCAAATCATTCGACCACCGGCGAGTGCCGCTGCCTGGACTTCGCGACTGCAAAAATCTTGCACCTCACGGAACCAAACCCGCACTCGTACGTTTTTGCCCTCACGCCCCATCAACGAGAAGCGCTGACCCGGTCGTGCCTCCTCATCCCGTCGTCTAACGCGCTCGAGCTTTATAACTTGGAATGACCCGTTTCCTCCGCATAACTCTTCTTGTTCTCGCAGCAGGTGTCGCTCCTCTGGTGATATTGGTCGGATCGTCTCTCTGGATGGTTCAGGCCAACAACAATTATTCGCGGGAGATCCTCGACCTCCGCATCGCGCGCAGTGCGATTTTGAACGTTTTGTTGACGCTTCAGGATGCCGAACGGGGTCAACGCGGCTTTGTGATGACGCAGGACCCCAACTATCTCGAACCCTACAGCGAGAGCACGGCGCGGTTACCGGAACGGCTCCGGCAACTGCACAAGGCGACGGCGGCGATCCCCGCTGTCTCGAGGCGCATCGAAGGCTTCGACGCCATCATCGATGAGAAGATGAAGGAAATGGCCGGCACTATCGATCTGGTGCGGTCAGGGCAAAGAGATCGCGCGGTCGAACTGATCCGCACCGATCGCGGCCTGCAACTCATGGAAGACGCAAGGTCCACAATGGACGATGCGCTCGACCAGGTGGACGACCGGTTGCGGGTGATCGTCGCCGAGCAGATCGAGGTCGCGGCAAACCTGAAATGGACGACCGTTTCCGCCGCCGTTGCCATTGTTCTGGTGCTGGCGATTGCCTTCTTCGTCATCCGGGAACATATTCGGGCGCTGTCGCAGGCGCGGGCCGAAGTGGAGGTTCTAAACGCCGGGCTGGAGGAGCGCATTTCCGAACGGACGCAAGACCTCATGCGCGCCAATCAGGAGATTCAGCGATTTGCCTATGTCGTGACGCACGACCTCAGGGCGCCTCTCGTCAATATCATGGGCTTTCTCAGCGAGCTGGAAAACGCGCTCAAATCGCTGACGACCTATGTTCTCGCGGATGGAAAGACGCTCAGCGAGCAACAGGTCATGGATGCGCGCACGGCCGTGAACGACGACCTGCCGGAAGCAATCGGCTTCATTCGCTCTTCAACGCGGAAGATGGACCAGTTGATCAACGCCATCCTCAAGATTTCACGGGATGGCCGGCGAAAGCTCATGCCCGAGCAGATTGATCTGAAGCTGATTGCCGACAATGCCGCAGCGAGCATTCACCACCAGATCATCAGTGCCGGCGGGTCCATCACCTGCGATTTCGCCAAGGCGCGCCATGTGGTGAGCGACCGCATCACGCTCGACCAGATTTTCGGCAACCTGTTCGACAACGCCGTGAAGTATCAGGATCCCTCACGGCCACTCGTGCTTGAAGTCCACAGTTACCCCGTTGCGCGTGGACGTATCGGTGTGGACGTGAAGGACAACGGGCGCGGCATCGGCCCGCAGGATCTTGAGCGTGTCTTTGAATTGTTTCGCCGGGCCGGAAACCAGGATCAGCCCGGTGAAGGGATAGGCCTTGCCCATGTTCGCTCGCTAATCAGAAATTTAGGTGGCGACATTACCGTTGAGTCGGAGCTGGGCAAGGGCAGCACGTTCAAGCTGGTCATGCCATTGGATTTGACGATGATAGTTCGGAGTACTGCGTTATGAAGGCGACCGGAGAGGAAGTCACGATTGTCATGATCGAAGACGATGAGGGCCATGCGCGCCTCATCGAAAAAAATGTGCGGCGGGCGGGCGTTCACAACCCGATTATTCCTTTCACATTGGGCAATACGGCACTCGATTTTATTCTCGGCG
Organism: Allorhizobium borbori; assembly: GCF_014196535.1. GTDB lineage: Bacteria > Pseudomonadota > Alphaproteobacteria > Rhizobiales > Rhizobiaceae > Ectorhizobium > Ectorhizobium borbori. The sequence continues at coordinate 21,227 of NZ_JACIDU010000029.1, forward strand.
AAAGTCGCGACGGCCGGGTCAGCGAAAACCGCTATCTGCTGATCCTTCTCGACCTCAATCTGCCGGATATGTCGGGCATCGATATCCTGGGGCAGATCAAGCAGAACGAATTCACCCGCCGCCTGCCGGTTGTCGTTCTGACCACGACAGACGATGAGCGCGAAATCCAGAAATGCTACGATCTCGGCGCCAATGTCTACATTACCAAACCCGTCGACTACGAGGGTTTTGCGACAGCGATCCGCAATCTCGGCCTGTTCTTTTCAGTCATTCAAGTTCCCTGAGGTCATGTAATGCCAGCGCGCATTCTTTACGTCGATGACGACCCTGCGCTGGCTCGCCTGGCTGAACGCATTCTCGCCCGCCATCGTTATGAAGTCGTCCACGCGATCTCGGTGGCGGCCGGGCTTGAAGCCTTGTCGCAAGGCGGCTTCGACGCCGTCGTGCTGGACCACTATTTTGTCGAAACGACGGGCATTTCCTTTCTCGAGGCCGTCGGTGAAAATCCCGATGTGCCGATTGTCTATGTCACCGGCTCCAGCGATGCGCAGATTGCGATCACCGCGCTGAAAAGCGGGGCGACCGACTATGTGATCAAGACCGCTGCGGACGAGTTTTTTCCACTGCTTGTCAGCGCAATCCGGCAGGCGCTGGAAACCGCCCGGCTTCGCAAGGCCAAGGCGGAAGCGGATCGGTTGCTGGTAGCGGCGAAGGAACGGGCTGAACTGTTGATGGCGGAAATGAACCACCGCATTGCCAACAGTCTCGCCCTCGTCGCAGCGATGATCCGTCTCCAGTCGAACACGCTTTCAAGCGACGAGGCCCGAAATGCACTGACCGAAACGCAAAGCCGCATCGCGGCCATTGCTGGCCTGCATCGCAGCCTCTACACGTCTGACGATGTCGGCAGGGTCCAGATCGACACCTACCTGCGGCCGCTGATCGAGGATCTGCGACGCACGGTCGGCACCCAGGAGGATGTGAGCGGCATCGAGATCGTTGCCTCGCTCGCCCCGCTGGCAGATGCGCCGGATCGCGCTGTCGCGCTTGGCGTCATCGCCACGGAACTCGTGTCCAACGCCCTCAAATACGCCTATCCGACAGGCACGGGCATTATTCGGGTCAGCGTTGCCAGCGACCCCGTGGCAGGCACGGCTTCGCTCGTTGTCGAGGATGCGGGCGTCGGCTTCGAAGTGGATGCAGGACCGAAGGGAACGGGGCTTGGAACCAAGCTCATTCGCTCCATGAGCACAACGCTCGGTGCGAAAATCGACGTTCAATCCTCTCCTTGCGGCACCGTCGTCGCACTTTCCTGGCCGCTTGAAGGATAAGGCTTGAGCGTCGAGCCCCATCCGGCAAGACCTTGCGCTGCCCGGATGTTCGCCCGCGCCGGATTTCTCGAAAGCCTCACACGCAAGAAGGAGAGCCAACAGCCGGCCAAAAATGCAGCTTTGCGCCGGAACCGCTCGACGGTAATTCATTTGTGCGTTATGCAATGTTTGTTCGATTATCGCACAAAAAGGGATTGTCAGCATGGTGGTGAAAGAGCGCGACATGATGGGCGGGCTTGCCAAGGGGCTGAAAGTCATCGAGGCCTTCAGCGCCGAGCATCCGCGCCTGTCCATTGCCGAGGCTGCGGAGATCGCAGGCCTTGATCGGGCCACAACCCGGCGCTGTCTGCTGACGCTTTCGGAACTCGGCTATGCCGCCTATGACGGCAAGTTCTTCACGGTCACACCGCGCGTGCTCAGACTTGGCACCGGCTGCCTCGCCACCATGCCGCTGCCGCGCATCGTGCAACCGACGCTCGACCGGCTGTCACAGGAGATCGGCCAGAGCACTTCCGTTTCGATCCTGGATGAAGGCGAGATCGTCTATGTGGCGCGCGCCGCCCAAAGCCGCGTCATGTCGATTGCGCTGATGCCGGGCTCGCGGCTGCCGGCCTACTGCACCTCGATGGGGCGTGTCCTGCTCGCTGCCCTCGGCCCGGAAGAAGCCCGGCGCATTCTCGAAGCGACGCCGCTTGTCGCCCGCACGGAATGGACGGTAACGGAAATTGGCGCACTGATGGCAGAGCTTGACGCCGTTCGCCCGAGCGGCCACGCGGTGATCGATCAGGAAGTGGAAATCGGCCTGCGATCCATCGCCGTGCCCTTGCATACCATCCGGGGCAAGACGGTGGCAGCGCTCAATGTCGGACTTGCCGCCAATGCGGAACCGCTGGATACGATCATTGCCCGCTACCTGCCCGCCTTGAAAGCCGTGCAAGCCGAACTTGCAACGATGATCGTGTAAGCGCTTGCCCACAACGGGCAATCTTTCGGCCCCTGCGCCGGCGCTGCGCGTCGCGCATTCGACGCGGGCCTGGCGGAGTGATGAACCCAGTGTCGACGGGCATCCGTCCTTGAGCAAAGAGCAGAGTTGTTCGTCCGTCTCCAACGCCGGCAACCGCGGCGCCTCAACCAGCCATCACTCATGAGGGCTAGCTAAGCAGAGGCGGCCCAAAGCGATCAGCGGGACCTTTTGTCTGTGCGGGCACTTGGAAAGCTGACGCTTGCCCTCTACACTTGCCTTGCGGTGAAATGCCGCAACCGAAAAGGTGGGGAGGAGCCCGCATTTCGTGACTTATCGTGTGATCATGGCGTTCTCTGCGCTGTGCGCGCTTGCCTATGTCGTCATCGTGCATGGCGACAGGCTGGCGACGCGTAGCTATCTGGACGAGGCATCGCTGCAGGCCGGATCGGCGCTGCGGCTGACGGTTTCGGCGCTCAGCGGGCATCTGAGCCGCTACGAGCCGCTGCCGGCGCTGATTGCCGACCATGACGACATCAAGCAGCTCGTCAGCGATCCCGGAAATGCGGGGCTGGTTCAGAGGGCAAACCTCTATCTCGAGGAGATCAACGCGCTTCTGAAATCCTCGGATATCTACGTGATGACGATGGATGGGGTGACGGTAGCCGCGAGCAATTTCGAGGAGAAAGCCAGCTTCATCGGCGAGAACTTCAGCTACAGGCCCTACTTCCAGGATGCCGCAAAAGGCGGCCAGTCGCGTTTCTACGCGCTCGGAACCACGTCCCTGAAGCGCGGCTATTATTTTGCCTCACCCGTCCATGTCGATGAAGAAATTCACGGCGTTATCGTCTTCAAGGTGGATATAGACACGATCGAAACCTTCTGGCGCGGCGGTGAATACAAGATCCTCGTCTCCGATCCGGAAGGCATCATCTTCATGACTGGCAGCCCCGAATGGCTGTATTCGAGCCTGCTGCCCCTGTCACCGGACCGGCTGGAGCGCACGCAGGCGTCGCGCCGGTATGCCGAAGCCGTGTTGAAGCCGCTGCCACTCAAACGCAGCGGCCTCGGCGGTCATGACCTCATGATCATTGCGGACGACGGATCGGAACGGGAGTATCTTGTCCTGTCGCAATACATGCCGCAGGCCGACTGGACGGTCAGTGTGCTGATGGACACCGGCTCGGCGCGCAGCCAAGCGCGGACGATGCTGATTGCTGTCGCCCTGTTCCTGTGCCTTGCGGGCCTTGCGCTGGCAATCATCCTGCAACGGCGGGTGCGCGCCGCCGAGCGGCTGCGCATGCAGATCGAGGCACGCAACGAACTGGAACGGCGGGTCGAGGAACGGACGGCCGATCTTGCCCTCGTCAACCGGCAGATCGAGCTGGAAATTGCCGAACGGCGGCTGACGGAGCAGGAACTGCGCAAGACACAGGGCGACCTCATCCAGGCGGGAAAGCTCGCCGGCCTCGGCCAGATGTCGGCCGCCCTGTCGCACGAGTTCAACCAGCCGCTTACCGCGGCCAAGACCTATGCCGACAGCGCCGCGATGCTGATCGACCGCGGCCGCGTCGAGGAAGCGCGCGACAACGTTCAGCGCATTTCCCGCCTTGTCGACCGGATGGCGGCGATCAGCCGTCACCTGCGCAATTTCGCCCGCAAGCCCAACGAAAAGCTCGGTCCCGTTGCGATGGAAGCCGTTGTCGCAGACACACTGGAAATCGTTGCGGCGCGTCTCAAATCTGCCGATGCCCGTCTCCATATTGATCTCGGTCCGAACCCGCTCTGGGTCCAGGCCGGGTCGGTGCGGCTGCAGCAGGTTCTGGTCAACATCATCACCAATGCCGCAGATGCCGTCGAAGGTCTGGAGGACCGCCGCATCGAGCTAGCCGGCCGGGCGGAGGGCGGCAAAGTGACCCTGACGATCCGGGACCACGGCCCAGGCGTTCCCGCAGCGATTTCCGAGCGGATCTTCGATCCCTTCTTCAGCACCAAGGGCGTTGGTCGCGGCCTGGGGCTTGGCCTCTCCATTTCCTACAACATCATCAAGGACTTCGGTGGTGGCCTGTCGGTATCCGACAGGGTCGACGGCGGCGCGGAATTCCGTATCGAGCTGGACGGCGCATTGCCGGCGCAGGAGGCAGCCGAATGAGCCGGATCCTGCTGATCGACGACGAGGAGGAAATGCGCCGTTCCTCGGCCCAGGCTCTGGAGCTTTTCGGTCTGGAGGTCGATACCTTCGCCAGTGCCGAACCGGTGCTGGAGCGCGTCGGCTACAGTTTCGATGGTGTCGTGGTCAGTGACATCCGCATGCCCGGCATGGACGGCATGACGCTTTTGCAGCGTGTGCGCGAGCTTGATGTCGAAATACCCGTCATCCTGCTGACCGGCCACGCCGATGTGCAGCTCGCGGTAACGGCCATGCGCGCAGGGGTCTATGATTTCATTGAGAAGCCGTTCACGGCGCAGCATCTGGCGGGCATCATACGCCGTGCGATGGACCGGCGTAGCCTCGTTCTGGAAAATCGCCGGCTGCGAGCGGTGGCCGGCAAGCGCGACGATATCGAGGCACGTCTGCCGGGGCGCACGCAAGTCATGGTCGATCTGCGCTACAGCCTGCGCGCCATCGGCGCCACCGATGCGGACACGCTGGTGATTGGCGAAACAGGCGTCGGCAAGGAAGTCGTTGCTCGGGCCCTGCACGATATCAGCGCCCGGGCCGACCGGCCGCTGATCGCCATAAATTGTGCGGCACTACCGGAAAACCTGATCGAAAGCGAACTTTTCGGCCATGAGGCGGGCGCCTTTCCCGGCGCCATCCGGCCACGTTACGGCAAGTTCGAACATGCGCGCGGCGGCACCATCCTTCTCGATGAAATCGGCTCCATGCCCTTCGACCTGCAGGCGAAGTTTCTGCGCGTTCTGCAGGAGCGGGTGATCAGCCGGCTCGGCTCGAACGAGGTCGTCCCGCTCGACGTGCGCTTCATCGCCACCAGCAAGGTCGACCTTGAGGCCGAGGTCGCAGCCGGACGGTTCCGCGCCGATCTGCTCTACCGCCTCAACGTCGCAACGCTGCATGTCCCCTCGCTTGCACAGCGCCGCGCCGATATTCCGCTGCTTTTCCTACAGCTCGTGCGCGAGGCCTCGGCACGCTACGGCCGGGCCGACATGGAGGTGCCGCCCGATGTGATCGCAGAGGTGGCGGGGCGCAACTGGCCGGGCAATGTGCGCGAACTGCGCAATGCCGCCGACCGGCTCGTGCTCGGTCTCGCCCCCCAGCGCGACGAGACGCACTCCGAACCGCAGCGTCTGGCTGACAAGGTGGCGGCCTACGAGCGCAGCGTCATCGCCAACGCGCTTGCCGCGCATGCCGGGCGCATCCGGCCGGTCTATGAAATGCTCGGCATCTCCCGCAAGACGCTGTACGAGAAGATGCAGAAATACGACCTCGACAAGAAGATGCCCTTCACCGACGACGACGACGCGGCATAAGCTTTGACGCGCGATGGGTGGAAATCCACCCAGCGCCATGCCCGTTTGTTTCCATTTCGACCCATGCTGCGGCGCACCCCGGCAGAAAAAGCCCTGATGGCGGCAGAACCGCGATTGCCCGCAAGCCCTTCCGCTTCGCAAATTGAGACATCACGACCGGTGAGGGAGGAGCCACGCCGGCGGGAACAGTTTCATCCGGGAGGATTTCGATGAAGTTTATCAGTGCCGTACTCGGCATGTCAGCCGCTGCCGCCGTTTCGATGGTCCTTGCGCCGGCGATGGCGCAGACCTACCCCGAACGCAACATCACCATGGTCATTCCCTTCTCGGCCGGTGGCCCGACCGATACGGTGGCCCGCCTCGTCGCCGAGTCCATGTCGAAGGATCTTGGCCGGCAGATCATAGTCGAGAATGTCGGCGGTGCCGGCGGCACGCTGGGCGCGGGTCGGGTCGCACAGGCAGACCCCGATGGTTACACCATTCTCCTGCACCACATCGGCATGGCGACCAGCGCCACGCTCTATCGCAAGCTTTCCTATGACACGCTGAACGCGTTCGAATATGTCGGGCTCGTCACCGACGTGCCGATGACCATCGTCGCCCGCAAGGATTTCGAACCAGCCGACCTCAAGGGTCTGGTCGATTACGTCAAGGCAAACAAGGATAAGGTAACCGTCGCCAATGCCGGCATCGGTGCCGCCTCGCATCTCTGCGGCATGTTGTTCATGAGCGCCATCGAGACGCCGCTGACCACTGTGCCCTACAAGGGTACGGGCCCGGCCATGACCGATCTTCTCGGCGGGCAGGTCGATGTCATGTGCGACCAGACCACCAACACGACGAAGCAGATCCAGGGCGGCACCATCAAGGCCTATGCGGTGACCTCACCAGCGCGCCTCGATGTACTTCCCGACGTGCCAACCGCCACCGAAGGCGGGCTCGCCGATTTCCAGGTCGGGATCTGGCATGGCGTCTATGCGCCAAAGGGCACGCCGGCAACGGCTGTCGAGCGCCTGTCGAAATCACTGCAAGTGGCGCTCAAGGATCCGAACGTCGTCGCCCGTTTCGCCGAGTTAGGCACAGCACCCTCGCCGGAAGGCGATGCGACGCCGGCAGCGCTGAAAGCGAAGCTCGAAAGCGAGGTCGCCCGCTGGAAGACCGTCATCGAAACCGCCGGCCAGTACGCCGACTGAAGATCGCATCCGACCCGGACGGGTTGCCCGGTTCCCCTTGCCGGGCGGCTCGTCCGTCCATGGGTCGGCACCCTTCCGATCGAGAACAGGAAACGCCATGAAATTACTGGCCGTTGATACCACCAATGCGCTTTGCGGCGCCATCTTCATCGTCATCGGGGGCTTCTTTTCCTATCAGAGCCTCGAACTCGACCTTGGCACGGCCCTGCGCATGGGTCCGGGCTATTTTCCCTTCGTGCTGGCGTTGATTCTGGTGCTGCTCGGCATCGTCATTCTCGTCCAGTCGGTGCGGACGGATAGCGGGCCACTGGGGCCGATCGCGCTGCGGGGCATGCTCTTCATCCTGCCGGCACCGATCTTCTTCGGGCTGACGGTGCGCGGCTTCGGCTTTGCGCCGGCACTCTTCTTCTCGGCCCTGATCGCCGCCTTCGCCTCGGGGCGGATGCGGCCTTTGACTGGCGTCGTTCTTGCCGCTGCCGTCACGGTCTTTTCGGTCGCGGTCTTCAGTTATGCACTCGGCCTGCCGTTCGAACGTTTCGGCCCCTGGGTCCGGTTCTAGGAGGCGACCATGGATCTCATCAGCAATCTCGCCCTCGGTTTCGCGACCGCCGCCTCTCCGGCAAACCTGCTCTTCTGCCTCATCGGCGTGCTGCTCGGCACCCTGATCGGCGTCCTGCCGGGCATAGGCGCCACGGCAACCATCGCCATGCTTCTGCCCATCACCTTCCAGCTTGAGCCTGTCTCGTCGCTCATCATGCTGGCTGGCATCTATTACGGCGCCCAGTATGGCGGCTCGACGACCGCCATTCTCATCAACATGCCCGGCGAATCCTCGTCCGCCGTGACGGCCATCGACGGCTACCAGATGGCGCGCAAGGGGCGGGCCGGTGCCGCTCTGTCTATTGCCGCGCTCGGCTCGTTTTTCGCTGGCACGGTCTCCACCTTCCTCGTGGCGATCTTCGCCATTCCGCTGACGGCGCTCGCCCTGAAATTCGGCGCGGCCGAGTATTTCTCCCTGATGATCGTCGGCCTCGTCTCGTCGATCGCGCTGGCGCACGGGTCAATCGTCAAGGCGCTGGCCATGGTGGCGCTCGGCCTGCTGCTCGGCCTCGTCGGCACCGACATCTACACCGGCACGCCGCGGTTTACCCTCGGCATCCGTGAATACGCGGACGGTCTGAACTTCGTTGCCGTCGCCGTCGGTGTCTTCGGCGTGGCGGAAATCCTGCGCAATCTGGAAGGTGAGAAGACCCGCTCGGTCCTGATGGCGAAAGTCAGCGGCCTCTGGCCGACACGCGATGATTTTCGCCGCATGGTCGCCCCCGTCCTGCGCGGCACGGCGATCGGCTCGGCACTTGGCATCCTGCCGGGCGGCGGCGCCATCCTTGCCGCCTTCGCCTCCTACACCGTCGAAAAACGCATCTCCTCGACGCCGCAGGAGTTCGGCAAGGGGGCGATTGCCGGTGTTGCGGGTCCGGAATCGGCCAACAATGCCGGTGCGCAGACGTCGTTCATTCCGCTTCTGACGCTCGGCATTCCCGCCAATCCGGTCATGGCGCTGATGGTCGGAGCGATGATCATCCAGGGCATCGTCCCCGGACCGAATGTTGCCGTCGAGCAGCCGGCGCTGTTCTGGGGCATCATCGCCTCGATGTGGATCGGCAACCTGATGCTCGTCATCCTCAACCTGCCGCTCATCGGCCTCTGGGTGAAGCTGCTGACGATCCCCTATTACGTGCTCTTTCCGATCATCATGGCCTTCTGCTCTATCGGGGTCTACAGCGTCAATTCCAACGTTTACGACCTCTATGCCGTCGCCTTCTTCGGGCTTGCCGGTTATCTGCTGGTGAAGTTGCGCTGCGAGCCGGCGCCGTTGCTCCTTGGTTTTGTGCTGGGGCCGCTTCTGGAGGAGAACCTTCGGCGCGCCATGATCCTGTCGCGCGGCGATCCGACCACCTTCGTCACGAGGCCAATCAGCGCCATCCTGCTTTTGATTGCGCTTGCCGTGCTCGTGGTCGTCTTCCTTCCCTCGGTCAAGGCCAAGCGCGAGGAGGTTTTCCAGGAAGAGGATTGAGCACAGGGTCATACCGCCTGGAGGGGCGGGCCCAAGTTGGCGGGCGGGCGCGCGAGGCACCCGCCTGCATGGTTTGAAAGAGAGGAGAAACGCAATGAAAATGTCCAAACTGACGCGCCGCATGGCGCTCTCGGCAGGATTGTCGCTGCTGTCGCTGCTGGCTGCAAATGCACCCACCGCGGCTGCCGGTTTCCCGGAAAGACAGGTGACGCTTGTCGTTCCCTTCGCCGCTGGAGGCTCAACCGATGTGGTGGCCCGTATCATCGCGCAGAAGATGTCGGAGGATCTCGGCCAGCAGGTCATCGTCCAGAACGTCGCGGGCGCTGGCGGCAATCTCGGTGCGGACAATGTCGCGCGTGCCGATGCCGATGGCTACACGATCCTGATGGGAACGGTCGCCACCCACGCGCTCAACCCGCTCATCCTCAAGTCGACCCCCTATGACGCGGAAAAGGATTTCGCTCCGGTCTCGCTGCTGGTCGTCGTGCCCAACGTGCTGGTCGTCAATCCCGAGCTGCCGGCGAAGAATGTCGAGGAACTGCTGGCGCTGTTGAAAGGGGCGCCGGACCAGTACAGCTACGCCTCATCGGGGAACGGTACGCCGCTTCATCTCTCGGGGGAACTCTTCAAGAGCATGGCGGGTGTCGAGATGGTCCATATTCCCTATAAGGGATCGGGACCGGCGCTGAACGACGTCATTGCCAATCAGGTGCCGATCATGTTCGACAACCTGCCTTCGTCCTCCGGTCATATCAAGGCCGGTACGCTGCGTGCCCTGGCGGTGACGACGAAGGAGCGGGCCGCATCCTTCCCCGATATTCCGACGGTCGCGGAGTCCGGCATTCCCGGTTATGAAACCTATACGTGGAACGCGCTTTTCGCGCCGGCCGGTACGCCGGCGGAGGTGATCGCCCGCCTCAATCAGTCCGCGAATACGGCATTGAAGGATCCCACAGTGGCCGAGCGCATGAAAGAATTCAGCGCCACCATTGTCGGCTCTACACCGGAGGAACTGGGCGCGCATGTGAAGGCCGAAATCGCCAAATGGACGCCTGTCGTCCGCGACGCGAAGATCCAGATGGATTGACCGGAACCGGGTGCCCGGAAACGGCAACGTTCCGGGCGCCCTCGCCTGTCGGGTTGCCTCGGCAGAGGCTTGAAGAAAGCGCGCGGATAGGGAAGCTGTATCGAGTCCCGTCATCATTGCGATGGGGTTGGGATCAAGCCACCAGCGAAATGCTGCGTGGTTCCGCAATGCCTTTCTGTCGCCCTGCAATACCCGACACGACCCCCGCCCGGCGATTGAGACAGCGGTTGAACATTGTCAGGGCCTCGGTCTGCGATTTCCCACCACCACATACCGAGGCCCATGGGCTTTTTTCAGAAGCCCAATGCGGAACCGTCTTTTCGGCTGTCCGAGCCACCAAGGAGGAGTCCGGCCTGCCGGTCGATGCGGATGGCCTGGCTACCGCCTATCGGCGAGGTAACCACCTTGATGACGTGGCCGCGGGCAGCCAAGTCCATCTGCGCTGCCTCACTGACGGTGGGCTCGACTTCGAGAACGCCATTGAACGCAAAGCTGCGCGGCGCATCCATGGTCACCTGAAGATCGAGGCCACGATCGAGAACACCGGAGATGAAAGCCGCATGACCGGCAGCCTGATAATGCCCCGCCATGACGCCGAAGGGCATGACGGCCTTGCCGTCGCGGCAGAGCATACCCGGAATGATGAACTGCGCCGGATTTACCGGCGACCCCAACGCGTGAGAAGTAGGGTCTATGACAAGCGGAACGACGAATAAGTTCTCTCCTGAAGTCCGCGCC
>NZ_JACIDU010000030.1 GCF_014196535.1 Allorhizobium borbori
GCCATCATGCGAAAACTCATCGTTCTCGCTAACGCACTGCTGAAAAACAATCGCAAATGGACCCCAAAACCAGCTTGATCAAAACGGATACTCTAAATAGACACATAAGTCGGCTTTAAGATTGTTGATATTGTTTATCTAAGTTTTTCTCTTCTGGAACCATTCACGCGCAAAAGTCAAACTTGATAGCTGGATTAATTTTGGATCTGATCGGTCCCGACTGTATGCCGGGTGACTGGCCGGGTCGATAAAATCCTGTGTATCGTGTAGCCTGCGCAAATTAGCCTTCTCTTTTTCGAAGCGTATCCGCCGTTCGCCCGACTTGTCGGGGCCGCGTGACACGGACTCATGGTGAATGAGGCACGCGAACGGTGTCCATACGATTCTGTAGCCTGCCTTGTAGGCCCTGAAACAGTAATCGACGTCGTTATAAGCGACGGCAAAATTATCTTCGTCCCAAAGGCCGATCTTTCGAGCGCACTCGCCGGTGATGAGCATCGCCGCACCCGTGACGCAGGTCACGGAGTTGCGCACGTGCAGACGGTTCATCGGACCGCCAAATGTTTCAGGCTTGTTGAGATACCAGTGACCGGCAAGGCCGCCAAAGCCAACGATAACGCCAGCGTGCTGGATTTTTCGGCTTGGATAGAGAAGCTTTGCACCAACGATGCCAACATTATCGTAACTGAGGCATTGGACCATTTCGTCGAGCCAGTTGCGTGCAATGACCTCAATGTCATTGTTCAGGAGAAGGAAATGATCTCCGCTTGCAAGCGCCATCCCCGCATTAATCGCCCGGGAAAAATTGAACGTACTGACGTTGATATGAAACTGGAATGATGGGTAGCGTTGCGCATAGTCATCGTAAAGCGCTAGCGTGGCACTATCTGTCGAGCCATTATCGATCACGATGACTTCGAAGTCGGGATAGTCAGTTTCCTCGTATATTCCCCGCAGGAGCGTCGACATCAGATCGAACGAATCCTTGTTTGGGACGATGATCGAAATCTTGGGGTGGTTTTTCGGGTCGCGTGGAAAGCTGACGCGATGCAATGTCTCCGTGAGAGCCGGCAATATAGCATTAGTCTTGCCATTGTTGGTAAAGTGCTCATGCAGAGCGCGTCTGGCACTGGTGGTGGCCTTGTCGAGAAAAATGCGCGAGTAGGTCTTACCGTTACGGCGCCACCAATAGGCGGGGTACGGAACATGCACGACCTCGATGTCTGCTAGGCCATCGAGATAGCGCAGTAGTAGGTCGTAATCCTGTGAGCCTTCGAAGTTCCCGCGCAGGAATCCGATGTCGATCAGTCGATCCCTGCGGTAAATCGAAAAGTGATTGATGTAATTGACCCCGGAAAGCAGAACGGGATCGTAGGCGGGCTTCAGCATCAAGCCAGTAGGCTTGAGGGTATCATCGACCACCAACTCGTCCGTATAGAGAAACCGAGCCTGCGGGGATGATTCTATCGCTTGGCGGATGACCTTGAGCCCATGCGGAGCTATGACGTCGTCATGATCCAGCAGGGTAATCCACTCGCCTCGAGCTACCTCAAGCCCGGCATTGGTGGTTAGGGCGATGCCGCGATTCATCCCGTTGAGGAGGTGGCGGATTCGCGGACCAGGCTGGTGAGCGCTGTACCAGCCCAGAGTTTCTGCCGAGGTGGAACCATCGTCCGACAGAATGAGTTCAGCGCCTGCTATGTCCTGTCTCTCAAATGAAGAGACGAGTTCATCAAGATACCGCGCTGGTGCATTGTAGACTGGTACGACGATGCTCAGCCAGGTGGCGCCGGGATCCAGCGACGGGGAAGCAGAAATGTCTGCCGCCAGTTTCGTCATGCGGCTTACATAGGTCTGCAGTTGGCCTTCTTTTCGTCTGAACCGAAAAGAGGGAAATGTCTTCCAGAAGCGGGGCAGATTGGCCAACCGCACCTCCTTCATAGGCGAGAGTTGCCGCTTCTGTGAGGCGATATACGCGTTCAACTCCGTGACGGTTGCGAACTCCTGAACCTCCAACGCGAAACGGCACGGCTCACTGGCCGGGTCCAGTCGCAATGTACAGATCGTCCCGAATGCGCCGACATCGGCAATGATCAATATGTCTGCGCCGCGGCCTACCGTCCAACTGTCCTTTTCGCGAAAGCCACGACCGGTGTTGATATAGAGTCTCGGCTCGATTTCGATATCGGATGCCGCCAATCGAATAGTCACGAACCGCTTTCTAAGGACCCCGAAGCGGATGAGAAAAAACGGGTCGTCACCTTCCGAAAGCCAGGTCGAGCTTTCGCGCGGATCCGCCGTCAGTTCGTTCTGGGCAATGATTTCAAGCATGAGACTATTTTCCTTCGAGAACGACGCGCCGCACACTTCTCTCCAGAACAAGGCCGCAGCAAAGCGCCCCGAGTCCGAATGCCAAAAGATAGTATTTGTCGAGCACCGGGCTGTTGTAGGTGGGATAAAAAGAGGATCGCATCCACTCCACTGCGTGCATCACGGGATTCCACGACAACGCATATGCCGCTTGTGCTGGCAGGGCAGCAACAACAAAAAGCGTTCCGGACATCATGTACACGAGGATAAGCGTCAATGCATAGATAGTGGCAAAAAAAGTGAACATAGAGGTGACAACGCCGACCAGTACACCAAGACCGATGGCTAGAAGTATGGTCGACAGAAAAGCATATGTTGCTTGCTCCCAGTCGTGCGGGAACGGGTTGTCGCCAAGTGAAAGCAGAATGATGAAGGTCAGGAAGACCATCAGGAAAGCTGCAATGATCTCAAGAAACGCGCGGGCGAACAATATATCCAGCACCTTCACGGCGGGAATTGCAAGCATCGGTCTGTTTATAACAATCGATAGCGCCATGAAGCGGGACACATACATGAACGTCAGACAGGGCAGCAGGCCGGTTGCGAAGAAAAGACGCAGACTGTCTCCAAATGGCGCCTTTCGTCCCATGAACGTATAGATCATCAGCAACACAAACATATGGGCCAGAGGCCATATCGGCACGAGCAGAAAGCCCAGTCCATGATTGAAAAAGCGGGTCCGAACATCCCTGAGGATTACCGCTTGCATCACGTGCGCCTTCTGCTTCAAGGCGTACCGGGTCGATCGTGGATCCTTGCCAGACTCATGCGAGGTGATGACCCGAGTCATGCGACCGATCCATATGGCGATTGGATTTGACCGGAGGGCGATTGCTGGCAAAAAGCCAATGACTTGGCGGCCTGCCAGCGACTTGGTAGGATTTGTTGCCGCATCAGAGGTCTACCTTGGTCTTGATCTGCCTCAAGATGCCAGTAAGGGCAAGCCATAGAAAGACGGATCCAAGTGCAGTCAGCCCGATCCCAAGGCCGCGGCGCGGGTAAAGCGCCTCGTCCGGCAGATTTGGCTTGAGAAAGCTGTCCAGATACATCAGTTGCTGGTTGCTCATGAACTGGACCTGTTCGAATGTGCGAACGCTGGCAGAAAATTGTTCCTCGGCCAGTCGCGTTTCGAACTGGAGATTTGAAAACGCTGCCGAGACGCTTGCCAAGTTGTCAACGTCAGACCCCGTCACTTTTCGCTGCAGGTCGTCAATCTGGGCCTGTTTACTCTCGATCTCACGGGCGAGAACCTTCATCTGAGGTGTATTCTTTCCCATGCTGTTCGCCTTGACGGTATAGGATTGCTCTAGCTGGATCTTTTCCTGCTGAAGTTTGGTCAAAAGCGAGGAGAGAATGAGCGAGGAACTCTCAACGGTCAGAACGCCACTCTCATTTTGCTGAACGGCCATGCGCGCACGCAATGCGCGCAAATTTTCACTGGCACGGTCCAGATTGGTTTTGGACGTTGCAGTCACGTCCTGCCAGATCCGGTCGCTAAGCCTGTTAATCATGGCCTCAGAAGATTTCATGATTGCGTCAGCGATGTCATGCGCATCCTCTGCCGAAAAGGCGTTGACTGTAACTGTAATGATGCCGCTCGAAGGACTAATGGACGTTTTGACCATGCGGTCCCAGTAATCCAGAAATTCCTCGAACGTTGCGTCTTGTTTCAGTCGGCTCGCGAAATCTACGTTCTCACGCATGAAGCGCTCGCGCAGGTTGATAGCTTTTTCGAGTTCTTCAAGAATGGCGCGGCTGTGAATGAAGTTCGTTACGATCTGGGTGTCTTGCACGATTTTGGCGGACGGCAGACCGCTGACCTTGCCGAGTTGATCCTGACCAATCGCAGGCGTGGAGGTTCGCACCACGAAACGGGTTTCGGACTGATACTGATCCGAGGCCAACAGGCCGAAATAGAAGATCGCACTGACGATGGGCATGATGAGAACCAGAGCGGTATTGGCAACGAAGGCCCACCGAAACACACGATCGATCATGCGCGGCCGCAAGCCCACCGCTTTATAGAGGTCGCTTCGATTGGATGTCGAAAAGCGCAGTTTTCTCGCCGTCGTCGATAGCGCCTTGACTGTTAGACGGCTTCTGGCGAGTGCCGATGGCTTTGGCATGTCCTGATCGAGATTTGTCATGGCGTGGATTTCGGCTTCCGTCGTTCGGGACAATTATCAGCGGTTCAGGCGGTAGTAAGTTTCAATAGCATCCGAGACTTTGTCAAACAGCAACATTTGGCCGTCCACGAGTACAACCCCCTTGTCGCAGTAGGCGTTGATTGTGGACATGCTGTGCGAAATCATGATGAGATCCGAGTTCTTTCGGCGGCTTTCAAAGGCCTCTTTACACCGCTTCTGGAAGCGTGCATCGCCGACGGCGGTGATTTCGTCGACCAGATAGCAGTCGAATTCGACAGCCATTGAAAGACCGAAGGCCAAGCGTGCCATCATCCCGGAAGAATAGGTGCGCACCGGGGCGTTGATGTAATCGCCGAGTTCTGCGAAATCCTCGACAAAGCTAGAAACCCGGCGCACATTCTCCCCATAGGCCCGCGCTACAAAGGCAAGATTGTCTCGTCCTGACATTTGTGGATGGAAACCACCAGCGAAGCCTAGTGGCCAAGACACACGCAGATCTTTGATGATCCGGCCGGAATTTGGCAGGGCCGATCCAGCAATCATCTTCATAGTCGTTGATTTGCCGGCGCCGTTCACCCCAAGCACGGCATAGGAGTAGCCAGACAAAAACTCCATGTTGCAATTGTCGAGGATAACCTTTTTATGCCCCTCGGTCTTGAAATGTTTGGAGACACTCTTGAAACGGATCATTCGGCATCCTCAAAGCTTATGATCTTCGATCGATGCAAACATAAGGACGCCCGTCATCCAGGCAACGGTGAGTCCAAGCAGGATCAGCAGCGGCGTTGAAATCCGGTGGGGGTAGAGCGACTCCTGCGGGACTGTCGGCGGCACGAAGACCACCAGATACAGGCTTTTGCGCATGGCCTCAACCTGAGCCATATCAAGGTTGCGCCGGGCGGTTTCGTAAAGCGTTTCTGCGACCCGCCTGTCAGTTTCGAGCCGGGAGAAATTCTCCACTGCATTGGCCACGTTTGTTTCGGTCTGCGAGTTACCGGCAATCTCTTGCTGCAGCTTCTCGATCTGTGTTTCGAGATTCTGGGTGGTGAGTTTCAGTTGCTGACCGGAGGGAGACGATGCCGCGTTTGATTGGTTTAAAATGAACAAGCGTGTTTCGAGTTCGAGCTTTTTGGCCAGAAGACCGGCCAGCAGCGCGCCCGTTTCCGTAGCGCGCGCCTCCGGAGACAGCAGGCCGGCCGAATTCTGGTATTCTTTCATGGCCTCGAGTGCTGCCTTGTAGTTGTCGGCTGTTCTTTGCAACTCGGCCTGGAAGCGGGAGATGATATCGTTGCGGGCCCGCGTGGAAAGTTCGTTGATCAGCAATTCGCTCTCGGCGATGATAGCGGATGCCAGTGCCTTGGAGTCGTCAGGCGAGAAGGTGCGGGTCCGCAATGTAATGATTCCCGAGGGACCGTCTATGTAGGTCACGACCTGATTGGCCCAGTATTTTAGAAAGCGCTCGTTCGATTCCTTGTCATCGAAACGGGACAGAACATCGACACTGTCTTGTGTGAACATGCGGCGATAGTCGATCTTCGGCGTCAGTCGTTGCAAGATTTCAGTCGAGTGGATGAAACTGGTGACAATGAAACCATCCTGAGACATGGAACTCATCGCGAGAACGCCGCTATCAGCAGAATCCTTATTTCGCTCCTCGGCCAAAGACCGGACGGTGAAGCGTGCTTCAGCGATATATTGGTCCGAGGCGATCAATACGAAATAGACGAGGCTGGCGGCGAACGGAACCAGTACCATCACGATGAAGCTTAGCAACGCGATCGGTGTGCGCGAACTGGTACTGGGCCCGCCTTGCACCGTATGCGCGCCGCCAACGGTGTTGATTTCAACCGCACCAGTGTGGTCATCGACCTTTTGAAGAGGCGAGTTTTGCCGCAGGAGACGACTGATCAGTCCGTTACGCGGGCGAACCGGAAATTTGGTTTCGGCCTCCCTGATATCGGTGTTGGACATGACTTGGACGTTCCCGCTTTTAACTCTTTTGCATGGCGGCCTCATTGATCGCCTTGCGTACATAATAATCAAGGATGAGGTCATCCTCCAGATAAGACTCTGCGACGGGTAGGCAAGCAAGCTTTGCGGCGATTTGATCCATTGCCTTATTCCGTTGCAGGATAGGAATCCGGTCCATATCAATGTCCAGCAGTTCGCCTAATGATGAAGCGAATGAAAGTGTGTCATTAATATGCCCGATGACCTCGCAGCGGGATATCATGTCCAGCGCCGTCGCGATATCCCTGCGCGTCGAAGGCTGTTCAGCGTCGGTCCCGGCGAACTGACGTGTACTCGGAGACATGAGCGTCGCTCGGATGCGGGGAGGCGCTCTTTTGAGCGCTTTTTCGATGGCCTCGGTGTCTTGCAGGTTCAGGCCTTCGAAATACGCAACCGCTGGTGACAGTGACATTAGGTCGCGTTCGCCGAGAAAGGTCGGCTTGGTCGTCGAGCACAGCTTTATCGTAGCCAGACGAATAGCCATGTCATAATACGGATCGGTCAGGATTGTTGCGCCGATAAATCCCTTGTCGAAAAAATCCTGATGATTACGGACCTGCACTCGCCCGCTGAGATAAATCGATTGCAGTTTGTCGAGCAGAAAGACCTGCAGTGTCGTTTCGTGGCCGTATCGCTCGATAGAGGAAAGAGCATACTGGAAGTATTCCTTCATCGCCCTGTCCAGAGCTGTATGCGGGACGATTTGGGTCTCGATCCGCATGATTTTCTTGTTGATTTGCCGATCAGGAAGGGGGCGGCGATAGATCAGCAATCCGGACTTGGCATCGTGGATGGCCAAGGTCTTGCGTTCCTTCAAGCCTGGAATGTTCTTATCTGTCAGTTTGAAGCCGACCAGACCGGTTTTGTGACGTCCGGTCGCCGCTACGGCGCTGTGAAGTTGGTCGCATTCGACGTCCGCGATAAAGCCGTCGGCGTCCGATACCGCAACGACCGGCACGTCCGCGAACCCGTCTGGGATAAGGTATCCCATAACAAGATCGCCTCGATCGCTTTGGATGTTGAACAGCAAATCAGGCCTGTTGTTCTAAGGCGCCGCGTTTTGCGAAAACACAGAAGCACGGACCACCACGGTGGTTGGGGTCTTCCTGAGTGATGCGGATGTCGCTGAAGCCGAGAGCCCGGATCAGGTCGATAATGTCGTCTCGCCCCATCCAGTAGTGACGATCCTTCATGCCGCCACAGAATTCTTTGGTCGCATTTGCGTTGAAATAATGCCGCTCATAATACCGTACCGGAACCCCGGCAATGGTGCGCTCTTCAACGTTGCCGTTAAAGGCCTTTCTCCGCGGATCATCGTTAGGCATTGCCTTCTCATCGAAGAAATGCGTCCAGATGAATAGCTGGTCGCAACGGCGCGTCAACTGCGAAAGGAAATGCCCAGGGTCGGGCATGTGATACAATACACCTGAAGCGACAGCGAGATCGTAGTGACGCTCTTCCGTCTCCAGCCACTTTAAGGCGTCACCAAGGTAGAAGTGCGCGCGATCAATGCCGATTACCTCTTTGGTCACCAGGCATCGCAGGAAGCACTGCTTATTCGCTTCGATAGCGTCAATCGAGGCGGGTCGATGCTTGTTGAGCATATAGGTGTGCATGCCCTCAAGTGGCCCGACTTCCAAGACCTTAAGGTCTTTGATCGAGCCGGCCTGTTTGACGGCCCAGTCTACGCGCTGATCTGCAAACAGAGCGTGGTTGCCGGCTTTGAGTTTCAAGCCACCGGGAAAAGCAGAATTCCAGCCCGGCAAAATGTCGATTGCATTCTGGTGGCTCGGCATCTCGTTGCAATACTGATCAAAGAACCCGTCGGTCTCCTGATGTTCCGGCTTTGAGCCACGACCAAAGATTCTGTCAAGAAGCCGCATTGCATTTCCCGCCGCATGAAGTCGCCGCTATTTTTCCAGCGGGTTTATAGTCCGCGACTCAGGTGAGCGCAACTCGAATATCCCAGGGCCATTGTCAGTCGCTCACGACATTGTAGATGCTGGTTCCTGACGCAACGATGCCGACGGGGCGCCCGACGATATTCATGAACTTCAGGAAATCGACAGAGGGGTGGCGTGATGCGTAGATGACGTCCCGATTCTTGACGGGGAAAGTCTGCCCCACGAGCAGGCTTCCGGCCTTTGTCATGTCGAAGCGATAGACGACCGGATATCGCCCCTGTTGGTCAGGGGCCATTCCCTTTCTTACAAGCGCATCGAAGCGCGAGCGTCCCAGAAGATCCATCATGATATCCGGTTCCTCATAGCGGAACACGAAGTATCCACGCATATCGCTGGTTGAAGCTTCGCCGCCGCCGGCCATGGCCACGGCTTCGAGAAGGTTGAGGTCGTTCGTACCAAATTCGATCCGGTTGTTGGACTTTACTGCGCCGAGGACGGTAAATGTTCGCGGCTCCCGGGTTACGAAAATCTGGTCGCCCGGCTGAACATAAATGTTCTCCCGAGGGTCCTCGATCATGGTCTTCATAAGAACGGTGCCCGTCTTTTGCTGCCGGGTCAGTGTCACGTAGCTCTCGTAAGGTTGAAAGGTTGGGCCGCCAGCCTTGGCTAGCGTCTCCATGATTGTTTCAGACGTGAGGCTAAGCGGTACAACCGCCGGCGTTTTGACTGCACCAGAAACGGTCACGTTGCGTGATGCCGTTGTTATCGTATTGACCACGACGTCCGGTTCGACAGCCTTGTTCGCCAGAGCAGAGAGAATCGTCTGCCGGGCCTCTTCAAGGGTCTTTCCAGCAAAGGTCACAAGGCCGACGTACGGTATAGCAGCCTTGCCGTCTGGCTGTACCAGAACGTCAATGTCCGAATGCTTGCTGTCGGCCGTTGAGAATAGACCGTCAGAGCCTGCTTCGAAAATTGTGATCTTGAGCTGGTCGCCTACGCCGATAACGGGTTTCTTGACTCCGCCGCCGATTCCGAACCGGCGCTGCAGCAATTTGCTGTCGTAGTTGGAAATGAGTTTCGCGGAAGTCGAGTCGACGTCAACAATATCAAAAACAAGATTATTGCGCTGATTCGATTCACTAATTGACTGGCGGGACTGTTCCGAGATGTCTGAGGCGAGAGGGCCGTCTCCTGGCAAGCTTTTGCACGACGTAAGGACAAGCCCTATAAACAGGACGTTCGTCTTCTTCACGGCCACTCCATATAAATTCATTCAAGACAGCGGATAACCACTTAGCAAGAAACGGTTAATAATTGCTAGACCTCGCTGGTGAGTTACAAAATTTTCCCCGGCCCGTCACCAGTGCATTTCCCCCAAAATGGATACTTGAGCGGGTGGGACTACCCAAAAGCTGATGTTGTGTCTAAATTCACACGCTAGCGTGAAGCGTGCTGAAATGCGACTAACATTCGTTCGGCTTGACGTTGACGTGTTCGAGCGGGTGAGAGTGGGTCTCGATGTTGAATGAGGCTTCGAAATTGAGAGTGGGTCTAGATGACGATTGAAATACTGGGGTATGCCTGTTCCGTTCCGTCCGCGGGCAGCCCTGAGCAATTGTTTGAACTGCTGCGGGATGGCGTGTGCGCGGTCACCGAGATTCCCGAATCGCGGTGGGACAAGGCCCGGTTCTGGCATCCGGTCCGCGGCACGCCCGGCAAGGCCTATACCTTTGCGGCCGGTGTGCTGGACAACGTCTTCGATTTCGATCCCGCAGTGTTCGGTCTGTCGGCGCGCGAAGCGTCGTATATGGATCCACAGCAGCGCGTCCTTCTGCAACTCGTCTGGCGCGCTCTGGAAGACGCTGGCTTGGCCCAGGGCGATCTTCAGGGCGAGCGTGTCGGCGTCTATATCGGTTCTTCCGGTCTCGATCACGGTAACCTCTATATAGAAGACCCGGCATCCGGCGGCCCGTATTTCATGACGGGCAACACGCTGTCGATCGTCTCCAACCGCATTTCGCACGTCTTTGGTCTCAGCGGCCCGAGCATGACCATCGATACCGCCTGTTCCTCCTCGCTGGTGGCCTTGTCCCAGGCAGAGCGGGCTTTGCTCGACGGCGAGATCGACACGGCCATCGTCGGCGGCGTCAATCTGCTGCTCCATCCTTTCTCCTTCATTGGTTTTTCCCAGGCGCGCATGTTGTCGCCGGAGGGCCTGTGCCGGGCCTATGGCCAGAACGGCGAAGGCTATGTCCGTGCGGAAGGTGCGGGTGTCATCGTGCTGCGCCGTTCGGAACGGGTTGCAGCCGAAGGCGGGCGCAGCCGCGCCACGCTTCTGGCCGCAGGCATGAATTCGGCCGGGCGCACGAACGGCATTTCGCTGCCCTCGCGGGAGGCGCAGGCCGAACTGCTACGCTCCATCTATGAAGAACGCGGGCTCGATCCCGCCCGTCTCGCCTTCGTTGAAGGCCATGGCACGGGCACGCGGGTCGGCGATCCCGCGGAAGTCTGGGCGATTGGGGAAACGTTGGGCAAGGCCCGCACGGATGTTCTGCCGATCGGCTCGATCAAGACCAATATCGGCCATGCCGAACCGGCGTCGGGCATTCTCGGCCTGATCAAGGCTATTCTGGCGCTGGAAAACGATTTCTTGCCGCCGTCGCTGCATGCCGAGATCCTGAACGAGGATATCGATTTCGCCGGGCTGAATATCGAGGTCAATACGCGTGGTCGTGTCCTGCCGCGCGGCGCCGAGCGCCGTCTCGCCGGGGTCAACTCCTTCGGCTTTGGCGGCACGAATGTCCACGTCGTCATCTCCGATCCGCCGATCCGCGCGGTTGAGCCGGTGGTTGACGAGGGCGGCGTCTTCACCGTCAGCGCCCATACGGCGACGGCGCTTGAAGCACTGTTGCGCGACTATGCGGTGCGGATGACCGGCGCGACGCCGCAGGAAGGTGCGCGCATCGTTGCGGCCACGCGCAACAGCATGCCGCTGAAGCATCGGTTCGCTGTCTCGGGCCGCAACGCGGCCGATATCGCCGCGTCCATCGAGGCGCATCTGGACGGCGCCGGCGCCGGTGAAGTGGGCGAGGCCCCTGCCAAGGCCGTCAAGACCGCCTTCGTCTATGCGGGCAACGGTTCGCAGTGGGCGGGCATGGGGCTCGATGCCTATCGCGAGAACGCGGAGTTCCGCGCCCGCTTCGATGATTTTGCCGCTCTCTTTGCCGAGCGCACCGGGGAAGATCTGGTGGCGATCCTGCACGCACCGGACCTCGCTTCGCTGCTGCGCGATGCCCGCATTGCCCAGCCGCTGCTGTTTGCCGTTCAGGCAGCGCTGACGGATTGCCTTGGCGCGCGGGGTGTGAAGCCCGATGCGGTCTTCGGCCATTCGGTGGGCGAAGTCGCCGCGGCTTATGCGGCCGGCATCCTGACAGCCGCCGATGCGGCAACCGTCGTCGCCGTTCGCTCCCGCCACCAGCACGCGCTGGCCGGTGCCGGCACCATGGCGGCCGTGGTCATGTCCGAAAAGGCGGTTGAAGCCTTCGTCACGGCACGCGGCCTGGCCGGCATCCACGTCGCCGCCGTCAACGCCCATAATTCCGTGACGATTTCCGGCCCTGTGGAAGAGATCAAGGCCTTCAAGAAATACGCTCAGGCGGCGCGGGTCGTATGCCATGTTCTGGATATCGACTATCCGTTCCACCATCCGGTTATCGACCGTGAACGGGATGCTTTCCTGGCGGAAATTCCGGCGATTGCACCGGTAGGCGGCCATACGCCCTACATCTCGACGGTCACGGGCAAGGTGCTCGATGGCGCAGCGCTTGATGCGCAATACTGGTGGCACAATGTGCGCGAGCCGGTCGCCTTCGAAGCCGGCATTTCGGCGGCGCTCGAGCTTGGCTGCAACCTGTTCATTGAAATTTCGCCGCGTCCGATCCTGTCCGGCTATGTTACGGAAACCGCCAAGCAGGCTTCCGCCGCCGTGGCTGTGATCCCGACCTTCGCGCGCCCGGGGCTGGCGGAGGGAGACGATCCGGTCGAACGTTCGGCGATGCGCGCCATCGCCCACGGTGCGACGCCCGTTACCGCCAGTGCCGAGCGCATCTTCGGCGTCAGCCTGCCGCCGCTGCCCTTCGAAAACAAGGAATACCGCACCCAGAAGACCTCGGACGGCATCAACGTGTTCGGCCGCGATCTGGTCGAGGCGCCCTATACGCTGCTGGGCTGGCGCGCCGACCCGCTGGCCTCCGTGTGGAAGAACCATATCGACGCGTTGCTTCTGCCCGATCTCGCCGGCCATGTGGTGGACGGCAAGCCGATCATGCCAGGCAGCGCCTATATCGAGATCGCCGTCCAGGCCGCGCGCCGCTTTTATGGCAGCGCCGAGGTGGAAATCACCAATCTCGAGATCTTCCGTCCGCTCGATCTGCGCGATACCCGCATCGCCGAGGTGTCCACCCGCATCTCGCCGGAAACCGGCGTCATCGAGATCGCGTCCCGCGAATATATGAGCGAGGACGGCTGGGCGGTGCATGCCACGGCGCGCAGCCGTAAATCGGCTGGCCTGTCGCGCAAGCCGGAGCTCAACGTCGTACCTTTCGGCAAGGCGCATGAAATCCGTGCCGAGGAAGCCTATGAGACGGCCCGCCGCTTTGGTCTCGACTATGCGGAATGTTTCCAGCTTCTGTCGCGCGCCGAACTGTTCGGTGAGCGCCATCTGGTGGTCGATCTCAAGTCGCCGGACGCGCCGCTGCATCCCTGGCTGACCTATGACCTCAACCCGATCTCCATCGATGCCGCGTTCCACGGTCTCGTGGCCCTGTTCGGCCGCCTGACGGGCGAGGCCGATGGCGCGCCCTATATTCCGGTTCGCTTCGGTGCGATCCGCACCGGTGTCGCGGGCAAGGAAATCACCCGTGCAGTGGTTGAAATCCAGCGCTTCAGCGCCAACAGCCTCAAGGCCCGTTTCGAACTGATGGCCGAGGACGGCACGCTGGTCGCCACCCTCGATGACTGTCGTTTCCGCCGCACCTGGCTGCGCCAGCACAACACGCTGGAAACGGTCACCTTCCATTACGAAACGGTCGCGAACGGTTTTCTGACCGGCCATCGTCCTGCAGCTATCCTTCCGGCAGGTGTCGCACCGGCTGCTCAGGGTGACGAACCGGGCGAAGCGACGTTGCTGATCGATGCCGCCGTGCACAGGGCCTGCCATGATATCGCGCTGGTGCTGGCAAACGGTTCCGGGCGTATTGAAATGTCGCGCCTGCCGCATGACCGTGCCTTTGCCTGCTTCCTGGCAAGCTGTCTTTACACGCTGGAAGATGCCGGCCTGGCGAATTTCGATGGCAATGGCTGGTCTGTACCGGTCGAAAACGGCCTGCCGCCGTTGGCCGTGCTGCTGCGCGAGGTTTATCGCCGCTTCCCCGGTCGTGTGGCCGAAGCCGTCCTCGTCAATGATGTGCAGGTCGAAACACTGGAACGTCTCGCCCGTGGCGCAACCGGGGAGGAGAGCAGGTCGTCCCGCTTCCTCAGCGAAGCAACGCTGGACCATGTGCGTCACCACACGCCGCTGGGCCGCCTGCGCGACGAGCGCGTGCTTGAAGCCGCGGCCCGTGCGCTGGCAAGTGTCACGCCCGGCCAGGCCTTCACGCTTCTCGAAGCCGGTGCGGTCTCTGTCGCCTTCAGCGCCCGTCTGGCGGATATGGCAGCACTCAAGGGTGCGCGCCTCGTCATTCTGGAACCGTCCGATCATCTGCGCCGCACGCTGGAACTGACCTTCGAACGCAATCCGATGGTCGAGGTTTTGCCCTTCGAGGCCGGCATTCTGGCGGATGGTGCGGATCTCGCGATCAGCGCCAGCGGATCGCTCTATGCCAGCCTGCGCAACGGCGGCGCGCTGAACGATGCGCTGCGCGCCGTGGCGGCCTGCGGCGGTGCACTGGTGGCGGTCGAGCAGCCGTCTTCCGGCCTTGCCGATTTCGTCTTTGGCCTCACCGATGACTGGTTTGCGGAAAGCGCCTCGCCGGAATTTCCGCTGGGCCGCTTTGCCTCGCCGTCCCAGTGGGAAGACGCGCTGAAGGAACTCGGCTTTGCGGATGCCCGCGCCGAACTCAGCGATGCCGAGGATGGCAGCCTGCTCATCATCAGCGCGGAAGCCTCTGCCGCCAATGTCGAGCCGTCCATCGAGCCGACCGCCTTCGGGACGGTAATGCAGATTCT
This sequence comes from Allorhizobium borbori, assembly GCF_014196535.1. Classification (GTDB taxonomy): domain Bacteria; phylum Pseudomonadota; class Alphaproteobacteria; order Rhizobiales; family Rhizobiaceae; genus Ectorhizobium; species Ectorhizobium borbori. The sequence continues at coordinate 14,657 of NZ_JACIDU010000030.1, forward strand.
GGAAGCCGGCGCTTCGCCGTTGGCGCTCGCCGGAGCCGAATGCGTTCGTGCAGCCTATGAGCCGGATGGTGGCGCTGCGGCTTTCGCAGACCTGTTCGCCAACTGGAGGGAAGAACCGGTTCAGGCCGTCCTCGTCCTGCCGACGGTGGCCGATGCGACGGGGTCCGCAACACTTCAGGACCATGTCCTGACGCTCAGCGCCTTTGCGGAGGCGGCCCGTGCCCGCGCGCAGGCTGTGAGCGGCGTCAAGCCGGCCCGCCTCGTCATCGTCGCGCCGGGCGGGTCTCCCGCCGGTGCCGAAGCCGCAGAAGCGGTGGCGAGCGGCGTTTGGACGTTTACCCGTGTGCTACAGAATGAATATGAGGAAGTCGAAACCTTCCTGCTCGATGCCGATCCGGCTGCACCGGAAACGGAAAAGGCCGTCGCCCGTCTGCTTGCCTACAAGGGCGATGAGCGTGAATGGCTTCTGGATAGCAAAACAGACCTTCTGTCGGTGATCCGCGCCGTGCCGGGCCCGGCGCCCGTTGCCCTGCGCACGACGCTGGACTTCAAGGCCGCCACCATCCGCCAGCATACGAGCGGCCGTGTCGACAGCATTGTCTGGGAAGAGCGTGGCCTGCCCACGCCGAAGGCGGGCGAGGTCGTCGTCGAGGTGGCCGCCACCGGCCTGAATTTCCGCGACGTGATGTGGTCGATGGGCCTTCTGCCGGAAGAAGCGCTGGAAGACGGTTTCGCCGGTGCCACCATCGGCATGGAAATGGCCGGCACGGTTCTCGCCGTCGGCGCGGGTGTCACCGACATCGCCCCGGGCGAGCGCGTCATGGGTATCGGCCCGGAAGCCTTTTCCACCCATATGGTCGTGGCCCGCGAAGGCCTGATGCGCCTGCCGTCGGGCATGGATCTCGCCGCCGCCGCCACGGTGCCGGTCGCCTTCCTCACAGCCTATTACGCCATGGTCGAGTTGGGTCGCATCCGTGCGGGCGAAACGATCCTGATCCACGGCGCGGCCGGTGGCGTCGGTCTTGCCGCGCTGCAGATCGCCAAGCTGAAGGGCGCCACCGTCATCGCGACCGCCGGCACGGTGGAGAAGCGGCGCTTCCTCTCCATGCTCGGTGCGGATCACGTCTTTGATTCCCGGTCGCTCGATTTTGTCGGCGATGTGCTGCGCGTCACGGGCGGCGAAGGCGTCGAGCTGGTGCTGAACTCGCTGTTTGCGGAAGCCATGGAACGCAGCTTCGAACTGGTGAAGCCGTTCGGCCGCTTCCTTGAACTCGGCAAGCGCGATTACTATTCGGATCGCAAACTGGCGCTGCGCCCGTTCCGCCGCAATGTCTCCTACTTCGGCATCGACGCCGACCAGCTTCTCGTCAAGGCTCCGGCGCTCACCCACCGTATCTTCGATGAGATCGGCGCGCTGTTTGCCGAAGGCAAGCTCAGCCCGCTGCCCTTCCGTGCCTTCCATTACGATGAGACGGCAGGCGCCTTCCGCCTGATGCAGAATGCCGGTCATATCGGCAAGATCGTCGTTCTGCCGCCGATGGCCGGCAAGGACCCGGTGCGCGTGGCGACCGATGGCAAGCTCGCCCTGCCGACGGGCGTCTATCTCGTTGCCGGCGGCATCGGTGGTTTCGGTCTGGCGGCTGCCGACTGGCTGGTGAAGCGCGGCGCAAAGCATGTCGCACTTGCCACCCGTCGCGGCGTTCCCGATGAGGAAACCGTGGCCACGATCGCGGCCTGGAAAGCGGCGGGTGTGAGTGCCAGCGTCCATGCCTGTGACATCACCAGCGAAGCCTCGGTGGCTGAGTTGCTCACCAGGCTGCGCGCCATCGGCCCGTTGAAGGGTGTGTTGCACGCCGCCATGGTGCTGGATGACGCGCTGATTTCGAACCTCGACCGTGCGCGCAACCGCCCGGTCATCGACGTGAAGGCCTCTGGTGCCGCGGTTCTTGATCGCCTGACACGGGGTGACGATCTCGCACTCTTCCTGATGTTCTCGTCGGCGACGACGATGATCGGCAACCCCGGCCAGGGCAATTATGTGGCCGCCAACGGTTATCTTGAAGGTCTGGCGCGTGCACGGCGCGTGGCGGGGCTTCCGGCGCTGGCCGTCGGCTTTGGCGCGATTGCCGATACCGGCTTCCTGGCCCGCAATACGGGTGTCAACGACATCCTGTCGAAGCGCCTCGGAAAGTCGGCACTGCGCGCCCGCGATGCGCTGGCCTTTGTCGAACGGTGCCTCGTGGGTGACACGGGGACGGTCGATGCGGCAACCGTCATGGTGGCCGAACTGGATTGGGCTTCGGCCTCGGCGCTCAAGATCACGGCCCAGCCGCTATTTTCTGCCATTCCGCGCAATGCGGGCGCAGGGTCGCAGGGTGGCGATGGCGAGCAGGTCGATCTGGCCGCCCTCATCGCCGGCAAGCCGGCGGAAGAGGCGCAGGCCATTCTGCAGCGCTTCCTGGCGGGCGAGATCGCCGGCATCCTCAAGGTCGCCGAGGACAGCGTGACAGCCGACAAGGTGCTGAAGGATATCGGTCTCGATAGCCTCATGGCCATGGAACTGGGCGTCGGCTTCCAGCAGAAGACGGGTATCGACATTCCGCTTTCGGGCATGGGCGATGGTGCGACCGTGGGCGACATCGTGCGCAAGTTGCACGAAAAGGTCACGGCGCGCGGCGGCGGCGAAGACGAGGCGTCCTTCGAGGACAGCATCGTTGAAGGGCTGGCGAACAAGCATATGAACGCGGAAGCGGAAAAGGGAGCCGGTCAAAATGGCTGACGGCAAGAACGACGAAGGCGGCGCGGGCGACATGCTCGGCGCATGGCGCAGCCGCCATGAGTCGGCTGGCCAGAACCGTATGGCGCGCATGAACCGCAAGGCACCGGAGCCTGTGAAGGCGCCGAAGCGGTTCGAGGACCTGCCCGAATACAAGAAACTGATGGCGCACAAGGCCATCAGCGCCATGGCCGGCGTCGAAAACCCGTTTTACCGTTCGCACGAGCGGGCGGCGGGCGCGACGACCGTCATCGGCGGCAAGGAGATGATCAACTTCGCCTCCTACGACTATATCAGCGCCAATACCCACCCAAAGGTGGAGGCGGCGGCCAAGGCGGCCATCGAGCAGTTCGGCATTTCCGCATCCGCCAGCCGTCTGGTGGCCGGCGAACGGCCGCTGCACACCACGCTGGAGGCAAGCCTTGCCGAGGTCTACGGCACGGAAGCCGCCGTCTGCTTCGTTTCGGGCTATCTCACCAATGCTGCCGCCATCTCGACACTGGTCGGGCCGAAGGATCTGGTCGTCCATGACGAACTGATCCACAACAGCGTTCTGGCCGGCGTAAAGCTTTCGGGCGCCACGCGCCGCTTCTTCCGCCATAACGATGCCGCCGATCTGGAAAAGGTGCTGAACGGTGTCGCCGGCAATTTCGATCGTGTGCTGGTGATCGTCGAAGGTATCTATTCCATGGATGGCGATATCGCCAACCTGCCGGAATTCGTACGCCTGCGCGCGCGCTATGGCTTCTGGCTGATGGTGGACGAGGCCCATTCTCTCGGTGTTCTCGGCAAGACCGGCCGCGGCACGTTCGAACATTTCGGCATTGACCCGACCTCCGTCGATCTGTGGATGGGGACGCTTTCGAAGACTGCATCGAGTTGCGGCGGCTATATTGCAGGCTGCCGGGCGCTCGTCGAAATTCTGAAGGCCGAAGCCGGCGGCTTCGTCTATTCCGTTGGCCTTGCACCCGTTCTTGCCGCTGCCGCCATTGCCAGCATCGATGTGCTGCGCAGCGAGGTAGAACGCGTCGATGCGCTGCGCCGCAACGGTCATCTTTTCCTCGATCTCGCCCGGCAGGCGGGCCTGAATGTCGGCACCAGCGCCGGCTATTCGGTCGTTCCGGTCATCGTCGGCGATTCCCTGCGCGCCGTGCAGCTTTCCAACGAATTGCTGGAAGCGGGCGTCAATGCGCTGCCGATCATCCACCCGGCCGTGCAGGAAGGCCTTGCGCGTCTGCGCTTCTTCCTGACCGCAGACCACACGCCGGAACAGATCGCGCGGGCGGTCAGCCTCACGGCGGAAATCCTCAAGGATCTGGAGCGCCGCAAGGTCGGCCTCGGTTCAATCGACATTCAGCAGGCGGCAAAGTTCATTTCCTGACGGGAGAACGGGCCGGCGGGGCGCATTCATGACGCATGCGATCATAACCGGCGGATCGAGCGGAATAGGGCTGGAGATCGCCCGGCTCTATCTGGAACGGGGCTACCATGTCTCGCTTCTGGCCCGGCGCGTCGATCTTCTGGAGGAAGCCGCACGCTTCCTGGCGGCGGACCGCAGCGAGGTGACGGCGCGTATCCACACGGCTTCGGTCGATGTGGTGGATGGCGCGGCCGTGGAAGCCGCGATCCGGCAGGCCGAATCGGTTCATGGCCCGTGCGATCTTCTGGTGGCTGCGGCCGGTCGGGTCGATCCCGCCTTCTTTGACGCCCAATTCCCGGAAACCTTTCAGGCGCAGATCGACGTCAATGTCTTCGGCGTGGCGCATGCCGTGCGGTCGGTCTATACCGGCATGAAGGCGCGCGGCAGGGGACGCATCATGCTGGTCTCATCGGGGGCTGCGCAGATCGGCATTCCGGCCTATGCGGCCTATTGTGCCTCGAAAGCAGCGCTGAAAGGCTTTGCCGAAGCATTGCGGGCGGAAGCGCGCCCGTTTGGCGTGGTCGTTTCGGTCTGCTATCCGCCGGATACGCGCACGCCGCAATACGAGCGGGAAATGCTGGCGCGCCCGGTCGAGGCCAAGGCGATCATGGGGGTTCTGCACCCGTGGGAGCCGCTGGTGGTTGCCGAAAGGATCGTAAAGGGGCTTGATCGCGGCGCTGCGGAAGTGCATTTCGGGTTTGCCTTGACCATGCTGGCGCTGTTCGGCGCCTTTATCAAACCTGTCATCTACTGGCGGGCGGCGCGTGGAAGACGCGCATGACGGAGTGACGGGGAATGTTTGAAGGTCTGCACGATCATCCGGTTGCCTTGACGGTGGCGTGTTACGCCGTCGCGGCGCTGGTCGTCTATCTGACGGACCCCTTCGCCATGCCCAAAAGCGAGCGTGACAGAAGCCGCATCGAGCGCACGCCCGGCCGCATTGCGCTGGAACTGGCCGCGCGGCTGCCGATCATCCTGTTTGTCTTCTCCATCTTCTTCGCCATTTCCTGGCGGCCGCTTTACGGCGCTGTGGGCACGATCAGCTTCTTCGTCATCTTCACCGGCATCTCGCGCGCCAAATTCATCTTCATCCGTGAACCCTTGGTGTTCTCCGATATCGCGCTGGTCATGGATGTCTTCAAATACAAGACGATCTTCTACGCCACGCGGCTGAACATCCTGTTCTGGATCGTGGCGCTCGGCTATGTGTTCGGCGCCTCTGCGGCCTTCATGGTCTTCGAGCCTTCCGTCCTGCCGGACAGGTTCCGCTTCTTCTGGGTTCTCGTCGGCCTCTCCGTGCCCATTCTGCCGATCATCCTGCTTTTCGTGCGGCCTGTGGGGCAGGCGGCTTCCTGGATTTCCGAAAAGCTGCTGCGAACGCTAAAGGTGAAGGTGAATACGGTGCGCTTCGGCACCTTCACCTCGGTTGCATATCACTTCATGATCTGGCTGGGCATGCGCCGCGATGCCATCGTCGCGGAACTGACGCACGGATTGCAGAACGTTATCCACGAGTTGATCGGTGCGGAAGAAGGCGATGCCCCGCTGGTCGTCGTCTGGCAATCGGAATCCTTCCTCGATCTGCGTAATGTCGGGGACGCCGAGCTTCAATTGCCGACCATCGACAGGCTCAAGGAGCGCGCTGCCCAGTGGGGACGTCTCACCAGCGTGTTCGAGGGTGGTTATACGCTGAGAACGGAGTTCTCCGTGCTGAGCGGGCTGCAGCCGGACGATGTGCACGCGGATGCCAGCTACCCCTATCTGCGCGCCGCGCATTATTCGGATATCGTGTGGCCATCGAAACTGCGCAAGGCCGGCTGGCTCACACATTTCATCCACCCCTATGACAGCACCTTCTTCCATCGCAACAAGGCGATGCCGCTGCTCGGCTTCAGCGAAATGACCATGCTCGATGCCTTCGACCACAACCCCGAGCGTGACGGTCCCTACGTGTCCGATCAGCGGCTGACGGAAAAGGTGGTGAATATCGTCGGGGCGTTGGAGGACGCCCGGCCGGCGCTGCTTTTCGTCGCTTCCATGGCCAATCACGGCCCGTGGGAACCGGGGCGTTGCGAAGGCATGACGGACCCCGTAGAGATCTACCGAGAACTGCTGCGCCGGGCCGATGCCGCCCTCGGCGCGCTTGTCGAGGAACTGGACAAGCTGGAACGGCCGGTCTGGCTCACCTTCTACGGCGACCATGCGCCCCTTCTCAAGCGCTTCGCCGATCCGTTTCCGGACCCGCGCACGGACTACTTCATCGTGCCGCTGGGCGGCGCGCGACAGGAAGCGCACAAGCCCACCCGCGCCCGCGTCGAAGCGCCGTGGAACCTGTTCGAAACGCTGCTGTGGCACTCGCATCTCTACAAGGAACAGTTCCGATGAGCGGCAAGGCGGCCTGGCTTTTTTTGCAGGGACCGTCCTCGCCGTTGTTCATGAAGATCGCCGACCGGCTGGAGGCCGCAGGCCACGCGTGTTTTCGCATCAATCTCCATGCCGGCGATCAGGTGTTCTGGCGCCGCCATGGCGCCATCGCCTATCGCGGACGGCCGGAAAACTGGGGGGCGTTCATTCGTGAGGTGATCCGCAGCCGCAAGATCGGCGGCCTCGTTCTTCTGGGCGAGGAGCGGGCCTATCACGCGGAAGCCATCCGCGCGGCACGGGAAGCGGGGGCATCGGCCTTTGTCGTGGAAATGGGCTATCTGCGCCCCGACTGGGTGACCATCGAGCGCGACGGCATGTCGTCAAACTCGCATTTTCCGAACGACCCCGCCGCTATTCTGGAAGCGGCACGGGATCTGCCTGAACCGGACTGGACGCGCCTTTACCGCCAGACCTTCCTCGCCGAAGCACTCTACGATCTGGCCTACAATCTGCCCTCCGTCTTCCTCGGTTTTCTCTATCCCTTCTATCACCGTCATGCGCTCTTTCACCCGCTGGCCGAATATGCCGGCTGGATCGCGCAGCTTGCCACGGAAAAACGTCGCCACGCGCGGGCTGTGGCGCAGACAGCCGCACTGAAAGCTTCCGGTGCGCCCTGGTTCGTCTATCCCCTGCAATTGCAGACGGATTTTCAGCTTCGCGCCCATTCTCCCTATAACGGTCAGCCGCAGGCGATAGCCGAGGTGCTGTCTTCGTTTGCAGCGCATGCCCCGCGCGACGCCCGCCTTGCCATCAAGGTTCACCCTCTGGATAACGGGCTGATCGGCTGGGCGCGGCAGATTATGGCGCGGGCGCAGCGGCTTGGTGTCGGCGAGCGGGTGCATTATCTCGGCGGGGGCGATCTGGGCGCGCTCATCGACGGCTGCTCGGGGATTGTCACCGTCAACTCGACCGCGGCCCTCCACGGACTTCGCGATGGCATCCCCGCCAAGGTGCTGGGGGCTGCGATCTATGACATTGCCGGCATGACAGACCAGAAGCCGCTCGATGCGTTCTGGCAGGCCCCCGAGCGGCCCGATCCGGCTCTGACATCGGCCTTCTATCGGTTGCTTGCCGTATCGATCCAGGTGCGCGGAAATTTCTATTCCGATGCGGGGACAACAGCGGCGGCGGATGCCATAGCCGGGCGCTTGCTTGCGGGAACGGTAAACCAGCCGGGTGGCGATAGCCGCGCGCCGCCGCGCCGAAAACCGGAAAAATATCCGCCGGACCGCTTTATGGTGCCTGATTGACCGGCTGATTGAAGGCGCCGGCGCGTGCGGGGCGTTCCAGCCGGTGCGTATCCTGGTTGGAGGATGCCGGCCGGATGATCAGATTATAGGCGTCGGGGTTGGTGATTTCCCGTTTGAACGTCACGGACAGGCTGTAATCCGTCATGTTGACGTCCTCAAGCGCCAGAATGCGGTGGCGCAGAGGGGTAAGGTCGCTCCAGCCGGTTGCTTCGATCAGGTCCGCGAGCGCGGAATCGAGTTCCTTCAGGGCTGCTTCCCCATGGGGCGTAGCCGGGGCGAGCATCTTGATGCGCAACGCGGTGATATCGTCCTGGGCCGTGCCACGGATTACCACGAAGAGTGAGGCCGGGGCTTCTCCCGCGTCCTCGGAGCCGGCGATTGCCTTTTCAGCGGTGCATTCCGATGCCTCGCCCAGCGGCGAGGGTTGCCAGCCTTCCCCCTCATAGCCCCGGTTGCTGAAGAGCTTGCACATATCCGGTGCCGGAAAGTGAATGATGCGTGCGAATGGCGTCATGCCCGAACCGGAAAACAGCCTTTCGGCACCGGTGCCCGAAAGCGGCACGGTATCGCCCGCCGGGTTGCGGCGTTTCTTGCCCAGCGGCGGTTCGGGCTGCGGCGGCTCCATGTAACCGTAGTAGACGAGCAGGGCATTGAGGTGGCGGCGGTCATTGGCCAGAAGGACCGTGGCAACGATCGCGCCGACGATCGCCAGCGTCAGGCTGACGAACACGACCCTGCTCTTTCTGACCGGAATATCGGTCACGCAACCACTCCTGGCAAAACGGATAGCCCATCGAATCGGCTGATGCGACACCTGTCGCCCCGTGATCTTGTGGTCGCTTTTATCGGAATTTTCATGACGTGCCTATCGGCTTCTCCATTGATTTCAGCAATGGAGAAGCCGCCTTGAAAATTGGTTGTGAAATGAATAAATTCATCTTATGAGTGCAATTTCATGCAACGTCGAGGGGGTATTCGCGTGAGCACTTTGGAAGACAGTCTCCGTGCCTTGTCCGAGCGGGTCAAATCCCATTCCAGCACCATGGCAACGGAAGAAGCCGTAAAAACGGCGGTGGTTCTGCCCTTTCTGCGGGCGCTGGGCTATGATGTATTCGATCCGCACGAGGTCATTCCCGAATTTACCGCCGACGCCGTGGGCAAAAAGGGCGAAAAAGTCGATTACGCCATCAAGATCGACGGCGACATTCGTATTCTCATAGAATGCAAGCCGATCGCCACGACCCTTGAGAAAAAGCATCTCGACCAGCTTTTCCGTTACTTTACGGTGACCAAGGCGAAGTTCGCCATCCTGACCAATGGCCGCAGCTTCAATTTCTACACCGACCTCGAAGAGCCCAACAAGCTCGACACGCGCCCCTTCCTGATCTTCGATATCACCGATCTCCAGCCCAATGCCATCGCTGAGCTACGCAAGTTCGAAAAGGCGGCGTTCAATGTGGAGGCCATTCTCGCGACGGCGGAGCGGTTGAAATACACCTCCGGCATAAAGCAGGTCATTGCCCGGCTGATTGACGAACCGACTGAGGATTTCGTCCGGTTGGTGGCGGCCGATATTTATGAAGGGCGACTGACGGCGCAGGTCAAGGAAATGCTGACCGGCGTGGTGCGGGCCGCCTTCCGCGATGTCATCATGGACACGGTGAAAAGCCGCCTGACGAATGCGCTGGCCGATACGCAGGAGGTTGTGGAGGCGGTCAGCGCAACGGTCGAGGCAGAACCGGACATCGTCACCACGCCCGAAGAGGTTGAGGGTTACATGATCGTCAAGGCCATCGTGCGCGACACGATTCCCGGCCGGCGCGTCTTCATGCGCGATGCGAAGTCCTATTGCGCCATCCTGGTTGACGACAACAACCGTCGTCCGCTGGCGCGTCTGCATTTCAATCGCAGTGTCAAATATATCGGGCTGTTCGATGGCGAAGCCGAGGAGCGGATGATCGTGGATTCACTCGACCAGATCTACGATTATGCGGAACGCCTGCGCATAACCGCCGCCCGCTATGGGGAGGCGAGCGCCTGAGGGCGCCTTGCAAGCCATGAAACGAAACGCCCCGGCCAGAACCTTCGGTCCGACCGGGGCGTTTCGTTTCAGATGCGGTTCAGTTCTTCGACTTGTCGTCCGTCGTCAGGGCTTCCTGATGGTACCAGCAGGTATCGACGACGGCATATTGCTGCACGGGTTCGGGGAAAAGAAGGACCGATGACGACATGCCTTCCGTCCGCTGCCCAAAATTCTGGCGGCGACTGGCGACGGGGAACTGGTAAATCTTGGCGGTGTCGTGGTGAAAACCTGTGGTCATAATCATTCCTTCCTCGGCTACTCTCTGTGCACGCTGTCCATCCGGTTAGGTTATGCGTATTTTTTAATCTCTACGCCTATTTTATTATCATTTGCGGGTGGCGTCGTAATGGAAAATTTTCGCGATTTTGGTGCCTATCTCAGGGCAATGGTCACAAAATGATCATCGTGCCGAAAATGTAATGCGCAAAACTGCCTATGCTTCCGTCACTGGTGGGAAAATGATCTTTTTGGCATTTAATTAGAAGGATTTGTTCGATTGGCGTCGTGTGGTGCTCGGTTTGGCACGCGGCGTGCATGTGATTTGGCGACCTTCAAAAGCCGCGCCGGCGGGATTGCAAGGGCCTTGCAACATCACGTAGTGAGAGAACCGAATGACCAAATTTAAGCTCGAGTACATCTGGCTCGATGGGTACAAGCCCGTTCCGAACCTTCGCGGCAAGACTCAGATCAAGGAATATGACGCGTTCCCGACGCTGGAACAGCTTCCGCTCTGGGGCTTCGATGGTTCCTCGACCGAGCAGGCCGAAGGCCGCAGCTCCGACTGCGTTCTGAAGCCGGTTGCGCTCTACCCGGATCCGGCCCGCACGAACGGCGTTCTGGTCATGTGCGAAGTCATGATGCCGGATGGCAAGACCCCGCACGCGTCCAACAGCCGCGCCACGATCCTCGACGATGCCGACACCTGGTTCGGTTTCGAGCAGGAATACTTCTTCTACAAGGACGGCCGTCCGCTCGGCTTCCCGGAGCAGGGCTACCCGGCTCCGCAGGGTCCGTACTACACGGGCGTGGGCTACAAGAACGTCGGCAATATCGCTCGTCAGATCGTTGAAGAGCACCTCGACCTCTGCCTCGCCGCCGGCATCAACCACGAAGGCATCAACGCCGAAGTGGCCAAGGGCCAGTGGGAATTCCAGGTGTTCGGCAAGGGCTCCAAGAAGGCCGCTGACGAAATCTGGATGGCTCGTTACCTGCTGACGCGCCTGTGCGAAAAGTACTGCATCGACATCGAATGGCACTGCAAGCCGCTCGGTGACACCGACTGGAACGGCTCGGGCATGCACTGCAACTTCTCCACGAAGTTCATGCGCGAAGTCGGCGGCAAGGCCTATTTCGAAGCCCTCATGGCCCAGTTCGAAAAGAACCTCGACGACCACATCGCCGTCTACGGCCCGGACAACCATCTGCGCCTGACCGGCAAGCACGAAACGGCTCCGTGGAACAAGTTCTCCTACGGCGTTGCCGACCGTGGCGCCTCGATCCGCGTTCCGCATTCCTTCGTCAACAACGGCTACCGCGGTTATCTGGAAGACCGTCGTCCGAACTCCCAGGGCGACCCCTACCAGATCGCTTCCCAGGTTCTGAAGACGATCTCGGAAGTTCCGACCGAAGGTTACGCCACCGCTGCTGCCTGATTTCAGGCGCGCACGGCATTGCCGGATAAAGAGACCTCCCCGTCACAAGGCGGGGAGGTTTTTCGTTGCGGCTCATGATCCGACAGGCTGGCGCGAGAACCGCTCCGAGAGGCTTCGTCGCGGGAGATCGCCCTCTGCCCCCAGCTCTCGACCAAGCATGCGTCTCAGCGGCTTGATATGCGGAGTGAAAAGAGGGTCGAGCGTGGGTGCGGCGACCAGCGCTTGTCTGGCGAGCAGAAGAAAAAGCGGTGTTGGGCATGACGAAGGCGCCCGCATTCCGCAATGGGCCGGGGTTGGTTGTCTGGCCGATCAAATCCTCACGCCGGAAGCGAGCCACGGTAGCCTGAAGCCTCTGGCGCCGGTGTCTCTGCACGAATTATCGGAGCTGGATCGAAATCTGCGTCGCCGTCCGGTTCCGCTGGAAACATCGGTGATGAATAGGATGCAAAGCTACCGCTAAGCGCGATACATGTCTGATTTCGTAGGGGAGATATGGATTGGCTGAGCAGTCTGTATTCTCACATGATTTCAATGATTTATCGAAACAGCCTTAGAATTCCCTATTTTTCCTGCCGCGAGCGACCGTGGATGCGACCTTTGTGCCCTGGCTTTGGGCATCAGTCAACGGGGCGCCAGAGCGGCAATAATTTCTGCTTTCGCGAAGAAGGTCACATTGCCGGGGGATGGCCGCTTTGCGCCAAAGTGGGCATCGCGCCACCTCGCCGCCATAAGCTACTAAGGCGGTGACAATGTCTCGCCGCCGCCCTGCTTGAGCACACATAATAGAGGCTAGATCCCGGAAAGAACTCCGATATAGCCGGAGCGCCAGATATTGTCGACCGTGTTGCGGGTGATGACCCAGATGTCGCCGCTCCTCTTCAGCCCGACGTCGTAGCGGTTCTTCATCAGCTAGTGACGCGAGGGATCGCTGCGGGGAACGTGCTGGGCTTCAACGAGAACGTCCATCCGTGCCGTGTCGCCTTCGATCGTCACCCGCGGATTGCTGACGGAATGCGTCGTGTCCAGAGTGGCGAGCGACGTCGTCAGTGCCGAGACGATGACATCCCGGCCCTCGATGACAGGATATTCGAAGCCGGCCTTGGCGGCAGCCGGTCGGAAGTCGGAGACGGCATTCTCCGCCAGCGATGATGCGAGGAGATTGTTGTCGCGAAGATCGATGCCGGCGGCGAAGCGATAGAGGGCCTCGACGACGTCGAGCCGGTCGGCTGCGTCCCGTGTAAACGATGGCGATATCGTCATGAACATACTCGTTGTCGTGCCGGAGGCCTGCGGAATGCACGCCTTTCCCGGCATAGGCGCGCTGCGCGCTGATGGTTCTGGTTCGATCAGACTGGAAGGTTGGTCTGTTATTCAAGATCGGCGTCGATGCGCTCGATCAGGTCGTCGGAATTCACCGCGATCTTCAATATCCCGATCTCCTGTCCGAAATCGCCTGTGAAATCGAGGCGGACATCCGAATGGAGGCCGTCAAGTTCTTCGATGGACAGCAGCTTGCTGCTGGTGCTGTAGCCGACGAAGAACCGCTCGAGGTACTGCCTGATACCATCGCGGCCGACGAAGGCGTCGCCGACCGAGACATCGTCGATGACGGCGTCGGCTGCGAACAGAGACAGTGTTCCTTCGACGTCGAAGGCGTTGGCGGTCGCGATTAAGGATTCGACGAGCTTCTGCATGGTGCCTGGCTCCTCAGACATCGTTGATCGTCGTGTCGGCGATGGTCTGCGCGAAGCCGCTTCCGAACAATGCCGCAGGCGTCTGGAAGCCGGAACGGAATTCGCCGCCAAGGACACGACGTCCAGCCTCGGCCGCCGCCATCGCCGTGAACGTGTAGCCATTGACCGTGTCGAGGATGAAATGGGTGACCTTCCCATCTGCGTCGGTGACTTCGACGGCCGCCTGGTAGCGGTTCGCCAGCCGCTGTTCTTCACTCGGGCCGTCCGGGAGAGTCGAGAGATCACCCTGCGGGAAGCCATCGCCGGTGCCATGCACGAAGGTCTCGACGTCGGGGACCCGCGTCGCCCGCCAGATGGTGATGAGATCGGGCAGCGTCACCGGGAAGCAGTCGACTGCGCCCTTGCCGAAATCGAACTTGCGGATGCCGTCGGCGGCAATCGCGACAAGCTCGCCGTCCACCCGCGCCAGGGTTTCGACGGTGACATTTTCCATGGCGCTGATCGCCGACCCGCGCGAAAGTCCGCCTGCGACATGCAGCGCGATCCTGATCTTGCGAGGGTCGATTACACGAGCGACCGCATGTCCGGCGAGACTGCCGAGCATGGCGACGCTTCCGCCACCACCCGGCATGAGCATCACGCCTGCGGCCTTCGCGTCGTCGTCGAGCGTGCCGGCCAGACGGTAGCTGTCGAGTTCGGCCGCCGTGTCGAGATAATGCACACCGCTGCGGATCGACGCCGTCATCAGCGCATCGGCGGTGCGCATGAATGGTCCTGCGCAGTTCAGCAGGACGGAGACGCCAGCTAGACCGGCGTCGATCGCCGCCGCATCGTCGAGGCCGAAGACGCGGTATTCGACGCCGAGTTCTGCAGAGAGTTTGGCGAGGGCCGCCTCGTTGCGGCCGGCGAGAACGAGAGGCGTGCGGGCCGCTTTCGCATGTTCCGCCGCCATGCGGCCGGTATAGCCGGTCGCGCCATAGATCATCCGTTTTGTCATGTCAGTGCTGCCATTCCTTGTAGACGAATTCGAGGCTGTAGCCGTCAGGATCTCGAACCTGGGCGGCATAGTAGCGAGGGTCGTAGTGGAGCTGCGCTCCCGGCGGATGGATTTTCGACGCGCCCGCGGCGATAGCGGCGGCATAGGCGGCGTCGACTTGGGAGGTGCCAACGGCGACGAAGCCGATATGAGCGGCACGGCCTTCGACCACGCCTTCGCGGAGCCAGAAGAACACCCGGCCGTTCGCGCCGAACCCCTTCAGATCAGGATGGCCGGGCGGCCCGTCCTTGCCGTCATAGTCGTGCGCATGGACGATCCCGAGCGGTACCAGCGTCGCCTCGTAGAAGGCGATCGACCGATCGATGTCGCTGACGGAAATGAAGACATGATCGAGCATGCTGCTCTCCTCTACTCAGATGATGTAGCCGCCCGAGACCTCGATGTTCTGGGCGTTGATCCAGCGGTTCTCGGTCGACAGAAGGCTGGCCACGACGCCACCGATCTCTTCTGGCTCGCCGACGCGGCCGAGCGCGGTCTGGCCTGCCAGCATGGCCTCGAACTCGTCGTTCAGGCCGCCACCGAGTTCCGTGCGGATTGCACCGGGTGCGATCGAGTTGGCCCGGATGCCCCGCTCGCCGAACTCCTTGGCCATGTAGCGGGTCAGGACCTCGAGACCACCCTTGAAGGAGGCATAGGGCGCAACGCCAGCGGTCGCGACGCGCGAGGTGGCGCTGGTGATGTTGACGATCTGGCCACCGTCCGCCATCAGCGGCAGCAGGATCTGGGTCAGGAAAAACGGCCCCTTGAGATGGACATTGAACAATCCGTCGAACTGTTCTTCCGTGACGGTCGCGATCGGATTGAAGAGGCCATATCCGGCATTGTTGACGAGATAGTCGAAATCTTCCCGGTCAAAGACGGACCGAAGCTTCGAGGCGACCTCATCACGGAACGCGGGGAACGCGCCGATGTCGCCGACGTCGAGCTTCAGCGCCACGGCCTTCCCGCCGCTCTGGGTGATCTCCATCACGACACCTTCGGCCTTATCGGGGCTGCTGTGTTGATTGCCACTGAGAACTGACCCGGCGTTTCCACCGAGAATTGACCCGCGTGTTAGGTATGTTTCGGGTCTGCGGTCGTGGTCAAGTTCCT
>NZ_JACIDU010000031.1 GCF_014196535.1 Allorhizobium borbori
ACAACCCCAAGCGTAAGCACGTCAGGAACGGGATGCTGTCACCCGTCGAGTTCGAACGGCAGCAGGAAATGTAACCCGAGGGCGTCCACAAAACTCGGGGCTATTCAATCATTGCGGATAGAGCGTGCAGTTCTGGGGCCTGCTGGACGAAGGACGAGACTTTGGCGTGCTTTCGAACTTCAAGATAGGTGTCCCGCCCGCCACGCGGTTGCCGCAAACTGCATTGGGCACCCAAACCAAGGTGCCCAATGATTTATAGTCCTTTTGGCTTCAACCGTGCAGATCTGCCCGGCGGTAAGGGCTGCTTCTCCGTGACCGTCGCAAGCAGGGCGGCTTCGCTTTCAAGTGCGAGGCACGCTCTCGGCCAAGCGCCTTCGTCCGCGCCGAGCGCGCTTTGAAGCCAGGCGAGCGTCAGACGCCGTGTCGCCTCGAGTACGTCTGGTGCTTCAGTCTCTGTTTCTTTTGCGTCGAGCGCCGCGATCCCGCCAAGTCCATGCCCGACTCCGTGCATCATCAGCATTGCAACGACACCAGGCGCGTCATGAAACGCATCCGCATGCCATTCAGGGCCGCGCGTCGTAAAGTGCGGATTGTCCATGTCACCGCAAACGACCAGACTGCGTTTTGAGAGCGTCGAGAAGTCTACATCGAAGAACGGAAACCGCGCAGCACTCTCAGGCGTCATGTCCTTGCCGCCGCGTCCCGGTGTTGTCAGGAGAACGCCCGCCGAGATACGGGGATCGGAAAAATCCTCGCCGTCCACCTGTGCTCCTAGTAGGAGCCCAACCGTGTGGCCGCCAAAGGAATGGCCCACCGCGCCGATGCGAGCATGATCCATCCGGCCCGCAACGGCCGGCGCTTGCCGCTCGATCTCCGGCAGTTGGTCCAGTATCGCCCTCATCTCCTCGACACGTTCGCGCCAGAAGAACGGCGCGCCGGATGAATTCGAAAGCAGGCCGCCAACACGCGAACTCGCATGGGTCGGCTGGATCACCACGAATCCCCTTTCCGCCCAGAATTGGACAAGAGGAGCGTATCCGTCCTTTGACGGGATATAGTTGGAAGGGCCGTAGCCATGCGACAGCAGCTGGATCGGCAAGTTACTTCCCATCGCGGGCGCGGTCAGACGCAGTTCCAGCGGCTGCCGACCCGGCATCGAAAGACGGATTGGCGTGTAGGCCACGGTGAGAGTGGCTTCAGGCGTCGGAATATACTTTGCGAGATTGATCAGATTGTTCATGGGTCTGGACCTTCAAAGATAGATTTCGGATTGTGATGTGCAGGCGAGCAAATGGCCCGCGTCGCGGAACGCGGTTTCTGCGTCCGCGCCAGCGGGGATCTTCATCGGTGCATCGATATTCGTCAGAGACCTCCAGACTGCCTCTGCGACCTCATCCGCCGTCGTAACCTCACTGTTGGACCGCATCTTCAACAGGTAGTCATGGACGTAGGCTTCGTACGGCCCTGGGATTTCCATGCCCATCCGCGAAACAGCATTCTTGCCGAAGCCGGTCGTCGGCGCCGAGCCAGGCAAGACAAGTTTGGCGTGAATGCCGAACAGCGCCGCTTCGAGCGCGAGGCTCTCCGTGAAGGCATTGAGCGCTGCCTTGCTGGCGCTGTAGACCGAGAGCGCGGGCAACGGCCTTATTGTGACCGCAGAGCTGACATTGATGATGACGCCTGAGCGACGGACCCGCATCTGCGGGAAAACAGCTTTGGTCATCGCCATCGCACCGAAGACATTGGTCTCGAACAGTTCGCGGATCTTCGACATCTCCGTGCCTTCAAGCACATTGAGCATACCGACGCCGGCATTGTTCACCAGAGCATCGATCGTGCCTGCGGCTTCGACTGCCCCAGCGATGCTGTCCGCGCTGGTGACATCGAGCGGCAGGATTTCGAGCCGGTCGTTCGACGGTAGAAGGTCGTTTCGCGGCGTGCGCATGGTCGCGACCACATCCCACCCGGCGTCCAAGAATTTCTGCGCGATGGCGAGGCCGAAACCGGACGAGCAACCGGTGATAAGGATCTTTGGCATGTTCCGTCTCCTGACTTTTAACTTGCCTGAAGATGGACCTGGCCACCCGGACTTGCTATATGCGTATGTCCAAGAGTGTTTAGCATGAGTCCGAAATCATGACCGACCCTGTCGCCGAAGTTGTTTCGCTACTCAAGCCAAGCCCGTCGATTTCAAAGCTGGTCACGGGCGGTGGCAAGTGGCTAGTCGAGCGGACGGAGATTGGAAGCCCCTTCTACTGCGCCGTGGTCGAGGGCCGTTGCCTGATGACGATCGCCGGTCGTGACCCAATGGTGCTCACTGCCGGTGACTTCGTCCTGGTCCCAAAGATCTTCTCATTCACGATGAGCAGCATGGAGCCGCCGCCACGCGGCGCCCTTGCGCAGCGTCTGGAGACCAGCCCCGGCATTTTTCGCTTGGGCGAACCGGAAGCGCCGGCGGAGATCAAGGCCTTGGTCGGGCACTGTGCTTTCGGCTCGGATGACAAGGCTCTTCTCGTATCGCTGCTCCCAGAAGTCATCCATGTTCACGGTGAAGAGCGATTGGTGACCCTGGTCCACATGATCAACGAGGAGACGCGAGCTGACCGCGTCGCGCGTGAGATGGTGCTTCACCGGTTGCTCGAAGTGTTGTTCATCGACGCGCTACGATCGGCCGCAAGTGCCAAGGTGCCGCCTGGCCTCCTGCGTGGTATGGCCGATCCGCTGCTGGCGCCGATCTTGCGCCGGATCCATGCAGATCCGGGTCGCAGCATGACGGTGGAAACGCTTGCCCAAGAGGCTACAATGTCTCGTTCGACCTTCTTCGATCGTTTCCGCAAGGAAGTTGGTGTCGCGCCGATGGAATACGCGACGGGATGGCGTATGGCGCTGGCGAAAGAGTTTCTTCGGGAGGATATGCCCATGGCCGAAATCGCCCAGCGCGTCGGTTATGGATCGACAAGCGCCTTCAGCGTCGCCTTCAATCGGCATGTGGGAATGCCGCCCGGCGCTTATTCGCGCGCAGCTACTGCGGCGGCTTAAACCGCCCGACCCTCACCGCCGACATATGCAGCCAGTTCTTCAGGTGTTCCCTTGGGAAAAGCCTGCTTCAGGCAATCCAGGAAGACAGAGGCCACCTGACGATCCGTGAGGTAAGTCAAGGGCGTAGGTCACGGCTGGTAGCATCTGAATACACCATGGGATTATAAACATTTCATTGAAAACAATAAGCATCCCGGACTGCCTGGGGCCGAGGATTGGCGGCATCACCCATCTATTCGTTCCAGTGCTTCTGCTGCGCGTAGGAAACCGTTTCAGACCTGGCTTCAGCGTGCACTTGGCCAGTCGAAATGAAGCCGCTTAAGGATGCGATCACCCCGATGACGGTCTTGATAGAAATCGAACCACCGGCTCCGCGCGAGTGAGCCGATTATCTTGGCGGCATATGTTCTGGCCATTCTTGCGCGCCATGAAGCACACGAAGTATTCGAACTGTCGTCTCCGTAATGGTATAAGCCGCGATGTAAGGCGTGCCATTGATGACGAGTTCCCGTGTCCCGGCAATTCTGCCCACGCGCCCACTGGCAGGAAAATCGAGTAGACGACGGGTAGCCACGACGATCCTCATCATCGATCAGAACGGCGGCCGCAGGATGATCCGCCTCGATGTACGTGAAGATTGCGTCGCGATCCGATAACGCAAATGCAGACCAAGTAAGTTTCACGATTTGGGCACACCAGCTCTAAGACGTGCTGCTGCTCGACGTTCGGAAAAATGCGCCTCAACTTCTTCGTCTGATAAATCCGGCCGAGTATCGTTCAATGCTTCGAGCACCTTGGTCCGAAACCAGGCGTCATGCGCTTCACTACCCGAAAGCAGCTCAAGGGGCAAAGCCCCCTCATTAGCAGTCCGGGTGAGCAGGATACGAACGGCATCAGATACCGTGAGGCCCATGCTTTCAAGCACGGCAGAAGCACGATCTCGAACTTCAGCATCAATACGTGTTTGGACGAGTGCGTTGGCCGCCATGGCTATCTCCAGATTTAACGGGACAGTAATGCAATTGAATGACGTTTTCTAGGCAAAATTTACGCCGCCATTAACCGCTTATGGCTCTTTTAAGCTCTTGATGGGAGTCGAACAGATGACAGGTAACGTTCAAGTTCTCTTCTTCACCGCGATCACAAATCGGGATGCCGATTAACATCCTTGTAAAGCAGGTAACGGAAGCGGCCGGGACCGCCCGCATAGCAGGCCTGCGGACAATAGGCGCGCAGCCACATGTAATCGCCGGCTTCGACCTCGACCCAGTCCTCGTTCAACCGATAGACGGCCTTGCCTTCCAGCACATAGAGACCATGCTCCATGATATGGGTTTCCATAAAGGGAATGATGGCGCCCGGCTCGAAGGTGACGATGTTGAGATGCATGTCGTAACGCACATCGGAGGGATCGAGGAAGCGGGTCGTCGCCCACTTGCCGTCGGTGTCCGGCATCGCATCCATCACGCATTCGTCTTCATGGGTGAAGACGGCGGGTGGAAATTCAAGACCCTCGACCACCTTGAATGCCTTGCGCACCCAGTGGAAACGGATCGGGGCTGTGCTGTCATTGCGGAAGGTCCACTTGCCGCCGGCCGGGATATAGGCAAACGAGCCCGCGCGCAGAGGATGGTCCTTGCCGTCATAGGTGATGGTGCCCTCGCCTTCTACGACGAAGATCGCGGCCGAGGCGCGCGCGTCGGGCTCCGGCCTGACGCTGCCGCCGCCGGGCTTCACTTCCATGATATATTGCGCAAAGGTCTCGGCAAAGCCGCTCAAGGGGCGCGAAATGATCCAGGCACGGGTCGCATCCCAATGCGGCAAGACGCTGGTGACGATATCGCTCATCACGGTACGAGGGATCACCGCATAGGACGTCTTGAACACGGCCTTGCTGGACAGGGTCTGCGTCTGCGGCGGAAGGCCGCCGACATTAGAAAAATAGCGGCTGTTGGTCACTCGGCCGCCGCCTTCTCACCGGCCTTGCGGCTTTCCCATTCCTGAGGCGTCATGGTCTTGATGTCGAACTGATCGCGGGTGCGGGCATAGGTGTGGCCGCCCATGCGGCCGACCGCGTCCATCATCTGCTGGTCGATATGAAGATTATCGAGATTGACGGCATCGCCGCGAACATAAAGGCCGACCACTTCACCAAGAATGATTTCGCGCGCGGGGCCGACCTGCAATGTCGTGTGGCGGCGGCATTCAAGGGCTGCAGGTGCGGCGAGAATGCGGGGGCTGCGCACCATCTGGCCGGGCGCGGTGGCAAGCCCCGCCTCCTCCATCTCGTCGACCTCCGGGCCGAACTTGATGGCGCAGACCTCCATCTGATCGACCAAAGCATTGTCGCAGATATGGACGGTGAACTCGCCCGTCTCGCGGATATTGCGGGCGGTGTCCTTAAAGCGCATGTCGGAATAGTTTTCGACGCCGATGGCGACGATAGCCGGATCATGGGTCAGTACGTTGAAGAAGCTGAAGGGGCCGGCATTAGGCCGACCGTCCTTGCTGACCGTCGTCACCAGCGCGATCGGGCGCGGAATGACGGTGCCGATCAGAAGCTTGTAGCGTGCGCGCTCATCGAGCTTGGCGAAATCGAAATGGGCGTGGCCCTCTTTAATGTCGGTCATGTCAGGCCTCGGCAGCAACACGGTGGGTTTCAAGGGGGGTGTGGCGGCTCAGGTTTTCGAAGCCGTCCTTGGTGACGACATACATGTCGCCGACATTACAGCCGGCCGAAAGCGGTTCCAGCCACTGCGTATGCAACACGAACACCATCCCCTCCTCCATCCGGTCATAATTGTGCGACGAAATGTTGAAGCTGTTCTGGCCGCCGGCCATGCCGACCGAGTGGCCGAGATTTGGGTTATGTGGCCCATGCGTCGCCGGATAGACATGCATGAGCTTGCGGCCCTGCGCTTCCCAGTCGATGTTCCTGACATACTGACGCGGGATGAGCCGTGCGCTGCCATCATCCATCGGCGCCCAGTTGTAGGGCATGGTGCGCGCTTCCGGCGACGTGAGCATGCCGCGCTCGATCATCGGCTCGAAGGCGGCATTGTTGACGTCGCGCATCAGCGCACCCGGGCGGATCAGCTTTTCGGCACGCTTGACGCCCTCGGTGCAGGCAGCAAGCACCTCTTCCTGCCGCTTGGTGATTTCGCCGACGGCGATCATGCGCGCCGTCTGGGCGGTGTACCCGCGATAGGTGATGTTGGAGACATAGAGATTGATCAGGTCGCCCGGGCGCACGATGTGACCATAGGGCTTGCCGCAATGGGTGCCGTATTCGTTGATACCGATCTGGTAGCCGTCGCCGGTCTCGCCGCCATAGGCAAGCTGCGCCTGGGTGAAGGCCGCATACATTTCGTGGTCGGTGACGCCCGGCTTCGCGACATGATAGGCCGCCTGAGTAGCGATGCTGATGAGCTGCGCAGCGGCGCGGAACAGCTCGATCTCGCGCGGCGAACGCACCTTCTGCATCCGGTCGAGAATGGCATTGTCGGCGACGAACTTCGCCTTCGGCATCAGCTCGTCGAGCGCCGCCCAGAAGGTCAGGCCGGCCTTGTCACCGATGCGGCCGATCTGAGCTTTCGAAAGCCCGAGCGAAGCCAGAATTTCGGCGCATTTTTCCGCCGTCTTGACAACGCTGTCGCCCGGACGGTCGGCGTATTCACGACCGATCGGGCCGATCTGCCAGATATCCTCGACGATGACAGGCTCGCCACCCGGCGGCAGAAGAACCGACTGGGTGAAGAAGGAAAGAAGCGTCAGCGGCTTGTCACTGTCGGTCGGAATGATCAGAACGCCTTCGCGCATCCAGTCGCAGATGTAGCGCAGATAGTGGTTGGAGGTATGGAACCAGCCGGCGCCGCCGGTATGGACGATCAGCGCGTCATGTCCGGCCTCGGCCGCCTGACGGCGAATGCGACGCAGCCGATCCTCAAACTCCTCGACGGGCAGCGGTAGCGGGGCGGAAAAGTCAAAGTCCGGTTCGAAATCGGCCAGCAGCCTACCCATGCGGTGAGCACCTGCTTTCGATGCACGAATGTTCATTTTGTTATTCCTTCCTTCATGGGAAAATTGGGAGAGATCGGCCTTGTCATGCCTGTTTCGACGGCGCCAGAACGCGCCGGGCGACCAGCATGACCACGAGCGTCAGGCCGATGAGGACGCCTGACATCGAGGCGACGCGAACATCGAGCGATTCTTCGATCAGCGCGAACATTCTCAAGGGAAGAACCGTAGTCTGCGCATCGGCGAGGAACAGCGACACCGAAACATTGTCGAGCGACTGGATGAACACCAGAAACGCACCCGCCAGAATGCCCGGGACCAGCAATGGCAAGGTGACGCGCCGGAGCGTAGTGAACCAGTGCGCACCCATGACGGTAGAGGCTTCGGCAAGTGACGGGTTTATGCCCTGGGCGACAACGGAGGCCGCGCGGTACATCAGGGGACCGAACACGACGACGTGGCCGGTGACGGTCAGCCAGAGCGACGGCTGAAACCCGACGAAGTTCGCGACGATCAGCGCCGCGAGGCCATAGACGAGGCTTGGAAGAACCAGTGGTGCAAGCAATAGCGGTTCGATGGAACTCACGGCACCCTTTTTCATCCGCGCCATGCCGATGGTAGCGGGGACCGCAAAGAGCAGTGAGCCCAACACCGCAAGACCGGCAATCTTCAGGGAGTTGAATGCCGCAATATGCTCGGTTCCCGAACGCAGCGGATCGAGAAGCGCCTCGTACCATCGCAGCGAAAAGCCTTCCGGCGGGTATTTCAGCGTCTGGCCAGAGGTGAACGACATGGTGATCGCGATCACGATCGGCGCCACCAGATAGAGAAGGCTGAAGCCCCCGAAGCCGAAGACGAACGCCTTGTAAAGGACGGCAGGAGCCGGGTTTTCCCGGATTGGCTTTGCGCTGGATTCATGCATGGCCGACGAGCCTCCGGTGGCGGGAAATCATGGTCATGGCGACAAGCAGAACGCCGGTCGAAAGCAGGAGTACGACGGCAATCGCCGATGCCATGGGCCAGTCGAACAGCGTACCGACTTCGCGGTAGATCAGTTGCGGCACATAGACATTACGCGCGCCACCGATGACGGCCTGCGTGACGAAGGATGCGCTGGTGCTGGCGAAGACAAGAATCCAGCCGGCGAGCAGGCCTGGCAGCATCATGGGCAGGAGAACAGTGACCAGGATGCGCCAAGGACCCGCACCGGAGACCTGGGCGGCCTCGGCAAACTGGACAGGCGTTCGCGACAGGATCGCAATGAGAGGCAGAATGATCAGCGGCAGGTCGATCTGGCACATGGCGAGAACAAGACCTAGTTCGGTCGACATCAGCGTGAATGGGCTATCCGCAAGACCGAGTGAGACGAATGTCTGACTGATAGGACCCTGCCGTCCAAGAATAACGATCCAGGCGAAGGTACGCACCACATTGCTGGTCAGCATCGGGATGAGCGTCATGAAGATGATGATCTGGCGCACGGTCTTGCCGCTATGCCAGTAGAAAAGCGCAATTGGCACGCCGAGTAGGGTCGTGGTCACAATCGTCTGGACACCGAGCTTGGCAGTGTTCATCAGGACGCGATAATTGAACGCATCGCCAAGGAAGCGTCCATATTTGTTGAGGGTCAGTCCTTCAGGGCCGATGAAGCTGAACCCGATGAGAGTGGCGAGCGGCGTCGCAAAGAACGCCACCGACAAGAGAAGCATCGGGATCACGTATGGGAAGCCGCTCGCCTTCATCTTATGACCTCAACCGGCGACGAGTGCGTCGAACTTGCGGATCCATTCCGCACGGTTCTTGTTGATGGCGGCCCAGTCCGGATAGACCATGTTGGCAAGCTGATCGCGCTTGACGAAGGCTTCGATGCTCGGCGTAAGCGAAACGTCCTTGTTGGTAGGGAACATTTCGGTCGGCGGCATCTTCAGCTTGTCCTGCGCGGCCATCGAGATCGCCGCGTCCATATAGGCATAGGCGGCTTCTACGTTCTTCGAGCCCTTGGTCAGGTGGATGTTGACGGGGGCTGCCGGCGAACCGGTTTCCGGCTGGACGAACTCGGCCTTGAGACCAAGGCTCTTGAGACGCGCGACATTGCCCGTCGAGCACATGAACACCGCGATTTCGCCCTGCTGGAACAGTGTCATCTGGGCATTGGTACTGGCGACCACGCCCTTGAGCTGTTCCGGATTATCCTTGAACAGCTTGAAGACGGCGTCCATGTCGGTGGCACTGGAACCGAAGATCTTGGCGATCTGGCTATAGGCCATCACACCGGTGTTGGAGCCGAAGCCGGTCCAGGACACCTTGCCCTTGTAGGCCGGGTTTTCGAACAGGTCGCGATAGCCCTTCGGCGCGGGAACGAGGTCTGGGTTGTAGGCGATGCCGTTCACTTCGATGGTGACCGTCGGGCCGTACTCGCCCTGGAAAGCCGGATCCAGCATGCCCCAGTTCTTGAGTTTCGAAGGATCGATCTTCTGGATCAGATCGTTCTCGATGGCGACGGCCATCTGACCCGGCGACATCAGCAGGGTGTCGTAGGCGGGATTGTCCTTGCTGGCCATCACCTTGGCAAGCTGGTCCTGCGCCAGCGCCGGGGCCACCGTCAGGTCATAGCCGGCTTCCTTGACGAGCGGCGTCAGGACGGAGCGGTAGCCATCTTCCCAGTTGCCGGGAAAGGTGGCTGCCACGACGGAACCGCCGGCAGCGCGAGCGGAAAAGGGCATCGTGGCTGCTGCAGCCGCGCCGGCGGCGAGCAGACCGAAATGGCGGCGGGTCATGTTGAATTCGTTCATTACGTTCACCTCTGTTGATTGTTGATTACGGTTTCAGGATTGCTGCGAGACTTCCGGCTCAACCGGAAAGACGTGGCACCGAGCGGTATCGATCTCGGCGAAAAGCTGGGTTCCCGTGTCGGGAATGAAGGTCGACGGTCCGCGTACCTCGGATGCGCGAAGGTTCGTTCCATCAGCAAGTACGAGGTCGTGGACGAGGGTCGGCCCGAGCGGAACGGAAACGGTGAGACGGGCGCCAAGCCGGTTTTCACCGGGTTCGCTTGACAGGCGGACCTCCTCCGGCCGGAACGTGATCGTTACCTGTGAACCGATGGTAAAGCTCAACCGACGCGGCAGGTTGAGCGTCGCGCCATCGGCAAGGGCAATGACCGTGGCCTCGGCCCCAAGCTGCGAGATCGTGCCCCGAAGGACATTGGCCTGTCCGATAAACGTGTTGACGAACAACGTCTTCGGACGGTCGTAGACGGCCATCGGCGTATCGATCTGCTCGACATGCCCCTTGTTCATCAACACCAGTCGGCTGGCGAGGCTCTGCGCCTCTTCCTGATCGTGAGTGACGATCAGGGTCGTGATGCCCAGCGTCTTCTGAAGATGGAGAAGCTCGACTTGCAGATCGAAGCGCAGTGCGCGGTCCAGCGCACCGAAAGGCTCGTCGAGCAGGAGAAGCGAGGGACGACCGGCAATGGCGCGGGCAACCGCAACACGCTGCTGCTGGCCGCCGGAAAGTTCGCGCGGCAAACGGTTGCCATAGCCCTTCAACTGGACCAGCGAGAGCATTTCCTCGACGCGGGCGCGGCGTTGTTCGCGCGGCACCTGCTGGCAGGCAAGAGGATAGGCAATGTTCTCTGCCACGGTCAGATGCGGAAACAGCGCATAGTTCTGGAACACCATGCCGATGCCGCGGGACCGTGCGGAAACATGGGCGAGATCCTGACCGCCCAGATGAATGCCACCGCTCTTGGGCTGTATCAGCCCGGCAATGGCGCGCAGCACGGTCGATTTGCCGCAACCGCTCGGGCCGAGCAGCGCGACAATTTCGCCGGCATTGATCTCGAACGAAATGTCGTCGATCGCGTTCTGACCGCCATAGCTGTGGGTAAGGCCGTTGACACTGAGCTGCTTTCCTTCAATCGCATTCGTAATGTGAGACATGAAAACTTCCCCATGACGCGCCGGACGAACAGTGAGTGAAACACCCTCCCGCGCCACCGGGAGACGCCGTCCTTCAAGAAATCTGGTGTCGATCTTGTTCATGTCGATGGAATTGCAAGCGCCGTGCCAACTCACGAATTTCGCCCATTTAATGGAAATAAATATCTGTAATTTAAAAGATATTTTTGATTTAAAATGTTTCGCATATTAATAATCATATACTGTTCGTTTTTAAATTCGAAAAAATGTGCATAAAAATCGCGTGAAAAGTTTATTAAATGAGCAGAGAACCTGAGCGAAACAGGTTGAAACAACGGCAGGCTCACCGAATTCCGCACCGGAAGCATGCGAAACGGTGTGGATTTTAGGTATATTTTCCCAATAATCGCCCCCACGCTCCACCGCAAGCGTGAGATTACATAAACCTCGACGTGCAGATGATTTTTTACGCATTTTATATTCGTATTTTTATGCGAAACTTTGTTCGAATTCATAAAAATCAGAAATTCAATTTATTTAATAGAGCAAAAACAGTTACTTAATAAAAACAAAGATAAACTGGCACGACGATTGCATCGTAATCCTCGAAAATTCAAACACACAAAGCGCAACGAAAAGGGGATTACATGAACAGCATCTGCAACATTCTAAAGGGTGGGATTGCCACTACCGTCGCCGCACTTCTCGCGCTTTCCGCCCATGCCGCAGAGGGGCCAGCACAGAAGATGGTTCCCGAGGCCGAACTCGCTAAGCTCCCGGGCGTTGTGTTCGCCCAGGAGCTCGCCGACAGCCTTCCGGCTACTATCAAGGAAAAAAAGGTTCTGAAGGTCGCGACCGACCTGACGCCACCGATCAGCTTTCAGGATGAAGGCGGAAAACTGATCGGCATCGATGCTGACATCGCCTCCGCGCTCGGCGTCATTCTCGGCGTCGATGTTCAGATGACCAATGTCGGTGCCGGCGCCGCTATCGTTCCGGCAGTTCTGTCCAAGCGTTTCGACATGACCCTTTCCGGCATCAATGACGATGTGGAACTGGAGAAGCAGGTCGATGTGATCGACTATATGTATGACGCGACCACGATCATGACGATCAAGGGCAACCCGCTCGGCATTGCCAGCATGGCCGACCTTTGCGGCAAGAAGGTTGCGGTTCCGGTCGGCACCTTCCAGAATCGACTAGTCGAAGCCGCATCGGCAAAATGCACGACGGCTCCCATCCAGATCATGTCGATCCCGAAAATGCCCGACGTGCTGCAGGCAGTGCGCACCGGCCGCGCCGATGCAACTGTCAACGGCTATGCCACCAGCGTCTACACGACCGAAAACCAGACCGGAAAGGGCGTCGGCCTGCAGGCGCTGCCGGAAGTTCGCCTGGCCGTCGGCTATCTCGGCATGCTCGTTTCCAAGGACAACCCCCAACTGCGTGATACGGTCGTCGCTTCGCTGCAGCACATGGTCGACAGCGGCGCTTATGAAGCGATCATGAAGAAGTGGGGCCTCGGCCCCCTTGCCGTTAAGACGGTGAAGTTCAACGACGCCGCCAGCATGCCTGTGGAGTGAGCTCATGGCTGTCTCCGCCCAATCCCTCACCATGACAATGCCCCCTCCGGCCGGCAAGACGGTCCGGTTCGGTCAACTCGCAACTGGTACCAGCGCGATCATCGCGCTGGCTCTCATGCTCGTGGTCATTGGGCGGAATCAAAGCGTTCAGTGGAGCGAGATCCCGCGCTACATGATCGATCCCCTCATTCTCGATGGTGTCGTCCTTACGCTTGAACTGACTGCAGGCGCCATGATCGCAGGCATCCTCATCGGCTGCCTCGTGGCCATCATGGCCACCAGCCAGAATGTCGTCCTGAAAGCGATCGCTGTCGCTTTCGTCTGGTGGTACCGGGGCGTGCCGCTCATCGTCCAGATCTTCTTCTGGTTCAACATCGCGCTCTTCATCCCGGAAGTCGGCATCGGGTCGTGGTCCATCTCGGTCAACGACCTCGTGACGCCCGCCGTCGCCGGTTTCCTGGCACTCGGCCTGCATGAAGCGGCCAATATGAGCGAAATCATCCGCAGCGGCCTGACCGCCGTGGACAGAGGCCAGCGGGAAGCTGCCTCATCCCTCGGCCTGCGCCCGATGCAAACCCTGCGAACCGTCGTTCTGCCGCAGGCGATCCGGCTGATCGTGCCGCCGACGGGCAATCAAGCCATCGGCATGCTGAAGGCGAGCGCCATCGTCTCCGTCATCGGCATGCAGGATCTGCTGACGCAGGCGCAGACGATCTATGCCCGCAACTTCCTCGTCATCGAACTCCTGTGCGTGGCTTCCCTCTGGTACCTCGGCATCACAACGGTCGCTTCGATCGGCCAGCATTACCTCGAAAAGCATCTCGCTCCCAAAGGCCGGTCCGCCGGCTCGAGAAAATAAGTCAGGGATCGCCGCAGCAGCGCATCCCGACAGGAAACCCCAAGGAGAAAACCATGAGACTGGGCATAGACACACAGAAGCTACCGGAATTCCTGAAGCGCGGCCCATTGGCGAGCCTCGACCACGTGAAGGAACTCGATCTTGATGGCCTGTTCTTCCCAACGGTGCTGGATATGAACCCGACGCTGGATGCAGGCGCCTTGCGCGACATCCGCGCCAAGGCCGATGAACTCGGCCTTTACCTCGAAAGCGGCGTCGGCAAGATCAACCCATATTGCAGCGCCGAGGCCCCAGAGTTTCGCTCGATCGGCGGCGGCGACATCATCCTCGGCTTCACTCGCATGATCGAGGCAAACGTCGCAATCGGCTGCCGCGAACTCTGGGTTTCTCCGGGCAACTTCAAATCCGAATATCCCGGCCGGCTCGCCAATGACCGCTTCCGTACCGATGTGACCTGGGACGAACAGTTGCTCGCCATCGAAAAGGTACTGCTGAAGCTCGCTCCCGTGGCACGCGCAAACGGCGTTCACCTCAACATGGAAACCCATGACGAAATCACCTCCTTCGAGATCCTTCGGCTGATCGAAAAGGTCGGCGAAGACTGCATGGGCGTGGTATTCGACACCGCGAACGGCCTCCAACGGGCCGAGCACCCGGTCTTTGCCGCCAAGCGCGTTGCCCCCTACGTCCGCCAGACCCATGTCAAGGACGCCTATGTCGGCCGAGCGCCCGGCGGGTTCGATTTCCAGACCCGCCCCGTCGGCGGTGGCATCGTCGATTTCGACACCATTATCCCGATCCTCGCCAAGGCCAATCCTGATCTCAACCTGTCGCTGGAAGTCGCTGCCTCGGTCGCGGACAAGCCGCGCAAGGCTAATCCCCGCCAGTGCATCCAGCTCGAAGACCCGATCTGGCGCGCAGGACACCCCGATCTCACCGGGGAAGAACAGGATGCCTACATCGCCCTGGTCGATGCCTACGAGAAGCGGGTAAAATCCGGCGAGGTGCCGAACTGGGAAGCCTATGAGGCAACCCAGTATGGTTATCCGACCTACGAACACCAGACGTACGGCTACGATCAGGCTGTGGCCTTCATCAGAAACTCGGCCCGGCATGTCAGAACCATTTGCGCGGAACACGGCATCTTACTTTCGCCGAACCTCGCCAATCAACAGGCCGCCTGAATTGACGAACGTCATCCGTCGGCATCGATGAGCGCCGGCGGATGGCGAAAAACTTCGGGATGGGGTCGAATTTCATCAGAATGCGCATATACGCACGAATATTCTTATGAAAATAATCAGATCGACCATCGCCTGATTTTATCTGGAGCATGACATGAAGAAGACGCGCCGTCAGGGCACCGCCAAGGCAAACGGTCAGGCGGACACGGCAGAGCATAACAACGACGACGTGTCGGAACGCATCCGCACGACACTTGCCGCCGCGATCGGCGAAGGCGCGCTGAAGCCGGGCACCAAGATCCTGGAAGACGCGATCGCCGACCATTTCGGTGTCAGCCGGACCGTCGTCCGTGGCGCGCTCGGCGTCCTCGAAAGCGATCATCTTCTGGAGCGCAAGAAGAACCGTGGCACCTTCGTAGCGGAACCGGGCATCGAGGAAGCCAAGGCCCTTTTCGAGTCGCGCCGGAAACTCGAGCACGTCATCCTCGAACTCGTCATGGATCGCGCTACGTTTGAGCAGCTTGGGGCACTCGAGGCGTTGACGCTCGAGGAAGAGCAGATCCATCACCACGGCGATGAGAAGTCCAAGACGGTGCTCTCCGGCAAGTTTCATGTCGTGCTGGCTGAGCTCGGCGGCAATGCGGTCATGACCGAAATGCTTTCCAAGATCGTTGCCCGCCTCTCGCTCGTGATGGCACTGTATGAGGAAGAAAAGCAGGATGACTGCGGTGCCGATCACCATCGCCAGATCGTCAGCGCACTCAAGGCAAAGGATCTGTCAAAGGCACAGCACCTGATGGATCACCATCTCGCTGATATCGAGGGCCGCGTACGCCTGACGGAAGGTCAGGGAGACAGGCATACGTTCATGGCAGTGCTGGAAAACTTCTCCTGATTAGACGTTCTTGAATGGGAATCGAACCTGAGACCCGTTATTTCCCCTGTACGCCGTCGAGTTGAAGGATTTAGAAACCAGCTTCGGCCAACTGCATTTCGGGGTACTTCAGTATTATTTTTCGCACCGTGGCAGTGATGCCTGAGGGTAAACCCCGTTTAGCGAGCATGTAGTCGAGGCATTCAAGGATCACTTTAAGCTTGTTTGGCGCCGCCGTTGGTACGCTGGCGCTACGCAAACGACTTGGTTGCTTCTGGAAGCTTCGGTTAAAGAGCCTATCATGGTGGGCGCAGATATTGCGCAAATCCACTAGGGCTTCGACCCAGTTGGTAAAAACTTGATCAGAGCCAACACCGAACTGAGTCGCAATATGCGTTTTGATCGAGCCTTCGAGGCATTGGAAAATTCGCGAAGACGAACCGAAGGTTAGAAACTCCTTCATTGTCCAGATCGGCGGCAGGGCCGGAGTACTGTAGGTTTCGCCGTAGTGCTTCGCTCTACGGTCCTTGGATGTCGCGTACACCTTGACGAATGTCTGAAGTGCACTCAGATTAGCGCTTGCATCCTTGAACGCACCCGGATGATGATAGGGATGACTGCCGAACGCCGTGCTCAGTGTCTCTGACATGCTGTTGCGCAACAGCAGTTCAAATTGCCCTACGGCAAGAAAGCACGCGTCTCACAGCGCAGCGTCACATTCATACAGCCTAATGATGTCGTGATAGGTGGTGCCGGTTATAAATGGCTTGCCCGCGATATTCGTCTGCCGACGGCTCAGAAACTATATTCGAAGGCGTTCATATCCTATAGCCTCAATTTTCCGAGCCGCAACATTGGGGCGGCTGACTATGAGCCCTTTCGCCCTCAAATGGGCAATCCGCTGCGCCGCCATCGCGTGCGCCTTCACGTAAGGAATGAGTGCCATAACGAAGAAGGGCCGCCCTTTTGCACTTCCCGAAGGAATCGTGTGGCAGCCCGTGACGCTCCCCATATAACTTCTCTCGACCGAAATTTCAAGCGACTGATCAAAGCCGCGCCCAACCGGAAAACACTCTCACAAATTGCATACTGATTCGCTACCTTCACGCCTTGATGAAGGTCGAACCTTTGGCCACCTATTTGTCATAAACTGAGAGGCAAGGGATCGGTGCCTTCGCTCAGAATTGCGAGATATCGCTGATAGCTGAACACACGGCCGCGTTTGCGGCCGGTAATCTCATCAACGATGCCCAAACGCTCCAGATCAGCAAGTGCGGCATTAACCGTTGGCGCGGAAAGACCCGTGATCTGAACAATCTGGTTCGCTGTGTGAAAAGGATTCTGCTGGAAAAGTTCGTGAATACGAAGGGCCGACCCTGCTCTATCGCTCTCCACCGTTATCCGTTCTCGATCTTCCTTGAAAAGATCAACGATCTGGGTCGCAGCCTCAAACGCTTGATTGGCAGTGTCTGCGACACCGGCCAGGAAAAAATCCAGCCAGGCTTCCCAGTTTCCATGCTCACGGACCTCCTGCAACAACCGAAAATATTCTCTCCGATGGGACTTGAGATAGAGGCTGAGGTAGAGCAGCGGCTTTCGCAAAACCCCGTTCATGCAAAGATATAGGGTTACCAGCAGACGGCCGATACGACCATTGCCATCGAGAAACGGATGGATCGTTTCAAACTGCACATGCAGCAAGCCAGCTTTGATAAGCGCCGGCAACCGCGATTGGTCGTCATGCATGAAGCGCTCGAACGCGTCCAGGCAACCGGCCATTTCAGTGACGGGTGGTGGGACAAAGAGTGCGTTACCGGGCCGCGTCCCACCAATCCAATTTTGCGAGCGGCGGAATTCTCCTGGATCCTTGGTGCCTCCTCGTCCACTCTGCAGGAGCCTGGCGTGCATCTCACGGATCAGACGCAACGACATGGGAAGCGTTTCCAGTCGCTCCAAACCATACATCATGGCGTCAACGTAGTTGGATACCTCACGAATATCGTCAACCGGTTGGCCCGCTTGAGCTTCCGTCTCAAACCGCAAGAGATCAGAAAGAGTGGACTGTGTGCCTTCGATTTGCGAGGAAAGAACAGCTTCCTTTCTCACATACATATAAAGAAACAGCTCCTGTCGCGGCAGCAGCATTGTGATACCGTCCAGACGCCCTAGCGCGCGCTCGGCCAGGCTGAGACGTTCCAGCAATGAAAGCACATCAATCACCGGCTCGGGCGGCAGTGGTGGGGGCACGAATGCCCGCACTGTTTCACTGGCGGCGATCGTTTCGACGAAACGACCCATGCGATTTTTGCAAACGGAATCAGACATAACCCATTATCAGTGCCAGCCACTATTTAAACAAGGCACCTTTAGTTTAATTAAGCGGCAGACTTAGATAAGCGAACTTAATTAACTGCGCGGGCGTCGAACTCCCGAACCCTGATGCAGAGATTTATCTAAACGCATGAACCCGAGGATCAGGCAGTCTTGAAAGTGCAAGTCCGATACATCCTTTCTTAAAGCTAGCCTCATATTCCCGCTCGCCCTCAGCATTGGTGCCGAGAGAAACGGAATGAGTATGCGCAAACAAGACATTTCATCACGACATTTTCAGCGAAAGATATCCGAATTCTGCAAGCTGCGTATCGCGCCGAAAACCTCCAAGCGGGTACTGGAGAACATCAGGCCCTATCTGGTCAGTTTGATCACCCAGCGAAAATCGCCCCCGCTCCCGAATGGTCGTATCGACTGGTCCACGATCGGACAGGCCTGTGGAATAGAAACTGAGTTGACCGCAGAATTGAAAAGGCAGCTCCGGCCGGGCTTGGACGCAATCATCCGATGGCTCGGCGCAGCACCAGCGACCGAAGAGAGATGGACACCAAAGCCAACAGTCCGCCCAGACAAGATTGCGCCCATCAGAAAGGCAGCCTCCTCCCCCTCGACCGGACAGCCTAAACGCGCGGCGGCAGACGGTACCTTTGCCCGCTCTGCGTCGTCATCGCGCGGGCCTGCACCGAAACCAATCAGTCCCTTCCCAGAACCACTGTTCGAAGCGAAAGAAGATCCGGCAAGTTTTCAGGATGCTTTGGCCTATCATATGCGCCGCTTCGGCGACACCTACTGGCAACTCTACCGCGCCGTTGTGCAACTAAATGAGACTTTCGACAGCAAGACGCTGCTGTCGTGGATCCAAGGCGAGCGTGTTCCAAGATCTGTCGCAAGTTTCGAAATTCTCCGACGCATTGAGCGACGCTACCGCCTTTCAGAGGGATATTTCAAAGAGAAGGTGCCGCATCAGGCGCGCTCGCTTTATAGTCATGATCTCGGCGACATCAGCCCGGCTGAGCGGCGCAGGATGTCATTGCATTTACCGGATGATTTCAGCAGCTTGCCCTTTGCCAAGCGCGAAGAGATAGTTGATTGGGTACGCCGGGTGATCATTTCCGGCGCGACGGAATACCGCCGGTATCAGGCAGCGGCCGTCAAGCAGCGTTATGCCATCCGCTTTCCCGGAGTGACATATGGCGGAAGTCCTCTATCCCCCAGATCCTTAGCATCCGCGGTCGGCGAAAATCAGAAGGCGGTGCCAGAGTTTGATGATCCTGATCTCCTCTCCGGTGTTGTCGACGCGCCACCGAGACTTGCCATGGAAATGGCTGACCTCATTCGTTTCAAAACCTCCACACTGACTGCGATTGGTTTCCAACGGAACGGCGTCTGGGGTGAGGAAACGGCCTCTCAGAAGATCGAACATCTTGGCTTGATGTTCGGCGCGCTGGTCGCCTCACCAAACGGTGCTGTAAAAGGCTGCGGCGTGCCAGTCAGCCAGTTGAGCTTCGGCCTTCTCGTTTTCCCCGGCGTCTGGGATTGGTATCTTCAATGGCGCGAACAGCGGCGTGGCTTTTATACCAAATGGGAAGAAGATATGCTGATGGTAGCGCAGGCTCTTACTCGCGCCGATGTCGGCTGGATCCGGCAGCATCCGGAACTGCTCAAGAGCGTCAGACCTATCGACGGCTTGATTGAGCGCGAAGAGATCGAGTTTGCGGCCCGCGACTGGCATGGTGCGTGCGATGCGTTTCATCGGCATGCCGCCAACCGATCCAAGGAAATCCAGCGCGTCATGCGCGTCCATCGCGATCCATTCGAACCGATCATGTGTGTACTTGAAGCGGACAGTCCGCTGGCGGAGTATCGCAAGATCACCGACGAAATCCTGCAACGCATGCCGGATGAAAGCCGATATCCGCGGTCGGCGGCCGAAGCCGTACGCTCATTCCTGCTTCTCCGTCTTGGACTGCATCTCGGTCTTCGACAGAAGAACCTACGCCAACTTCGTGTCTGTCCACGCGGGCATTACCCGACATCGGAACGCCGGCTTGAGGACATGAAATGCGGCGAGTTGCGTTGGAGCGATCGCGACCATGGGTGGGAAGTCCTAATCCCATCAGTCGCATTCAAGAACTCTGGCTCATCCTTCTTCGGGCAGAAGCCGTTTCGACTGATCCTGCCGGACCTGCTCGACCTCTACAAATATCTCGATGCATATATCGATCGTCATCGAGGTGTACTGCTGGATGGTGCAAAAGATCCCGGTACACTGTTCGTCAAAACGGTGAAGACGATCAGCGTCGATGCGGCTTATAACTCCACCACCTTCTACGAAGCCTGGCGGACCGTCATACAACGATACGGCATCTACAATCCTTACACCGGGCGAGGTGCGATCAAGGGACTGCTGCCGCATGGCCCCCATAACCTGCGGGACATTCTTGCGACGCATATCCTGAAGCAGACCGGATCCTATGAGCAGGCGAACTACGCCATTCAGGACACGCCCGATGTCGTGCAACAGCACTACGGTCGCTTCCTGCCGCAAGACAAGGCGGCTCTCGCTGCCAAAATCCTCAATCAGGTTTGGGAAGCCGCATAACCTAGAATGGATGCTCGGCTCGGATGCGCAAACCTTATTGCGTCTGGGCCGAGCGTTCTTGTTTAGACCTTGATGAGATCAGAACTTTCGACCCGGTAGTTTCTGACTGTCTCAGCGTACGGCTTCATAGGGGACAGTTGGCCTGCGCAACCGGCTAACGATTGCTCCCCCGGAGAGGGTTCCGCTTTAAACGCCACCAGCACACTTCCGCTCGAATGTGATTCTCCAGCAAAAATATTGCAAAAGTATTGCATCATGATATAAGTGCGGAAATGAGGGAGACAGGATATGGCAAGAGCAAAGACATTTTCTTTGGGCGATAACTACGACGGCATCCTATCCGATCTAGTGAAGAATGGTCGATTTGGCACGGAAACCGAAGCTGTTCGTGCCGGCATCCGCATGCTGGCAGATTATGAAATCAAGATGCGCTCCCTGCGCAACGATATTCAGGCGGCAGATGCGGAGATCGAAGCAGGTCTTGGCAAGCGCTATATCAATGGCACAGACTTGTTCAACGATGTGATGAACGAAGGCTAAAACGATTAGCACGAAAGAACTGATCATTGCCCCGCTTGCTCTCGCCGATCTGCGGGGGATCAGGCGCTATATCGCCGAGAGCAGTCCGCACTATGCCAGGGAGTTTCTGGCCGATCTAACCGCGAAAATATCTTGGATTGTAGAGGTGGATTTCACAGGATCGCCCCGCGACCATATCTCTGCGGGTCTGCGGGCTCTGCCTTATCGGCAGCGATGCATCTACTACCGATCTTATCCGGAAAAGATTGTTATTCTTCGCGTAATGCATGGGGCGAGAGACATCAAGCCTCAGGATTTCGAATTCTAAATCAAGGGAATTTTCACGGATGATGCCGTGAAGTGTTGAGTTTCAGCAAGTTTTAAGCCACTTTTCCATCTCGCACTGAGCCATCTATGACTATTCAAGATGCTGACGGGCCGAGGTTTTTCTCGGTAGGGGCGGATCGCTTGGAAACGCAAAAGCGAACCAGATCCAGACGAAAACCAACAGATGGAGATTGACGGCCCGCACAAGGCTGTTGCGGTTTAGCTCTGCCTTTGTCGGCTTTCTCAGATCCGCGCCTTTAATTCAGTCCAGCATGAACAGGGTCCGTGTCGCAAACAGGCCCGACCACCGGAACGGGGAGAGACGCTCCGGTGGTCGGGTTCAGTCATTACGCCACGCGTTCTATTTCCGTCCGCGACTTCACGAGGCTCCACACCACACCCGTTGCGATGATAGCGAAGGTCAGGCCGAGCGAGAGCGCCGCGGGGAACTTTTCCAGTCCGAGAAGGTCGGCGACGAAGACCTTGGAGCCGATGAAGATCAGCACGATGGCAAGCGCCGGCTTCAGATAGCGGAAGCGGTGGATCATGGCGGCAAGCGCGAAGTAGAGGGCGCGCAAGCCGAGGATCGCGAAGATGTTCGAGGTGTAGACGATGAACGGGTCGGTGGTGATGGCAAAGATGGCCGGCACCGAGTCCACGGCGAAGATCACGTCCGCCACTTCCACCAGAACCAGCGCCATGAAGAGCGGCGTGATGAAAAGGGTCATCTTGCCGGTGTCTGGATGGGCCTTCCTGATGAAGAACTTCTCGCCATAGTGCTCGTCAGTCACGTTGAGGCGGCGGCGCATGAAGCGGATCAGCGGATTGTTGGCCAAATCCGGTTCCGCATCCTTCATCACGAGCATCTTGATGCCGGTGACGATGAGGAAGGCCGCGAAGATATAGAGCAACCAGGAAAACTGGGCGACAAGGGTGGCGCCGACGCCGATCATGATCGCGCGCAGTACGATGACGCCGAGGATGCCCCAGAACAGAACGCGGTGCTGATAAAGGCGGGGAACGGCGAAGAAGGAGAAAATGAGGGCGATGACGAAGACGTTGTCGAGGGCAAGCGTCTTTTCAACGACGAAACCGGTGACATAGTTCATGGCCGGTTCGGGACCGAGCTGCCACCACACCAATCCGCCAAAGGCAAGACCGAGCGAGATATAAAGGCTCGACAAGAGGAGGCTCTCCTTGACCTCGATCTCGCGGTTGTCCCGATGCAGGACGCCGAGGTCGAAGGTCAGGAGAGCAATGACGATGCCGAGAAAGCCAAGCCACATCCAGGCGGGCTTTCCGAGCCATTCAACAAAGAGAAAAGTCAGTTCCATGGGGCATATCCCTCCGCCGGAGCGATGTTCCTATGTCCGACATCACGAAAGAACCGGCGTCTTTCGTCAGAGGGGCCCGGACCGTCAGTGGGTGAGGTCAGTGTGAAATCATCGGGGTGCGGGCAGCGCGCTCCTGCTTCAGGCGGCGGCGAAGCCTCACCATATCCTGGGCAAGCCGGGTCAGCAGCGCGTAGTCGCGTTCGCCGCGGCCAAGCGCGTCATCCAGGCGATGGCGCATGGCCTTGTAGTGTTCCAGCAGCTTGGTGATGGGCTTGGCCCTGTATCGCTGACTGGTCTGCATGATCATGTTTCCTTCTTGCTTGTGGGTGACGGTTCAGGTGATGGGAACGGTCTTGCGCCGCACGACCGGGATGAGGCTCGTTCCGGCATGGCGGTTCTGCCGCTCGATGAAGTTTATCTGTTCGCGAAACCGGAGTTTCAGCTTCTTGAGGGCCTGAAGCCTGAGACTGTCCGGCACCGGACGGGATTGTTCTTCATCGATCCGCGACTGCACATGGGCCTTGCGGGCGAGAAGCGACTTGAGAAACTGGTCCATTTGATGGGCTCCTTTCGTTGACAGGAGAAAGAATGGGGTCAAAGCATCGATAGTTCCAATTCATTGTTGAAATCGATGCGATAGATAAACATAATCGCTCCATGTCCTATCGCCCGACCCTTCGCCAACTCGAATATATTCTTGCGCTGGATGAGCTGCGCCATTTCGGCAAGGCTGCGAGACGCTGCAACGTCTCCCAGCCAACGCTCTCGGTTCAGGTGGGGCTGGTGGAGAAATCGCTCGGCGTCACGCTTTTCGAGCGTACCTCAACCAGCGTAATCTCGACACCACTCGGCATTGAGATGGCGCGGGGCGCCCGGCTGACGCTCGCAACGGTCGATGACCTTATCGACAGCGTGGTGAGCAACACGAAGAACCTCGGCGGGCAGGTTCGCCTCGGCACCGCGCCGACCTTCGGCCCCTATTTTCTGCCGCGCTTCCTGCCCGGCCTGCACCGGAAGTTTCCGAGCCTCAAGGTTTACATTCGCGAAGACCGGCCAAGTGCCGTCGAGGTGGCAGTCGCGGATGGCGTTCTCGATTGCGGACTTGGGCCGGCCCCGGAGCGGTCCGGCCTTGCGTTTCGCAGCATCGGCAACGAAAAGCTCTTTCTCGGCGTGCCCGCCGACCATAGGCTGGCTGCTAAGGACACGGTCCGCACGGGCGATCTCAAGGGCGAAAAGCTGCTGGCGCTTGGAAGCGGCCACCGGCTTCTGGAAAATGTTCGCCATCTCGCCGATGTCGCCCGTGCCGTCATTGTCGATGACTATGAAGGCACCAGTCTCGATTCCATCCGGCAGATGGTTTCGATCGGTATGGGATGTTCGTTGTTTCCCGAACTCTACGCGCGGGCAGAATTTCGCGCCGAGGATGACGTGAAGCTGCTGACGTTTCTGGACTGGGAGGAGCGCCGCGAAGTCGGCTTCTACTGGCGGGAAAACAGCAGCCGCGCGCCGCACTATCAGGCGCTGGTTGAAGAGGCCTTACCCATCTCCAGCGAAGCGGGAATTCATGCCCAGCATGGAACATGACCCCCAAAGCACCCGCAACAGTATACTCTTTAACGGGCTCTGTTCAAATATTCCGGATGGCTGTGAAGAGGCTCTCCTACGCTTCAGCCATGCGGGTTTGGCATCGAAATTCTGCTGGAGGATTGCGACAATCTCGGTGAGCGTGCTTGGCCCAATACCGAAAACACGTTCCAAGATGCGGGCCTCTCCGCGGATGTCGCCGGCCAAGTTGAAGATCGCGGCCCGGCCCTTGCGTAGAGCACGCATGAGCTCAAAACCCCTGATCGTCGCATAGGCGGTTTTCAAGGTTTTGCCCCCCGAACTGGTGTTGGTTTTCGTCTGGATCTGGTCCGCATCCCCCGGGGGCAGAAAACTTGCTGAAACTCAACAAATGCGATCCTGAAGCTGTCGGTAGGGGCGGATCACTTGGAAACGCAAAAGCGAACCAGATCCAGACGAAAACCAACATCTCTGGTTCAAGGGGCGACCGTTTTATCCTGTCTCAGCTTTGGCGCAGGCAAGGATCAGTGAAGTCAATCTCGCTGCGAGAGAGTACAACAAAGATGATGAAGACAACCTGGATCTCATCGTCCGGATGCCGAAATCGGAAGGAGGACACTATTTTGAGATCATACTGCGCTCGAATGAAGGGGCTGCTTATGGCGGTTGGGCATGGGGAGACGAGCTCCGTTACCTCGACCGTTTCGTAAACGGCTATCGTGTTATTGCGACGTCCATAGAAGGTCGCACCATAACATTCGAATATTCCACTCGTTGGCATCGTTATTGCCCGACGTCCGACCTCCCGGTCAGCAAATCCGTGTTTCAAATCGAACGGGAAGCACGAGAGATAAGGAACCGATTGAACACCAGGCTTGCGGGATCGGCATGCTTGCAGGGATGGACCGCCACTTAACACTTATGGTCTTTACCCATCATGTCGAGGTTGCGGACGCATCAGGGTAAGGGCAACTCGGCTGTTCTTGTGGCCGGTGGTGGCGTGCGGAAAAGATAGGACAAGGGGCAAAGGTGGATCAGGCCCTTACCTGTTGATTGCCACTGAGAACTGACCCGGCGTTGCCTGATATTTCCATTGAGAATTGACCCATGTTCCAACTTTCCCTCGCATGTTTTCAGCGGG
>NZ_JACIDU010000032.1 GCF_014196535.1 Allorhizobium borbori
CCCTCGTCAGTGACACGGCTTATAGAACCACCACACCCAAACCGTCAACATCCAATTTCATCCAATCGTCACTTTTCTTATAAGTAATTGATATTAAATAGAGTATTTCAGATAAAGCCGGAACGTCGGTAAACAGGCGCCCGGAAAGTACGGGCGTGCAAACAAAAAAGCCCCGGTTTCCCGGGGCTTTTGGAAGATGAAACTTGAGAGCTGATGTTCAACCGCGTGAGACCCACACGATGAAGCCGCCGATCAGGGCCACGAAGGTCAGTGCGGGCACGATCAGGCCCGGATAACCGAGCACGAGAAAAGCAGCGACCCAGCCGACCAGAACGAGAAGCGCAATGATCAGCGGCACGAGGCCTTCGGTCAGCGGGCTCATTTCCTCGGGATGCTCGGGCACGGGAATGACATTGTTCAGCGGCTTGGCGGACATCTGCGACTTCTCCTGGCAGGTTATGGATTTTGATAGATCTCATACCGGGCCTCAAAGGCGGCTGCAACGGCTGATTCCTACCTATTGGTCTTAGGGTGGAGGCTTTGCTGCCGGCCGTGGCGGCTTGCGCGGCCGGCCCGCGGAGGGATAAAAGGGCACGAACGATTTCCATCAGGGCCGCCTCTGCCACATGCGCGGCACCGACAACCGGAGACTTCCATTCGTGCGTATTCTTTCCGAAGCCCATTTTCCGGAACTGCCTTCCTATTACAAGGGCAAGGTCCGCGAGAACTATGACCTGCCCAATGGCGAACGGATCATCATCTCCACGGACCGGTTGAGTGCCTTCGATCGCATCCTGACCTGCATTCCCTACAAGGGACAGGTTCTGACCCAGACCGCCCGTTATTGGTTCGAGAAGACCGCGGATATCTGCCCCAACCATGTCGTCTCCTATCCGGACCCGAATGTCGTGGTCGGCACCCGTCTCGATATCCTGCCGGTGGAGATCGTCGTGCGCGGCTATCTTGCGGGCACAACCGGCACGTCGATCCTCACCCAATACAAGAAGGGTGTAAGGGAAATGTATGGCATCACCTTCCCGGAGGGGCTGCGCGACAACGAAAAGCTGCCCGAACCGATCATTACCCCCACCAGCAAGGCGTTCGATGGCGGGCATGACGAGCCGCTTTCACCGCAGGAGATCGTCGAGACCGGCCTTCTGAGCGCCGAACAATGGGACACGCTGTCCCGCTACGCGCTGGCGCTTTTTTCCCGCGGCCAGGAACTGGCGGCGGAACGCGGCCTCATCCTCGTCGATACGAAATACGAGTTCGGCACCGATTCGACAGGACGTATCGTATTGGCCGACGAAATCCACACGCCGGATTCGAGCCGCTACTGGATTGCGGCCACCTATCCGCAGAGTTTCGAGAAGGGCACCCGTCCGGAAAGCTTCGACAAGGATTTCGTCCGCGCCTGGGTGGCCGAGCGCTGCGATCCCTACAAGGACGACATTCCCGAAATTCCGGTTGAACTGATCGAGCAGACCTCGGGCGTCTATATAAAGGCGTACGAAATGATCACCGGCCAGAGTTTCGTGCCCGATGATTCGTTTGCCACGCCGAAGGAGCGGGTTCGGGCAAATCTCGCACCTTATTTCGCAGCCAGCGGCGCAAAAACGTCATGAGGGCTTGATAATGCGGGCCCGCCGTTCAAATGATCGGCAGGGACAGCTTCCGCCATGCCATTGATGGCGGAAGTGATCGGGGAAGGCAGGACGATGGCAAGAAGGACAAGGCGGAAGGCGGAAGAAACCCGGCAGGACGTTCTCGACATGGCGGAATCGGTGTTCCGCGACAAGGGTTTTGCCGGAACGACCATTGCCGATATCGCGGCGGCGCTCGGCATGTCGCCGGCCAATGTGTTCAAGCATTTCCGTTCCAAGACCGCGCTTGCCGAAGCGATCGCCGAACGCCACGTCGAAAAGATGGTGGGAGCGCTCGAAGGTATCGATGCGAGCCTGCCGCCGCTGGAGCGACTGGGCCATTTTGTGCGCCGGTTGATGGAATCACACCTGCGTAGCCTGCAGCAAAGTCCCTATATCTTTGAAATCGTTCTTATGACCTCGGGCGGGGATATGGCCTGTGGCCTGCGCTACAAGGAATTGCTCGAAAGCCGCTTTGTCGACATGGTGCGGCTGGGTGTGGCCGAGGGCGCTTATTACAGCAAGGATATCGAACAGACGGCCCGATGCATCACGGCCTCCTTTGCCTGCGTGCTTCACCCGGTCTTTCTGGTCCGCTATCCTCAGGAGGAACTGCATATCCGGTGTGACGAGGTCGTCGAATTCGTGAACAAGTCGTTGACGAACCCTCTTGCCAAGTGATTTTCATTCAATTACGTCACTATGACTGTCATGTTCGACCGCTAGAAAACACCCTGCTGACCTGCCGCGCCCGCAACGGTGTAGCGATGGAACCACAGGTACGATCGAATTATGGTTAATGCTTAATTAAAACTACCGGCATAGGCTGCCTCCTGCTAGCCTGCCGACGCTGAGGGACGATCGGTTCGGTTTACGAAGCGCGGTTTTCGGCAGGCACAAAGGACTTCGAGACCAGAATGCGGATCAAAAAAATGGCATCTTTTCGTTCGGCAGCGCCCCTCGTTCTGCTTCTGCTCTCCAGTTGCGTTACGGGCCCCGACCATACCGACCCCAAGATCGACCTTCCGCAGAAATTCAGCGAAGGCGGACAGAAGAGCGCCGGTGACGTGACGGTAAAGTCCTGGTGGCCGGCGTTCAACGACAGCCGCCTCAACGCCTATGTAGATCAGGGTCTTTCCCAGAACCTGACCGTTCTTCAGGCCATAGAGCGCATTACCGCCGCCGAAGCCAACGTGATTGCCACGGGCGCAGGCGCCCTTCCGAATATCGGAGGCAGCGCCTCGTTCACGAGAAGCGGCCAAACCGGCGAGCTGCGGACTCAGTCCCAGTCGGCAATCAGCACGTCGAGCGCCGGTCTCTCCGCCTCTTGGCTGCTCGACCTCTGGGGCCAGTACCGCCGTGCCAAGGAAAGCGCACGGGCTTCGCTCGACGGCGCCTACGCAACCGCCGATGTGGCCCGCCTGACCTACCTTTCCAACGTGGTCAACGCCTATATCGATGCGCGCTATTATCAGGAGCGTCTGGCGATTGCCCGCAAGAACCTGAAGTCGCGGAACGAAACGCTCGACCTGACCAAGCTTCAGCTTGAAGCCGGTGCGGCGTCGCGACTTGATGTCGTCCAGTCCGAAGGTCTGGTGAACTCGACGCTTGCCGAAATCCCGAGCTATGAAAAGGGCTTCCGCCTGTCGGCCCACACTCTGGCGCTGCTCCTGGGCCTGCCGGCTGATTCGCTGGTGGCCGAACTGCAGAAGACCACCCGCCAGCCTGTCGCGAAATATGCGGTGAACTCGGGTGTGCCGGCCGATCTCATCCGCAACCGCCCGGATATCCGCAAGGCGGAACGCGATCTGGCGGCTGCCGTGGCCCAGATCGGCGTTGCTGAAGCCGCCTTCTATCCGTCGATCACCCTGTCAGGCTCCATCTCGCCGTCGCTCATCGACGCCGTCGGTGCAGCACCTGGGTGGCGTGGCACCTGGGGCTTCGGGCCGCAGCTCAATCTGCCGATCTTCCAGGGCGGTAGCCTCAAGGCCAACCTGACCACCGCCGAATCGAATGCCCGCACCGCCTATCTCGCGTGGAAGGAAACGGTTCTGACCGCCGTGAAGGACGTGGCCGACGCACTCGCCGCCCTCAAGCGCGATGCCCAGACGGTTTCGGCCCTGCGCAAGACGGTCCAGTCCTACGAAGAGGCGCTCCGCCTGTCGACCGCCAGCTACCGCGACGGTGCATCCTCGCTGCTCGACGTGCTCGATGCGCAGCGCTCCGTCTCCACCGCGCAGGCAAGCCTTGCCACTGCGGTTCAGGCACTGGCCAAGGATTACGTGGCGCTCAACGTCGCCATGGGCGGCGGCTATGCCGCTAACGGCCCGGTCAAGGTCGCTGACGCCGGCAAGAAGCCCTGATCGGGCTTCTTCTCCCTCGGTATTATCCCGGAAACAGAAAACCCCGGAACCTTGCGGTTCCGGGGTTTTTCATTGCGAGTCAGGCAACGCCGGACAAATC
Organism: Allorhizobium borbori; assembly: GCF_014196535.1. Classification (GTDB taxonomy): domain Bacteria; phylum Pseudomonadota; class Alphaproteobacteria; order Rhizobiales; family Rhizobiaceae; genus Ectorhizobium; species Ectorhizobium borbori. The sequence continues at coordinate 4,107 of NZ_JACIDU010000032.1, forward strand.
AGTCCTTGGCGCGCTCGACGTAGGAATTGTCTTCCGTGGCAATCACGACGCGGGTGCCGGCATTGATGTGCGGCGGCACCATGGTACGAATGCCGTTCGAAAGCATGGCCGGCTTGTAGGAAGAAGACGCCGTCTGGCCCTTCACGACCGGTTCGGTCTCGGTGATTTCGAGCGTGACGTGGCGCGGCAGTTCGACGGCGAGCGGAACGCCTTCATGGATCGAAAGAACGCAGGTCATGCCTTCCTGGAGATAGGCCTTCTGATCGCCCATGGTTTCGGCATCCACCACGACCTGATCGTAGTTTTCCGGGTTCATGAAGTGGAAGCCTTCGCCGTCTTCGTAGAGGAACTGGAAGTTCAGGTCTTCGACGAAAGCGCGCTCAACCTGTTCCGTCGTGCGCCAGCGCTCCGAAACCTTGACGCCATCGACGATGCGGCGCATGTCGACCTGCGTCACCGGCGTGCCCTTGCCGGGGTGGAAATTCTGCGCAGTGAGAACGACATAGAGCTTGCCGTCCACGTCGAGAACATTGCCCTTGCGGACGGATGAGGCGATAACCTTGACCATAATACTTCCTTGTAACGGCGTGATGCGCGTCGTAGAGGACTGCCGGGCAGCCGGCGCCGGATGACGCAAAATTCTTTGTCCGGGGCGGAACTACCCTAAATTCGCGCGGAATGCCAGTCCCCCGCGCTTTCAGCGCTTCCCCTCACCCGGAGGCACAGGAAAGAAACCTTGAGATGACGCCGATTGCGCTAAAGCCCTCACCCTGGTGGAACCCTGCCGTCCATAAGGACCGACGACCCTTTCTTATCGGTCGCAACCGCATCCAGTCAGCGCTCAGGACGGGTTTCGCCACCCGCGGCTTCGTCGAGGTGGATACGCCCGGCCTGCAGGTCTCGCCCGGCAACGAGACGCATCTGCACGCCTTTGCCACGGAAATCATCGGCAATGACGGCATCCCCCATCCCGCCTATCTGCACACTTCACCCGAATTTGCCTGCAAGAAGCTGCTGGCGGCGGGCGAAGAAAAGATCGCCTGCTTTTCCCACGTCTGGCGAAACCGCGAACGCGGGCTGCTGCATCATCCGGAATTCACCATGCTCGAATGGTATCGCGCTGGCGAGACCTATGAGGAACTGATGCGCGATTGCGCCTGGATCGTCACCACCGCCGCCGAGACCACGGGCACGAAGGCCTTCCGCTTTCGGGGCATGGAAGCCGATCCCTTCGCCGAACCCGAGCGCCTCTGCGTGGCTGAAGCCTTCATGCGCTTCGCTGGCATCGACCTTCTCGCCTCCGTCGCCGCCGGCGGCGAGACGGACCGCGAACACCTCGCCGCCGAACTGGCGAAGGCCGGCATCCGCTTTGCCGACGACGACACCTGGGCCGACCTTTACAGCCGCGTTCTGGTGGAGAAGATCGAACCGTTTCTCGGTCAGGGCCGCCTGACGATCCTCGATGAATACCCGGTCAGCGAAGCCGCCCTTGCCCGCCCCTCCGCCCGCGATCCGCGCGTGGCCGAGCGCTTCGAGCTTTACGCCTGCGGCGTCGAGCTGGCCAATGCCTTCGGCGAACTCACCGATCCCGCCGAGCAGCGCCGCCGCTTCACGCTGGAAATGGCCGAGAAGCAGCGCATCTACGGCGAAACCTATCCGGTCGATGAGGATTTCCTCGCCGCCCTTTCCCTCATGCCCCAGGCCAGCGGCGCAGCGCTCGGTTTCGACCGGCTCGCCCTCCTTGCCACCGGTGCCTCCCGCATCGATCAGGTGATGTGGGCACCCGTCGCGGAGTTCGGCGCGTGAGCGGCGAACGCACACTCAAGACGGCGGCGGATCTTCTGGCCGCAGGTCTCATCGATGACGGCACGGTGCACGAGACGGAAGCCGTCGCCCGGCGTTACGCCGTTGCAGTCACGCCGGCGATTGCCGCGCTCATCGACCCCGCCGATCCTGCCGATCCCATCGCCCGGCAGTTCCTGCCATCGTCGGCCGAACTCGTCACCCTGCCGCAAGAGCGCGACGATCCCATCGGCGACCGGCCGCACACGCCGGTCAAGGGCATCGTGCATCGCTACCCCGATCGCGTTCTCTTCAAGGCGGTGCATGTCTGTCCGGTCTACTGTCGCTTCTGCTTCCGCCGCGAAATGGTGGGGCCGGATGGCGATGGCACGCTTGCGCCCACCGAAATGGAAGCGGCCTTCGCCTACATCGCCGCCCACCCGGAAATCTGGGAAGTCATTCTCACCGGCGGCGATCCGCTCATTCTCTCGCCGCGCCGTCTGGCGGAAATCATGCGCGGGCTAGCGGCCATCGACCACGTCCGGATTGTCAGATTTCACACCCGCGTCCCGGTTGCAAATCCTGACAATATCGATGCCGATCTCATCGCTGCATTGAAGGAAAGCGGCAAGACGTTGTGGGTGGCGCTGCACGCCAACCACCCGCGCGAACTCACGCCGCAAGCCCGCGACGCATGCGCCCGCCTTGTCGATGCCGGCATCGCCATGGTCAGCCAGAGCGTTCTGCTCAAGGGCGTAAACGACGATCCCACCGTTCTCGGCGCCCTGATGCGCGCCTTCGTTGAGAGCAGGATCAAGCCCTATTACCTGCATCATCCCGACCTCGCCCCCGGAACAGGCCACTTCCGCATGGATATCGGCGAAGGTCAGGCCATTGTCGCGGCGTTGCGCGGGCACGTCTCCGGCCTGTGCCAGCCGGCCTATGTTCTCGACATTCCCGGCGGCCACGGCAAGGCGCCGCTCGGGCCGGATGCGGTCGCGCCTGGCCCCGATGGCTGCTGGTCGGTGTCGGATTACCGGGGCGGGCTGCATGTTTGGCCGCCACGGCCCTGAACCCTGTTTCGTCCCATTATTCACCACTGATAAAACCAGAGCGCGCAATAAAGACTCTTTAACTAAACCACTTAGAGGTGTCTTATTCTTTCTGCCCTATTGTCCTCGCCAACGGAGCATTTCCAGCGCGTGGAAATAGACCCCGAATGAAAACGTGGGAGAATGGGTATGAACGAAACCATCCGTAATCTGCTGACGAAACTGGGCGGTCTTCCGGTTGCCGTCGATAGCCTTGCCGACGACGCCGATCTCTATGCCGCCGGCCTGTCGTCCTTTGCCTCGGTACAACTCATGCTCGGTATCGAGGAAGCCTTCGACATCGAGTTCCCGGATAACCTCCTGAACCGCAAGTCCTTCGCCAGCATCGCGGCGATTGAAAAAACCGTTGCAACGATCATCGAAGCCCAAGAGGCCGCATGATGAACGCTCACGTCAAGGTTCCCGCCGCGCCGCTTCGCGAGCGCATTGCCCGTGCCGCCGCCGTCGCAGCAAGATTCGCGGAAGACGTGGATGCCAAGGGGCGTTTCCCTTCAGAAACCATGCAGGCCCTCAAGGATGAGGGGCTGATGGGCATCCAGATCCCCGCCGAACTCGGCGGTGAGGGCACGAGCATTGCCGAGATCGCCGAGCTTTGTTCCGTTCTCGGTCAGGCCTGCGGGTCCTCGGCCATGATCTTCGCCATGCACCACATCAAGCTGTCCAGCCTTGTGGAACACGGCGCCAATGCCGAATGGCACCGCGAATTCATGCGCTCCATCGCCCGTGACCAGCTTCTCCTCGGCTCGGCAACGACCGAAGGCGGCATTGGCGGCGACTTGCGCAATTCGCTCTGCGCCATCGAGATCACCGACGGTGTCGTCCGCCTTGAAAAGAACGCGACGGTCATTTCCTACGGTCTCTATTCCGATGCCATCCTGATCACGTCGCGCGCCCACAAGGACGCCGCCTCCTCCGATCAGGTCATGACGGTGTTCATGAAGGACCAGTACACGCTGGAAAAGACCAACGACTGGGATACGCTCGGCATGCGCGGCACCTGCTCGGAAGGTTTCCTCTTCAAGGGCGAGGCTCCGGCGGAGCAAGTCATCCCGGAACCCTTCGCGGAAATCGCCGCCCACTCGATGCTCGCCATGGCGCATCTGCTGTGGTCGTCGCTCTGGTATGGTATCGCCGTCGATGCGGTCCATCGCGCCCAGAGTTTCGTGCGCGCCGCCGCCCGCAAGACCCCCGGCCAGAACCCGCCCGGCGCGCTGCGCCTCGCCGAAATCTCCGGCAAGCTGCAGGCCATCAAGACGGACATCATCCACGGTGTTCGCCAGTATGAAGAAATCCGCCGCAATCCCGACAGCCTCACCATGGGTTTCCTGATTGCGATGAACAACACCAAGCTCGCCACCTCCACGGCGATCATCGACATCATCGGCCAGACGCTGTTGATCAACGGCATCATGGGCTACAAGAACGGCACCCCCTACAGTGTCGGCCGCCACCTGCGCGACGCCTATTCGGCGCAGTTGCAGATTTCCAACGAACGCATCCTGATGAACCAGTCCACCATGCTTCTGGTCAACAAGCAGGACACGAGCCTTCTGGGGTGAACGACATGGACATGCAGATTTCCTTTCTCGACCGACTGTTCGACAGCGGTCTCCTGATCGAAACCGGCGTCGAGGGTCTTTACGGCCGCTCCGGTGAATTCGAAGGCGTCATCGCCGCCTTCGAACGACTCATCGATCGTGTCGGCGGCGAAGACGGCGCTGAAGCCATCCGCTTCCCGCCGGGCATGAACCGCGCTTTCTTCGAAAAAAGCGGCTACATGAAGAGCTTCCCGCAGCTCGCCGGCACCGTGCATTCCTTCTGCGGCTGCGAGCTGGATCACATGAGCCTGCTCAAGTGCATGGAAGAGGGCAATGACTGGACCGGCGAACAGAAGGCGACCGACATCGTCCTGACACCGGCAGCCTGCTACCCGCTCTATCCGACCATCGCCAAGCGCGGCAACCTGCCGGTTTCCGGCGGTCTCTACGACCTGCAGTCCTACTGCTTCCGTCATGAACCTTCCAACGATCCGGCCCGCCAGCAGTTGTTCCGCATGCGCGAATATGTCTGCATGGGCACGGAAGCCAAGGTGACGGAATTCCGCCAGCTCTGGATGGATCGCGGCGTGAAGATGATGGAAGATGTCGGCCTGTCGGTCGAGATCGACGTCGCCAACGACCCGTTCTTCGGCCGCGCCGGCAAGCTGCTTGCCAACAACCAGCGCGACCAGAACCTTAAGTTCGAGCTTCTCATCCCCGTCACCTCCGACGTCAAGAAGACGGCCTGCATGAGCTTCAACTACCATCAGGACGCGTTCGGCGCGAAATGGGGCCTGAACCTCGAAGACGGCGCCGTTGCCCACACCGCTTGCGTCGGCTTCGGTCTGGAACGCATCGCGCTTGCCCTCTTCGCGGCCCATGGCCTCGATACCAGGCTGTGGCCGGAAAACGTCCGCAAGGTTCTCTGGGGCTGATCCGATGACGGCAGCCTTCAAGATGTCGGCGGTCTTTCCCTGGCTTGACGCGGCAAACTACAAGCCCCACGCGCTTCATTCCGCGGAGCGCGCGTGGCCGGAAACCAATTGCTATGTCGATCTGTGGATCGAAGTTCTGGCAAGCTTCGGGGCCTCCCCCGAAGCCATGCTCGGCTTCACGCTGACCCAGGATTTCGAGGGCGACCAGTTCACCTTCTTCAAGGTGCCGCTGGAAGACCTCGAAAGGCTCTATGGCGTCCGCGTTACGGAACTGGCGATCTTCGACAGGGTGGAAGACCATATCGCGGTGCAGGTTGCCCGCGGTCGTCTCTGCCTGGTCGAGATGGACAGCTTCTACATGCCGGATACGCAGGGCGTCGCCTACAGGATCGAGCACGGCAAGACCACGGTCGCCATCAACCGTCTCGATACCACCGGCAAGCGTCTCGAATATTTCCACAATGGCGGCTACTTCCATCTGGAAGGCGAGGATTTCGACGGGCTGTTCCAGCATCACCTGCTCGAGACCGATCCGCCCTTCCTGCCCTATACGGAGTTTGCCAAGTTCCCCGGCAAGACGCCGTCGCAGGAACGCCAACGCAAGGGTGCGGTGGATCTGCTGCAGACCCATTTCGCCCGCAGGCCCGAAGAGAACCCGATTGCCGCCTTCGCGGAAGTCTTCCCCCGTCAGGTGGAGGCGCTGGCCGAACGGCCCTTCGGCTTCTTCCACAAATACGCCTTCAACACGCTGCGCCAGACCGGCGCGAATTTCGAACTGCTCGCGACCCATCTCGACTGGCTCTCCCCGGAGGGTCTGTTCCAGACGGAAGCGGACGCCGCCCGCGCAATCTCGGAAAACGCCAAAAGCGTCCAGTTCCAGTTGGCCCGCGCTGTCACCCGCAAGAAGTTCGAACCGCTCCGCACGGCACTCGACCCGGCCATCGAAAGCTGGGAAACGCTCATGAAGGGGCTCGAGCGCAAGCTGGGCTGATCACCTGACAACACCGGGGCCATGGAACCAATCCGTGGCCCCGCGCATTTCTGAGGTGGAACACAAGCCAAGGAGGCCACCTTGAAAATCGTCTCGCTCGCCAGCGCCGGTCTGCTGCTCATCGCCAGTGCCGCCTATGCCCAGCAGCCGCCCGAACCACCGAAACATCCCCCGCATGAGCAGGACGCCGGCAAGCCCCGCCCGCCGAAGGATGGTCCGCCCGGCCCCGGCATGGGTCCGGGTATGGGCCCCGGCATGGGTCCGGAAGGCCGCCGCATGCCGCCGCCTCCGCCGTCGAAGGCCGCCCACTACCGGATCGAAATGGGCGATACGAAGATAGACATCAAATGCGCCGAAGACGAACCGTCCAAGGCCTGCACCGATCTCTTCCTTCAGGTCATCGACAAGGTTTCGCCGAAGCCCTGAATACACACATTACGTCAGCAAAACGAAGGCCGGTGCCCAGCGCCGGCCTTCTTTCTTCCTGTGACGGAAACCCACGGCCATAACGTCTTTTTAGCTTCCTGCGCCGACAATCGGCCAAACTGATTCGAGCGGAGCAAGCGGTATGGACTTTCATCGGCCCGACACGATCAAGGCGCTGGCCGAGGGCTGGACGCTGACGCTTAGCGATGCGAATGCCTGCGCCACGCCCGCCGAAATCTCCGCCGCCGCCGAAACCTTTCCGGCTTCGGTCCCCGGCACCGTCGCCGGCGCCCTTGCCGATGCCGGCTGTTTCGACCCCGCCCGCCCCGAACCGCTCGACCATCGTGACGCCTGGTATCGCACCACGCTGTCGGAAGTCCCCGGCCCGGCCACCCTGCGTTTCGAGGGGTTGGCCACCATTGCCGAAATCTGGCTGAACGGCGAAAAACTCCATACATCGGAGAGCATGTTCGAACCCGTGGACCTGCCGGTCACGCTCACCGGCTCGGATGAACTCGCCATCGCCTTCCGCGCGCTGCGCGCCCATCTCACGAAGAAAGGCCCCCGTGCCCGCTGGCGTCCGCAGATGATGAGCGAGCAGGGCCTGCGCCTCGTCCGCACCACACCGCTCGGCTATATGCCCGGCTGGTGCCCCGAGGTTCATGCCACCGGCCCGTGGCGACCTGTAAAACTCATCCGGCCTGATGATTTCTCACTGAAGAATGTGAGAATAACGACAAGAATCGATGAGCGAGGCAACGGAGTTATTTCCGTGTCTTGCGCTAACGTCAAAGCTCCCGTCACCTCCTTATTTTGCGCTGGCAAAATGTGGAAATTTAAAAAGAGTGAAGGACATCGTTTTGCGGCCACAATTGAAATTCCGTCCGCAAAACTTTGGTGGCCCCGGTCGTATGGCGCTCAAGAGTTGTATGATATCTCGGCCTGCTCCATCTCGTCCCCTCATCTTGTCCCGCTCGCCCGCACCGGCTTCCGCCGCATCGAAATCGACCGCGGCCAAGATGGCAGGGATTTCGCACTCCGCATCAATGGCCAGCGCATCTTCTGCCGCGGCGCTGTGTGGACCAATGCCGATATTCTCCGCCTGCCCGGCACCCGCGCTGCCTATGAGCCATGGCTGCGCCTGGCCGCCGAGGCCGGCATGAACATGATCCGTATCGGCGGCACCATGGCCTATGAGAGCCCGGAATTCTTCGCGCTCTGCGATGAACTCGGTATTCTCGTCTGGCAGGATCTGATCTTCGCGAATTTCGATTATCCGGTGAAGGACGAGGGTTTCATCGCCCATGTTCGCACCGAAATCTCCGCCTTCCTAGATGCCACCGCCGCCTCACCATCGCTTGCCGTGCTCTGCGGCGGCAGCGAAATGCATCAGCAGGGCGCCATGCTCGGCCTGCCCGAAACGGCATGGAAAACACCGCTGACGCAGGAGATCCTGCCCGCGCTTGTCGCTGTTCACCGCCCGGATGTTCCCTTCGTGGAAAACTCGCCCTCCGGCGGCGCGCAACCCTTCTTCGTCAATGAAGGCGTTGGCCATTATTACGGTGTCGGCGCTTATGAGCGCCCGCTCACCGACGCCCGCCGGGCCGATGTCCGCTTCGCCAGCGAATGCCTCGCCTTCGCCAATGTGCCGCAGCAGGCAACCCTCGACGCGCATCTGCCCGTCGCCGCCGTTCACCATCCGGAATGGAAGGCGCGTGTCCCGCGCGACCGCTCGGCAAGCTGGGATTTCGAGGACACCCGCGATTTCTATCTCCGCGAACTTTATGGGCACGATCCCGCTCGTCTGCGCCGCGAAGACCCGGCCCGCTACCTCGATCTTTCCCGTGCTGTGACCGGCGAGGTGATGACGGAGACCTTCGCGGAGTGGCGCCGCAAGGGCTCCTCCTGCAACGGCGCGCTGGTCTGGACGTTGCAGGATCTCCTGCCCGGTCCGGGTTGGGGCGTGATCGACGCCACCGGCGAACCGAAACCGGCCTGGTACGCCCTGAAGCGGGCCTTCCGCCCGGTGCAGGTCCTGCTGACGGATGAAGGCGTTAACGGGCTTTCGGCCCATATCCTCAACGAGACGGCTGACACGCTGGACCTGACGTTGGAAGTTGTCGCCCTGCGCGATGGTTCGCAGCCGGTCGTCTCCGGCCACCGTGCGCTTTCGCTTGCGCCGCGCACGGTGCAGGAGATTTCGGCCACCGATCTCTTCAGCGCCTTCTTCGATCTGAACTACGCCTATCGCTTCGGCCCGCCCTCGCATGATCTGGTCATGGCCCGCCTGAAACGGGATGACCAAACCATCGCTGAAGCCGTGCATTTCCCGCTCGGCCGGGCAAAGGTACTGCATGCGGGCGAAATCACATCGTCGCTCCGGCGGGAGGAAACCGGCTGGACGCTGACGCTCGCCGCCAGTCGCTTCCAGCAATCGGTGCACATCGCCGTGCCCGGCTATCGCCCGGCGGATGACTGGTTCCACCTTCTGCCCGGCGAGGAGAAGACGGTCGCACTCCTGGCTCGCCCCGGCACGGACGCGGATGCCCTGCCCGAAGGCGAGATTGCCTCGCTCTCGGGATCAATCCTGCGTTTTTGATCGCGAAAGTCAGTTCTGGCTGGAAAACTGCCGGGCCAGCGCCGTCACCTCGTCGAGATAGACGGCACGCGCATGCGGCGGCGAGAGGTTGTGATCCGCATTCGGGATCACAACGAGCTGGACATTGCCATATTCACCCATCCGCTCGCCACGCTGGCCGAAATAGCTGGAAAAGTGCTCCCAGCCGACATCGCTTTCACTGTAGACCAGCGTCATCTTCGTCGCGCGCCGCGCCAGCGTGCGGAACGCCGCATGCACGAGCCGGCCCTCTTCCGTGTAATGGCGAAGGAACAGCATCAGTGGCTGCAGCGCCTTTTTCGAAACCACCGAAGCGATATTCGTCAGCGCCCGACGTACATCGATTTCCCCCTTCAGCAGGCGACGAACGGTTGCCCATTGCAGGGCGCGCTGGCCATAGTCGGAAAGGGCGCGCGCACCGAATTGCAGGGCGGAATCGACATCCCGGCCCGGCTGCCAGCGGAATGTATAGGGGTTTACCACCACAGCGCCCGCTATGCGCGGATCGGTCACCGCCGCGCGGAACGAGAGATAGGCACCACTGCACCGGCCGGCCAGAATGATCGGCCCCAGATCCTGCCGCGTCAGAAAATCGAGGGCAGCAGCCACATCCTGTTCCTGTGCTGTACTGTAGAGCACCTGCGCTGGCGCATGGGGCGCGGGCGGGCTGTCGGCCACATTGGCGGCATCGAAGCGCAGCGAAGCAATGCCGCGTTCCGCCAGTTGGCGGGCCATCATCACGGTCGTTCGGCCCCAGCCGGCATGCCGGTCATAACCGGTGGAAAGGAACAGCACGGTTGCGCCATGGCGCTTGCCCGCAGGCCGGGTCAGAACGCCGTAAAGCGGCGATTCATGACCGAAACACACCGGCGTTTCGCGGAAGGTACCGCCATCGAGCGTGCCGGCCGCCAAAAGGGCGGGCGGTGTCGCGAGCGCGCCGCTGGCGGGCACAAGTGTCGCGATCCAGTCGACAATTCGTGCGGCCACATCCTCGGGTACCTTCGAAACGGCGGGATTGGCCGTCAACGCCTCATAACCATCGAAGGCAAGGCGCTCCACGGTGGCGCCCCGCGCGGCAAGATAGACCGCAAACTCGCCGTCGGACGGCCGCGCGGCCCGTTCGGCCACCAGGCACGGTACGGCAGGAAGCCCGTCGAGCGCCATCAGGTCGAGCCGCTTGATATCCGCGGCAATCGGGTCCGCCAGCGTGAAACCGGCAATGGCCACACCCTTGGTCTGCCGCTGGTCTTCGGCAAGGCCGAGGCTGTCATCCACCATGCGCGACATCGCGGCAATTTCGCGTAAATGAAAGCGACCGGAAACGACCGGGGCCAGCAATGCCATCCCGGCCAGGTTTTCCAGCCGCGAAGAAACGCGCACGGCAAGCGCCGCGCCAAGCCCCTGCCCGACCAGCACGATGCGCCGCGCACCGGACCGGCGCGAAAGCTCGGCCGCCGCCGCCGCGATGGCGTCCTCCCAGAGGCCGAGCCCCCCCTCGAACGAGGCCGGATCAAGCGAATCGCCCGTTCCCGGCAGGTCAAAGCGCAGAGAGGCCACATTGCGTGCGGCCAGATGCTCGGAAATCACGCGCCAGAACTTGCGCACGCAGAGATCTTCGAGCCCCCAGGGGCTGACGAAGAGGACGGCAAGATTGCCCCGCGCCGGAGCCGGTGTGAAGATCCCGGCCATGCCGGAAAAGGCAACGGGCTGACTTTCATGATCGAAGGCCGGCGGGCCAGCCTCGTCGCTATCCTGCATGGTCGGGACGCAAACAGCCGCCATGTTCAAGCCTCCCTTGCCTGTGGCGCCACAAAGCCGGTAATCGCACTGGCCAGGCCCTGCGCGCGCGCAGGCAGTTTTCCGGCCATCCGCAGAATTACATCCGCATCCTCGCGCGGCACCGCCCGGCACAGCCTGAGCGCCGGAACATAGGCGACGGCCCCGGCCACGATGGCCAGAATGAGCCCGGGCACACCCGATACGATTTCCGTGACCGCAAAGGCCGTGGCGCCGCACAACATCGCCGCCGCCGTCACCGGAATGAGGGAGAGGAACAGGCCGCGCATCGATCCGTCGAATTTCATCAGCCGCAGCATGGCGATGCAGGTGGCGAGGAAAACGAGACCGCGCACCAGTGCGGCTCCTACACCCGAAAGGCTCGGCACGATCAGAACCGCACCGATGACCATCAGTACCGCAGCCGCCAGATCGATCATCAGCCGCTGGCGGATCATATTCTGGGAAAAGAGATATTGTGTGCAGATCTGCGAAAACACGAAGACCGGCGTGAACAGCGCGAGCACGGCCACCACGGCCCCCGCCGGATGAAACTCGATGCCGAATACCGCGATCACAAGCGGCGGCGCAATGGCGGCAAGACCGAAGCTCATCGGCAACGTCACGTAGGAAAGGCTGCGCACCACGCCTTCGAACACGGCGACCGGCAGGCGGTCTCCGCCCGAGCTTTCGAGCTTTTCCGAGTAATAGGGCAGGAGGCTTCCGGTCAGTTGCACCGGCAATTGCAGCGCAAGGTTCGCCAGCGAAAGCGCCACGGCATAAAAGCCCACCACCTCGGCGCTGTGGAACTTCTGCAGGAACAGAAGCTCCACCCGCGTCAGGAAGATGGAGGCGACGATATATTCCACCGAGAGCAGGAAGGAAGACGCCGCCAGTTCACGCCGATGCATGCCGCAGGCATCCGCGCGGCGAAACACGAAACGCAGGCTGTAGAAGAAGACGACCGCCTGACCGGCGATATAGCCGACAAGGGCACCGGGCGTTGCGTAGAAAACAGCGCCGGCGATCACCGCCACGAGCTGGACCAGCGAGGCAATGACGGTCAGTCGAAAGAAAGCGCCAAGGTTCTGTTCGCCGATCAGGAAGTTCTTGGAAAAGGAACCGATCGACTGGGTAAAGAACAGAACGCCGGTTATGATCACGACGACCGGCCCCATTTCGATCCAGTGATCGCTTTCGAGCTGGCTGAAGACCGCACCGGAAACCACGAGAATCAGAAGCGTCGCGGCCACCACGGGCCGAATGAGAAAGGCTGCGAAACCGAGACGTCTCGTCTCGTCCACACCCTGTACCTTGAGTTGCGGCAGGAGCCTGAGCAGCAGAACGCCGGTGCCGAGTTCGGCAATCAGCGAGCCGGTCGTGGCAAGCCACAGCGAAAAGGCTATGGTGCCGTTCGCTTCGGGGCCAAGCAGTCGTGCCGCGATAATGGAGCAGGCAAAGCCGGTAATCAGCAGCGCCAGACCCGACGCGGCATTCATCACCGAATTGGCCACGATACCCTTGCTCATCAACGCCCCGCGCACCTTTAGGCCGCGATTGGGCGACCATGAACCGTCCGGAAATCTAACAGCGGGCGTTTAACAAATGCACCACGTAATTGCTAAAATACGGTGCAATGCACGTTCAGGCAAACAGCCGGGCGGCCATGTCCTGCCAGGTCATGGCCTGGCTGATGTCGATGGACAGGCGGTTGTAGACCTTGGCCGCATCGAAGGCGGCAAGGATGGAAGACGGATTTCCGGGCTCGTAGGCCATGACATGCGGGCGCCCTGCGGATGCGAACACCGGCGCGACGATCGGCAGGCGGCAATAGGTGTACTGGATCATCTTCAGGCTGGACTGGCTCAGATAATCCGCCCCCGGCGCGGGACTGTAGGGCGCGATGCCGACATCGGCGTGGCGAATATAGCCGGCAACGGTCGCGAACGGCACTTCGCCATGCGTCACCACATTGGCAAAGTTTTCCTCGATCCGGGATTTGCGGCCGAAAAGATGGAAGGTCCAGTCGGGATTTGCCCGCGCCAGCGTCGTCAGCACCTCGGCATCGAACAGCATGTCGCCAACGCTCACCGCATTGTTGGACGCTGCGTAGGGCGTCTGGACCGCCGCATCGAAGACATCGGTCGCGATACCGTGCGGCAGAAGCAGGATCGGCACGCCGGCAGGCATCTCGGCGCGCTGCGATTCCGCCAGGATATGGATGGCGTCGTAGTCACGGATCGACCTGTCCCATACGGTGCGGAAACAGGGATGCGCGCCGATCGTCTCCATCTGGTCGGCGGCGTGATAGATCAGCTTGGCCTTCGGTGCGAGCCGGCGGATGAGTGGCGCAAGCAGAACGGCGATGCCGCTTTCGATGAGGATATGCGTATAGCCGGGAAGACGCTTGCGCACCGGCGAAGGCAAGAGCGCCGCATAGTGCTGGAACACCAGCCCCGTCAACCGGTTGAGCGCCGCCGAGCGGGTCGCGAACGGATGAATGAGACTGACCCAGATGAATTCGTCGCGAAGATCGTTGATCCGGACCCACCGGTTCGTTTCGCGTGTGCTGGCATATTCCCAGCGCCCCTCCTTGGAGAACCGGCTGATGAGGCTCAGCCGCAGCGACAGGAAGTCGGCCCGATCGCCATTGGCATTGAGCGAATCGGCAAGAAAATGCAGGTCCACCTTGCGGGGCGCGTCGGCGAAGTGCTGGCCGGTTACGAAGAGCACATTCTTCACTGGCTTTTCCCTTCAAGACCGGACAGGCCGGCCAAAGCAGGCCCCATGACATCGGCATAAACCGCCACATATCTGTCCGCGACCCGGCTCCAGGCATAGTCGGAAGCCTCGGCAATCAGGGTCGCCCGCTGCGCTTCACCGCCGTCGCAAAGCCCGCGATAGGCCGCTTCCAGGGTATCCGCCGCCCGGTCCGCGCGCTCGAAATCCGCCAGCATGAGCCCGCCATGCCGCTCGCCTAGCAGCCGGTAGGCATCGTTGACATGCAACACCGGCTTCAACCCGGCGCTCATGGCTTCCACCGCCACCAGACCGAAGCCCTCATATTCCGAAGCAGAGGCAAACAATGAACAGGTTCCAAGAAGACGGGCGATCGCATCGTTTTCGAGATTGCAGGCAATGCTGACATGGGCCTGAAGGCCCCGCGCGGCAATCAGCGCCTCCACATCCGCCACCGAAAGGTCACCCGGCACGCCGACGATTTCCAGATGCCATTCGCCATCGCGGACAACCAGTGCCTGAAGCGCATCCAGCAACCGGTCGATGCGCTTGTTGACGGAGAAGCGTCCAATGGTGACAATCCGCTTCACGGGCTGGCGGCTGGCGGCTTCGTAAAACTTGGCGGTGTCCGCGCCGTTTTCGATCAAAATCGTGCGCCCCGCCGCAATCGCCGAAAACGCAGCGGTATCCGAACGGCTGCACCCGATGATCCGCGTATAGGAAAGCGCCGAAAGACGTGTGAGCGTCCTGAACCAGATCTTCTTGATGAGCGCGTGCTTGTTCGTGTGGAAGAAGCCGCCATGGGTCGTCGCCACCATAGGCTTGCGGTGCAGCAGCCAGCCGAGCGCCAGCGCATCAAAAAAGAAATCAATGGCATGCACATGCACGAGATCGGCATCGCCGAGATAGCGGAAGACGGCGGGTGCGAGCGGATAGCGGGACGATCCCTTCCAGGGAATTCGCACGACCTCGATGCCGTTCACGGTCTCGCGCGCCGGCAGCACCGTGTCGGGCGCGCCGAACAGCCTGTCGAGGGTGACGACGCGAACGCGGTAACCGCGCGCAATGAGCGCCATGCCGAGATTCATCACGACATCTTCCAGCCCGCCCCGGTTCGGGTAGAACTGGCGCACGACATGAACGATCAGCGGTCCCGGCTGTGCGACACGGCCCAGCGGCATATCAAGGTTTCTTTCTGCAATCGTGACCGTCAAAATGCACCGTTACGCCAGAAATCATCTCTGAAGGTGCGCCAAAGGCAATGGCGCATTCGGGACACTCTAGGCCGGCAGTCTTTAAGAAGCTCTTATCGCGGCTTCCGCAGCGCAGAAGAGGGATCAGAGCCTTTAGCTCTCGTTAATCATGTTCTGCGAGATTGAATCCAGGAATGGACGAAGACGGACCGCTCGCGGCGCGTTGTCGTTTGCCGGTCGTGCAGTCGCGTTTTGGACAGGTTGATGGAAATCGACATCTTTCAGTTACCCGGAATCATCAGGCGGAGGCTGCACTACATCGTGCTGTCGGTGATCGCTTGCGTCGTTCTGGCGGCTTTCTACCTGTCGACCGTCGTGCCGCTCTACCGTGCATCGACCGAAATCCTGCTGGACCCGCAGGGTCTTCTGGCCGACCGGCGCGATCTGTTCGTCACCGGCACGTCGCCGCAGGAACAGTCGAGCCTTGAAAGCCAGACCTACATCGTCCAGTCGCGCGATGTCCTGAACGAGGTCATCACTTCGCTCTCGCTGGCCGACGATCCCTATTTCGCCAAGGCCGCCAAGCTTCCCGCCGGCGCCAGCGAGGAAGTGAAGCTCGCCGGCATTTCCGCCGCCCTTCTCAAGCATCTTGTGGTCCTGCGCGCCGGCCAGTCCTTCGTGCTGTCGATCACGGCGGAACATCCGGACGCAACCCGTGCCGCGCTCATCGCCAACACGGTCGCCCGCACCTATCTCCGGAAAATCGCAGATACCCGCTCCGACGCCAATCGCCGCGCCTCCGAAAGCTTCCAGGCCCAGGCCAGCGAATTGCGCGACCGCGTGCTGAAGGCGGAACTCGCCGTCGATGAGTTCAAGGAACAGAACGGCCTCGTCACCACCGGTGAAAAGGGCCTGCTGATCGACCAGCAGGTCGTCGGCATCAACGAACAACTGACGCAGGCCCGCCTCGCCGAAGAGCAGCAGAAGGCCAAATACGACCAGACGCGCAATCTGACGCTCGCCGCGATCGAAGCCGGCGCCATTCCGGAAGTCGCGCAGTCTCAGAGCATCGAGCTTTTACGCTCGCGCTACACAACGCTGCTCGAACGGGAAGCCGAACTGGCCGCCGGTCTTGGCTCCAACCATCCGCAGATGCGTGCGGTCCGCTCGCAGCTTGCGGGCGTGCGCCAGTCGATCGATGCTGAAATCGGTCGCCTTCGCGAAAGCATGCGCGCCAATTACGAGCGCGCCGCCGCCAATACGAAATCCATCAACGAGCAGCTCTCCAAACTCACCCGTTCGAGCTATGACAGCAGCACCGCACTGACGCGGATGCGCCAGCTCGAAAGCGAGGCCGAGGCCGTTCGCACCATTTACAAGACCTTCCTGACCCGCGCCGAGGAACTCGGCCAGACCCAGAGCGTCAATACCAACAATTCGCACGTCATCTCCGAGGCATCGCCGCCCGCAGAGGCTCCGTCCGGCCTCAAGAAGATCGTCCTGATTGCGGCCGCCCTCTTCGGCATCGCACTGGGCAGCGGTCTGGCGGTCCTGCGCGAACTCTTCGGCGGCATCTTCACGCGCAAGCCGGGCGATGTAGCCGAACGCGCCGGTATCCCGATCATTGCCACCTTGCCGGTGGAGCCGGAAGCCCGCGAAGGCTTGTTGTCCGGCCTCACTGCACGCTTTTCCCGCAATCCGAAGCACAAGACCGGAAGCGATTTCCGCCGCAAACGCGACCTCGGCATGCTGCGTTCGGTACATTTCCTGCTGAACACGTTCGGAAACCGCCGACCGGCCACCATCCTGTTCGTCTCACCGGACACCGCGCCGCTTCAGCAGGACATTGTCGCCGAAATTGCGGAGACGATGGCCGATCTGCGCCAGTCCGTCGCGCTCGCTCCGGGGCAGATCCTGACGCCGTCTTCGTCCGGTTCCATCAACCGCTCCTCCACCCAGCGCCCGATGCGCGGCATGCTCGCCACCCGGCTGGAACCGGAGGAAGCCGATGAAAACCTGCTGATGGATGACCGGCTGGTCTATCGCCGCATTCCCGACATTGATCTCGGACGCATGGCGCCGCCTGCCGATTTCGTGCTGATCGACGCCTGCGGCACAGAGGCGGTGGATTACCTCCCGCTTTTGGTCGAGGAATGCGACGCCATCGTCATCGTGACCGATCT
The DNA here is from genome assembly GCF_014196535.1 of Allorhizobium borbori. Taxonomy (GTDB): domain Bacteria; phylum Pseudomonadota; class Alphaproteobacteria; order Rhizobiales; family Rhizobiaceae; genus Ectorhizobium; species Ectorhizobium borbori. The sequence goes on from NZ_JACIDU010000032.1 coordinate 21,399, forward strand.
GACCGCCGTCAAGCGCAAGCAGATCGAGGAACTTTTCTCCCAGCTTGACGCCTGGAAGGACAAGATTCCCGGCCAGATCGTCATCGGCGGGGACGCATGACCACGGCGTTGCCGACGGGGACCGACAGAAGCCGCCGCCGCAAGTCGGCGGCTTGCGTGCTCCGCGCCGCCGCATCGCCTGCGCCGGGCGAAACGCCGGCCACCTCGAAACGGGACTGGCTGGCCAGCTTTCGCGAAAAACTGAACCGCCTTCTCATTCCCGTCGCCGTCATCGGTGGCCTGACGTTCAACTTCGCGCTGTGCTTCGTCAACACCCGCATCACCCCGACATGGGAACTCTATGTCATGATGTCGGAAATGGTTCTGGTCATGTTTGCCTTTGCCGCCACGCTTGACCGGCGCATGGGTATCTATTTGTTTCTCGGCATTTTCGTCGCCTACATGGCCATGCTGTTCGCCTTTCGCGGTCATGCCGATGCCAAGGCGGTGCGCGACATCATCATCCCCGTGGTCTTCTTTTTCATGGGTATGAAGGCCCGCGACCTGATGCTTGCCGACCGGCTGGTCGCAACAGCCGTTGCCATCGTCGTCGCCTTCGGCCTGTTCGAATATTTCGCCGTCGAAACCTTCCTCGATTACTTCAACGTGCTCGGCTACTATCTGGCGCGCGGCACCATCAATCTCGGTGAAACCTTCGGCATTTCGCGCGGCCTGTTCATCTCCGGCCTGCGTCCGGAACCGCGCACCATCCTGCCCTTTCTCGGCCAGCACCGCGTCGCCTCCATCTTCCTGGAACCCGTCTCCGCCGGCAATTTCGGGGTGATCGCCTATAGCTGGGCACTGTTTCGCACCGATATGCGCTTCCGCGTTCCGGTCCTCATCGGCGCACTGTCCACCGTCGTTCTCGCGGATGCCCGCTTCGGCCTCTATACCTGCATCCTCATCACGGCCGTCTCGCCCATCCTGAAGTTCACGCCGCGCCTTCTGTGGATGGTCATGCCCTTCATCATGCTGTCGGCGGTTGCGGCCTATGGCATCGCCACCAACACGTTGGGCGGGGATAACAGCATCGGCGGGCGCATGGCCGTAACGGCGCACATCCTCACCTCGCTCACCCCCGACATCGTCTTCGGCGTCGAAACGACGGACCAGTTCACGGCGGATTCCGGTCTGGCCTACACACTCACGAAATTCGGGATCGTCGGCTTCGTCGCGCTCTGGGGGGCGCTCGTCTTTGCGCCGGTGAAGGATGAGAAGGCCTGGACCTATCTGGCGATGGTCCTCATCTATCTCCTGCTGCTGATGCTCATCAGCAACTCGTTCTATTCGATCAAGACCGGGGCCCTGCTCTGGTTCATTCTGGGAACGGCCACCTGCGTGGAATTTCCGAACAGGCCTTCGCGGCTCCGGCAGTTCCTGCTGCCGGATCGCATTTTTGCTCCGAAGGCCCGCCCGCTCACCGCTCCAGAGACGGGCAGGACAGCGCCTTCTTCGAACGGTCCTTAAGCACCGGCAGGAGCGCATCGAGCTGAGGCCGGTCCTTCCCGTCGACGGGCTGGATATTGAGGGCTTCCTCCTTCGGCCACCAGTCGCCGGCCGCCCAGTAGGCCCAGCCGGTCCAGACGTCGCGGTTGTCCTCCATCACCTTCACCATGGCGGCAAGGCCGGCATTGCAGTCCGCACCCGCCGGCGCGCCGAATTCGCCGAGATAGCCGCGCGCGCCGTGATTGCGCAGCCACAGTGTAAAGTCCTCCAGCGCCGCCGCCGCCGCATCGCCCCGTTCGCAGGTACCCTTGGTTCCGGAGAAATCGGTGTCGAGATACTGATGAACCTCATAGGCGAAGTTCCTGCCGCTATCCACGACACCCGCCATCACCGTGGCATTGGCGCCGCCATAGGCCTCGGAGCGCCAGCTATGGGCTCCTGTCCAGGACGTACCGGGCACCAGAACGAGATTCTTCGCGCCGGCCTTGCGTATGGCGGCAATCGCTGCATTGGCGCTTTTCAGCCATTGCGCCGCCGCCACGTCATGGGGCTCGTTCATCAGCGCATAGGTCACCGCCGGATCGTTGGCGAAGAGTTTTGCCAGCTTGCCCCAGAAATTCGCGAAGGCCGCATCGGGAACGTCAGGCGTGCCGATGATCTTCTGACGGTAGCGCGCATAATTATGCGGATCGATGACCACGCCCATACCGTGCTTCTTGATCGTCGCAACCGTCTCCTTCAACCGGCCGAGTTCGTCGGCATCGAAGGGCCCGTCGAGTTTCGGTTGAAGCCGCTCCCAGAGAAAGGGCAACCGGACCGAGGTAAAGCCGAGCGCCGCGAAATGGGCAATCGTCGCTTCGGAAGGATAGATATAGTCCTTGCCGTATTCGTTCTTGCCTTCGGCGAACTCCGCGCCGGCAAGATTGATGCCGCGAAAACACGCGGCCGCCTCCGCCGCTGCGGGCTGTAACAGCGCGATGACCGCGAGCGAGGCAGCGAGCGAACGCTTCAGAGGCGAGAGGAACGGGCGGAGAAATAAAGGCGTGGCATCGGAAACGTTCATCGGATCATCCGTAAACTGCGGGCCTGACCGTGCAGACCCTTCGACTGGAATCAGGCGCAACATTCGCCCGAGGACATGGCAGAGCCCGACCGCGCGCCTCGCCCGCGTGCAGTAAAGCCGTTTTCGCCAGCCTCACTTATCGCGCGGAAAGGCTACGGCATGGTTACCGTCGCCAAACAAGTTTTAGTGAGAGCTAACCGATCCCCGATCACCTGTCATGCATCGGATCATTCAAGTTTTGTTTCCTTAAATGAATATTATTTTCCTATTATTGATTGCCGTGCGAAAGCCTGCTAGTCGTTTTGCAGAGGCAAGATACTGAAGGGTCCGGACCATGTGTGGGATAGTAGGATTATTTTTGAAGGATCGTTCTCTTGAGGGTCGGTTGGGTGAGTTGCTGAGCGACATGCTTGTAACGATGACGGACCGTGGTCCGGATTCGGCCGGGATCGCGATTTATGG
>NZ_JACIDU010000033.1 GCF_014196535.1 Allorhizobium borbori
GGAATCTGTCGGATTATTTACCGCATTGGCAGCCTGACGGCGCTGCTGCGGTCCTTAGTTTTTGCTTGACTGAAACGGCCCCGTTACCGAAGTCCCGAACCTACCTACACTAGGCATCTCGGCAAATGACCGCTGCATTCCCGATAGTCTCCGCCACTGCATAGGCATTTCCGGATCGATCGAAGCGGTCGCCCAGCATAAGTCCACCCAAAATTCTTTGTACTCTCCCCAAATTTTCACGATCGGTCCCAAAGGCTGGTGCGCTATGCACACGCTGGGGCATGTGCCTCCTCTGCCGTCATTGGGGTCCGGTTTCATGAAGATACTTTGGATTGCGCTTGTCTTGGCTGCGATGTCACTCGTGACGGCAGCCACCAGCAATCTCGCAATGGCGGCAGATGCCACTTTTACGGTCGGCAAATGGGACGTTTACGGTGTGAATGGAGCCCTGCGCGGCATGTCAACCGATTCGCCCACCGTCACTGGCTCCATCCCGGGCATGTATGTCGCGGCCAATACCGCCAATGGCTGGCTCCTCCTTTATACCAACGGCACCCCGACGACGCCTGGCACCTATACGCTCCACACGTCTGCGGGCATATGGGTTCAGAAGGCCTATTGTCCGGGCGATCCGGGATATAACGAGGATGATTACTATATTTACGGCTGGTATACACAGGATCGCTGTTACCAGACGAATACCCTGACGCCTGAATCGCTTTCGATGACCGTCGAGGTCGTCAGGCCGAATATTACGGTCGGCGCCCTGTCGCAGACATCCGTCAACGAAGGCGCGCTCTACAGTCAGACGCTCGCGGCCTCGGGCGGAACTGGCCCTTACACGTATGAAGTAACGGCCGGCAGCATCCCAGCGGGGCTCAACCTGTCTTCGGACGGCATTCTGTCAGGCACGCCGACGGCCGACGGAACCTATATGTTCACGATCACTGCGACCGATTCCTACGGTAGCCCGGGAAGCGCAGCCTACACCCTGTTTGTGATGGACGGCGCACCGGTTGCTTCCACAGCGAACCTGACCGTGAGCGCTAACTCCAGCGCCAACCCAATTACCCCGACAGTCAACAGTTCCACGACTTATTCCCTGTCGGTCGGCAATCCCCAACATGGCTCTGCCAGCGCAAGCGGAAGCCAGATCTTCTATACGCCCGCTGCCGGCTATTCCGGCACGGACAGTTTCACCTATACCGCTACCAATGCATACGGCTTTGCCAGCCAGACAGTGACCGTCACTGTCTCGGCCCCGACGCTAACCTTCTCCCCCGGTGCGGGCGCACTGACCAGCGGAACCGTCGGAACAGCCTACAGCCAGACGCTTGCAGCATCCGGCGGCACCGCCCCCTATACCTATGCCGTCACCAGCGGCTCCCTGCCTGCGGGCCTCTCGCTCAATACCTCCACTGGTGCTATCTCAGGTACGCCGACCACCGCCGGAAACGCCAGCTTCTCGATTACCGCAACCGATACCTATGATGCGATTGGCGTCGCAGCCTATTCCATTTCGACCGCCGTGCAGGCGCCGGCGGCTGGCAATGTCGGCGCCACGGTCGCTGCCAATTCTGTTGCCAACACCATCGCTCTCAACCTCCCCGGCGGCGCGGCCACTGCGGTGGCCATCGCGACAAGTCCAGCCCATGGCGCGGCTACCGCCTCCGGCACAAGCATTACCTACACGCCGACTTCCGGCTATTCCGGCTCCGACAGCTTCACCTACACAGCGACCAACACCTCCGGCACATCAAACCCGGCCACGGTCACCATCACTGTCTTGGCCCCGACGTTAACCTTCTCGCCCGCTGCGGGCGCACTGACCAACGGAGCCGTCGGAACAGCCTACAGCCAGACGCTTGCGGCATCCGGCGGCACCGCCCCCTATACCTATGCCGTCACCAGCGGCTCCCTGCCTGCCGGCCTCTCGCTCAATACCTCCACGGGTGCGATCTCCGGTACGCCGACCACCGCCGGAAACGCCAGCTTCTCGATTACCGCAACCGATACCTATGATGCGATTGGCGTCGCAGCCTATTCCATTTCGACCGCCGTGCAGGCCCCGACGGCCGGCAATGTCAGCGCCACGGTCGCTGCCAATTCCGTTGCCAACACCATCGCTCTAAACCTTTCCGGCGGCGCCGCCGCGTCGGCGGCCATCGCGACAAGTCCAGCCCACGGCACGGCTACCGCCTCCGGCACAAGCATTACCTACACGCCGACTTCCGGCTATTCCGGGACCGACAGCTTCACCTATACAGCGACCAACGCCTCCGGCACATCGAGCCCGGCCACGGTTACCATCACTGTCTCGGCCCCGACGTTAACCTTCTCGCCCGCTGCGGGCGCACTGACCAGCGGAACCGTCGCAGCAGCCTACAGCCAGACGCTTGCGGCATCCGGCGGCACCGCCCCCTATACCTATGCCGTCACCAGCGGCTCCCTGCCTGCCGGCCTCTCACTCAATACCTCCACGGGTGCGATCTCCGGTACACCGACCACCGCCGGAAACGCTAGCTTCTCGATTACCGCGACCGATTCCTATGACGCGATTGGCGTCGCAGCCTATTCCATTTCGACCGCCGTGCAGGCCCCGACGGCTGGCAATGTCAGCGCCACGGTCGCTGCCAATTCCGTTGCCAACACCATCGCTATCAACCTTTCCGGCGGCGCGGCCACTGCGGTGGCCCTCGCGACAAGTCCAGCCCACGGCACGGCTACCGCCTCCGGCACAAGCATTACCTACACGCCGACTTCCGGCTATTCCGGGACCGACAGCTTCACCTACACGGCGACGAACGCCTCCGGCACATCGAGCCCGGCCACGGTTACCATCACTGTCTCGGCCCCGACGCTGACCTTCTCGCCCGCTGCGGGCGCACTGACCAACGGAACCGTCGGAACAGCCTACAGCCAGACGCTTGCAGCATCCGGCGGTACCGCCCCCTATACCTATACCGTCACTAGTGGTTCCCTGCCCGCCGGCCTCTCGCTCAATACCGCCACGGGTGCGATCTCCGGTACACCGACCACCGCCGGAAACGCCAGCTTCTCGATTTCCGCAACCGACACTGCGAATGCGACCGGCGTTGTGCACTATTCCATCGCGGTCGCTGCACCGGCAGCAAGCTTCGTCTTTTCCCCAACGCCCGGAGCATTAAGCGCCGCCATGGCTGGCGAAGACTACAGCCAGTCAATCACGGCGACGGGCGGTAACGGCACGCTGGTTTACAGCCTTTCCTCCGGAACACTGCCGAACGGCATGGTCCTCAACGTTTCAACCGGTGAATTGACCGGCCCGCTTTCGGCCGGCACCGATGGCAGTTACAGTTTCAGTATTGCCGTGCGCGATGCCAACGGTTCGACCGGAAGCGCGCACTATACGCTGAAGGTCAAGCCGCGCGCCGTGACCGTGAGCAACCTCACCGTCAATGTTCCTGCGGGTGGCACACCGCCGGACGTCTACCTCAACCGGGGTGCAACTGGCGGACCCTTCACCTCCGCCATCATGACCTTCGTTGAGCCGGCCAATGCGGGGACCGCGCAAATTACGCGCGGCCAGTTGGCCGATGCCAGCGCAAGCATCACACCGGTCGGCTGGTATCTCCAGTTCACGCCAAATCCGGCCTATTCCGGACAGGCGAGGGTCGGTTTCCGCCTCAACAGCGTGCTGGGCACCTCAAATACCGGAACGGTCACCTACAATCTAAGCTATGACCCGGCCCAGGTGGCCCAGACCATCGATACGCTCGTGCATGATTTCGTGCAAACCCGCCAGAACCTGATCGCCTCGTCGATCAAGGTACCGGGCCTGCTTGAACGCCGGAGAATGGCGCAGGCGCAGGATGCCGTAACGACCCGCGCAACCCCGGGCGAAAACGGCCTGACGCTCGGCTTCTCCACGAGCCTTGCCCAGATGGAAGCGGCGCGCGACGGAGCCGGTACCTATCTTCCGGCCTTCAACCTTTGGATCGACGGAGCACTGCTTGCCCATCATGACAAGGATATCAACGGCGGCAAATGGGGCAGCTTCGCCATGCTCAGTTTTGGGGCGGACTATCTCGTATCCGACAGAGCGCTTGTCGGGCTTTCCTTTCATTATGACCGGATGACCGATCCGACAGATCAGGATGCGGAACTGACGGGCAATGGCTGGCTGGCCGGCCCCTATGCATCTATCGAGGTTGCGAAAAACCTGTTCTGGAACACCAGCCTGCTTTATGGCGGCTCGGCCAACAACATCGATACCGCCTTCTGGGATGGCGATTTCGACACGCGCCGCCTGCTGGCTGATACCTCGCTAACCGGGCAATGGGCGCTCGACAATGATACGATCATCACGCCAAAGATCCGCGCGGTTTATTTCTCCGAAAAGGTCGATGACTACACGGTTCACAACAGCGCCGGCGATGAACTGACCATCAGGGGTTTCGACGAAACGCAGTTCCGGCTCAGCCTCGGTGCGGAAATAGCGCGCGCCTTCACGCTCGAAAGCGGTGCAAAGCTGACACCGAAGCTCGGGGTAACGGCCGGCTATTCGGCACTCGACGGCGCTGGCGCATTCGGCGCGATCACCACAGGACTTTCACTACAAACCACCGATCTCTGGATGATCGATGCCAGCCTTCTGTTCAATATCGAGGAGCAGGGCGCGACCTCAATCGGCGCCCGCGTCAATGGTAGCCGACGATTCTAACCGTTCCTTGTGAGATCATAAGGCGAGGTGCCGGCCGCACCCGGCATGCCGCGGTGACGGCGGTCTCAGTCCGCCAGCCATGCCCGGAGATTGTCCTGGCTAGGAAGTCCACCGGCATGGACAACCTTGCCGTCGATAACGATGCCTGGCGTCGATGCAATGCCGAAGCTTGCAATCGCGGCGTAATCCGTGACCTTCTCGATCCGCACATCAATACCAAGGCGGGCCGCTTCCTCGCGCACCATCTCCTCTGTTTTCCGGCAACGCACGCAGCCCGGCCCCAATACCTTGATATCTTTCATTGTCTCATCCTTTGTTAGCGGAAGACCAGGTTGAAAAGGAAGCCGACGGCGAGAATGCCGCTGGCCACAACCGCAACGAAAACGGCGATCAGTTTCAGACTTAGAACCTTGCGCAGAATAATCATTTCCGGCAGCGAAAGGGCGATGACACTCATCATGAAGGCGAGGACCGTGCCGAGGGCTGCTCCTTTGCCCAGCAGTGCCTCGACGACCGGAATAATGCCGGCGGCGTTGGAATACATCGGCACGCCCAACGCCACCGCTGCCGGCACGGACCACCACGCATCCCGCCCCATGATGGCCGCCAGCAGGTCAGCCGGTACGTAGCCGTGAATAAAGGCGCCGGCAGCAATCCCGGCGATGATCCAGACCCACACCTTGCCGACGATATCCTTGACCGCGTCTATCCCGACCCTGATGCGGTCTGCCAGTGTGGGCGCGTCTTCATCGAACGCTGCAACGCTGCTGCGCACATCAAGCACCCAGGCTTCGAGCCAGTGTTCGAGATGCAGGCGGCCAATCACCCAGCCGGACACGATGGCAACGGCCAGTCCGAAAAAAAGATAAGTGACTGCGACTTTCCAGCCGACCAGTGCCAACAACAAACCCAACGCCACCTCGTTCACCATCGGCGCGGCAATCAGGAACGAGAAGGTGACACCGAGCGGCACGCCGGCTGAAACGAAACCGACAAAGAGCGGGACCGCCGAGCATGAGCAAAAGGGCGTGAACACACCAAGAATCGCGGCGACGACGTTGCCGATCCCTTCCGCCCTTCCGGCGAGTAAGGCCCGCGTCTTTTCCGGAGAGAAGAAACTGCGCACGATCCCCATGGCGAAGACGACCAGCGTCAGCAGCATCAGCACTTTTGGCGTGTCGTAAAAGAAGAAGGCGAGCGCTGCACCGGCATGTGTGGCTGGATCGACCGGCAGCAGTGACACAAGCCATTCCGACAAGGCCGGAAGTTCACTATAGGCAACAAACCAGACGGCGACGAAAACGACCACGCCCAACAGCCACGCCAGGGTCGATGCCTTGCGCGCTTGTGGCGATGTGTCGGGATGGACCATCATGCCACCGCCTCTAGATCGCTTTTAGGGAGTGCTTGCAAGCAAAGTACTGCCACCACGATTTGCTGCACGGCGGTCGGAAGAGATGGATTGAGTCTATAGCGGACCCATCGCGCATCACGCCGGTCAACCACCAGACCGACGTGACGCAGAACGCCCATGTGCCGCGACATATTCGGCTGCGGCACGCCGAAGCGTCCGACAAATTCACACAGACATATCTCTGCTCCATCCCGAAGCATGGTCAACGCTTCGCGGCGGACGGGGTGGGCGAGAACAAGCAGAACCGCATCGATATTCGTCATCGAAGATCACCATCGTTTCGACGACAAGATATATGACGAACATTATATATCATCATTGATATGTATCAACGATGGTGGCTTCACCCATCAGATCACGTTCAGTTTCGTTCTCTGTTCGAGCTTCTCTCCGGCTTCCTTGCGCTCGCTATAGCGGTCGGTGAGATAGGTAGAGCAATCGCGTGTGAGCAGCGTGAACTTGATCAACTCCTCGCAAACATCCACAACACGGTCGTAATAGGGTGAAGGCTTCATTCGGCCGTCCGGGCCGAATTCCTGATAGGCCTTTGCAACGGATGACTGGTTCGGGATGGTGATCATCCGCATCCAGCGACCGAGCAGACGCAACGTGTTGACGGCATTGAATGACTGGGAGCCGCCCGCGACCTGCATCACAGCAAGCGTTTTTCCCTGCGTCGGGCGAATGGCGCCAAGTGACAACGGGATCCAGTCAATTTGTGCCTTCATGATGCCGGTGATCGTGCCGTGGCGTTCGGGGCTGACCCAGACCTGCCCCTCGGACCACTCCGACAGCGCCCGCAATTCCTGAACCTTGGGATGGCTGGCCGGCGCATCGTCCGGCAACGGCAGGCCGGAGGGATCGAAGATTCGGACTTCGGCGCCGAAATGCTCAAGCAATCTGCCTGCTTCCATCGCCAGAAGCCGGCTGAACGAGACCTCCCGCAATGAACCATAGAGGATGAGGATACGCGGCCGATGAGTGGAAAGCTGCGGTCGCAGTGCCTGAAGATCAGGCTGGCGGATATGCCCCATATCCGCTGCGGGGAAATCGGATACCTCAGACAACGCGCTTGCCCTCGCTATCCAGCACCGCCTCGCCATTTTCCTTGGCAAATGCGCCCTTGAAACCATCCGCCGGCAGGATCTCCAGCACCACTTCAGAGGGACGCGACAGGCGTGTGCCCATCGGTGTGACGACGAAGGGGCGATTGATGAGGATTGGATGAGCGAGCATCGCATCAATAAGCGCATCGTCCGTCAGGTCCGGATTGTCCAGGCCGAGTTCAGCATAGGGCGTGCCCTTTTCGCGAATGGCTTCGCGCACCGTCAACCCGGCATCCGCGATCATACGGACGAGGTTCTCGCGGCTGGGTGGCGTTTTCAGGTATTCGATCACCACCGGCTCGATACCGGCATGACGGATGAGTTCCAGCGTGTTGCGGGACGTTCCGCAGGCGGGGTTGTGATAGATAGTGACATTCATCGTCAGATCTCCTTGGGGCGGTCAGCGTTTCTGGCAACGGCCGGTGCACTTTCGTACCAGCCCTTCGAACGATTCACGATCCAGACCACAGACAGCATGACCGGCACTTCGATGAGAACGCCGACCACCGTGGCCAGCGCCGCCCCCGACTGGAAGCCGAAAAGACTGATGGCGGCAGCCACGGCCAGCTCGAAGAAGTTCGACGCGCCGATGAGCGCGGATGGCCCCGCCACACAATGCTGCTCTCCGGACACCCTGTTCAGGAGATAGGCAAGCCCGGCGTTGAAGTAGACCTGAATGAGGATCGGCACGGCCAGAAGCCCGATAATCGTCGGCTGGGCGATGATCTGTTCGCCTTGAAAGCCGAAAAGCAGCACAAGTGTGGTCAGAAGTGCGACAAGCGAAAGCGGCTGCAAGGTCTTCAGCAGCACATCGAGCCCACCGGCTACAAGGCGCAACCGCAACATCTGCGCAATGGCGACCGGGATAAGGATGTAGAGCACGACCGAAATGACCAGCGTATCCCAAGGCACGGTGATGGCAGACAGGCCAAGCAGCAGGCCGACGATCGGAGCAAAGGCAACAATCATGATTGCATCGTTCAACGCCACCTGGCTGAGCGTAAACAACGGCTCACCCCGCGTCAGGTTCGACCAGACAAAAACCATCGCCGTGCACGGAGCCGCCGCGAGAATGATGAGACCAGCGATATAGGAATCGATTTGCTCCGCCGGCAAAAACGGCCGGAAGAGCCAGCCGATGAACAGCCAGCCGAGCAACGCCATCGAGAACGGTTTTACCGCCCAGTTGATGACAAGCGTCACACCGATGCCGCGCCAATACGTGCCGACCTTGGCAAGGGACCGGAAGTCGATCTTCACCAGCATGGGAATGATCATCAGCCAGATGAGGATTGCCACGGGAATGTTGACCTTGGCAACTTCCGCCGCGCCGATGGCCTCGAACACGCCGGGCAGGAAATGCCCGAGTGCAATGCCGGCGACAATACAGAGAAAGACCCAGACGGTAAGATAGCGTTCGAAACCGGACATTACGAGACTTCGCTTTCCTGGCGGGTCGAACCTTCCATGGCGCCGATCTGCTTGAGGCGCGTTTCCAGCGCCAGCTTGTCGATTGAAGCAAGCGGCAGGCTGATGAAGGCCATGATGCGGTTTTTCAGGAAGCGCGCGGCCTGCGAGAAAGCCCGCTGCTTCTCGAATTCAGCGCCCTCGACGGCAGCCGGATCCTCGACGCCCCAATGGGCGGTCATCGGATGACCGGGCCAGACCGGGCACGCTTCGCCAGCGGCATTATCGCAAACGGTGAAGATGAAGTCGATGACAGGCGCACCGGGTGCGGCAAATTCGTCCCAGCTCTTCGAACGGAAACCTTCGTGCGGATAGCCGAGCGCGGCAAGCGTCGTGAGCGCCAGCGGATGAACCTGCCCCTTCGGGTGACTTCCGGCAGAAAACACGTTGAAACGCCCCTGCCCTTCCTTCGAGAGGATGGATTCTGCCAGAATGGATCGCGCGGAATTGCCCGTGCACAGGAACAGCACGTTGTAGATTTTTTCAGACATGATTTCGTCTCGAGCAGGGTTAATTGGCTACCTGCGGCCTCTCCTTCGGAGGACAGCAAGGGGTGAGTTCGGCAATCAGCGGCGCGCAAAGACTGGCATTACCGCCGCAACAATCCTTGAGCAGATAAAGCGCAACCGCCCTGAACCCGTTCAGATCGGCGCGATAGAGAATGGAGCGGCTCTGACGCTCACCCATCACCAGCCCGGCCTGCGCCAGCGTAGACAGATGCGCCGACATGGTATTCTGCGGCACGCCGACAAGGCGCGCCAGTTCCCCAGCCGGCACACCATCAGGCTCCCGGTTTACGAGCAGCTTGAAGGTCTGAAGTCGGGTGGACTGTGCAAGGGCGGCCAGTGCGACGATCGTCTGTTTTTCATCCATATATCCAGAATAACGGATATAGTCCGATCGTCAATAGGGGCTCACCCCAAAAGGCACCATGTGTTGTTGCAAGGTCCGTTATCGCCCCTGTGCGTCTTGGCGCTTTTCTTTCGACAGCACCGCGCGGGAAAACAGCGAGCCGACCTCTGCGTGGACGATGCCGGGGGGGACCGACCGTGAAACACCGCCAGAATGGGGGGGCGGACCTGCCGCCCCCGAAAACACACATCAATGCGCGATCATGATGTGGCGAACGGCCGTATAATCCTCGATGGCATATACGGACATATCCTTGCCGTAGCCGGATTGCTTCAGACCACCATGCGGCATTTCATTGCACAGCATGAAATGCGTATTGATCCAGGTGCAGCCGTAGCGCAGGCGAGCCGCTGTCTTCATGGCGCGGGAAATGTCCTTCGTCCAGACGGAAGACGCAAGACCGTAATCGCTGTCGTTCGCCCACTTGATGGCGTCTTCCGTTTCCGAAAAGCGGGTAACGGAGACAACCGGGCCGAAAACTTCGCGACGAACGATTTCGTCTTCCTGTGTTGCACCGGCAATAACAGTCGGCGTGAAGAAGAAGCCCTTCTCGCTGGCCACCTTGCCACCCGTCACGACCTCAATGTGCTTCTGTTCGGCAGCGCGGGTCACAAAGCTTTCCACCCGGTCTCGCTGGCGCTTGGAAATAAGCGGGCCAATTTCATTTTCGGCGTCATCCGGCAGGTTGAACTTCAGCGTCGAAACGGCGGAGGCGAGATCGGCGACGAAGTTGTCATACACCCTGTCGGCGGCATAGATGCGGCAGGCGGCGGTGCAGTCCTGGCCGGCATTGTAATAGCCGAACGTGCGGATTGCCGAGACGACAGCATCGATATCGGCATCGTCATAGATGATGACCGGGGCCTTGCCGCCGAGTTCCAGATGCGTACGCTTCACTGTCTTGGAGGCCGCCGCCAGCACCTTCTTGCCGGTGGCGATATCGCCGGTGATCGACACCATGTTGATCTTCGGGTGATTGATGAGCGCGTTGCCCACCGTTTCACCGCGCCCGAGCACCACGTTCACCACGCCTTCCGGCAGGATATCGGCAAGAAGCTTCGCCATCTTTAGCGCCGTCAGCGGTGTCTGTTCGGAGGGTTTGAAGACGATTGTGTTGCCGCCGGCAAGTGCGGGCGCGAGTTTCCACGCCATCATCATCAGCGGATAGTTCCACGGCGCGATGGAACCGACGATGCCAACCGGATCGCGGCGGATCATCGAAGTGTGGCCAGGCAGATATTCGCCGGAAACCGGGGCATGCAGCGAGCGGATGGCGCCTGCGAAGAAACGATAGCAATCGACGATTGCCGGGATTTCATCGTTGCGCACGGCGTTGATCGGCTTGCCGCAGTTCAGCGATTCCAGCGCCGCGAAGCCATCGGCATCCGCCTCGATGGCGTCGGCAATCTTGAGGAGATAGGCCGAGCGTTCGGCGGGCGTCGTCGTGGACCAGCCGTCGAACGCCTTTTCGGCGGCGTCCACGGCGTCATCGACCTGCGCCAGCGACGCTTCCGGCAAATCGAGGATGGTGTCGCCCGTCTTCGGGTTGAGGATCTTTTCCTCGGTTTCGGTTCCCCCGACGAAGGCCGATCCGATCAGCATTGCGGTATCCATGACGTTCTCCCTCAGTTTCATGTTCATTTGCCGCTGCCCGCCACGCTTTCGGTGTCGCGGGTCAAATAATAGGCCGCAAGGATCGGCAGGAAGGTGGCCAGCACCACGACGACCGCGACCACATTAGTCACGGGCCGCTGACGCGGACGAATGAGTTCCTGCAACATCCAGATCGGTAGCGTCGATTGCTGACCGCCGGTGAAGGTGGTGACGATCACCTCATCGAAGGACAGCGCGAAGGCGAGCATTCCGCCCGCCAGAAGTGCCGTAGCTATGTTCGGCAGGATCACATAGCGGAAGGTCTGGAAACCGTTCGCGCCGAGATCCATCGAAGCCTCGATCAGTGATGACGACGTGCGCCTGAAGCGCGCTACCGCATTGTTATAGACCACCACCACACAGAAGGTGCCGTGGCCGAGAATGATCGTCCACATGGAATAGGGAATTTCGGCCAGTGAGAAGGCCGAGCGCAGCGCGATGCCGGTGACAATACCCGGAAGCGCGATCGGCAGGATGACGAGCAGCGAGATTGCCTCCCGCCCGAAGAATTGCGTGCGTGCTACAGCCGCCGCCGCCAGCGTGCCGAGCACGAGCGCGATGGCCGTAGCGATGGAGGCGACCTTGAGCGACAGGATCAGCGCGTCCCAAACATCCGGGCGGTTCCACGCCACCGCGAACCATTGGGTGGTAAAGCCCGGCGGCGGCCACTGGAAGCTCTTTTCCTCCGTGGTGAAGGCATAGACGAAGATAAGCAAAATGGGCAAGTGCAGGAAGGCTATGCCTCCGGCGGCTGCGAGCGTCAGCGGCCAGCCGGCCTTTTGTCCCCGGTCAGAGCGCATTGAAGGCCCCCATGCGTTTGGCCGCCCAGAGATAGACGCCCATGATGACGATCGGCACCACCGAAAAGGCGGCCGCCAGCGGCACATTGCCCGCCGTGCCCTGCTGCGTATAGACCGCCTGCCCGATGAACAACCGCGACGAGCCGATGATCTGCGGAATGATGTAGTCGCCAAGCGTTAGCGAGAAGGTGAAGATCGATCCGGCGATGAGGCCCGGCAACGCCAGCGGCAGAAGCACGGTGCGGAAGGTCTGACCCGGCGTCGCGCCGAGATCGGACGAGGCTTCGATGAGGTTGCCGGGCACACGCTCAAGGGCGGCCTGTGTTGGCAGGATCATATAGGGCAACCAGATATAGACGAAGACGAGGAACGTGCCGATATAGCTGATCGACAGCGAATTGCCGCCGATCACCGGAAGCGCCAGCACGGCGTCCAGCAGCCAGGAAAGATGCAGCTTCTCAAAAATCCACGTCAGGATGCCTTCCTTGGCAAGGATGAGCTTCCAAGCATAGACCTTAACCAGATAGCTGGACCAGAGCGGCAACATGACGCCGAGATAAAAGACCGCCTTCCATTTTCCGGTGGCATAGCGCGCCGCATAATAGGCGATTGGAAAGCCAAGGGCGGCGGAAGCCACCGTCACCGCCGCCGCCATCAGGATGGTACGCAGAATGATGTCAAAATTGGCCGGAATGAGAAGCTGCTTGTAGGTGTCAAGCGTGATTTCGTAGACGACCAGCCCGGAAAAATCGTCGATGGCGAAGAAGCTTTGCAACAGAAGCGCAATCAGCGAGCCGACATAGATAATGCCGAGCCACAGAAGCGGCGGCAAGAGCATGAGGAGCAGCAGGAGGCCCGGACGCCGCCAGAAGAGATCGGACAGACGACCCAACGGGCCATCGGTCTTGGGCAGTATGGAGGTGGCAGCAACCTCGCTCATGCCTCACCCTCCATGTAATGCACATCCGATGGTTTCCACGACAACCGCACCATCGCATCCGCTTCCGGCACCGGATGACCGGCGGGCACCATGACGGAAAGCGCGGTTTCCCCCGCTTGCACGGAAACGCGCGTCGCAGATCCGAGAAAGCTTGTGGCCTTCACTCTGGCCTCCACACCCTCCCCCGCCAGCGCGATGGCTTCGGGGCGAAGGCTTGCCCATTTCCGTTCGCCGCCGAGCTTTGCCATCGCATCGGGCGTGATCACGTTGGAGGAGCCGACGAAATCGGCGACGAAGCGGGTCCGGGGGCGATTATAGATTTCCTGCGGTGAACCGGCCTGCACGATCCTCCCTTCGCTGAACACCGCCACGCGGTCGGCCATCGAAAGCGCCTCGCCCTGATCGTGGGTGACGAAGATGAAGGTGATGCCGAGCTTGCGTTGCAGGCTCTTCAACTCCTCCTGCATCTGCTCGCGCAGTTTCAGATCGAGCGCGCCGAGCGGTTCGTCCAGCAGCAGAACCTTCGGCTTGTTGACCAGCGAACGGGCGAGCGCCACGCGCTGCCTCTGACCGCCTGAAAGCTGGCCGGGTTTACGTGCGCCGTAACCGGGCAGTTTGACCAGCGCCAGTGCCTCATCCGCCAGCCTGTGTCGTTCAGCCTTGCTCACCCCCTTCACCATCAGTCCGTAGGCGACGTTATCGAGGATGTTCATGTGCGGAAAGAGCGCGTAATCCTGAAACACGGTGTTGACGTTACGGCGATAGGGCGGCACGCCCTCTGCCGTTTCGCCGAAGATTTCGATGTGGCCGGATGTCGGTTGTTCGAAACCCGCAATAAGCCTCAGGCATGTCGTCTTGCCGGACCCGGACGGGCCGAGCATGGCGAAGAACTCGCCGGGTTCTATCACCAGATCGACGGCGTCGACAGCCCTGACCGCGCCGAAATGGCGGGAAACCTTCGAGAACGAAACGGCAGATGTCATGGCGAGAACCTTCATCCGCTCGCCGCGCAGGCGTCGGCGAGCCATGGGAATGGATAACCCCGGCCTATGCCGGGGTTATGATACGGGGTGATGAAAACCTCAGCGGCCGCCGATCACACCGATGTAGTCGGACACCCAGCGGTGATAGGGCACGCACTCGCCCTGGCTTTCGCATTTGGAAACAGGCGTGCGCCAGAACTTGACCTTCTCGAAATCGTTGAAGCCGTTGGTGGCGCAACCTTCATCTGTCAGGAGTTCGTTGCCCTTGCAGGCCGCGGGCACCGACGGGTTGGCACCAAACCAGGCGGATACATCGCCCTGAACCTTGGCGGACAGTGTGTGCTCCATCCACTTATAGGCGCAGTTCGGGTGTTCGCTGTCGGCATGCAGCATCGTCGTGTCTGCCCAGCCGGTCGTGCCTTCCTCGGGGAAGACGGATGCGATCTTCGCACCCTCGGACTTCAGCAGGTTCACCTGGAACGGCCATGAGCCGGAAGCGACGACACCTTCATTCTTGAAATCGTCGATCTGGATCATCGCATCGTGCCAGTAGCGGCCGACCAGCTTGCGCTGCTCGCGCAGAACCTCGATGGCCGCCTTGTACTGGTCTTCGTTCAATTCATAGGGGTCCTTGATACCGAGTTCCGGCTTGTGGGCCATGAGATAGAGCGCGGCGTCGGCCACATAGATTGGGCCGTCATAGGCCTGCACGCGCCCCTTGTTGGACTTGCCGTCCGGCAGCGTCATTTCCTCGAAAACCACCTTCCAACTCTTCGGCGCCTCGCCCTTGAACGCTTCGGTGTTGTACATCAGAACGTTCGGACCCCAGACATAGGGCGTGCCATAATGAACGCCCTTCACGGTGTGCCATGGTGCATTCTGGATGCGGGAATCGATCGTCTTCCAGCTCGGAATGAGGTCGGTATTGATCGGCTGCACGCGCTTGCCGGCGATGAGACGCAGCGACGCGTCGCCG
Source organism: Allorhizobium borbori (assembly GCF_014196535.1). Taxonomy (GTDB): domain Bacteria; phylum Pseudomonadota; class Alphaproteobacteria; order Rhizobiales; family Rhizobiaceae; genus Ectorhizobium; species Ectorhizobium borbori. Next base: position 14,954 of record NZ_JACIDU010000033.1, read on the forward strand.
GAAGCCGTCACGAGATCAAAACCGCCCTCGTTCATCAGCGCCACCATTTCGTCGGAGGTGGCCGCGGTCTTGACCGAAACCTTGCATCCGGTTTCCGTCTCGAACTTGCTGACCCAGTCATAGGCCTTGTCGGTTTCGCCGCGTTCGATATAGCCGGCCCAGGCGACGATTGAAAGCGCACCCTCACCGGCACCAACGGCCTTCAACGGCTCCTGCGCGACGGCGACGGTGGCAAAGCTCAAAACAGCGGACAGGGCTGTGCATGTCTTCAGAAAAGACTTCATGGCAGTTCTCCCGATTTGGCCGTCATTGCGGCGTTTGTTCCCGGAAAGAAAGTTGCCCACAAAGCGCCGCATTCGCAAATTCATTCGACAGAATGTCGATATCGGAAAAACCGAATGCGAAGCCGTTCAGCGGCTTCGACCACTACGCATGGCCTCGGCTATGCCGATGAAATCGCGGGCGGATTGCGGCAGGCTGGATCCCTTGCGCCAGACCATACCCACCTGCACTACGGGCAGGGAGCCGGAAACATCGCGATTTTCGATACGATCACCTTCCAGTGACCAGGGGCGATAGACGAGATCGGGCAGAAGCGCCACGCCAGCGCCCGTTGCCACGAGACTGCGCACCGCTTCCACCGATCGGGTGCGGAAGGCGACATGCGGCCGCGCGCCGAGCGCGGACAGCAGCTTGCCGGTGTTCTCCTCGATTTCATCCACCGTCAGCATGATCAGCGGTTCACGCGCAACGTCGGTCAGCGAAATGATATCGGCGGACACCAGAGGATGCCCCATCGGCAACCAGAGGCGATAGGGCGAGGTTTCGAGGATTTCCGCCTGAAGCGCCATGCGGTCGCGCAGGTTGGAAATCACCATCACGGCCACATCCAGTTCGCCACCCACCAGCAGGTGTTCCAGATAGGAGCCGTTATCCTCGATGGCCGTCACATCCACATCCGGGCAGGCGCGGCGATAGCGTGCGAGAAGATCGGAGAGGACATAACCGGCCACCAGCGAGGTCACGCCGATATTCAGCTTGCCACCTTCACTGCGCTTGTTCTCCGCGAAGGACGTGCGCGCATCCGAAACCGTCGAGAGAATTTTCGTCGCGTGCCGCAGGAACTGGTGGCCGTTATGGGTGATGGAAAGCCCGCGCGGATGCCGGTCGAACAGTTCCACGCCAAGATCGGCCTCCAGTTCCTTGATCGCTTCAGTCACGGAGGACTGGGAAATCGACAGGTTCTGCGCGGCCCGCGTCACCGAACCCTGCTCGGCAACGGCGACGAAATATTGCAACTGACGAAAAGTGAAGGCCATCAGGTCATTAAGCACCCGGCCTCGTCCGGTGCAAGTCCCACGCTCCGCTCAGGCAGCAGCCTGTGCGGCGAACCGGCTGCGATACTCGCCCGGCGAGAGGCCGAGAATACGGTTGAACACCCGGCGAAAGGCCGCAGCATCCTCATAGCCCACGGCCCAGGCGATCTGATCGACGGGGCGGCGGGTAAACTCCAGCAGTTCCCGCGCCTTGCCAATGCGCAGGTGTTGCACGTATTCGATCGGCTTCAGGCCGGTCGCTGCCTTGAACCGGCGCAGGAAAGTGCGCTCCTCCAGCCGTGCCTGCGCCGCCATATCGGCAATGCTGGCGGGGCGGCCGGCACGTTCCTGCAACCAATGCTGGGTGCGAAGGATTGCCTCGTCGCCATGGGTGAGACGTGGCGCAAAGGTGCTGTAATGCTTCTGCTCGCGCCCGGCTGGATCGATCAGCAGGAACTTGCCGGTCTCGATCATCACCGTCGGCCCCAGCAGCCGGTCAACGATGCGTAGGCCGAGATCAGTCCAGGCCATAAGGCCGCCACCGGTGATGATGTCGCCATCCTCGATGACGATCTTGTCGGTTTCGACCAGCACATCCGGATATTGTTCGCGCAGCAGATCGGCAAAATACCAGTGGGTGGTCGCCGGCCGGCCAGAAAGAAGGCCAGTTGCCGCCAGAATGAAGGTGCCGCCGCAACTGGCCGCGAGCGTTGCACCCTCCTTATGTCGCTCCAGCAGCCAGCGCGCATAGGGCTCGGCCTCCTCCGCTCCGGCCGGCCCCGTCAAGCGACCGGGTACGATGAAAATATCCGGCTTCCCCGCCTTGAGCGGTTCCGTGTCATAGGTGCGGGAAATGCGTCCGTCCTCCCCGAGCGCCCACTGGCTGACGCACAGTGCCGGGCCGCCATGTTCCCGCGAAAACTGCGTCGCGATGTCAAAGAGATCGGTGATGCCATGCACCATTGCGATCTGGCATCCCGGATAAAGCACCAGTCCGATTTCGATGCCGCGGCCAGCAACACCCGCCATAACCACTCTCCCCTCGTTTTTGTCGGTTTCGGCTCGGTTTCTGTCGAAACCGACAATCCGGCATCGCTGCGTGTCAGCCTATCTTCATTCCCACGGGACGCAAGAAGGCCCCAACACAGGAGACAGGACATGACGAAGGAAATCTACCTCATCACAGGCGCGTCTGATGGTATCGGCGCCGTTTATGCCGACCGACTCGCCCGCCGTGGCCACGATCTGGTGCTGGTTGCCCGCCGCGCCGACAAGCTTGAAGCCTTGGCCGAAAAGATCCGGCGCGAACACGGTGTCGCCGTTGATATTCTCGCCGCCGATCTTTCACAGCCAGACGGGCTGGAAAAGGTGGAATCGCGGCTGCGCGAAGATGCGGGCATCACGGGCCTCGTCAACAATGCCGGGATTGCCGGCGATGGGCCGATCACCTCGCTCGATACCGCCCATGTCACGGGCATGATCGCGCTTAACGTTCTCGCCGTCACGGGGCTTGCCGCCGCCATCGCGCCGCGTCTGGCCGCGACCGGCAAGGGCACCATCATCAACATCACCTCGGTCACGGCGCTGATGCCGGCGGCTTTCACCGCCGTCTACCCCGCCACCAAAGCCTTTGTGCTGGCCTTTACCGAAGCGCTGAATGCCCAGCTTTCGCCGTCCGGCGTTCGGGTTCAGGGCGTACTGCCCGGCATAACCCGCACCGCGATCTGGGAGACGGAAACGCTCGACACCATTCCCGCCGCCATGGTGATGGACGTGCATGACATGGTTGATGCCGCGCTCGCCGGGCTCGATCTCGGCGAAGTGCTGACCATTCCATCGCTACCGGATGTCGCCGCTCTCGATGCTCTTCTCGCCGCGCGGGATGCCCTGCGGCCGAAACTCTCCCTCGCCCGCCCTGCCGAACGCTATCGGCTCGCCAGCGCAACCTGAAAGGAACAGGTCGATGATCCTCGGGCTCACCATTTCCCAGTTTACCGCGCTGCACGTGGCGCTCAGCCTTGTCGGCATCGCAACCGGCCTCATCGCCCTGCCCGCCTATGCCGCCGGACGGTGGATGCCTCGCATGACGGCACTGTTTCTCGCAACGACCGCCGCAACCACGCTGACGGGGTTCCTCTTCCCCATCACCGCCTTTACGCCGGCACTCGGTGTCGGCATCATTTCAACCGTCGTTCTGGCGACCGCCGCTGTCGCACTCTACGGCTTTCGGCTTCACGGGCGCGCCCGTTCCCTTTATGCCATCACCGCGACGGCGGGCTTCTATCTCAACCTGTTCGTGCTGGTCGTGCAGAGTTTTCTCAAGGTCGAGGCCCTGAACGCCCTTGCCCCGAACGGGACGGAACCCGCCTTCGTCATCACCCAGGCCATTGTGCTGGCTGCGGCCATCCTGCTTGGCTGGAAGACCTGTCGACAGACACCCTCTTTTAGTTGACAGGGGCAACAAGCGACCAGGCGATGGCCCACATGGTCAGCCCGATGAGCGTTTCCAGCACCCGCCAGGCGGATGGCCGGGCAAAGAAACCCCTCAGCCATCGTGCACCATAGCCCAGCGCGAAGAAGAACAGGAACGATGCCGTCATCGCACCCAGAGCGAAGGCGGCCTCCCGCCCCGGAAACCGGGTCGAAATCGTCCCCAGCAGCACCACCGTATCAAGATAAACATGCGGATTGAGCCAGGTCAGCGCCAGGCAGGTGGCGAACGTCTTGGCAAGGCTGGCCGACTGCCCCTCCGCCGCTGAAAGGGCTTGCGACGAGCGCCAGGCCGACAGCAGGTTGCGCGCGCCATACCAGATAAGGAATGCCGCCCCAGCAAAGCGCATGACGGGATCAAGCCACGGCAGCAGCGCCGCAATCTGACGGAAGCTGGTGACGCCGATCACGATCAGAACGGCATCGGACAAAGCACAGGTGAGGCTGACGGCGAGAACGTGTTCGTTGCGAAGTCCCTGCCGCAGAACGAAGGCATTCTGGGCACCGATGGCAACGATAAGGCTGAGGCCCATTGTCAGGCCCGTCATATAAACCGAGAGATCCATGTCCGGTGAAGATTCCTGATGGTAACGGACTTCCTGATATCGTCGCGACGCGAATTAAACTAATTAAACTCACTATCCATGATTAAGGTGAGCTAATTCATGCTGGATTATCCCGCCCTGCGCGCCGTGGCCGCCGTCGCGCATACCGGAAGCTTCGAAAAGGCGGCAAAGATGCTCAACGTAACGCCGTCCGCCATCTCCCAGCGCATCAAGAATCTGGAGGACCGGTTGGGGGTTGTTCTGGTCGAGCGCGCAACGCCATGCGTTGCCACGGAAAAAGGCGAATGGCTTTGCCGCCACATCGAGCATGTCGCAATGTTGGAGGGCGAACTGTTCAAAAATCTGCCTGCCCTTGCGGAGGCAGGCTCCGCCGCGCCACAGGTGACGCTCCACATCGCCACCAATGCCGACAGTCTCGGCACCTGGTTCATGCAAGCCATTTCAACCTATGCCAGGAACAGCGGCCACCTGCTGAACGCTGCCGTGGACGATCAGGACCACACCGCTGAATGGCTCCGGCGCGGTCGTGTTCTCGCCGCCGTCACCAGTCTGGAAAAACCTGTTCAGGGATGCAGGCGCACTCCGCTCGGCGCGTTGCGCTATCGCGCGACGGCAAGCCCCGAATTCGTCACCCGGCATTTCGCCCATGGCGTCACCGCGCGCACCATTGCCGCCGCACCGGCGCTGACCTTCAACCAGAAGGACCGGCTGCAGAGCCAGTGGATCCGACAGGAACTCGGCGAAGACGTCGCCTTCCCGACCCACTGGCTGCCCTCCACGCAGAGCTTCGTGGATGCAAGCCTCGCCGGCATGGGGTGGGGACTGAATCCCGAACTTCTGGTGAAGGACCATCTGAAGGCTGGCCGACTGGTGGAGATCCTACCCGCACGACCGCTCGATGTTCCGCTCTACTGGCAAGTCTCCCGCCTCGCGGCGGATCAACTCAGCAGCCTGTCGCAAGCGGTGATCGAAACCGCCAGACAGCAATTGGTGCAACCGGTTCAGACCGCAAAATCAGAGAGATGACGGATGACCCTCATCTTATACAACAGATTAACGCCCGCATGGAAGTTTTCCAGCGATCGCGCTTCCTGATTGCCCGTCTCCGTGTCCGGAAAGAAAGGTAATGTGCGACCGTGGAAAGATACGCGGTCACAAGCGTTCGAACCTGTAGAAAAGATTCGGCTCGGAGACGATGAATATCTCGCCTTGCGGGCCCACCGCCACACCTTCGGCCTGACCGACGCTGCGCTCAAGGCCATGCCACCCACGCCAGAGGGGCAACGTGCTCAACACGCTTCCCTCTGAGTCGTGCTCGACCAGCATGGACGCCATATGGCTGAGCAGGAGCAAATTGCCCGTGGGCTCATGAAGCGAGACGGACGAGAGGTCCATAAGGAATGCATCCGCCCAATTTTTCGGTCGCCATTCATCGATCTCAAGACGCAAACCCGCATCCGCCTCGAGGCCGTTGATCACAATGACCCGTGCCGGAAACATTTCCTGCGTCACGTAGAGCCGTTGGTGACTGGCATCCCAGGAGAGCCCTTCGAAACCCATGTTGTGCATGGCACCAATGTTGAGCTTCAGCCGCTCACCACCATCGAGACTAAGCCTGGACAAATTCGGCCGGATCGTTACCCAGTGCAGGCTCTGACTGCCCTCATCCGCAATGATGAACCGGTCGCCGGCCACATGGGTTATGCCCTCCGGGTCAGTCACGCCTTCAAGTGCAATGGTACGAAGCAGGTGTCCATCCGTGGAAAGTTCGACAACCTGCGGCGGACGATTGGTGACCGCAAACAGGGTCCCGGTTTTATTCGAATAGCTCAGCCCCGAGAGATTGTCCCCAATTCCCCCGATGGGTTGGCGCTCGATCGTCACCCGGTAGCGATCCAGACCGAGACTGTTGGCACTATGGGTTGACGAGAACGCTCCCACGGCTTCGAAATAAACCAGGGCCGGAACCGCAGATATCCAGAGTACGGCGAGCATGGCAAGCGCCGCGACCACAATGGCCCAGCACATGAGCCGAGGCCTCTGGCCCACGCTGGTTCGCGGCGCCCTTCTGTTGATCGAAATTCCCAGCACCATTTGTAAGATATACCCCGCCAATTCTTGCGGGCGTGTGCTATCAGCTCCGAACTGACATATGGCTGACAAGGACGGGCGGTGTCAGGTCCTGCCTTCCAGAAAGCGGCTGAGCGTTGCGTTAAATGCCGCAGCAGATTCCAGGTTCACAATGTGGCGGCCCGGCAGCGAAACATGCCGTCCGTGTGCCACACCAGCCGCTATCGCATCGAGATCCGCCGGCAGGCAAACGGGATCATCCGCACCGGAAATCGCGAGCAGCGAATTCTCGATGCGCCCGATATCGCCTCGCAGGTCGGCACCGGCCAGCGCTGAGCAGCATCCGACATAGCCATCGATCGAAGTCGCGGCAAAGCTGCCGAGGACCTTTGCGACTGCCGCAGGTTCGGCGGCGTTGAATTCCGGGGTGAACCAGCGTTCGGCGGTGGCGGCGGTCAGTCCGGCAAGGCCGTTAGCCCGCACAGCGTCCATCCGCGAGGCCCAACCCTCGGCGGTGCCGATCCGGGCGGCGGTCGCACAGACGATAATCTTGCCGAAGCGGCTTCCGGCGTGGATGCCGAGCCATTGACCTGTCAAGCCGCCAATCGACAACCCACAAAAATGGGTCTGGCGGATCGCCAATGCATTGAGCAGCGCCAGCACATCCTGCCCGAGATCGGCAAGCGTATAGGGCGGCGGCGGGGCGGAGGACAGACCGTGACCGCGACGGTCATAGCGTAGCACGCGATAATCGCGCGAAAACGCCTCTGCCTGCGGATCCCACATCGATAGATCCGTCCCGAGCGAATTGCAGAAGATCAGCCAAGGCTTGTCTTCGCCGTCTCCGTCGATGCGGTAATGGAGAGAGTGGGAGGCGAGCGTGAGGATCGGCATGGTCAGCTTCTTTCGATGTTGGAATGCGGCAGGCGAGCGGGTCGCCACCGCAGCAGAAAATGGGTCGCGACGCCGAAAAGCAAGCCCCAGAACGCGGCCCTGAGGCCAAGAAGGGACATGCCCGAAGCGGAAACGATGAAGGTGACGAGTGCGGCATCCCGGTCGCCTGCATCTGCGAGTGACGCTGAAAGCGCCGTGGCAATCGTTGGAAAAAGCGCAACGCCGGCCAGTGCTGCGATCAACTCCTTCGGCAGCATGGCGAAGAGCGCCACGGTGGCCGAAATGCAGCCGAGGAGAATATAGGACAGGCTACCGGCAACGCCCGCGAAATAGCGTTTCGCCGGGTCCTCGTGGGATTCCCTGCCGGTACAGATGGCGCCGGTGAAGGCGGCAAGGTTCAGCCCGGGGCAGCCGAATGGCGCGAGCACGGCGGAAACCACGGCGCTCCAGGCAATGAGCGGGCTCGCTCCCGGCCGCGGATAGCCACTACCACGCAGGACGGCAATATCGGGCACCCACTGACCGGTGAGCGCAACCACCGTGAGCGGCAAGGCGAGAAACATCTTTGCGGCAAAGCCGAAGAGGATGCCAGCGAGCATTGCCGAAGCAATGCCGGCCGGCAGTCTGCCGATGATGCGATCGAACGTGCCGGTAAGCCCGATGATGAAAACCGCGAAGCTGGCAACGAGATAAGCGCCGACAGCATCGGCAAAATCAACGGTTGGCAGAAGCGTTATCAGAAGCGCTGAGCCCGGTGCCGACCAGGCGATGACCACCGGCACACGGTAGTGCAGGCTCAGGATAAGACCGAGCACACCGCTGCCGATGGAGATCGTCCACACCCAGGATTCCAGCAGCGCAGGGCTTAGCTGTTTAGTCCCGGCATTTGATGGTGCATTATTCAGCCATGAATGGAGGGATGCGCTATGGGTCAAATTCTACACGGGAGCGCCCGCACGACAGAG
>NZ_JACIDU010000034.1 GCF_014196535.1 Allorhizobium borbori
ACCTTGGCGATGACGTCTACCGACGCAAAGAGGGCCTCGGCGCTGTCGACCACCTCGACGCCCGCCTTGCGATAGGCCTCGTCGGTAAAGCCCGCTGCCAGACCCGCACCGCTCTCCAAAACGCAACCATGCCCCAGCTTCTGGAGCTGCAATGCACTCTCTGGCGTCATCGCTACACGCGACTCACCCAAAAATACCTCTTTCGGTGTCCCGATTCTCACACTGTCCTCCTCGCTATCTGTCCGACCCCGGCAGGGCGTTCGGACACAGCCTCCGGGTGGTCTTTTAGACGAAAGTCTTTGAAGTGCAAAACATGAATCGGCCTGTGTCGCAGGGATGCGACGGCCTGCCACGGACAGTTGCGGCGGCGGGTCCGATATATGGCAACCGCAATCGCTTTGGACTGTTTTGATCATGCGTTGACCGCACTGGCGCTGGCAGGCGATAGTGAGCCTCTTGCCTGTCGAACTCAGGATTTGATTCCCGCCCGTGCCCCAGATTTCGCAGAAGCGGCCCGTTGTCCGGCCTTTCGACATCACCCACTGCGAAGTGCTCAGGATATCGATTCCTATGATGATCGCGTTCCTGTCGACGCCGCTGGTCGGACTGGTGGCGACGGGGGTGGTGGGCCAGTTGGGGGATGAGGTGCTGGTGGGCGGCGTGGCGCTGTCGGCGGTCATTTTCGACGTCATCTTCGTGACCTTCAATTTCCTGCGTGGCGCAACCACCGGCTTTACCGCGCAGGCGGTCGGGGCCGGAGACCGCCGCGAGGAACAGCGCATGCTGGCAAGCGGTCTTGCCATCGCACTTGTGGCCGGTCTTGCACTCGTGGTGTTGCAGAAGCCGCTTGGGGCACTCGGTCTTATGGCCATGGGTGCGCAGGGGCCGGTGGCAGAGGCGGCCAAGACCTATTTCGACTGGCGCATCTGGTCCGCACCCTTCGTGCTGTTCAATTTCGTTGCCTTCGGCTGGATCATCGGGCGGGGCGAGGCGCTGCCCGCCATGGCGTTGCAGACCCTGCTCAACGTGCTGAACGCAGGGCTTAGCGTTTATTGGGTCATTTATCTCGGCTGGGGCGTGGCGGGCGTTGCTGCAGCCTCTCTGGTGGCGGAAGCGGTCACGGCCGCAGCCGGGCTCTATCTTATCGTGAAGAAGACCGACCGCGAGAGGTGGGCCTGGCCGGATGCCAGTGCCTTCCGCCGTGCCTTCTCGGTGAATGGCGACATGATGGTCCGCTCTTTTGCGCTGCTTGGCGGCCTGTCGTTCTTCACGCGCCAGAGCGGGACACTCGGTATCGAGATTCTCGCTGCCAACACCATTCTTCTGCACTTCCACTTCTTCGGCGTCGCCTTTCTGGATGGCGTGGCGACAGCCGCCGAACAGCTTGCCGGTCGCGCCATCGGCGCCCATTACCGTCCGGCCTTCAATCGGATGCTTTCACTCACCACGCTCTGGGGGTTCATCGCCGCGGGACTGGTCTCGCTCGGCTTTCTGGCCAGTGGCGGCTGGGTGATCGGCATCACCGCGCCGACGCCGGAGGTACAGGCACTGGCGCGGGATTATCTGCCGTATATCGTGGCGCTGCCCGTCTTCGGCATTGTCGCCTTTCAGATGGATGGGGTCTATATCGGCGCAACCTGGTCGCGCCAGATGCGCAATCTGATGCTTTTGTCACTGGTGGTCTATATTGCCGCTTGGGCTGTGCTGCAGCCGCTCCTGGGCAATGACGGGTTGTGGCTTTCGCTGCTCATATTCCAGAGTGCCCGCTCCATCGCCTTCCGCCTCATGCTGCCGAAGCTTGCCGCGCGCGCATTCGCGTGATCAATGCATCGAGCGAGAGGCGGCCCGGCCCTGCTGCGATGAGGATCAGAAGGCAAGCGGCCCAGGTGCCGTGGGTCGGCCAGGCATCGGGATAGACGAAAAGCTGGATGGTGAGCGTCATGCCGAGAAGGGCGAGCGCCGAAAGTCGGCTGGCAAGACCAAGGACAAGAAGTGCTGGAAACAGGTGTTCGGCCAGCGCCGCGAAATGGGCTGCAAGCCAGGGATCGACAAACGGCAGCCTATACTCGTTCTCGAACAGATAGACAGCCGTATCCGTAACCCGCCAGCCGTCCACCTTGGTCTGGCCGGAACGCCAGAAGGTGCCGGCGATGGACAGCCGGGCAATGAGTGCGATCAGATCGTACGGGATAAGGGAGAACAGGGCGATTACTGCCTGATAGCGGTCGGCGAGTGTCTGGTGAGCGGGTTCAGCACGCATTGGCGGGTTCCTCGAGCCGGAGAGATATGAAGCCGCCGGAGCGGATGAGCCCGGCAAGGTTTTGCGAGAGATCGAAAGCGGGCGCATCGCCAAGGGCGGCTTCGACGGCACAGCCCAGTGTCAGTCCATCCGCCAGCGCCTGAAGGAAAACCGCGCCGCCGGGCGGCAGGCGGTGAACCTCGACCAGCATGTGTGGCCGCACGACCAGCGCGTCTTCCGCCGGCCATGCGGTGAGCGGGGCAGGCTCCGCCTTGCCGGAATTCATCGCCCAGATGAGAACGGCGGGATAGGCCGAACGCAGGATGGCGAGCGAGGGATGCGGCGTCAGGATCAGATCGGACAGGCGTGGCGTCGGGATGGCGGCAAAGGTCGCCGCGGTCAGCGGTTCGGCGTCGGCGGCGTGATAGGCACGGCTGCGTGCCGCTTCCAGCCGCATCACATCCGGCAGGTAGACGAGGCCAGCAGCGGGTTCGAAGCCGGCAACGAAATCCGGGAAGTCCTCGCCATAGGTGAGAAGCACGGGCGAGCGTGGCGGGTGTTTGCCGATATAGGCATCGGCCATGGCGGTGAAAAAGTCGCGCCCGACGATTTTTTCCGTCGCGGGGAAGCGGCTCGCCAGCGCACCGATCAACCCCTGCATGACATTGTTGCGATAGACGGCGAAGCGACGTGGCGGCGCTGTGCCCGTCCAGCTTTCAAGCCCCTGCGGCACGGGGCTCTCCCGATCCAGGAGGGCGGCGGCGAAGCGGTCCTGTGTGTCGCGTGACATGGCCGCCTCCTCAGGCCACGAGGCGATGGGCTGCGGCCAGAAGCCTCCCGGCTGCTTCGGCCTCGGCTCTCAGCACCGGCCAATCCGGAACGTCATTATCCCACTCGATCAGCGTCGCGATAGGGCCGGTACGGCCAAGCACCGTTTCGTAAAGCGCCCAGACCGGATCCTTCACGGGGGTATCGTGGCTGTCGATCAGAAGCGGTGCACCGGCATCATCCACTGTTTCCGCGTGACCGCCCAGATGGATTTCCCGAACCTTCGAAAGCGGAAACCGAGCGAGGTAGTCCAACGGATCGACATTGTGGTTGGTCGAGGCGACGAAGACATTGTTGATGTCGAGCAGCAGCCCGCAACCGGTACGACGGGCAATTTCCGCCAGAAACTCCGTTTCCTGCAGGGTGCTTTCCGCGAAGGTCAGATAAGTGGCCGGGTTTTCCAGCAGCATCTGCCGGCCGAGCGCTTCCTGCACCTGATCGATATGCTCAGCGACGCGAATGAGCGTGGCCAGCGTATAGGGCAGGGGCAGCAGGTCGTTCAGGAAAATGGTGTCATGCGAGGACCAGGCCAGATGTTCGGAAAAGCTTTCCGGCTCATAACGGTCGCAAAGCGCTTTCAACCGGGCGAGATGATCGCTGTCGAGCGGTTGCATGGCGCCGATCGAAAGGCCGACGCCATGGATCGATAGCGCATGGTCCTGCCGCAAGCGCGCAAGCCGCGCATGGGGGGGGCCACCCGCGCCCATATAGTTCTCCGCATGGATTTCGAGAAAGCCGGGTGGCGACGTATCGGCCAATATGGCTTCGAAATGCTCTGGCTTGAAGCCGACACCCGCACGACGCGGCAGGTTGGATGCTTGCATGGCTGTGTCTCCTGTCCTGGCTGTGGAAGGGGCGACGGGCGGTGCCCGGCGGGAGACACCACCCATCGCCGTGTGCCGAGTTACGGGGTCAGACCGGGGCCGGGCCCTGCATCAGCGAACCCATGCCGCCGGGGACCTTCATGGTTTCGCAAGTGCCGGTGGGCACGAGCTTCCAGGCATTCTTCTGGTAATCGATCTTGGAGGTGCCGGCGCAGGTTGTTCCGGGGCCGGCTGCGCAGTCGTTCTGGCCCTTGAGCGCAATGCCATAGCACTTTTCCTTGGCATCGGCGGCAGAGGCGGCGGGAGCGGCAAGCGTCGTCAGCGCGGTGGCGAGCGAACCGGCGAGGGCGAGGGAGGCGAGGCTTTTGTTCATGGGTCGGGTTCCTTGGCTGGCGAGCCTTGATTGGCTTGCAAAGGGGAGTACGACCCGGACGGACGCTTCGTTACAGCACCTTCGGAAAATTTGGCGCTCCACAGGGCTGCCCGGATACTGCGGCGGATCGGCGCTTGACCCGCCGCGCCAGAGGAATAGTCTGATGAAGACGAAATAGCCGGGTGATCCGCATGGTTCCTGCAGTCGGTCGCATTCATGCCGTGCGCGGCGCTGTTATCGATGTTGCCTTCGCTGCCGGTGATCTGCCTGCCATCGAGCATGCGTTGCAAGTGGAAGGCGACGGGGATGGGCCGGTTCTGGCGGAAGTTCAGGCGCATATAGGACCGGGTCTCGTGCGGGCCATTGCCTTGCAAAAGACTGCGGGTCTGCGGCGGGGCGCTGCGGTCAAGCCGCTTGGCGGGCCGGTGATGATCCCGGTGGGGAATGCCGTTCTCGGAAGGCTTCTCAACGCCATTGGCGAAATCGGTGATGCCGGAACGCGGCTTCCCGACGATACGCCGCACCGACCCTTCCATCACGCAGCCCCGACACTGGCCGAACAGAAGGGTGGCGCAACGCTTTTTTCAAGTGGCATCAAGGTGATCGATCTTCTGGCGCCGATGGCGCAGGGTAGCAAGGCGGCAATGTTCGGCGGAGCTGGCGTCGGCAAGACCGTTCTGGTCATGGAGCTGATTCACGCCATGGCGAGCCATTATCAAGGCATCTCGGTCTTTGCCGGCATAGGCGAACGCTCGCGCGAAGGCCATGAAATGTTGCTCGACATGCGTTCCTCCGGCGTGCTGGAGCGCACTGCGCTGGTCTACGGCCAGATGAACGAACCGCCCGGTGCGCGCTGGCGCGTGCCGATGACGGCGTTGACGATTGCCGAATACTTTCGCGACGAGGCGCACAAGGATGTGCTGCTTCTGATGGATAACGTGTTCCGCTTCGTGCAGGCCGGTGCTGAAGTGTCGAGCCTGCTCGGCCGATTGCCGTCGCGGGTCGGTTACCAGCCGACACTGGCCAGTGAGGTCGCGGCACTTCAGGAACGGATTGCCTCTGTGCGCAGCGCCTCGATCACCGCCATAGAAGCCGTTTACGTGCCCGCCGACGATTTCACCGATCCTGCCGTCACCGCCATTGCCGCTCATATGGACAGCATGGTGGTGCTTTCCCGCGCCATGGCCGCGGAAGGCATGTATCCGGCGGTCGATCCGATTGCCTCATCCTCGACGCTGCTCGATGCTGCGGTGGTGGGGGCCGATCATGCCGACGTCGCCATGCAGGTGCGCCAGACCATCGAGCATTATCGGGAGCTTCAGGACGTGATTTCCCTGCTCGGCATGGAGGAGCTGGGCAAGGAGGACCGGTTGATCGTCAGCCGGGCCCGCAAGCTGCAACGCTTCCTGACGCAGCCCTTTACCGTCACCGAAATGTTCACCGGCATTGCCGGGCGCTCGGTACCCGTTGCCGATACGGTTAAGGGGTGCCGGGCGATCCTTGAAGGCGAATGTGATGCCTGGAGTGAAGCGTCCTTCTACATGATCGGCGATCTCGAAGAGGCGCGGGCCAAGGAAAAGGCCGGCGCCCAAAGGACAGCAGCATGACCGGCCTGCTGACGCTCACGATTGCCACGCCCTCTGCCCGGATCGTCGATCGGAGCGAAGTGCAGGCGCTTCGCGCCGAAGACGACAGCGGCAGTTTCGGCATTCTGCCGCGCCATGCGGATTTTCTGACCGTGCTCGTTCCCTCGGTGCTGCGCTGGAAGCTTCCAGCCGGCGACATGCGCTACTGCGCGGTCGATTCCGGTGTGTTGACGGTGCGCGGCGGTCGGGAGGTGGCGGTGGCCTGCCGGCAGGCGCTTCTGGGAGATGATCTTGAGGCATTGCACGCGCAGGTGCTTGCCATGCGGTCCGAGCGAATCGAGAGCGACCGCGAGCGCAAGGTGGACCAGACCCGGCTGCATGCGCGGGCGGTGCGGGCAATGATGCAGCTCATGCGTGGCACGGCACCGGATTTTGCCGCTGCGCCGAAGGGAAGCGACGATGGCATCCCGGCAAAGTGATGTGGAAAAGGGCGATGGTGCCGAACGTATGGCGGATGCGGCCGAACGCGCTGCCCGGCGTGTGCGGGAAAAGCGCGACGACCCGTCTCCAAGCTTTGCTTCGCGCCTAGGGCAGATCGGCATTCTCGGCTGGACCTTCCTGACGCCGATCCTCCTTGGAACGTTCGTTGGCCGTCTGCTCGATCGGTATTTTCAATCCGGCGTGTTCATCACCGCGCCGCTCATCATGGCCGGAGCTGTGCTCGGTTTCTGGTCGGCCTGGAAATGGATGCACCGTCGATGATCGAAATCCTGTCTGCCCTTGCCGCTCTTGCCAGTGGCTTCGCAATCGGCCTTTTCCATTTTCTAAGCCTGCGTTTCTGCGTCGATGCCTTTACGGGTGGCAAGGCCGCCCGTGCCCTTGTCCTGCAATTCGGGCGCTTCGCCGTCACCGGTCTTGCCCTTTACGGTTTTGCCCGGCTCGGTGCGCTGCCGCTTCTCTTCGCAGCGCTCGGGCTTCTCGCCGCGCGGGCCGTTCTGCTGCGGCGCGAACGAAAGGCTGATGCACCATGACCTCGCCGCTGGAACTTCTCCCGCTGTTCACCGTCTTCGGCGTGCCGTTGACCGCACCCGTGCTGGTGACCTGGGCGCTGATGGTGTTGCTCGGGTTTGGTTCCTTCCTGATCACACGGCGACTTTCACCTGTGGCGCCCTCGCGGGCGCAGGCTTTTCTGGAATTGCTTGTCACCACCATAGACAGCCAGATCCGGTCCACCGTGCAGGCCGACCCCGCGCCCTATCGCTCACTGGTTACAACGCTGTTCCTCTACGTCCTCGTCGCCAACTGGTCGTCGCTCGTTCCCGGCATCGAACCGCCGACCGCCCATATCGAGACGGATGCAGCACTTGCCCTGATCGTGCTGGCCGCGACGATTGGCTATGGCATCCATGCCCACGGACTTCCCGGTTATCTCAAGACCTTCGCCGAGCCGAGCTGGGTGATGATCCCGCTCAACATCGTCGAGCAGATCACCCGAACCTTTTCGCTCATCGTGCGCCTTTTCGGCAATGTCATGAGCGGCGTCTTCGTCATCGGTATCGTGCTGTCGCTGGCCGGGCTTCTGGTGCCCATTCCGCTCATGGCGCTCGACCTGCTGACCGGTGCCGTGCAGGCCTATATTTTTGCGGTTCTGGCCGTTGTCTTCATCGGCTCCGCCGTCAACGAGGGGGAACGGACGCCGGCCGCGCCGCCCTCAACGCCCCATTCGCCCCAAGGAGGTTGATCATGGATGTCATCGGTATCGTCAGTATTCTCGCGGCAGCCCTTGCCGTGTCCTTTGGCGCCATAGGTCCCGCCCTTGCGGAAGGCCGGGCGGTGGCCGCGGCCATGGACGCCATCGCCCGCCAGCCGGAAGCCGAAGGAGCGCTGTCGCGAACGCTCTTCGTCGGTCTGGCGATGATCGAGACGATGGCGATCTACTGCCTCGTCATCGCCCTGCTGGTTCTCTTCGCCAACCCTTTCGTCAAGTAAGGCCGGCCCGATGCACATCGACTGGTGGACGCTTGCGCTTCAGACCGTCAACGTTCTCGTTCTGCTCTTCCTGCTCAGGCGCTTCCTGCTGAAGCCTGTGCTTGCCATGATCGACGCGCGCCAGCAGGCGGTGGCAAGGGACATGGACGCCGCCAGCAGGGCCCGCGCCGAGGCCGAGGCGGCGAAGGCTGACACGGAAAAGCGGCTTGCCGCCATCGAGGCCGAGCGTGCTGCCCGGCTTGGAGACGCGCAAAAGGACGCCGAGGCGCTACGGGCAGCCGCGCTGAAAGCCGCCGGAACGCAAGCCGATGCGCTGCGTCTGGCCGCGATGGCGGATATTGAACGCGCCCGCGCTGCAGATGAACAGGCGATGGCCGACCATGCGGGGGCACTCGCCCTTTCGATTGCCGAACGCCTGTTGCAGCGCTTGCCGGAGACTTTGCGCACCGAGGCCTTTCTGGAACCGTTTGCGCTGGCCATCGCTGCACTTCCTGCGGAAAGCCGGGCGCTGATTGCCGGTGCCGACACCGTTGAACTGAAGTCCGCTGCACCGCTTGCTGCGGCGCAGGCCGATGCCTTCCGCGATAGGATTGCCGGTCTTGTCGGAGCGCCGCTGGCAGTCTTTTCGGTGACAGTCGATCCGGACCTCGTTGCCGGGCTCGATCTCGTGACACCGCATCTCACGGTGCGCAACAGCTTCCGGGCCGATCTCGAAACCATTCAAAGGGAGCTTTCCGGCCATGCCCTCTGACCGCGTGTTTTCGGACTGGCTGAAAAAGAGCCGTGCTGCCGTTTCAGCCGCTGCCGTCGGCGTTCGCACTGATATGCTCGGTCGGGTGGAGCAGGTAGCCGATGGCATTGCCCGTGTTTCCGGCCTGCCGGATGTGCGGCTGAATGAACTGGTGCGTTTCGAAAACGGCGAAGCCGGCTTTGCGCTGGCGCTCGATGCGGACCTGGTCAGCATCGTCCTGCTCGATAGCGGCGCGGGGATCGAGGCCGGCGCCATCGTGCGCGGCACCGGTGCTGTGGTGCAGGTACCGGTGGGCGAGGCATTGCTCGGTCGCATCGTCGATCCGCTTGGTCGCCCGCTCGATGAGGGCGAGGCAATTGCCGCAACAGCGATGATGGATGTCGAGCGGCCCGCCCCGGCCATCATCGACCGCGATCTGGTGACCGAGCCGGTGGAAACCGGCATCCTTTCGGTCGACGCACTGTTTTCGCTCGGACGCGGCCAGCGCGAACTTATTATCGGTGATCGTGCCACCGGCAAGACGGCGATTGCCGTCGATGCGATCATCAACCAGAAGCATACCGATATCGTCTGCGTTTATGTGGCCGTCGGTCAACGGGCGACGGCGGTTGAGCGGGTCATCGAGGCAGTGCGCAGCCACGGGGCACCGGAACGATGTGTCTTCGTTGTCGCGCCGGCCTCGTCCGCCCCCGGCCTGCAATGGATCGCCCCCTTCGCCGGCTTCACCATTGCCGAATATTTTCGCGATCGGGGCCAACATGCGCTGATCGTGGTGGATGATCTGACGAAACACGCGGCCACACATCGAGAGCTTTCGCTGCTGACGCGTGAAGCGCCTGGTCGCGAGGCCTACCCCGGCGATATTTTCTATCTGCACGCCCGGTTGCTCGAACGCTCGGCGAAGCTTTCTCCGGCTCTCGGTGGCGGTTCGCTGACGGCGCTGCCGATTGCCGAAACCGATGCCGGAAACCTTTCGGCCTATATTCCGACCAATCTGATTTCGATCACCGATGGGCAGATCGTGCTCGGTTCCTCGCTTTTTGCCGCGAACCAGCGCCCGGCGGTGGATGTCGGGCTTTCGGTCAGCCGTGTCGGCGGCAAGGCACAGCATCCGGCTCTTCGGCAGGCTTCGGCCCGCTTGCGGCTTGATTATGCGCAATATCTCGAACTTGAAATGTTCACGCGCTTTGGCGGGATGTCGGACCAGCGCGTTACGGGCCAGATCAGGCGCGGCGAGCGTATCAAGGCACTGTTGACGCAGCCGCGGTTCGCGCCGTTGCGTACCGTCGATCAGGTCGTGTTACTGACGGCCCTTGCCGCCGGCGTGCTTGATAACGTTCCGGTCAAGGCGTTTCCGGTGTTGCGGGCGGAACTCCCAGCCTGGGTGGACAGTGCCGCGCGCGATGCCGTGGATGCCGTTACCGCCGGCAAGGCGCTGGATGAGGCGCAGCGCGCGCGGCTTGCCGAGGGCGTGGCGGCGCTGGTGAACAGGCTTTCGGCAGACAAGGCCCCATGACCAACAAGCTCTCCTCCATCGAAGCGCGGATCGGGTCCGTCCAGCAATTATCGACAGTCGTTTCCGCCATGCGCGGCATTGCTGCCGTGCGCTCGCGGGAGGCGCGTCAGGCGCTGGATGGTATCCGCACCTATGCGGCAACCGTCAGCGCCGCTATCGCCGAGGTTCTGGCCACCATGCCCGCCCTGCCGCTGCGGGCGGGAGTTGCTGGTGGTGGCGTCCACATTCTCGTGCTGCTGATGAGCGAGCAGGGGTTTGTCGGCGCCTTCAACGAACGTATTGTCGAAGCGGCCCGCCAGATGATCGCGGCCTCCGGCGGTGCGGATTGGGAAATCTTCGTGGCTGGGAATCGTGGCGCGGTGCTTCTGGCCGAAAGCGGTGTTTCGGCGCGTTCGATCACAGCGATGATCGAGCACAGTGCGCAGGCTGGCGAACTGGCCGGTGAACTGTCCGACCGCCTGTTCCAACGGCTTGGTGAAGGCGATGTGGCGGAGGTGTTGCTGCTTCATGGCGAACCGACCGTTCCGGTCGAAACCGTTGGAGAAAAACGTCTCGCCCCGTTCGACTATACCCGCTTTTCCATCACTGGGCGGGCGAAACCGCCACTGATGACGCTACCGCCCGAACACCTGCTGGAGCGGCTGGCCGAAGAGTTCGCCTTTGCAGAACTCAGCGAGGCCATTGTGCTGTCTTTCGCGGCTGAAAACGCTGCTCGCACCCGCGCCATGACAGAGGCCAACGCCAATGCCGAAAAGACGCTGGAGGAACTGAGGCAGCTTTACCGTCTTTCGCGTCAGGAGGAAATTACCGACGAAATCATCGAACTTGCAGCCGGTGTGCTGGGTCGCCAGAGCTGAGCGCCCTTCGGCGCCGGATGCTATCTTGAAAAATAATCAGTGGCGGCTGTAACAACGCGGCTTTCGCGTGCGTAGGGTTCTTCAGGACATGACGGTGCACAGTTGAGCGTTTCGCGACGGGAACAGGAATGGGCGGACTGGATGCGCATGGCCATGGAGGGCGATGCGCAGGCCTATCAGCATTTTCTGGTCGCAGTCACGCCGCATCTGCGGGTGCTGGCCCGGCGGCGCTGCGCCGAATTCGGGGCGTCGGCGAGCGAGGCGGAAGACGTGGTACAGGAAGTGTTGCTTGCAGTGCATCTTAAACGCGGCACCTGGGATACGGCCAGACCCATTGGCCCCTGGCTTGCAGCCATCGTCCGAAACCGGCTGATCGACAGCCTGCGGCGGCGGGGCCGGCGCACCAATGTGCCGATCGAGGATGTGGCGGCCACGCTGGCCGCCGACGAACAGACGGATGAGGGCGACGAGCGCCTTTCCGCCGAAACGCTTCTGGCCCGGCTGAAGGAGCCGCAGCGCGATATTGTGCGCTCCATCTCGCTGGAAGGGGCAGGCGTGCGCGAAACCGCGCAGAGACTGAAGATGAGTGAAGGCGCGGTTCGCGTCACGCTGCACAGGGCGTTGAAGACGCTGGCGGCCTTTTACCGGAGTGACAACCATGAAAACCGATGAGCTTATCAGGCTGATGGCCGAGGATGCACCGGTGAGGGTTCGGTTCGGCCGGCAGGCGTTCATGGCACTTGTGGCGGGAACGCTCGCGGCGCTGGCGTTGCTTCTCCTGTCTGTCGGTATCCGCCCCAATCTCGGGCAAGCGCTGGAAACAGCGCGGGTGCTGTTCAAGGTGGCGGAAACGCTGCTTTTTGCCATTCTGGCCGCGCGGCTGGTGTTTCTCGTCGGCCGGCCGGGTGCCTCATTGAAGGCGGCGGCGACCATGCTTCTCCTGCCGCTGGTCCTGCTTGGCGCGGCCATCGCCGCCGAGCTTTTCGCCCTGCCGCCGGACGCCTGGCGGCGCTATCTCATGGGTAGCCATCCCGTCTTCTGCGTTGTCTTCGTGCCGCTGCTGGCACTTCTGCCGCTCGCCGCCTTTCTCATCGCGCTGAAACAGGCGGCGCCGGATGATCCCGGCATGGCGGGCGCGGTGGCCGGCCTTGCGGCAAGCGGCATCGCTTCGGCGGTCTATGCCTGGCATTGTCAGGATGACAGCCCGCTTTTCCTTGCGACATGGTATGGCGTGGCGACCGTCGTCGTCACGGCCACCGGATATATGGCGGGTCGCCGCCTGCTGCGCTGGTAAGCGGCGGCTGTCACACACGGTTCATGGAACGGCCCTACGAGTGCTCCCGGACAGACATCCAGGAGCCCGGAGGACACCATGCTCACCACCACTCATCGTTTGCTTTCCCTGACGACCGCGCTCGTCGTCGCCTCGACAGGCTTCGCTTTTGCTGAACCGAGCGCCGAACTGATCGCGGCCGCCAAGAAGGAAGGCACGCTGACCACCATCGCCCTGCCGCATGACTGGTGTGGTTATGGCGAAGTCATCGAAGGCTTCAAGGCGAAGTACGGCATCACCGTCAACGAACTGAACCCGAATGCCGGTTCGGGCGACGAAATCGAGGCCATCAAGGCCAACAAGGGCAATACCGGTCCGCAGGCCCCCGATGTCATCGACGTCGGTCTTTCCTTCGGCCCGGCGGCCAAGAAGGACGGCCTGATCCAGCCCTACAAGGTTTCCACCTGGGACTCGATCCCCGATAGCGCCAAGGATGCCGAAGGTTACTGGTACGGCGACTACTACGGCGTTCTCGCCATCGGCGTGAACAAGGATATCGTCAAGAACGGCCCGAAAAGCTTCGCCGATCTCGCCAAGAGCGAGTACGCAAACTCGGTCGCCATGCCGGGCGATCCGCGCACCGGCAATTCCTCGATGATGACGGTTTATGCCGCCGGCCTCGCCAAGGGTGGCAAGGGTGGCGCCGATGCCGCGACCAACGGCACGGCTTTCATGAAGTCTCTGAAGGAAAGCGGCAATCTGGTTCCGGTGAACGGCACTGCCCAGAACATGGCGCAGGGCACGACCCCGATCCTCATCGACTGGGACTACAATGTTCTGGCCATGCGTGACAAGCTTGCCGGCAACCCGCCGATGGATGTCATCGTTCCCGCCGACAGCGTCATTGCCGGCGTCTATGTTCAGGCGATCTCCGCCTATGCGCCCCACCCGAATGCCGCCAAGCTCTGGATGGAATACCTCTATTCCGACGAAGGTCAGCTTGGTTGGCTGAAGGGCTATTGCCACCCGATCCGCTTCAACGATCTCGCCACCAAGGGCAAGATCCCGCAGGATCTGCTGGCCAAGATGCCGCCGGCCGAAGGTTACGCCAAGGCCGTCTTCCCGTCGCTGGAAGAACAGTCCGCTGCCAAGGCCGTGGTTGCCGAAACCTGGGCCAAGGAAATGGGCGCGCAGTAAGCGTCCTGTCTTTCATTCATGGTCGGGGATGCCGGTTTTCGCCGGCATCCTCATGCCGTTTTTGATATGAGGATCAAAGAGCGATGACGATGGCGGAAGCAGCTTCACCACCGGAACGGACCGTCATTCCCGGGCCGTTTACCGGTCTTTTCGGACGGATCGGCTGGGCCTGGTTGGGTGTTCTGCCCTTCTTTGCCTTCTGCCTCATGTTTCTCGTTGCGCCGGTGCTCTATCTGGTCAAGGGCGCGTTCCAGAACCCGGCGGGCGAATATACGCTGGACAACCTTCTGGCGCTCGCCTCGCCCAACATCGTCGCGGCCTTTTCGCTGTCGATCCGGCTCAGCCTCGTATCCGCCGGCATCGGCGCCATTGCCGGCCTGCTTTTGGCCTATGCGGTCATTCTCGGCGGCCTGCCGCGCTGGGTGCGCCCCGCCTTCATGACCTTTTCCGGTGTCGCTTCCAACTTCGCCGGCATTCCGCTGGCGTTTGCCTTTATCGCCACGCTTGGACGCCTCGGTCTGGCGACGGTGGTGCTGCGGGATGTTTTCGGCATCAATCTCTATGGCGTCGGCTTCAACCTCTTTTCATTCTGGGGCTTGGCCGTCACCTATCTCTACTTCCAGCTTCCGCTGATGCTGCTCATCATCACGCCGGCCATCGACGGCTTGAAGGGCGAATGGCGCGAGGCGGCTGAAATCCTGGGCGCCAACCGACGGCAATATTGGCGCATGGTCGCGCTGCCGGTCCTGACGCCTTCCGTTCTCGGCTGCTTCCTGCTGCTGTTCGCCAATGCCTTCGGCACGCTGGCGACGGTCTATGCGTTGACCGGCTCGCGCTTCGCCGTCGTGCCCATTGTTCTCTTCCAGCAGATTCAGGGTAACGTTCTCTATAACCCGAACCTCGGCTATGCCATCGCCTTCGGTATGGTGCTCATCATGGCGGTTTCGAACACGCTTTATCTCGTGCTGCGGGCGCGGGCGGAACGGTGGCAGAAATGAAGAAGCCCTTTCCCTTCGCCTCAGCGCTCATTGCACTGGTTTCAGCCGCCTATTTCCTCATTCCGCTCTACGCCACGTTCCAGTTCTCGCTGCAGATGGTGCGTGGTGAATGGAGCCTTGCGGCCTATCGCGCCGTGTTTGCCAGCGACACGTTCATTGCCACCATCACCTATTCCGTGGTCGCCTCGCTGGTTGCCATCATGATCGGTGCGGCCATCGTGGTGCCGACGATCTACTGGGTACGGTTGAAATTACCGAGGCTTCGCCCGGTCATAGAGTTCCTGAGCCTTCTGCCGCTCATCATTCCGCCGGTGGTTCTTGTGTTCGGCTATATCCGCCTGTTCGGCTCCAGTTCCTACCTGCCGCTGACCATGAGCGATCAGGGCACCAATTTTCTGCTGGTCATGGGCTATGTGGTCCTGGCGCTGCCCTATATGTTTCGCTCCGTCGATAACGGCATGGCGGTCATCGATATCGCCACGCTGACGGAGGCCGCCGAAAGTCTGGGCGCCTCGCGGTTGCGCACGGTCGCCACCGTCATTTTTCCGAATGTACGCTCGGCCATCGTGTCCGGCGCGTTCCTGACCTTCTCGATCTCGCTCGGCGAATTCGTGCTGGCCAGCCTGCTCAACCGCCCGGCCTTTGGTCCCTATCTCGTGCAGATGGGGCAGGACCGGGCCTATGAACCGGCTGCCCTTGCCGTCATGACCTTTGGTCTGACCTGGGCCTGCATGGCGCTGATGCAGTATTTCGCCAATCGCAAGCCGGGTTCGCGCTTCGTGCCGCGCCTGCCGCTTTCATCCGCCAAGGGAATAAGCCCATGAATTTTCTCCGGATCGCCGCCGTCAGCAAGAGCTTCGGCGCCAACCACGTCGTCAAGGAATTCAACCTCGATATCGACAAGGGCGAGTTCATTTCCTTTCTCGGGCCCTCCGGCTGCGGAAAGACCACGGTGCTGCGCATGGTGGCGGGCTTCGAAACGCCAAGCGCCGGGCGCATCGTGCTGAATGGCGAGGACATCACCGCCCTGCCGTCGCGACAACGCAATATCGGCATGGTCTTCCAGGCCTATGCGCTTTTCCCGAACATGAACGTGTTCGACAATGTCGCGTTCGGGCTGAAGGTGGCCGGCCAGCCGAAGGCCGAGATTGCGGCCCGCGTCAGCGAAATGCTGAAACTTATCCATCTGGAGCATCTGGCCGACCGCTATCCCTACCAGATGTCCGGCGGGCAGCAGCAGCGCGTGGCGCTGGCGCGGGCGCTCGCGCCGCGTCCGCAGGTCCTGCTGCTCGACGAGCCGCTGTCGGCGCTCGATGCCAAGATCCGTGTTTCGCTGCGCGAGGAAATTCGCCACATCCAGCGCCAGCTTGGCATCACCACCATTTTCGTGACCCACGATCAGGAAGAGGCGCTGTCGATTTCCGACCGTATCGTCGTCATGAATGGTGGTCGCGCCGATCAGATCGGCGTGCCGGCCGACATTTACAATCGTCCCGCCACCCGCTTCGTCGCTTCTTTTGTCGGCACGCTGAACATGATCGAGGCGACAGTGCTGGATCAGAGCGGTACCGTGAAGATCGGCGAAACCGTGGTGTCCCTGCCGGAGCCTATTGTACATCGCCAGCAGGGCGAGACCGTTTCGCTGGCGCTTCGTCCCGAAGCCGGCTCGCTGACGGGGGATCTGCGCGGCGATACGGCGCTGCCGGGCAAGGTGCTGTCCACCCACTTCCTCGGCTCCGTCATTCGCACGAAGCTGGACGTGGCTGGGCATCAGGTGTCCTTCGATACGTTCAACGGGCCTGAAACCCGTCTGCCCGCCGCCGGTGAGCCGGCGACATTGCGCTTCGCCGCCCGCGATCTTCTGGTGCTGCAGGACTGAACCTTGTGACATTCGCGCCGGGCCTCTCTATATATGCGGGACGGCGGGGAGCGACGATTCCCCTGATGTGACAGGGAGGCGGCGGCGCATGATGGCAGGTTTCGAAAGCGGCATTCACCACGTCACGCTGCTGACGCGGCGCGTGCAGGCGAATGTCGATTTCTATGTCGGGTTCCTCGGTCTTTCGCTGGTCAAGCGCACCGGCGGTTATGAGGATGCCGAGCAGCTTCACCTGTTCTACGGCGATCGCAATGCCTTGCCCGGCACGCTGGTCACGTTTCTCGTCTGGGAAGACGGTGCGCCGGGGCGGGTCGGCAACGGGCAGGTGTCGGAGATCGCCTTTGCCGTGCCGCAGACCGCCATCGGCATGTGGCTGACGCGGGCACTCGCGCAAGGTCTGGTGGTGGAAGGCCCGTCGCGGGAATTCGGTGAGCCGGTGCTTCGCCTGAAAGACCCGGATGGCATCATCGTCAAGCTGGTGGGCGTCGAAAACGTGCCTGATGGCGAAGCTGGTATTTCGCGCATCCGTGCCGTCACGCTTTTGACGGAGGTACCGGAGGAAACGGCCGCCTTCGTCTCCCGCTTCGGCTATAAGCCAGGCCCGGTGAATGGCGCGATCCGCCGCATGGTCTCGGAGACCGATGTCGTTGATATTCGCGATGCCTCGGGCTATGTGCCGGGCATTCCGGGTACGGGCACGGCCGATCACGTCGCCTTTCGCGCGGCCGATGACGCAGCCGTGGCGGCGGCGGAAGCGGCGTTCTCAAAGCTCAACTCTTCGCCTACCAATGTTCACGACCGTAAATATTTCACCTCGCTTTATGTGCGCGAGCCGGGCGGTACGCTTATCGAATACGCCACCGACGGGCCGGGCTTCGCCGTGGACGAGGCACCGGATGCGCTGGGGCAGGTGCTGTTCGTGCCGGAGCAGGACGCCGCGCGGGCGCGTGATCTCGAGATCATGCTGCCGCAGTTTTCGCTGCCCGGCGAACCGCGCATGCCGCGCCGCGACCTGCCCTTCGTGCACCGCTTCTTTATGCCGGAAAAGGTTGGTGACGACACGCTCGTTCTCCTGCACGGAACCGGTGGCAGCGAGGCGGATCTGATGCCTTTCGCCCATCGCATTGCCCCTGAGGCCGCCCTTCTCGGTGTGCGCGGGCGGGCGGTGGAAGAGGGGGTGGCTCGCTGGTTTCGACGCTTCTCGGCCATGGAATTCGATCAGGCCGACATTCGCTCGGAGGCCGACGCCTTCGCGGCCTTTCTGGAAGGGGCGATTTCCGGCTATCGTCTCGATGCCGAGCGCCTGACGCTCATCGGCTATTCCAACGGTGCCAATTTCATCGCCGCGGTCATGGCGCTCTATCCTGGCCTCATTCGCCGGGCAATCCTGCTACGGCCCATTCCGGTTCTGGAGCCGTTACCGGCAGTCGATCTCTCGGGCAGCCGGGTGCTCTCGGTGACGGCGCGGCAGGATCTCTATGCCGTCCATGCATCGCGTCTTGAAACATGGTTCACCGATTGCGGCGCAGCGCTGACCACTGAGCGCATTGATGCGGGCCATCCGCTGAGCGAAGCGGACGAGACGCTGACGCGCGCCTGGCTGTCGGGGCAAAACTGAAATGCCGGGCTTTCGTGTGTAGGCCCGGACGGTTATCATTCACGCCGGTCAGGCGTCGGCCTTGAGGATCACCTTCAACGCCTTTTCCTTGGCAGCAGCGCTGAAGACATCGTAGGCCTTCAGGATATCGTTCAGCGCGAAGCGATGGGTGATGAGCTGTGCCGGCGAAATGCGGCCGGATTGCACCGTCTTCATCAAAAGCGGTGTGGTGTTGGTGTTCACCAGACCCATGGCGATGGTGATGTTCTGGATCCACAGGTTCTCGATGTGGAGTTCCACCGGCTTGCCATGCACGCCGACATTGGCGATGCGCCCGCCCGGCGCGACGACCTGCTGGCAGATATCGAAGGTGGCAGGAATGCCGACCGCCTCGATGGCGACATCAACACCGGTACCGCCGGTCATCGCCCTGAGTGTCTCGATCGCCTTGCCATCGGCCACGTTGATTACGTCGGTCGCACCAAGTTGTTTTGCGACCTCCAGACGGTTCGGGTCGGTATCGAGCATCACCAGGCGACCGGGCGAATAGAACTGCGCGGTCAGAAGGGCTGCCATGCCGACGGGGCCGGCGCCGACGATGGCGACGAAATCACCCGGCGCCACCTGACCGGCGAGAACGCCGATCTCGAAACCGGTTGGCAGGATGTCGGAGAGCATGACGAGTGCCTCCTTGTCCGCACCGTCCGGGATCGGATAGAGGCTGTTGTCGGCATGGGGAATGCGAACATATTCGGCCTGCGTGCCATCGATCAGGTGGCCAAGAATCCAGCCGCCGTCGGCGCAGTGCGAATAAAGCTGGCGCTTGCAGTTTGCGCATGATCCGCAGGACGTGATGCAGGAAATGAGAACCCGGTCACCCTTCCTGAAATTGCGGATGGCGCTGCCGGTTTCCTCAATCACGCCGACACCTTCATGTCCCAGCGTGCGGCCATCGGTAACGGCGGGCACGTCGCCCTTCAGGATATGCAGATCGGTGCCGCAGATGGTGGTGTTGGTGATGCGGACGATGGCGTCGGTCGGTCTCTGGATGGCGGGCTTCTCCTTGTCCGCCCATTCCTTTCTACCCGGCCCCTTGTAAACGAGTGCTTTCATGGTGTGACACTCCTCAAACACTGGCATGGATTTTCGCTATGCGTGGACCTCCATCGGCAGATAGCTTGAATCAGAATGTACGTGACTTGAAAAGCAATTCGATTCAATCAGTCAGGGAAACGCTCTAGCACTACTTTGGCAGATTGAACAATTGAGCTCGTATCTGGTTGCGACAATGGGGACATCGGGTTGGTGTTTCCGCGAGCATCATGGCTGCGATAACGACGCGCCGAACCGCCGGCAGGGTCGGTTTAGGCGGTCCTGATTGCTGCCACTTCTTC
The DNA here is from genome assembly GCF_014196535.1 of Allorhizobium borbori. Taxonomy (GTDB): domain Bacteria; phylum Pseudomonadota; class Alphaproteobacteria; order Rhizobiales; family Rhizobiaceae; genus Ectorhizobium; species Ectorhizobium borbori. Next base: position 19,302 of record NZ_JACIDU010000034.1, read on the forward strand.
CTTTTTTTCCCGCTTTGCGATCTGAAGGCGATGATGCTGGAGGAAGGTATACGCGATCATCGTCATCAGCGCGTGGCGATGTAATCCTTTCCATGACCGGCCTTCGAAGTGGTCAAGACCGAGTTCCTCCTTCATCTGCTGATGGGCCTGTTCGCAGACCCAACGGGCTTTAATGGCTCCGGCCAATTGCTTGAGCGTTGTATCAGCCGGCAGATTGGACAAGTAATATTTCCGCTCGCCATTCGAGCGCCACTCACCAACCAGCCAGGCCTCTTCGCCGGCATGTGCTGTTGTCCCTTGTCGAGGATGCGCTGTGGGGCGCCATCGGCAACACGGATACGTCTTGCGGCAAACCGTGCTGACAGGCGGCCTTTCGTGCCGCGCCGCCAACTGACCTTCCTCCATCGCGCATCAGTCAGGATCGTCTCGGCTGCCATCGAAAGAGTATCCGGAATTGAATGCTGGCGCGGACGACCATGGCCGGAAACCGGGAAAATCAGCGCGACATCATGGGGATAGACCTTCTGATGTTTGGGGATGCCGACTGCCCAGACGAGACCACGAGCACTCAAGCCTTGCCGGAATGCCGCCGACAAGCCATATCCGGCGTCGGCAAGCACGACACCGAAGCGCAGACCTGTTGCCATCAGTCGATCAATTTCCTCCAGGGCGATCTCAGGCTTGGTGCATGGCTGGCGCATCTGCTCGGGTACGCCGACTTTCAACAACCGCGAGGGATTGCCGATCCAACTTTCGGGCAGAAACAATCGCAAGGCCACCGGTACTGGAACTTCCTCGCGAGCCAGTGTCAGCGATACCAACGTCTGGCAATTGGCTCTCTTGCCCAGCATCGAAGCATATTGCGGAGCGACGCCGACGGAATGCTCCCCCTTCTTCGGAATGGCTGTGTCATCGATCACAAGGAATGCGTCATCCCCACCGACTATCCTATCGGCCAGTCGTGCCAGTTCCAGCCTGAGCGGCTCATCGTCCCAGATGCCATCCGAAATGAAATGGTGGAGGCGATCGTATTGTCCTGGGGCCAGGCGTGAGGCCATCGGCTCAATGCTCTTGCGGTCTCCGGGTCCAAGCAGGCCGGCGATATAAAGCGGACACATCGCGCCCCGCTTCTTATGCCCGAATTGCTCAATAAACGGCTGTAAAAACAGCGAAAGTTCGGCATCCACATCTGCCATCCGCACCTCCAATCAAAGGTGCAGGCAGAATCTCAAATCAACCTTGCCTCAATCCGCCAAAGTAGTGCTAGGAGCTGTGGACAGTTACCTGAGCCAAAGGATTGTTGCGGCAATTGCGACCATTGCCCGATAGTTTCGGGCGGCTTTCTCATATATCGTGGCAATGCGTCGAAATTGTTTGAGCTTGGAGAAGCAGCACTTGATCAGATGGCGCTGGGCATAGAGTTGTTTATCGATCGGATATTTTCGGGCGCGTGATGGATTGTTTGGGATAACCGCTTGCGCTCCCTTGTCGGCAATGCGTTTGCGCAGCCGATCGCTGTCGTAAGCGGTATCGGCCATGATGACATCGGTTGGCAGCTCTTCGATCAAGGCATCGGCTTGCGGTGCATCGTCTTTCTGGCCGGCGGTCAGCTCTGAACCGCGCCGGATTTACCGGAGACCGTTTGGTTTAAGTTATGCGGCCATGGCCGGCTCGTCCAGCATGGCATAGTATCGTTCTTCTGCCTCG
>NZ_JACIDU010000035.1 GCF_014196535.1 Allorhizobium borbori
TTCGGCCGTCCCTGTTGCGCGTGGCGTCGCGCTGTTCGATATGATGCTCGCGGCGCTGGTCCATGGCTTCGCGGACCTGTTGCCCGAAGCCGGTCGGCGCAAGGTCGGCCGTTTCGCCATGGACCAATCGCCGGTCCAGCCATGTCGCGCAGTCCGAACGTATCTGCCTTTGCAGATCAACCGGGGAAAGCACGCGAACGCTGGCCTGCCGGTCGCGGCCGGTATCGTAATCAGCCGCGCGGCTGACCAGATCATCTGGGATGCGCCATTGGTCGGCGTCGATGCGCTCGACGATGCCGGCCCGGCGCAGCGCCTCCAGCCGCCGGACATGGGCATCGATATAGCCCTCATAGTCGCCGCCGGGAACGCGGCCCTCGAATTTCGCCTGCTCCAGATGGCGGCTCGGCCGATAGATGCCGTCCTCGGCGATGGCGGTGATGGTGCGGTCGGACGGCCGGGGTGCCACCTCGGCCGGGCCGATCTGGATGACGCTGCCAATGCGGGCGTCCTCCAGCCGCTCGGGCGTGATGCCGGCGATGTGGTGCGTCCTACCGTCGATCCCGTCCACCACGATTGTCAGGTTCTCGCCCAACTCGTCGGACAGGTGCTTGTCCACGACGCGGCCGACGATAGGCGTCTCGGGCGCTCCGTCATGGATTTGGAAGCTCATGGGATCGCGTTCGCCTGCCTGCGGGCCGAGCGCCTTCTGCATGGTGCGGATAATGTCGCCACGCTCGCCTAGCTCGCGCAGGGCCGGTTCCATGTCCTTGCTCAATTCCCAAACGGCGGGCGCGTGCTCGGTCGCCAGCCCCATCTTCTCCAGCTTGGTAAGGCGGCGCAGGCGCAAGGTGCGCTCGAACTGCCGCCTCGGCTCTGCCAGTTCATGGCGCAGGTCGAGGAAACGGGCATCGGCTTCCTCGACCATGGCGCGGTCGATCCGGGTGAAACGGTCTTGGTCGATCTCGGCCGACAGCTTGCGGGTCTGCTCGATCTCCGTGACGGGGCCGAGTTCCAGACTGGCAAGCTCGCTGGCGCGCTCGCGCAGGCCGGCGGAAAGGTAGTCGCCGTTGATGACTAGATCCCCGCCCATATCGTCGCGGCCGTTGACGACGATATGCACATGGGGATGGCCGGTGTTGTAGTGATTGACGGCAACCCAATCGAGTTTGGTGCCAAGGTCAGCTTCCACCTGTTTCATGAAATCGCGGGTGTAGGCCGTGAGGTCCGACAGCTCCGCCCCCTCCTCGGGCGAGACGATGAATCTGAATTGGTGGCGGTCGTCCTTGCCGCGATCAAGGAAGGCGTCGCCATCGGCGCGGTCCTCGGTCGCCGAATAGAGCCGGCCCCGCTCGCCGTCGCGTGAGGTTCCGTCACGCTGGACATAGCGCAGATGTGCACGGGCACGGCCGCCCTTCAATGCGGCCCTGACGCTGCGCTGCTTGACGATGACGCGGCGGCTGCCCGGCTGGCGATGATGCCAGTTGCCCGAGATATTGCGGGCACGCACGAAGCTCGCGCCCCGGCCGCGCTTCACGCCCTTGCCGCTGGCGACCACGGCACGGGACCGGCCCGACGATGACGGGCGGGCGGATGACGGCATGGAAGGGTCGCGGGAGGCTGCCGCCTGATGCTGCCGGGTGATCTTCCTGACCTGCGTGAAAAAGCTCTTGGTCTTGCCAGCCTTCGGCGTGTCGGATCGGATGCGGCCGGGCTTCGGTCGGAAGCGGTTTTCGTCGTCGGCGCTCAAGGGCGCGACTCCAGCCCAAACCGCCGGAAAACCGCCGATCTGCGCCTATGGTGCCGCTTGAAACCCTGCAAAGCCAAGGCTTTGCGCAAAATCGCGGCACGCGGCCCCTCAAAACCATGGTGCCGGAACCGGCCACCTAACCAGTGTGCAGACAACAACAATTTCCAGAAGCGGCCCGACATGGTGCCGTCTTCTTTAATCTTGCCCTCCGCCCTTTCTGTCTTTTCTGCCCCTCCTGCCGGGAATCCTGCCGGGCGCAAACCTGCCCGACCGGATGCCAAAACCAAAACCGCCGAGCGCGGGAACGCCGCCTTCATGGCGTTCCCCCGTCGCTGGCGCTCGCCACGAAAATGCTGCCGTCCTGCGGCTCCGCACGGGCGCGGCCGTCGCCGGATTGCGCCTCGGACAGCGGCGCGGCGGCAGCTCGCGTGTCGTCCGGGCGCATGACGAATAGCGGTGCCTCGCGCCAATCGGGCGGCGGTGCCGGTGGTTGCAACGGCGCATCCGATGGAGCCGCGCCGCCAAGGATCGGGGCGAGCGCGGCGACATAGGCGCGGGTTTCGGCGGGAAGCGGGCGGCCCGTCGCGCGGTGCTCGTCATAGCGGCCGGGGCCGGCGTTATAGGCCGCCAGCATCGCCGCGACATTGCCGTAGCGGTCGAACATCTCGCGCAGATAGGCGGTGCCTGCGAGGATGTTGTCGCGCGGGTCGTAGGGATCACGGCCGAGGCCATGGCGGACGCGCAGGCCCGCCCATGTGTCGGGCATCACCTGCATCAATCCCATCGCCCCGGCTGACGATATGGCGCGCACATCGCCCGCGCTTTCGGCGCGCAGCACGGCGCGAATCCAGTGCTCGGGGATGCCGAAACGCTGCGACGCCTCGGCGATGTGCGCCGCATAGGGATGGGCGGCGGTCGGGCGCTCGACGGGCGCGGATTGCGCGACAGCGACGCCCGATCCGGTGCAGACGGAAAGCGCCCCCGCCAGCAGCAGGACGGCATAATGCCATGCCGGCCTGTCTCCGCTTTGCCGCCAGCCTGCCAGCGTGCTCGCTGCGGTCAAGGGCAAGGCGCAAGCGCCGGCCGATGGCCGCCCCTGACCTTCGCTGCGCGCGCCGGCCGTCTGGTCGCCGAGCGGGACGAAGGGATGAGACGGCTTTTCCGCGAACAAAGGGATGCCGATCTTTGACCGGATGGCGGGCCGGACGCGCGCGGCCGTCATTCCTCATCCTCGATCTTCCGGGCGTGCTTCCAACGCAGGGTCCAGACCGAAGGGTCGTCGTTGGACTGGAACAGTTTGGCGCGGATCGGGAACGGAAAGATCGGTCCCTCCAATCGCATCGACACGAACTCGCCAGCGTTCTCACTGGAGTCTTTCCATGCGGGGCCTGCGTCCGGCCCGTCCTCGCTGTCGAGGCGCAGGCGATAATCGGGCGCGTTTTTCACGTCGCTGGGCTTGGCCGGGACGATGAACAGCTTTTCGTGGAGGCCGAACGAATGAAGCTCTCCCGCATAGCCGGTTTCGGTGCGGGTGAAGGTGCCTATTTCTGCCATGGGAAATCTCCTGCGGTTGGTTCTCGGGGGGTGGTTTCAGTGCGTCGGCGCGCGCCACTCGTAGCGGCCGACGCCTTCCTCATCGGTCCAGAGCGGAACCGCTCGGCCGATGACGGAATCTGCGGGGATGGGTCCGAAATAACGGCCGTCGAGGCTGTCGCGGACTTCCCAATTCATGAGGAAAAGCTGGTCGCCGCCGATGACGCGGCAGCCCTGCCAGACGGGCAGATCGCGGCCGAGGCTGTCGCGCTCCAGCGCCTCGCCCATCTCGATCCCGTCAACCGTGATCGTGCGGCCGGCTCGGCAAACCCGCTGTCCGGGCAGGCCCAAGACGCGCTTCAAGAGCGGGACGCCTCGTGCGATATAGCCGCGCTCGACCATGAAGCTGGCGAGCGGTTCGGGCGGCATGATGGCGACCAACTCGGGCACGTCGAGCGCGCCGGCCGGCTCGACGGTGTAGAAGCCGATGGGCGCGCTGGCCGTGGCGTTCCAGATGAGTTTCACGGGCCAATCGACGGCGCTGGCGGCGGCGATGCCGATGGCGGCGAGCGCCGTCACCGTAAGGGTGCGGCGGCGTGTCATGGCTCGATCCTTCGGCGGTGAAGCCACGCGGCATGTCGCTCGGGCGTGTAGGCGTGCGGCTCCAGATTGGCAGTCAAACGGTTGTGGACGTGCCGCCAGTGATCCGGCGAGGCGTCGGCCGGATCGAGGCCGAGCGCATCCACGGCGTCGATAGCTACAAGCGCACGCTGCACCTTGGGCCAGCCGTCGAGGCGCAACAGGATTTCGCCACCGGGGCGCACGAAGGGCAATGTCTGGAACGGCTCGCCGCGCCCGATGGCGCGCACAATGTCGATGCGCGAAACGACAGTGCCGTGCTCGCCAGATGCCCAACGGACGAAGGCGAAGACGCTGCCCGGCGCGAAGCCGACGACGCTGCGGCGGCGGTCGATGATCTGCTCGTAGCTCTTGCGGCCGAAGCGTATCCAGTGCTCGACCTTGCGTTTCTCGAAGGTCAGCTCGACCAATGTGGTGAAGGGCGCAGGCCCGTCCGGCAGCGGACGGCCGTGCGCGCTGCGGTGGGCGCGACGGGTCATTGTTCGTCTCCGGGGATGTGCTGGGGGCTGCGCGGGCACAGCGCGTCGAGCGCGGCCCTCATGGCTCGCCCCTTCGGGCAGAACCGGCACCACGCTTCGCCTGCGCGCGCGTCAAAGAAAAAGAGTTAGATTCTCTGTTAGATAAGTTAGCGGTCGGATTCCGCGTTTCAGGCCAAAGCGTTAGCTGCGGTTCGTGCGCCTGATCTGCCGATAGTGCTGCGCCTGATGTGCCGATACCCCGTGCGCCTGATCTGCCGATGGCATTAACAGGCTTATCAACAGTGCCTGTTGATGAGCTTTCGGGGCGGATGCGCAGCAGTTCGCGGCCGTCTTCCCGCTCGATCTGGAGCAGGTAGCCGGGAAGTTGCTGGCGGGCCGCGATCCGGCGCAGATCCAGCGCGAAGTCGGACGGCCGGGCGAGGCTGCCGGATTTCTGGTGAAGGTGCGCGACCTCGAAAATCCAGCCGTGGCGCTGGTGCCCGGCGTGCTTTCTGGCGACGCGGTAAAGCCATCGCTCGATGCCGCCAGTCAGCCGGAAATAGGCCGGGTCGATGGTCAGGACCAGCGAACGGTCGATGACGCTGTTGTAGAACCATTCGGGCAGGACGAACTCCATGCCCTCGACGCGGCCGGCGCGCGTCGTCATTTCCTCCCACTCGTTGATCCATGAGAATTGCCGGCGTCGCCAATGCGGGCCGTTGCGGATGGTGGTGGCGATGACCGTCGATTGCAGCCGCGCCAGCGCGGCTTTCAGAAGCCGGTATTGGTGATTGCCGGTCGGCCGCCCGATGGCGCGCAACAGATGGTAGGGGGTAAAGCGGACAAAGCGCGACGTGGTGAGGCCGTTGTTCTCGGCCGCAACGATCTGCGAGGCCGCCCATATCAGTACATCGGCGTCCCATATGGTCGCCATGCCATGCTCGGGCATCCCGAACACCTGCACCTCTATGTCGGCGGCCTTGTAGAGAATCGGCTTGGTGCGCGGGGTCTTCGCCAGCGAGAAGAACGGCCGTTCCATCAAATCGCGCTGGTCGCGCGGCGGAGCATCGCCCGTTGCAACCACGAAGGGGTCTAGGCGGCTGCGCTCGCTGTCCTCGGTCGGCTGCGCGGGGGCGTGATCGTCCTCGCGCAGCATCTAGCACTCGTCCCGTTCTTCGGGCGTGAGCGGACGCGCGGGAAAGACAGTGCCGGCGGTCTTGTCGCGGGTGGATTTGCGCTCGCCCGCCGCGCTCCAGTCCTCCAGATCGCGGACGGTGTAGAGGACGCGCCCGCCGACCTTGCGATAGGTCGGGCCGGTGCCGTAGGTGCGATGTTTCTCAAGGGTGCGGATGGATATGCCGAGGAAGCGCGCGGCTTCCTTGGTGCGCAACAGGCGCGGCGGCAGGCCCGCAAGCGGGTTGGGCATGGATCACCTCCAGTCGGGAATGGGCTGCCGGGGGGCGGCAGCGGACTGTGGCGAACCATGGCGGGGGATCGGCGGCGCGTAGCGTGCCGCATTTGCGCCTATGCGTTGACGGCACCCCCCTTCGGGGCGCTGCGCGGTCGAGGGATTTCAGCCGCCCGTCGCGGTGTCGCGCCGAAAAGGCAAAGACATTCGCGCGCGGCTCGGCTAAGATTGTGAGTGGAGCAGACGCGCTGCTCTGGGGCGTAGTAACCCCTCACGAATGGCCGGTGCCAGCCAGAACGGCACCAACTCCTTGACCTATGGTCGGGGAGCCTGTGGCGTATACAACAGGCTTTCCGAGCTAAAGGCCATGGGGCCGTGTAACAGCGGTTTCGAACTCCCCGATCACCAAGAGTCAGAGAGAATCGTTTGCGGGGGCGCACCGCAGACAAGCTCTCTCAGATACGGGGAATGACTATGCGGGTTCCTGTCGAACTCGATCCCGATGTGGACGACGAAGCGCCGACCGGCGACACCATAACCGTCTATGACGAACGGCATTTCGTGACCTATCTACGCTTGCTGGATGCCAAGGCCGAGGGCGCGGACTGGAAAGAAGTCGCGCGGATCGTGCTTCACCGCGATCCGGCTGCCGAGGAACTTCGGACCTATCGTTGCTGGCAAAGCCATCTCGAACGCGCGCAATGGCTTTCGCATGAGGGCTATAGGAAGATTCTGGAACAGGCGGCAGCTAACAAGGCGTGAGCATCGGCGGTTTTCAGCTTACTTCACCTCGCAGGCTTAGGAATTTTACGATATCTGACCGACAGGAATCGACCTAATCGCTGACGTTTCGAGTGGCTTTGTCGCGTCCTAAAAGCTGATATGCCCCTCAATTGTTGGCCCATTCTGAACAGGTCAACTCATACGTTACCTCGCCGTGCTCCGTGCCGGGTATGGGGTCGGGAAAATCCAAGAAATCCGTCCGCGTGTGTTTCATACCAACCTTCTCCATTACACGGCGCGACCCTTGGTTGACCGCCATTGTATTGGCCACAATCTTGTCATATCCCGCGACCTCGAAGCCCCAACCGATAAGAGCCAAAGCTCCTTCAGTTGCCAGCCCCTGCCCCCAAGCTTCCCGGCGCAGTCGATATCCGATCTCAGCTAACGCCCTCCCTTTCGGCAACAAGCAGAACCAGCCGACGAACTCGTCATCCGCATTGCGTCGCGCTGTCCAGACGTTCGGCTCGGTTCCTCGTGGCATGAGAAATGGCGCGGTCGTCGAATCGATCCTGTCATGATCAACCGCACCCTTGTTAAGAAACCGCATCACTTCTGGGTCAAGCTCTAGCTGGATGAAGTTAACACGATCCACCGGGGCGCAAGGACTGAGAATCAAACGCAGCGTCTTTAGTAAGGTCATGGAAAATTCCTCAAAATAAATTTACGGCATGGTCGTGCGAAACCATGGATTGCGCAACGAGTTATTCAGTTGAGCAGCCGCCTTGCCGTTCTTGACACATGAAGCAGTCTGTTAGCTCCACTCCATTCTTGCTGAAATTCTCGTAGGAATTCTAAAGTCCGCAACATTTCCCCGAGGGCTGGCTTTCCGGCTCTTTTCGTATCGCACCTCTTTGTTGCAACTGGCAGTAAGTTTGCGACTTGCAACAAGACGGTGCTCGCTAACGATCAACGCTTGCCGGGCTTGATAGGGTAGTGGAGCAACAGGCGATAGCCGCCGCACATCATCTTTATGCCGTGCGCAACCAGACGGCGAGCCTTGTTCTTGCGCGGGTCGTTCTCGAAATCCTCCTTGGAGCCGCGAAAGCCGAGCAGGACTTCGGCGATGGTGCGATAGCTTTCTCCGCGTAGTCGGGCGTCGAGCGCGCGCAGGGACAGGATATGCCATTGCCGGAGTTGGGCAGGAACGGCCCGGAAGTCGGGACCGGGCGCGCGGCCATTGAGGGACCGCCAAAGACGGCGCGCAGCGTGGGCGCGCAGCTCCAGAAAGGAATCCATCGGCAGGGTGACGGCATAGAAAGCGGCTGCGTCGGGCACCGCCTCGGGCAGCCAGAATTGATGTGCCACGCCATCCACCTGCCAGATACCATGCCAGCCATCGGCAGCGCGGCGCAGGTCGAGGGCGGCGAGATGAGCCAGCGTCAATATTGGTTCGGTGTCACCGTTCTTATGCTCGACCGGCGAGAGCATCACCGCTTGCGGATGAAGGCTAGGACTCCAGATTGGTGGCGGCCGGTCATACGGCGCGTCGGGATCGCACGGGAAATCGCAACCCCCAGCGATCCGCGAACGCTTCAAGGTCGCGGCCGGACGGTCCCCCGGTCAGTGCGATGGTCTGGAACGCCTGACGATAATCGTCATTCCGGCGCAGATATTCCCAAGCGAAACCGGCGGCCGGAATATGCTTCGCGTGTCTGTATGCCGCCGGCAAACGCCAGTCGATGCTAAGCATGGCGTCACCTCCCAAAGCCGGGGCGCGCAAGGCAGCGCCCAGCCCCCAGAGGTTCAAAGATCGCTGGAAATATGGAAGCCGCGCAAAGCAGATACGTTGAGCGGCCAACCCGATCATTCTCGGTTGTCTTCTGATTAACACTATTTTGATGATTCCGCGAGACGCCCGCCCGCAAAAGCGCGGGCAAGGCGCTCCGGCTTTCATTGGCTGGAAAACACATGCACCTCGTCATGTGCGGTTTCGACTGTGAAAAACTCGCCGTTCATTTCAGCGTCACGGGCCATTGCTTTCCAATCAATGTAGTAGCGCAGCGCCTCGGGGATTGTAGTGCCGCTTTCAGCGGTCAAATCCTCCATGAAGTCGGCAAGGCTGGCGAACTGGCCGTGATAGCAGTCCCGCAAGGCGGTTTCGGCTTGGTCCATGTCATCGTCGCACTGATCCAGCAGGCCAGCGCCTAGCGCGCCATACTCGGCGATGAAAGCGCCCATGCGTGCCACGGTTTCGATGCCGGCATATTCGCTGATCGTGATGCCCTCGAAGCCCTCATAATCATGGATGGCATATTCCTCCGCGTGCTCGATGGGGGATCGTGCGAGCATAGCCGCAATCTCGTCCCTGATTTCGTCCGCATCCTGATCCGCGTCGATCCAAGCCCCATGCAGATAGCCGTTATTGTAGGCAGCAAGGCAGGCGACATAGATGCGGGGATTGCTGTCGGAAAGGTTGGTCATGTCTCTGATCCTCGGGTCTGAAGGTCAGCGAAGCGGAACGCCGCGCCTGACCTTCTGGCCGTCGCCGAGACTGGGGTAGCAACGAGCAAGGGCGACCGGGGTGGAGGGATCACCCGGCCTGCACAAGCCCCTTGGGGGCGCGGAAGGTTGGGGATACCACTCCGGACGGTTCCACTTACCTTGCTGGCGCGAGGGCAAGGCCCTTAGCAAACCTGTTGAGGATCACGCGGCGGTAGACGGTCGTTGCCGTCCGTGTTCCTGTTCGCTGTGCAGAGGTCACAAGAATGTGCGGCCAAAGCGCGAGCGTGGTTTTGAGGATTCACTGGAAATATAGAAGCCGCTCAAAGCAGATACATTAAGCGGCTAACCCGTTCGTTTTTGGTGTTTTTGGCTTGGCGACAGCCAGAGATTCTGCGAGGTCTGCCCGTGTGAGCACGGACAGGCAGTCATGTTCTCATCTGCTAGAAAACACATGCACCTCGCCGTGCGCCGTCTCAATGGTGAACAAGTTGCCGCTCATATCTGAGTCCCGCACCATCGCCCCTCAATTGACGTTTGACGTACATCGTCAATATCGCTATAGTTGGAAGATCATGATTCTGAGCTATCGGGATAAAAACACAGAGCGTTTTGCAAGGGGCGAGTTCGTTAAAGCCTTTCAAGGGTTTGAAGAACAGGCCGCGCGGCGGCTGTCCATCCTGAATGCGGCGCTGTCGCTCGATACGCTCCGCGCCCTGCCGGGCAACCGGCTTGAAGCGCTCAAAGGGGATCGTGCAGGACAGTACTCCATTCGCATTAACCAGCAATGGCGCATCTGTTTCGAGTGGCTCCCCGGCCAAATTGGGCCGGGCAATGTTGAAATCGTGGACTATCACTGAGGAAAGGAGATCAGGCCATGTTTATGAGAGCTGTTCATCCCGGCGAAATCCTCAAGGATGAGCTGGACGGACTGGATGTTTCGCCGACCGAGTTCGCGCGGCAGATCGACGTGCCGCCAAACCGGATCAGCCAGATCATCGCTGGTAAGCGCGCTGTGACCGGCGATACCGCACTGCGCTTCGGGCACTGGTTCGGCACCGAACCGCAGTTCTGGCTGAACCTGCAAAGCGCCTACGAAATCCGTGTTGCGGAGGAAAAGGCGGGACAGGCGATCGCGCGGCTGCCGGTTCGTTCAGGTGTGCCCACGATGGCCGAACACCAGCCACGATAGGGACCCAGAATGAATCTGCCATCTGCCGAGCATGTCATTGTTTTGTCTCCTGACGGCCAGCGCCGTCTTGTCGAGGCGCTGCGCTCGCCGTCTGAGCCATCGGTTGCCTTGGTGCGGGCCGCGCGTAGCCATGCGACGCTGGTGAAACAGGAACTACGGAATATCGAAGGACCGGAATCCGGTTCGACTAGCGAATGAAGGAGCAATGGACGTGAAGGGGGCAAGCAGCAGAATTCAGGGCCTTGGCGGCTTTGTGTGGTCAATCGCGGAAATCCTGCGCGGTGATTTCAAGCAATCCGAATATGGCAAGGTCATTCTGCCCTTCGTTGTCATGCGGCGTTTGGACTGTATTCTCGAAGCATCGAAAGATGCCGTCCTCGCCGCTGCCGAAACCCTGCCGGATGGCGTGGACGACGCAACGCGCGACATGATCCTGTTTGGCGCGATTGGCGGCAACGTGAAGGTCTATAATCTTTCGCGTTTCACCTTCGACCGCCTGCGTGGTCAGGACGCGCGCCAACTGCACGACAATCTAGTCGACTACATCACAAAGTTCTCAGGCAATGTCCGCGACATTTTCCTCGACAAGTTCCTGTTCACCGACCAGCTGAAGCGCCTGAAGGATGGCGGCATTCTCTGGAACGTGTTTGAGCGGTTCTGCGAAATCGACCTTCATCCCGATTCCATCAGTAATCTGGAGATGGGTTATTTGTTTGAGGAACTGATCCGCCGCTTCTCGGAAATCTCGAACGAAACCGCCGGTGAACATTTCACGCCGCGAGAGGTCATCCGACTGATCGTTGATCTTCTGATCGCCAATGACGATACCAAACTCACCGGGCGCGGGATAATACGCCAAGTATACGATCCAGCCTGCGGCACGGGCGGCATGTTAGCCCTGACGGAAGGCGCGCTCAAGGACTTCAATTCCTCTATCCGCGTTGAGTTGTTCGGGCAGGAGCTGAACGGCGAATCCTTCGGCATCTGCAAATCCGACATGCTGGTGACGGGGCATGACCCGGAGCAGATCGCCTTCGGCAACACGCTTAGCCACGATGCTCACAAGGACAAGAAATTCCACTACATGCTGTCCAATCCGCCCTACGGGGTGGACTGGAAGAAATATCAAGACAAGATCAAGGCCGAAGCGGACACGATGGGCTTTGACGGTCGTTTCGGGGCGGGCACGCCCCGCATATCGGACGGCCAGCTCCTGTTCCTGCAACATATGATTTCCAAGATGCGCGATGACGAGGCCGGATCGCGCATTGGTATCGTTATGAACGGATCGCCCCTGTTCACCGGCGGTGCGGCTTCCGGCGAAAGCGAAATCCGCCGCTGGATGCTGGAGAAAGACTGGGTTGAGGCAATCGTCGCCCTGCCAACCGATCTGTTCTACAACACCGGTATCCAGACCTATGTCTGGCTCCTGACCAACCGTAAGCCCGTCAACCGGCAGGGCAGAGTCCAGCTGATTGATGCCTCCGGGGAGCGCTTCTGGAAATCCATGCGCAAATCTCTCGGCTCGAAACGGCGGGAAATTCCGGACGAGGCCCGAGCCGATATCGTGCGCATATATGCCGGGTTCCTGAATGGGGAGAGCGGCGAATCCGATGTGGCAAAAATCTTTGATGTCGCCGATTTCGGCTATCGCGAGATTCGCGTCGAGCGGCCCTTGCGCCTGAATTTTCTGGTGAGTCAGGAACGCATTGCCCGGCTCGGATCGGAAAAGCCGTTCGAGAAGCTGGAAGATCAAGAGAAGGAAGAAATTCTCGACGTGCTGATGGCGCTGCCGGATCAAATATTCACCAGCCGCGATGCGTTCGAGAAGGCATTAAGCGAGACGCTGAAGGCCGAAGGCGTGAAGATCGGCACGCCGGTGAGGAAGGCTATCCTCTCTGCCCTATCGGAACGGGACGAGGATGCCGACATCTGCACGGATAAGAACGGCAATCCGGAGCCGGATACAGAACTGCGCAACCATGAGCTGGTGCCGTTGAAAGACGACTGGCGCGACTATGTCGAGCGGGAGGTCAAGCCGTTCGTTCCTGATGCTTGGGTGGATGAAAGCTATTGTGACGCGCGCGACGGCGAAGTCGGCCGCGTGGGATACGAGATCAACTTCAACCGGTACTTCTATCGCTATGTCCCGCCCCGCCCGCTGGAGGAAATCGACGCTGAGTTGAGGATACTTGAGGCTGAGATCGCCGGACTCCTGAAAGAGGTGGCGGCGTGATCACTTTGCAGGAAAGGGTTCATTCCGCGCCGCGCCCCGATGGTTGGAGCTTGAACAAGCTTCACAGAGTCCTCCGTGTGCGAAAGGGCTACAAGAATGTCGGCATGCAGGAAGAAAACCTGCTGTCTCTAAGCTATGGGCGGATTGTACGGAAAGACATCGACACCACCGAAGGACTCCTCCCCGAGAGCTTTGAAACCTATCAGATCGTGGAGCCGGACAATATTGTGATGCGGCTTACCGATCTGCAAAATGATAAGCGCAGCCTCCGCCAAGGCTTAGTCAAAGAGCGCGGCATTATCACGTCCGCCTACGATGCACTAGACATTGCAGAAGGGCACGATCCGCGCTTCTGGGCATACGCTTTGCTGGCACTTGATCTCGCTAAATACTACTACTCTCTCGGTGGCGGGGTTCGCCAATCTATTAAGTTTGCTGACTTTCCGAATGACTGGGTAGCCGCTCCGGATGCCAATGCACAAAAGTTGATTGGGGATTTCCTCGACCGCGAGACAGCGCGCATCGATCAACTGATCGAGAAGAAACAGCGGTTGCTGAGGATCGCCGACGAGCTGAGGGCTAGTCGGATCAATCATGCGATTTGCGGGAACTTGCTTGGCAACCCCGCCACTAGAGATACTGGAAACCTCTGGTTCCCCACAATACCAAATGGTTGGCAGCTCGCGCGCCTTAAGAACGTTGTCAGTCAAATTTCTGACGGTCCTCACATTTCGCCAGAGTATGTTGACGCTGGGGTCCCTTTCATTTCTGCGCGCAATATCAAAGTCGACCGGTGGGCGCTGGACGATGCGAAATATATATCTGATGACCTATTTCTGGAGCTATCCAAAAAATTACGGCCACGGGTGGGCGACGTTCTCTATACCAAAGGCGGAACTACAGGAGTAGCGCGCTATGTGGATTTGAATTTTGATTTTCAAATCTGGGTTCACGTTGCGCTATTAAAAATAAGACGCAAAGTTGCAAATCCAGAATATATCGCAAACGCGCTGAATAGCCGGGGATGTTATGAACAGTCTCAACTTTTCACGCGCGGAGCAACCAACAACGATCTCGGATTGAGCCGTATGGCCAACATTTGGTTGCCATTGCCGCCACTTGATCATCAGAAGTGTATTAATGTTTATCTAGAATCTGAATTTAAGAAGATCGATAGGCTGCGCGCCGACATCGAAATTTCTATTGCCAAGTTGGCTGAATTCCGTGTCGCGCTCATCACAGCCGCTGTTACCGGCCAGATCGACATTGCCACTTGGCAAAGCGGGGACATTACCGGAAGTCGCCTCGACCGGTTGGAGGACGAAATGCCGCCACCTGCCGCCGCTCGGGCAACGGGTTAACCCCATGCTGAGCAGGGTCGCCAAGCTGATGTTGACCAGCACCGCCATTGCGCCGGTGCTGCTGACCTATGCATGGGTCGCGTTCCAGTCTGGTGATTCCTGCGTGGCGCTCGTTCTCGCCGCCGCGTGTGTTGCCCTTGTCTTTGTTTGCTGGCTCCTGTTGCGCTACGCGAAGAACAATCTTGAACGCATGTCGTTCAAGCCGGTCTCAATAGAAGCCGCCGACCGGGAGAACATGGGCTTTCTCCTGCTCTACCTGCTGCCGCTGTTCACGGCGCAGTTTGACGCGCTGAATTGGAATGTCTGGATTCCAGCCATCCTGATATTCGCGGGCGTCGTTGCTACGGGATACAGCTATCATTTCAATCCGCTGCTCGGTTTGATGGGCTGGCATTTTTATAAGGTCGGCACAGCCGAGGGCGTTACATACGTCCTTATCACCAAGAAGCAGCTTCGAAACGCGACGGACACGGTCGAGATCGGCCAATTAACGGAATATATCGTATTGGACTTGGGGGAGGAATAGAATGCCGCAAAACCTTTTTGTTGCCTGCAGGACTGCAGCGGGGCTTGTTGCCAAACGCGTCCGGCTCGACCAAGCGGTGCAGCAGCAGGTCGAGGGTATCTTCAATCAGCAGGAAGCCGATTTCCGCGACGGTATCACATCGGAGGTAGCGTTCGACGGCAGTTGGACGCCTGACGAGGACGAATTCCTCACCATCGACACTCCGCAGGAAGCCGCGATTTTCGTGAGCGCCATCAACGCAAATCCAGTCAGCATTCCCGATATCAATACGGCGAACATCGCATCTGAGGGCATCAAGGCGATATTCACGGGCGTTTCCGCAAATGGTGCCACAAAAGTCCTAGTCCAGCGGTTCTCTCCCCAGCAGCTTCTAAGTCGCCGCTTCTCCCTCTTGCAGGATGGCAACGCTTTCCGCCGTCTCTCGGACCCGGCATTCTCTCTGGACACGGGACTTACCTGCGTCATCGAAGGCGGCAAGGTCAAATTCCGCAGCTTTCATAAGCTGCGCGCAATCATAAACCTGATCGATGTCTATCGCGCCGCCACGGATCAGGAGGTGCAAGATTTTGCTGCGCATGCACATTTCGAGGTCACGAATGCTGCCAGCTTTCTGGCCGCCGCCGATCAGACTATTCGAAAACTTGTCCACGCCATTGGTCGCAGCGGCACCCTCGGCACCTACACCGTTCCGCAGATCGAAACCGCCTGCGGTGCGGTCGGCGTGGCCGTGACGGTCAACAACGGCAGGCTGGTCATGCCAGATGATCGTGCCGACATTAAGAAGTTGCTGCGGTTCCTCGATGACGGACTCTATGAAGCGCCACTGACCGGTCAGCGTTACATTACGAATTCCAAGAGACCGGCATGACGGCATATTCATCACAAACCGTGCACCGGGAGCGAGTACTCCAAAATCACCTGATCGAACGACTGGTTGCGGGCGAAGGCTATGAACAGCGCTTCGCTACCACTGATTTTGATCGATCGCTTGCAATGGATCGCGCCCTTGTCGTGCGCTTTATCCAGCACAGCCAGCCGGAGGCATGGGATAAGCTCGTCCAGCACTATGCAGCCTCGGCAGAGGATACTCTTTTCACACAGCTGGCTAAGGCGCTGAAGGATCGCGGCTTGCTGGACGTGCTGCGCAAGGGGATTAAGATCGTTCCCGGCATTCATTTCAGCATTTGCTATTTCAGGCCCGCCAGCGGCCTCGAACCGAAGCGGCTGGAGGAATACCACGCCAATATCTTTAGCGTGATGGACGAAGTCGAATACAGCCAGAAGCACGGCGGTCGGCTGGACGTGGTGCTGTTTCTGAACGGCCTGCCCGTTGCCACTCTGGAAACCAAGAACCTCTTGACGGGATCGACTTTCCGGCACGCCGAGAGGCAGTATCGGCAGGATCGTTCGCCAGCCGGTGAACCGCTGCTGACGTTTAAGCGGGGTGCACTGGTTCACTTTGCCGTCGATGAAGACAATGTCTCCATGACGACGCACCTCCAGAACGGAAAAACCCGTTTCCTTCCGTTCAACCGGGGACGCGATGGCGGAGCCGGAAACCCGGATGTTGATGACGAATTCCGGGTGGCTTACCTCTATCGTTCGGGAGAGTGGGGTGATGCTATTTTCTCCCGCTCCGTCCTGCTCGATGTGATCGGGCAGTTCATGCATCTTGAGGCGGCCGGCAAATCGGAAGCCATGATCTTCCCCCGGTTCCAGCAGCTTGATGCTGTGCGCAGGCTGATAGGGCATGCCAAGGCGAACGGCCCCGGCAGCAACTATCTGATCCAGCATTCGGCCGGATCGGGAAAGTCCAACACAATCGGCTGGCTCGCTCATCATGCTATCAACCTGCACGATGCCGCCGATAAGCAGGTTTTCAATACCGCGATCATTGTGACTGACCGCGTCGTTCTCGATCGGCAGCTACAAGGCACCGTATCACAATTCGAGCAGACCAGCGGCGTTGTGAAAAAGATCGACGGTACGTCCCGACAGCTGAAGGATGCTATTGCCAAGGGTGCGCGGATCATCGTTACGACCATCCAGAAATTCTCGACAGACCACCTTCGTGAAATCTCAGGACAGGGCAATCGCAGCTTTGCCGTCATCGTTGATGAGGCCCATTCGAGTCAGTCTGGAAAATCGGCGCAGGCCATGACGGACGCGCTCACCCGAGAGGCGTCCTCAAGCGAGGACATCGAGGATTTGATTGCCGAGTATCAGCGGGCGCGCGGTCCACAGGCCAATATCAGCTTCTTTGCGTTTACGGCTACGCCCCGCAACGTCACGCTGGAGCGTTTTGGCATTAAAGGGACGGACGGGTTGCCGCACCCGTTTCACCTCTACTCGATGCGCCAAGCCATCGAAGAAGGCTTTATTCTGGACGTACTCCAGAATTACATGACCTACAAAGCCTATTACCAACTCGAAAAAACCATCGAAGACGATCCTCAGCTCAGCGGGCGGAGGGGACAGCGCAAGGTCGCACGCTATGCGACGCTCCACGCGACAGCCATCGGTCAGAAGGTCGAGATTATCGTAGAACACTTTCGGCGGCACATCATGGGTGAGCTGAATGGACAGGCCAAGGCGATGATCGTCACGCAAAGCCGCGAACACGCGCTGCGTTACTATTTCGGCGTACGCAATTATATGGAGACCGAAGGCTATGCCGACCTGAAAGCGCTTGTCGCCTTCTCCGGCGATCTTGAGCTGGACGGTGAGACCTATACGGAAGCCGACGTGAACGGTTTTTCCGAAACCGAGTTGCCGGGCCGTTTCGATGGATTCAAGCCTGATGGCTCGCCGTACTCTGAGACGTATCGTATTCTCATTGTCGCAGAGAAATATCAGACTGGCTTCGACCAGCCGAAGCTCTGCGCGATGTATGTTGATCGGAAGCTGGCGAGCCTTCAGGCCGTCCAGACGCTGTCCCGTTTGAATCGCACAAGACCCGGTAAAGAACGAACTTTTATCCTCGACTTTCAAAACACCATCGAAGACATCCAGAATGCGTTTCGACCATACTATGAGGACACGACCGTTGAGGCCATGTCCGACCCTAATCAGGTCTATGATCTTGAAGGACGCTTGTACAAATTCGGCTACCTCGACAGAGACGAAATTGAACGTTTTGCGCAGGTTTATTTCAAAGGGCCATTGGGCGGCGGTGACCGCGCCCGTCTTGAGGGGCTAGTTCGCCACGCCGTAGCCCGGTTCGAGGCCGATGACGATGAAGGTCGGCAGGAAGAATTCCGCCAGCTCCTGAAAAGCTACAATCGCTTCTATAGCTTCATCGCACAGGTGATCCGACTTGAAGATACTGGCCTCGAAAAGCTCGCGAGCTATGGCGCTTGGCTGTCACGTCTGCTGCCAAACCGTGAGGTGCCGCCGGAAATTGAACTGACCGAAGACATGCTCCGTCTTCAGGCGTTCAAAGTGGATCAGAAAGAGCAGGGCAGCGCCTCGCTTTCCCCCGGTGATACTCAAGCGTTGAAAGCAATCAGCGAATTCGGCGCGAAGGAATACACGGAAGATGAGCGCAAAGAGCTGTCCGAGATCGTACGGGCATTTAATGATCGTCACGGCACGGAGTTTTCAGAAGCGGACATGATCCGCTTCGAGCAAGTAAATCGTGAAATTCTCGATGAAGACCTGACCGAGATGCTCCGAAACAACCCCCCGGATGTCGTTTACACGGCATTCGCCCAAGCTTTCTTTCAGGGGGCGATCCGCATGTTTCAGCGCGACAACGAGATGCGCAATATCGTGCTGACGGACGCCCAAGCTCGGGAGAAGGCGACTCGCCACTTCTTTAACCGTGCCCTGCGTGAAGCGCGGGAGAATGCCCGATGAGCCGACAGCAACGATATCCCGGCGCTTTGGCGCCGGGTCAGCAGAAATGCATAATGAAAACGTATCGACCGGAAACCCATTGTAATATCATTGGTTTAGATCAGTTGTCCAACTCTGAGTTATAGGGCTATGGAGTAAACGTAGTTGTCATCTTCACCCGGCGCGGCGCGCCAAAAAATCCAACAAAATCAATGATTTTAAATCTGCTCTTGCTCTCCTGGAAGGCACACATATGCTAGCACAGCGTTAGCACGGACGCTTTCCCGGTCAAATTTTCCCTTGAGAATCAATGACAGCACAAGATGCAGTCAGCGCGTGTTAGCACAGTGTTAGCGCAACCTGTTGATTGCCACTGAGAACTGACCCGGCGTTTCCACCGAGAATTGACCCGCGTGTTAGGTATGTTTCGGGTCTGCGGTCGTGGTCAAGTTCC
>NZ_JACIDU010000036.1 GCF_014196535.1 Allorhizobium borbori
GACGCCAAGAAGAGCCTCGACGCCCTCCTCCCTCTCATCGACTGAACCAGACCGCTCAAACAAAGGGCCCCGGTTCACAAACAACCGGGGCCATTCGACGTGGGGATGAAAAAGGGCGCCGGCCGAACCGGCGCCCTGAGTTTTACGAGAGGTGATGTGGTGTCTGGAGGCCGTAGACGGGCGTTTCCAGACCTGCCTGCCGCGCCTTGAGCTGCAGCGACAGGTACTGGGAGTAGTGGCGGGACTGGTGCAGGTTGCCGCCGTGGAACCAGAGCGCTTCCTGTTGCGTCGGCTTCCACATGTTGCGCTGCTCGCCTTCCCACGGACCGGGGTCCTTGGTCGTGGCGGAGCCCACGCCCCAGCATTTGCCGACCTTGTCGGCCACCTCGCGGGAGATGAGATCGGCGGCCCAGCCGTTCATCGAGCCGTAGCCGGTGGCATAGACAACGAGGTCCGCCGGCAGTTCGGTGCCATCCTTCAGCACCACGGCGTTCTCGGTTAGGTGGGAAATATCCGTGCCGGACTTCAGCTTGATCGAGCCGTCGATGATGAGATCGCAGGCACCGACATCGATGTAATAGCCGGAGCCACGACGCAGGTACTTCATGAAGAGGCCCGAACCGTCATCCCCGAAATCCAGCATGAAGCCCGCCTTTTCCAGCGCCGCATAGAAGTCGGCGTCCTTCTCGCGGATGCGGTTGTAGATCGGAATCTGGAACTCGTGCATGATCTTGTAGGGCAGGGAGGCGAAGATGAGGTCCGCCTTGCGCGTCGTCATGCCAGCGGCAACGGCGCGCTCGGAATAGAGATCGCCAAGGCCGATCTCCATCAGCGAGTCCGACTTGACGATATGGGTTGAGGAACGCTGGACCATCGTGACATCCGCTCCGGCTTCCCAAAGGGCCGCGCAGATATCATGGGCGGAGTTGTTGGCGCCGATCACCACGACCTTTTTGCCGGCATAGGCGTCCGGTCCCGGATGCTGCGAGGAATGCTGCTGCTCGCCCTTGAAGATATCCTGTCCGGGAACCTTTGGCACGTTCGGCTTGCCCGACATGCCCGTCGCGAGCACCAACTGTTTGGGGCGCAGCACGACCTCTTCGCCGTTGCGATCCACGACCACGGTCCATTCGCCGGTGGCTTCATCATACTGCGCCGATTTGCAGGTGGTCGAGCCCCAGTAATTCAGCTCCATGACCTTGGTGTACATTTCCAGCCAGTCGCCCACCTTGTCTTTCGGGGTGAAGACGGGCCAGTTTTCCGGGAAGGGAATGTAGGGCAGGTGATCGTACCAGACCGGATCGTGCAGGCACAGCGACTTGTAGCGCTTGCGCCAGCTATCGCCGGGTCGCTCGTTCTTTTCGATGATGATGGTGGGAACGCCGAGCTGGCGAAGGCGTGCGCCGAGCGCAATGCCGCCCTGGCCACCACCGATGATCACGACATAGGGCTGGGTGGTGTAGCCGAGTTCGGCAGCTTCCTGTTCGCGCTTTTCCGTCCAGGTCTTGCGGTCCCTGTTGTGGCCGTGCTCCGCGCCCATCGGGCGGCGAATGCCTTTCGGCTCCTCATGGCCCTTCAACTCGCTCATGGTGGTCAGAAGCGTCCAGATCAGGCCGTTCTTGAGGCGGATGTGACCATAGCCGCGGGCTGTGGCGGTTTCGAATTCGAACCAGCCGTCGGTGACGCCATCGGCTTCCGAGGCCATTTCCTTGGCGTCCTGCACGAAATTCGAGGGCTTGATGCTGGCGAGTTGGCTCGAAAGCATGTCACGGATCTGCTCATGGCCTTCAAGTGTCTTGAGGTTCCAGGTGAATGTCACAAGGTCGCGCCAGTAGCAATCTGCCTGAAAAAGGTTGACGGCGGCCTCGATGTTGCCGGATGCGAGCGCATCGGCAAGTTTGGACAGGACCGTATCGATTTTGGTGCTGGGACTGATGTCAAGCATATCATCTCCTCCGTGGGTGCTTGATGGTGGTTGGGGAACCGCCCGGTTCGAGCGGTTCCGGAAGTCCTTTCGCTTCGCCTTGCCGGGCTCCTCTTCCCGGCAAGGCATCGCGACGGGGCTTATTTCGAGAGATCGATCAGGATCTTCAGATGGGTGCCGGCCGGGTCGAGCAGAGCATCGAAGCCCTCCTTGACGGCGGTATCGAGCGTGATGCGCTTGGTGACGACCTTCTTCGCTGGCAGAAGACCGGAGGCGATGAGGCGGATGACGCGCGGCCAGTAATGGGTCGGATAGGCCCAGGAACCCTTCACTTCCAGATCGCGGAACGTCACCTGGAACCAGTCGAGGGGGTTCTCATGCGGGTGCAGGCCGGTCTGCACGACGACGCCCTGTTTGCGAACGGAATCGACGCAGGCCTTCAGCGCGTGTTCGTTGCCCACGCACTCGATGGCGACGTCGCAGCCGACATTGCCTTCCGTCAGCGAGCGGACCACATCGCCCACCTTGTCGCGCTTGGGGTTGATGGTGATCACATCCGGCAGAATGCCCTTGGCATAGTCGAGGCGGGCGTCGTTGAGGTCGGACACGAAAAGCTGAGCGGCCCCGGCGGCGCGGGCGGCCAGCAGCGTCAGCATGCCGATCGGGCCGGCGCCCGTGACGAGAACGCTGTTGCCGGCGGTGACGCCACCACGGTCGCAGGCATAGACGGCAACCGCGGTCGGTTCCACCAGCGCGGCTTCCTCGTCGCTCATCTCGTCCGGGATTTTCTGGACGTTGTACTCGTTGACGAGGGCGGCTTCCGCCATGCCGCCGCCTTCCCAGCTCAGGCCGACCAGAGCGAGGTCCGGGCTAAGGTGGAAAAGACCGCGATCGGCGAAGTAATCGCCGGAGCGCGGCATGACGAGCGGCTGGATCGACACGCGATCGCCGACCTTGACCGAGGTCACGCCCTCGCCGATGGCCTCGACGACACCGCCGAACTCGTGGCCGAGAACCTGCGGGCCGTGAGCGCCGGTGAAGGGGTGCGGTTCGGTGGGGATGAAGATCGGGCCGTAGCTGTATTCATGCAGGTCTGTGCCACAGATGCCGACGAAACGGTTGCGGACGACGACCTGTCCCGGTCCCGGCTGTTTGGGATCAGGAATGGTTTCGAGCCGCAAATCCTTGGCGGCGTGAAAACGGAGGGCGCGCATGTTTTCTCCCTTGGCTGCTTCTTGATGCCAAACAAGCAGCAAGGCCCATGCCAGAAGCCGGGGAGGGAGCGGGAGACCGGATTTATTCGGCTTTTTGGGTCGGAAGTGGACCGGAGCGCCACACCTGTTGCGCCACAGGTGTGGCGGACGCCTCAGTGGGGACGATCGATCCCGAAGCGGCGCATCTGGCGATGCAGGGTGGTGCGGTCTATGCCCAGACGGCGGGCGGCTTCGGAGACATTCCCCTTGCAGCTTGCCAGAACCGCACGAAGGGCCGCTTCCCGACCGTCATCACTGGCGGGCCGCGCACCCTGCGAGAGATGATCCGGCAGGTCTTCCACCGTGATCAAACCGCCCTCGCAGAGCGCGCCGGCAAAAGCAAGTGCGTTGTCCAGTTCGCGGATATTGCCCGGCCAGTGATAACCGAGCACAACCATCCGGGCTGTATCGGAAAGCCGCAGCGGCCGGCCAGCCTCACCATGCTTTTCGAGAAGGCGGTCAAGGAGCCAGGGGAAGTCGTCGCGTTCGGACAGGGGCGGCAGGGACAGGATCGCCGCGTTGAGCCGATAATAGAGATCTTCGCGGAAGGTGCCGGCGGCAACCATGTCGGCCAGCGACCGGTGCGAGGCCGAGACGACACGGAAATTCACCTTGCGCGGCACCGCGCCGCCGACCGGCAGGACCTCGCCTTCGGCCAGAACCCGCAGAAGGCGGCTTTGCGCCGAAAACGGCATGTCGCCGATTTCATCGAGAAACAGCGTGCCGCCCTGGGCCTCTTCCACCAGCCCCTTGCGACCCTTGGCCAGCGCGCCGGTGAAGGCGCCGGGCAAATAGCCGAACAGCTCGCTTTCGATGAGCTGCTCGGGGATGGCCGCACAGTTTACGGCGATGAACCGGCCGGAAAGCCCGCTGACCTCATGGATGATGCGCGCCAGATATTCCTTGCCTGTTCCGGTCTGCCCCTGAATGAGGATCGGAAGTTTGCCCGGTGCGAGTTTCGTGATTTTCCGCCGCAAACCGTCGATCAGGGGAACGCCGCCGCCGAGCCGGCCCATGGCGGGAATGGATTGCGGCAAGCGGACGACAGGCACGCTTGTGGTGCGTTGCTGTGGCTCGATGGCGTGGGCGTAAAGCACCGTTCCGTCGCGCACAGCGATGCGCCTGTCCTGGGGCAGGCGCGCGCGGGTGAGGGAGGCGAGTTCATCGACATCGGCGTCGAAGAAGTCGGTCACCGAACGGCCGAGCAGAACCTCCGGCTTTCGCCAGTCCAGCCCGCGTGATGTCGCAAGCATATGGGCGCCGCCATGGGTCATGCCCGTGATGCAGCCGGCGCTATCGACGGTGATGGCCGCTTCGGGATCGACATCGAGAAACTCCGGCGCACCGGCGAAACGCAGCACCAGATCATGTCGGCTGTTGGCCATCAGGTTCGCAAGCTCGATACGCCTGACGGTCGAGGAGACGAGATGACGGGCCATGTTCTGGCTCGTTTTGAGGATCGGAGAACTGAGCAATGAAATATCGAGGACCGCCGTCAGCGCCCCGTGCATGTCATAGATCGGCGCGGCGGTGCACGACAGCGGCGTGTGGGTAATGTCGAAATGGTCGGTTTGGTGAATGGTCAGCGCCTCGCCGGTGGCGATGCAGGCCCCCACAGCGCAGGTGCCGGCACGCGGCTCCGACCATTCGGAACCGAGGTAGAGCCCCGCCTTGCGCAGATTGTTGTTGAAGGAGGGATCGCCCAGAAATTCGACGGTCACACCCTGCCGGTCGGACAGCAGCAGAACATAGTTCTGTTCGGCCACCTGCCGGTAGAGCCGTTCAAGGCCGGAGCGGGCGATATGGATGAGGTCTTCCGCCTGCTGGCGGTGTTCGCGCAACCGTGTTTCGGAGACGATGACGGCCTCGCGCGCCTTGCTGGGGTCGAGCTGGTAGGTGTCGAGGCAACGACGCCAGGAGTCGATGACAATGGCGTCGCGCCCGGTATTGCTGCCCTGGCCGACGCGCTCGATTTCCTCGATGTGATCCGAAAAACCCATAAAGACACCGGCTCTCCCGCGCCGCCTCCCATTATTGTCCTGCAGGTCAGTCGCACCATACAGCAAAGGATCCGACGTTCAGCAAGAAATATGAAAACGGGCGTCGATGACGCCCGCTTTCGGGATCAGGCGCGATGATGGCTGGGCAGGCGTGGCAGGAAAATGGTCAGAAGTCCGAGCAGCGGCATGTAGGAGCAGAGTTTGTAGACGAACTCGATACCCTGCCTGTCGGCAAAGACCCCGAGAACGGCAGCGCCGATGCCGCCAAAGCCGAAGGCGAAGCCGAAGAACAGTCCCGCGATCAGCCCGACACGCCCCGGCACCAGTTCCTGCGCGAAAACGACGATGGCCGAGAAAGCGGAGGAAAAGATGAAGCCGATCACCACCACCAGCACCGAGGTCCAGAACTGGTTGGCATAGGGCAACATCAGCGCGAAGGGTATGACGCCAAGGATCGAGAACCAGATGACGGTGCGCGAACCGAAGCGGTCACCGATCGGGCCGCCGAGGAAGACGCCGACCGCCGATGCGCCGAGAAAGAGGAACAGCATGACCTGGGCTTCCTGTACGCCGACACCGAACTTGTGGATGGAATAGAAGGTGAAGTAGCTGGAAAGGCTGGCCAGATAGGAGTTCTTCGTAGCCGTCAGCACGATGAGGATGGCGAGTGTCCAGATCACCTGATTACGCGGCAGTGGCAGCGTACGGCTGGGCGCGGCGCGGCCGGCATTGCTGCGGCGATGGCGCATATACCAGACGCTGACGCCCGAAAGCACGCCAAAGCCGAGAAGGGCGATCAGCGAAAACCAGCTCAGCACCGATTGTCCGTGCGGAATGACGATGAAGGCAGCCAGCAGCGGGCCGATGGCCGTGCCGGTGTTGCCGCCCACTTGGAAGAAGGATTGGGCCAGACCGTGCCGTCCGCCCGAAGCGAGCCGGGCGACGCGTGACGCTTCCGGATGGAAGATCGCCGAACCGATGCCGATGAGGCAGGCACCGAGCACCAGCACGGAGAAATGGCTGGCATTGGCCAGCGTTATAAGGCCCGCGCAGGTGGAAAGCATCGCAGCCGGCAGCGAGAAGGGCATAGGCCAGCGGTCGGTGATGACGCCGACGGCGGGCTGCAGCAGCGAGGCCGTTACCTGAAAGGCGAAGGTCAGAAGGCCGATCTGCACGAAATCGAGCGCGTAGTTTTCTTTCAGTAGCGGATAGAGCGACGTCAGCAGCGATTGCATGATGTCGTTCAGCATATGGCAGAAGCTGGCGGCGAAAATGATGGAGAAGGTGGTCGTTCCGACCCTTCCTCCGGTGGCGGCGATGCTGGCCATCCCACTTGATCCCTTGTCGATGCTGGTCAATCTTCATCCGCACGATGGTCTGCGCGGATTGACAGGTGTCATACAGGGCTTGCCTGTGGCCCGCTTTCGTGCTGTGGTCTACTTCTTTCGCAAGTGGGCCAAATGCGTATTCTTGATCTCACCGGGCCGGATCAGGCGGCCGCTTATGACTTCCACCGCCAGAGCCTTCTCTGGATAGACCAGACAAACGAGCGGGTTCTCGCCCTTGGCCGCAATTATCCCGCTGGCCTGAAGGTGCCGCTGCATTCGCATGGCCGCGCGCAGCTCTGGTTTGCGCGGCGTGGCGTCGTGCTGGTCAGTACCCAGGACCAGCGATGGATGATCCCGCCGGGCCACGCTCTTGTTATTCCCGCAGGCGTCGAGCATTCAGCGGAGATGATCAGCGCCGTCGAGATGCGCTCGATCTATGTGGATGTCGAAGGCGACGCGACCAACCGGCCACGGGTTGTCGAAGTGACACCGCTGGCGCAGAACTTGATCGAGGAACTGGTGGAGGTGGACCGGATGCCGGTCCGGGCACTTCGTCTGGCGCTCGTCACCGAACTTCTGCTCGATGAGTTCGGGCAATTGCAGGAACGACCGCTCGGTCTGCCTTTCCCGAACGACCAACGTCTGGCCCGGCTGTGCCGGCAATTCCTGAAGGTTCCCTCGGCCACGATCAGCATCGATGACTGGGCGCGCGACATGGGTATCGGTCGGCGTTCTTTCACGCGTCTGTTTCGGGCAGAAACCGGCGTCAGTTTCGTGACCTGGCGGCAGCAGGCCTGCCTTTTCGCGTCCTTGCCGCGTCTGGCCGATGGCGAGCCCGTGACCACCGTGGCGCTCGATGCCGGCTATGAAAACATCGCCGCTTTTTCCACCATGTTTCGGCGCGTGCTGGGTCGTTCGCCCAGCACCTATCTGAAGATGCGGGGAGCGTAGCCGGTTGCAGCTGGCAAGAGAAAAGCCGCTTTCACACTCGGCATTCATCGTTGTCCAAGCGGTTCCCGGTCCCACGGACACGCTTTGACGGAAAGGCGGTTGTCTGTCCTGTGGGTGGACGATCCCGACTATGCAAAATCTTGAATATTGTAGTCATCTTTGATATTGCCGTTCCGTGTCAATCAAGATGGAAATTCAAGGTGGTCAAATCTGGTGCTGCTGAAATTGCTTCCCGAGCCGGCTTCGTCGTGCAGGGTGTCGGCCTGTCGATGGCCGGGGCGGCCATCCTGAATGATGTCACGCTTTCGTTTCCAAGAGGTCAGATGGTGGCCCTTGTCGGACATAACGGTTCGGGCAAATCCTCGCTGCTTAAAATCCTCGCGCGGCAGCACCAACCCACGGTTGGATCCGCTTGCTACGACGGGCAGGAGGTCAGCGCGTTTCAGGACCGGGCGTTTGCCCGCAAGGTCGCCTATTTGCCGCAGGATATCGGCGTCGGCGCCGATACGACGGTGCGCGAATTGGTTGCCTTCGGCCGTTACCCCTGGCACGGCGCGCTTGGACGTTTCTCCGACATCGACCGCAGCAAGGTGGAAGAAGCGATCCGCTCCACCCATCTCGAACATCTGGCGGACAGGATGGTGGGCACGCTTTCCGGCGGAGAGCGGCAGAAGGCCTGGATCGCAATGCTCGTTGCCCAGGACAGCGAATGCCTTCTCCTCGATGAACCGACGGCCGCGCTCGACATCGCTCACCAGATGGACGTGCTGTCGCTTATCCGTCGGCTCAGTCGCGAAAAGGGGCTCGGGGTGGTGATCGTGCTCCACGACATCAACATGGCGGCGCGTTTCTGCGATCATATTCATGCGCTGAAAGGTGGGCGTTCCGTCGTCAGCGGTACGCCGAAGGAGATCGTTCGCAGCGAGGTTCTCCGGACGATTTACGGCGTGGACATGGATGTGCTGCCCCATCCCCATATCGACGCACCGCTCGCCTATGTGCGGTGATCGATCCTTCCTGACCCGCCGCCACCTGCTGGCATCGACCTTTGTGGCCGGATTGCTTCCCGGCGCCTTCGGCAGGGCGCAGGCGCAAACGGCGCCCATGCGTATCATCAGTCTCGATTACGGTCTTTCCTCGACCCTTCTCGGGCTTGGCGTCACGCCACTTGCCATTTCAGACCGGGCAGACTGGGGGCGCTGGGTGCGCGAACCGGAATTGCCGGCAGAAGTTGTCGATCTCGGCAGTTCGCTTGAGGTCAACCGGGAACTGCTCGCTGCCCTGACGCCGGATCTTATTCTGACGACGCCCTATCTCGACGGCATTTCGGATCGCGTCGCAGCGTATGGTCGGCTTCTTCGCCTGTCGGTCTATGCTCCGGAAAATGGCGCCATCCTCGAGGCTGCGGTTCGCGCGACGCGCACCCTTGCGGCGAATGTTGGCCGCGAAGCAGAGGCCGAACGGTTTCTGGAGCGCTCAGATGCCTTCTTTGAGGATTGCCGGGCAAGGATCGCCCGCAAGGCACCGCCGCCGATGGCGTTCGTCAATTTTCTCGACGCCCGGCATGCCCGTATTTATGGCCCTCCCGGCCTTTTCGATAATGTGCTTGCCCGTATCGGTGTCGAGAATGCCTGGAAGGAGCCTTCCAACTACTGGGGCTTTCAGACCATTTCCATCGAGGAACTGTCGCGCATCCAGGATCCGAAGACACATCTCGTTGCCTTCGACCCTATCCCCGGCGATGTGCTGCCGAAGCTTGCCCGCAGCCCTCTCTGGCAGGCGCTGCCCTTTGCACAAGGCAAGCAGTTCCACGTTCTCCCACCCGCATTGATGTTCGGCATGGTCAACGAAGGGATGCGTTTTGCCCGGCTGCTGACTACGCTTGTGGAAACACGTCTATGACCGCTCCTGCCGCCCGGTTCCGTTTCTCGCCGCCGGTTCTGGTGGTCGTTCTCGCGTCAATCGTTGCTTTGCTGGCCTGGCGTCTTGCGACCCCCTACCTCGCGGTGCCCACAGTGGATGGCTATGACGTCCGGCGGATGGTGTTGCACTATTCGCTTTTGCCCCGCGCGGTAACGGCGCTGGTATGTGGCGCTGCCCTTTCCCTGTCCGGCGCGCTGTTCCAGCAGATCCTCCGCAACCCGATGGCCTCGCCCACGACGCTTGGTATTTCCGCCGGGGCCAATCTGGCGCTCGTCGTGGCAACACTATACCTGCCTGCCCTGTTGGCAGCCGGTCGCGATGCCGTTGCGCTTGCCGGCAGTGCCGCCAGTGCGGCGCTTGTGATCGGCCTTGGCGCGCGCCGCGGCTTCTCGCCCTTTTCGCTGGTCCTGTCCGGTCTTGTGGTCAGCCTGTGGTGCGGGGCGCTTGCGGCCATCTTCACGTTGCTCAATGATCGCTATCTCGTCAGCCTCTTCATTTGGGGCGCGGGCTCGTTGGCGCAGCAGGGCTGGGATATTCCGCTCTCGCTGCCCTGGAAGGTCGGGCTGCTTGCGGCTTTGGCGGGGCTGGTGGTTCGCCCTCTCTCATTGCTGGAACTCGGAGACGAAAGTGCATCGGGCCTGGGGGTGCGGCTGGCGCATCTGCGTCTGGCCAGTGTCTCGATTGCGGTGGCGCTTGCGGCGATCGTGACCAGTGCGGTCGGGGTCGTCGGCTTTATTGGCCTGGTCGCACCCATTCTGGCCCGGCTTGCCGGCGCCCGCAAGACGCTGGCGGTCCTGGTCTGGTCGAGCCTGATTGGCGCCACGCTGCTGCTTCTGACGGATACCGCCGTTCAGCTTCTTGCCGGCCAGTTCAGCGACTTTCTGCCGACGGGCGCGGTCACCGCCGTTTTTGGTTCGCCGCTAATGCTTATCCTGCTCGGACGCCTGAAGCTGCGCCAGCGCACGCTGCCGCGCGCTGCGGCGGGCAAGTGGCTGGCCTTTTCCGGCCGCAAGGCTCTACCCGTTCTCGTCGTTGCCGTGCCTTTCGTTCTTCTCATGGCGCTCTGTGTCGGCCGCGGGATCGACGGAGGCTGGGCCTTCCTTGGCGATATCGCGACGACCGAGGTGCTTGGTCTCAGGGCCATGCGTATCCTTGCGGCGCTGTCGGCCGGTGTCATGCTGGCGGTGGCCGGTGTCATCTTGCAGCGGATGACGGGCAATGAAATGGCAAGTCCTGAAGTGCTGGGCGTCAGTGCCGGCGCAACCATGGGCGTCACCATCGCCATCTTCACTATCGCGGCCCCCGGCCTTTTTCTTCAGTTCGGTGCGGCGGCGCTCGGGGCGCTCGTGGTGCTTGCCATCATCTTCGCATTCGCCATGCGCGCCGGGCTAGCGCCCGAGCGTATCCTGCTCGCCGGTATCGCCCTCAGCGCCATGGTGGATGCGGTTGTTGGTGTTCTGAACGCCAGTGGCGATCCGCGCGCGCTCCTCGTGTTGCGCTGGATGAGTGGATCGACCTATGCGATCGATCCGGTCACGGCTGCCGCGGCGGGCATCGCCGCCATACTGACGCTGGCGGCCGTGCTGCTCCTGCGACGCTGGCTCGATCTCCTGCCGCTCGGGGCGCCACAATCCATGGCGCTCGGCTTGTCGCCCTTTCGGGCAAGGATCGTGCTTTTCTGTGTGGCGGGTCTCATGAGCGGCATCGCGACGCTTTGCGTCGGTCCGCTCAGCTTCGTTGGTCTCATGGCTCCGCACATCGCCCGCGAGGCGGGCTTCACCAGGGCGCGACCGCAGACGCTCGCGGCAGCCTTCATCGGCGGAACGTTCATGGTTCTTGCCGACTGGATCGGGCGGACGATCATCTTTCCCTACCAGATACCGGCCGGTCTTATCTCTGCCCTGATCGGCGCGCCGTTCCTGATGATGTTGTTGCGGCGAAAGGCCTGATCAGGCGCGGCCGATAGGCAGGGGACAAATCTGTCCGCAACCGCCGATGCCGGGAACGGCATAGCGCAGGCAACACACCTTGCGGCGATTGCAATCGCCGCCATCCTCGGCCGTGGCCGGACGCAGCAGATCATGCATCGGGTTCACCCAACCGTCTGGCCAGATCCTTGTGCGGACGAGGCGAGCCGCCGTGGCGGCCGGGCCTTCCGGCTCGCCTGCGGCGATCTCAGAGAGAATCCATGAGAGATAGACGATCACATTGTTCCAGAGGAGCTTCTTGCTGACACCGCCAGCCGCCGCGAGCGCGTGGATCAATGGTTCGAGATGATCGCGCAGCAGGGGCGCAAGCGCTGTGTTTGCATCGATCGTTGCCTGTTCGGGACCGATCTCGCGAATATGGAAGGACAGCGGCGCGTGCTCGTCGTTGCCGATACACAGGGACACGGCATCGAGCGCCAGAGGGACGGATCGACGCAGCACGAACGTCGCGACAGCCGAAGCAATGGTCAGTGTACTGAAATAGTAGAGCGTCAGCAGGGAGACGATGGCCCGGCGATCAGCCGGCGGCATCCGCGCGGCGAACCGGTCGATAAGCCCGGTGAGGACGGCAGGATCGGTCAGGGTGGCACAGGGTACGCATTCGGCTTGCTCGGGCGCGTGCAGGCTGAAGCTCGTGCGACAATAGGAAAGTTGCGCGGCCGCCGGGTTCAGGTCCAGAAGCTGCGCAAAATCAAGGGAAGGGGACGCATCGCCGGATACGTCCCCCTGCCTGTTTGTCTGGGGTTGGGGTTCATGACCACCCACGGATGTCACCAGGTATATTTCAGCGTCGCGAGAACGCTGCGGCGGTCGCCATAATAGCAGGTGCCGTAATAGCAGGTTGTCTGGTAATCGCGTTCGAACAGGTTCTTCGCATTCACGGCCAGCGTGACGTGATCGCTGACCTTGTAGCGGGCAGCAGCATCGAAGACGGCGTAACCGCCGACTGACGTCGTGTTGGCCGTATCGCCGAAGGACTGACCCACATAGCGCACGCCGCCGCCGAGCGTCAGGTCGCCGATCGTGCCGTTGCCCGGCAGGGTGTAATCGAGCCAGGCCGAGGCGATGTGACGGGGTACGCGGTCAGGGCGATTGCCGGCATTGCCGGCGATGCCGTCTTCCTTGATTTCCGCATCCCAGTAGGAATAGGCGAGAACGGCGTTCCACCGGTCATTCAGCGCAACCTTTCCCTCCAGTTCGATGCCCTTGACGTTGACCTTGCCGATCTGGCTCTGAATGAGCGGCGTGATATTGGTCGGTACATTGCTCTGGGTCAGGTCGAACAAGGCGAGCGTGAACAGGCCGTCGAAGCTGTCCGGGCGATACTTGACGCCGACTTCGTATTGCTGGCCTTCCTGGGGTTTAAGGGTGCCGCTGACGGTATAGCCGTTGGCGGTCGGAGCTACGAGCGGCTGGAAGGATTCCGAATAGTTGGCGTAGACGGCAAGGCCCTCATTGACCTTGTAGGTCAGGCCGAGACGTTTGGTGAAGGTGCCGTCCGTACTGGCATCGCTGGTCCCCCAATCGGGGAAATCGGCCTTGGCGTCGATATAGTCGTAGCGACCGCCGAAGGTCAGGATCCAGCGCTCATCGAACGTCACCTGTTCCTGCGCGTAGAGGCCGACGGCCTGGTTGTTGACCTTCCAGTTCACATATGGCCCGAGTGTGATGCAGCTCGAACCGCAATAGGACGGATTGAAGATGTCGATGGCGCCGGCGGTGCCGTACTTGATGTCCTCGTGCACGCGGTCACGGGTGTAATCGACGCCGACAAGGGTCTTGCTCTCTATCCCGTTCCAGCTCGCGTCGTACTGCAACTGATTGTCGACGGTGAAGCGGTCGGCCACGCCATCGACGGTGAAGGCGGATCGGTTGGCTATCGGACTCGTAGAGGCAATGTAGACGTCGGCATAGTCGAGCGTGACATGCGAGTAGCGCGCACTTGAACGGAAGGTCAGGCCACCATCGAATGCATGTTCGAAGAGATAGCCGAGGTCGGTCTGGCGCGTGTTGAAGTAATTGAAGTCCGGTTCGCCGAGGAAGGTGTCGGGGTCGAGGGCGAAGCCGTATGGCAGGCCGCGCGCTGTGTTGGTTTCGCGCCGGGAATAGTCGGTGAGGATGGTCAGCGAAGTGCCGTCGTCCGGGCTGATGGTGAAGGCAGGCGCGATGTAGAGCCGATCATCCCGGGAATAATCCAGTCCATAGTCCGCCTCCTGCCAAAGGCCGGTCAGGCGGTAGCTCCAGACGCCCTCCTTGTCGAGCGGGCCTGTGACATCCGCGCCCACTTCCTTGTGTCCGTCGCCGAGTGTCGTGTAGATCTCGGCGAAGAACTGGTCCTGGGGGCGCTTGGTGATGTTGTTGACCAATCCGCCGGGGCCGTTCAGGCCGAAGAGGGTGGAGGTCGACCCTTTCAGGACTTCCACCCGCTGGAGGCCGTAAGGCTCGACGCGGCTGGCGGTGAACCAGGCGGGAATGCGTGCCGGCAAGCCGTCGCGATAGGTGCCAAGCGCGGTCTGGTCGAAGCCGCGAATGCGGAAGTAGTCATAGCGGTTGTCAGAGCCGAACTCATCGACCATAACGCCGGACGTGTAGGCCATGGCCTCCTGAAGGTTCTTGACGCCCCTGTCCTCAAGTTC
The DNA here is from genome assembly GCF_014196535.1 of Allorhizobium borbori. Lineage (GTDB taxonomy): Bacteria > Pseudomonadota > Alphaproteobacteria > Rhizobiales > Rhizobiaceae > Ectorhizobium > Ectorhizobium borbori. Next base: position 14,004 of record NZ_JACIDU010000036.1, read on the forward strand.
CTTCTGCGTCACCACCGACACGGCGGCCGGTACATCCACGATTGACGTATCCGTCTTCGTGCCGGTGGCCGATGTGCGCGCCACGATTGTCCGGTCGGGCCCCACGCCTTTCTCACCCTGACCTTCCACCACAATCGTCGAAAGCGTCGTGGTGCCGCTGTCCTCGGCTGAGGCATTGCCGGTTATGGCAAACAGGATGCCGCAGGCCACGCCACCCAGCAGGCGGCGATAGGTGGTCCCGTGGCGCAGGCGCGCTGCAGTGCAGGCCGAAGACCGGTCGGTTCGTTTGTTCATAGTGCGTCCCAAGGCAGGTCGAGAATTGCGAATTGAGGCATTGTGATGGCCCCCTCGCAGCGCACAATATTAATATGAGTTAAATAGTCAACTTAATATGTGCGCCTGTGTTGTCGAAGCGGTGGGTAAAGTGTTGTTCCCTTGAAAAACGGGGCGATCAGCGCGCGTTCGATCGGTCGTAGGTCCGGCGCATGGCGGCGTAGCGACTTTCGTCGCGCTGGATCAGTTCGCGGTGGTGTCCCTCTTCGACAATCCGCCCGTTCTCGACCACGAAGATCCGGTCCGCACCGGCAATGGTTGCCAGACGGTGGGCGATAATCAGCGTGGTCCTGCCCTTGGACAGTTCGGTGAGCGCACTCTGGATTGCGAATTCGGTTTCGGAATCCAGCGCAGAGGTGGCCTCGTCCAGAATGAGGATTGGCGGGTTCTTGAGGAAGATGCGGGCAATCGAAAGACGCTGTTTCTGTCCGCCGGAAAGCTTGACGCCCCGTTCGCCGATCACCGTGTCGAGCCCGTCCGGCAGGGAGAGGATCAGTGTGTCGAGCTGGGCACGACGGGCCGCCTCCAGGATTTCGGCCTCGCTCGCGTTCAGACGGCCGTAAGCGATGTTCTCGCGGATCGTGCCGGCGAACAGAAAGACATCCTGCTGCACGATGCCGATGCTGGAGCGGAGCGAATTCAGGGTAAAATGCCGTATGTCCTGCCCGTCGATGAGGATTGCGCCGCTGTCGAGATCGTAGAAGCGGGGCAGGAGCGAGCAGATTGTGGTCTTGCCCGCACCGGACGAGCCGACAAAGGCGATGGTCTCGCCCGGCTGGATGGAGAAGGATACGCCATCAAGCAGGGGAGCGCTGCCCTTGTAGCCGAAGCGAACGTCACGATATTCGATTGCGCCGGTAAGAAGCCCCGCATCGACGGCGCCGTCTGTATCCCTGACATCGGGTTCGGTATCGAGAAAGGCAGTATAGCGCTGAAAGCCGACAATGCCCTTGGGATAGGTCTCGATGACGGAATTGATCTTTTCGACCGGCCGGAAGAACACGTTGACCAGCAGCAGGAAACCGACAAAGCCGCCGGCGGACAGGCCATCGTGGATGACGAACCAAGCGCCGGCCAGCATGACCACGACCTGAACGAAGCGCATCGACAGATAGGATAGCGACATCGATGCCGCCATGACCTTGTAGGCGGCGAGCTTCGTTGCGCGATAGCGTTCGTTGCTCTCCGCGAACAGATGGCGCTCGTAATCCTCGTTGGTGAAGGATTGCACCACGCGGATGCCTCCGACATTTTCCTCGATTCGCGTATTGAAGTCCGCCACACGGCCATAAAGCGCATGCCAGGTCGCCGTCATTCGCGTGCCGTAATGGGTCGTCACCCAGGCGGTGACGGGCACGATGACGGCTGTCAGCAGAGCCAGCGGTGCATGCACGTTCAACATCAGCAGGAAAGCGCCGATCAGCGTCATGAGAGCAATGAACATGTCCTCGGGCCCGTGATGGGCAACCTCGCCGATTTCCTCCAGATCCTTCGTCAACCGCGCCACGAGATGACCGGTCTTCTGGTTGTCGAAATAGCCGAAGGAAAGCTTCTGGAGATGGTCGAAGGCCTTGCGGCGCATTTCCGTTTCGATGCTGATGCCGAGCTTGTGCCCCCAGTAGGTCACGACGACCTGAAGGCCGGCATTCAGTCCGTAAATCGCCAGAAGGCCGAGCGCCGACAGTGCGATCAACCCGAGAGAGCCGGTCGGCAGCAACCGGTCGATGAACAGGGTGACGGCAACCGGGAACGCCAGTTCCAGCAGGCCCGCAATGACCGCGCTGCCGAAATCCAGCGCAAACAGGCCGCGATGCGGACGATAATAGGCAGCAAAGCGCTTGATGAGTGAAAGGTTTGTCATAGTCGGCCTGTCATGGTTGCGGAGCGCGGGATTTGTCCCGTCTCCCGCAGCCCCGTTCTGATGTAAACGGTGCCGCAAACGTGTGAGGGGAGGCCCGCGAGGAGCCTCCCTTATCTTTGTGCAGTGTATCGCAACGCCTTACCACGTCTTGCTGAGCTTCAACGTTACGGTGCGGGCGTCGCCATAGCCGCAGGTGTTTTCGCCGCCGCAGCCCTTGACGTAGTCCTTGTCAAAGACATTGGCGACATTGATCGCGCCTTCCCAGCCGCTCTTCTTGTATCGCAGGGCGACGTCGAACACGGTGGCATCGGGAACCTTCAGCGTGTTTGCCCGGTCGGCCCAGCTTTCCCCCTGATAGCGAACACCCGCGCCGATGCTCAACCCCTCAAGCGCGTTGCCGGTGAAGGCGTAGTCGAGCCACAGGGAAGCCTGAACGTCCGGCACGAGATAGGGCGACTTGCCGACATAGGCGGGCACGATGTCCTTCTTCACTTCCAGATCGGTATAGCTGAAACCGGCCAGAAGCTTCCAGTTTTCGTTCAGGTTAACCTTGCCTTCAAGCTCAACGCCGCGCGATTGAACCTCGCCGATCTGTGAGGCAAGGAAAGTCGCGGGGTCGGTGACAATAACGTTCTTGCGGTTGAGCTGGAAGAGCGAGGCGGTGAGGACGCCGTCGATGATGGTCGGCTCGTATTTCACGCCGATCTCGAACTGTTCACCCGTCTCCGGCTCGTTGTTCGGCGTCGCGCTCGGCGCGATGGTCGGATTGAAGAAGGTGCCGACGCTGGCATAGGGTGTAATGCCATTGGCGAATTCATAGGCAAGGCCGGCGCGACCACTCAACGCGGACTTGTCGTAGTCGTAGCGGGTGGACGCCAGATGGTCGTCGGTCTTCGTCGTCACGAAGTCGGCCCGACCGTTGAGCGTCACCAGCCAGCCATCGGCAAAGCGGATCTGGTCCTGTACATAGCCGCCGATCTGCTGCTGGGTGATGATCTGATCGATATAGACGAAGTTCGCGCCTTGCGGCACGCCGTAGACCGGGTTGGTTGCGCTGATCGGTGTCGCGCCGCAGCAGGCCTGAATGTGGTCTAGCCGGTAATACTTGTAATCGATCCCCGCCAGCAGCTTGTGGTCTGTCGCACCAAGTTCGAATTCGGTTTCGGCCCGGTTGTCGATACCCAGCGTATCCACCTTCGAGGTTGCCTCGAAACCGATGCGGTAGAGATCGTAGTCCGGTGCGGTCGGCGAACCACCGACATAGCCGTAGAGATACGGGCCTTCCTCATGCTTGTAGAGGTGTCCGTAGCGGAGATTCGAGGAAAGCTTCCAGCCGTTGTCGGTTTCATGCTCCAGCTCAAAGCCCAGCATTTCCTGATTGTAGCGGCCGGTATCGATAGACGGTTCGCCGTAAAACGCATCGCGGGGGATCTTGCCGAACGGCGCATCGACGACGGTGCCGACATAGGGGAAGAAGCCGTTGCCGGTGTGAACCTGATCAAGACCCGATGCGTAGGCCCAGACGGTCAGGCTGGTCGTGTCGTCGCGTTTTACGGTCAGCTGCGGCATGATAAAGCCGCGCAGGTCTTCGCTCTCGTCGGAATAGTTATTGCCGCCTGCCATCTTGCCCGTCAGCCGGTAGCTGTAGATGTCGCTGTCATCAAGCTTGTCGGAAAAGTCGAAGCCGAAAAAGGCGTTGCCGTTCGAATTGATACCTGTTTCCGTGTAAGCATAGAGTATCCGTTTTGATCAAGCTAGTTTTGGGGTCCATTTGCGATTGTTTTTCAGCAGTGCGTTAGCGAGAACGATGAGTTTTCGCATGATGGCAG
>NZ_JACIDU010000037.1 GCF_014196535.1 Allorhizobium borbori
TGAAACCCGGCAATGACGCCGGTCAGCGTTCCGAGGGCCAAGGCGGCAAGAAAACCGGCAAGGGCGCGCTTGCCGGTTTCCAGCACGAGCGCCAGATTCCGCGGATTTTGCAGAAGAGTGAACGTCGCGCGGATGGTTTCGTCGGGCGCAGGCAGAATGAAGCTGCCATAGGCTTCATGTCCCGCCTGCCACAGCGCGGCGAACAGGCAAAGCCCGGATAGTCCGGCCCAGCCGGACCAGAGAAAACGGCCGCTGCGGGCAGCGAAGCTCAGCATGGCGGGATCTCAGAGATAAAGCGTTTCATCCGGCATCCGCCCGCCGATCATCGCCGGGTTGACCTTTGCGACGGCGGCGAGCAGCGCCTCAATGGCCGGGCGTGCCGTGCGGGCGCGGGTGGCGACGAGATTGGACGTGGGGATGGCCTGTTCGATCACCGGCCAGGGCAGATCCAGCGCAGAGGCTGCATGGCCCGCCGCCCGCGCCGGGTTGGCATTCACCTCGTCGGTTGCTCGTTCAAGCGCGGCAAGCAGCGGTTCAATCTGCTCCGCATGGTCATTGAGAAAGGCGGCGCTGAAGGCCAGCCCTGCCTGTGGCATGATCGGGCCAAGCCCGGTCAGAGCCCCCCATTGCACCTGCATGTCGAATGACCGATAGACGCTCCTGCCCGATGCCTTGCCCTTGAAGATGGCGGCGGCGGCAGCCGGTTCCGGCACCAGCGCTGTTTCGATGCGCCCCGCAAGCAACATCTGGATCGCCTCGATGGGTGAACCGGAGCGATCCACCGTCACCTGATCCGTCAAGCTGTGACGGGCGAGAACGGCGTCGAACACCAGTTCCGGCGTGTCGTTGGCGAAGGGCACAGTCACCCGTCGTCCGCGGAGGTCGTCCAGGCCCATTACGGTGGGGTCGGTCGAGATCACATAGAGCAGGCCGTTGGTCATGACGTTGGCGAGCTTCACGCCAAGCCCGCGCGTGTGCAGATTTGCGGCCGTCGTCACTGGCATCACCACCGCCTGCATGGTGCCGGACGTCAGCCCGGCGCGCATCTCGTCCGGGGTGCGCCACACCTTGAAATCCACCCGGTCGGCGATGGCGCGAAGCCTGCCTTCGGCCACCGCATGGGCAAGCGTGATCGATGGACCGGCGGGCGGGCCGAAAAGCGTGAATGTTTCCAGCGATTGCGCCCTTGCACGGTGAAGGAAGGGCATGGCCAGCGCCCCGGCGAGACCGGAAAGCACCAGAGCGCGGCGGGTCGGCAAGGTCGGCTGGATCATGGCGGGCTCCATAAGATGAATGATTAAGTCATCTATTAGGGCCGCGCCCGGGGTCGCTCTTTGTGCCGGCGCAAAGAACGCACCGGTCAATAGGCAAGGGCGGTCAGCGGGTCGGCGCCGAACAGCGCGGCATGGCCGCCGGCCAGAAGCGCGATTGTGGTGGCGATGGTCAGCGCGATCGCGATCCACATCGGGCGGTCGAAGCCGAGCCCGGTCGTTGTGCGGGCCAGAAGCGGTGCGGTGTCCGTCATGGCCGGCCAAACCGGGCCGAAGCGTTTTTTCGCCCGCCTGTCGAGCATGGGAAAGCCGGCAAGGGAAAACAGGCCGAGCCCGCCGAACAGGACCAGCGAGCGGAGATCGCCATTGATGGCGAGATGACCGAAGGCCCAGAGGGTGAAGCCCCAGAGAACGGGGTGGCGGGTCAGCCTGGTGATGGCGCCCGGCACCGGCCCGCTCCGCAGCGTGATGGAAAGCGGATTGGGTGAAATGAGCCCGGCCAGCACAAGGAAGAGACCGATGGGCGCGGCAACCAGCGTGATTGCCGCCTGCCAACCGGCGGGTGCCCACAGTTCCACATAGGGCGTGTTGAGCCCGGCATGAAAGACGAAGCCGAGCGACAGCAGTGAGACCAGCGAATAGACCGCGAGATAGGTGCGCCGCCCCATGACCATGATGGCGCCGGTGCGCAGAGCCGGAATGGCCGGAACGGAATGCAGCGCCAGAAAGATGGCGAGCGCGAGGGAAAGCAGGATCACGCGAAGATCTCCCGCCCTTCCGCCTTCGCCGCCAGAAGGGTCTCGATCATCAGCGTTTCGGCATGCAGGTGCCGGCGCAATGTCTCGGCAAAACCCCGCATCATAGCGGTCACCGTGGCAAGTGGCAGCGGGCAGCGCTGTTCCATCAGGGCTTTCAGGGTCTGGGAAAGTTCCTGCGCCGCGAAGCGGTCGTAGCGGTGTTCGGCCTTGAGTTGCTCGATCAGCATGGCCCCGAAACAGGAGCCGGCATGCCGGTCGAAATCGGGAAAGAGCCGGGTCTCCTCCAGGTCCTGCGCCGCCGAAAGAAAGGGGGTCAGTTCTTCTGCCAGCGCAGCGACATCCTGTCCTGCATCGGGCGTTTCGAAACTGTCGGCGGCTTCTTCCAGCCGCAGGCACAGCGCCAGCAGCGCCATGTGGTCGGTTTCCAGCCGGTTCAGGCTTGGGGCATCTATATCCGTGTGGGTCATGGCGGGCTCCTACTGGCTGACGAACAGGACGGCTGCAATGGCGACAGAAGTAATGACCGCCGAAAGCGTGCCGGCGCGTTGCAGCACGCCCATGCGGTAAAGCACGAGCGCAAAGCCGATGATGATGGGCGTGGCGACCAGAAGGCCGATCTGTGCATCGCTCATGGAAGGGTTCCTTTCGTTGGCGGCATATTGCGCTTTGCGTGGTTTTGTTCTTTGCGGGCGCGCAAAGAGCGCGGCGCTCGTTCGCGCTAAGTCCCCGCCATGGCAATGTTGAATGACGACGGACACGCGGCAGCAGGCGGGGAGGGCGAAGGCGATCTCCTTCTGTGGATTCTGGTATGGAGCGAACTGGCAGCCTTCGGCGTGCTGCTGGCGGCTTTTCTCATTCGCTCGCTGTTTGAACCGGAAGCGGTTCTGCTGGCGAAAGCGCAACTCAGCCCCGGCCTTGCCGCGCTCAACACGATGATCCTTCTGACGAGTGGCTGGCAGGCAGCCGTGGCAGCCCGCGATCCGGACAAGGCAAGATGGCCGCTCGTCTTCGCTGCGCTGGCGGGCCTTGCCTTCGTGGTGGTGAAGCTGCATGAATATGCAGGCGAGATCGGGTTTACCGGCGACGCGGCGGTCGCGTCCTTTTTCGAGCTTTATTTTCTCATCACCGGCTTTCACCTGCTGCACGTGCTGTTCGGAGCGCTGGTGATTGTCGTTGTCGCGGTGCGCCCGTCACGGGCCAACGTGCATCTCATCACCACGCTCTGGCATGCCGTCGATCTCATCTGGATCGTCATGTTTCCCGTGATCTACCTGGTCTGATGCTGATGCAACGCCTCCTCATGCGCTCCTATATCGCCCTTCTCGCCATGGCTGGCCTCGGCGCAGCCCTTGCAGCGCTTGCCGGTCGCCACACGCTGGCGGTCGCGCTCATCCTTGCGCTGGCCTTCGCCAAGGGCCGGCTGGTGCTTCTCGATTTCATGGGCCTGCGCGGCCGGGGCCGCGGCATGGCGGCGGCCTGCCTTGCCTGGTGTGGCCTGCTTCTCGCCTTCGCCTTCGGCCGCTTTCTGCTGGTTCCCTGAACCAACCGCCTTCGTCTTTGCCGAAACGCAAAGAAGAGTTTTCCGGTCTCCTTAAAAGAAACCATCCCGGAAGGACTGAGGTCTCAGCTTTCGACGGGGGATTTCAGGCCGGGGGCCGCTTCTGTGGCGCGGCCAAGCGAAAGGATCACGGGATGGCAGAGCGCCTAACCAAGACCGGAGCCCGCAACGTGTTTTACGGCGGCTCCCTCTTCTTCTTCACCATCTTCGTCGGGCTGACGGCGCATAGCCATTACTACATGCGTACGACCTCCACCGACGAGACCAAACTGACGGCGGCTGTCGCTCGCGGCAAGCATGTGTGGGAACGCAATTCCTGCATCAACTGTCATACGCTGCTTGGTGAAGGCGCCTATTTCGCGCCCGAACTCGGCAATGTCTGGAAGCGCTGGGGCGGCGATGGCGACCCGGAAAGCGCGCGCGAGACGCTGCGCGCCTGGATGGCCGCCCAGCCCTCCGGCATCGAGGGCCGGCGGCAGATGCCGCAGTTCCACCTGACCGACGATGAGATCAACGATCTCGCCGACTTCCTCGAATGGACCAGCAAGATCAAGACCCAGAACTGGCCGCCGAACGACGCCGGTTGAGCGCTGCGTGACCTGAAGGAGTATCATGATGAAATACCAGACCCAGAAGGTCGCGATGCTGTATTTTTACGGCGCGCTCGGCCTCTTCCTCGCCCAGGTGACGTTCGGTCTCGTTGCCGGCACCATCTATGTCCTGCCCAACACGCTGTCGGAGCTTCTGCCCTTCAACCTGGTGCGCATGATCCACACCAACGCGCTCATCGTCTGGCTGCTGATCGGCTTCATGGGCACGACCTATTATCTTCTGCCCGAAGAAACTGAAAACGAACTGCACAGCCCGAAACTGGCGATCGCGCAGTTCTGGATCTTCCTGATTGCGGCGGCCGTCGCCGTGGTCGGCTATATGTTCCGCATTCATGAGGGCCGCGAGTTCCTCGAACAGCCTTTCCCGATCAAGGTCGGCATTGTCATCGTCTGCCTGATGTTCCTCTACAACGTCACCATGACCATCCTGAAGGGGCGCAAGACGGTGGTCACCAACATCCTCGTCTTCGGGCTTTGGGGCGTGGCGATCTTCTTTCTCTTTGCCTTCTACAATCCGGCCAACCTCGCGCTCGACAAGATGTACTGGTGGTATGTCGTTCACCTGTGGGTGGAAGGCGTGTGGGAACTCATCATGGCCTCGGTTTTGGCCTTCCTGATGATCAAGCTCAATGGCATCGACCGCGAAGTGGTCGAGAAGTGGCTCTATGTCATCGTCGGCCTTGCGCTCTTTTCCGGCATTCTCGGCACCGGCCACCACTATTACTGGATCGGCGCACCGGGTTACTGGCAGTGGATCGGCTCGCTGTTCTCGACGCTTGAAGTGGCCCCCTTCTTCACCATGGTCATCTTCACCTTTGTCATGACGTGGAAGGCTGGCCGCAAGCACCCGAACAAGGCCGCTCTTCTGTGGTCGCTCGGCTGCTCGGTCATGGCCTTCTTCGGGGCCGGCGTCTGGGGTTTCCTGCACACGCTGTCCTCTGTCAATTACTACAGCCACGGCACGCAGTTGACGGCGGCCCACGGTCACCTTGCCTTCTTCGGCGCCTATGTGATGCTGAACCTTGCGATGATGGCCTATGCCATTCCGGAAATCCGCGGTCGCGCACCGTTCAACCAGTGGCTCTCGATCGCCAGCTTCTGGATCATGTGCACGGCCATGTCGGTCATGACCTTCGCGCTGACCTTTGCCGGTGTCGTGCAGATCCAGATGCAGCGCATCCTCGGCGAAAGCTTCATGGATACGCAGGACCAGCTCGCCGTCTTCTACTGGATCCGCCTCGGCTCCGGCGTCTTCGTGGTCATCTCCGCGCTGATGTTCATCTGGGCGGTTCTCGTGCCCGGCCGCAATCGCCAGCCGCAGATCGAAGGTCTCGCCGAACCGGCGGAATGACCGTTCGCATTCCCTGAAAACGGGAATGGAAGGGGCGGGTGCTCTCCGCGTCCGTGACGACCCGCCCCTTCCGCTTTGCTCTTTTCAAAAGGATCCGTCCGATGAATGTCATGCTCAGGCCGTCCGTCCCGGATGTTCCCGCCTACGCCCCGAACGGCAACGAATGCGCGCTGTTCGAAACCGCCTGGACCCGCCAGCTTCCGCTTTTGCTGAAAGGCCCGACCGGCTGCGGCAAGACCCGTTTCGTCGCCCATATGGCCGCGAAACTCGGCCTGCCGCTGACCACCGTCTCCTGCCATGACGACCTGACTGCTGCCGATCTCACCGGCCGCTATCTGCTGAAGGGTGGCGATACCGTGTGGAGCGATGGACCGTTGACGCGGGCCGTGCGCGACGGTGGCATCTGCTATCTCGACGAGGTGGTGGAAGCGCGCAAGGATGTGGCGGTGGTGCTGCACCCGCTCACCGACGACCGCCGCATTCTGCCGCTGGAGCGTACCGGTGAGGAACTGGCCGCCCCCGTCTCCTTCATGCTCGTCGTTTCCTATAATCCCGGCTACCAGAACCTTCTGAAGGCGCTGAAACCCTCCACCCGCCAGCGCTTCGTCGCTATCGAATTCGATTTCTTGCCGCGCGAGCGCGAAATCGAGGTGGTAAGCGCCGAAAGCGGCCTCGATGCTGCAGGGGTCGCACCGCTCGTCGACCTTGCAAGGCGGCTGAGGGCACTCAAGGGCGTCGATCTCGAAGAAGGCGTGTCGACCCGCCTGCTCGTCTATTGCGCCAGCCTCATCGATGCCGGCCTGCCGGTTCGCGAGGCCGTGCGTTCGGCGATGATCGAACCGCTGACCGACGAGCCGGACGTGCGCGCCGCGCTCATCGAACTGACCGGCTCCATCCTGCGCTGAGGAGAGTGCGATGCTCGACTTTCTCGAACTTGAGGAAACGGTGGGCCGCGCCTGGCACGCCTTTGCCGGCAACACCCGCACCTGGCCGCGTTATGAGGCGGCGGCGGTGCGGCTGGAGGATATCCGGCCCATGCTCGCCGTGCTGTTTCGCGGGTTCGGGGGAGAGGCGGCGGTGCAGCTTGTGCCGGCGCGCGGACGAACCTCGGCGCACCGGCTCAATCTTCGCCAGCGCATGGGGTTGGGCGAGGAAAAGCTGGTTCACCCTGCCCGCGACGATGCGGCGCTGATGTTGCCGCCGGTGCTCGATCTTCTGCCGGAAGAGGCGTTGAACCGCGACCTCTACCTCTGGCTTGCCGCGGCCTTCGCCGTTCAGCGCCCGGACCCGGTGACGGAGACCGACCCGCTGCGGCGGGATCTGGCCCGCATTGCCCGCGGCATCGAAACGGCGGATGCGGTGCTTGCGACCTTTCCCGGCCTGAAGGATCGCTATGCACGGCTCTGCCTTGCGCTGCTTTGCGAGCGACGACGCGGCAAGCTGCCCCGTGTGGAGCAGATGGTTGAGGAACGGGTGGTCGATCTTCTGCGCCATGGTGCGGGGCTTGCGCCGCTTCACCTGCCGGCCATCCTGCCCGCCAAGGCGCCGCCCGGCTATCTGCCGCTTCTGCCTGTGCCGTTGTGGCCCGATGCGCTGGCGCGTGAGGAGAGCGAGGCGCGCGGCGATGAAAACGATCAGCCGGTTTCCGGCAGCGCCCGCGAGGACATGGCCACCGGCCGCCACATCGCCATTCGCGAAAAGGGGGCGGATCGCAAGAACGAGCGCAGCCCCTTTATTCTCAACCGGTTCGAGAAAATTCTCGCCATGGCCGAGATGGTCAATGTCGATCGCCCCGGCGATGACAGCGACGACCACGACGCCGCCGCTGCCGAAGAGCTGGATGACATGACACTTGGCGAACGTCAGGGCCGCCCGTCTGCCCGGTTCCGCTTCGATCTCGATCTGCCGCCGGAAGCGCTCGACCGCACCGCGCTCACCGCCGAACTCACCTATCCCGAATGGGATTACCGCAGCGGCGCCTATCTCAGGGATTATTGCCGGGTTCTGGCCGCACCTGCGGCGGAAGCCGACACAAGTGCGCCCGAAACCGAGGAGACGCGCCGGCTCATTCGCCGCGTGCGCCGCCAGTTCGAGGTGCTGCGTCCGCGCCGCGAATGGCTCTCCGGCCAGATCGACGGTCCCGAACTCGATCTCGACGCCGTGGTGCGCCGCCGTTCGGACCTTGCCGCCAGCGGCGAGGGCTCGGATCGCATCCACCGCATGAGCCGGCCGCTGGCGCATGATCTCGCGGTGACGCTTCTGGTCGATGTGTCGCTTTCCACCGATGCCTGGTTCGATAATCTGCGGGTGCTCGACGTCGAGAAACAGGCGGTGACGGTGCTGGCCGAGGGGCTTTCGGCCTGTGGCGACAACCATTCCATTCTCACCTTCACCTCGCGCCGGCGCAACTGGGTGCGCATCGAGACGGTGAAGGATTTCGGCGAGGTCATGGGGCCCGGCGTGCGACGGCGTATCGAGGGGCTGAAGCCCGGTTATTACACCCGCATTGGCCCCGCCATTCGCCACGCGACGGCGAAACTTGCCGAACAGCCCAACCGTCAGCGCCTGCTTCTGGTGCTGACCGACGGCAAGCCGAACGATGTGGATCACTATGAGGGCCGCTTCGCGCTCGAAGATACGCGCCGCGCCGTACAGGAAGCGCGCAGGCTCGGCGTGCGGGTCTTCGCCGTGACGATCGACCGCGACGCCAAGGCCTATGTGCCGGCGATCTTCGGCCAGAACGGCTATGCCATCGTGCCCCACATCGGACGGCTGCCTGCCGTGTTGCCGGCGCTCTACCGCGGCCTGGCCGGCTGATCTCCTTCGTGCAGCGGCGGGACCGGGCCTGCTGCCGCGTCTCAACCCCTTCCCGGCACAAGGAAAACAACATGACCGCAACCGCAGACCAGAAGCCCTCCATCGATGTTCGCGTCATTCCCCATGCCGAGCGCCATCCGAAGATCTTCGGCATGCTGAGCGCGCTGAAGCCGGGCAATGCCATGGAAGTGACCGCCGACCACGATCCGCGTCCGCTGCATTATCACCTGGATTCGCAATATCCTGGCCTGTTCGGCTGGTCCTATCTGGAACGCGGCCCGGATGTCTGGCGCGTGGAAATCGAGCGCCTCAAGGCCGAAGGCCATGAATGCACCTGCGGCGGCCATTAGGCTCAAACGGTAGAATTGCGCTGGCGCAAAGAAATGCGTGGTCCCATCACCTAAAAGGACGATGAGGCAGCGCTTGCAAGTCCAGGCGGCGCTCGCCAGAGTGCCGCTTGTTCCGTTTCCGGGAGGGAGACCATGGCCGCTTTGCAAACATCCTTTTCAGGCAGGACGCTTGATGTCCGCCCCATCCTGCGCAACGGCGGCGAGCCGTTCCATGCCATCATGGAAGCGGTGCAGTCTCTGGCACCGGGTGAAGGGCTTCGGCTTCTCGCCACCTTCCAGCCGGCTCCTCTGTTCAAGGTCATGGCCTCGCGTGGTTTTTCCCACGAAGTCCGGGAAATCGAAGGTGGCGACTGGGAGGTGCTGTTCACCCCTTCCGCGCCTTTGGTCAGCACCGTTTCGCTTTCGGTGGGTGCGGAGGAGGCGGCCGGCTGGCCGGAACCCTTGTGGCGTCTCGACCTTGCCGGCTTTGAAGCGCCGGATGCCATGGCGCGACTCTTCTCGCGGCTTGATCTGATGGAAGAGGGTGAGGTGCTTTTTGCGCTCTTTGCCCGTGAGCCGATGCTTCTGCCCGCCGAACTGGAGCGGCGCGGTCACCAATGGGCGGGCAATACCGATGAGACGGGGACCGCCTATCGCATGTTGATCCGCGTCGGCGCGCAGGACGACTGACCCCGGAGCGGTGTTCGCCGGGCGAAAGCGAGCATCGGACCGTATTCGATCGCGAAAAGCCCGAAGGCCACGATCCAGCCAATCCCTGCCAGCGCATAGAGAACGGGCGCCTGATCCGGCAGGAAGCCGGCCAGCGGGCGCAGAAGCGCAGCGGCAAACAGCGCGCCGCTCGCAAGGGCTGAGACCCACGATCCCCGCACCGCCTTTCCGGTGTGGCCGCGTGTGGCGCGCATCATGACCGAAAGCATCATGCCCCCGATGGCCCCGACCGTCAGGCCATGCAGTGCCGCGCTTTCCGGCACTTCACCGAGGGCGGCCAGTGAAATGCCTGCGAGGCCGAGCGGGATGAAGATGTAGGCCGCGTGCAGCGACAGCGCGATGGGGTCGCCTCCCACCCGCCAGCCATGCCAGCGCACGACCCGCGTGGTTTGCGCCGCCGCCGCCATCAGTGCCAGCACTGCTGTCAGCCGGCTTTCCGGCAGCAGCACCCAGCCTGCCAGAGCCGGCAGCGTCAACGCGATGGCCAGCCTGTCCACCGCGCCGAAGGGGGCAGGCAGCGGCCCGCCTCCCCGGGCTTTCAATGCCGTGCGGGTAAAGCTTGGCACCATGCGCCCGCCGACCATCGTAATCAGCGCCGTATAGAGCGCCACCGCAAGGCGGGATGAAGGTCCGGTCTCTGTTTCGGTCAGCACGGCGGCATGGAACGCGATATTGGCGATGGAAAGCACGGCGAGGATGCTGACGAGGCGCAGATCCTTCCACTTGTGGCCGCTGACGATTTCACGCCCGCACAAAAGGGCGACGACCGGCAGGAAGGTTGCATCGAGTGCGATGGCGGGTGCAACCCCCATGACGTCGGACATGGCGAGCGCCGCCCGGCCCACGCACCACAACGCAAAGAGCAGGGCCAGCGGCCAGCCGGAGACGGGAAAGTGCCCGCTCCAGTTCGGCACGCTCGTCATGAGATAGCCGGTGAGAACGGCTGCGGCGAAGCCGAAAAGCATTTCATGCGCGTGCCAGGCGACGCTGCCATAGGCAACTGCGACTTCTGCGCGCCCTGCAAGCGCGGCAATCCAGACCGCCATGCCGATGATGGCCCAGAGGGCGGCTCCGGAAAAGAAGGGCCTGAAGCCATAGGAGAAGAGGACGGGTCCGTTCTGGCCGAGGCCGCGCGGTATGTCTTTTCGGCGTTTCCCCTGCTGCGCTCCGTTCATGGTCGTCTCCATTCGCGATCAGGGACTGGTTTAGAGCGGATGGCGAAAAGTGTGTGCGGTTTTCACCTGAAATTCCGCTCTCACTTTTTGATCTAGTGTTCCGATGCGATGTGTCTTTGCCAAACCGCAAGCATGGCGGCGCGTACATGCCCTGCCAGATTGCCGCAGGCTCAATGAAAAGTTGTTTGTTCCAGCGCAACATTCGTCGCCGAAACCCTTCTAAAACAATCAACTAACGGAGCGTTTCCGTTCCGAAGAGAGCATCGAAGGAGATTTCCGATGACTGAGCAGTTTCAGGTAACGCGTCGCACGATCCTGGCCGGTGCGGCCTTTGCGGGCGCCCTGGCGCCGATCATTGCCGTTCCCCAGGCAGCCCATGCGGAAGGTGGTGACATCAAGACCAATGCGGCAGCAACAACCGCCGATATCGCCAAGCTGAAGCGCGTGAAGGCCGATCTCGTGCGCCCGCCGTTCGTTCACGAACACACGCAGAAGGCCGAGGGCGGCCCCAAGGTGGTCGAGTTCACACTGACCATCGAGGAAAAGACCATCGTCGTCGATGACCAGGGCACGGAAGTCCATGCCATGACCTTCAACGGCTCTGTGCCCGGCCCGCTGATGGTGGTGCATGAGGGTGACTATGTCGAATTGACACTTGTCAATCCAGCAACCAATACGCTCCAGCACAATATCGATTTCCACTCGTCCACCGGTGCGCTCGGCGGCGGTGCGCTGACCGTCGTCAATCCCGGCGAAAAGACGGTTCTGCGCTTCAAGGCCACCAAGGCCGGCGTGTTCGTCTATCACTGCGCCCCTCCCGGCATGGTGCCGTGGCACGTCACCTCGGGCATGAACGGCGCGATGATGGTGCTGCCGCGCGATGGCCTGAAGGACCACAAGGGCAACGACCTCGTTTACGACAAGGTCTATTACGTTGGCGAGCAGGACTTCTATGTTCCGAAGGACGAGGACGGCAACTACAAGAAATATGCCGATCACGGCGAAGCCTATGCCGATGTTCTGGCCGTGATGCGCACGCTGACGCCGAGCCATATCGTGTTCAACGGTGCGGTGGGTGCTCTGACGGGCGAACATGCCCTCACCGCCAAGGTTGGCGACCGGGTGCTGATCGTTCATTCGCAGGCCAACCGCGATACGCGACCGCACCTCATCGGCGGTCATGGCGACTATGTCTGGCCGACTGGCAAATTCCACAATACGCCGGATCTCGATCAGGAAACCTGGTTCATTCCGGGCGGTGCTGCGGGGGTGGCCTACTACACGTTCCACCAGCCCGGCATCTACGCCTATGTGAACCACAATCTCATCGAAGCTTTCGAACTCGGCGCTGCTGGTCACTTCAAGGTCACCGGCGACTGGAACGACGATCTGATGACCTCGGTTCAGCCGCCGACCGCAATCTGACGGTCTGAAGAGATGCCGGACCGGGAAAGCCCGACCGGTCCGGCGTCACTTCCCCCTTCGCGTCTGGGAGGCGCATCATGTCTTGTAAACCGCATCGCATTCCCGTCGCCGCCCTGCCGGCTGCCATGATGGTGCTGATCGGCGGCGCGTTTTTTCTCAACACGGCGGCGGCTTCACTTGCCGAAATTCCCACCGCCATGACGAGGACGATCACGGTTCTGCCCGGTTCTTTCGCGTACCGCGAAGCCGGTGAATTCTATCGCGACAATTACGCCGTGGACGGGCCGAAGAGCGAACGGCGCATGCGGCGCTCCCTCGAAATCATGAAATATCAGGTGAGTGCCGCCGATTATGATCGCTGTGTCGGCGAAGGTGCCTGCCTGCCGCGCGATACGCGCGGAGAACCGCAGGCGAATATTCCCGTAACCGGCGTTAGCTTTGATGATGCCATGGCCTATGCGGACTGGCTGTCGCGGAAGACCGGCGAGATATGGCGATTGCCGAGCGACGAGGAACTGGCCTTTGCCGCCGGTGAGCGCTACCCCGACGACGCGCTCGGCATTCCCGCTGACAGCCGCAATCCGGCGCTTCGCTGGCTGGCGGATTACGAGCGCGAAACGGCGCGCAAGGCGTCACGCGATCCGCGCCCGCAGCCTTTCGGCAGTTTCGGCGAAAGCGAAAGCGGCCTTGCGGATTTCGGTGGCAATGTCTGGGAGTGGACCTCCACCTGCCTGAGCCGGGTCAATCTGGACAAGGCGGGCAAGCAGATCGGCACAGACGTTTCCTGCGGTATCTACATCGCCGCCGGCAAGCATCGCTCGCCGCTCAGTTCCTTCATTCGTGAGCCGAAGAACGGAGGCTGCTCGGTCGGCACCCCGCCCGACAATGTCGGATTTCGCCTCGTGCGTGAAAACCGTTGGTATTCGCCCTTGCTCTTTGCCATCCGGCGCATGTGGATGTAGGTTGCCGGCGGACATGTTCGCAGCGCAGGCGCGGGCCTGGATGAACATGGCGCGCGAGGGGAGGAATGGCACGGTGAAGATCGACCGCATGGTCATCAAATCTCTGCCGCTATTTGAGAAAATGGCTGACGATGAGCTGGACAAGCTCATCGCCTGCGCATCCTCGCGTCTTGTTTCCCAGGGCGAAACCATCTTCGAACAGGGGCAACCGGCCGAAAACTTCTTCCTGCTGCTGCATGGCCGGCTCAAGGTGACGCAGGTTACCCCCGATGGTCAGCAGATCATTGTTCGCGTCGTCCATCCCGGTGATCTCTTCGGCTTTGCCAAGGCGCTGCAGCGTGAGGACTATCCCGGGACCGCGGTGGCCGCCGCCGAAAGCCTGACGCTGTCCTGGCCTACTGATCTCTGGCCGACCTTTGTGGAGCATAATCCGCGCCTTGCCGTTTCGGCCATGCAGACAATCGGTCAGCGGCTGGAGGAGGCGCATACTCGCATCCGCGAAATGTCGACGCAGGAGGTGGAGCGGCGTGTGGCGCACACCGTTCTGCGCCTCGTGAAGAAGGCCGGGCGGCAGGAAGCCGACGGCATCCGCATCGATTTCCCGATCTCCCGCCAGGATATCGCCGAAATGACCGGCACGACGCTGCACACCGTCTCTCGCATTTTCAGCGC
>NZ_JACIDU010000038.1 GCF_014196535.1 Allorhizobium borbori
GGAACTTGACCACGACCGCAGACCCGAAACATACCTAACACGCGGGTCAATTCTCGGTGGAAACGCCGGGTCAGTTCTCAGTGGCAATCAACAGATCAGCGTTTTCGAGACAATCCCGGTTTAGAGGTCTCTCCGTATATCGTGGATCACTCAAAGAACGTGAAAACTAGACAGAAAACCGGGCCGCAGACATCTTCAGCAAGAAGAACGAAGGGCATTCGCCCCGCCATGCGCACGCATCATTCAGTCGAATGAGAAAATTCACATCGTGCTTTGAGACCTTGGCGACAACGGTTTTGGTTTTGGCCCCCGGTCAGCCGCGTTACGGAGATAATTTCCGCTTTGCGCCTCCAAGCACGAACCCGCTTCGCGGGAGGGAGTGCGCTGCGAGTTTCGCATGATTATCTGAGGTTCTAGGCAGGCTGTTGGTGTTGCCTGACCATGACGTTCCCTTCAACGAGAGGAACGTTCAATGGCCAGCTTTCAACACGATGCCCCGACCACACCGCTCCGCCAGCGCATGCAGGAAGACATGCTGATGCGAGGATTGGGATCTCACACTCGGCAGGACTACATCCGTCACGTTCGGCGCTTCGCTACGTTTCTTGGGCGTGCCCCCGACACCGCGACGGTCGAGGACATACGACGTTTCCAGTTGCATCAGCATGAGAACGGAGTAGGTCCTGCGACGATCAACAGCACAGTTTCGGCGCTACGCTTTCTGTTCACAGTGACGCTGAAGCGGCGGGATCTGGCGCGGGCGCTGGTGATAACGCGCAATCCGCGCAAGCTACCGGACGTGCTCAGTATTGAGGAAGCTGCCCGCTTACTGGAGGCGGCACCTGGCATCAAATACAAGGCCGCCCTCGGTGTGGCCTATGGTGCGGGCTTACGCGTCTCCGAGGTCGCCCATCTCAAGGTCGATGACATCGACTCCAAACGCATGCTGATCCGGGTTGAACAAGGCAAGGGACGCAAGGACCGTAATGCCATGCTTTCTCCGCAGCTTCTCGAACTGCTGCGGCTTTGGTGGTGCGAAGGAAAGCGGCGCGGCGTGATGCTACCTCACGGCTGGCTGTTTCCGGGGCGTAGCCGCACCGATCCGATCTCGTCGCGGCAACTTCATCGCGCGGTTCAGGAAGCTGCCGATGTTGCCGGCATCCACAAGCGTGTCAGCCCGCATACCTTGAGGCACAGCTTTGCCACCCATCTTCTGGAGGATGGCACCGATATCCGTGTCATCCAGGTTCTGCTCGGTCATAGCAAGCTGGAGACGACGGCTCTCTATGCGAAGGTCTCCACCCGAACCATTCACGCGGTCGCGGGCCCTCTCGATCGGCTGATGGCGCTGATGGAAGGCAAAACGCCCGACGGCTGAACCATGCGTACCTCGATCGAGGTCGCCGATATCTTCCGTGCGGCAGGGCCGAACTATCGGAAAGTCCATACGGGACATCTCAGCTTGAGCCAACTCAAGGTTATGTCGGCGGTCGAGCACTGCCGCACAGCGGCACTGGCCGGACATGTCGAGGCCTGCGAGGATTGTGGAGAGTGGCGCATCGCCTACAATTCCTGCCGCAACCGGCACTGCCCGAAGTGCCAGGGCGCCGCTGCACGCACATGGCTTGCCGAACGGGAGGCCGATCTCCTGCCTGTCGGATACTTCCACGTCGTCTTCACATTGCCAGCCGAGGTCGCCGCCATTGCCTTCCACAACAAGGTGCTGGTTTACGATCTGCTCTTTAGGGCCGCATCCGAGACGATGCTGACAATCGCCGCCGATCCGAAGCATCTCGGCGCGCGCATCGGCATCACTGCCGTCCTGCACACATGGGGATCGGCCATGACCCATCATCCCCATGTTCACATGATCGTGCCAGGTGGTGGCATCGCGCTCGATGGATCGCGCTGGATAGCGTCACGTCCGGCATTCCTCCTGCCAGTTCGTGTGCTCGGCAAGCTATTCCGGCGCTTGTTCCTGACACGGCTGCTCCAACTCCACGATACCGGACGGCTCGCCTTCTTCGGTTCGGCTGCGCCCCTGGCTGATCGCCGGGCATTTGTAAGATATCTGTCGTCAGTCCGCAGGAAGCGCTGGATCGTCTATGCCAAGCCGCCCTTTGCGGGGCCGGAAGCAGTGCTTACCTATCTGTCGCGCTACACGCACCGGGTCGCCATCTCGAACAGTCGCCTGATCGCGTTCGACAAAACGGATGTCACCTTCCGCTACAAGGATTACCGCCGTGACGGCTGCAATCGGCAGCAGGTCATGACGCTTGCGGTCGACGAGTTCATCCGCCGTTTCCTGCTCCATGTCTTGCCGCGCGGCTTCCACCGCATCCGGCATTACGGCCTGCTCGCCGGCAGTTCTCGAAAGACCAGCATCGCTCGTGCCCGCGAACTCCTCAATGCTGTCCCGCCGCCCCCTGATGAGGCGAACGACGAACCGACCGACATCCGGCCGCCATGCCCTTGTTGCGGCGGACGCATGATCGTCATCGAGGTGTTCAAGCGCTGGCGACAACCACGTGGACCACCAGACGAGGCAACAACGAACCGGGAGAGTGCGTCATGACCCGGCATGGCCGATCCATAGATATGGTCTACTCACCGCAGAGCTGGCCAACGGAAAGGTCTGTGCCAGTCCCTATGGCGAGGGTTTTCAGCGCGGCAAACGTACGCTTATTCACTCCGAATATCCGCAAAACTATACCTGCAAGGCCCGCCCTCGAAGCGGCGGGACTGGCAACTGTCCCTGCGATTAACCGCCCGCTGGAAGCGACGATCCACAAAACCCCATAGCTCAGAGAATGCCGCCCGCGGGTTCCTGCATGAGAGGCTTTCGTACGCCTGACGGCACCCGAAACCCTTCACCATTTCGGTCAGTCCCGGAGAAAACCGCCGCCACGACAAGCTGACATTTCGCCCGGGTGGTACAAGACACTGCTCGGTCTGCTCTCGCCACTGCCATCGGGCAGTCGTCGACCGTTCACAGACACCCTTATCTTTTCCTTACGCCCCTCCCACTTCTTCCCAATCGAAGCCTGATCCGAAGTGGCCTTAATCCTTCTTTTGTATCAACAGGAGAAACGGACATGTCCGACTTCATCTTCATCGCGCTGGGCGCAGGCGCGCTTCTCGTGCTGGCGCTATATGCCCGCGCGCTCGACCGGCTGTAAGGGGGACGCCGATGCTTGAACCCCTTTTCGGCCTCGCCGTCGCTATTGCCCTTGGCGTTTATCTCGTCGTGACGCTGCTGCGTCCTGAGCGTTTCTGATCGGGAGCAGATCCATGACCATTGTCGGATGGCTGCAGATCAGCCTCCTCTTCCTCGCCGTCCTCTTCGTCATCAAGCCACTCGGCCTTTATATGGCGCGGGTGTTTTCCGGCGAGCGGACCTTTCTGTCCCCCGTACTCGGTCGCCTGGAGCGAGATCTCTACCGCGTGAGCGGCATCAACCCGGAAAAGGAGCAGAGCTGGCTCGGCTACACGCTCGCCATGCTCGCCTTTTCGCTGACAGGCTTCCTGGCGCTTTACGCCATGTTGCGGCTGCAGGCCTATCTGCCGCTGAACCCGCAAGGCTTTCCGGGCGTCCCCTCGGATCTCGCCTTCAACACGGCAGTCTCCTTCGTCACCAACACCAACTGGCAGAACTATGGTGGGGAGAGCACACTCAGCCACTTCAGCCAGATGGCCGGCCTCACCGTGCAGAACTTTCTGTCGGCCGCAACGGGTATGGCGCTTGCGGTTGCCATAACGCGTGCGTTCGCCCGTTCCAAGGTCGCGACGCTTGGTAACTTCTGGGTCGATATGACAAAGGCAACGCTTTACGTGTTGTTGCCGCTCGCCATCGTTGTCGCACTCGCCTTCGTGGCCATGGGCCTTCCCCAGACGCTTGATGCCTCGGTCACGGCAACGACGCTGGAAGGGGCCAATCAGGTGATCTCGCTCGGCCCCGTCGCGTCCCAGGAAGCGATAAAGCAGCTCGGCACCAATGGCGGCGGCTTCTTCAATGTCAACGCCGCCCATCCCTTCGAGAACCCGACCGCTTGGTCGAACTACCTCAACATCTTCGCCATGCTGTCGATCTCGGCGGCACTGGTCTACAGCTTCGGCCAGATGGTCGGGAACCGTCGCCAGGGCTGGGCGCTCATCTCCGCCATGGCCTTCCTGCTCATCGCAGGCGTCGCCGTCACATATTGGGCAGAAGCCCAGGGCAACACCATCCTGACGGCGATCGGCGTCGATCCCGCGCTCGGCAACATGGAGGGCAAGGAAGTCCGCTTCGGCCAAGCCATGACCGCGCTCTATGCGGCAGTCACCACCGGCCTCTCCGATGGCGGTGTCAATGGCATGCTCGGTTCGCTCACCGGGCTCGGTGGCCTCGTGCCGATGTTCCTCATGCAACTCGGTGAGGTTCTGCCCGGCGGTGTCGGCTCGGGTCTTTACGGGATGCTCGTGTTCGCGCTTCTCGCTGTTTTCGTCGCCGGGCTGATGGTCGGTCGCACACCGGAGTTCCTCGGCAAGAAGATCGAAGGTCGCGAGATGAAGTTCGCCATGCTCGCCGTGCTCATCCTGCCGCTCGTCATCCTCGGCTTCACCGCCGTCTCGGCCATGCTGCCTTTTGCGGTGGCAAGCGTCGGCACCGCGGGACCGCACGGTCTGTCGGAAATCCTCTATGCCTATACCTCGGCTGCCGGCAACAACGGCTCGGCCTTCGGTGGGCTCACCGGCAACACGGTCTGGTACAACACCACGCTTGGGATCGCGATGCTACTTGGCCGCTTCGCCTATGTCGTGCCGGTCATGGCGATCGCCGGATCGCTTGCCGCCAAGGTGAAGTCACCTGCCTCCGCCGGCACCTTCCCGACCGACGGACCACTGTTCGTCGGCCTGCTGATCGGCATCATCCTCATTCTCGGCGGCCTGCAGTTTCTGCCAGCGCTGGTGCTCGGCCCTGTTGTCGAACACTTCGCCATGCTCGCCGGCCAGACCTTCTAAGGAACCATCATGTCAAAAGACCATAAGGCCCCCGGTCTTCTCGACCCCTCGATCCTGTTTCCGGCGATCCGCGACGCTTTCGCGAAGCTCGATCCGCGAAAGCTCCTGCGCAACCCGGTCATTTTCGTAACCGAGATCGTCGCAGTCGTCGTAACGATCCTCTTCATCCGCGACCTCGCCGCAAATCCCGGCGAGGCCGGCTTCTCCGGCCAGATCGCCGCCTGGCTGTGGTTTACAGTGCTCTTTGCCACCTTCGCCGAAGCCGTGGCCGAGGGCCGCGGCCGCGCCCAGGCCAACAGCCTGAAGAAGACCAAGTCCGAACTCGTCGCCCGGCGGCTCGGCGGCAATGGCAAGACGGAAACGATCCCGGCCTCCAGCCTCAAGGTCGGCGATATCGTGCTGGTCGCCGCTGGCGAGCTGATCCCAGGCGATGGCGAAGTGATCGACGGTGTTGCCTCGGTCAACGAAAGCGCCATCACCGGTGAATCCGCCCCCGTCATTCGCGAATCCGGTGGCGACCGTTCGGCGGTGACAGGCGGCACGCAGGTACTGTCCGACGAGATCAAGATCAGGATCACCGTCCAGCCGGGCTCCTCTTTCGTCGACCGCATGATCGCCCTGATCGAAGGCGCCCAGCGCCAGAAGACGCCCAACGAGATCGCCCTGTCGATCCTGCTCTCCGGCCTGACGCTGATCTTCCTGTTCGTCTGCGTCGCGATCTGGGGCCTCGCCGGCTATTCCGGCACGGTGCTTTCGGTCACGGTGCTGGCGGCGCTGCTTGTCACGCTGATCCCGACGACGATTGGCGGGCTGCTCTCGGCCATCGGCATTGCCGGCATGGACCGCCTTGTGCGCTTCAACGTCATCGCCACCTCCGGCCGCGCCGTTGAGGCCGCCGGCGATGTCGATACGCTGCTTCTCGACAAGACAGGAACGATCACCTTCGGCAACCGGATGGCCAGCGACTTCTTGGCCGCCCCCGGTGTGACGCCGACGGAACTTGCGGAAGCCGCCCTCATTGCCTCGCTCTCGGACGAAACGCCGGAGGGACGCTCGGTCGTCGCGCTGGCGTCAGGCGAGTTCGGCATTCCCATGCCGAAGGCTGAGTTCGACGCCGTCATCGGCTTCACTGCCGAAACCCGCCTTTCCGGCGTCGACATCGGTCAGCGCCGTTTGCGCAAGGGTGCCGTCGATGCCGTGCTGAAATTCTCCGGCCTCACCCAACAGGATGCCCCGGACGAGTTTCGCCGGGCCGTCGATCAGGTCGCCCGCACGGGCGGCACACCGCTCGCCGTTGCCGACGGAAACCGCCTGCTCGGCGTCATCCACCTCAAGGACGTCGTCAAGCCCGGCATCAAGGAACGCTTTGCGGCCCTGCGCGCCATGGGCATCCGCACCGTCATGGTAACTGGCGACAATCCGGTCACGGCGGCCGCCATTGCCTCGGAAGCCGGCGTCGACGATTTCCTCGCCCAGGCAACCCCGGAAGACAAGCTCGCCTATATCCGTCGTGAACAACAGGGTGGCCGCCTGATCGCCATGTGCGGCGACGGCACCAACGACGCCCCGGCGCTTGCCCAGGCCGATGTGGGTGTCGCCATGCAGACCGGCACCCAGGCCGCTCGTGAGGCGGCCAATATGGTCGATCTCGATTCCAGCCCGACCAAGCTCATCGAAATCGTGGAGATCGGCAAGCAACTCCTGATGACGCGTGGATCGCTGACGACGTTCTCGATCGCCAATGACGTGGCCAAATACTTCGCCATCATCCCGGCTCTGTTTGTTGCGACCTATCCGGCGCTTGAAGCCCTGAACATCATGGGGCTGACGTCGCCGCAGTCCGCTATTCTGTCGGCTGTCATCTTCAACGCTCTGATCATCGTGGCACTGATCCCGCTTGCATTGAAAGGCGTAGCTTACCGTCCATCCGGTGCGGCGGCACTCTTGCAACGCAACCTGCTCGTTTATGGCGTCGGCGGCCTGATCCTTCCCTTCGCCGGGATCAAGGTCATCGACCTTGCCGTCAGCGCTCTTCATCTGGTGTAACCATGCTCAACCATATCAGACCCGCACTCACCCTCGTCGTCGTGCTCACCGCACTTACCGGTCTCGCCTATCCGCTGGCGATCAGCGGCATCGCCCAAGCGGTCATGCCTGCAATGGCCAATGGCAGCCTGATCGAACGCGACGGCAAGATCATAGGTTCGGCCCTGATCGGCCAGGCATTCACTTCGGACCGCTACTTCTGGCCACGCCCCTCGGCAACGGGGCCAGACACTTACAACGCTGCAGCCTCGTCCGGTTCCAACCTCGGCACGACCTCGGTCAAGCTGACGGAACGTGTAACAGGCGATGTTGCACGGCTAACAGCAGCCGGCATCGCACAACCTGTTCCCGCCGATGCTGTGACGACCTCCGGATCCGGTCTCGACCCGCATGTCTCACCGACCTTCGCCGAAGCCCAGGTGGCGCGCGTTGCAACGGCGAGGGGATTGGAGCCCGCCACCGTCGCGGCACTTGTCGCGCAACACGTCGAAAATCCGGACTTCAGCGTTATCGGCGAAGCAAGAGTGAATGTGCTAGAGCTTAACCTGGCCCTCGATGCCCTGAAGATGTGAGCGTGTGAATGGCGGATGACGACCGCAGGGACGATCGACGTCCCGATCCCGATGCCCTGCTTGCCCTGGCGGACAAGGACCGCCGGGGCAAGCTGACCGTTTTTTTGGGTGCCGCACCCGGCGTCGGCAAGACCTATGCGATGCTGTCGCGCGCCCGACGCCTCAAGGCGGACGGTATCGACCTTGTCCTCGGACTGGTGGAGACCCACGGTCGCGGCGAGACGGCAGCACTGCTCGAGGGTCTCGAGATCCTGCCAAGGCGCAGGGTGGCCCATCGCGGCCGGATGCTCGAGGAGTTTGATCTCGATGCCGTGCTGGAAAGGCATCCCCGCATCGTCATCGTTGACGAACTCGCGCATTCGAACCCGCCAGACAGTCGCCACCCGAAGCGCCATCAGGACATCGAGGAACTGATATCCGCCGGGATCGATGTCTGGACGGCACTCAATATCCAGCACCTCGAAAGTCTCGCGGATCTCGTCGCCCAGATTACCGGCGTCACGGTGCGCGAGCGCGTGCCCGATGTTGTGCTGAAACGGGCCGACGACGTACTGCTCGTTGATCTCGCCCCATCCGAACTCATTGAGCGACTTAAGGAGGGCAAGGTCTATCTGCCCGAAAGCGCCAGCCGCGCCGTCGACCGTTTCTTCCGTCTCGGCAATCTGACGGCGCTGCGCGAACTGGCGCTTCGCCGTACCGCCGACCGTGTCGACGATCAGATGGTCGATTATCTAAGACAGAATGCCATCGATGGTCCTTGGGCAACGGGCGAGCGGCTATTGGTCTGCGTCGGCTCCGATCCCCTGTCGGAAAAGGTCGTCCGCGTCGCGAGCCGGCTCGCCTCGGGGCTCAACGCGCCTTGGCTGGTCGTTTCGATCGAGCGGGCCGACCGGGAAGTCGAGACACCAGAACGCCTGCAGCGAATCGAAGCGCTCTTCCGCCTGGCCGAACAGCTCGGCGCCGAAACACGCCGCGTCATCGGCAATGATTTCGTCGGAGAGATCCTCAAACTCGCTCGCCGGGAGCATGCCACCCAGATCGTCATCGGTGCCCGCAAGCACAGCCGCTGGCCGAAGCTCGTTACCCGCTCGCTGCCCAATGCCCTATCCCGTCGCGCGTCTGGCCTCGGAATCCACATCGTCACGCCAGATACCTCGATAGAGGATATGCGACGTCCCGTCTTGCGCATTCCCCAGGCGACAGCCTTTCGCCAGGCGGTGGCGTCCGCCTTCGGTTTCGTGGCGATCACGACGATGATCGGCAAGGGCATTGATATGTTCATCGAACTACCGAACATATCGCTGCTCTTCCTGTTGGCGGTGCTCGGTGCCTCCGTCGCAGGTGGCTACATGGCCGCCTTCCTCGCGGCTGCAATGTCGGCGCTGGCTTACAATTTCTTCTTCATCGATCCGATCAACACCTTCACGATTGCCGCACCCCACGAGGTCTTCGCTCTCTTCATCTTCTTCGCGGCGGCCCTGATCGCCGGTGGCTTCGCATCCCGCATCCGCGAGCAGGCGGAAATCGCGCGGGTAAGGGCGACAGCCCTCCAGTCGCTCTATGATTTCTCCCGCAAGCTCGCGAGCACGGCCAAGAGCGAAGATGCGATCTGGCTCGCCGTCTCGCAATTGCAGGCGAGCGTCCGACGCAGGGTAGTGCTTCTGGTTCCACGCAAAGGGGATCTCAGCGTCGCAGCCGCCTGGCCGCCGGATACCGAACTCGACGTGACGGACATGACAGCAGCTCGCTGGACACACGACAAGCGCGAGCCGGCCGGCCATGGCACAGGCACGCTTCCCAACAGCCGCTTCGAGTTTCGCCCCCTGCTAGGACCGCACGGCATCGTCGGGGTCTGCGGTATCGAACATTCCGCAGAAAGGCTCGACCTCAACGCCGAACGCTCGCTGACCGCCATCCTCGATCAGACCGCGATCGCGCTTGATCGGGCGCGCCTTGCAGACGAAACCGTCGAGCAGGCCGCGAGGCTGGAGGGCGAACGATATCGCGAAGCGCTGCTCTCCTCGATCTCGCATGATCTCCGCACGCCACTCGCGACCATCACCGGCGCCGTCACAGGACTGCGCCAGCTCGGTGAGCGAATGACGCCGGAAAATCGCGACGATCTCCTCCAGTCCATCGAGGAGGAAAGCAGTCGCATGAGCCGCTTCATCGCCAATCTGCTCGACATGACCCGGATCGAGGCCGGCACGCTGAAGCCCAAGCAGGACTGGGTGGATATCGCCGACGTTGTGCAGTCGGCGGTGGAGCGCACTCGCAAACACGCACCGGGACGCGTCATCGAGACCGGTATTGCCGCAGATCTGCCGCTGATCCGCGGCGACAGCGTGCTGATTGGCCAGGTGCTGTTCAATCTCTTGGACAATGCCGTGAAATACGGGGGCGAAGAGCCGGTCAATGTCTATGCGCGCCGCGATGGCAAGGACGTGCTGATTTCGGTCACCGATCTCGGCAAGGGCATTCCGCCCGAGGATCTGGACCGGATCTTCGAAAAATTCTATCGCAGGGGCAAACCGGATGGCCGCTCGCCGGGCACCGGCCTCGGCCTCTCCATCGCCCGCGGCTTCGTCGAGGCTATGGGCGGCAGGATCCATGCGGAGAGCCCGGCGCTTAAAAAGCGGGGCACGCGCATCGTCATGCGGTTCCCGGGAAGTGACGAAAAAAGCGAGATTACATGAAACAGTCCCTTATCCTGGTCGTCGATGACGAGCCGCAGATCCAGCGCTTCCTGAAACCCTCGCTGACGGCTGCCGGTTACGAGGTGGTTGAGGCCGGCACTGGAGCCGGAGCGCTAAAGGCCGTGGCCACCCAGGCACCGGATCTCGTGATCCTTGACCTCGGCCTTCCCGATATGGACGGCAAGGACGTGATCGCGAGCCTTCGCGGTTGGTCGGACATTCCGATCGTCATCCTCTCGGCCCGCGACCGCGAAAGCGAGAAGATCGCGGCGCTCGACCTCGGCGCCGACGACTATGTCGAAAAACCCTTCGGCATTGGCGAGTTGACGGCGCGCATCCGCACCGCACTGCGCCATCGTGGACGCCGCGACGCGATACCGACCGTCATGGAAGTCGACGGGCTGACCATCGATCCGATCAAGCGACTCGTCTCGCGAGGCGACGCGCTCGTGCACTTGACGCCCAAGGAGTATGACCTGCTCCTTCTACTCGCCCGCCATACCGGTCGAGTCGTGACCCACCGCACATTGTTGACCACCGTTTGGGGGCCTGCCCACGGCGACGACCTGCATTACCTCCGCGTGTTCATTGGCCAGTTGCGCCAGAAGATAGAGCGGGATCCGACCCAGCCCCGGATCGTGCGCACGGAACCAGGCGTGGGCTACAGGATGGCTGAACAGGAGTGACATCGAACTCCAGCGCCGCACGGAATGTCACGTGAGGCACGATATCCGGGTTAACGACGGCTCTTCTTTCTACTTCAATCGAATGAACGATGTGCTTTCAAACTGCAGAAGCGGACGAGCGCGATATAGAGTCCTTTGATCGTGCATTTCGCCCTTGGCCAATCGTGGCCGAAGGAAAACTCAGATGATTACAGCACAATTTGCTCCTGCGGCACTGGGTCGACCGGCTTGGAATGCCGGCCGGCATTGGCGGCGTAAAGAAACCCCTCAAGCAGCAGCAGATATTAGTAAGGCCTTCCTGTCGCGACCTATAGAAGGCGACTGGCCATACCTGTGGATCGACGCCACCTACCTCAATGTCCGGCGTGGTGGCCGCATCGTTTCCGTCGCTGTCATTATCGCAATCGGCGTCAACACTGATGGACGGCGCGAGGTTCTAGCACTACTTTGGCAGATTGATTATTTAGGGCTTCCCTGCGCGGAGTTTCGGTGATTCATAAGGAACCAGCTTTTGAAGGGAGCTGGTGATGAA
>NZ_JACIDU010000039.1 GCF_014196535.1 Allorhizobium borbori
CCGAGGCAGAAGAACGATACTATGCCATGCTGGACGAGCCGGCCATGGCCGCATAACTTAAACCAAACGGTCTCCGGTAAATCCGGCGCGGTTCAACGCCCATGCGGGCAAGCCGCACCGGCCCGTTGGACTTCGGGTCGATGCCAGCCAGAAAACCGTCAACATGGCTGAACGGAGCAAACGGCAAGAAAACACTGTGTAATTCATCGTCAGTCGGTACATTTGGGTATTATGTTTGTCATGGACCACGACGTGCCTAGACTTCCGAAGGAATTTTTCATTTGTCAGGCCTGGTGCGGGTTTCAGTTACATTAGTTGGGGAGGACAGGACGCGCTGGGGCCTGCTTCTTCCCGCCGGACACAAGAGCGGCTATCTTCCCTGAACATCCCGCAAGCTGGCAGCGTCGAAACGGAACCGCACATGGAACGCATCACCATCACGGTCGATGAAGACCTTCTCAAGGAAATCGACGCGCTGAGCGCGAGGCGGGGCTACAAAAGCCGTTCGGAGATTTTCCGCGACATGGCGCGCGAGGCGCTGGCGCGGGAAGCCATTGACGCCGCAGAACAGGTCGATGGCGACGAACCCTGCTTCGGGACGCTGACCTATGTTTACGACCATGGTATTCGCGACCTGCCGATCCGCCTCACTGACAATCACCACGCTCATCACGCCCTTTCCATCGCCACGACACATGTGCATGTGAACCACGACAATTGTCTTGAGGTTTCCATCCTTTCCGGCACCGCCGGCAATCTGCGCAAATTCGCCGACAGCGTAACAAGCCAGCGCGGCGTCCGGTATGGCAAACTACATATCATGCCGCTCGAGGGCGAGGATGGGCACCACCATTTCCATAGCCATTCGCATCACCGGCACGACGACCACGACCACTGAGACCCCACTGACATCGGCGCTCTACGTCAATCGACGTAGATTGTATGATTTTTTTTGATTTTATCACACTTACTTTGATGCTAGTTTCTGACTGTCAGCGACCTCTGCGGTTGCGACAAACAATTCGTAAGATAAAAATCAAATACGTCCTACGACGCCCGGAGGGTTTTTTGCTTCCTCGCCCGCTGCTTCGCTCCCTGCTGGCCGCCGCCCTGTACAGCGCCTTCGTCCCGCCCGCTTCCGCCCATTTTCAGGAGATCATCCCTTCGGCGGATGTGCTGCCGGAAGGCGGGGCAGTTAATCTGGATCTCGTTTTCACCCACCCCTTCGAGGGTGGCCCCGTGATGGACATGAAGCGACCGGCCTCGGTTGGCGTCTTTGCCGGCGGCAAGAGCAACGACCTAACCGACAGGCTCGTCCCGGCGTCCACAGATGGCGCGACCACCTGGAAACTTTCCTACGACCTGCCGGAACCGGGCGCGGCGATCTTCCACGTCACGCCGCAGCCCTATTGGGAGCCATCCGAAGGCAAATATATCGTTCACTACGCCAAGGTCGTGGTCGACAGCTTTGCCTCTGGCGAAGGCTGGGACGAGATGGTGGGCCTGCCGGTCGAAATCCGGCCGCTGACCCAGCCAACGGCCGTGTGGACGGGCAATATCTTCTCCGGCGTCGTCACCAAGGCCGGCAAACCGGTTCCCTTTGCCAAGGTGGAAGTCGAATTCATCAACGACAAGGGCATCAAGGCACCGAACGACGCCTATATCACCCAGGTCATCAAGGCCGATGCCAACGGCACCTTCAACTATGCCATGCCGACCGCCGGCTGGTGGGGCTTTGCCGCCCTTCTTGAAGCCGACCAGCCGATGAAATCGCCGGAAGGCCAAGACGTTCCCGTCGAGGAAGGCGCGCTCATCTGGGTCAATGCCAAGCCGATGGGACAATAAGCCGATGGCCCATATTCCCGATGGCATCCTGACGCTTCCCGTCCTCGTCGGCGGCGCAGCCGTGGCTGCCACGGGGGTGGGGCTGGCGCTGAGGCGGATCGATGACCGCGCCATCCCCCGCATAGCCATTCTTTCCGCCGTCTTCTTCGCAGCATCGCTGGTGTCCATTCCCGTTGGCCCTTCCAGCGTACATCTGCTGCTGGCGGGGTTGATGGGCATCATTCTCGGGCCAGGCGTCTTTCCCGCCGTGCTTGTGGCGCTCATCCTGCAAGCCGTTCTCTTCGGCTTCGGCGGCCTGACGACGCTTGGTGTGAATACCGTCAATATCGCCCTGCCGGGTGCATTGACCGGCCTCGTGCTCGGACCGTTCATTCGACGCGCATCCTCCCCGCTTCGGGCAGGAGCGATTGCCGCCGTCGGCGCAGCTTTCTGCACCTTTGCGACCGGCGGCCTCGTCGCGCTTTCCCTGTGGCTAGCATCATCGGATTTCACACCCGTCGCCCGTATCCTGCTGCTGACCTATCTTCCGCTCGCCATCGCCGAAGCGGCGGTCACGGCAACCGTCATCGCCTTTCTTACGCGGGTGCAACCACAGGCCCTTCTTCCCCAAAACACAGCACCGGCGGAGTAGCGATCCATGGCGCGCATCCTCCTTATCCTGCTTTCGCTCTCTATCGCCGGTCCGGCCACCGCCCATAGCCTGCGGGTCTTCGCGAGAGTCGAGGGTGCTCAGGTCTCCGGCTATGCGTTCTTCATCGGCGGTGGCCGCCCAGCCGGCGCGACTTGGGTGGCAAGGATGGCCGATGCAATGCTGGCCACCGGCAAGACGGATGGCAACGGCGCCTACAGTTTCGCTGCTCCATCCGCCGTCATCTCCACCATCGCGATTACCGTCGATACCGGCGAAGGACACATCGCCACCACAACCCTTGTGCCGGCGCGTTTCGGGCCGATGGCCGAAGGCAAACCCGACGACGCCCCAGCTCCAACCCTCGACACCAACCCGGCACCCGCTGCAGGCGCTACAGCGCAGCAGATCGAGGCTGCCGTCGAGCGGCAGGTCGCGCCCTTGCTGGAACGCATCGAAACCATGGATGCGCGCATGCGCTTTACCGACGTCATGTCCGGCGTCTTCCTCATTCTGGGTCTGGCCGGCATGGCGCTCTGGGCGCGCGGGCGAAGATCATGACGATTCCGGCAGATCTACGCCTTCGCATCGGCCTCGCCCTCGCCCTTCCGGCCCTGCTGACGACGGTCCACGGTTTTGCACCTGCCTTCACCGCACTGGTTGCAATGCTCCTGCTTCACGTCGGCAGCCGCCAGCCTTTTCCGTGGAAACGACTTCTGCATCTCGAAGGCTTCCTGCTCCTGCTCTTCGTTACATTGCCCTTCACCATGCCGGGTACGCCGCTGCTGACGCTTGGTCCGCTGACGGCGAGCATAGAGGGCGCGTGGCGGGCGGCAACGCTTGCCGCCAAGGTCTCAGCCTCAGTCCTGCTGCTGGCGCATCTCTTTGCCGCCACCGATCCGCTGCATCTCGGCAACGCGTTGCGGGCCCTGCATGTACCCGAGCCGCTGGTGCGCCTGTTCGTGACCGTCACCCGCCAACTCGGCGTTGTCCGTGCCGAATTCGCGCGGCTGCAGGATGCCATGCGGGCGCGGGCCTTTCACCCGCGCTCCAACCGCCACACCTGGCGCAGCTACGGCAACCTCATGGGAATGCTCCTCGTCAGGGCACTTGAGAGGGCCGACCGCGTCGAGGAGGCCATGCGGCTGCGCGGCTATTCCGGACGCTTTCCGCGCACGGCGCTCATGGCACCCACTGTGGCGGATTGGGCGGTGACCGCGGCGCTGGTTGGCGCGACCCTGCTTCTCCTGTTATGGGACAAGGCATGACAGAGCCGCTTTGCCTGCAAAATCTGAGCGTCAGCCGGGATGGGAAAGCCATCCTCGACGGCATCGACCTGCGCCTTGGCGAAAGCGAAAGGCTGGCCATTGTCGGCGCAAACGGCGCGGGCAAGACCACGCTCCTGCGCAGCATTGTCGGGCTGGAAAAACCCGATGCCGGTGATGTCATCCTGTTCGGCGACGTCTGCAAGCGCGAGCGCGATTATCGCGCCAAGCGACCGCGCATCGGCTTTCTGTTTCAGGAAAGCGACGACCAGCTTTTCTGCCCGAGCGTGATCGAGGACGTTGCCTTCGGTCCGCTCAACACCGGCGCTTCTGAAGCGGAAGCCCGCTTGATCGCGGCGCAAACGCTGGAATGCCTGGGCATCGACCATCTTGCCGAACGCTTCACCCACCGGCTTTCGGGCGGGGAAAAGCGGCTGGTCTGCCTTGCCGGGCTTCTTGCCATGCGCCCCAACGTGCTGCTTCTGGATGAGCCAACCAACGGCGTGGATGCGGAAAACGGAGCAAGGCTGCGGGCGGCCCTCCTCGCCTTTCCCGGCGCAATCATCCTCGTTTCCCATGATGACCGCTTCGTCGCTGAGATCGCCACGCGCGCGCTCATCCTCGCGGAGGGACGGCTGAAGCCCGCTGAAATTCACGACCACGTTCATTCCCATCGCCATCCGCACATTCACGCGAAACCGGCACCTTGAACCTCAGACGGCCACCTTGGCGTTCAGGTCCTTCACCAGCCGTCCGTGGCGGCGCACTTCCGTCAGAACATCCTCGAACCGTTCCAGCCCCTTGCCAGCCAGAATGGTCTTGAGCTTCAGGAAAACCTCCGCCGTCGCCACCGCATCGCCAAGGGCGGTATGGCGCAGATCTTCCGGCAGGTCGACGCCAAGCCGTCCTGTCAGCGCATCCAGCGAGTGCTCTTCCCACGGCCCGAAGACGACCGCCGACAGCGACACGGTATCCAGCACCGGGTTGACGAAGGATTTGCCGATCTGCTTTTCGCGCCGGTAGAGGAACTCCATGTCGAACGGCGCATTGTGGGCCACCAGCACGGCCCCTTCGGCAAAGCGGTGGAAGCGTTCAACAGCCTCCAGAATGCGCGGTGCGCCGGCTACCATGTCATCGGTCACGCCATGGATGGCTGTGGAGCCCGGCGGAATGGGGCGACCGGGATTGACCAAAAGATCGAAGGCTTCACCGCGCACCCGCTTGCCCGCAACGATGCGAACCGCCGCGATCTGCACGACCTCATCGCCCTGATCCGGCAACAGCCCGGTGGTTTCCGTATCGAACACCACATAGGCGAGTTCATCGAGATGCGCCCGCGTGATCCTGTCGGGATGCGACCGGGCCAGTAGGTCGAAATCATAGACGACGGAGTGCAGCGGCTCCTGCCGCCCGGCCGGCACAATATCGCCGGGCTTGAGCCGGGTGGCAAAGGCCGTATCGTCATCGGCATGCAGCTTTTCGTATTTCGCCTCCAGTTCATCGAGAACGGAATTCACATCCTCCAGCCCGCCCGGCAGGGCAGCAGCGCGTGTACGGGCGAAGACTTCCTCAAGCAGCGCATCACGCCGGGCAAAGGCCGTGAGTTCGGCCGTCATGTCACGCAGCGTCATGACATAGGCGCCTTCGGCCCCGCCATTATCGGCGGCAAGGCGCATGCGCCCGGAAAAGCGCCGCGTGCTCATCAGCGGCGAGCAGACGAATTCCACCACAGCCTCCGGCGAACCGGCCTCCAGAAGCTGCCGATGGGCGCTACGCACCGCGCCGTCGTCCAGATAATCGAACAGGCTGCGATCCAGACAGACCGGCTGTCCGGGATCAGCCAGCAGGCGTTGCGCCACGCCATTATAGAACACAAGCCGATGACGCCCGGTGCAGAGCAGCACGGCGGGCGGCACATCAGCCAGCAGATGCTCCAGCCGGCTCTTGTCGGCGGAAAGGCGCGTCGTTTCCCGTGCGATGCTTTCGGCCAGCGCCCCCCGTCCTTCCACAAGCTGCGCCGTGGTGGCGCAGGCGGCAGCGGCGAGATCACCGAGATAACGCGCCTGTTCTGCGTCCATGGCCTTCGCCACATCGGCGTGCACCCGCGCCCGCATGGCCGAAGCTATAGCTTCGATGGGACGGGCAACATGTGCGTCGAACAGATAGGCGATGACACCCACCAGTAGACAGACCCCGACCACGGCAAGGATGGCGCCCTGAATGAAGGCATCAAAAGCGGCCGCATCGACGATCAAGGCGCGGGCGAGCCAGAGCCCCACGGCAATCATCGCGATGACGCCGAGGGCGATGGCTGCGAAGAAGAGCAGAATGCGGATGCGCAGGCTCAGTTTCACGGACAGCACTCCTTCAGAGCGGCAACGCGCCGCGATGGGCAAGCGACGATTGCATGGTGCGAACGACGACGAAGGCATCGCGAAGCTGCGAACGTTCGAACTCACCGAGATCATAGGGTGTCAGATAATTATCGGGCCGGTTACCGGCCCTCACCAGCGCAGCCTGATGGCGCAACCGGTATTCGGCTATCAGATCGTAGGCCGCGATCAGATCGCGGGCTTCCGTACCGGAAATCGCCCCCGCTTCACCAGCCGCAACCAGCCGCGCCCGGGTGTTGGCAGGGGGCAGTCGCTTTACCAGCGCATAGACGCGGGCAAGATCGACGACCGGCACGACGCCGTTCATCTTCATGTCGATCTGGTTGCGATGCTCGCCGCTCTTCAGCGTCGCCAGCCCGCGCAACAGCCCTAGCGGCGGCACATGCTTCAGCGAATTCCCAACCATATGCGCGACGAAGAAGGGGCTGTTGCCAGAGATCGCCAACGTTTCCGCCTGCAGGCCGGTAAAGAGGGAAGCATCGCCTGCGATCGGCCGTAGATCGAACATCACGCTGGCCAACATCTGCGCCGTCGGGTCCGGCTGCATGATCCAGTCGAGGAAATATTGCCGCCACACCCGAACCGGCTGACGCCAGCGGGGGTTGGTCGCCATCATGTCGCCGGGGCAATAGACATAGCCGCAGGCATTGAGCCCATCGCTGACGAAGCGGGCGAAATTCTCAAACCACGCATTCTGCGCCGGCTCAAGGGCATTGTCGATGATGAGACAATTGTCCTGATCGCTGACGCCGGTCTGCTCCTGTCGCCCCTGACTGCCGCAGGCAAGCCAAAGATAGGGAACCGGCGGTGGCCCGAACCGGTCTTCAGCCATGGCAACCAGCCGCCGGGTCACGGCATCGGCAATATCGGTAATCAGCCGGGTCACGACCTCGTGCGGATTATGCGCTCCCACAAGTTGCACGAGAAGCCGGGGAATGCGTGCCGTCGCCTGTTGCAGGTCTTCGATACGTTCGGCGCTGGCAATGTCGCGGATGAGGAGCGCCGATGACACCGCCTGAAAGCGGGTCAGGTCCGTTTGCGTAATCATACCGACAAGGCGTTCACCCTCAACCACCGGCAGGTGACCGATGCCGCGCTCAAGCATCAGGTGCAGGATATCGGAGCCGAGATCCTCTCCATGCAGGCCGACGGGATCGGCGGTCATGACGGCTGAAACGGGCGTCGCTTCCGGGTTCACCCCAGCGGCGATGACCCGGACTGAAAGATCACGCACCGTCAGGATGCCGACGAAGCGCTCTTCATCGACCACTCCGAGGCACGACACCTTGCGATCGCGCATGATTTCAGCCGCCCGGCGCACCGTATCCCCCGGCGCGCAGATAAACGGCGGCTTCGACATGAGATCGCCGACCTTGCGAGTGGTCATGTCCGTCGGACGTTCCACAGGAATGACCGGACGCCCGAAGAAGCGGGCAAAAACCGGCTCATTGCGCATCAACTGGTGGAAGAGATCGGCAGGCAGAAGCAGAAGAACCGTATCCATCCGGGCAATGGCGCTGGTGGCCGCCGCACCGCCGGCGAGAAGTCCGCGCTCGCCGAAGTGATCGCGTGGCGCAAGCTCGGAGATCACCGCATCCGATGCGTTGCGTGTTTCAACCTTGCCCTCCATGATGAGATAAAGACCGTCAAGCGTTTCGCCGTGGCGATAGACGACGCTTCCCGCCGAGACTTCATGACGCACGAGGGCACGCGCCACGCGATCAAACTCGGCGCGGGGAAGGCCGTCATACGGGTGGACGCTCTCCAGAAAGGTCTCGACAGTCGACAAGCGGAATTCCATTTCGAATCAAGGGTGGCTGGCGCGCCATAAGCCTCCCGGAACGCGCCATGCGGGCATATTCGCAAGCCTTGATCCCAAGTCCAATGCGCAATTAGACGCATGTGCCGCGCTTTTGCGATTCCGCAAGGCCACCGGCAAAAGGCCCGCACTGCAGTTTTTTTGCTTTTCGCACATCGTGATCGCAAAACCGCTGCACATTCTCGCGCGGCATGCTTTATGGGGCGGACCATGATCGAACACACGCCCCTCATCATCACCCTGTCCATGATCGCAGCCTTTCTGGTTGGCCTGTCCAAGGGCGGTCTGCCATCCGTCGGCGCGGCGGCGGTACCATTGCTCGCCATCGTCATGTCGCCGGTGATGGCGGCCGCGCTGCTGCTGCCCATCTTCGTGGTCAGCGATATGGTGGGACTTTATCTCTACCGGCACCACTTCTCGGCCCGCAATCTTGTGATCCTGACCCCGGCCTCAATCATCGGCGTGGCGATCGGCTGGTATTTCTCGGCCTCGCTGTCAGCAGAGTTCATCGGCTTTCTCGTCGGGGTGGTCGGGATCGTCTTCTGCCTGAACGCCTGGTTCGGCGCGCGGTTTCGTACCAGGGTACGGGAAGCCGACGTGCCGCGGGGCGTGTTCTGGGGGGCAATCACTGGCTTCACCAGCTTCGTTTCCCACACCGGCGCACCGCCCTTCCAGATGTATGTGCTGCCGCAGCAACTGGACAAGCTGACCTTCGCCGGCACAACGACCATACTTTTTGCCATCGTCAACGCCGTGAAGCTCATTCCCTACTGGCAGCTTGGGCAGTTTTCCCGGTTCGACACGACGCTCGTTCTCTGGCTTGCCCCGGTCTCCCTGCTGGGCGCCGTCGCCGGTCGCCGTATCACCGGCTATATTCCCGAATGGCTGTTCTTCCGGCTGATCCAGATCGCCCTGATGATCCTCTCCCTCAAGCTTGTTTTCGATTACGTGAAAACGCTTGTCGCATAACCAGAATGCGCGCTCGCATACCAGAATTATCATATTGAAAAAAATATCTTTTTTGAAACATCGAATGGATTGACGCCGTTTGCGCCGCGCCGTTATCGTGCCGCGAAAACGAGAGAGGGCGGCTGCCGCCGAGGCCCGCCGCGGAGGACAAATTCATGACTATTCGACTGGGCCTTGTCGGCCTCGGCAAGATCGCACGCGACCAGCATCTGCCCGCTATTGAAGCCACCGAAGGCGCCGAACTCGTCGCCGTCGCCAGCCGCCATGCGGGCCTGGATAACCTGCCGCATTTCCACGATATCGACGCCCTGCTGTCGAGCGATGTTGCGATCGATGCCGTGACGCTATGCACGCCGCCGCAGGGCCGGTTCGCGCAGGCGCGCGCCGCCCTTCTGGCCGGCAAGCACCTGATGCTGGAGAAGCCGCCCGGCATGTCGGTAGCAGAGGTCGATGCGCTCGGCCGCCTGGCGAAGGAAAAGGGCCTCACCATCTTCACCACCTGGCACTCGCGCGAGGCCGCAGGCGTTGAACCCGCCCGCGCCTTTCTGGCTGGCAAGGCGATCCGTTCGGTCAGGGTCGAATGGAAGGAAGACGTGCGCTACTGGCATCCCGGCCAGCAGTGGATCTGGGAACCGGGCGGTCTCGGTGTGTTCGACCCCGGTATCAATGCGCTGTCCATCGTTACCCGCATCATGCCGGAACCGATGCACCTGACCGAAGCCACGCTGGAATTCCCGGAAAACTGCGCGTCACCGATTGCAGCGGACCTGACCTTCTCCACGGATAGCGGCGTTCCTGTCACGGCAGAATTCGATTTCCGCCAGACCGGCCCGCAGACATGGGATATCACCGTCGAAACCGATGGTGGGGCGCTGAAGCTTTCGCTTGGCGGCAGCCGCCTTTCCATTGATGGCGTGGAAAGAATGGCCGAGGAAGACCGCGAATATCGCAATCTCTACGCCCGTTTCGTGAAACTGGT
The DNA here is from genome assembly GCF_014196535.1 of Allorhizobium borbori. GTDB lineage: Bacteria > Pseudomonadota > Alphaproteobacteria > Rhizobiales > Rhizobiaceae > Ectorhizobium > Ectorhizobium borbori. Next base: position 9,899 of record NZ_JACIDU010000039.1, read on the forward strand.
GACCAGCGGCCAGTCGGATTTAGACCCCTCGCCGCTCGTCCATGTCGCCGATGCCTTCCTGCTCGGCCGTCGCAAGATCACCGATCCCTTTTACGACTGAGGTTGCCTCAGGGAATGAAGCGAGGCGCGGGCACACCGCGCGCTTCGACTTTGTGGTGAAAGGTTTTACCGGCATGGATATCTGCGGCCAGCGCCGCCGCATCCATGCCTTCCTGCGCCGTCGTCACATAAAGCGTCGAGAGGTCTTCGCCCCCGAAAGCCGGGCAACTTGCCTGCGTCGCGGGCACCGCGATCTTGCCGATGCGCTCGCCATCAGGGCTGTAGCAGGCGACGATACCGGCACCCCAATGGGCAATCCACACATTGCCCTCCGCATCTGTCACCGCACCATCGGGAACGAGGCCGTCCGCCTTCAGATCCAGAAATATCTCGGGTGCAGCCACCGGCCAGCCTGTTTCGCTGTCGAGCGCCTGCTTCCACACCTTTTGCCGGGCAGAATCGGCAAAATAGCCGAGTGAGCGGTCCGCATCGAAGCAGATGGCATTGGGAATGGTGATACCCTCGTGGAGTTTGCGCAACGTGCCCCTGAAGTAGCGATAGATGGAGCCCGCGCCGCGCTCGGCCTTGCGGCCCATGGTGGAGGCCCAGAAGCCGCCCCAGGGATCGGCCCGACCGTCATTCGAGCGTGTAGACGTATCATCCGCTTCGATGAGGAAAAGCGGGCTCAGCAGGTTGGTGACGAGGTTGTAGCGAAAGAGCCCCTCCTCTCCGGAGAGGATCAACGTTTCCCGATCGATCCAGCCGGCCGCCGAAAACAGCATCGGCAGATCGCGAGCCTCGACCGTCTCGCCATCATGGCAATAAAGCTTGCGACCCATGATATCGAACCAGAAGAACTCACCGCGTTCCGGATGCCAGAACGCGCCTTCACCCAGTTCGCAACCCGTGTGATCGAGAATGTCCATGTTATCGTCTCCTCCCGTCGCAGGGGCGCTTTGTCCCCGGCGATGCTCCATGAATCCTGAGATAGTGTGTCCAAGCATGGCAGGCAAATTGAAATCCACGGGTTTGGCATGACGTTTTTGCTATGCTGCCATTACCAGCCGCCGTTCGCAGGGACGTGCGCAAAATCGTACCCGTTTCCCCCGTTTCGGGATTGCACAGCGCTGCAAACACCGGCAATAGTAGACGCAAAATGTTGTCGGACAACATGACAATTTGGGAGGATTGGAATGGCATCGCTTCACGGTCGGACGGTTGTTATCACGGCGGCGGGTCAGGGGATCGGGCGGGCGAGTGCGCTGGCCTTTGCGGCGGCGGGCGCGACGGTTTACGCGACGGATGTGAACGAGGCAGCACTCGCTTCGCTGGCGGGCGAGAAGAATGTGCGCCCGATGAAGCTCGACGTGCTGGATGGCGCGGCGGTCGCGGATTTCTTCGCCAGGGTCGGGCGCGT
>NZ_JACIDU010000040.1 GCF_014196535.1 Allorhizobium borbori
GACAGCATCGCGCTTGAACTCGTCACTAAAATTGCCAGACCCCATCATGGCCTCCTTGCCTCAAAAATAGGGAAGAAGGCGTCCACAAATCTAGGGGCTATTCATAGCCCTTTGCCGGAAAGAAGTCGGCATTAGCCCCGCTGTAATGAGGTAGCCCGAATAGTCTGAGTTGTATGTGATCAGCATTTTCAGCCACTGAATCACCCCCGTCTGTGCTTATCTAACTATGACCAACACAAAATTGAAAGATCAAGTTCTCTGCTATTTGACGTTGGTGTGACGCAGATGAGAACATCATGAGTCACCAACAAGACAAAAACGAGAATGGCTGTCGAAAGAGGGTAAGCCAGAATGCTCGCGTTCAATAACAAATACCTGGTGTTCGACAATCGTACGGACCCCTTCCAACGGGCCGATGACGTGGGTTACGTGATCAGCGAGTTTCTCTGGTTTAAGGGCCGGCCGTTTTACCCCGTCTCAGCCTTGGCACAGGCGAGGATCAGCGAGTTCAATCTCGCGGCGAGAGAGTACAACGGAAGTAATGAAGATAACCTGGACCTCATCTTCCGGATGCCTAGGTCGGAAGGGGGACATTACTTTGAGATCATCTTACGTTCGGATGAAGGGACCGCATATGGTGGCTGGGCCTGGGGCGAAGAGCTCAGTTACCTCGATCGTTTCGTAAACGGTTATCGTGTTTTAGCGGCTTATATAGAAGGTCACCCGGTGACATTCGAATATTCCGCTCGCTGGCATCGTTACCGCCCTACCTCCGATCTGCCCATCAGTAAATCCGTGTTTCGTATCGAACAGGAGGTCCGAGGGGTAAGGAACGGATCGAACGTTGCGCCTGTCGTGTCAACAAGTATACAGGGATGAGCACAAGGCAAGTAACCTGATAGACAACAACCAAGAGTGGGTAGTTGAGTTTCAGTGTAAGCGGAACCTCAGCTCTAACCCGCGATAGTTCCTCCTGCTTATGGTAGATTCCGACCCTATAGAAGATCGGACCATGAAGCCGTCGAAGTTCAACGAAGCCCAGATCATCGACAACTTGAGGGAGGCTTAGGCAGGGGCGAAGACCTTTGCCGCCGGCACGGGATCAGTTCCTCGAGGTTCTATGCCTTGGAGGCGAAGTTGGGGGGCATGGAGATCTCCGACGCCAAGCTCAAGAGGCTGCTTGCCGACTCTATGCTCGATCAGGCTGCGGTAAAGGATCTACCGAGACGAAAGTTGTGATGCCCGCCGCCAGGTGCGAGGCCGTCGCGATCCTCGCAGAAACCCACGAGATGAGCGAGCGGCGGGCTTGTTTCGTGATCGGGGCGGACCGGACATCGGACCGCTACCGTAACCGGCCTCCCGACGATGCCAGCTGCGCGAGCGGATGTGAACGTTCGCTGGCGAACGCTGCCGGTTCGGTTGTCGGCGTTCGCATGTGCTGCTGAAGCGAGAGGGACTGATGATGAACCGCAAGAAGACCCAGAGGCTCTACCGCGAAGAGGGGCCGCCCGTTCGCAAGCGGCGCGGTCGAAAGAAGCAACCTGGACAAGGGCGCCACAGCTGACGGTCGCCGTGGCGAACGCCCGCTGGTCAGTCGACTTCGTCCACGACCAGTTCACGCATGGTCGCCGGTTCCGCTTGTTCAACGTGATCGATGATGTGACGAAGGAATGCCGGGCCGCCGTGGTCGACACCTCAATCTCTGGCCGCCGGGCCGCGCGCGGGCTCTCGGCAGTGATCGCCTGGCGCGGTAAACCCGGTCTGATTCGTGGCCTAGACCATGCCCGCGCCGTCGTCGCGGACTGGGTGGTAGGCTAAAACGCTGACCGACCCCACTCGGCCCTCAGCCACCAGACCCCTGCCGCCTTCGCGGCCCAACTCACCATAATGGGCGACCAGCTTCACGAAACGGAAACGTTCCGCGGTCGCCTATGGCGCCCTCGGTGCCACAGCGCCAAACTTAACCTCGAACTCCGCGATCAGCTGGGTGAATGTCGCGGTGGCACAGCGATACGGGTCGAATTTTCTGGAAATCAGGACGGATAGTCGCTAAATATCGTCCACAGCGCGTGCTGCGGTGCTGCGGGTCCCCCCGAAATCCACGGAGACTATGATCAACCTCTCACAAGGAGCGCGAACCCATGTCTTCGACGATATCCAAGGGCCGCATTCAATCTACTCTCCGCCACTTTCTTGATAACGAGGCATCTGGCGGTATCATCCTGATGTTCGTTGCCGCACTGGCAATTGCAACGGCAAATTCGCCGATGGCAGACGCGTATTTCCAGATCCTTCATGTCTATATCGGGCCGCTCAGCATCCAGCATTGGATCAATGATGCACTGATGGCTGCCTTCTTCCTTCTGGTGGGGCTGGAAATAAAGCGTGAGATGCTGGACGGCCAGTTATCTAGCTGGAGCAGGCGGATACTGCCGGGAGCTGCGGCGGCGGGAGGGATGGCATTTCCGGCACTGTTCTACGTTTACTTCAACTGGAACGATCCGTCGTCACTTAAGGGATGGGCCATTCCGACGGCGACCGATATTGCCTTCGCGCTCGGCGTTCTGTCGCTGTTCGGGAAACGTGTCCCGGCATCCCTGAAAATCTTTCTAGCCGCGTTGGCAATCATCGATGATCTCGGAGCAGTCATCGTAATCGCTATATTCTATACCGCCGACCTCAACCTGCTGGCACTTTCCGGCGCGGCTATTGTCGTCGGCAACCTAATTATTTTTAATCGGATGGGCGTGAAAGCATTGTGGCCCTACCTGGTGCTGGGCGCAGTGCTCTGGATTCTGGTCTTCTCATCCGGTATCCATGCTACGCTGGCGGGTGTCTTACTGGCGTTGACGATTCCGTTGAAGCTCACGCCGGGCATTCCGGAAGCCACTCACGCAGAATCTCCGCTCCACAAGCTGGAGCACCACCTGCACAAGCCCGTCGCCTTTGCCATCGTACCGATCTTCGGATTTGCCAATGCGGGCGTCTCGTTTGCCGGGGTTTCGATGTCGGTCATCACCGAGCCGCTGACCATGGGTGTCGCCGCCGGGCTGCTGCTTGGAAAGCTGGTCGGCGTTCTTGGAACGGTTGCAATTCTTGTAAACCTCAAACTCGCCGAGCTTCCTGCAAAAGCGAGTTGGGGACAGATGGCCGGGCTAGCTCTCTTGTGCGGTATCGGCTTCACCATGTCTCTGTTTATCGGATTGCTAGCGTTCAACGATCCGAACGTTCAGGATCATGTTAAGATTGGTATTCTACTGGGTTCACTGACATCGGGCGTTATCGGTGCGGTTTTGCTCACGGCATTTGGTCGTCGATCTGAAACATAGATCGGGTGCTCCGCGGTAGCAGTTCTTCGAACTGACTGGACTTGAGGTCGTTGACGATGGCGGTCATCGTGATGCTATTTTTGTCAACGTTTCCAGCATCATAGCGGATAGCTAGCGCGTCCATTGAACGCGGAATCGTTTTGACGATTCCTTTGCTGACGAAACGTTGATTGCCTTGCTCCGACTGATGATTTGGTCGGAGGGAATATGACACGAGCTTTCAGCGACGATCTTTATGGCCACGTCTTGGCTGCATCACGTGATGGTATGTCGGAGTGATCGGCTGTGGCTCGATTTGGGATCGGCATTTCGACAGCCATCGCCTGGACTGCCAGTGCGCAGCAGGGGCAGATGGCGCCAGCGAAACAGGGACGGTGTGGCGGCTCGCGGCTTGGTGCCCACAAGGATTACATCGTCGGTATAATAGAAGAGGCAAAGGACGTCTCGCTCAATGAGATGGCCCTGCGACGGTCGAAGAGCGGGCGGTCTCCATTCGGCGCAGCGGACTTGATGTCTGGCTGCGAAGCCTTGGCTGGAGATTCAAAAAAGACCGCAAATCTGTTCATTATCGACGACGTTGACCACTTTTCCATCTCATGCGGATCCACCTAAGCGGTGACAACCGCTTTAGATCAACATGATAACTGCAATTGACTGGTACGACGTGAACCTGAGTGTAATGCAGGTTACGGTTATTATTGTCGCTCACCTATACCGTGTTCACCCGACTCAGGCACCTGCTACTGAATTCCTCATACGCACCATCCTAGACCGACCCGCGACTTACGAGACGATAAGCTACCCGACGTTGGTGTGCTATACCGGGCTTCTGGGCGAGGCGATCCAGAAGCAGGGAAGCTGACTCGACGCCGATTTCGACACCGGGGGTGTGTATCGTTGTCAGTCCGGGTGGAATCTGCGCTGCAATATCGTAGTCGCCATACCCCATGATCGCCAGACGGCCCGGAACAGGCCAGCCAAGGCGAGTGCTTTCGAACATCGCGCCAACCGCCAATATATCGGTCATGCAGAACACGCCGTCGATCTCAGGCAGGACGTCGATCAACTGCAGAATACCCTTTGCGCCCGCCTCGTAGCCGTTGATTGACGCATCCATCAAAACGACATTCGCGGAATTGCCTCCGGCTTCGTTCATAGCCGTCCTGAACCCGTTGATGCGCTCGATAAGGCGCCTGTTGGTCGACGGATGGTATCCGATCATCCCGATTCGCCGGCGGCCCGCCTCGATCATGAAACGCACGGCGTCCGCTGCCGCGTCATGTTCGGAAAAGCCCGCCGACATGTCGGTCATATTTTCATGCAGATGCCAGGTCTCAACAACGGGCGTACCGGATTTCACGACTAGTTCCCGCGCGGTCGCGTCCTGAAGTTCGCCGGCGATCACGACACCGTCCACGCGCCGTCCGATCAGCGCGCGAAGGGCTTCAACCTCGCGCTCGCGCGTTTCGACGAGAGACATGATGAGGCTGTAGCCTTCTTTGGCGAGTGACTGCTCAAGCGCGTCGATCATGTCGGCGAAGCTGGAGTGGCGGATGGAAGGCGTCATGACCGCGATCACCTTGCTTTGCCCGGATACCAGATTGCCCGCGATTGTGTTCGGCACATAACCTAGCTTGGTGGCAGTCTCTATGACCTTCTGCCGCGTGGCGTCGGTTACCAGATGAGGATTGCGGAAACTGTTCGATACCGTCATCGGCGACACGCCAAGCACACGGGCAACATCCGACATGCGAATGGTCCCCTTTGCCTTTTTCATGACTTCCTCCACGCTTCACTCCTCATTTTTTTGCGACCGAATCCCGCTTCGATCACATTTATTGTAGCGACCTTGTGCCACTCGTCTCCGGATTTTTGTAGCGCTACAATAAATTTGTTGCAAACAGAATTTGTAGCGCTACAGTAGCGATTGTAGCGCTACAATAACGCATTTTGGAAAGGGAACGACTTGACATTCTCAATTCTTGCAAGAGACCCCGAGACCGGCATGTTCGGTATGGCGATGGGCTCCTCCGGCGTTGCGGCCGGCAATCGCTGCCCATGGGTGAGGGCAGGCGTCGGCGGCATCGCCACGCAGCACCGCACGGATACTCGCGCCGGCCCGCTCGGCCTGGATTTGCTCTCGAAGGGGTGCTCGGCAAATGAAACCGTGCGCATCTTGGCCGAAAGCAATGATTTCCCCGGTGAACGCCAGTTTGCCGCTGTGGATGTTCATGGTCGGGTGGCGTTCTATTCAGGTCCGGAGATTAACAATATCAACGGCGGCTACACCGGCGACCAGTGCGTTGCCACCGGTAATTTTATTGCCAATGAAGGTGTGCCGAAGGCGATGGTCGAGGCCTATGAGGCCGCCAAGGGTCTGGGCTTTGCCGAGCGCCTGCTGGCCGGTGTCGATGCCGGTCTCGCCGCCGGCGGCGAGACCAAAGCGATCGGTGCCGCATCGCTGACGATTGCCGACAAGGAAGCCTGGCCGCTGGTTGATCTGCGTGTTGACTGGCAGGACAGCCCTCTGACTGAACTGCGCCGGCTATGGGTTTTCTTTAAACCCTTCCAGCAGGTCTTCGTTGATCAGGTCATCCATCCGGAAACCATGGAAAAGCCGGTCGGCGCGCCGATGAACATCTGACATCGACTACCCGGGCAACACCGGGTAGCCACTCCCAAACAAAAATAAACCTTGAGGGGTAACCATGAAAAGAGCTCTATTTACTACCGCCGTCGTCCTCGCCTCGCTTCAGTCCGCCTGGGCCGAGGAAAAGACGCTTGTTATCAACTCCTATGGCGGGCCATACGAGGCCGTGCAGCGCAAGGTCATTTTCGAGCCCTTCGAAAAGAAGTATGGCGTGAAGGTGCAGGTCGCAACCGTCTATTCCGCCGACATGCTGGCGCAGCTTCGCGCTCAGAAAGCCGCGCCGCAGTTTGATGTCGTTCAATTCTCCGGTGGACAGGAAATCGTCGCCGCGATGGAGGAACTTCTTGCGCCTCTGGAAGCCTCTTCGCTTCCCAATGCTGCCAACCTCTATCCTTTTGCGTCCGAGGGCATTTCGAAGGGGTACGGCCCGGTCGCCCTCGTCACCGTCATGGGGCTAATCTACAATGAGAAGACCATTCCTCAGGCGCCGAAAGCCTGGAAAGACCTTTGGAACCCTGCCTATGATGGCCATGTGGTTCTGACCGATCTTTCCAATACCTATGGGCTGCAAAGCTTCATGATGATCAACAAGATCTCGGGCGGGAGTTTGGAGAACTGGCAGCCCGGCCTTGATCAGGTCACCAAGATACTCGACGGCTCGACCGTCATCACTTCTACCCAGGAGATGCAGCAGAACTTCGCGCAGAACGATGCGTGGATCGCACCTTTCGCGCAGGACTACGCCTATGTGATGCGCAAGGCGGGCCTTCCGGTGAAGTTCGTGCAGCCTGAAGAAGGTGGCTCGGCGCTTTACATTACCATGAATGCCGTCAAGGGCCGGCCGAATGCCGATCTTGCCGCCAAGCTTATCGACTTCAGCCTGTCGCCTGAAGTGCAGGTCGAACTGGCCCGCGAAATGCGCTACTCACCCACCAACCGCTTGGCCGAGCTTCCCGCCGATGTTGCCGGCGAGGTCGTTCATGGTGAAGGTCTCCAGCAGCTTATCCGTTTTGATCCCGCGACTGTCGCAGGGATAGCGCCCAAGATGGTCGCTGACTGGAAGCGGACGATTTCCCACTAAGTTTGGGCGCAGTAGGATCGAAGGGCAGATCTCTGTATTGCCCTTCGATCCCGCGGACATATGGCGGAAATAATGGACCGATATCCCCAAAGCGTGGCGTTGATAGCGCCCGGCGTTGCGATCATGATCGCCGCCTTCGCCGTCCCTGTCGCAATGATGCTCTCGATGGGCATACATGGTGATCAGGGCTTCACTTTTGAATATATTCTGGCCTTCGTGACAGACCCGTTTTACCTCGGCATCGGGTGGAGAACGGTAAAGCTTGCGCTGATAATTAGCGTGGTCTGTGTTCTTGTCGGCGTACCGCTCGCCTATGTCATGGCGCGCGGGTCGCGGCGATTGCGCACCTTTCTTCTAATCTGCGTAACTTTGCCCCTAATGACCAGCGTCGTCGTAAGAACGTTCGGCTGGATGGTGATCCTGGGCCGCAACGGTCTCATCGCGGACATGCTTTTCGATCTCGGCCTCGTACGGCGCAACTTCAGCCTGATGCAAACCGAAACGGCGATCGTGATAGGCATGGTGCAGGTGGTCTTACCGTTCATGGTTCTGACGGTGCTGGGTGTGATGCAGCGGCTCGATCCACGCCTGGAGGAGGCTGCGCGGGTCATGGGCTGCACATTCGTCGGCAGCCTGCGGCGGGTCGTTTTGCCGGGCGCCATGCCAGGTATCGTATCAGGCTTCCTGCTCGTATTTTCACTTTCGGCCAGTTACTTTGTAACCCCGATGCTTCTGGGTGGCGCACGCCTTCCGACGGTTGCTGCATCGATCTATGAGGCTGCGACCAAGACCCTTGAATGGAACTTTGCCGCCGCCCAGTCACTGATACTGCTCTGCGGGCTCCTCCTGCTTCTTTTCACCTATAGCCTTGCTGCGAGGAAAGCCAATGGTTGATCACAGCCCTCTCTGGCTTCGTCTTGTAACAGCGTGCCTCACCTCAACGATCGTGATCTTCCTCATCGCCCCGCTGTTGATTGTCGTCGGCGTTTCGTTCACAGCAGGTGATTACATTGCTTTCCCGCCACAGGGATTGAGTTTGCGCTGGTACGCTAAGATCCTTTCCGAACAAGTCTACACGTCTTCGTTCGCCATGAGCTTGTGGGTCGCATGCCTGGTAACGGTGAGTGCAACTGCAATCGGCACGGCGGCAGCCATTGCCCTCCACCGCGAAGTCCTGCCGGGCTCGCGTGCGATCTCCGGCTTCTTCTTCGCCCCGATCATCCTGCCCTCTATCATTCTGGGACTGGGTCTGCTCATCGTCTGGAGCCGCGTGATCGGCGCTACGTCGGTGCTGACGGTGTTCGTCGGTCACTTCGTGCTGGCCCTGCCTTATGTGATCCGGACAACGCTTGCTGTCCTGACAACGTCCGATCCCTTCCTGGAGGAGGCGGCTAGGACGATGGGTGCCGGCCCGTGGCAAAGCCTGTGGCGCGTGACCGTGCCGCAATGCGCGCCGGGGATCGCCGCCGGAGCCTTCTTCGCCTTCAATATTTCCTTCGACGAGGCAGTCGTTTCGTTGTTTCTGCGATCGCCTGACATCATGACCCTGCCGATCCAGATCTATACCCAGCTCGAATTCAGCCCCGACCCCTCAATCGCTGCCGTCTCCAGCCTGATGATCGGGCTTACGATCGTGCTTATCGTACTGATCGAGCGGGTAGTCGGTCTTCAGAAAATTACGGAGTGAGCTATGCGCACCGTCGAACTCGTCAATGTTCGCAAGTCCTATGGGCATACCGAAGTCATAAAGGGGGTGGACCTGAAGATTCAGGCTGGCGAGTTCGTCAGTCTGCTCGGCCCGAGCGGCTGCGGAAAAACCACTCTGCTGAGAATGCTTGCCGGTTTGGAGACCGCCAGCGGCGGCGACATCGTGATCGGCAGCCGGAGCTGTACCGACCTACCGCCTGAAAAGCGGAATATCAGCATGGTTTTCCAGTCTTACGCGCTCATCCCTCATCTCACAGTTCTGGACAACGTGCTCTTTCCGCTGCAGATGCGCAAGATCGGCGATCAGGCGGAGCGACGGGCCAGGGCCATGGCCGCCCTGCAGATGATCGGGCTCGATCATCTGGCGCAACGAAGGCCCCGTCAGCTGTCCGGCGGTCAACAGCAGCGCGTGGCGCTCGCGCGGGCCATTGTTCCAAGTCCTGATGTCCTGCTCCTCGACGAGCCGTTGTCCAATCTCGATGCGGCCATGCGGGAGAAAATGCAGGAAGAACTGATCTCGCTGCACCGGCGGACGGGGCTGACGACGATTTTCGTGACGCATGATCAAGAAGAGGCGCTGAGCTTGTCGGATAAGGTCGTGCTGCTGAATGCGGGCAGAATCGAACAGGTCGGCGCGCCGCGCGAGCTCTACAACGCACCGAAAACGCGCTTTTCAGCCCAGTTCATCGGCGCCACTAACGTATTCGACGTGGATGTCACGAAAGATGGCGCAAACTATGTTGCCAACCTGCAGCACGGCGTGAAGTTGTCGCTTGCCGAGGCTTCCGACACCGGGCCTGCCTGCGTCAGCTTTCGTCAGGAGGATGTTAGCCTTTCAGAGACCGGCGCAGCCGGAACCGGCCTGTTAGCCGGGAAGGTTGGAAACCGCATCTATCTCGGTTCGCGTATTCGCTATGTCGTCGACACGCCGCATGGAAAGATACGCTGCCTTTCCTCACCTGCGGACTATTTCGAGGTCGGTGCAAATGTGAATCTCACCATCGCGCCGGAAAAGATTCGGGTTCTCGCGCGGTAAACGAACAGAGTTGGCCCACGCCCTGTCTCGGCCAGAGTGAAGTTGGTCGCTGACAGGGCGGCATGACAACGCGCCTGTTCACCTCGGAGAGCATGAGGAGTTGCGCGGCGTGTATCCGAACATGCGGAAATCCCTGACGGCGGATTGGCCAATTCCAGTCCAACATAGCTGCCAACAACGTCAGACTAGTCTATCATGATGAGCGCTGCCGATCAGGGGAACACATCTCTTCGGCTTTCATCGACGCGACCGTCAACATCGTCATCTCCAAGTGGGCACCCAGTGACCACTGCACCTGGCGCTGATGGTGTGTGTAGATTCAGCGTGGAAACCAGCAAGTGATGACGAGATAGTGGGGCAACATGCCGTAAGCCCTTACCTGTTGATTGCCACTGAGAACTGACCCGGCGTTGCCTGATATTTCCATTGAGAATTGACCCATGTTCCAACTTTCCCTCGCATGTTT
>NZ_JACIDU010000041.1 GCF_014196535.1 Allorhizobium borbori
ACAACCCCAAGCGTAAGCACGTCAGGAACGGGATGCTGTCACCCGTCGAGTTCGAACGGCAGCAGGAAATGTAACCCGAGGGCGTCCACAAAACTGGGGGCTATTCAATCGTCTGGAAGACCGACCGCATCCAACATGTTGGAAGCTTATCAATTTGGGCGGCATCACGCCGCCGGAATTTGCGAACCGAGTCATCGTGACGCACCTATTCGATTGCCTTTGGCGCTCTCGCCTCAACGGAGCGAACTCGCCGCCAGTCGAGCCCAGCAAACAGCGCCTCGAACTGAGCATGTCCAAGGGTCATCAGACCGTCTCGGATATCTGGCCAGGTAAACGTATGCTCCTCCAGCCGCTTGTAAGCCATCACCAGACCGCTGCCATCCCAGTAGATCAGCTTCAACCGATCCGCCTTGCGGGATCGGAATACGAACACCGTCCCCGTAAACGGGTCCTTGTGCAGCTCGTTCTTGACCAACGCCGCCAAGCCGTCGTGACCCTTGCGGAAATCGACGGGCTTGGTCGCCACCATGATCCGAACCCGGTTCGAGGGAAAGATCATGCCGGAACCGCGCAGGCACGCGCGACAGCGGCGATCCGGGAGGCGGACGCGCCTTCTTCCAACCGGATCGTGACCGCGCCGACGATGATCTCGGGACGGTTCGCTTTCTTGATGGGCGGCTCCGCAACGGGTGGATCGACGATCATCGCTGCAAACTCCACCGCATCCTCGGGCGCTGGTAAAACCAGCTTGCCCTGCCGTGCCATCGTCCGCCAAGTGGATAGGTGATTTGGCTTCAGACCGTAGCGTTCCGCAACTTCATTCACCAGCACTCCCGGCCGGAGGCTCTCTGAAACGATCTGTGCCTTGACCTCTTCCGGCCAATGACGCTGCGGCTCACGCCCAGACTTCCTGGTCGTGAGAACCTCCAATGTACTCTCCATGGAGAAACTCCCGTTGCTCGTCTATGGATAGGCGATCACAGATCAGGGCGATGAAGACAACGTGGTAGCGGAACACCGGTTACGTCCAAGCGCAGGTATTTGCGGATGGTATTCCGGGATAGGCCGGTCCTGCGGCAAATCTCCCGGATCGATAGATGGTCTCGAAAATGCCAGCGTCGGATCACGCTCAATAACGCCATGTCGATCACTCCATAGCCCCCGCTGAAAACATGCGAGGGAAAGTTGGAACATGGGTCAATTCTCAATGGAAATATCAGGCAACGCCGGGTCAGTTCTCAGTGGCAATCAACACGTCTGTCGCAAGCGTTGGCGACAGCTACGACAACGCTCTCGCTGAAACGATCAACGGTCTTTAAAAGGCCGAGGTCATCCATCGGCGAGGACCGTCGCGAAACTTCAAAGCCGTGGAGTTCGCTACGCTGGAATGGGTCGACTGGTTCAACAATCGCCGCCTTCTGGAGCCTGTTGGCAACATACCGCCAGCCGAGGCAGAAGAACGATACTATGCCATGCTGGACGAGCCGGCCATGGCCGCATAACTTAAACCAAACGGTCTCCGGTAAATCCGGCGCGGTTCAGTCAGCCTTAGGCGACATGAGCCCGATCAAGTTCGAGAGCATCCCTCTCAAGCTGGCATCCAAAACCGAGTTTCGCTCTCCACTTTTTCCGGGCAAGTCCAGCCAGCCACCATCAGTGAATCAGAACAAACGTTATTTGGGAATCACAACCGATTCAGAAAACGCAGAAATGCTCTAGACGGAGCCACCGTCAGCGTTCGGCTGATCCAGAGCCACCCAATCGACCGCCAGAAGATCGATCGATTGAGGTGTCCAGCAATCATTTCTATTATCGGCTGAATTGGTCATGACAAAAACGGGCATACTGGTCTTGCCGTCGGCAACCTCAAACAAACTGCGTGGCACCGCATTAACAAAGTTCTCGGTAACAGTCGAGGATACCGTTCCCTTGATGAACGTAACGTAGGTGTCCTCCCCCCAACTCTGGCGACGGATTGGATAACCGTCCTTAACGAGGTTCAATGCCTGAGAAAACGTTGCACCTGAGATTGCAATTGACATAGCTAATCCATTCAAATTTTCAGGTTGAGCACTGTGCCGATGTCCGATGAATGTGCAGACTTTCTTGACTGCGTCACAACAAATGTGACTTTCGTACAGTCTGCGCCGACTGGCTGCGAGGCGGGAGGGACATCCGGAATGTCTCCATCATAGAGAATATTCAACGACACCTCTCTCTGATGGTCCGGGGTTCGCCACATTCCATGGGGAATGCTGACAGTCTGTGCTTCGCCAACGACACTCACGTTCAGCCCTGCATTCCTGGCAGTAATTATGGTATTGCAGTCCGGTTTGAGCGTGGCGCCAGACAGGGAGGAGGAGGTCAGCCTGCTTGTTCGAATGTAATTCTCTGCCGGAACTGCATCCAGCTTAACTCCGGCAACATTGCTTCCGAACGCATTGCTTACCTCCGCATGTCCGGACAGTACGGCGACCCTTCCTGTGGAAGCATTTCGCCATCCATAATCGCTAGCCACGGACATAAGGTTCCCGACCGTTATGTCGGTAGATGTGGGCTTCGAAAGCAGACTTGCAGATGCCTCACCATCCTGCGCGGGACCGCGGCAGTTGGAGGCGTAAATCGAACCGATATTTACATGCTTTCTGCCTGCCTCGATGGTGACGGCATGCCCTGGCTGACCATTGCCTTCGTACTTGATCTCTCCGATCTGAACTTTGTCCTGATCAATTCGTACGCCGGTCAATGCCGGATTCTGGCCTTGTACATGGGCGTTTTTTCTGCGGCCCTCGATCGAGCCGATATTGATCTCGATGCTGGAGCTTAGTCTGACATCGGCGAAGGCAGTCGAATCTGTTGCAGCGAGAACATTGTTATTACGAGTGTTGATCTTGCTGATCTGCGCATAAACCCCTCGTTGGAGATAGACAGAGCCGAGCCCTCCCTCGGCGATAAGATTCTCTGCCTTCAGCCTCACTAGAGTCAAACCTCCGAGAGCGCGGAAATTCCAGCCATTCCAGCACGTATGCGTGTGGATGACCCCGATTTCGTGGGTTCCACTTGCTCCGGTTGAGTCAATGACGGAAAGAACGAAGCCGCTGATATAGTCACCTGGAAAGACCAATGATTTTATCGGCGTTCCCACGGCATTGGTATCTCCTACCAATCCGACTGTAATGCGGTTGATATAGGTGTCCCCCGGTCCAAAAGATATGAAGCCTTCATAAGCCGTGCGCTGTATGTCGATATCTTCCAGAACCGTATCCTGATTGTTACGATAGTCGTCATACCATCCCGCGGATGGCGATGCTAAGCCGCCGCACTCGGTATAAAAGCCAATTCCGGAGCAATTGTAGACCCCGATGTCCTTCGCTTCATACCTTCGGCCATATATGCTGATACCGCGACCAGTCAGCGGGTTTGTTGTTGCTGTTTGGAAATCATGGTTCCATCCGCCGTCGATGGAGAAGCCACGAAGTGATATCCCCCACGTCATGCGGTCCTGGTCCACGAGCGCGCCATTTCTGCCCGTGTTCTCGGTAAAATGTTGAGTTTCCAATATGTTCTTATGGGCGGCAACGGCGGCAGGCGTTGCCTTCAATTTAGTAAGGTTCTTGCCATTGCCGGCAATCGTGATTTCCTTTGGAATGACGATGGTTTCATCCACCAGATATTCTGCGGATCCAAGTTGCAATTTGCCGCGGTTGTTATGCGTGTAGGCAATTGCGGCATTGATGCTGCCGCCGTCGCCCAGCTGGCCTCCGACCGCGCCAAATTCCCGGACATTATACCACTTGACAGCTTGAGCCCAATTCTTTGCGTCCTCCGATGTTGAAGGCGACGCATCGATCGTAGGAGCGGCCGTTGTTGCCGTGTTTCCTGCCGCAAGGGTTGCTGTGCCTACAGGCAAAGTCGCAGATAAACCTAAAAGCTTTAGGAAAATACGCCTCTTGTAAGAACTTATCTCGCCCACAGGATACCCATTTCTTATCAGTCAGCCACCTGCCAAGAAACAATTCAACCCAATCTGTTCATAGAGCAGATTTACGTAATGATATTCCGCGAAGCAACTACGATTGAATGCCAAACTGCTGAGCGTAAACATGGAAAACTATGAGAGCTAAACCGACTTCACTTGCGGAAATCTAACAGTCTCTCGTCGCATTCTACCTCTACAAAATTCTGTGATAGACGGCGCAGCTTCCCGGCAGCGTCCTCACTTTTAGGCTTTACCTCACCATCGTCGCCATCTGCATGATCTGCCAGAAAATGGCGATTGAAGACCCGCATCACGTGATCGACGCCGACCTCTGCCACTTCCCGCAAATCTTCAGCGTAATATCTGCCGCCGGCATGTGGGCCGGTGATGATTTCGTAGGAAGGGAAATAATGGACATTTTCGAATTCGCGAGACATCGTGTCGCAAGCAACGCGCAATACTGATTTCGAATATGTCGTTGAAACAAGGACGTGCTGATCCTCCTTGGTGGCAACCAGAGGAACCGGCGATACTGTTAGTATGACTCTTGCTTTCGGATTTACAGCTTTGAGTTCGCTTAAAAATTCCGTCATATCCGCGGCGACTTCTTCGTAGGTGAAATTGTGAAAAAGATGCTGCTTTGGGTCGAATCTGCCGTCCACGACGCCCGGGCAGATCGGATACACGATACCATCATTCGCATTAACCCAGGCTTCCGTCAGGCCCAGCGTAAAGATAAAGAAGTCCAGCTTTCGGAACATCTCCCTGACGCAGGATAGATGGTAGTTTCGATCTCGCGTGAGTTCCGCAAGCGTGCGATATCCGCCGGGTTGGACGGTAGGGCGAAGAGGGTCAACAAAAACACCCTTCGTGTTCCAGTGGTCATCCACCGGTTTCAGGTCTTTAAACGCGCGGCGGAATAGCTGCAGCAGCTGTCTGGCCGTGTAGATGTTGCCGTAGCGGGCGGAGAAAACACCGTAGTTATTTTCCTTTCCGACCGCCTCGTTCAGCACCGGATGCACGTCTTCTGCTACGTAATACGTATACCCGATGTTCTTCAATCTGCGAGCCAGATGCTGGGCAAAGCAGCTTCCGCCCGTGGCGATGAGGTGTTCCTTTCTTATGAATTTGGGACCTGATGCAACGGGATCGACATCCTGGCTGGCCACACGAGATATCGAACGAGACCAAAAAGCGTAGTCCGGCAGCTTCTTATAGGGATGAATGGTGTTGTTCATGTTATCCTACTCCGGAGGCGCTTCTGCAATCTCGGCGACAATCTTCTTCAGGACTTCCTCGCCATACCATGCGGATCCGTGCGTGGCATCTCCTGCCCAAGCCTTGCGTGCCAGGAAACCATTGGCGTCCAAGCCGGAACTCGGGGCTGTTATCAATTTCCAGCGGCCCTTCTGTGCGGCCTCTTCCAAAACCATCCTGTTTAACAACCATAGCTTATATCGCAACGCTGCACGGGCTGGCACTAGATTCGCAGCCTCATAATTGGCTTTGAACCACTGATCCATATTTTGCGATATATGATCTGAACTTTCGATAGGCGGTGGCGGTTCTACCCAATACAGTTTCTTACTGTCCGTCATTTCCGCGAGGAGGGTGAAAAATCGTATGTATGGAAAATAATGCTGACGAAAATGGTTCAGGAATTGCTCGATAGGCAAGACTCTGACGTTGCCTTCGACTCTAAGATCGGGCCGCGATGGGACTATTATGTCGTATGGGATCTGCTGCTGAATAAGGCCGATGGCGTTATGGATATTACCACCCAGGACCGCTACCAAAACACGATCCGAATTTTGATCAAATGCGCCCAACTGATTTAAGGTGTGACCCATCGCGCTGTTTATGGATGCATCGTCTTTCTGAACAAGCGGCGATTGCCACTTGCTCTTGGGGTCGATGGAGACGAATGAAAATTTCTTCGACTGGTCTCTTTTTGCGGCGCTGGTCTCGGATCTCGATGCAGCCATAAGTGCCTGCAAATGGCTATGGCCGATCATTATAATGTGCTGCTTTTGATCCATGGTAGCCCAGTTAATTTCAACGCATTGTTTCAGGCAGTCTAGATGTTTTGCAGCACCTTGTCGAAAAGCTTTTGGGTGCTGATAGTCTTAGGGGGGGAGACTCGCATCGGCGAAATGCCCATCGTCAAATATTCGGTTATCGTCGATCTGACATTGCGAATGAGATGCTCTGCCAAGCCTGTTGCCCCACCTGTGATGTAGGCAGACCTTATACGCTCCGCCTGTTCAATTCGTCGTATCAGCTGGCCTGGTACGAACAGTTCGCCAACCGGAACGAGATGATGGAACAGATTGAACGCGACAAGCCGGCGCTGCAACTTCAAAATTTCGGTGAGATCTCTATTGGTTAAGAGATCGTCCATAGTGGCCATATGCCCGGCAAGCCCGAAAGAGCTTTTCCCTGTAACAACCGCCGGGGTTCCCAGCAACATTGCTTCAAAAGCCATTGAACTATTGACGGAAACAACCGCATCAATGTGACGGAGGAAGCCAATGTGCTCAGCCGGAGTCATAATCTCGTCATACCACAAGACCTTGTCCTGATCCTGCGACAGCTGCCACTCCCGGCATCGTTCATTGTCCGCTCGGACGTAGTCCGCACGGGAAGCCCCAGGGTGTGGGCGTATTATGCATACCCATCCATTCTCGAGAAGGGGTGGGACCACTTCCTCCAGGAAATCGACAAATGCCGAATATTGTTCGGCATGCAGCAGAAAATTTGCGTCGTCAGCCAACTGAAGCGGAATAAGGGCTACCTTCCTACCGTTGTTGCGCGCGAGCTTCAGGGTCTCCGGCACCGGTGGAATCTCGATGCCGCTGCGAGCGATATAGGTGTCCAGCCACTGTTCACTTTCTAGCTCGGGCAGCTGGAAACCCGGCGGAAGAAGCGAGGTTACGCTGTCACCATTTACGCCGAATGGATCACAGTGCCCGGTTTCGAGAAATGGCGATCGTGTCGGACCGAGTTCAAGCGATATGTGCTTCGTACTGGTTGTGCGCGAATAATCTGCAACAGCACCGTTCACCCCCCAGGTCATGATGGTTTGGAACGGAAAAACAGTGTACGCTTGATCGATGAGCTTTAATTGAAGTTCATATACCGGGCCGCGCCCCCGCATCAGATCCGTCCAGACAGAAACGCTATGTGCATCCCAGGCAATCTGCGGACTTAGTTGACTTTCGATTTCGCGGACCAGATTGAGGTCTTGGGAGAATGCCCAGTTCCGCTGTGAAAATGCCGAAACCAGCGGCTCGTATCGGGGGGAGTGAGCAACGCGCAGATGGCCATACTGGTTCCTCTTCGGGAGCTGAGACATGCCGACCCCCATCGAATACACCGTCCAGTTGTATGCCGTGCCGCCGCGAATGGGCAAAGGTTCGGTCCAATAAAGAATAAAAGGGTCGAACTCCGGGCGGAAGAACTGCTGCCGGAGCCTTCCATTGGCGGTGCGCCCTTGTCTGCGAAGCTCCTCCTTACGTTCGCGTTCCTGAGGGGCGTCGTATTCGGATACGATGGAATTCGTGCCGTCTCTGCGGATGGTACGCATGAGCGCGGGAACTTTTTCAGCGGCCACTGAAAAATCGGAGGGGTAACGAAGTGAAAGTCTCAAATGGAAGTTATAGTCTTCTTCGTATACGATACTCTCGTCGAAACACAGGTCGGCATCGGCAATTTTCGATCTGTCAACGGCAAAGCAACCCATTTGGAAATGCGGATTGTCGTATAGATTCTGGAGGCGGAAACTATCTCTGACGACGAACTGCTTTCGAACCGTAAAATTGTAATGCTCTGAGGTGTTCTGTTCGACCAATATCAAGCCGGAGTAGGAAATTGCTGCAGAGCTATTTTTCAGACTTGTCGTCAATCGCTCATAGTGGGCTTGTCCGCAAAAGTCATCATAGTCAAGGACGGCAAAAAACCGCGCATCGCTGGTTTCACGAATCCCTATGTTCAGGAGATGAGTGCGCAAGTCTTCGGGTTCGTCGAGGTCGACATTTATGACCCGTGGCTTGACGTCTTCATGCCAATGAAATTCGCCGATTAGGGACTCTAGTTCGACTACCTGCGCCGCGGAAAAGCGTTGAGCAAGAATGACCGGTTCTACGCGGGGGAATGTCTGCCCTTCGAGCGTAAGCAGGCACATCGACAACTGCTCAAGCTTTGAAAGGTCATGAAAACGTATCAGGATCGAGATCTTGTCATCGTAGTGTCTATTCATCTAATCGATCCTGATGTTTACCAACGCTTCTGTGCGAAATGGAAGTCGTTCTTAAAGTTTGCAACCTCAGTCCCGTTCGGCAAAGGCGCGATGTGGTCTATCGGCGGCATCGCCTCCACAGCCTCGTAGAAGCCGAATTTGATTAGCTGCTCTTCGCACATTTCTCTAAACTTAGGGTTGCGCCACTTGTGTCCAAGGTAGCGCCCGGCCTCGAGACGGTTCTGACGAAAAAACGCCGAAACCGCCGTTCTGCTTGCATAATCATGGAAATAATACGCCCAAGGGCAGTATTTGACGGTGAAACCGGCGCGTCGAATTTCCCATCCATAGTCCACATCATCGCAATATAGAAAAATATTCGGGTCAAAGCCTCCAACCTTTTCCCAGATTTTTCGTGTAAACATCGCGCAAGCTGTAACAGCCCATTCCGTATCGAACGTATCCGGGTTGAAGTACTTTCCATTTTCATTCGGTAGCTGCGCAGCTTCGATAGCCGCGGTCCATTCATGGCGATGCGCCATGCGAACCATACGTTCAAGCGCCTGCGGATGGAAAAAGCCATCGGGATTCAAAGTCATATAGGCCACAGCGTCGAGATCGGTGAAGGCATGCTTCATAAGTCTGGTGTGGCCGGCCGATGAACCTATGTTGCCGTCCGGATTCTCAAGAATTTTGACGCCGAAGCTCTCGATCATCTCGATCATCTCGTCTTCAAGTGGAGCGCCATTATTTATGACTGTCGTCACCAGCGTGACACCGTCGAGCCCTTTGCTGCGAGCTATCGAGCGAAGAAGCCGCTTGATTTCATCGAGCTCGTTGTTGAACAGCACGATCCCCATCGTAATCGTTGTGCCAACCGGTAACGGGAATTTCGTCCCCATGTTGTCGGCGATCATTACCTCGTCGAGCTCGATGTCCGCCATCCCACCAGGTCCGGCGACGGAAAGTTGATGCCTACGGAATGAAATGGCATCCGAATCTCCGGCACGAGCGAGGTCAAGGACACGCTTATGGAAGCCCTTCGGCGCTCGACGCCCTTCTGAAATGCCATACGTGAAATAATGGTGGAATGCATTCATCCCGGCTGCCCGAACGTCGGCGTTAGCCTTAAGATATTCTTCGTTATCAAACGCGGTGCGTACTGGGCTGTTTGCACTTATCGTCGTGGAGCCATTCTTTGGTTGGGTTTTGTTATAATTGATTAGTTTCTTCCAAAGATTCGTCATAATCCGCCCTGAGCATCGCCATATCGCGATTTTCATATCTCGTTAAATTTTGAAAATCTAGGCTAAACGGATTTTTTGGCGCTGGCAATTCGAAGCGTTCTGACAGAGAAATACGCCAGACAAACCCACGTGTTTCGGGGGCATCGTGAACTTAATGTCTGAACCGCGCCGGATTTACCGGCGACCCCAACGCGTGAGAAGTAGGGTCTATGACAAGCGGAACGACGAATAAGTTCTCTCCTGAAGTCCGCGC
>NZ_JACIDU010000042.1 GCF_014196535.1 Allorhizobium borbori
ACGGCCGGCGGTTAAAGACACTGCGCGGCCTGACGCCCTACGAATTCATCTGCAAAATCTGGGCAACAGAGCCAAAACGGTTTAAACTCAATCCGTACCATCAAATGCCGGGACTAAACACTTTAGCCCCTGCGCTGCCTGAAATACGATGACCAGCGGCCCGGCATAGGCGATGAGCGTGGAGACGACGCCGGCCAGAATGGCCGAAAGCGACGCGTCGCCAAGGAAACTGCCCGGCTTGCCGGCCATCGTAGCATCTCCCTCAGGCCGTTGCGAACTGGACGGCGTTGGTGCGCCGCGCATTGCTGACGGCAAAGACCACCATGGCGAGCGTCGAGACCGCCGCCGGAATGGCGAAGATCAGGAAGTTCTGCTGCAGCGGAAGCTGCTGGGCGAGAAGCACGCCGCGGAAGGTCGGACCGACGATGGCCCCGATGCGACCAACACCCGACGCCCAGCCCAATCCGGTGGAGCGCACCGAAAGATGGTAGAGTTGCGCGACGCTGGCGTAGAGCAGTATCTGCGTGCCGATCGCGGTAGCGCCGGCAATGAAGACCAGCAGGAAGAGTACGCCGGCGGGCGGGTCGAAGCCGATCAGCGCAATCAAAACGGCGGCTTGCGCCCTTGGCTTCGGTGAAGACCAGCGTGTCGCCATCGTCAAGCCGGGTGGACGGGGCCAACTTGGCAAAGATACGCCGCGCCTGCTCCTGCTTGCCCTGACGGATCAGGAAGCTAAGCGATTCCGGCAGCTTCCACAGGATGAAAGGCAACGGAACCAGCGGTACGGCGGCAATGAAGAACCTCGGCTTCCAGCCATATTGCGGAATGAGGCCGATGCTGAGACCAGCCGCCACTATGCCGCCGACGGAATAGCCGGAGAACTTCAGTGCGACCATGGTGCCGCGCAGGCGCTTCGGCGCATATTCGTTCATCAGCGCCGCGGTGTGCGCAGGCATTAATGACCGCGTTGAGTTCGCCCGTCTTGTCGCGGGTAATGACAACGGGCTGACGGCCAGTATAAGTGGTGTAATAGTCGTTATTGTCCGAGATCTGGCGTTCATGCGCCATATGGACCCAGTTGCTTTCGCAAGATGTGCTTCATCTCCAGTTCGAACAGGTCTTCATTGGTGAAGATATCGCGACGGCAGCGGAATATGCCGGCCTCCTTGTCATCCGCACGGCGGTTGCCAGCAGATGATCGAGATCCCGGGCCTTGTCGATAATCGCAGACATGAAACGTCTCCCGTGAAGGGTGCGCCCTTCCGGCGCAGCCCTCGCTAAAATATCGATGTTGGAGTTTTTTGGGTTTGTCGTTGGCGGCCCCTCCTTCAGAGAGGGGCCGCCGGAAATGCCGTCAGGCGGCAGCGCGCTTACGCAGTTCGTTGACCTGATTGTCGACGCCGTCGATCAGAGCCGTCAGACGAATGTCGAAGACGATTTCGGCAAACGGGCCGTTCAGGTTGTTGGCGTGGATGCTCTGCTCGTCGGTCCGCTCGATGACCGAGGGAACCAGACCGTCACGGGTCGCATAGGCGAAGTCATCGTTGATCAGCGGATCGCCCTCGATATTGATCTGCGTCGTCAGCTTGCGGTGACCGTCGGCGCTGATGAAGAAGTGGATATGCGCCGGACGCTGACCGTGGCGGCCAAGGCTGGACAGGAGTTGCTCCGTCGGGCTGCCCGGGGGAACGCCGTAGCCGCTCGGCAGAATGCTCTGGAACCTGTAACAGCCCTTTTCGTCGGCAATGATCGTGCGGCGCATGTTGAACGGCGCCTGCTTTCCGGTCGGGTCGAAATGCGAATAGAAACCGCGCGTATCGCAGTGCCAGACCTCGACCTGTGCGCCCGGCAGAGGCTTGCCGTCGGAACCGTAGACCGTGCCATGCATGATCAGTGTGTGGCCGTTCTCGTCCGTGCCATCATCGAGACGGGCAAAACCGGTCGAAACCGGGGCGCCGGCAACGTAGAGCGGACCTTCGATGGTACGGGGCGTCGGGTTTTCAATGCCAAGCGCCGCGTCGATGGCGTCCAGACGTTCGTCGAGGAAGTGGTCGAGACCAAGACCGGGCGAGATCAGGCCGGCCTGCCCGGCTGCGCCGATTTCGTTCAACCAGGCAATACCGGCCCAGTATTCATCGGGGGTGATGTTGAGATCGTCGATGGCCTTGAAAAGGTCGGACACGATCCGATGGGTGATCTGCTTGACGCGCGGATTGCCGTCCGCCTTGTCATAGCCGCTCACGGTATTCAGAAACTCCTGGATATCAGGCCGGTCAAAAATCTTAACGGTCATTGTCATTCCTCCACACGGGTTGTCTTGAAACCGGGTGCGCTCCCGTCCTCTCGGCAGCGCCCTGACGATGGCGTCAGGTATCATCCTCACGGATCGACGAGGGATGCCGCAGAAGCGGCTTGACCTCGATCTTCATGAAAGGAAACAACGGCAGGCCCGAGAGAACCTCGTGCAGTTCCGCATTGTCCTTCACGTCGAAAATGCTGAAATTTGCGTATTCTCCGGCAATGCGCCAGATGTGCCGCCACTTGCCGCTTTGCTGAAGAGCCTGCGAATAGGCCTTTTCCTTCGCAATGATGGCCTTGGCCTCCTCAGCGGGGAGACCGCGGGGAATGTTGACATCCATCCGGACATGGAAAAGCATGGCTGGTCTCCTTAAACCACAGTGCTGATCGTCTTGCGCAGCCCGTCGCGGGCAAAGAAGGCGACGCGATCCTCATCAAGCTCGATGCCGAGCCCCGGCCCGGTGGGGACCGTCAGGCCGAAATCGCTGTAATCCAGCGGCGTCACCAGAATTTCCTCCGTCAAAAGCAGCGGGCCGAAGAGTTCCGTACCCCATTGCAGATTGGCGAAGGTGGCGAACACCTGTGCGGAAGCAATTGTGCTCACCGCGCCTTCCAGCATGGTGCCTCCATAAAGTTCGATCCCGGCCGCATCGGCAACGGCCGCCACCCGCTGCGCATTGAACAGACCCCCGCTCTGCTCGATCTTGATTGCGAAGACATCGGCGCCGCTGTTGCGGGCGATCTCGAAGGCCGAAGCAGGACCTGTCAGTGATTCATCGGCCATCAGCGCGACGGGAAAACGGCGCATGAGCCGCAACAGCGCCGCCGCGGAACCGACCGGCTGCTCCACCAGTTCGCAGCCCGCATTGGCAAGCGCCGCCATGCCATAGGCTGCCTCGGTTTCGCTCCAGGCCATGTTCACATCGACACGCACTGCGGCGCGTTCACCCAGTGCCCGCTTGATCGCCGCGACATGGGCAATATCTTCCTGCAAGCCCTTCGCCCCGATCTTCAGCTTGAAAATCCGGTGGCGGCGCAGGTCGAGCATCTTTTCTGCCTCGGCGATGTCGCGGGCGGTATCACCGGAGGCGAGCGTCCAGGCAACCGGCAGACGATCGCGCAGACGACCGCCCAGCAATTCGCTGACCGGAAGACCGAGACGCTTGCCCTGCGCATCGAGCAGCGCGGTCTCCACAGCGCTCTTGGCGAAGCGGTTTTCCTTCACCATCTTGCCGATCCGCGCCATCAGCGCCTGCACGCGGGTCGCATCCTGCCCCACCATCACCGGCGCGAAATAGGTATCGATCGCCAGCTTCATGCTCTCCGGGCTTTCGCCGCCATAGGCCAGACCGCCAATGGTCGTGCCCTCGCCGATGCCGACGATGCCATCGCTGCAATGGAGCTTCACGAGCATGAGGGTCTGCCCGTTCATCGTCGCAACGGATAGCTTGTGCGGGCGGATGGTCGGCAGATCGACCAGTACGGTTTCGATCCGTTCGACGATGGGAACGAGAGCGGCGGTCGGGGCGTGGGGTGCAAAGGTCGTGTTCATGCCCCTAAACTGCGACAGGTAAAGACCCGGCGTCCAACACCATTTACGTTTGCTATAATACCTTTAAGATATGATACGGGCGCTTTTGCCTCTATTTCGCGCGTTTCGCGCTGCGACATATCAAAGAGGCCTATAAGGGTTATGCAGGAGCCGGATCATGGACCTTCGCCAGATGCGCTATTTCGTTGCCGTGGCGCGCGAGCGTAATTTTACCCGCGCCGCCCAGATGCTGCACATCGCCCAGCCGCCGCTTAGCCGGCAGATCCAGTTGCTGGAAGAAGAGCTTGGCGTAGAGCTCATCATTCGCAAGAGCCGGCCGATTCGCCTCACGGATGCCGGGCGGCTGTTCTATGAGCAGGCGCTGCAGGTACTTGGCCGGGTCGACCAGATGCGCGCTGCAACGCGGCGCGTGGGATTGAACCAGAACAGCGTGCTTTCCATCGGCTTCGTGGCCTCCACTCTTTATGGCGGCTTGCCACCGTTGGTACGCAAGCTGCGCAAGCACGCGCCGGAACTCGATATTCAGTTACTGGAGCTGATCTCGGTGCAGCAGCTTCCGGCGTTGAAGGAAGGCCGTATCGATATCGGCATCGGCCGCCTGCGTCATAGCGATCCCAATGTCATCGGCACGGTCCTGCGCGACGAGCGTCTCGTCGTCGCGGTGCCGCAGGGCTCGCCGCTCAGCATGGCGCTCACCCCGCTGCCGGTGGCGGCGCTCGATGCCCAGCGGGTGATCGTCTACCCCAAGGAACCACGGCCAAGTTATGCCGATCAGGTTCTCAGCCTGCTGCACCGGCACGATGTCCGGCCGGTCGAGGTGCAGGAAGTCCGCGAAATCCAGACCGCGCTCGGTCTGGTCGCGGCGGAGGCTGGGGTGTGCATCATCCCCTCCTCGGCCCGCCAGATGCGCTCCGACGTGCATTACCGACTGCTGGAGGGGGAAGGCGCGACCTCACCGGTCATCCTCAATCACCGGGTGGGAGATACCTCGGTCTATATCACCCTCGTGAAGAAGCTCATCGCTGAAATGTATGCCGAAAACCCGCCCCTGAGCACGTCCTGCTGCACATTTCCGCCGGGAGAAAAATAAGGCTAAAGCAGAAAAGACAAACCGACTGCACTGCGATAAGTTGCCCGCGCTGTACCGACAGTCGCCAACCCGACGAAACCAGAAGGAGGAGTATTCTGGCCGTCAATGGGCAGCGCCGCCATTCGGCAGCGTCCATCAAAGCCACGCTATTTCCCGGTAGCGGCGCGCGATGATTTACTCAATCGTTTCCTCTGGGTGGAGTCTCCATGAAATCCTGCATTCTCGTCATTAACTGTGGCAGCTCGTCTCTGAAGTTCGCCTTGATCGATCCTGTCAGCCAGCAGGAAGTCCTGTCCGGCCTCGCCGAAAAGCTGGGCATGGCGGGCAGCCAGATCACCTTCAAGCATGGCCCAACGCCGCGTCGCAGCTTTCGCCAGCCGGGCGAAAAGGATGTAAGCCCGCTGGAAGGCGGCAACCACGCCGCCGCAATGGACGCGATCATCGCCCGTCTCAAGGACGAGGACCTGCTGGACAGCGTGAAAGCAGTCGGCCATCGCGTCGTGCATGGTGGCGAGGTCTTCAAGTCCACCGTCGTCATCGATGATTCCGTTCTCGCTGAAATCGAGAAGTGCTCCAAACTTGCGCCGTTGCACAATCCGGCCAACCTGCTCGGCATCCGCACCGCGATGCAGCAGTTCGCTGATCTGCCGCAGGTGGCTGTCTTCGACACGTCCTTCCACCAGACCATGCCGGAACACGCCTATCTTTATGCCGTCCCCATGTCGCTTTATCGCGAGCATGGCGTACGCCGCTACGGTTTCCACGGCACCAGCTATCGCTACATCACCAGCAAGGCCGCCGAACTGCTTGGCAAGCCGCTGGAAGAGACGGCCTTCGTCTGCGCCCATCTCGGTAACGGGGCATCGGCCACCGCCATCAAGGGCGGCAAGAGCGTGGACACCACCATGGGCCTCACCCCGCTCGAAGGCTCGGTAATGGGCACCCGCTCCGGTGACATCGATCCCGGCATCATCGGCTATCTCGGCTCCGAACTGAACCTCAGCGTCGCCGGCGTCATGGACGTTCTGAACAAGAAGTCCGGCCTGCTCGGCCTTTCGGAGCTCTCCAGCGATTGTCGCGAACTGCAGGAAGCCGCCTCCGCCGGCAATGAGGCCGCCAAGCTCGCGCTCGATATCTTCAGCTATCGTCTGGCCAAGCACATCGCCGCACTTACTGTCGGCCTTGGCCGTCTGGATGCACTGCTCCTGACCGGCGGCATCGGTGAGAATTCGGCTTATGTGCGCGCCAATGTCATCAACCGTCTGGGCTTCCTCGGCCTCAAGCTGGATGACGACGCCAATGCCGCCTGCACCCGCGGCAAGGTTGGTCGCATCACCACAGAAGAGTCCCTGCCGGCACTGGTCATCAGCACCGACGAGGAAATGATGATCGCGATGGATACTGCCAAGCTGGCAGGCCTTGCGGCCTGAGCGGAGAACACAATGACCACCCTCTTTCTTGCACCCGCCAGCCATGATGTTTCCCTGGCTTCGGTGTCCTCGGCCCTTGTTGCCGCTCTCACCAGGGCCGGCTTCAGCGCCGGCCTTTTCAAGCCTGTTTCCGACAATGCCGATGCCGCATCCGTATCGCTGGACAGGGTCGAACATCTGCTGGCCCTCGGCGAACTCGAACAGATCATGGAAGACGTCGTGACGCTCTTCCAGAAGGCCGCCAAAGGCGTCGATGTCGTCGTGACCGAAGGCCTGACGCACGACACCAAACGCCTGTTTTCCGCAGCTCTCAACCTCAAGCTTGCCCGCAATCTCAGTGCCCGCACCATTCTCGTCGCCTCGGGTGCCGGCACGCCGCAGGAGATCGCCCGCCAGATCGAGCACAGCGCCCAGGCAAGTGCTGCCGAACATGGTCAGGTCATCGGCTACATTCTCACCGGCGTTTCTGCGGGCACCTCGGCCACGGCTCTCGCCGCCGAGATCCAGCAGGCCGGCAAGCTGCTGCCGAAAAAGCCGCTGGCTCTGCTCGGCATCGTGTCGGCTGATCCCGCGGAGCTCGATACCGAAGCGCTGAAGGCCAAGATCGCGCCTGCCGGTGATGAGCTCATGCCGCCGCCTGTGTTCCGCTACGAACTGATGGAAAAGGCCCGCGCCGCCGGCAAGCGTATCGTCCTGCCGGAAGGCGACGAGCCGCGCACGATCCGCGCCGCCGCCATCTGCCAGGAAAAGGGCATTGCCAATTGCGTGCTGATCGGCACCCGCAGCGCGATAGAGCGCGTGGCCGCCGAGCAGGGCGTTTCCCTGCCAGCAGGGATCGAAATCATCGACCCCGCAGATGTGCGTGAGCGCTACATCGCGCCGATGGTCGAGATGCGCAAGAGCAAGGGCCTGACCCCGGAAGAAGCCGCGAAACAACTCGAGGACACCGTCGTTCTCGGCACGGTCATGCTGGCGCTTGATGAGGTCGATGGCCTTGTGTCCGGTGCGGTTCACACCACCGCCAACACCATTCGCCCCGCCCTGCAGCTGATCAAGACCGCACCGGGCTCGAAAATGGTGTCGAGCGTGTTCTTCATGCTGATGCCGGATCAGGTCTTCGTCTACGGCGATTGTGCCGTCAATCCGAACCCGACTGCGGAAGAACTGGCGGAAATCGCCATTCAGTCCGCCGATTCGGCTGCGGCCTTCGGCATTCCGCCGCGCGTGGCGATGATTTCCTACTCCACCGGCAGCTCCGGCGGTGGCCCGGACGTGGAGAAGGTCACGGAAGCAACTCGGATCGCGCAGGAAAAGCGTCCTGACCTCGCCATCGATGGCCCGTTGCAATACGATGCCGCCAGCGTCGAGTCGGTCGGTCGCCAGAAGGCCCCGAACAGCAAGGTCGCCGGTCGTGCAACCGTCTTCGTGTTCCCCGATCTCAACACCGGCAACACCACCTACAAGGCGGTGCAGCGTTCGGCGGAGGTCATCAGCGTCGGTCCGATGCTGCAGGGTCTGCGCAAGCCGGTCAACGATCTGTCGCGCGGCGCGCTGGTTGATGACATCGTCTACACGATCGCACTGACGGCCATTCAGGCCGTGAAGGCCTGATCGACCACAACATCATTCAAAGCCGTCGATTTACGGGGCTCGTCATCACAGGATGGCGGGCCCTCTCTACGTTCCAGCCTGCGACAACCCCTGCATTACAAACACATTACAACATTACAAGGAAGATTTGTAAAGTTATACAACTGCACACTGAAGGCCCTCCACAACGATGTTGGGATCGGATTAATAGGCTCCAACGCAACGATAAACGACACATGAGGAGGAAATCATGTCGTACCAGTCGCTCATCCAGGAAGCCGGAA
>NZ_JACIDU010000043.1 GCF_014196535.1 Allorhizobium borbori
CGGTGGAAAACGGTGGTACTTGTAGCTGATGGCCGATGTGTTCATCGCGCCCGATTAGCCAGCAACAGTTAAGGCACCAACAACGTGACATCACCGGCGATCGACATTGCGGATCTCATCGTGGCCAGCGGTCGATGACCGCGACAACAGGCCGGACATATGACTGCACCGTCCGACGGAGATTCATACCGCCAACGCCTTGCCAACCGGGCCGTTCCACATATGAGTCAGAGCCAATATTGGACGCCGATAAGGGGTCAATATTCCGAGCCGATTGACAGCCCCTGCCGTCAGCATCAGATACCATCGCGGTCTCGATCCGGCCAGCCAGGAGCATCTGGATCGTCTCGAACGGCGTGCCGGCGCGGTCGACGGCAACCTCGGAGGCGAGTCCATGATGGGCAAGCACCGCGTCGAACACGAGTTCCGGCGTATCGTTCGGGAACGGGACGGTAATCCGGTGGCCTTTCAGGTCCGCGACGCTGCGGATTCGCTCGTCCGTCGAGATCACGTAGAGCAGACCGTTGGTCATGACGTTGGCCAGCCGCACACCGAGGCCACGCGTGTTGAGGTTGACTGCTGTGGAAATCGGCATGACGACGACTGCCTGCATCGTTCCCGAAGTGAGGCCAGCACGCATCTCGTCCGGTGTGCGCCACATCTTGAAGCGGACCTTCTCGGCGACGTCGCGCAACAGGCCGGTACCGACAGCGTAGGCTAATGTGACAGGGCCGGTGGGGGGGCGAAGAGAACGAGTTCTCCGGCTGCGGCCGCCTCGGCCTTGCCAACGAAGGGCATGGCAAGCACCGCTCCCAGCCCGGCACAGACGAGCCGCCGCCTGACCGGTTATCCCGCCCCGTCTTGGCGTTCCCGCGCGTCCTGGACATCGCGGCCGAAATCGGTGTCGCTGCAGATCATGACCCTAATCCTATAACATGACTAAACTATTCACCTTATAGGGTCGGCCGGTCCGGCCATCTTTGCGCTAGAGCAAGTTTGCTGCCGATCGGTCCTGCCGCTCTTCAGTAATCGAGCGCCAAAAGAGGGTCGGCGCCGAACAGGGCGGCATGGCCACCCGTGATGGTGCTTGCCGAAGGGCTGTCGGTATGCGGCGACAATCATTCAATTCTGACCTTTACCTCCCGTCGCCGCAGTTGGGTGAGGGGCGAGACGGTGAAGGATTTCGACGAGCCGATGGGGTCAGTCGTGCGTCGGCGGATAGCGGCCCTGAAACCCGGATATTACACCCTTATGGGCGCGGCCGTCCGTCATGCGACGGCAAAGCTTTCCGCGCAGCCCAACCGGAGGCAATTGCTGCTGATCCTGACCGATAGCAAGCCGAATGACGTCGATCACTAGGAGGGCCGTTTCGCGCTTGAGGACAGCCGGAGGGCGGTGATCGAAGCAAAGCGGAAAGGGATCCGCGTCTTCGGCGTGACCATCGACAGCGATGCCCGGACGTATGTTCCGGCGATCTTCGGGCAGCGCGGCTTTGCCGTGGTGCCGCACATCGGCAGGTTGCCTGCGGCTTTGCCGGCGATCTACCGCAGCCTCGTCGGCTGAGGAAAACGGCGAGGCGCAAGGAAAGGCCCGGCAGAGCTAGGCATGCCGGGTCTTTTCGCTTGTCTGGACAAATGATTCAGGCTGCCCTGGAATGCTGCCTGCCGCCCCGATCGAGATAGGCGTCGAAACAGGCGGCGACCGCGCGGATCACGAAGCGATGGTCCGGGTTGACGATGAGGTGGCCATCCGCAAACCGGACGACATCGTCCGCCTTCAGACGTTCAAGCATCGGTTCGGCCTTGGTCAGTGTCTCCGGGGGAAAACCGTGGGCCTTTGCGATCCCATCGAGATCGGCGCGGAAATCACACATCAATCGTTCAATGACCGTGGCCCGCAGGTGATCTTCCGCCGTCATCCGGTAACCCTTCGCCGTCGCCAACTCGCCGGACGCGATACGCTGGGCATAACGGCCGATTGCTACCTCGTTCTGTACATAGCCCGCGTCGGTCCGACCGATCGCCGAGGCTCCGAGCCCGATGAGAGTCTTGAAACCATCCGTGGTATAGCCTTGGAAGTTGCGGTGAAGCGATCCGCTTTCCGCGGCGAGGGAAAGCGAATCGTGGGGCAACGCGAAATGATCGAGACCGATGCGGTGATAGCCAGCGGAAACAAGCGTTTCCGCAATCGCTTCGGCCTGGGCATTGCGCTCGGCGGCATCACCGAGTGTGGCCTCGTCGATAAGGCGTTGGTGCTTCTTGAACGATGGCACATGGGCATAGCCGAAGACGGCGAAGCGGTCCGGACGCATGGCGGACGCGGTCACGGCCGTTTCGATGGCGGAATCAACCGTTTGATGCGGCAGCCCGTAGATCAGGTCGAAATTGATGCTCTGGACTCCCGCACGGCGCAGCCCCGACGCTGCGTTCACCGTCTGCTCCACTGTTTGCACGCGATTGATTGCCTTCTGTACTTTCGGATCGAAGCTCTGGACGCCGAGACTTGCTCTAGTCGCGCCAACTTCTCCGAGCGTCTCAATCATGGCTGGTGCGAGCGTCCGCGGATCGATCTCGACCGCAACATCCGTCTGTTCGGAGATATCGAACCCGCGACCGAGCGCCCGTGCGAGATCGAGGAACTCCTCCGGTTTCATGATCGTCGGCGTGCCGCCGCCGAAATGGATGGCGCCGACCTGAAGCCGCTTGCCGGCCGCCGCGGCGACAAGGGTGATTTCGCGCTTCAATACATCCAGGTAGTCGAGGATCGGCTGGTCCTTCTGTGTGATCGTGGTGTGGCAGCCGCAATACCAGCACATTGACCGGCAGAACGGGACATGGAGATAGAGAGAAACCGGCTCATGCCCTGCCGTTGTTTCGAGCCAGTCCCGATAGGTGCCGGCCGCGATCGCCGGGGAGAATTGCGGGGCGGTCGGATAGCTTGTGTAGCGGGGCAGGCGGGCGTCGCCATATCGGTTCAGTATATCGTTTCTCATAGCCAGGCTCCGGTTGAATGAGGCCAATGCTAGGATGCCGTTGACGCTTGCTCTTTGTTAAATCCCAACTAAGGGCACACTTCTGTTGCAGTCATTCTTTGTCGTACGACAACGATGATCATGGTCAGAGGTGCGTTGGTGCACGGATCATTCATGAGCGGTGAAGTAGTCGGCTTGGATGGAAACACCCCAGCGGACCGAACATGCCTTTCAAACACAATGCCTGCCACCGTCATCATATTGGCAAGATGAAGCTCAAGGTCACGAATTGGTCTGAATACGAGGCTGGTCTTCGTCATCGTGGTAGCCTGACCTTGTGGATGACACCAGAGGCTCTGTCGTCCTGGCCGGCGCCGAAGCGCACGACACCCGGTGGCCAGCCGCGCTATTCCGATCTGGCGATCGAGACCGCTCTGACGCTGGGACTGGTGTTCGGCCTGAGACTGCGCCAGACGGAAGGCTTTCTAGCTTCGATCTTGCAGCTGATGGGCGTGGTTCTGGCGGTCCCCGATCACTCGACGCTGAGCCGCCGGACAGGCAAGCGGCAATCGCCCGATAGGCGGCAAGATGATCGTGGTTGTGTCCCGGCAAAAGGGCCCATCCATGTCCTCATCGACAGCACAGGATCGCAAGTCTACGGCGCTGGCCAGTTGCTGGAGGAAAAGCATGGTGTCAAATCCCGACGGGGGTGGCGCAAGTTGCACCTGGCGCTGGATGCCGACAGCGGCGATATCATCGCACATGTCATGACGGACCAGGAAGCCGGCGACGCCTCACAGGTGGAGCCGCTGCTCGACCAGATTGAGATGCCGATCAGCCAGTTCACGGCCGATGGAGCCTATGACAGCAACCCCAGCTACAAGGTCGTCGCCAGGCATAGTGCAGACGCGGCGGTCGTCATTTCGCCACGCTCCAATGCATTGGAGCGACCGGATAGCCATCCCGCAAGCCAGCGAGATCGTCATATCGCGGCGATCAACGCGGATGGAAGAATGAAGTGGCAGATCGCCACCGGCTACGGGAAACGCTCACTGGTCGAGATCGCCATCGGTCGTTACAAATCGATCGTTGGCCGCCGGTTGCGGGCGCGCTCATTCGTAGCGCAGCAGACGGAGGTCGACATCGGCTGCGCCGCCCTCAATCGAATGATGGCCTGCGCACGCCCGAAATCCGTCCGCTGTAAAACCGTCACCGCATAGCCAATGCATCATAGACTGATATCCGCTCGTTCAGCGATCCATGCACCAACGCCACTGTTTGCCAATAATCCGGCGACCCAATGTGAGATAACCAACAGATAAAGCCATGCTGCGTGGGCAATGATCCGAAGGGAAGCGGGGGCGATTGGCCGTGATGATGTAGCGCCAACAGCATGCGTAAGCATCTTTGCCAACTTTGACAGCTTCGCTTTGAAACCACTGATCGCTTCGACTTATATTTATTTGCGCAGAATGAGCGGGCCGTAAAGGCCGGCATAGCCGAGGAAGGCGACGATCCAGCCAAGGGCCGCCAGCGGCAGGAGGAGCATGGTCGCGCCCGGCAGAAGTGCTGCCCCGATCCGGGCCAGCGTGGCCAGTAGGATCGGAGCGTAGATGATGAAGACGGTCGACGGCGGTGCGATCAGCGCCTGACCGGAATGGCCGCGCGTCGCCCGCGTCATCACTGCAAGGGTCATGGCGCCGATGCCGCCGGCTGTCCATCCATGCAGACCGGCTGAGGCAAGCCCGGCATCCTCGCTCAAAAGTCCCGCCCCCGTCAGCAGGAAGCCGAGCGGCATGAAGGTGAAGGCCACATGCAGCATCGCCACCAGCGGCTCGCGCCGGGTGCGGAACGGTTTCCAGCGAAGCTGGCGGGCGAAATGGAAGAGACCGGCGGCAAGGCATGCCGTGCCGGCAAACGGCGCAAGCGCTTCGGCCCGCGCGGAAACGGCCCAGAGCACCAGCGCCAGCGCCGAAATGCCCATGGCGGCAAGGTCGAAGGCTCCGAAAGGCGGGGGCTCCTGTCCTGGATTGTTCCTGCGCAGCCAGTTGCCGGTAAAGGTGGGGATGATGCGCCCGCCGATGACGGCAATCAGGAAAATGACGGTGGCGATCGCCATCCGGCTGGCCAGCTCGATGCGCCCGAAGCGGGCATATTCATGGAAAAACAGAACCTGCGCTGCAAACAGCAGCCCGAGAATGGCGGCGACCTTGTAATTGCGGCGGTTCTTGCCGGCGATCAGCTCGCGCATGATCAGAAGAACGAACGCGGGCAGGAAGAGGAGACTTGTCACTGCCGCCGCCGTCAGGCCGATGGTTTCCGATGTGGCGATGGCGAGACGCCCTGCGAGCCAGAGCAGGACGAGCGCCAGCAGCGGCGCGCCCTTCAGCGCCGGGCGTCCGGTCCAGTTCGGCACGGCTGTCAGCAGGAAACCGCCGATGATGGCGGGTACGAAGCCGAACAGCAGTTCATGCTGATGCCAGACCACCGGGGAAAGGGCGGAGGGGATGTGCGCGAAGCCGAGAAACCACGGCACCCACAACCCGATCATCAGTGCCGCGTGGAGTGCGCCGAACAGGAAGAAAGGACGAAAGCCGCCGGAGAGGAAGCGGGAGGAGGCAAGGGACATGATCAACAACTCTTCTGTTCGAGTGTGTGCGGCGACCAGAGCAGGGGCAGGTAGACACCGAGCCAGAGCGCAAGGGCGGTGGCCCAAAGGAGGGCGGAAAGTGCATGTGACCCACCGGGCAGGCTGAGATCGATGTCGAGTTCCGGGGCGATGCGGGTAAGGGTGGCGCAGACGACAAGAAGGAGCGCCACGCGCGTACGGCGATGGAACTGCAGCGGCTGGCCGGTATGCAGCAGGCCGGCGATGGAGAGGACCTGAAGAACGCCGAGCCCGAGCCCGCCCATCGTCAACAGGTGAATGCCGGCGAGTACCGGCAGTCGCAGGCCGACCCCGGCAAGTCCGATGACCAGCAGCCCGAGGCCGGTGAATGCGCTGGAAAGCCAGAGCCCCGCCAGTTCCGGCCGCAGGCCCTCGCGCCCGACAAAACCTTCCGCCACCCGGTCGAGAAAGGCCGCCCCCGTCGCCATGGCGAGATAGCCGGTGACGGCGGGCGAAAGCGATGCGGCTTCAGCAATGGTAAGCAGCGCGGCAAGGCCGGGCGCCAGATTGACGCGCGCCGGATGCGGACGATAGGGCGAGGTTTCCTCGTCCGGATCGAGCATGCGGTTGGTCACGGGAACGGTGATGCGGGCAAGCGCCAGCCCGAGCAGACCGGCAAAGGCGGCGAGCGCTAAGCGGATGGCCTGTTCGCCACGGTCGAAATTGCCCGTCAGCATCGACCAGCGCAGCCATCCGGCGGCGAGCGCGAGGGCTGTCAGAAAGAACACGAAGCCCGCAAGGTTCAGGGTGCGCAGCCGCATCGCGAGCGTTGCCGCATAGCCGGCCAACAGGAGAAGCCAGAGGAGATCGAAGACGCCCGCCAGAACGATCATGGCCTGCGAGCCGAAGAAGCCGGCAATGCGCGGCAGGCCCCAGAACGCGGCGAGCCCCAGCAGCGGCCAGCCATGCAGCGTCCTCGTTTCGGTCCATTCGGGCAGCGCCGAGACGAGAAAGCCGATCAACGCGGCACCGAAGCTGCCGAAAATCATTTCCTGCGCATGCCATTGGCCGGGGGCCGTGTCCGCGGCGAACGGCAGGCCGAATTGCCAGAGCAGAGCCCACAGCAACGGCCAGAGCGCGGCGTGAAGGGCGGCAAGCGGAAAGAACAGCCGCAGGGCTTCATCGGTTGCCGCCGCAAGGCTCAGTGGACGGGCGTGGCGGAGCGGGCAAGGGACAAGGGTCATCCGGCCCGCCTTTCATCCATGTCATTGACATGGGCAAAGAGCGGGTTGTGCGTGAGAAAGTCGTGGGCGATTTCGAACACCGCGCGGTCATCGCGGGTGCCGGGGGTGAGTGGAACCGTCACGTTGCCGGCCATGCCACGCCCGAGCGGATCGAGAACGGCGATGCGATGGGCTATCCGCACGGCCTCGGCCATGTCGTGGGTGATGAACAATCCACTGCGGCTCTCGCTGGTGACAGAGGTGATCACGATGTCCTGCATGCGCCGTTTCAGCGCGACATCGAGCGCGGTGAAGGGCTCGTCGAAGATCAGGAAGGCCGGGTCCGTGACCAGCGCCCGCGCGATGGCAACCCGCTGGCGCATGCCTCCGGAAAGCTGGGCCGGGAACTTCGCGAGATCGCGGCGTTCAAGCGCCATCTTTGCGGCCACCGTCTCCACCCGTTCACGGACGATCCGCCGGGAAAGCCGGAGCGGCTTCAGCGCGAAGGCAATGTTGGCGGCGGCGGTTGCCCAGGGCAGAAGGCGCGGTTCCTGAAAAACCACGGCATGGCGGCCATAGTCCCGCACGACCCGGCCGCGGCGTGCTTCGACAAGGCCGGCTGCGATATGGGCGAGGGTGGATTTGCCCGAGCCGGAAGGGCCGATCAGCGCCATGAGTTCGCCGGTCTCAACCGTCAGCGAAATATCGTCCAGCACGCTACGGCCGAGAAAGGCGTGCCCGATACGGTCGAGGGTGAGTGTGCTCATCGTTTCACGCCCCAGGGTTCGGCGGCGCGCCGCCAGGGTTCGAAGGCGCCGCGTAACGGGTGCAACACGCCATATTCAACGGTCAGCAGTGCGGCGATGGACAGGAGTACCCAGGCGAGCGCGGTGGCGACATCGAGGCTTGCACGGGCTGAAGCCAGTTCGCCGCCGATGCCGCCGGCATTGGCGATGAGTTCGGCCATGACCGCCGCCTTGAAGGCGGTACCGAGCGCCATCGAGAGCGCGGGAAAGAGGCTCGCAAGCATCTGCCGCAGGCTGATGTGGACGAGACGGGCGGATGCGGACAGGCCGCTGGCGCTGGCCATGGCCTCCAGCCCCCGGTCGCGGGTGGCGATTCCTTCGGCAGCGCCGGCAAAGACGATGGGCAGTGCCGCGATGGCGGCGGTGGCCATCACCGTGCCGCTGCCCATGCCCAACCAGATCATCAGCAGCACGATCCAGGCAATGGGCGGCACGCCGAGGAGAAGCGTTACCTGCGGCTTTGCCAGCCTCATGACGGCGGGATGAAACCCGGCAATGACGCCGGTCAGCGTTCCGAGGGCCAAGGCGGCAAGAAAACCGGCAAGGGCGCGCTTGCCGGTTTCCAGCACGAGCGCCAG
>NZ_JACIDU010000044.1 GCF_014196535.1 Allorhizobium borbori
ATAAACCCTTCGCCTGACTTCACCCAAACAACGTGACATCACCCATCAGAGAGATCTGGCAATTTTGCCAGAGCCGCATCCGTCGACTGACGCGCCGTCACAAGCGGTTGCTTGTCCGTGCTGCCCTTTGATCCGATGTATCCAGCGCTGTGTCCCCGCTCTCCTTGAAGGACGTGGATCAGCTCGCCCATCGCCGCGATGTTCTCGCTCACTTTGACGACGGTCTGCATCTGCCGGTAGGAACCCCACGAGCTTAGAAACTCCATCGAGGCAAGGGTGAGTGCTGCAACCAGGGGGATCATGATCGCTAGCCAGAGGCGTTTGCTGATCGAAAAGTCGGTGATGCGCATCTTACAGGTTGTCCTGAGCTGGGGCATCATGCCGAATATCGTAACATCATGATACGATGTGATTTTAGCGAGAATTGAGGTGATGAGGTAAAAACCCGCCTAACGCATTCTGGCTCGGTTTGACGAATGCCAAGCGTCGAACAAATAAACCTCAGCGTGCGTCAATCCAACGCAGGTTTGATGGGGATTTGAAGCGCGAACTGCACATTTACGCGCAAACTCCAGGCGCGCTTGAGCGGATGGCATGACGGGCCGATCATCGCCTGCCGCCTGTGTATCGAGGATCAAGTGACAGCAGTCGTTCCATGAGATAGGCGACCGTCTCGGGTCCGGCGCAGCCACTGATTACGCATTCATGCATGTCGCAGATGGTGTCACAGGCTCGCTCACGCCGCGATCTAAAAACGACTGGAGAATGAAACCTGTCGCGGTCTATACCTCGGCCCGGCTTTCGGTTCTTCCGCATGATCCCTCATCCTCGATAGGTTTGTTTTAGAGGGGCCCGCCGGTAAAGCGTGGAAAGAGGACTTCATTTTCCAGATGCATGTGCTGGACCAGATCGTCGGCGAATTTCTTCGCCCCTGCGTAAAGCGCGCGCCATGAATTGCATGCGCCGTCCGGCAGATGAAATCCGCCTGTCACGTGCTCGAGTTCTGCCAGATGCCCGGCCTCTACGTCATGTTCGTGGCGCATCTGTTCGATGGGTCTCGTCAGAGCTTGATGGTCGCCGCGTTCCATGAGCGGGAAGAGCATGAGCTCCTCGCGATGCATGTGGCTGTGTAGGTCGCTCTGGATGCGCTCCAGCAGATTTGCCAGGCCGATCGGTGCATCGGGGTGGTCCCCATGCACCCGCTCGACCTTTGCCGCAAGCGGGATCAGCGAGATGAGTTCTGCGCGGTGGGTGTCGTGGTAGCGTGTCCTGAGGTGCTTGATCAGATCGGCAGTTCCATCCGGTGCTTCTGTCGAGGCGGCGTCGACAAGGCCCTGCAATTCGTCCACCAGGGTTTCCGGCGAGAGTCCTGCGGCTTCAGCCGCAACCTCGATGCTATCTGAGCCACCGCAGCAGAAACTGATGCCGTGACTGCGGAAAACTGCGGCTGCACCGGGGAGAGAGGTCGCAATCTTTCCGACCGCCTGGCTCGCGTCAAGTTCCATCGTGTTCACCTTGCTTGCGTCAACGCGTTATCGCTGTGACATCGACTATGGTGAGGAATGCCGATCCGGTCGTTGCGCTTGCGCAAACAAATTAGCCCGCACTCCTGTCGTATTAGTGCGCATGGCCATTGTTTTTCGCTCGCGATACCCAGGCAGCGCCCTCTCGCCCGTGATGAAAGCCGTTCGAGAACTTGGCTTTGGGATAAGTTTGCCCGATCAGTTCGATGGCCTCTTGGGGTTCCATGCTGCCCGACAGCGTTTCCTGGAAGATGACGGCGATGCGCGCCATGTCGCAGTCCTGTGGTGACAGACGGAAGGCATTGACCCCGGCCGCTTGCAAGTCATGCAATTCGCTGAGCAGGAGTTGGCACGTATGCGACATTGTCTGCACGCCATTGAGCACCAGGAATGACTGGCGATCGAGTGTCCTGATTGACAGGCCGTCCGGCTCGTCGCCACAGACGAACTGGCAATTGTCCTTGATCCTGCCCTTGGAACGGGCATGGGCGCAGCGAGCCGATATGGCAAGCGGCATGCGACCGAATACCATCACTTCGAGAGCCACATCCGGCGCGTCGGCGGCGATCCTGGCGATCGAGCTAAAGGGAAGTTCCGGCGGAAGACAGATACGGTCTGCCCCGCGTTGTGCCAGCAAGCGCGCGGTTGGGCCATTATAGACATTGACCAAGGGGCCGACGAGGTGCCGGCGGCCCTTGATCAGGCCGATGGCGGAGAGGTCATTTACCTCTATTGCGTAGTACGACGTCTCGATCAGCTCTTTCACGATCCGACTTTCTCGCTCCAAGGTAACGAGCGCTAGCGACGAGAAGGCTACGGATTTCCCGGCCCGTTCCAGCCGTTCTACCACCTCTGCCAGATGGGGTTCGATGAAATGCTGCCGCTTGGAGCATACGGTCTCGCCGAGGATAACGCGATCCACGGGCGCTTCGTCTGCGATCTGATAATAGAAATCCCGCCATTTCGGGCCGTCCCAGAGATAGTAGACGGGGCCCAGTGTCAGTTCGGTCATGCTCATCTCCAGCGCTTCTCATAGGCGCCGACCGTGGTCTTCTGCCCTTCGCTCAGCGCTCTCAGCCGGGCCAACAAGGGGCCACGTCCCGAGGGGGCGGTTGCGAGTACCTGGCGCAGCGTCGATACGACTTCGGCCACATAGGCTTTGCCGCGCTGGCGTCCTTCGATTTTCAAGGCCGAGACGCCGGCATCCTTCAAGGCTTCGATTTCGCCCATGACATCGAGGGACACGGGGTCTTCGAAGGCGTAGCCACGGGCATCGCCGATGTCGAAGCGTCCCTTGCACAGTGTGGGATAGCCGGCGGCCTCGCCTTGGCTGAAGCGGTTGATCGTATAGGTGCCGAGCTCCGACACCATGTCGGAGCCGTCCTGTCGGTAGCGCACATGGCTCGCCGGGGAGCAGACGCCGTTCATATTGGGTGATTTGCCGGTGGCGTAGGAGGAGAGCGAGCAGCGTCCCTCGGCCATGACGCAAAGCCCGCCGAAAACAAAGACCTCGATCTCGCATCTGACCTTGCGACCAATGCGGGCAATGTCGCCGATCGTCAGCGTTCTCGGCAAGACGACCCGTTTTGCGTCGAAGGCTTCGACGAGAAAGTTGATGGCTTCGGGATTGGAAGCAGACGCCTGGACCGAAACATGCAAGCGCTGCTCTGGATAGTGTTCCCTGACATGGGCCATGAGGCCGAAATCGGCCAGGATCAGCGCATCGGCACCGAGCCTTACCGCGTCGGCCGCCGCACTATACCAGATCTCTTCGTTACCAGCCCGCATGAAGGTATTGAGGGCGACAAATGTCATGCAGCCTTTCTTGCGGGCATAGACAATTGCGTCGCGCAGTTCGTCCCGGCTAAAATTGAGGCCGGGAAAATTGCGGGCATTGGTCTCGTCGCGGAAGCCGCAATAGACCGCATCAGCGCCTGCATCGACGGCTTCACGAAATGCGGCTGGTGTTCCCGCCGGACAGATCAGTTCCATCACCGGATCTCCCTCAGCGACCGGCTCCGGATTTCCACGGCCAGCCTGTGAACGACGGCGGCGGCCGGTCCCCCGATCCGCGCGAGATCACGCGGAAGGTCGATATCGCAGTCATCAAGTGCGTTTCTCATCGCAAGCATGGCCTCCATGTCTCCGATCACCTTCAGGTCGCGGGAAAAGAACAGCGCATCAGCATCACAACGCCCCTCAAGGAGTGCCAACAGTGTTACCAGCGGGGCCTCGACACCCGCATCCGCTTTGAAGGTGTCGCCCTTGCGCAACACAGTGAGACGAGGGACGCCAGGCTCGATGAGGAAGACGAGGGGTAGGCCCGTTGGAGCAAACGAAAAGCGGCAGCTTTTGTATGTGCCAAGGCGCTCGAACATATCGCCATGAGCTAGGAGCAGGAGCTTGAAAAGGCGACGTGCAACGAGCTCAATTGGCACGAGCGGCATGAGCGGCACGGCTTTCAGCGGGAGAGCCAGAATGGATGTTATCTGCATTGCGCCAATTTTGATGGTTGAACCGGCGCAAACCTATGGGAACGGCCGACAATCCAGATTGCTCCAGCGCAAAGACGTAGCCGAATTCACAGGTCATAGCGGTCCGCATGACACAGAACGCTCCGCCTCGTCGCTACGACGGTCTTCAAGCTTTCATGACCGAACTGGAAAAGCGAGGACGGCTTATCCGCGTTTCGCGACCGGTGAGCCTTGTTCATGAGATTACCGAAATCCACAGGCGGGTTCTGGCAGAGGGAGGCCCGGCCTTGCTCTTTGAGCGCCCGGTCCGGGCAGACGGTGCAGTGTCAGAAATACCGCTGCTTGCCAATCTGTTCGGCACGCGCGAGCGGATCGAACTTGGCTATGGCATCCCTGGCGGCAAGATCGGCGATCTCGCGGATCTTCTGGCCGAATTGCGCGAACCGAGGCCGCCGGCGTCGCTCCGGGATGCCTTGAAGAAACTGCCTGTGCTTCGCTCCGCCATGGCGTTGGGATGCCGCAGGGTGTCTCACGCCGAATGCCAGGACATCGTGTTCGAAGGTGAGGCTGTTGATCTCAGTCGGCTGCCGATCCAGTGGTGCTGGCCCAGCGAACCGGCACCGCTGATCACCTGGGGGCTTGTCGTCACCTCATCGCCCTCCGACCCTAGGGATGTCAATGTCGGCGTCTACCGGCTGCAAGCGCTGGATTGCAGGCGACTGATCACGCGCTGGCTTGCCCATCGTGGTGCTGCAAAACACTTCCGGCAGTGGCAGGCCGTGGGGC
Organism: Allorhizobium borbori; assembly: GCF_014196535.1. GTDB lineage: Bacteria > Pseudomonadota > Alphaproteobacteria > Rhizobiales > Rhizobiaceae > Ectorhizobium > Ectorhizobium borbori. Next base: position 4,784 of record NZ_JACIDU010000044.1, read on the forward strand.
GGCATATGCCCATTGCGGTCGTGATCGGCGCTGATCCTCAGACAATCCTCGCAGCCGTTATGCCGCTGCCGGAGACAATGAGCGAGCTGTCATTCGCCGGTGTGCTTCGAGGAAAGCGCGCCCATGTGGTGCGGGCGCTCACCCAACCTCTAGCTATTCCGGCTACTGCGGAAATCGTGCTGGAAGGGACTGTTTCTATCGCGGAGACTGCGCTCGAGGGGCCTTATGGCGACCACACGGGCTACTACAATTCTGTCGAGCCGTTTCCCGTCATGAACTTGAGTGCGATGACGATGCGGCAGAATCCGGTTTACCTCTCGACCTTCACCGGCCGCCCCCCGGATGAACCTTCTGTGCTCGGAGAGGCAATGAATGCTCTCTTCCTTCCCCTCGTGAAGCGCCAGTTTCCAGAGATTGTCGATCTCTATCTGCCTCCAGAAGCCTGTTCCTACCGGGCGATCGTCGTCTCGCTCGACAAGCGCTATCCGGGGCAAGCCCGCCGGATCATGCTCGGGCTTTGGTCGATGCTGCCGCAGTTCAGCTACACCAAGCTCATCATCGTGGTCGATGCCGATGTTGACGTCAGAAACTGGAGCGATGTCATCTGGGCGCTTTCCACGCGGTTCGACGCCTCCCGCGATCTGGTGGTGGTGGATAACACACCCATCGACTACCTCGATTTTGCCTCTCCCAAGCCTGGGCTCGGTGGAAAGCTCGGTCTCGATGCCACCAACAAGCTTGGCGCAGAAACCGATCGGGAATGGGGCCGCGTGCTGCAAATGACGCCGGAGGTCTCGGCGCGCGTCGATGCGATCTGGCACGAACTTGGACTTGGATCCCTCAAGACAAGGGAAGGTGAGCCATGATTAGGCGTGTCATTCTCGGCATGTCCGGTGCTTCGGGGGCGGTGATCGGTCTTCAGGTCGGCCGGCTCCTGGCGGCCATGGATGATGTTGAACTGCATCTCGTCGTCACGTCAGCAGCGCGCCGGACAATCGCACATGAGGCAGGCAACAAGGCGCTGGGGCGGCTAATCGGGCTCGCCGCTCATTTTCATTCGGAAAGCGATATCGGTGCATCGATTGCCAGCGGATCTTTCCACACGGCCGGTATGATCGTCGCCCCTTGTTCGATGCGGTCTCTTGCAGCGATCTCGACCGGGATCACAGACAATCTTCTCACTCGCGCCGCCGATGTGCAGCTCAAGGAGCGTCGCAGGCTGGTTCTCCTTACCCGCGAAACGCCGCTTCACCTCGGGCACCTGCGCAACATGGTGGCGGTGACCGATATGGGGGCCGTGGTGATGCCGCCGGTCCCCTCATTCTACCGCAATCCAGCGAGCGTAGAGGATCTCGTCGCTCATATTGCGGCTCGTGCCGTGGATCTGCTCGGGTTGACGGACGCACCCTTGATACCGGAGTGGAGAGGGTGAGGGCGCTCATGGCTCCTCCTATCCCTTTCGCGCTATCAACGGCATGTAAAAGACCACGTAACCCAGGAATGCCACGATCCAGGCAAGACCTGCGATCGGCAATAGCAGCATGGTGTGCTGCGGCCAAATTGCGACCAGGATCCTCAGCAGTGCCGAGGGTGATGTCACGTTGTTTGGGTGAAGTCAGGCGAAGGGTTTAC
>NZ_JACIDU010000045.1:0-2500 GCF_014196535.1 Allorhizobium borbori
TGGTTGCGGGGGCAGGATTTGAACCTGCGGCCTTCAGGTTATGAGCCTGACGAGCTACCGGGCTGCTCCACCCCGCGTTATATATTGGAAGCATGAATGCCGCTTGCGCGGCTATGTTTGTTTTCGAGAATTGATTTTGTTCTGAGAAGATGAGTTGCGATTTGCAGACCTGGCAGCGACCTACTCTCCCGCGTCTTGAGACGAAGTACCATTGGCGCAGGGGTGTTTCACGGCCGTGTTCGGAAAGGGAACGGGTGCAGCCACCCCGCAATGACCACCAGGTCAGCGAAGCGCAACTTGTTTTCGAGAAGCTGGATTTTTTTGACGCGTCGTTGGTATCATTTCCTTTTTTGGAGATGATGAGCATTGATCAATGAGAACGATCAAGCCAATCGAGCTATTAGTAACGGTAAGCTTCATGCATTACTGCACTTCCACACCCGTCCTATCAACGTGGTCGTCTTCCACGGCTCTGATAGGGAACACTCGTTTTCAGGTGGGTTTCCCGCTTAGATGCCTTCAGCGGTTATCCCTTCCATATATAGCTACCCTGCTATGCCCTTGGCAGGACAACAGGTCCACCAGAGATATGTCCATCCCGGTCCTCTCGTACTAGGGACAGATCCTGTCAATATTCCTACACCCACGGCAGATAGGGACCGAACTGTCTCACGACGTTCTGAACCCAGCTCACGTACCGCTTTAATTGGCGAACAGCCAAACCCTTGGGACCTGCTCCAGCCCCAGGATGCGATGAGCCGACATCGAGGTGCCAAACAACCCCGTCGATATGGACTCTTGGGGGTCATCAGCCTGTTATCCCCGGCGTACCTTTTATCCGTTGAGCGATGGCCCTTCCACACGGGACCACCGGATCACTATGACCGACTTTCGTCTCTGCTCGACTTGTCAGTCTCGCAGTCAGGCGGGCTTATGCCATTGCACTCGACGACCGATTTCCGACCGGTCTGAGCCCACCATCGCGCGCCTCCGTTACTCTTTCGGAGGCGACCGCCCCAGTCAAACTACCCACCATACACTGTCTCGGATCCGGATGACGGACCGCGGTTAGACATCCACGAAGATAAGGGTGGTATTTCAAGGATGGCTCCACAGAAACTGGCGTCCCTGCTTCAAAGCCTACCACCTATCCTACACATGCCTTGGCGAATGCCAGTGTAAAGCTATAGTAAAGGTGCACGGGGTCTTTCCGTCTGACCGCAGGAACCCCGCATCTTCACGGGGAATTCAATTTCACTGAGTCTATGTTGGAGACAGCGGGGAAGTCGTTACGCCATTCGTGCAGGTCGGAACTTACCCGACAAGGAATTTCGCTACCTTAGGACCGTTATAGTTACGGCCGCCGTTTACTGGGGCTTCGATTCAAAGCTTGCACCTCTCCTCTTAACCTTCCAGCACCGGGCAGGCGTCAGACCCTATACGTCGTCTTGCGACTTCGCAGAGCCCTGTGTTTTTGATAAACAGTCGCTACCCCCTGGTCTGTGCCACCCTCACATACTTGCGTACATAAGGGTCACGCTTCTTCCGAAGTTACGCGTGCAATTTGCCGAGTTCCTTCAACATAGTTCTCTCAAGCGCCTTGGTATACTCTACCTGACCACCTGTGTCGGTTTCGGGTACGGTCTGTACGGTGGAGCTATTTCCTGGAACCGCTTCACTGCCCGATCAATCCAATAAGACCGAACAATTTACGCAATCCGTCACTACCACCAGGCCCACGAATATTAACGTGGTTCCCATCGACTACGCGTGTCCGCCTCGTCTTAGGGGCCGGCTAACCCTGCTCAGATTAACTTTAAGCAGGAACCCTTGGTCTTTCGGCGAGAGGGTCTCTCACCCTCTTTGTCGTTACTCATGTCAACATTCGCACTTCCGATATCTCCAGAGGCCCTCACGGGTCCTCCTTCACAGACTTACGGAACGCTCCGCTACCACGTGCTTGCGCACATCCTCAGCTTCGGTGCATGGCTTTAGCCCCGTTACATTTTCGGCGCAAAGACCCTTATTTAGACCAGTGAGCTGTTACGCTTTCTTTAAATGATGGCTGCTTCTAAGCCAACATCCTGGTTGTTTTGGGATCCTCACATCCTTTCCCACTTAGCCATGACTTGGGGACCTTAGCTGGAGGTCAGGGTTGTTGCCCTCTTCACGACGGACGTTAGCACCCGCCGTGTGTCTGCCGAGTAGTACTCCACGGTATTCGCAGTTTGGTTAGGATCAGTAAGACGGTGAGTCCCCATAGCCCATCCAGTGCTCTACCCCCGTGGGTATTCGCTCGACGCACTACCTAAATAGTTTTCGCGGAGAACCAGCTATTTCCGAGTTTGATTGGCCTTTCACCCCTAGCCACAAGTCATCCCAATCTATTGCAACAGATGCGGGTTCGGTCCTCCAGTTGGTGTTACCCAACCTTCAACCTGCTCATGGCTAGATCACTCGGTTTCGGGTCTAATGCAACTAACTCAATCGCCCTGTTCAG
>NZ_JACIDU010000046.1 GCF_014196535.1 Allorhizobium borbori
CTGGCGCTCGTGCTGGAAACCGGCAAGCGCGCCCTTGCCGGTTTTCTTGCCGCCTTGGCCCTCGGAACGCTGACCGGCGTCATTGCCGGGTTTCACCCCGCCATCCTCCGGCTGGCAAAGCCGCAGGTAACGCTTCTGCTCGGCGTGCCGCCGATCGCCTGGATCGTGCTTCTGATGATCTGGTTCGGCATGGGCAGCGGAACGGTGATGGCCACCGCCGCCATCGCGGCACTGCCCATCGTCTTTGCCGGCGCGGCCGAAGGCATCGCCACCCGCGACCGGGGGCTGGAGGCCATGGCCCACGCCAGCGGCCTTTCCGCACCCGCCCGTCTCTTCCACATCAGCCTGCGGCAGATGCTTTCGAGCCTCTTTCCCGCGCTCACCATGGCGCTCGGCACCGCCTTCAAGGCGGCGGTCATGGCCGAACTCATCGCCAATGCCGGCGGCATCGGCGGCGAACTGGCGGCCGCCCGTGCCAGTCTCGATGTTGCCACCGCGCTTGCCTGGGTTCTCCTGTCAATCGCCGCCCTTCTCGCCGTCGAATATGGCGTGTTGCACCCGTTGCGCGGCGCTTTCGAAACCTGGCGGCAGGCAGCGGAACCCTGGGGGGTAAAACGATGACCGCCCTTACCCTCGACCATATCGGCCACGCCTTTCTCGGCCGCACCGTGCTGGACGGCATTTCCCTGACGGTCGAAGCCGGTGAACTCGTGGCGCTGGTCGGCCCTTCCGGTTCGGGAAAATCCACCCTCGCCCATATCGCAGCCGGCCTTGTCGAAGCACGCCGCGGCCGGGTCGTGCGGGACTATGACCGCCATGCCGTGGTTTTTCAGGAACCGCGCCTTCTGCCCTGGGCGACAGCCGCCGCCAACATCGCCTTCGCGCTGAAGCCGCTCCGGCTTTCCCGGCGGATCGTCCGTGAACGGGTGGAGACCGTGGCCGCAAAGGTGGCGCTTGAACGCAGCGATCTCGCGAAGTTCCCGGCCCAGCTTTCCGGAGGCATGCGCCAGCGGGTTGCCATCGCGCGGGCGCTGGTCACGGACCCGGCCTTCCTGATCTTCGACGAGCCCTTCACGGCGCTCGATGTCGCGCTGAAACGGCGCATGCAGGACATCGTGATCACCTCTGTCACCAGCGAGAGCCGCAGTGGATTGTTCATCACCCACGACATGGCCGAGGCCGTGCGGATAGCCCATCGCATCGCCGTTCTCGATCCGCTCGGGCGTGGCATGGCCGGCAACGTTACGGTTCCACTCACCCCCGGCACCCGCGATGACCGCGCGGTGTTCGAAATCGCCCACGACTTTCTCACGCGCAACCCGCTCTTTGCCCATGTCAACGACATGGATGAAAGGCGGGCCGGATGACCCTTGTCCCTTGCCCGCTCCGCCACGCCCGTCCACTGAGCCTTGCGGCGGCAACCGATGAAGCCCTGCGGCTGTTCTTTCCGCTTGCCGCCCTTCACGCCGCGCTCTGGCCGTTGCTGTGGGCTCTGCTCTGGCAATTCGGCCTGCCGTTTGCCGCGGACACGGCCCCCGGCCAATGGCATGCGCAGGAAATGATTTTCGGCAGCTTCGGCGCCGCGCTGATCGGCTTTCTCGTCTCGGCGCTGCCCGAATGGACCGAAACGAGGACGCTGCATGGCTGGCCGCTGCTGGGGCTCGCCGCGTTCTGGGGCCTGCCGCGCATTGCCGGCTTCTTCGGCTCGCAGGCCATGATCGTTCTGGCGGGCGTCTTCGATCTCCTCTGGCTTCTCCTGTTGGCCGGCTATGCGGCAACGCTCGCGATGCGGCTGCGCACCCTGAACCTTGCGGGCTTCGTGTTCTTTCTGACAGCCCTCGCGCTCGCCGCCGGATGGCTGCGCTGGTCGATGCTGACGGGCGATTTCGACCGTGGCGAACAGGCCATCCGCTTGGCGCTCGCCGCCTTTGCCGGTCTGCTCGGGCTGGCGCTTGCCCGTATCACCGTTCCCGTGACCAACCGCATGCTCGATCCGGACGAGGAAACCTCGCCCTATCGTCCGCATCCGGCGCGCGTCAATCTGGCGCCCGGCCTTGCCGCGCTACTCACCATTGCTGAAGCCGCATCGCTTTCGCCCGCTGTCACCGGCTATCTCGCCATGGCGACGGGGGCGGCCTTTCTCGACCGGGTGGCGGAAGGTTTTGTCGGGCGCGAGGGCCTGCGGCCGGAACTGGCGGGGCTCTGGCTTTCCAGCGCATTCACCGGCCTCGGGCTGCTGATCATCGGACTTGCCGGGGTCGGCCTGCCACTGCCGGTACTCGCCGGCATTCACCTGTTGACGATGGGCGGGCTCGGGCTCGGCGTTCTTCAGGTCCTCTCCATCGCCGGCCTGCTGCATACCGGCCAGCCGCTGCAGTTCCATCGCCGTACGCGCGCGGCGCTCCTTCTTGTCGTCTTCGCCACCCTTAGCCGCATCGCCCCGGAACTCGACATCGACCTCAGCCTGCCCGGTGGGCCAAATGCACTTTCCGCCCTCCTTTGGGCCACCGCGCTTACGCTCTGGCTCAGTGTCTACCTGCCCCTGCTCTGGTCGCCGCACACACTCGAACAGAAGAGTTGTTGATCATGTCCCTTGCCTCCTCCCGCTTCCTCTCCGGCGGCTTTCGTCCTTTCTTCCTGTTCGGCGCACTCCACGCGGCACTGATGATCGGGTTGTGGGTGCCGTGGTTTCTCGGCTTCGCGCACATCCCCTCCGCCCTTTCCCCGGTGGTCTGGCATCAGCATGAACTGCTGTTCGGCTTCGTGCCCGCCATCATCGCCGGTTTCCTGCTGACAGCCGTGCCGAACTGGACCGGACGCCCGGCGCTGAAGGGCGCACCGCTGCTGGCGCTCGTCCTGCTCTGGCTCGCAGGGCGTCTCGCCATCACCACATCGGAAACCATCGGCCTGACGGCGGCGGCAGTGACAAGTCTCCTCTTCCTGCCCGCGTTCGTTCTTCTGATCCTGCGCGAGCTGATCGCCGGCAAGAACCGCCGCAATTACAACGTCGCCGTCATTCTGGCGCTGCTGTTTGCAGCGCAGGTTCTGTTTTTCCATGAATATGCCCGCTTCGGGCGCATCGAGCTGGCCAGCCGGATGGCGATCGCCACCGTCATTTTCCTGATTGCCGTCATCGGCGGGCGCATCATCCCCACCTTTACCGGCAACTGGCTGCGCAGGAACAATCCCGGACAGGAGCCCCCGCCTTTCGGAGCCTTCGACCTTGCCGCCATGAGCGTTTCGGCGCTGGCGCTGGTGCTGTGGGCCGTTTCCGCGCGGGCCGAAGCGCTTGCGCCGTTCGCCGGCACGGCATGCCTCGCCGCCGGTCTCTTCCAATTCGCCCGCCAGCTTCGCTGGAAACCGTTCCGCACCCGGCGCGAGCCGCTGGTGGCGATGCTGCACGTGGCCTTCACCTTCGTGCCGCTCGGCTTCCTGCTGACGGGGGCGGGACTTTTGAGCGAGGATGCCGGGCTTGCCTCAGCCGGTCTGCATGGATGGACAGCCGGCGGCATCGGCGCCATGACCCTTGCAGTGATGACGCGGGCCACACGCGGCCATTCCGGCCAGCCGCTGACCGCGCCGCTCTCGACCGTGCTCGTCATCTACGCCCCGATCGTTCTGGCCGCGCTGGCTCGCATCGGAGCCGCGCTCCTGCCGGGCTGGACCATGCTTCTCCTGCCGCTGGCCGCACTCGGATGGATCGTCGCCTTCCTCGGCTATGCCGGGCTTTACGGCCCGCTCATCCTGCGCAAGGGTTAAAGCATTCCCGATGATCCCGTAATCACCGGAAATGCTCCAGGTCAGGCGGCCGGGAGCGGATCAGATTGACCCGTTCCCCTGCACCTCAACCCTTGACGAAGGTGTAGCCGGCAATCGAGGCCGGTTTCATCTCGATGGAGAAGCCCGGCAGTGTGGGCGGCATATAGGCGGCGTTCTCGATCACGCAGGGTTCGATGAAATGTTCGTGCAGATGGTCGACATATTCGATCACGCGGCCTTCCCTGGTGCCGGACACGGCGATGTAATCGATCATCGAGAGGTGCTGCACATATTCGCAGAGCCCCACGCCTCCGGCATGCGGCCAGACCGGCTTGCCGAACTTGGCGGCGAGTAGCAGCACGGCCAGCACCTCGTTCAGCCCCCCCATGCGGCAACTGTCGATCTGCACGATGTCAATGGCGCCCTCGGCGATGAACTGCTTGAACATGATGCGGTTCTGGCACATTTCGCCGGTCGCGACCTTGATCGGCTGAATGGCCTCACGGATCGCCTTGTGACCGGCCACGTCATCGGGGCTCGTCGGCTCCTCGATGAAGAAGGGCTTGCAGAAAGCAAGCTGCTTCATCCAGTCGATGGCTTGCCCCACTTCCCAGACCTGATTGGCGTCGACCATCAGATAACGGTCGGGACCGATCACCTCGCGGGCGATGGTGAGCCGGCGAATATCATCGTCAAGATCGCGACCGACCTTCATCTTGATATGGTTGAAACCCTGATCGACGGCCTCCTGCGCCAAACGACGCAGCTTCTCGTCGGAATAGCCGAGCCAGCCCGCCGAGGTCGTGTAGCAGGGATAGCCTTCGCGCTCCAGCCTGGCGATCCGCTCGGCCTTGCCGGCCTCGGCCTTCTTCAGAATGGCCAGCGCCTCGTCGCGCGTCAGCGCATCCGTGAGGTAGCGATAATCGACGATATCGGCGATTTGCTCGGGCGTCATGGTGGCCACGAACTTCCACACCGGAAGCCCGGCTTCCTTGGCCATCGCATCCCAAAAGGCATTGACCACGGCACCGGTCGCAAGGTGCATCGCGCCCTTGTCGGGACCGATCCAGCGCAACTGGCTGTCGCCCGTCAACTTGCGCCAGAAAGCGCCGGGGGCCGCCTTCACCTCGGCAAGATCGACGCCGACGACGAGATGGCGCATGGCTTCGATCGCCATGCAGCAGATGTCGTTGCCGCGGCCGATGGTGAAGGTCAGGCCGTGACCGGACAGGCCGGGCGCATCCGTTTCCAGAATGACATAGGCCGCCGAATAATCCGGATCGGGGTTCATGGCGTCCGAACCGTCAAGGCTCTGCGAGGTGGGGAAACGCAGGTCGTAGACGCGGAGATCGGTGATGCGGGTCATGGGCGGCCTCTCTGGCGGAAATGCTTATGCTTCAATCAAATATCGGCGACGAATGTCTGTTTTTGCGTGCCGAGGCCCTCGATTCCGAGTTCGACGGTATCGCCGGCCTTGAGGTAGCGCGGCGGCT
>NZ_JACIDU010000047.1 GCF_014196535.1 Allorhizobium borbori
CGTTCTCTTGAGGGTCGGTTGGGTGAGTTGCTGAGCGACATGCTTGTAACGATGACGGACCGTGGTCCGGATTCGGCCGGGATCGCGATTTATGGCGGTGCGGAAGCAGGCAAGGCGAAGGTGACGGTTCAGTCTGCGACGCCGGAGGTTGATTTCGCGGGTCTGGACGGGGCTCTGGAAGCGGCGCTCGGTTCGAAGGTTTCGGTTGCGGTCAAGGATACGCATGCGGTGGTGACGGTGGATGCCGGCCTTCTGGATGCGGCGAAGGCGGCGATCGCCTCGGTGCGTCCGGGTCTTCGGGTGATGTCGAGCGGCGAGACGATCGAAATCTACAAGGAAACGGGCCTGCCGAAGGATGTGGTGGCGCGCTTCGACATTGCCTCGATGACCGGCACGCATGGCATCGGCCACACCCGCATGGCGACGGAGAGCGCGGTGACGACGCTCGGCGCGCACCCGTTCTCGACGGGTTCGGACCAGTGCCTGGTGCATAACGGCTCGCTGTCGAACCACAACAACCTGCGCCGCGAACTGGTGAAGGCGGGCATGAGCTTTGCGACCCAGAACGATTCGGAAGTGGCGGCCGCCTATCTGACGGCCGAGATGAACAAGGGCGAGGATCTGGGCGGCGCGCTCGGCAATGCCATCGACGATCTCGACGGCTTCTTCACCTTCGTGGTCGGCACGAAGTCGGGCTTCGGCGTGCTGCGCGATCCCATCGCCTGCAAGCCGGCGGTGATGGCCGAGACGGACCAGTATGTGGCCTTCGGTTCGGAATACCGGGCGCTGGTCAACCTGCCGGGCATCGAGACGGCCCGCGTCTGGGAGCCGGAGCCGGCCACCGTCTACTTCTGGGATCACGGCCAGGCGGCCTGAGACTTACGGTGAGATTTTCCGGGCGAAGCCGGAGGCGGCGCGGGGATGCGCCGTCCTGCCGGGTGAACGCCGCGCATAAAGGACTTTGAACAGATGCCCACATTCGATCTTTCCACCCAGCCGCTGCGCGACCTGAACCAGGCGCTGCATTCCATCGAGGCCGGCAAGAACGACCTTTCCTTCGAAGTGTTGAACCCGCGCGGCAGCCATGCGGTGGCCGTCGGCATCGATCAGCCGGTGACGGTGGAGGTCAAGGGTTCGGTCGGCTATTACTGCGCCGGCATGAATGACGGCGGCGCGGTCACGGTGCACGGCTCGGCCGGCCCGGGCGTTGCCGAGAACATGATGAGCGGCACGGTCGTCATCGAGGGCGATGCCAGCCAGTATGCCGGCGCCACCGGCCGCGGCGGCCTGCTCGTCATCAAGGGCAATGCGGCGTCCCGCTGCGGCATCTCGATGAAGGGCATCGATATCGTCGTGCATGGTTCCATCGGCCACATGTCGGCCTTCATGGGCCAGTCCGGCCATCTCGTCGTGCTCGGCGATGCCGGCGATGCGCTGGGCGACAGTCTCTATGAGGCCAAGCTCTTCGTGCGCGGTTCGGTCAAGAGCCTCGGCGCCGACTGCATCGAGAAGGAACTGCGCCCCGAACATGTCGAGAAGCTGAAGGAGCTTCTGGACAAGGCCGGCGTCACCGACGTCAAGCCCGAGGAGTTCAAGCGCTACGGTTCGGCCCGCACGCTCTACAACTTCAACATCGACAATGCAGACGCTTATTAAAGCAATCGCAGGAAAAGTGCGAAGCGGTTTTCCGTCCGTCGATTGCGACGAAACAAACCGATGAAGCGCCTCCCTCAAGGCTGAGGAATTGCCCCATGAGTTACCAGAACCCCCACACCCCGCCGCGCAAGTCCGCGACCTTCGATGACTACACGCTGGCGGAAATCCGTCGCGCGGCGGCCACCGGCATCTACGACATCCGCGGCGCCGGCACCAAGCGCAAGGTGCCCCACTTCGACGACCTGCTGTTCCTCGGCGCCTCCATGTCGCGCTATCCGCTTGAAGGCTATCGCGAACGCTGCGACACCTCGGTGGTGCTCGGTTCGCGCTTTGCGAAGAAGCCGATCCACCTGAAGACGCCGATCACCATTGCCGGCATGTCCTTCGGCGCCCTGTCGGGCCCGGCCAAGGAAGCGCTCGGTCGCGGTGCGACGATTGCCGGCACCTCCACCACCACCGGCGACGGCGGCATGACGGACGAGGAACGCGGTCATTCCCAGACGCTGGTCTACCAGTACCTGCCCTCGCGCTACGGCATGAACCCGAAGGATCTGCGCCGCGCCGATGCCATCGAAGTCGTCATCGGCCAGGGCGCCAAGCCCGGCGGCGGCGGCATGCTGCTCGGCCAGAAGATCTCCGACCGTGTGGCCCACATGCGCAACCTGCCCAAGGGCATCGACCAGCGCTCGGCCTGCCGTCACCCCGACTGGACCGGCCCGGACGATCTGGAGATCAAGATCGGCGAACTGCGCGAGATCACCGACTGGGAAAAGCCGATCTACATCAAGATCGGCGGCGCGCGCCCCTATTACGACACGGCCCTTGCCGTGAAGGCCGGGGCTGACGTCGTGGTGCTCGACGGCATGCAGGGTGGCACCGCCGCCACGCAGGACGTGTTCATCGAGCATGTCGGCATGCCGACGCTCGCCTGTATCCGTCCCGCCGTTCAGGCGCTGCAGGATCTCGGCATGCACCGCAAGGTGCAGCTCGTCGTCTCCGGCGGCATCCGCTCGGGTGCTGACGTGGCGAAGGCCCTGGCGCTCGGCGCCGATGCGGTCGCCATCGGCACGGCGGCGCTGGTCGCCATCGGCGACAACGATCCGCACTGGGAAAGCGAGTACCAGAAGCTTGGCACCACCGCCGGCGCCTATGACGACTGGCACGAGGGCAAGGACCCCGCCGGCATCACCACGCAGGACCCGGAGCTTTCGAGCCGTCTCGACCCGGTCGTGGCCGGCCGCCGCCTTGCCAACTACCTCAAGGTGATGACGCTGGAAGCCCAGACGATTGCGCGCGCCTGCGGCCATAACCACGTCCACAACCTCGAGCCGGAAGATCTGGTGGCGCTGACCATCGAGGCCGCCGCCATGGCGCGTGTGCCGCTGGCCGGCACCAGCTGGGTGCCCGGCACCACCCCGTTCTGAGGCCAGCCTCTTTCCTCCCGAAGCCCGCGACCCGTTCGCGGGCTTCTTTCGAACCGCGGTTCCTGCAGTCCGGCGTCCTCCCAGGGCCGGCCTGCCTTCGCAAACGGAGCCGCCTTGACCCAATCCTGTCCAAGATAAACCAATAAGGGGAACGGACATGACCACTGACCTTGCAGCCTTCGCCCGCGAGAAGGGCGTCAAATACTTCATGATCAGCTATACGGACCTGTTCGGCGCCCAGCGCGCCAAGCTGGTTCCGGCCGAGGCGATCGCCGAGATGCAGGAAGATGGCGCGGGCTTTGCCGGCTTTGCCACCTGGCTCGACCTCACCCCCGCCCATCCCGATCTCTTCGCCATTCCCGATGCCTCCTCCGTCATCCAGCTTCCGTGGAAGAAGGAAGTGGCCTGGGTGGCCGCCGATCTCCACATGGACGGCAAGCCGCTCGATCAGGCCCCGCGCGTCGTTCTCAAGACGCTGGTGGCCGAGGCCGCCGAACTCGGGCTGCGCGTCAAGACCGGCGTCGAGCCGGAGTTCTTCCTGATCTCCGAAGACGGTTCGGAAATCTCCGACGCCAAGGATACCGCCGAAAAGCCCTGCTACGACCAGCAGGCGCTGATGCGCCGCTACGATGTCATCGCCGAGATCTGCGATCACATGCTCGCGCTCGGCTGGAAGGCCTACCAGAACGATCACGAGGACGCCAACGGCCAGTTCGAGATGAACTGGGAATATGACGACGCCCTTGCCACCGCCGACAAGCACTCCTTCTTCAAGTTCATGGTCAAGTCCGTCGCCGAAAAGCACGGGCTTCGCGCCACCTTCATGCCCAAGCCCTTCAAAGGGCTCACCGGCAATGGCTGCCACGCCCATATCTCGGTCTGGGATCTCGCCGGCAAGGTCAACGCCTTCGCCGACAAGGCCATGCCGTTCGGTCTTTCCGCCAAGGGCAAGACCTTCCTCGGCGGCATCATGAAGCATGCCTCGGCGCTCGCCGCCATCACCAACCCCACCGTCAATTCCTACAAGCGCATCAACGCGCCGCGCACCATCTCCGGCGCCACCTGGTCGCCCAACACCGTCACCTGGACCGGCAACAACCGCACCCACATGGTGCGCGTGCCCGGCCCCGGCCGCTTCGAGCTGCGCCTGCCCGACGGCGCCGTCAACCCCTACCTGCTGCAGGCCATCATCATCGCCGCCGGCCTCTCCGGCATCCGCACCGACGCCGATCCCGGCCCCTATTCCGACATCGACATGTATGCCGAGGGCCACACCATCACCGACGCCCCCAAGCTCCCCATGAACCTCCTCGACGCCCTCAGAGCCTACGAAGCCGACCCAGACCTCCAGAAAGCCCTCGGAACCGGGTTCTCAACCGCATACCTCAAGCTCAAACACCGTGAGTGGAACACATACTGCTCACAGTTCTCACAATGGGAACACAACACTACTCTCGATGTCTGAG
>NZ_JACIDU010000048.1 GCF_014196535.1 Allorhizobium borbori
CCGAGGCAGAAGAACGATACTATGCCATGCTGGACGAGCCGGCCATGGCCGCATAACTTAAACCAAACGGTCTCCGGTAAATCCGGCGCGGTTCACTTTCGGCTGTGCCCGGTTCTGCGCACGATCTCCTTGATAGACACGCCTTCGCCGACGAGTCCACGAATGACAGAGTTCGTCTCTTCACGTCTCAGATATCCCTCATATTGCAGGCGCTCGGCAGCAGTCAGAAGCTTAGGATTTACAGTTGCTGTACCGACTGCCACGCGGACCTCCCGCATCGACTTGCGAACGGCATCAAGAAAGGCGTGGCTAGCGTTTTCCATCAGATGCCAGCGGTCGGCGACCTGTTCGGCGTGTGGTAGGGCTTGTGCAGCGGCCTGCGCATACCCGCCGCCACGGTCTCTTGCCACGATTTCGATTTGCGGCTGCTCGACCAGCCAGGCCTTTGTGGTCGAGGGTTCTCGGTCAGGCAGCAACGCGATCGTCTTTCGCCGTTCCAGATCGCAGATGATCGTGCCATATCGGTGATTGCGACGCCACGCCCAGTCATCAATGCCGATGACGCTTGGCGGCGGTGGTGGCGGGCGATCATATCGGCGAACGGTTCGAAGCAGCGTGTCATTGCTAACCGGTAAACCGAGACGATCTGCGAACCGTGCTGCTGGCCGGCCACCCAATGCCAAAGCGAGATGGTGGACTAAGGTCTCTAGGCGTGCAGTCCGGCGGGCCATGGGTCGGATCACGCCATCACCGAAACGTTCGGCGAAAATCTTTCGGCGGCAATGGACGACATTGCAGATGAAGCGTCGGACCGTCAGGTGCAATTTGATCCTCCGGCCCGCACACGGCAGATCGGTGATAATCCGAGGATAGCGACTATGAACACGATGGGAGGTCGTGCCGCATTCGGGACACCTGCAACCTCGGGACTGACCATGTGCGGTGACAACGATCACATCGGGTCTGTGATGCACCGCCTCCACCTCCAACTCGGCAGGGAATAAATCGGAAGGCTGAAAATAGGCACTCATGGCGCTGATTCTCCTTCAAGAACCAGGCCAGTAGAATCCGAAAAATCATCGAGAATGAGTCAGACCCGATATTGGACGCCGAAACACACTCCTCACTCTCACCAAACATATCGATTCGGTAAGGTGGCAGTTTTTGCCCGCCCCGTGCACGCCACTCGTTCATCGTCATGGTCCACACGATCCCGGTCTGGAACCGCCGAACATGTAGTCAATCACCGGCAAGGACAGAAGGACGATCAGGACCGAGATGGTGATATGCGTGGTCGCCAGGACGATGGCGGTGAGCAGCGCGCTCCACAGGTCTTCCCTTGAGCCCACAACATAGGTTGCCATCAGCAACTTGCTGTGGCCCGGCATGAGCGCATGGACAGCCCCCAGAAGGAGACCCATCGGCAGAAACGCAAGGAAAGCGGCCGAACCGCCGCCGTTTGCGAAAGTGCTTATGTGCTTGCCGAATGCGAGATACGTCTCTTTCTGATAATCCAAGAGCCAGGTCAGCATGGTCAGGCCACCTTGAGCGTCACCCAGGCCAGCACCAGATAGCGGCCGACCTTGGCGATGGCGACGAGCGTGAGGAATATCAGGAACGGAACCCGCAACACACCTGCGATGACGGTGATCGGATCGCCGATGATAGGAACCCAGCTTGCTAGCAGGGACCATTTTCCATAGCGCCGATACCAGCCCTCAGCTTTGTCGAGCTTTTCCGCCGAAACCGGGAACCATCGACGGTCGCGATAGTGTTCGATCCCCCGACCGAGCATCCAATTCACCACGGAGCCCAGCACATTGCCGAAGCTGGCGATACCGATCAGGGCGGCAAGTGGATGGCGATCGGCAAGGATCAACAGCGCCAGTACCGCCTCCGACTGTGCTGGCAGAATGGTCGCCGCCAGGAATGCGGCGCTGAACAGACCGAAATAGGCTGCGAACTCAGTGCTCACGCGGCCATTCCGGATGCAGGCGATCAATCATGAAGGCGTGGCTGTGTCGATGTCCATGGCGGTGATGCCCCTCCATTAGATGCGGATCGTTCTCCGCCAGATCTTCGTGGCTGTGCTCGATCTCCACTTCGTCAGAGGCCCGCCAGAGCCAGACTGCACAGATAAGGCCAAGCCCGGCGATGATGGCAAGAATGATTGCTGTCAAAGGCAAGCCTATTGCCGCGCCTAGCCATCCGGCGAGCGGATAGGTCAGCAACCAGGCGGCATGCGACAAGGCGAAATGGGCGGCGAACAAGGCCGGGCGATCCTCCGCATGCGTAGACCGGCGCAATAATCGGCCGGATGGTGTCTGCACGATCGAGTAGCCCAATCCCATCACCAGCCACACCGCCAGAAGCACCGTGTAGTCGCTGACGAAGACCGTCAGAACCAATCCGGCAATCAGGATCGTCGCTCCGGACAACATCACCGGCCTGTTTGCAATCCGATCCAAAAGCCTCGGTAAGGAAAGGGCGGCGATCATGGAGCCGCATCCGAAAGCGGCGAGTGCAAGGGCGGTGTCGGTCTGGGAGAGCCCCAGATCCGCCTGAACGAAGACGACGGTGTTGACGATGACCATGGCGCCCGCAGCCGAAACTGTCAGGCAAAGGGCAAGCAGGCCGCGCAGTCGTGGTGTCGCCAGATAGAGGCGAAGGCCGCGGGTCGCGCGCGCATAGATGCTTCGGCGCTCCTTTGCAGGATGGTTCGGCAGCGCGACGGATACGACCAGGGCCGCAGAAATCAGGAAGCCCATGACGGTGCCGGCAAAGAGCGAATAGAAGGGAATGACCGTCAGCAGCGCCGCCGCCAGCATTGGGCTGACAAGGCTCTCCAGATCGTAGGCGAGCCGCGAAAGTGACAGGGCGCGGGTGTATTCCTTCTCATCTGGCAAGACATCAGGAATGGTTGCCTGGAAAGCCGGGGTGAACGCAGCGGATGCCGACTGGAGAACGAAGATCAGCACATAGACCTGCCAGATCTCGGTGACGAAGGGTAGACACAGCGCCACAGCCGCCCGCACAAGATCGAGGCTGACCAGCATGGCACGGCGTGGCAGGACTTCGGCAAAAGCGCCTGCCATCGGTGCGACCGCGACATAGGCGGTCATCTTTATGGCAAGTGCCGTTCCGAGCACAGCGCCCGCCCGGTCTCCGGCCAGGTCATAGGCCAGCAATCCGAGCGCCACGGTCGCGAGCCCCGTTCCAACCAGCGCAATCACCTGCGCCAGGAATAAATGTCGGTAGGTTCGATTGGCTAAAACGTCCAGCATGGCGGCTCCCTCACAGATATTTGGTGATCGCCTTAAAGTCGTCGATCGACTTGCGCTGCTGGAGATCTAGCGCGCCAACGGTCTCGTCAAGGCAGTGATCGAGATGATCCTGGATCAGCGTCCGCTTGGCGTTTTCCACCGCCTTCTCCACCGCATGAAGCTGCTGGGCGATGTCGAGGCATGGCCTGCCGGCCTCGATCATGGCGATCACGCTTTTCAGGTGGCCTTCGGCGCGTTTGAGGCGCTTGGCGATGTCTGGATGGGATTCGTGTTGATGTTCTGTCATGACGATTTTCCTATCCCCCTGGAGGGGATATTTCAATGTGGTTTCTTGTCTTCTTAACCGATGGCTGTTGATTGCCACTGAGAACTGACCCGGCGTTGCCTGATATTTCCATTGAGAATTGACCCATGTTCCAACTTTCCCTCGCATGTTTTCAGCG
>NZ_JACIDU010000049.1 GCF_014196535.1 Allorhizobium borbori
CCATCATGCGAAAACTCATCGTTCTCGCTAACGCACTGCTGAAAAACAATCGCAAATGGACCCCAAAACCAGCTTGATCAAAACGGATACTCTAACAACATCTCCTCGACCAAACGCAGGCTCAATGGAAGCCGGAAATACAGCTGGGCCGCATGGGCGATCACAGAGGAAGGAGAACGATGGCCCTTGCTCATCACCCAAAAATAGCTGCAAACTTTTCAACCCAAGTTAACCTGAAATCACCCTAGGCGTCGCCAAATCGGCGCTTCTTCATCAAAATCTCCTCGAGCACCTTGCCAAGAAAATTCTACTTTCAAACCTCTTTATTCGTAGAGAGCAATTACTCCTTTTTTCAAGTGCGACATGCCAATAAAATTAATGACTTCGCTCAGGATATTCTTGTGCGCCCCGACGGTGGCATTTGCAATCAAATGCTGCCATCGCCGCCTCCGAGCGGCGAGCACTGTCATCCTTCGTGGTTCCCCCAGCCTCAATGGCCGGGGAACCGCACGCATCAGACATAACCCTTACGGATCAGCCACTCACCGACATGGGTTACACCTTCCACGAAAGGAACCTTCGCAACCACGCCAAGCTGCTGCTTGAGATCTCCAGCCTCAGCCACTGCCCAACGAACATCCCCCGGGCGAAACTTTCCCGAGACTTCAGGTGCCGGCGAACTGCTGATCTTCGCGATGGCTTTTGCGGCCTCCAAGACAGTCGTAACAGTACCACTGCCAACGTCAAGCAGCCGCGACCCATTTGGCACGCTCTGAAGCGCAGCCTTGCAGGCACGCGCGACATCATCAATAAATACAAAGTCGCGACCAATGTTTCCATCTTCATAGATATCGATCGGCGCCCCGCCACGAGCAACGCGAAAAAAGATATTAATGATGCCCGTATAGACGTTGAAAGGTGCCTGCCCAGGACCATAGACATTCTGAAAGCGCAAGATGGAAAGAGGAATGTTCATCGCCGCGCACCAAGCGGAAAGAATATTCTCCTGCGCGAGCTTGGTTGAGCCGTATACGCTTGTCGGATTCGGGTTCGTGTGCCCTGCCCGATGCGACAAAGGGGTTAGTTCTTCGCCCTGCTCATCTGTAAAGCTCCAAATTCCCGACTTCAGGTCAGAGGCCTTGCGGATGCCAGGATAGCAAATCTCACCACTTTTTTTCCGCCATGCCCCTTCGCCGTAAACTGCGCGACTAGAGGACAGAAGGATATGGTCGGGCAGGACACCCCTGGATGAAAGCGCGTCCAGCATGCGGGTGGTTCCCACGACGTTTGTCTGGGCATGGAGGGAGGCTTCCGTCAGCGATTGCCCCGTCCCGGTTTCAGCGGCCAGATGAATAAGAATGCGTGGCTTCCAATCATTGAGAACAGCATCCCAGGTACGACAGTCACAGACGTCTCCAACATGGAGGATAACGGAATTCGGCATCAACTCCGGTCGATCGCTGGAGGAGTGCACCTGAGGATGCATGGAATCAATCGCGACGATCGGAAGACCGAAATCTTCGAGTAACGAGGACAGCTTGCAGCCTATAAATCCCGCACCGCCCGTGATCAGTATGCAATCCATGCTTCCCATCCAACCAGCCCCAACATCCAATTTTTCTGGTATCCTACGGCGCGGCATCAGTACATAGTGATCGTTCACGTGTAAAGGGAACATGGGAAGAACAGCGCGCAGGTGGGTCCGTCATTCGTAAGTGTGATTGTAGATGCTGGCAGTCGAGCGCCATGCGCCCCCGTGTTTTCGGGGTCCATGAGATGAGACCGTCACTCACAACAACACAAAAGTAAAAAATAAAAATTATGCAGGAGAATTTAGATGAAATATAGCCACTTTGATAAAGTCTCACCCCGACATCTGATCGAAATTAATGATCGAAATGAATCTATGGATTTGTTTCGCCGTTCAGTTACGATGATTGAGGTGGAATTATTCTCTTACTGTAACAGGCGTTGCTGGTTTTGCCCAAATTCTTACATTGATCGGATCAGCAGTAATACCCATATGTCGGCACATATATATACTTCTATTATTTCTCAACTCGCTGAAATCGATTATTTTGGTGTCATAACTTACAGCAGATACAATGAACCGCTCGCGGATAGGATTATACTTGAGCGTCTCGCAGAAACACGTGACTTACTGCCTAAGGCAAAGCTGCACGCCAATACCAATGGCGATTATCTTACCATCGAATACCTCGCAGAACTCTACGATGCGGGCATGCGGTCGCTGAATATCCAGCTCTATCTGAAGAACCGTGAGAAATACGATCACGCAAAAACAATAAAAAGAGGCGAGCAGACGCTGCGCCGCCTGCCCCTTCCCTATAAGGTGACCATAGACCAGCCAGGAATCTGGTATGAGATGGAACTCGAATACAAAGATATGAAGATTCGCCTCTATGGTCGGAATTTCGAGGAAAACGGCACCAGCAGAGGCGATCAGGTAGATATAAAGCGAGACTTCGTCAGGACCTTGCCTTGCAGCCAGCCGGTTTGGGGGATTTATATCGATTACAATGGTAAGATGGTGCCTTGCTGTAACTTCCGGTCTGACATTTCCGAGCACGCAAGTTATGTCATTAGCGACCTTAACGAGTATCCCGACATATTCCTCAGCTACTCCAGCTCCAAGGCGGCGGATTTCAGACGCTCAATGCTAACCCATGAACGAAAGTCGGGGCCATGCTCGAACTGCAGCTTCTCCCTTGAGGAGCTAAGCGCTGAACGCAAGAAAAAAATCGAAGATGTGCTAGGTGTTCAGTCCCGGCATCTGATGGATCGGATTTAGGTTGAATCTTTCTGGCTCCGAAGTCTAGCTGTTCAGTCCTGGCATTTGATGGTGCGGATTGAGCTTAAACCGTTTTGGCTCTTTTGCCCAGATTTTGCAGATGAATTCGTAGGGCGTCAGGCCGCGCAGCGTCTTTAGCCGCTGGCCGTAATTGTAGGCGTCAACGAAGTCATGAAGGTGGGCGGTTAACTGGGCATGGCTGTCGTAGTGGTAACGTTTGACAGTCGCTTCCTTGATC
>NZ_JACIDU010000050.1 GCF_014196535.1 Allorhizobium borbori
AATGGCCCCGGTTGTTTGTGAACCGGGGCCCTTTGTTTGAGCGGTCTGGTTCAGTCGATGAGAGGGAGGAGGGCGTCGAGGCTCTTCTTGGCGTCGCCGTAGAACATGCGGGTGTTGTCCTTGTAGAACAGCGGGTTCTCGATGCCGGAATAGCCGGTGCCCTGGCCGCGCTTGGAGACGATCACGAGCTTTGCCTTCCACACTTCGAGAACCGGCATGCCGGCGATCGGCGAGTTCGGATCGTCCTGTGCGGCCGGGTTGACGATGTCGTTGGAGCCGATGACGATGACGACGTCGGTCGAGGGGAAGTCCTCGTTGATCTCGTCCATTTCCAGAACGATGTCGTAGGGAACCTTCGCTTCGGCCAGAAGCACGTTCATGTGGCCGGGCAGACGACCGGCCACCGGATGGATGGCGAAACGCACCGTCTTGCCCGCCGCCCGCAGCTTGCGCGTCAGTTCGGAGACGGATTGTTGCGCCTGCGCCACCGCCATGCCGTAGCCCGGAACGATGATAACGCTGTCGGCATCGTTGAGGGCCGCGGCCACGCCATCGGCGTCGATGGCGACCTGTTCGCCGGAGATTTCCATCGCCGGTCCCGCCGTGCCGCCGAAGCCGCCGAGGATGACCGAAACGAAGGAGCGGTTCATGGCCTTGCACATGATGTAGGAGAGGATCGCGCCGGAGGAGCCGACCAGCGCGCCGGTGACGATCAGCAGATCGTTGCCGAGCGTGAAGCCGATGGCGGCGGCCGCCCAGCCGGAATAGGAGTTCAGCATGGACACGACGACCGGCATGTCGGCGCCGCCGATGCCCATGATGAGGTGATAGCCGATGAAGAAGGCGGCCAGCGTCATCAGGATGAGCGTCCAGGCGCCCGCGCCGTTGAAATAGGCGATGAGCAGGATGACGGAAAGAAGGGCGGCGCCGGCGTTGAGCAGATGCCCGCCGGGCAGCTTCTTCGCCTTGCCGTCCACCTTGCCGGCCAGCTTGCCGAAGGCGACGACCGAGCCGGTGAAGGTGACC
Organism: Allorhizobium borbori; assembly: GCF_014196535.1. Classification (GTDB taxonomy): domain Bacteria; phylum Pseudomonadota; class Alphaproteobacteria; order Rhizobiales; family Rhizobiaceae; genus Ectorhizobium; species Ectorhizobium borbori. The sequence continues at coordinate 1,027 of NZ_JACIDU010000050.1, forward strand.
GCGCCGATGAAGACGCCGAGGAAGACCTCGACCTTCATGATGGCGAGTTCCACCGCGTCCTTGTGGGCGAGGATGGCCGAGAAGCCTTCGAGCGCGGCGCGGGCCGTCTCGTCCATGGCGGCGACGCGGCCGGCCTCGACATGGGCGTTATAGCCGATGAAGACGGCGGCGAGGCCGACGAATGAGTGAAGGGCCGCGACAAGCTGCGGCATCTCGGTCATCTGCACGCGGCTGGCCACGTAATAGCCGAGGACGGAACCGCCGGCGATCATCAGCACGATGATGAACCAGTGCCCGATGCCGGGGCCGAAGATGGTGGCGATGACGGCGAGCGCCATGCCGACAATGCCGTACCAGACAGCACGCTTGGCGCTTTCCTGACCGGAAAGACCGCCGAGCGACAGGATGAAGAGGACGGCGGCGGAAACATAGGCCGCAGAAACGATACCGATGGTCATGATCGTGTTCTCCCCCTCACGACTTGCGGAACATGGCGAGCATGCGCCGGGTGACGAGGAAGCCGCCGACGATGTTGATCGTGGCGATCAGCACCGAAAGGGCCGCGAGAAGGACGACCAGTCCGTTGCCCGAACCGATCTGCAGAAGCGCGCCGAGAATGACGATGCCGGAAATGGCGTTCGTCACCGCCATCAGCGGCGTATGCAGGGAATGCGACACGTTCCAGATGACCTGGAAGCCGATGAAGCAGGCAAGCACGAAGACGATGAAGTGGCTCATGAAGCTGGCCGGCGCCCAGGCGCCGACGATGAGCAGAAGCACCGTGGCGATGGCAATCAACCCGATCTGGTTCCGCGTTTCCGCCTTGAAGGCGGCGGCCTCGGCCGCGCGCTTTTCCTCCGGCGTCGGCTCCTTCACCTTCTCCTTCGGCTTCTGGGCGGCGATCGCCTGGATCTTCGGCGGCGGCGGCGGATAGGTGATCGCGCCTTCGAAGGTGACGGTCGCACCGCGGATCACGTCGTCTTCCATGTTGTGGACGACGACGCCATCCTTGCCCGGCGTCAGGTCCGTCAGCATGTGGCGGATGTTGGTGGCGTAAAGCGTCGAGGCCTGTGCGGCCATGCGGCTCGGGAAATCGGTGTAGCCGATGACGATGACGCCACTGTCGGAGACGACACGCTGGTCGGCGACGGTGAGGTCGCAATTGCCGCCGCGTTCGGCGGCAAGGTCGATGATGACCGAACCCGGCTTCATGGCGGCGACCATATCGGCCAGCCACAGCTTCGGCGCATCGCGGCCCGGAATGAGCGCGGTGGTGATGACGATATCGATGTCGGGCGCCAGTTCGCGGAACTTGGCGAGCTGCTTCTCGCGGAACTCCGGCGAGGAGGGAGCGGCATAGCCGCCGGTCGCCGCGCCATCCTGGGCCGGGCCGTCGAAATCGAGGAACACGAACTCCGCGCCCATGCTTTCGATCTGTTCGGCCACTTCCGGGCGAACGTCGAAGGCATAGGTGATGGCGCCCAGCGACACGCTGGCGCCGATGGCGGCGAGACCCGCCACGCCCGCGCCGATGACCAGCACCTTTGCCGGCGGGATCTTGCCCGCCGCCGTCACCTGACCGGTGAAGAAGCGGCCGAAATTGTTGCCGGCCTCGATCACGGCGCGATAGCCGGCGATGTTGGCCATGGAGGAGAGCGCATCCATCTTCTGGGCGCGCGAGATGCGCGGCACCATGTCCATGGCGATGACGGTCGCGCCCTTGTCCCTCGCCTGTTCCAGAAGCGCTGTGTTCTGGGCGGGGTAGAAGAAGGAAATCAGCGTCTTGCCGGCGGACAGGCGGTCGATCTCGCCCGCTTCCGGCGGGCGCACCTTGGCGATGACGTCTACCGACGCAAAGAGGGCCTCGGCGCTGTCGACCACCTCGACGCCCGCCTTGCGATAGGCCTCGTCGGTAAAGCCCGC
>NZ_JACIDU010000051.1 GCF_014196535.1 Allorhizobium borbori
TGACGCCCTACGAATTCATCTGCAAAATCTGGGCAACAGAGCCAAAACGGTTTAAACTCAATCCGCATCATCAAATGCCGGGACTAAACACCTAGTATTAGGCTCATTGTTTGCCAGCGCTAATAGATGGATGGTTGCTGAGCAGCACGCTGCAAGCGCCGTCGACATTGTGGAAAGAGCGAGCCGGCTTCGCGACCCTATCAAGACTAAGGATGGACGGAATAATATTAGTGGTCGTGAGGCTTATTTTCTCAGAGCGGTTGCACGACGGGTTCGAGCCCGCGAGCCGAGCGATTTCACCAGATCCGGTGAGTGGCTCGACATCGCGGAGAAAATGCTGGGGGCCGATCGCAAGGTTGGCGCGAAGACGGTTCCCTACATCAGGTTCAATTGCGAGCGTTTAGCGCTGAGTCTCGCGCGTTACTATTTCGCAAGGGCGAGCGATGAGAACGACCCTCACAATCTTCTCGCAAACCGCATCTTTGACAGTGCGAGTGATCTCGCCTCCCGCCTCGAATTTTCACGGGGAAAAATCACTTGCGAAGACGAGCCATCGAAAACACTGCCAGCGTCAACCCAAGTGAATATAGCGATAAACCTCCTGCAAGTGCTTGTCGTTGCGCGCACTCGATCGGAGTTCGGATTTGAGGAAGCGAGCGAGTGCCCAATTGACGACTCGGATCTAGCCTTTTGTCTCTCCGTTATCACCGAAAACACTGACTATAACGAAAGAGTCGCCGAGCTCGGCTTTAGTCTAAAGAAGCGAGATTTCGAAAGTGAACCCGAGGTCATTTGTTCGGCTCTGATATTGCGATACACTGCGGCCGCTTCAAAAATTCTAAAGAGTCCGAAGGCTTGGTATCCGCGGCGAGCGTCGGACGTCGACCGTCTTTTTGCTTCCGAAATCGTGGGAAATATCACGCTCTATGACAGTGAGCGCTACCGCGTGCTCAGCGAGTTCCTGAAGCTCTGGTAGCAAGATGGCCGGAGCAAAACCGTGCCGGTGCCTTGCCTGTTGATTTGCGCTGAGAGCCCGGGATTGCGGGTACGCCTGACCTGAGCCCCAATTTTCCTCCGGGATTTCGGAGAGTCTGACGTGCCGTTGCTCTGAGCCCAAAGGTTGGACCGCCAGGAATTGGAGTTTTCCGGCTCTCATCACGATGACGGGCTGGTTGCGTCACCTGGATTATGCATGGCAATCAGGACCTTATACCCGATTGCCGAATGAGGGCGATCCTCATTGTAGTATCGACGCCAAGTCTCCAACTTTTCGCGCGAATCTGCAAGGGTCAGGAACCAATGCGCGTTCAGGCACTCAGCCCGAAGCTTGCTGTTGAAGGCCTCGATGAAGCCGTTGTCGGTCGGTTTTCCGGGCCGAGAGAAGTCCAGGGTGACGTTGTGGGCGTAGGCCCAAAGGTCGAGGTCACGAGAGATGAACTCGCTGCCATTATCGACCCTGATCGTTTTGGGGTAGCCAGTTCCCTTGCAGATACGCTCCAGCGTCTGAACCACATCCTCACCGCGATAGGTGAAACGTGCGTCGGTGGCGGGGCAAAAGCGCGAGTCGTGTCGACCACGGTCAGGATGCGCAGTTTCTTGCTGGTCGTGAGCTGGTCGTGAACAAAGTCCATCGCCCAGACATCGTTCGGCCCTACTGCTGCCTGGCGGTCATCCTTAAGCTTTGCCTTCACCCGACGCTTGGGATGCTTGTTGCGCAGCTGAAGGCCTAACTCGCTGTAAATCCTTCGCGTCTTCTTCATATTGATCTTCCATCCATCGCGGCGCAAGTGGACATGGACACGCCGGTAGCCATACCGCACGCATGTCTCGCAAATCTCCTTGATGCGTCTTTCGAGTGGGGCCTGTCCGGTGCGACGGGACTTGTAGTGGTAGGTCGATGTGTCGAACTTCAGCGCCTGGCAGGCCCGTCGGATCGATATGCCCCAATCCACCAACATCCCGTCGATCAGCTTCCGCTTCCGGACAGGCCTCAGAGCTTTCGGCGGATTACGTCCTGCAACATCTCGCGGTCTAGTGTCAGATCCGCGACGATCTTCTTGAGCCTGGAATTCTCATCTTCCAGAGCCTTTAGTCGGCGCATCTCGTCGGGCAGCAGACCCGCATACTTCTTGCGCCAATTGAAATAGGTCGCCTGGCTGATCCCCGCCTTCCGGCAAATCTCCGCTACCGGCACGCCATCATCGCCCTGCTTCAAAATGAACGCTTTCTGGGCGTCCGAGAACTTCGATGCCTTCATGCTTCCGCTCCTTTTCCCAGCCGGGAAAAGGAGCGGAAAACTCCAGTTATGAATGGTCCAGTTTTTGGGGATCAGAGCAGCCGGCCGAGCCAAGCCGCGTGCTGCAGGACGTCGAGCGTGTTGACGCTTTCGGCAGATCGAAGAGCGCCGTTGACCTGCAGCCACCTCGTATGTCCATCGGGCACGCTGCATTATCGGCGCCTACGGCCGCCCCCGCTTTGCACCTGCCAGTTTTGGAATTTGTGTTTTGCGCCGGGGATTTAGCGCTGACGATCGCAGCTGTTTAGCGTGCTGGATCGTAGTTTTTGGCTATTGTAGGATACTATAGAGTAGGAACTGGTTGCGGGGGCAGGATTTGAACCTGCGGCCTTCAGGTTATGAGCCTGACGAGCTACCGGGCTGCTCCACCCCGCGTTATATATTGGAAGCATG
>NZ_JACIDU010000052.1 GCF_014196535.1 Allorhizobium borbori
GCGCTTGAACTCGTCACTAAAATTGCCAGACCCCATCATGGCCTCCTTGCCTCAAAAATAGGGAAGAAGGCGTCCACAAATCTAGGGGCTATTCACCTTGCATATGAATTCATAGGGTGTGAAGCCCCTGAGGGTCTTGAGACGTCGGGCAAAATTGTATGCCGCGACGAAGTCGTCGATATGCCGGTGGAACTGATCGTGGCTGTCGTAGCGATAGCGTTTTACGGTCGCCTCTTTGATCGTCCGGTTCATCCGTTCGACCTGGCCATTTGTCCAGGGATGCTTGGGTTTGGTCAGCCGATGCGCGATGTCGTATCGCCAGCATGCCCGGTCGAATGGACGACCTCGGAACCGCGCGGTTGGTCCGTTGCGGTTCCTCGGAATGTCGGCGAACTGGATGCCGTTGCCGGTAAGCACGGTGTGGATCTCGTGGGGCACGGCCGCCACCAGCGCGTCCATGAAGTCTGACGCCGTTCGGGTGGTGGCGCGCTCGACCAATTGGACGAAGGCAAACTTTGAGGCTCTCGATTGCGACGTAGAGGTAGAGTTTACCTTCGGAGGTCTGCACCTCAGCGAGGTCGATGTGGAAATAGCCGATTGCGTACGCTTTGAACTTCTTCCTCGACGGCTTGTCACCCTCTACATCCGGCAGTCTCGAAATCCCATGTCGTTGCAGGCATCGATGCAATGACGATCGCGTCAGATGCGGGATTGTCGGCTGAAGAGCATAGAGGCAATCGTCCAGCGCCAGCAGCGTGTGCCAGCAGCACTGCCCATGCGGTATGGAGGCGCTTTGTCGCGAAACGGAGTTCGAGCGTGAGTGTTGCCTTCACCAAGGAAGAAAGTGCGGAAACGGCATCGGAAACCCTGCTGCCGGATCGTCCGATCTCTCCCCACCCGAACCTCGTGACCGAGGACGGGCTAAAGGCGCTGGAGCGGCAGATGACGGAGGCGCGCGAGGCCTTCGAAGCGGCAAACATCATCGAGGACGTCAACGAAAAGCGGCGGCAGACGGCCGGGCCTCTGCGCGATTTGCGTTACTTCTCCGAACGCCTGCGCACGGCGCAGGTCATGCCACAACCTGTGTCGGGCGATACCGTCGCCTTTGGCAACACCGTTACCTTCACCCGTGATGACGGTCGGGTGCAAACCTATCGTATCGTCGGCGAAGACGAGGCCGATCCCAAGGCCGGCACGATTTCCCATGTGTCTCCGGTGGCGCGCATTCTCTTCGGCAAAATGGTGGGTGACGTGGTGAACCTCGGCGATCAGGAACTGGAGATCACCGCCATCCGCTAAATCGGTGAGATCGCGGGTTGAGGTGGCGGTCCGCACGGGTTATCTGGTCTTCACCGAACATGATCCTGACAAACGACAAGGCGATCCCGACATGACACCGGACTATCTCGTCACCCATTCCGGTGGCTTCCATGCGGACGAACTCCTGTCCAGTGTCGTCCTGACCCGGCTTTTTCCGGAGGCGCGTATCGTGCGCAGCCGCGCGCCGGAGTGGATTACGCCCGGCTCCGACCGTATCATTTACGATGTCGGCGGCGCCTATGATGCTGCGGCACAGATTTTCGATCACCATCAGCGAGGCGCTCCCCTGCGCGATGACGGGCAGCCCTACAGCTCCTTCGGGCTGGTGTGGAAGCATTACGGTCGAGACTATCTGGCGGCTTTCGGTGTGCCGGAAGCGCATGTCGCTGCCATTCATGCCGCCTTTGACAAGAAATTCGTGCTGCCGGTCGATCTGGTCGACAACGGCGCATTCGACCCGTCAGTCGCCGGGCCGCTGGCCGGCCTCACCTTGCCGGTGCTTCTCGAAACGCTGAAGCCCGCCTTTGACGACAAGAACGCGGAAGCGGACGAACGTGCATTTCACGCCGCTCTGGCAATCGCCCGTAGCTTCGTTGAAGCAGGCGTATCTGCCGCTGCCGCCAAATTGCGGGCTGAAGGGCTCGTTCTCGACGCCATCCGCAACACTGGTGAAGGGCGTGTTCTGGAGCTGCCGATGGGCATGCCGTTCCGGCCCGCCATCATCAAGGCGGGTGCGGATCACCTGCTGTTCGTCGTCCATCCGCGCGACAAGGACTGGTGCTTGACCGGCATTCGCCGCTCCGATGAGGGGTTCGAGCTTCGCGCGGACCTGCCGAAGGCCTGGGCGGGCCTGACTGGGAGCGATCTCGAAGCCGCATCCGGTGTGAAAGGCGCGAGCTTTTGCCATAATGGTCGCTTCATTGCCGCCGCCGCAACCCGTGAGGCTGCGCTCGCCCTTGCCGACATCGCCGTTGCCGAAGCGGAACAATAATCCTTGAAATCGGTGGGCGTTTCGCGTCCACGGGCATATGCCATCCCATTGACGAAGAAATCCCGCTGCAGGAGGCTGCAGCGGGTTTTCGCTTTTGGATCGGCGCTTCGTTGAGGGAGAAGGGCCGATCCTGC
>NZ_JACIDU010000053.1 GCF_014196535.1 Allorhizobium borbori
TGTTGATTGCCACTGAGAACTGACCCGGCGTTTCCACCGAGAATTGACCCGCGTGTTAGGTATGTTTCGGGTCTGCGGTCGTGGTCAAGTTCCTCGTTTTCTCCTTTGTCGTTTTGGTGTCGTGCGCAGAGCTGTTCTTGAAGCGGAAGCTGTCGTTTCCGGTTTCAAGGATGTGGCAATGATGGGTAAGCCGATCGAGCAATGCTGTGGTCATTTTAGCGTCGCCGAACACGCTGGCCCATTCGCTGAAGCTGAGGTTTGTGGTGATGATGACGCTGGTTCGCTCGTAGAGTTTGCTGAGCAGGTGGAACAGCATCGCACCGCCCGACGCGCTGAACGGCAGGTATCCAAGCTCATCGAGGATCACGAGATCGGAGTGGACGAGCCGATTGGCGATCTGCCCAGACCGTCCTTGCGCCTTTTCCTGTTCCAGCGCGTTGACCAGTTCGACCGTTGAGAAGAATCGGACCCGTTTGTGGTGATGCTCGATGGCCTGAACACCTATCGCGGTAGCAATGTGTGTCTTGCCCGTGCCGGGGCCACCGACCAGAACGATGTTGTTTGCATCGTCCAGGAAGTCGCAGCGATGAAGCTGTTGCACGAGCGCCTCGTTGATCTCGCTGCTGGCGAAGTCGAAGCCATTCAAATCACGATAGGCGGGAAAGCGAGCTGTTTTGAGCTGATAGGCAGTCGAACGAACTTCACGTTCCGCGGTCTCCGCCTTGAGGAGCTGCGACAAGATCGGAATGGCAGCCTCGAACGCCGGCGATCCTTGCTCAGTCAGTTCGCCGACGGCTTGTGCCATGCCGTGCATCTTCAGTTGCCGCAGCATGATGACGATAGCACCGCTTGCTGGATTATGACGCATGGCGGGCCTCCGTCTTTCTCAGGGCATCGTATCGTTCGACATTGGCCTTGGGCTCGTTGATGAGCGTCAAGGCTTGCGGCGCATCAATGGTCTGCGGCGTGAAGGATTTGCCGTCGACGAGGCGATGCAGCAGGTTCAGTACATGCGTCTTGGTCGGAACCCCGGACTTCAGTGCCATATCGACCGCCGACAGGACGGCCTGTTCATCGTGTTGAAGGACAAGCGCCAGGATATCGACCATCTCCCGGTCGCCGCCCGGCTTCTTCAGCAGGTATTGCTGTAAGGTCCGGAATGCATCGGGGAGTTCGGCGAACGGTGCGCCATTGCGAAGAGCGCCTGGCTTGCGCTGCACGACCGCCAGATAATGCCGCCAGTCGTAGATCGTCTGTCCTGGTCGATCATGAGATCGGTCGATGGCGCGACGATGTTCGCAAATGATCTGGCCCTCCGCGGCGACCACGACCCGTTCCGGGTAGACCCGCAGGCTCACCGGTCGATTGGCGAAGGATGCCGGGACGCTGTAGCGATTGCGTTCCAGATGCACGAGGCAGGTCGGGGAGACACGCTTGGTGTATTCGACAAACCCATCGAATGGTCTGGAAACAGGCATAAGCGCGGTAGCTTCCTCCGCCCAGATATCGGCAATGGTGCCGCGCATCTGCCCATGTGGGGTCTGTGCCCAGAACTCCTTGCAGCGCTGCTCAAGCCAGTCGTTCAGAGCATCCAGCGATGCAAAGCGCGGCGTGGGCTGCCACAGACGATGACGCGCGTCCTGAACGTTCTTCTCGACCTGCCCTTTCTCCCAGCCTGAAGCCGGATTGCAGAACTCGGGTTCGAACAGGTAGTGGCTGGCCATCGCCTGGAAGCGGACGTTGACGTCACGCTCTTTTCCACGGCCGACCTTGTCGATCGCAGTGCGCATGTTGTCGTAGATGCCACGGCCAGGGATGCCTCCAAACACGCGGAATGCATGGTTGTGGGCATCGAACAGCATCTCGTGCGTCTGCAGGAGATAGGCCCGGACGATGAAGGCCCGGCTGTAGCTCAGCTTCGTGTGCGCCACCTGCAGCTTAGTGCGCTCATTGCCAATGATGGCCCAATCTTCCGACCAATCGAACTGGAAGGCTTCACCGGGGGCAAACGCCAGGGGCACATATGTCCCGCGGCCCATCGTCTGCAACTCCCTTTGACGATCATCACGCCATTCCCGCGCGAAGGCCGCCACTCGGTTATAGGAACCCTCATAGCCGAGGCTCATCAGATCGGCATGCAACTGCTTCATCGTCCGCTTCTGTTTGCGGTTCTTCTTGGATTCGGTCTTCAGCCAGGCCGACAACCGATCTGCAAACGGATCAAGCTTGCTCGGCCGCTCCGGAACCTTGAACTTCGGCTCTACGCCGTCCAAGCGCAGGTATTTGCGGATGGTATTCCGGGATAGGCCGGTCCTGCGGCAAATCTCCCGGATCGATAGATGGTCTCGAAAATGCCAGCGTCGGATCACGCTCAATAA
>NZ_JACIDU010000054.1 GCF_014196535.1 Allorhizobium borbori
GGCCGGCGGTTAAAGACACTGCGCGGCCTGACGCCCTACGAATTCATCTGCAAAATCTGGGCAACAGAGCCAAAACGGTTTAAACTCAATCCGCACCATCAAATGCCGGGACTAAACACCTAGGATGCACAACAGCATCGAAGGTTTTTCCGTCATGGGCGGCTTGCGCCGCAAGACATGGCACGGAATTGTAGCCGACCTCTGGGATGTCGAATGCGCGGATTATGCCGGCGGACATTATCTGGCCCGGGACCCGCGCCTGTTCATCCTGCTCGATCACTCCGGCACAGGCCGCCCGCTCGTCAGGCAGTCGCCCCGCGAAAGCGGTGCGTGGCAGGATCGCGCACTGACTCCGCTCTCCTACATTCCCGCGCATATGGACCTCTGGCTCGATATTTCAAATGTCAGCACGCTGCGCCATCTCGACCTTCACTTCGACGCCGATATCATCGCCCAACGTCTTAGCGAGGATATTGACCGGGACCGGCTGGATACGCCGCGCCTTCTGTTTTCCGACGAACGCATTCTTGCCCTTTCCCGGCTGATTGCGGCTGACATCGCCTCGGACACCCCCCTTCACGATCTCTATGGCGACGGGCTGGCGCTCTCGCTTCTGATCGACGTGCTTCAGGTAACGAAGACACCGGCGCGAAAGCGGGGAGGATTGACGCAGGTACAGCTTCGCCGCGCCGAGGATTTCATCACAACCCATTGCACCCGCACCATCCGCCTTCAGGAACTTGCAGCGTTGACGGGCCTGTCAGCCTCGCATTTCAGCCATTCCTTCAAGGTATCGACGGGCATGGCGCCGCAGGACTGGCAGATCGCCGCAAGGATCGACCGCGCCAAGCACCTGCTCCAGAAAAGCGGTCAGCCGCTTGCCGAAATCTCGACGGATGTCGGCTTCAGCGACCAGGCGCATTTCACCCGCGCTTTCCGTCGCCATACGGGAACGACCCCGGGAAAGTGGCGAAAAGCACGGCAATGACGCCCAAGAGTTTTCAACCACAGCCGGATCAGTCAATCGCGGCCCTTAAACATGAGTTAATAACTCATCTATAAACCCCGCTGAAACGTGCGGCGCGGGTCAGATATTGGGGCGCTACGAATGACGACGTTGATCGCAAAATCCAGATTCCGCCATACATTGCGGGCCAGCGCGGCGCTTGCCGCCATCCTGACCGCCAACCACGCCTTTGCCGAGGAGCCGACCACCAGGCTTTCCACCATCGTGGTCGAGGGCGATGGCAGCCAGGCCCGCGGCCCGGTCAAGGGCTATGTCGCGAAGAAATCGGCGGCTGGCTCCAAAGCCGACACGCTTATCAAGGAAATTCCGCAATCCGTTTCCGTTGTCGGTCGTGCAGAACTTGATGATCGCGGCGTGGTCAACAAGATCGATGAGGCACTGCGCTACACTGCCGGTGTTGCCGCCGAACCCTTCGGCACCGATCCGGACACGGACTGGCTCTATATTCGTGGTTTCGACGCCACCCAGACCGGAATGTTTTTCGATGGCCTGAACCTCTTCTCCTACGGTTTCGGCGGCTTCCAGATCGACCCCTTCGCGCTGGAGCGCGTTGATGTGCTCAAGGGGCCAGCATCGGTTCTCTATGGTGGCGGCAATGCCGGGGGCATCGTCGATCTCGTGCGCAAGCGGCCAACCGATCAGCTTGTCTTATGATTTCCGTGCTTCTTCATGAGATAAAGAAGCGCCGGAGAGGACGGCCATCCTTCTCCGGCGATGGGGGACGGATCGTGAAATG
>NZ_JACIDU010000055.1 GCF_014196535.1 Allorhizobium borbori
CCTTCGATCTCAACGTCCGCGCCATGATCCGCACCATTCAGGCCGTGCTGCCCGGCATGCTGGAACGTGGCGATGGCACGATCATCAACATGGCCTCGATCGCCTCGTCGTCGAAGGGCGTGCCCAACCGTTGCGCCTATGGCACCACCAAGGCCGCCGTTATCGGGCTGACCAAGTCGGTCGCGGCGGATTATGTGGCGCAGGGCATTCGTTGCAACGCCATCTGCCCCGGCACGGTGGAAAGCCCCTCGCTGGAGAGCCGCATGCGCGCGCAGGGCAATTACGAGGAAGCCCGCGCCGCCTTCATCGCCCGCCAGCCCATGGGGCGCCTCGGCACGCCGGAAGAAATCGCCGACCTTGCCGTCTATCTCGCCGGCGCCACCTACACGACCGGTCAGGCCGTCGGCATCGATGGCGGCTGGTCGATCTGAGGCAGGCCAGAGGGCGTATCGCCCCTCGCCGGATTGAACCGTTTACGACTGGAAAGGACCATCCCCATGAAACTTCTTCGCCATGGCGCTCCCGGCGCCGAAAAGCCCGGCCTTCTGGCTGCCGACGGCACGATCCGCGATCTCTCCGGCCATGTCTTCGATCTCTCGGGCGCTGCACTCGACCCGGACACGCTGGCCCGGCTCGGCGCCATCGATCCCGCGACGCTGCCGGTGGTGGATGCGGGCACGCGTCTCGGCCCGCCGGTCTCGGGCACCGGCAAGTTCATCTGCATCGGGCTGAACTTCTCCGACCACGCCGCCGAATCCGGCATGGCGGTACCGCCGGAACCGGTGATCTTCATGAAGGCGACCTCGGCCATCTGCGGTCCCGACGATGACGTCATCATTCCGCGCGGTTCGGAAAAGACCGACTGGGAGGTGGAACTCGGCGTCGTCATCGGCAAGACCGCGAAATATGTCTCGGAAGCCGATGCCCTGGATTACGTCGCGGGCTATGTGGTTTCCCACGACGTTTCCGAGCGCGCCTTCCAGGCGGAGCGGGCGGGCCAGTGGACCAAGGGCAAGTCCTGCGACACGTTCGGGCCGATCGGCCCGTGGCTCGTCACCCGGGATGAAGTTCCCGATCCGCAGAACCTCGGCATGTGGCTGAAGGTGAACGGCGAGATGATGCAGAACGGTTCGTCGAAGACCATGGTCTATGGCGTTGCCTTCCTCGTGTCCTACCTCTCGCAGTTCATGTCGCTGCATCCGGGCGATGTCATCTCCACCGGCACGCCGCCCGGCGTCGGTCTCGGCATGAAGCCGCCGCGCTACCTCAAGGCCGGCGATACCGTCGAACTCGGAATCGAGGGCCTCGGCACGCAAAAACAGACATTCGTCGCCGATATTTGATTG
>NZ_JACIDU010000056.1 GCF_014196535.1 Allorhizobium borbori
AAGATGTCGATGAACCCGTTTGACGAGATTGCGGTGGAAGAGGCGCTGCGTTTGAAGGAAGCGGGCAAGGCGGCGGAAGTGGTTGCGGTGTCGATTGGACCGGCCAAGGCCGAGGAGACGCTGCGCACGGCGCTGGCGATGGGCGCGGACCGCGCCATCCTGATCGAGACCGACGAGACGGTCGAGCCGCTGGCGGTGGCGAAGCTGCTGAAGGCCGTGGTTGCCGCGGAAGAGCCGGGCCTGGTCATTCTCGGCAAGCAGGCGATCGATGACGACGCCAACCAGACCGGCCAGATGCTCTCGGCGCTGACGGGTTTCCCGCAGGCGACGTTTGCCTCGAAGGTGGAGCTGGGCGACGGCTCGGTGGCCGTCACCCGCGAGGTCGATGGCGGTCTGCAGACCATCGCGCTGAAGCTTCCGGCGGTGGTGACGACGGATCTGCGCCTCAACGAGCCGCGCTATGCCTCGCTTCCGAACATCATGAAGGCGAAGAAGAAGCCGCTCGACAAGAAGAGCCCGGCCGATCTCGGCGTCGATGTTTCGCCGCGCCTCAAGGTGGTGAAGACGGAAGAACCGGCCGGCCGCAAGGCGGGCATCAAGGTCAAGAGCGTGGCGGAACTCGTCGAGAAGCTCAAGACCGAAGCCGGCGTGCTTTAAGCGGACGCGAGAGGAGCTATTACCATGACCATTCTTCTTCTGGCCGAACACGACAACAAGGCCCTTTCCGAACAGACCGCCAAGGTTCTGAGCGCCGCCACGAAGATCGGCGGCGACGTGCATGTGCTGGTAGCCGGTTCCGGCGCGTCTGCCGTGGCGGATGCCGCCGCGAAGCTCTCGGGCGTTGCGAAGGTTCTGGTGGCAGATGACGCCGCCTATGCGCATGGCCTGTCCGAACCGCTGACGGACCTGATCGTCTCGCTGGCCGGCGGCTATGATGTCGTCATCGGCGCGGCGACGTCGGTTGCCAAGAGCGTGCTGCCGCGCGTGGCGGCCCTTCTCGACGTGATGCAGGTGTCGGAAATCATCGAGGTCGTCTCGGCGGATACGTTCAAGCGTCCGATCTATGCCGGCAACGCCATCCAGACGGTGCAGTCCAGCGACGCGAAGAAGGTGATCACCGTGCGCACGGCCTCGTTTGCGGCGGCCCCGGCAGGCGGTTCGGCCGCCATCGAAGCCGTTGCCTCTGCCGGCGACAAGGGTGTCTCGACGTTCGTGTCGGAGGCGATTGCCGCCTCCGAGCGTCCGGAACTGACGGCGGCGA
>NZ_JACIDU010000057.1 GCF_014196535.1 Allorhizobium borbori
CCTAGATTTGTGGACGCCTTCTTCCCTATTTTTGAGGCAAGGAGGCCATGATGGGGTCTGGCAATTTTAGTGACGAGTTCAAGCGCGATGCTGTCGCGCAGATCACCGAGCGGGGCTATCCTGTTGCGGAGGTTTCGCAGCGGCTGGGGGTGAGCCAACACTCGCTCTATGCGTGGAAGAAGAAGTTCTCGAAGCCATCAGGAGGCAATGAGGATCAGGCGGCAGAGATTCGTCGTCTGAAGAAGGAATTGGCGCGCGTCACCGAGGAGCGCGACATCTTAAAAAAAGCCACCGCGTATTTCGCCAAGGATGCAAAGTGAGATACGCGTTTGTTGCCGAGCATCGTCAGCAGTTCACCGTGCGGGCGATGTGCCGTTGCCTGCGTATCCGGCCCAGTGGTTTCTATGCCTGGCTGAAGAACCCGCTGAGCGAACGGGCTCGGGAAGATGTCCGTCAGACCGAGCTTCTCAGCAAGGCCTGGAAGGAAAGCGGCAGGGTCTACGGTTATCGCAAGCTGCATGACGACCTCCTCGATCAGGGAGAGACCAGTTGCGCCAACCGCATTGCTCGTCTCGCGAGGTTGGCCGGGATCAAGGCTCAGATCGGTTACAAGCGTCGGCCCGGCTCCTATGGCGGTAAGCTGTCGGTCGTGGTCGACAACACCCTTGCCCGACAGTTCGATGCCGATACGCCGGACAGGGCTTGGGTGACAGACATCACCTATATCCGGACGCAGGAGGGCTTTGCCTATCTGGCAGTGGTGATCGACCTGTTCTCGCGCCGCGTCATCGGCTGGTCGCTGCAGAGCAGACAGACCACCGATGTCGTGTTGCAGGCGTTGCTCATGGCGGTGTGGCGTCGAAAGCCGAAGAGCAAGGTTCTGGTCCATTCCGATCAAGGCTCGCAGTTCACCAGTATGGACTGGGCGGCATTCCTGAAGCACCACAATCTCGAGCACTCGATGAGCCGTCGAGGCAACTGCCACGACAATGCCGTGGCGGAGAGCTTCTTCAACCTCCTCAAACGCGAAAGGATAAGGCGCAGGACATACCCAACACGCGAGGAGGCAAGGAAGGACGTGTTCGACTACATCGAGATGTTCTACAACCCCAAGCGTAAGCACGTCAGGAACGGGATGCTGTCACCCGTCGAGTTCGAACGGCAGCAGGAAATGTAACCCGAGGGCGTCCACAAAACT
>NZ_JACIDU010000058.1 GCF_014196535.1 Allorhizobium borbori
GCGCCGGATTTACCGGCGACCCCAACGCGTGAGAAGTAGGGTCTATGACAAGCGGAACGACGAATAAGTTCTCTCCTGAAGTCCGCGCCCGCGCCGTTCGAATGGTTGCGGAGCATGAAGCCGAGCATCCCTCCCGTTGGGCGGCGGTTTGCTCGATCGCCGCCAAGATCGGCTGCTCTGCACACACACTCAACGAATGGGTAAAGAAGGCCGAGGTTGATAACGGCAAGCGGGCTGGCCTGCCGAGCGATATGGCCGAGAAGATGAAGGCTCTGGAGCGGGAGAACCGCGAGCTTCGTCAGGCGAATGAGATACTGCGCAAGGCATCCGCGTATTTTGCCCAGGCGGAGCTCGACCGCCCACTGAAGCGATGATCTCCTTCATCGACGAACACCGCTCGGTGCTCGGGGTCGAGCCGATCTGCAGGCTGCTGCCGATTGCCCCGTCCACCTACTATGAGGTCATTGCCAAGCGCAGGGACGTGGGCCGTCTGTCGGCCCGCGAGCGGAATGATATCGCCATGAAGGTCGAGATACGCCGGGTGTTCAACGAGAACTTCCAGGTCTATGGCGTGCGGAAAGTCTGGCGACAGTTGCAGCGAGAGGGTCACGACATCGCCCGCTGCACCGTCGCTCGGCTCATGAGAATGATGGGCTTCAAGGTATCATTCGCGGCAAGCCCGTCAAAACCACCGTGTCGGACAAGGCCGCTCCATGCCCGCTCGACCGCGTGAACCGGCAGTTCCGTGCTCCCGCACCAAACATGCTTTGGCTCTCCGATTTCACCTATGTGGCCACCTGGCAGGGCTTCGTCTACGTGGCCTTCGTCATTGATGCATTTGCCCGCCGCATCGTCGGATGGAGAGCAAGCAGGACGGCGCAAGCGGGCTTTGTCCTCGATGCCCTCGACCAGGCACTTCATGATCGGCGACCCGCTCATCGCGGCGGGCTGGTTCACCATTCCGACCGCGGATCGCAATATGTGTCTATTCGCTATTCTGAACGGCTGGCGGAAGCGGGCATCGAGCCGTCTGTCGCAAGCGTTGGCGACAGCTACGACAACGCTCTCGCTGAAACGATCAACGGTCTTTAAAAGGCCGAGGTCATCCATCGGCGAGGACCG
>NZ_JACIDU010000059.1 GCF_014196535.1 Allorhizobium borbori
GGAATCTGTCGGATTATTTACCGCATTGGCAGCCTGACGGCGCTGCTGCGGTCCTTAGTTTTTGCTTGACTGAAACGGCCCCGTTACCGAAGTCCTGAGCCTAACAATCCTAGCGCAGTCATATTGACATCAATTAGTCAGACTAATAACACCAAAAAGACGATTGAATCGCGACTGGCGCAATTCTTAATTGGTGAAAACTACATTCTCTTCAAAAGCCACAGACAACAACTTCAAACGCTAGGAATGCTTCGGATGAAGAAATTCATCTCGGAGAGAAAGTATCTAATTTTATTTTTTTTCGCACTTACTTATCTTTTGTATGCATTATACAAAGACACACTAGATGGATTCAATTTAGGCATATATGAAGGGCATAAATGTTCAAGTAATAAGTCAGAAATAGAAAAAAGATTTTTAACCTGGCTTATAACTTTAATTGCAATCTATAGTTTATATATATTCTTTATTAAAAAGAATTATTTGTTTATGTCATTAATATTTTCAGTTTTTTCCTTTTTAATTTCCGGATTCCTGTCTGACAAGTTAAGCGGCTGCATCTGACACAAGCGTGCTAAGGAACATTATAAAATGAACGAATACAATTTGAGGTGATGTCACGTTGTTTGACTGAAGCCGGGCGAAGGGCTTGGCGTTGAACTCAGGCAGCTGCGCGGGTCACGGCCTTCCACTGCGCCATTGCGCGGATTCGATGAATGTGGGTGGCGAGGGCGGTGTGCTTCTGGTGGGACGGGACAAAGTGATTTCTGATTGCCGAAAAGACCGCGATGAACCGTTGCAATCCGCCGGCGGATCGGAAGCCTTGCATCATCCGTTCTCGCTTTCGCAGCGGCAGGTGTGAATTTTCCGCGCGATTGTTCAAGCCTTTATGCGACCGATGTTCGACAGAAGGTATCAGTGTTGATTGCCACTGAGAACTGACCCGGCGTTTCCACCGAGAATTGACCCGCGTGTTAGGTATGTTTCGGGTCTGCGGTCGTGGTCAAGTTCCT